>NZ_FNWZ01000001.1:0-1439245 GCF_900108575.1 Tardiphaga sp. OK245 | reverse complement strand
TTACCGGTACTAATCGTTCGATTGGCTTGATTGCTCTCATTTTCAATGTCCAGACATCAGTCTGAATGAAAATGAGACTGCGCTCTGTAAATCAGAATGCGCAACTCAGGGACGCCCAAGCGCGTCCTACAGAAAGACCAAAACAGTTTGCTTCGTATCTTTGTCCTTCGCCGGCCTGGTGGTTCTAGCGAGGAGCTTCAACCCGATCCCATCCCGAACTCGGCCGTTAAACTCCTCAGCGCCAATGGTACTATGGCTTAAGCCCTGGGAGAGTAGGTCGCTGCCAGGCCTGCAAAGGACAAAGACTCCTCAACTACGATATCAAATCAAAAAACGCCGCTTCCTTCGGGAGGCGGCGTTTTTTGTTGTCTGCACCCGCAGGCCAATCAACGCAAACTCGTCATCTCGGATCATTGTAACCGCGTCTCCAACGCCGATGCTCATCCCAAGAGCCGGGAGAGCGCATGCGTGCGCAGCTCGGGGGCGATAGAGGCTTCTGCAGAATATTACCGTTGCCGCTGAACCTTTCTTTTCCAATGCGAGACTTAGTGAGGATTATCTACCGACAGGAACTCGGCATGCATTTCGTTTTTCGTCCCGTTGTCGCGCTGACCCTGGTTGGTGCGACTTTTTGTTTTGCGATACCGGCCAGCCAGATCGCCTTGGCGCAGGCATCGAAACTGGAAGCGTCCGCCGCCAAGCAGCTAGCTCTCAGTGAAAAGCAGGTGGTGGCGTTGCTCGCAGCGCAGAAAGATCTCGACGGCTTTGTCGCCACTCCCGGAACGAACGCAGCGGTCCTTGCCCAGATCGATGGTGTCGCCAAGAAGCATGGTTTTGCAAATTACGCCGAGTATACGATCCTGTTCGACAATATCGGTCTCGCAATGGCGGGCATCGATCCGAAGACGAAGACCTATGTGGGGCCGGTTGCCGTGATCAAGCAGAAGATCGCCACCGTTCAGGCGGACAAGAGCCTCTCAGCCGAAGACAGGAAGGAGGCGATCGACGATCTCAATGCCAAGATGGCGTCGCCGCCGCCAGCTGTTGAAAACAAGGGCAATATCGATCTCGCGATCAAGTATTACGACAAGCTCGCCGTCGCGCTGAAGGACGACTGATCGTCGGAATGGCGGCCTGCTTTGTTGGTCGTACATGCACCATAAGCGGGTAATGGGCGGAACATCGGCAACCGAGCTGCCGGGGGAAGGGACGACCGGCCGCTGCGATCATTCAGCCACGATTCAGCTGCAGCATTCCATCCTCTGCCAACCGGGCTCGTTGAACCGGTTTCGCTCCGCGATCGACTTTCCCTGGTCGCTCCAATTTGCCGAGGAGATCTTCATGCGTTCCATCCTTCGCCCCGTCATCGCCGCTCTGACCATCGCAGGCTTTGCAACGATTCCCGTCACTGGCGCTGCATATGCGCAGGCGCAGAAACAGCCCGCCGCAAAACAGACGCCGCCCACGCCGGCACCCACCGCAGCTCCCGCGCAAAATGCGCCGGCGCCAAAGCAGATTGCGCTGACTGACAAGCAGATCGAGCAGGTGCTGGCCGCGCAGAAGGATCTCGATGCGGTCACCGCCAAGCTGCCGCAGCAGGCACCTGACAAGCCGGATCCCAAAGTGGTCGCGCAGCTCGATGACGTCGCCAAGAAAAACGGCTTTGCGAACTACGGCGACTACAACGACGTCGTCGAAAACATCATGCTGGTGCTGGGCGGCTTCGATCCGCAGACCAAGAAATATGTCGGCCCCGAAGTGGTCTTCAAGCAGCAGATCGCGGCCGTGCAGGCCGATAAGAAAATGCCGGCCAAGGACAAGAAGGCCGCGCTCGCCGATCTCAACGCCGCGCTCAAATCGCCGCCGCCAGCAGTCGAGAACAAGGGCAATATCGATCTCGTCGGCAAATATTACGACAAGCTGGCCGCAGCGATGCAGAACGACGAGTAAGTCCGCCATTGCCATCGCACGGCTTGGACTTCTGAAGATCGGGGCCGCTATGCGGTCCCGATTGTCGTTAGAGGCCTGGCCAACGCTACGAAATAACGCCTTGGCGTGCTCCGAATTGTTGTCTAAGCCCTCGTTATTCCGGCTTTCACGAGCCTTTCATTGACGCGGGAGACCGACATGTCGAATCCGAAAGAAGTTCCCGCCCTCCCGCTGAAGGGCTACAGCCTGTTGGACTTCCAGCCTGATCCGACCGTGGTCGGCATCTCCTTCGACACCGAGGCGGGTGTGTTCATGTTCGTGGCCACCAAGGAAATCCTCGACATGCTCGGCCAGGCTTTCATCCACAAGGCCGCCTCAATGCCGTCACGTGAGCAGAGCTGAGACAAAGCTGTTTGCCACTCCGGAATCGGGTGGCGAATGGCTGAAGATCGTCGCAAACTCCGGACCTCACCACATCGGATGCTGATGCGATCGATGGAGGCTCATATGACCGACGTTCAGTTCACTCTCTTCGACACCGCCATCGGCCGTTGCGGCATCGCATGGGCCGATCGCGGCATCGTTGCCGTGCAATTGCCGCAGCCGGACGAAAAACAGACCCGTGTGCGCATCAAGCAGCGCCATGCGGAGGTCGTCGAAGCCGCGCCGCCGCCGGCGGTACAGGCAGCCATCGACGGTATCGTAGAACTGATGACCGGCAAGCCGGTCGATCTTCTCGATATCGATCTCGATCTCACCGACGTCCCCGAATTCAATCGCAACGTCTATGCGATTGCCCGCCAGATCCCGCCGGGCGCCACGCTGACTTATGGCGATATCGCCAAGAAGCTCGGCGGTGTCGAACTGTCACGCAATGTCGGGCAGGCGATGGGGCAGAATCCGTGTCCGGTGATCGTGCCGTGTCACCGGGTGCTGGCTGCCGGCGGCAAGCCAGGCGGATTTTCGGCCAACGGCGGCGTCGAGACGAAGCTCAAGATGCTCGCCATCGAGGGCGCGTATGTGAATCACACGCCCTCGCTGTTCGATTAGACCTGCCGCAAGATTGCCGCAGGCCTGACGCAGGATTTTCGCAAGCTGACGTGAAATTGCGTCAGGCCGCTTTTCGATCCTAACCCTTTGGCGGAACGGAGATCTTGACCGATTCCCGCTGCAGCATCTTGTTGTGAAAGGCGTCGAGTTTTGGAAACGCCTTGTGCCATCCGCAATCTGGGAAGCGGAAATCGGCATAACCGAGCACGCAGACGAGCGCGATCTGCGCCGCATCCATCGGGCGCGTCAGGATGTCCGGATGATTTTCGAAGCGCGTGAGGCCCTCCCATGCACGATCCCACTGATCGTCATACCAGGCCTGCCACAGAAACTCTTTGGGGCGCACGCCGACCTCGTAGCGGCACAGCAGCATCGCATCCGTCATGCCCTGCAGCATCGAATGCTCGCTCTTCACCTTCCAGCGCGCCGGACCCGAGGCCGGGACCAGCTTGTTGCCGCCGGCGAGCTCGTCGAGATATTCGGTGATGACATATGAATCCACGATGACATTGCCGTCATCGAGGATCAGCGCCGGCAATTTCCTGACCGGGCTGATGTCATGCGAATAGGTCTCATTCTTCTGCGTCGGTGCGACCGAGGCGGGCGTGAGTTCGATCTTGTCGATCAGGCCGAGTTCGATCGCGGCAATGCGAACCTTGCGTGCGAAGGGCGAGCCCGGAGAAAAAGTCAGCTTCATTTTTGGTCCTTTACTCAGTTCTATTGGTCGTCATTGCGAGCGCAGCGAAGCAATCCAGTCCTTGCTTTGTGGCCTTCTGGATTGCTTCGTCGCTTTCGCTCCTCGCAATGACGAGGAGAGTGATGCGCCTTAAGCCGCAACCACTTTCTGTTTCTGCTCGCCGAGCTTCTCGATGCCGAGCGTCATGACGTCGCCGACTTCGAGGAATTTCGGCGGCTTCATGCCGAGGCCGACGCCGGGTGGCGTGCCTGTGGTGATGATGTCGCCGGGCATCAGCGTCATCATGCCGGACAGATACGAGACGATCTGCGGCACATTGAAGATCATGGTCGCAGTCGAACCCGTCTGGCAGCGCTTGCCGTTGACGTCGAGATACATGCTGAGCTTGTGCACGTCGCCGACTTCGTCTGGCGTCACCAGCCACGGGCCGAGCGGGCCAAACGTGTCATGCGACTTGCCCTTGGTCCACTGGCCGCCGCGCTCGATCTGGAAGAAGCGTTCCGAGACGTCGTTGCAGACGCTGTAGCCGGCGACATATTTCAGCGCATCGGCTTCGGTCACATATTTGGCTTTGGTGCCGATGACGATGGCGAGTTCGACTTCCCAGTCGAGCTTGGTCGAGCCGCGGGGCTTTTCCACATCGTCATTGGGGCCGCACAGGCTGTTCAGCGCCTTCATGAAGACGATCGGCTCCGACGGAATCGGCATGCCGGATTCGGCGGCGTGGTCGGCATAGTTCAGGCCAATGGCGATGAATTTCGGCTTGCCGCCAACGGGCGAGCCAATGCGCGGCGAGCCGCTTACGGCAGGCAGCGACGCCGGGTCGAGCGCAGCGAGCTTGACAAGATTGGCAGGTGCGAACGCATCGTCAGCCAGATCCTTCACCTGGCCGGAGAGGTCGCGCAGCTTGCCGTCCTTGTCGATCAGTCCCGGCTTTTCGCTGCCGAACGCGCCGTATCTTACGAGCTTCATTGTCGTCTCCCTTGGGGCTTGCCTGAAAGGTTGTGGAACAGGGCGCGGGGAAATTCAACCGCGCGACAGAAAGGTCAGAGCCGCAAAAATCAGTGCTGCAGCGCGGCAAATCTGAAAGCATCGCCCTCGCGCATGATGTGGCCGGCACCGAAGTGACCGCCGATCACCAGTGTCGGCGTATCCGCAAAACGCGAGAACAATGCGCGCCGCGATACGGCGGCTTGCAGGGGATCGGCATCCGCCGTGGACGACCAGTCGAGATGCGCCATCTGCACCGGATGATGTGCGGCGTCGCCGGTCAGCAGCGCTTCCTCACCTGCGGATTTGATATGCACGCTCATATGGCCGGGGCTGTGGCCCGGTGTCGGGATCAGCGTGACCTCGTCCGAGAGTTGCGCATCGCTGGCAACGAGATCCATCAGCCCGGCATCGGTGATCGGCTTTACGGAATCGTTGAACACGGCGAGATGCGACGCCGTATCGCTATACGCCGCCCAGTAGTTGTATTCGTGCTGCCCGAACACATAGCGTGCATTCGGGAATGTCGGCGTCCATTGGCCAGCGACCAGTTTTGTATTCCAGCCGACATGATCGACATGCAGATGGGTGCACAGCACCGTGTCGATGCTGTCAGGTGCGAAGCCGGCTGCTGTCATGTTCTCGAGGAACGACGTGTGCAGGTCATTCCACGTCGGAACTGAACGGCCCTGCTTATTGTTGCCGAGACACGTATCGATGACGATGCGCTGCGTCGGTGTTTCCACGACCAGCGCATGGATCGACATTTTCAGCCGGCCTTCAGGAGTTGCAAATTCCGGCATCAGCCACGGCAGCGCATGGACCTCATCGGGGCCGACCTGCGGGAGAATGAAGCGTGTGCTGCCAATCGTCTCGCCTTCGATGATCTGCGTGATCCTGACCTTGCCGACCGTCCATTGCATCAGGCGTTCACCCCATTGTTCTTTTTAGGGCTGGAAAGATGCGGGTTTCCGGCGTGGCGCGCAATGGATCATCTCGCGGGGCTGCGCGTTGTCAGAGTGGAACACCGGGCCCTGCAGCGAGGAGCGTGCGATGCCAGAACTAGCGATTTCATCCGAGAAAGTGGGCTTTCTGATCGAGAAGGCGCGGCAGTTCGATGCCAAGGATATCGCCTCCGACACCGATTCCGGCTCCAACGGCGCCGATGACGATATGATCGATGTGCTTGAGGACAATGGCGAGGATCCCGTGGCGCGGGAAATCGCGGGCTTCATCAGCGCGCTCACCGAGGACGAGCAGATCGACCTCGTCGCCCTGATGCGGCTGGGCCGCGGTGACGCCACCATCGAGGAATGGAGCGACTTGCGCCGCGAAGCCGCAGAAGGCCGCAACGGGCGCACCGCGCGCTATCTGCTCGGCGAGCCTTTGCTCGGCGATCTCCTCGCGGAAGGCCTGGAAGAATTCGGCGTCGATTGGTCCAGCGAACGCACCACACCCGTCCACTGATTGCGCAACCCAAAAACTAAAGGCGATTGGCCGTGCAGCCGATCGCCTTTTTGCGTCTTGAGATGTCGTCGAGTTACATCGTGCCGGGGAAAGCGCCGCCGTCGAGAACGATGTTCTGGCCGGTGATGAAGCCGGATTTCGAACTGCACAGCCATGCACATGCCTGACCGAATTCATCGGCTTCACCGAAGCGACCCGACGGATTTTCGGCCGCGCGCTTGGTCAGGATCTCATCGACCGAAAGACCTGTCGCCTTGACCTGGCCGGCGGCAACGCCCTTCAGGCGGTCGGTGTTGAATGGGCCGGGCAGCAGGCCGTTGATGGTGACATTCGCACGCACGGTCTTGCGCGACAGGCCGGCGATGAAGCCGGTCAGGCCGCTGCGCGCGCCGTTCGACAGGCCGAGCACATCGATCGGCGCCTTCACGGCGGCCGAGGTGATGTTGACGATGCGGCCGAACTTGCGCTCCATCATGCCGTCCACCGTCGCCTTGATCAGCTCGATCGGGGTCAGCATGTTGGCATCGATGGCCTTGAGCCAGTCGTCGCGGGTCCAGTTGCGGAAATCGCCGGGCGGCGGGCCGCCGGCATTGTTGATGAGGATGTCGATCTGGCCGGCTGCCTTCAGCGCAGCTTCGCGGCCTTCGACCGTGGTGATGTCACCGACGACTTCGGTGACCTCGACGCCCGGATAGGCCTTGCGGATATCGGCAGCGGCTGCCGCCAGCACGTCGCCGCCGCGTGCAGTCATCGTGACATGCACGCCTTCTGCGGCCAGCGCTTCGGCGCAGCCACGGCCGAGGCCCTTGCTGGATGCGCAGACAAGCGCGCGGCGGCCTTTGATTCCAAGATCCACGATGTCACTCCTGAAGTTCGATAATCCGAGGGCCGCGTTATAGCGGTTCCGGCGGGGTCTGATAAGGGCGCTCCCGTCAGAGCCGATGCGCGCGTTTCCATTGCTCGATGGTGGCGGTCACGTCCGGCGGCAGCGATTTGACGCCCTTCTGCCCGGCCAGCGACAGCAGGGGCCGCAGCTGTGAGCCGGTCATATAGGCCGGCTGCCTGTCGGCCGGCACCAACTGGTCGAAGATCAGCACTAGCGTCACCGCGATCAGGCCGACGCGAATGGCGCCGAGCAAAGCGCCGCCGAGCCTGTCGCCGATGCCGATCTCGTGGCCGATCATGTCGTTGATCGCCATGCGCAGCAGCGAGCCGAGCACGATGCCCGACATCAGGAAGATCGCGAAGAACAGCAACGAGTTCTGCGTGGTCGGGGCGCTTGCGCTACCGGACAGTTGCGGAGCGATCAGCCCGGTGATCCAGACAGCCATCGGCATGGCGATCAGATAGCCCAGGATGGTGACCGCACTGCGCAACAATCCGGCGCGAAAGCCGATGACCATGGCGACGATCAGGCCGACATAAACGACGACATCGAAACTGTTCATCGCGGCTTCGTCCCCATGCGGCAATTCCGCGTCAAAGAAATCGGCGGAGCGCGGCGGTTTGCGATCGCGGCAAGGCCGGGTATCACTAGGGCAAAATCAAAGGGAAATGCCATGTCCGGGATATTCGACGTCAGTAAAGAAACCATCCTCATCACCGGAGCCTCGCAGGGCCTCGGCCGGCAATTTGCGCGCGTGCTGTCCGCGCATGGTGCAGCTGTGGTGCTCGCAGCGCGGCAGATGGGCAAGCTAGAGAGCCTGCAGAAGGAAATCACGGACAAGGGGGGCCGCGCTGTCGCGGTGTCGATGGATGTCACCGACAATGCCTCGATCGCAAACGCGTTCGATGCCGCTGAAGCTGCGCTCGGGCCGGTCAGCGTGCTGATCAACAATGCTGGCATCGCGGTGGAGAAGATGGCCATCGATCAGACTGAGGCGGATTGGGACGCGGTCATCGGGGCCAATCTCAAGGGCGCCTATTTCGCGGCGACCGAAGCCGCGCGCCGCATGATCGCGCATAAAGTGGAGGGCAATATCGTCAATATCGCTTCGGTCCTCGGATTCGGGCTGACCAAGGCGGTGTCGCCTTATGCAATCTCGAAAGCCGGCATCGTGCAGGCGACCAGGGCACTGGCGCTGGAACTCGCTGCGCACCGCATTCGCGTCAATGCGCTGGCGCCGGGCTATATCGATACCGACATCAACCATGCCGCCTGGGACACGCCCGTGGGCGAGAAGCTGATCAAGCGCATCGCGCAGCGCCGGGTCGGTCATGAGAGCGATCTCGACGGTGCCATTCTGCTGCTGGCTTCGCAGGCCTCGCGTTACATGACCGGCAGCACCGTGACCGTCGATGGCGGCTTTTTGCTGAATTAGGCCGCCAAAGGGCGTCCAGGTGGCCTGAAAAGCAAGTTTCGGCGGTTGCAATTCGTGCCGCGCCGGGTTGTGCCGAAACAGGGCAGACAGGCGTTTTCCCGGACCGTCATAAAAGCGCAAAAAGATCGCCGCTGCCCCTTTCCAAAGCAGGCAGGCATTGGTACATACCCCTCGCACCGAGGGCTTTGCCCCGGTTGTCTTCTCAGGAAGCCTCCGGACTGGGATCGATCGACGCCTTGGCGTTGGCCGACTTCGTTTCGTCTCTGGTTTTCCGAAAGGTTTGGCGCGGGGTGGAGCAGCCCGGTAGCTCGTCAGGCTCATAACCTGAAGGTCATAGGTTCAAATCCTATCCCCGCAACCAAACATTCACCCGCTATTCCAATAGGATAGCGGGTTTTTTGTTGCCTTGAATTCCTTTGGATCATTCGGCAAATCGTCACCGCGTCGTCACAGTGAAAAAGTGTTGCGCTGAGATGATGGACCCCATCCGATATCGTTAGATGTCGCATTACGGCGATTTCGCTCTGACGTGTTTTCACCGCCTGCCTGAGTTCATCGTCGATAATCCTGAATTCTGGAACCTCAACGACAATCCACTCTGATTCCGCGTTCCTGCGATACCCGCCGCCCGATGCTCGGGTCTTTGACGTAGCGCTGTCTGTTCCACACCAGCCCGCCGACATACAACTCATTGTTGATGAGGCCAGTGCCGCGCTTTACGTGTCCGCGGATCGTCGTGCCATTCCAGACGCGAATTCCTTGAAAATGCGTAGCGCCACAATTGCCTGTGCTTCATCGATCTCGCGATCGCCGCGGATCGGCTCGCCACGTTCGTCCAGCTTTTGACGACGCGATAGCCGTAGCAGAGTCCACCGCCGGACTTCCCGTCTTCGACGCGGCCACGCAGGCCTCTATGTCGTCCACCGCTCCACGACTGGTGCGTATCGCTCAAATTCCAAAGCATGCCTTGCCAACAGACCCAGGTTCAGGATTTCTAAGCGCCCGTGCAATCACCGGGTCAAATCGTTCATAGTGACATTGAAGATACTGCTCGCTCCATGCTGTCTTGATGTTGTTCAGCCTGCGCTGCCAGCGGATAGGGCTTGGCAAATAGAGTGCAAGCCGCAACAAGACAATGAGTGCGAAGTTTTCCTGCGCTAGTATGACGGCTGATAGCTGCCACTCGTTCCTGAGCAACGGAGCTGCGGGGCAATCTTGTGAAAGGCTCCAAGCTAAGGGTGGGCTCCAATCGATGGTCGGCCTAGTTTAGGGGAGCCATCTATAGCTATCGAAGAAAAGCGCCGGCATTTGGTTGATGCTGGCGCCTTGAGGGAATCTCGATCTGCCCAAGGTGGGGAAGAGGCTTACGTTAGCCTTCGATGCCCCCAGTCTTGAAAGCCGAACAGGTCAGAATCCAGGGGTATGAATAAATCGGCTCAGAGGATTCGATGAGAAGCAAATCTTCCAAAAATCTGACAGGGCATGGTCGAAAGAGAGTGGGGTCAGACGAGATTCTCCCGGTGACAGAAAGCATAGGCTATCAGATTCGAATGACCCATCGGGTTCTACAGAGATATCTGCAGACAAAGATCGAGCCACACGGGGTCACCTTGGGCATGTGGTATTACTTGCGGACGCTCTGGGAAGAAGATGGGTTGACCCAGCGGGAACTCTCGCTGCGCATCGAAACCATGGAGCCAAGCACACTAGCCGCGATCCAAGTGATGGAGCGTAAGGGGTTAGTACGGCGAGTCCGTAGCCTAGAAGACCGGCGCAAATTGCATGTGTTCTTGACGCCCAAGGGAAAGGCTCTCAAGACCAAATTGCTTCCTCTCGCTAGGCAGGTAGCTGAGGATGCGACGGTTGCACTCAGCCCGTCAGCAATTAAGGCTCTGTTTCACGCTGTTGCGGAAATCCGAAAACAGGTCAAGTTCAAGCTGACCGAAGCTGAGCTCGACAAGAGCTAATATACGGCCGCTGCTGCCAAGCGATCGAATACAGCGGGAGACCTCGGTGAGAAGATCGAGTCTCTCGGACTTGCTACGTCAACAGATCGTTCGAGCAAGGACGGATGTGCGTCGGCGGTCTTTCGGGTTGAAATCCTGAGGATCTGCATGTCAACGATCGATCGCCACATCGTAACCGAACAGCTCACGGCACTGGGGTGATCTTTGCCGACCCGCCGGCAATCCCGATAGTCCGGCAACCGGAGATTTTCGCGATCTGACCGACCGCCGAGCCCACCGCGCCGGCCGCGGTCGATACGACTACAGTATCACCGGGACGCGGACATCCGACGTCCAGCAGTCCGAAATAGGCGGTCACCCCGTTGAGGCCGGTAACACCCAGCGACAGCGAAAGCGGAAGGTCGTCTCTCTAACCCTTCGCGTGCAGCATCGATGAGGTGATCGCGGATGGCCGAGCCGACACGCCCGCCCGATCTATCCGACTTCATCGCCGCCAGAAAATCCTATTTGCGGATTTTCGCGGATGTGTTCATGCGCGAACGCCTGGATGCCGTCATCTTCCCGCAGATGCGCACCGCGCTTGCTCCGCTGCATGGCGGAGACATCATCCACGAGACCGCGGTCTGCGAAATCAACATTGCGGGCTTTCCCGAAGTGACGGTACCGGCTGGTTATTACGTATCCGGCGCGCCGTTCTGCCTGATCGTCGTGGGGCACCAATGGGCCGAGGTCGAATTGCTGGCTTATGCCTATGCTTATAAGCAATCCAGCCGACACCGACGCGCGCCGAAGCTCGATTGAACCACAGGTAATCCTGCAGTCTGCACACAACACGCAGGCTGGACCGAAAGCGTCCCGGGGCTGTTCGTTCGGGACGCAGGGGGCAGTCCGCTGCCTGAATCAGTGGCCCGCCAGTGTCTGCAGATTGCGAATCTGCAGCGTGACCGCGGGCTGTGTCAGATGCAGGTTTTTGGCCGCAGCCGGGACCGAGCGATCGCGGTGAACGGTGGCCAGTGGGCAACTGGCGACGGATCAATTCCCGCAGAAACCGGCTCACCAGCCTCGCAACCTCTATAAGGAAAACTTTGCTCCGGCCAAAGATAAGAATATTTTACTAATTCTGCAAACTGGGATGTTGTTGGTGCGCAGACGGCCGAACGGCACGACGCTTTGAAAATGGCCCCGCAGAGGGCAGCGATGAGGGAACGGCTATGGATGAACGCGTGACATTGCGTTCGCATCTCGATCGCGCGGGGGCGAAGACGCCGAACCGGCTTGCGATCGCCGCCGTGATCGAGGGAATCGCCGCCGCGTCCATCGACCTTGCCGACCTCATTGCCGACGGCCCGCTGGCCGGCATTACCGGTCGTCTCAGCGGCGTGAATTCCGACGGCGACGTGCAGAAGGACATCGATCTTGTTGCGGACAGGATGATGCGCCGCGCGCTGCTCGTGACCCCCGTCGCCGCCATTCTGTCGGAAGAGGCGGAATTGCCCGAAATCCTCGATGTCGGCGCGCCGCTCTGTGTCGCGATCGATCCGCTGGATGGCTCCGCCAATCTTGAGAACAACATCTCGGTCGGCACCATCTTCTCGATCCGTCCGCGCGGCAACGATGTGGTTTCCACCTTCTTCGAGCCCGGCACAGCCCAATGCGCCGCGGGCTTCGTGGTCTACGGTCCCCAGACCACGTTGGTGCTGGCGCACAACGGGCGCGTCGACATCTTCATTCTCGACCGCCGCGCGCGTGAATTCCTGCTTGTCGCACAAGGCGTCAGGATTGCGCCCAATACGCCGGAATTCGCCATCAACGCGTCGAACCGGCGGCACTGGCACGGTCCGGTGCGGACCTATATCGACGAATGCCTGGCCGGCATTGGTGGCGACGGCGGTGCCGATTTCAACATGCGCTGGATCGGCTCGCTGGTCGCCGAGTCACTTCGCATTCTCGTCCGCGGCGGCGTCTTCCTCTATCCGGCCGACGCGCGCCCCGGATACCGCGAAGGGCGCCTACGCCTTTTATACGAAGCGCACCCGATGGCGTTGGTCATGGAGTGGGCCGGAGGCTCCGCAACCACCGGCCGTCGCCGCATCCTCGAAGTTTCGGCGCGAACGCCGCACCAGCGCGTGCCGCTGATCATGGGCTCGATGCGCGGCGTTCGCGACGTTGCCGCCATTCACGAAGGAATCGAGCCGATGTTCGACAATAGCGACGCGCCGCTGTTTGCGCGGCGCGGCCTGTTTCGCTGAGCCGGGGGCAGAGCAAAATGTCGCGCAGCTATCCCATCATATCGATCACGGGTTCGTCGGGCGCCGGCACCACGTCGGTGAAAAAGACGTTCGAGAACATTTTCCGTCGCGAGAAAGTCGCCGCCGCCTATATCGAGGGCGATGCGTTTCATCGCTACAACCGCGTCGAGATGCGCACGAAGATGCTGGAGGAAGGCGAGAAGGGCAACAAGCACTTCAGCCACTTCAGCCCGGAAACCAACCTGTTCGAGGAGCTGGAGAAAGTCTTCCGCGACTACGGCGAGTCCGGCACCGGCACCGCCCGTCATTATGTGCACGACGAGGACGAAGCCAAATTATACGGGGCGGCACCGGGGACCTTTACCGAATGGGGCCCGCTGCCGGACAAGTCCGACCTGCTATTTTACGAAGGCCTGCATGGCGCTGTGGTGACCGACAAGGTCAATATCGCCCAGCATGCTGACCTCAAGGTCGGCGTCGTTCCTGTCATCAATCTGGAGTGGATCCAGAAGCTGCATCGCGACCGCAAGGATCGCGGTTACACGCAGGAAGCCGTCACCGACACCATCCTGCGACGGATGCCGGACTATGTGAACTACATCTGCCCGCAATTCGCCGAGACCGACATCAACTTCCAGCGTGTGCCGACGGTCGACACCTCGAACCCTTTCATCGCGCGGTGGATTCCGACGCCGGATGAATCGATGGTGGTGATCCGGTTGAAGAATCCGCGCGGCATCGATTTCCCCTATCTGCTGTCGATGATCCCCAACAGCTTCATGTCGCGCGCCAACTCGATCGTGATCCACGGCTCGAAGCTGGATCTGGCGATGCAGCTCATCCTCACCCCGCTGATCCTGCAACTGATGGAACGCAAAAGGCGCACGGTATGAATATTCAGAGTCCCGCTCCCCAGATGGACCAAGCAACCGTTCCGCACGCGGATATGGCGAATGCGATTCGCTTTCTCGCGATCGATGCGGTGGAAAAGGCGAAGTCGGGCCATCCCGGCATGCCGATGGGTATGGCCGATGCGGCGACGGTGCTGTTCTCGCGCTTCCTCAAATTCGATGCCGCCGATCCGTCCTGGCCAGACCGCGACCGCTTCATCTTGTCCGCCGGCCACGGCTCGATGCTGCTCTACGCGCTGCTGCATCTGACCGGATCGGCGGAGGTGACGCTCGATCAGTTACAGTCTTTCCGGCAATGGGGCTCGAAGACACCCGGTCATCCCGAATACGGCCACACCGCGGGCGTCGAGACGACCACCGGCCCGCTCGGCCAGGGTTTAGCCACGGCAGTCGGCATGGCCTTGGCCGAACGCCTGATGAATGCGCGTTTCGGCGACGGTCTCGTCGATCACTACACTTACGTGATCGCCGGCGACGGCTGCTTGATGGAGGGGCTCAGCCACGAGGCGATCTCGCTGGCGGGACATCTGCGGCTCAATCGTCTGATCGTGCTGTTCGACGATAACCAGATCTCGATCGACGGCGCGACCTCGCTGTCGTGTTCGGACGATCAGCTTGCGCGCTTCGCTGCATCGGGATGGTCGGCCAGCCGCGTCAACGGCCATGATGCCGAGGCCGTTGCCGCGGCCATTGCACGGGCGCGCGACAACGACCGCCCGTCGCTGATCGCGTGCCGCACGGTGATCGGCTTCGGCGCGCCAAATCGGCAAGGCAGTGAGAAGGCGCATGGCGCGCCACTGGGCGCGGACGAGATCGCGAAGACGCGCGACGCGCTGCACTGGCCGCACGCACCGTTCCACGTTCCCGATGCGGTGGCGCGACAATGGCGCGCGGTCGGCGCGCGCGGACAGACGGCGCATGCGGAATGGGCGGGGCGCGTTTCGCGTCTCGACGGCGCTGTGCGGGACTACTTTCAGGCTGCGCTGAAAGGCGAGCTGTCCGGCAGATACGACCAGGCGCTGGCCAAGACTCGCGCCCGTTTCCTGCAGGAGCGGCCGAAGATCGCCACCCGGCAGGCCTCGCAACTCGTCATCGACGTCATTGCCGATGCCCTGCCGAATCTGCTCGGCGGATCGGCTGACCTCACCCATTCGAACCTCACTCGCGCCAGGATGCAGGCGCCGATCCAGCACGATGCCTTCGACGGCAGCTACGTTCATTACGGCGTGCGCGAGCACGCCATGGCGGCAGCGATGAACGGCGTCGCTTTGCATGGGGGCCTCATTCCCTATGGCGGCACCTTCCTGTGCTTTGCCGATTACAGCCGCCCCGCGATCCGGCTGGCCGCGTTGATGGGCATCCGCGTCATTCACGTGATGACGCATGACTCGATCGGGCTTGGCGAGGACGGCCCGACCCATCAGCCGGTCGAGCACCTGGCTTCTCTGCGCGCGATTCCGAATCTGCAGGTGTTCCGTCCCGGCGACGCCGTCGAAACCGCTGAGGCCTGGGATTGCGCGTTGCGGACACCGCATGCGCCGTCGGTGCTCTGCCTGTCGCGCCAGGCGCTGCCTGTGTTCCGCGATGGCATCGATTCCACCAATCGGGTCGGGCGCGGTGCCTATGTCGTCATCGAGCCGGAAGGTGGCCGCGATGTCACCCTGATCGCAACTGGCTCCGAAGTGTCGATCGCGATTGCTGCGGCCAGGCTACTGGCCGATGACGGCATTCGCGCCGCTGTGGTCTCGGCGCCGTGTTTCGATTTGTTCCGGCAACAATCCGGCGAGTATCGGGCCGCAATTCTCGGCAGTGCTCCGCGCGTCGGTGTCGAGGCCGCAGTCGAGGGCGATTGGGCGCGCTGGCTCGGCGATGGCGGCGAGTTCGTCGGCATGACCGGATTCGGGGCCTCGGCGCCTGCGGATGATCTGTATCGCGAATTCGGTATCACCGCCGCGGCGGTCGCAACGGCGGCGATGCGCTGCATTGCCCGCTCGCGCATCGCTGCCGCCGAATGAGTTGTTCGGGACAAGACAACGAAATGGAGGACCTATGGCACGCATTACACTGAGGCAACTGCTCGATCACGCTGCCGAACATGGCTACGGCGTGCCGGCCTTCAACATCAACAACATGGAGCAGGGTCTGGCGATCATGGAGGCCGCCGCCGAGGTCGATGCGCCGGTCATCATCCAGGCCTCGCGCGGCGCGCGCTCCTACGCCAACGACTTCATGCTGGCGAGGATGATCGATGCGCTGGAAGAGATGCATCCGCAGATCCCGCTGTGCCTGCACCAGGACCACGGCAACGAAGAGTCCACCTGCGCCACCGCGCTACAGCACGGCTTTACCTCGGTCATGATGGACGGCTCGCTGAAGGCCGACGCCAAGACTGCTGCTGACTACGATTACAATATCGACATCACGCGTCGCGTGGTCGATATCGCACACTGGATCGGCGCCTCTGTCGAAGGCGAACTCGGCGTACTCGGTTCATTGGAGCATGGCGGCGGCGAGCAGGAGGACGGCCACGGTGTCGAGGGCAAGGTCAGCCACGACCAGTTGCTCACCGATCCGGATCAAGCGGTCGATTTCGTCCGTGCCACGAAGGTTGACGCGCTGGCGATCGCGATGGGGACTTCGCACGGTGCCTACAAGTTCTCGCGCAAGCCGGACGGCGATATTCTCGCCATGACGGTCGTCGAAGAAATTCACCGCCGGCTGCCGAATACGCATCTGGTGATGCACGGCTCGTCATCGGTGCCGCAGCCGCTGCAGGACATCTTCAATCAATTTGGTGGCGAGATGCCGCAGACCTGGGGCGTGCCGGTCGAGGAAATTGTGCGCGGCATCAAACACGGCGTCCGCAAGGTCAATATCGACACCGACTGCCGCCTCGCAATGACCTCCGCCTTCCGGAAGGTTGCCGCGCAAACCAGAAGCGAATTCGATCCGCGAAAATTTCTGAAACCGGCGATGGACGCGATGCGCGACCTCTGCCGCGAACGCTTCGAACAATTCGGCACCGCGGGTCACGCCGCACAGATCAAGGTGATTCCGCTGGCCGAAATGGCGAAGCGTTATCGCAGTGGCGCGCTCGACCCGAAGATCGGCAACATCGCGCAAGCTGCCGAGTGAACAGACCTTATTCCATCCGGTGACGCCGGATCCAAACGAGGAGGCCAACATGAATGAACATGCTTCGATCACGATCCGCGGCAAGGATCGCTACAAGTCCGGCGTCATGGAATACAAGAAGATGGGCTATTGGGAGCCCGATTATGTCCCCAAGGACACCGACATCATCGCATTGTTCCGGGTGACGCCGCAGGACGGCGTCGATCCGATCGAGGCTTCGGCAGCAGTGGCCGGCGAATCTTCGACCGCAACCTGGACCGTGGTGTGGACCGACCGTCTCACGGCTGCGGAAAAATACCGCGCCAAGTGTTTTCGGGTCGATCCGGTGCCAAATTCGCCCGGACAGTACTTTGCCTATATCGCCTACGATCTCGACCTGTTCGAGAACGGCTCGATCGCCAACCTGTCGGCCTCGATCATTGGCAACGTGTTCGGCTTCAAGCCGCTGAAGGCTCTGCGATTGGAAGACATGCGGCTTCCGGTCGCTTATGTGAAGACGTTCCAGGGCCCGGCCACCGGCATCGTGGTTGAGCGAGAGCGTATGGACAAGTTCGGCCGCCCACTGCTTGGCGCGACTGTGAAGCCGAAGTTGGGTCTGTCCGGTCGTAACTACGGCCGCGTCGTCTATGAGGCGCTGAAGGGCGGGCTCGACTTCACCAAGGACGACGAAAACATCAACTCGCAGCCCTTCATGCATTGGCGCGAGCGTTTTCTCTATTGCATGGAGGCGGTCAACAAGGCGCAGGCGGCGTCCGGTGAGATCAAGGGCACCTATCTTAACGTCACCGCCGGCACCATGGAGGACATGTACGAACGCGCCGAATTCGCCAAGCAGCTCGGCTCCGTCATCATCATGATCGATCTCGTGATTGGCTACACCGCGATCCAGTCGATGGCGAAATGGGCGCGCAAGAACGACATGATCCTGCATCTGCATCGCGCCGGACATTCGACCTATACGCGGCAGCGCAATCACGGCGTCTCGTTCCGCGTCATCGCCAAATGGATGCGGCTCGCCGGCGTCGATCATATCCATGCCGGGACGGTCGTCGGCAAGCTCGAAGGCGATCCGGCGACGACGCGCGGCTATTACGACATCTGCCGCGAAGACTACAATCCGATGCGGCTCGAACATGGCGTGTTCTTCGAGCAGAACTGGGCCAGCCTCAATAAGACGATGCCGGTCGCGTCGGGCGGCATCCATGCCGGCCAGATGCATCAGTTGCTCGATCATCTTGGCGAAGACGTCATCCTGCAGTTCGGCGGCGGCACCATCGGTCATCCGATGGGCATCCAGGCCGGCGCCACCGCCAACCGTGTCGCGTTGGAAGCGATGATCCTCGCTCGCAACGAAGGTCGCGACTACCTGCATGAAGGCGAGGAGATTCTTGCCAAGGCGGCGATGACCTGCACGCCGCTGAAGGCGGCGCTGGAGACGTGGAAGAACGTCACCTTCAATTACGAATCCACTGACATGCCCGACTACGCCCCCACCGCCAGCGTCTCGCTATAAGGAGTACGATCATGCGCATTACCCAGGGCTGCTTCTCGTTCCTGCCCGATCTCACTGATGAACAGATTTCAAAACAGGTGCAGTATTGCCTCGCCAATGGCTGGGCCGTGAACATCGAATTCACCGATGATCCGCATCCTCGCAACAATTTCTGGGAAATGTGGGGACTACCGATGTTCGATCTGCGCGACGCCGCTGGCGTGCTGATGGAATTGACCGAATGCCGCAAGGTGTATGGCGATCGCTACATCCGGTTGTCGGCATTCGATTCCAGCCATGGCTGGGAATCGGTGCGGCTCTCCTTCATCGTCAACCGTCCGAAGGAAGAGCCAGGTTTCCGGCTCGAGCGGCATGAGGTGGAAGGCCGCAACATCCGCTATACGACCAAATCCTATGCCGTCGATCGACCCGAAGGCCAGCGCTACGGTGGGTCGTGAGCACGCTGACGGTGGTCGATAGCGCCGGCGACGCGTCGCCCACGACGCAGGTCGATCTGCGCCGTGAGTTCGACGAGGTCGGCATCGGCGAGGTGCTCGATCAGCTCGATCGCGAGTTGATCGGGCTGAAGCCGGTGAAAACGCGGATTCGCGAGATTGCTTCGCTGCTGCTGATCGAGCGCATCCGCAAGCGCATGGACCTGGCGTCGGGCAACCCGACGCTGCACATGTCGTTCACCGGCAATCCCGGCACCGGCAAGACGACGGTGGCGCTGCGCATCGCCAGCATCCTGCATAAACTAGGCTTCGTGCGGCGAGGGCAGGTGGTGTCGGTGACGCGCGATGAACTGGTCGGGCAATATATCGGCCATACCGCGCCGAAGACGAAGGAGATCTTGAAGAAGGCGATGGGCGGCGTGTTGTTCATTGACGAGGCCTATTACCTGCATCGGCCTGATAACGAGCGCGATTACGGCCAGGAGGCGATCGAGATCCTGCTGCAAGTGATGGAATCCCAGCGCGAGGATCTGGTGGTGATCCTCGCCGGCTACGGCGACCGCATGGACAAGTTCTTCGGCAGCAATCCCGGCTTCCGCTCGCGCATCGCCCACCACATCGATTTCCCCGACTATGCTGACGACGAATTGCTCGCCATTTCCGAATTGATGCTCGGGGATATGAATTACAAATTCAGCGCCGATGCGCGCGCAGCGTTCGTCCGCTACATCGCGCTGCGCAAGACCCAGCCGCTGTTCTCCAACGCCCGTTCGATCCGCAACGCGCTCGACCGCATGCGGCTGCGTCAGGCCAACCGGCTTGTCGCCGATCTCGACCGCGTGCTGAGCGCCGACGACATCATGTCACTGGAGGCTTCGGATGTGCTCGCGAGCCGGGTGTTCTCGAACGGTTCTGGTGGGTAATGGCGCCCGACCGAACATGCTGCGAATTGGTCGAGGTCTATCTTTTGTGACCCTCGGTCTTCCCGGCAGCACGGCTCAAACGAAAACACCAACAGATTTCTGCGCTAATGTCTTCCGCGTGGCACTGATCTGTCCCTGCATAGCCAGACTAGGCTCAGCGCAATAGCATGGCAGCTCAATGAAACGCCGTGAAAGAGACATAGCTCTATCAAACCCCAGCTGAGACGTTTGCAGAATGTGTTGCAGCGATTTTCGAGGAAGGCAAAAATCGACCTTCCTAAGGGAGAGCCGGCGACATTCTGAGCGACACGGTGGTGGCAACGAGCATCTCCTTTCGCGAGACCCGATCGGGAGGGGGTTTCGCGCCCCACAATGCGCCGACGCAGCAGTTGGTGATTACTCCAGAGGTATGCTCGCATTCAATACTGCGATTGGCACGATCCTCACAATGATGACGGATAACGTTGTGACCGCATCAACTATTCTTCTGGCGATGTCGGCAGGACTAATCGCACCAAAAATGCTTTTCGACAGCGCGGTTAGCATGCTGCTCAAGGAGAGAAGCGGCCGGTGATTGCTGGCGCGATATCAACTGGATAAATATGCTGGCTAGAGAGCTTTAGTGACGGATTCTGGCGCAAAGCGGACGCTTCGGTCATCGATGCATAATTTGCTTGAGGAATGCACGGGTTCGATCCTGTTTCGGATCCGAGAAGAAATCGGCCGGCGCGCCGTCCTCGATGATCCGGCCGGCGTCCATGAACACCACGCGGTCGGCGACCGTGCGCGCGAAGCCCATCTCGTGGGTGACGCAGACCATGGTCATCCCTTCGCGGGCGAGGCCGACCATAACGTCGAGCACCTCCTGGATCATTTCCGGATCAAGCGCCGAGGTAGGCTCGTCGAATAGCATGATCTGCGGCTTCATGCACAGCGCACGCGCGATGGCGACGCGCTGCTGCTGGCCGCCGGAGAGCTGGCTCGGATATTTATCAGCCTGTTCGGAGATCCGTACGCGCTCAAGAAAATAGCGCGCGATCTCGTCGGCCTCCTGCCTCGTTGCGCCGCGGATCTTGCGTGGCGCGATGGTGAGGTTCTGCAGCACGGTCAGATGCGGAAACAGGTTAAACTGCTGGAACACCATGCCGACATCGCGGCGAACCACGTCGACATTGCGCGTCGAGTGATCGAGCTCGACGCCATTCACCACGATGCGGCCGTCGCGATGTTCTTCCAGCCGGTTAATGCAACGGATCATGGTCGACTTGCCGGACCCCGAAGGCCCGCAGATCACGACGCGCTCGCCGCGCGCCACCGTGAAGTCGATACCCTTGAGCACTTGGACGTCGCCATACCATTTGGTGACGCCGGACATTTGAATGATCGGCGCGGACGTCTCTGCAGGCGCTTGCACCATGGTGCTCTCCGAAACGTTGTTCATGACGCCATCCAGCCGCCATCGACGAGGATGTTTTCGCCCGTCATGAAAGTTGCCTCGTCGGAGGCCAGAAACAGCGCTGTATTGGCGACGTCGTCAGGACGGCCCAGCCGCGGCATCGGCGTGCGGCTGGTGGAGTAGTCCATCCAGCGCGGTTCCGCGGCGCGGCCCGGTTTGCCGGTGACGATCTTGCCGGGCGCAACTGCGTTGCAGATGATGTGATCCTTCGCGTAGTCCGCCGCGATCTGCCGCGTCATGTAGACGACTCCGGATTTGGAGGTGCCATAGGCGATGTCTTCTGGGCAGGCGATCATGCCGTGTTGCGAGGAAATGTTGACGAGGCGGCCGCGGGCCTCGTTGCGAATATCCTGCGTCAGCATCTGGTTGACGGCGGCGCGCGACATCAGGAATACGCCAGTGAGATTGACCGCCAGCGTTCTGTCCCATTCGGCGAGGCTGGTGTCGG
Source organism: Tardiphaga sp. OK245 (assembly GCF_900108575.1). NCBI lineage: Bacteria > Pseudomonadati > Pseudomonadota > Alphaproteobacteria > Hyphomicrobiales > Nitrobacteraceae > Tardiphaga > Tardiphaga sp. OK245. The sequence continues at coordinate 1,417,755 of NZ_FNWZ01000001.1, read as the reverse complement.
TCAGACGCTTGCCAGTGCCGATGGCGGCGTCGTTGACGAGCACGTCGAGGCAACCGTAGCGCGCAACAGTCTGTTGGACGGCGCGGATGGTGTCGTCCTCCGAGGCGACGTCGATCTGGATGAAATCGACCTCATAACCGTCTGCACGCAGCAGCTCCAATGTCGGAGTGCCGCCCTCGCGCACGTCCATGGTGAGATCAGCGAGCATGAGCCTCGCGCCCTCGGCAGCAAATCGGCGGGCGATGGCGCGGCCGATGCCCGAGGAGGCGCCGGTGATCAGAACGGATTTTCCAGCCAGACGCTTGCTCATGCGGGTTCTCCTGCCTGCGACAACCAGCCGAGATAGTCGCGCGCCGCATCTTCCAGATGAAATTGAGGCTTGAAGCCGGCATCCGCGGCGAGTCGCGCAATGTTCAGCGGCGCACGGTCCTTCGGCAAGCCATAGATCACGTTGCCCTCTGCCTCGATCTCCGCCATCCGCCAGCGGAAACCGGGCATGTGCGTCGCGATGATCTCGCACCATCGTGGCAGATCGGACAATACACCGCCGCTGACGTGATAGGTACGGTGCTTCAGCGCGTCGGAGGCGCTCACCTTCGCGATGCCGAGGGCAGCGTCACGGGAATAGATCCAATCGCCGGCCATGCTGCGCGGGAGAACCGCTTCACGGCCGTCGAGAGCCATGCGGAGCACCTGATAATGTGGGCTGAGCGCATCGCGGACACTGGTCTGCAATTCCCATGGGCCAAAGGCCGGCCCGAGCCTAATCACGCGCACATCGAGCTTGTGAAGGTCGGCGATCCGCAGCGCCGCCTGTTCCGATGCGAGCTTTGTGATGCCATAGAGCGCAGCTGGCGCCGGCGGCGACAAATCCTCCTCGAACAGGCCCGACGCGGCCGGTTGCGAGAAGCCGTATACTGCGACCGAGCTGAGCACGATGACGCGCTTGATGGCGGGCCGCAATGTAACGCGTTCGAGCAGATTGACGGTGCCGCCGATATTGACGTCGACGATCTGGCGCGCAGCGTCATGCTCGCGCCGCGCATTCGGCGTCATCGCGGCGGTATGGATCACGCGGTCGATGCCGGCCGTGTTCAACGCGCGGTCGATGTCGTGGGCGTTTGTGACATCGCCGGTGACCAGTGTAGCGCCGGCGAGTTCGGGGCGCACCAGCATGTCGTGGCCGGGAGCTGAGAGGTCGAACAGGACAACGGTCTCGCCGTCGGCGATCAGGCGTTCGGCGAGCGCGAGCCCGATGAAACCGCCGCCGCCGGTGATCAGTGTGGCCATATCAGCGGGCTTTCAGTGCTTGCCGCTCCAGCCGCGCCACCCAGCGCGCGAACGGATACAGGATGACGAAGAAGATCACGGCAGCGGCCATCAACGGCGTCGGGTTGTAGGTCTGCTCCTGGGCGACGCGGGCTGAACGCAGCAGTTCAGGCAGTGCGACCAAGGCGGCAATTGGTGTCGCCTTGACGAGTTCTAGCGAATTGCTGGCGAGCGGCGCCAGCACGTTGCGGATCGCCTGCGGCAGCACGATGAAGAACACCACATGCAGCGGCTTGAAACCGAGCGCCCGGGCAGCCTCGGTCTGGCCGTGGGGCACGGACAGGATGCCGGCGCGGAAGATCTCGCCATAGTAGCCGGAATTGTTGAGCACGATGGCCAGCACCGCCGCGGTGAAGCTGCCGAGCGTCAGGCCCAGAAACGGCATGCCGTAGAAGATCAGGATCAGCAGCACCACCACGGGAAACGATCTGAACAGGTCGATATAGATCAGCAGCGCGATATTCACCCAGCGGTTCTTGAAGCTGTACAGCACGCCGATGGCGAGGCCGGCGAGAATGCCGAGCGGCAGCGCCACCACCGCAAGCCAGACTGTATAGATCAGCCCCTGCAGCAGCAGCGGATAGACCCGCAACAGCGACTCCCAGTTGGCGAAATTGTCCAGGAAATCCTGCATGCGATCCGCTCAACGCCCCGTGCTGTAGCGATATTCGATCCACCGGCTGGCGATCACCAGCGGCAGGAAGAAAGTGAGGTAGAACGCCGCGGCCAGCGTCAGCGGCGAGGGATTGGCGACCAGCGCCATCACGCTCTGCGCCTGTCCGAGCGTTTCCGGGAGCGACACGGCGGTGCCGAGCGCGGTGCCCTTGCTGATGGAGATGGCGCGGTTGGTCAGAAGCGGGATCGCGAGGCGAATGGCCTGCGGCAAGATGATGGTGATCAGTGTTCGCAGCCGGCTGAAACCGAGTGCGCTGGCGGCGTCCCATTGTCCACGCGGAAGCGCCATGATTGCGGACCAGAATATCTCGGTGGAAAAGGCCGACAACACCATGCCGAGCGCCAGCACGGTGGTCGCGAAGGGGGACAGCGCCGGGCCCAGATAAGGCAGGCCGAAATAGATGAAGACGATCACGACGAGCTGCGGCAGCGTGCGCAGCACGTCGACATAAGCGGTGATGATGAAATTGACCGGGCGCAGGTTGGCGCAGCGCAGCAGTGCCAGCGACAGGCCGGACAGCGTGCCGCAGACAATGATCAAAAGCGATACGATGACCGTCGTGCGAAAGCCCGCGAGCACCTGGGGGAAGGCGCCCGCGATGACTTCTGCATTGAAGTAGTATTCGACGATCCGGTCCATCGGGTGTCCGCCAACCGCAGTTGGACCGGCTCGGGCCGGTCCGGTGTTTAAAGCTATCTCGTCAGAGCAAGCGTGCTACTTGCACGCCGGAACGTGCGAGGTGGGCTCGAAACCCTTGAAGCCGGGAGGACCATAGCCGAAATACACAGTATCGATGGCCGAGCCGGCATCCGGCGCTGCGCCATACCATTTCTCGTGCAGCTTGCGCAGGCGACCGTCCAACTTCATGCATTCGATGACCGCCTCGACCTTGTTGCGATACGCGGTATCTTCCAGGCGGAACGCATAGGCGAAGTTGCGGCCGTTGAAGTCCTTGAAACCGACCTTGATCGCCTTGTTCTGGCTGGCGGCATAGACGGTCGTCGGGATCTCATTCAGTGCTGTGAAGGCGCGGCGCGTCAGCACGGCCTGTACTGTGTCGGGGAATACATCGTAGCGCTGCACTTCGAAGCCGTATTTCTCGGCATTGGCGGTAGCCCACGTATCCGAGATGGTGCCGCGGTTGACGGCGACGGCCTTGCCCTTGAGATCCTCGAAGCCCTTCATCTCATCAGCGGCGCGGACGATGAAGCCGTTGCCGGTGGAGAACAGCGGTTCGGTATAGAGCATGCGCTCGGAACGCTCGGCGGTGAGGTTCAGCGGGTTGACCAGGAATTCGGCGCGTTTGGCGAACAGCGCCGCGAACAGACCGGAGAAATTGATGTCGACGATCTCGACCTTCGGGCGGCCGAGATCTTTACCGATCTCGTTGATCAGATCCGCACCGAAACCCTCGGGGCCGTTGGGGCCGCGCACCATCCACGGCGCGACGCCGAAGTCGGACGCGACCACCATCGGCTTGTCGGACGGATGATCGGCTTCCTGCGCGCTGGCGCCGCCGGCGAATGCCGCAGTCGATAGCATCAGCGCGAACAGCCAATGCGCGGGTTTCAGTCTCATGGGGACGTCCTTTCGGGTGCGGATGTGGTGGAGATCAGGGCGTGGGGGGATGAGTGGCCTGCCAGTGACGGGCGATGTCGCCACGCCGGCAGACCCAGGTGTTGTCGTGCCTGGAAACGTGATCGAGGAAGCGCTGCAGGCCAGCGGCCCGGCCAGGATGGCCGATCAGGCGGGTATGCAGTCCGACCGACATCATCTTCGGCGCGGTGGCGCCCTCCGTGTAGAGCGTGTCGAAGGCGTCGCGCAGATAGACGAAGAAATCATCCGCCGTTGCCATCGCGCCGCGGCTGAACTTTGCGTCGTTGTTGGCAAGACCGTAGGGCACCACGAGATGCGGCTTGTCGAGCACACGTGTCCAGTACGGCAATTCGTCGTTATAGGCGTCGGAGTCGTAGAGGAAACCGCCTTCCTCGACCACGAGGCGCCGCGTGTTAACACTCGGCCCATAGCGGCAATACCAGCCGAGCGGACGCTCGCCGGTGGTGCGCGTGAGGCTCTCGACGGTCTTGCGAATGCGCTCGCGTTCGTCAGCCTCGGACAGCAACGGATGTCGCTCCCAGCGCCAGCCATGGGCGCAGACGTCGTAACCATATTCGCGAATGGCGGCGCTAGCCTCGTCGTTGCGTTCCAGCGCCAGCGCGCAGCCCATGACGGTGGCGGTCATGCCGCGCTCGGACAGAAGGCGCAGTACGCGCCAGAAGCCTATGCGGCTGCCATATTCGAACATCGACTCGGCAGCGAGGTCGCGGCCCTCGAAGCCGCCGCCGCCGCCTTCGGTCAGGGCCGTTTCGGTGACGCCGTCGCCATCGGCGAACGACGGCTCGGAGCCTTCTTCGTAGTTGATGCAGAAGTTGAGCGCGATTCTTGCTGCGCCCGGCCACTGCGGATGCGGCGGGGTGCGGCCGTAGCCGACGAAGTCGCGGGCGAGGTGATCGTCATGCGGCATCGTTGTGATCCCTATGCGCTCTGCGGCATCACGGCGCGAACGTCGCCAGCGATATCGACGAACACGTCGTCGTCCTGCCGGCCGGTCATGCCCATGGCGACAGCGAATTCCATGGCCGCGCCGAGAACGGTCATGGGATGATGCCAGACATTGCGGGCGAAGGTGACGCTTTGATGCGCTCCGGCGATGAAGCACCGCAGGGTGGCCACATCAGGCAGGCCATCCGGGTCGGCATGGCACACGATCGCCAGGTATTGGCTGCTGCCGAGCGGTACGAAGGTCTGGGCGGAGAACGGATGACGCTCCAGCGTCGTGATTGGCAGGGGCAGACTACCAAGCCTGGCGGCGCTGCTGATCCAGAAGGAAAAGATGGCGGCGTCCTCGGCGCGACCGTCCGATGTCGGAAGATAGCGCCGGCGCGCGTCGATCGGTCGCTCGGCTACATCGCCGAAGGCGGCAAAGGCGGCCGGGGACAGCGATTCGGCCGCGACGGTATGGGAAGCAGTGTGGTTCGGCGTCATTCAGGCGGGACATCTGGTTAGTCGGCCTGCTGCGAAGCGGCTCGATATTCCAATGGTATACCAGTGAACCGCCCATGCTGATTTCAGTCAAGCTGCGAAGTTCGGGAAGCTGCGTTAAATTTGGACGGAGTCCGACAAAATTGCGGGCAGCTGCAGAATTTTCGGACATGCAACCCGCAGGGATTTGCCTAATCGTGGCCTAGCCGTGAGGCTCGGGCAGGAAGATCCCGAACCGTTCGAGCAATCCTTGCCGCACATTAGTGAGATGCAGGATCATCGCCTGACGGGCTGCGGCGGCATCACGATCGATGATGGCATCGATAATCGCAAGATGCTCGCGGGTGGCGGGCAGCAGCCGGCCAGGGTGGCGCTCCACATTGCACATCCGGATCTTCTGCCGGATTTCTCCAATCAGTTTCTCAAGCGAGCGATTGCCGCAATGCCGCGCGATCTGATCATGAATTTCATCGTCGAGAGTCCAGTGAGCTGTCCCGGACACTGTCGACGCAGCAATGATCTTCTCTAGCGAGGCCCTGATCGGTGCAAGGATATCCAGTGCGATGCGGGTCGCCGCAATGAACGTCGCTTCGCTCTCCAGTACCATGCGGAGATGGATCAATTCGAGCAATTCCGCCATCTCGATTGTGCGGACCACCACAGTGCCGTTGGACAATTGCTCGAGCCTGCCTTCGCCCAGCAACCGGCTGATGCCAGCCCGCAGCGGTGTCCGCGAGACTTTCAGCCGCAGTGCAAGCCGGCGTTCTTCGATCACCTCGCCGGGCTGCAGCTGTCGCGACTCGATCAGGTTGTGCAGCTTCAAATAGGTTGCGTCTGTTATGCTGCCATTGGTCCGTGCCGGGCGTTTGCTGGTTGATTTCTTTGCTTTGTTCACAGAAGGCACGGACGTTGCTTTCGACGATTGGATAAAAATGCCGCCATATCGGTAGACGTACGGTACGTTCTCGCTGCTGGCCGAGCCGAAGCTCTGGATGAGCCATCCATTCTCAATCGGTGTCGCCTTTTATGCAAGACTTCGCGAGATTCCGCTGTCTTTGGATCTCCACATGACCGCGTCTGGCGCAAAGCGACGTCCGACTGCTGCTGCGATGTCTCACAGGGATGTAAAATCCGGAGGGGCGGTCTCGTTGATCCAGTGGCACGCGACGAAGTGCTCGTCATGAGCCTGTCCTCATGGAGCCCGATGATCAGGTTGCGCATACGCGGCGATATCTCCTCCTCTCGGTTCTTCAGAATCTCAAATAGTGAGGCGCGCGAGCTAGTTCGTACGGCAGCGCCTTGTTCGGTCAGGAAGGCCCGAATCTGGCTGATGGTCGCTATCCAGCGCGAGACCAATCGGAAATGAATCCGATGACAGGCTTGATTCTGGCGCATGCAAATCGTGCCTGGCGCGTCGGCGCTTGAGCGAGCTGAAGCAGTTCGGCCGCAGACGTTCCGATACGTCGGTCATCAGTGTCCACGCATAGTCCTCGATCTGGAGAACGGACCTGACTTCGTCGTCCCAGCCGCAGAGCACAATTTCCATCTGCGAAAATCCGCCGTTGTCGGCGGCAAACGCTGCTGCTGCTGCTTCCACTGACTCGGCGATATCCGTCGTGCTGCCTGCAAGGATGTCCCTGATCACGATTGTGATTAGCCCGTGGCCGCCGGCGGCGCCTTTCATGACGAGGTGAGCTTCCGGAGCCTGATGGCGTCCGAACCTGCGCCCCAACTGCATTTGTTCAGCGAATTTTTCCAATGGATGATCATCATTGTTACAGGCATGAGCGAGGATCGTGCTGTCGATGCGCGGCTTCACATCATCTTTTCGCCAGTAGGTGTCCGGCAGCCAGACGGTTTCGATTTCCCGCTGCGCATTTGTGAGCGCCCATGCCTGATCCAGCAGGAAGGACTCCGGCAGATTGGGGTGGCTGCAGGTGAGGCGCCGCCAGATGTCGAGCAGCGCTTCGGCGCGCTCGGTCTGATGGAAGAACAGCGCGCCAGTATTCATCACCCCATTCGGGCGACGGTTGACTGCGAAGTCACAGCCCAGCGCCTGCGGGAGCAGTGGAAGATTGGCGAGCCGCGCCTGAGCGTCGATCCAGAACACCGGGCGGCATGCCTGGCTCCACTGCTCGATGATGAAATCGACTTTCGACGTGCCTTGCCGGGCCTTGCTGCAGTTCGGTGATATCTGCGTTACGACGTGATCGAGGCCCAACCGCTTCAGATCTGCAGTAAGGCCGGCATCCTCGCCCTGAATGTCTGAACTCTCGAATGACGAGATGAAAAGCGTATCCTGCTTTCGATATAATCCGGTCGGCACCGTGAGCGGCTTGACGCCGCCCCACCACACCTGATGCGGCGCATCCGCGCCCTCGGCGCCGAGTGACCCGTGTGCGTGTAATTTCGACTTCAGGCCGTCGAAGGCTGGGCTCTCGCCAACGAGCAAAATGACGATTGCATTCTCGTGCAGGGCTTCGATCAGCGCCTGAACGCGCACAGCATGCGTCGCTTCGAACACAATGACCGCAGCGCCAGGCTGAGATACGGCACTGACGCCATCCCAGTCGACAATGCCATGGCACCGGCTCGTTACCTGACGCAAGCATGCAAGTTGAAGCGCGCCCAGTCGCGGCGGGCGCGCATGCTGCCGGAGGATATCGTCCAAGCTGTCGTTCATCGCCGCTGTCTCGTTCGTTTGAATGCTTTGACTGATACGAACGAGCTGACGTCGTCAGGCGGATATCTCTGCGATGCGTCGGCACAATATGCTTCTATATGTTTCAGCTCGGTGCGGTTTGTTTCTACTGTGTGTATCTTCATTGCGCGTGCGCATTGAATGCACGCGATCAATGTTCTGAAACAAAAAAGATCGCGATGCGCCGCAGATGAGCGCCGCATGCAAGCGTTTTTTCTTTCTCCGACGACGCAGTCCGCTATTTTCAAATTGCGATTCGGCAAGAATTTCCCAGTGAAGGTGTGACGTTGCCCACTGCCGGATCTATCGCTGCAAAGTAGCCAGCATCGGTCTTCGATTGCTGAGTGATGTCGTATCGCTGCAGGTGTTGTCGTTGTGTGCGTAAGAATTCTTTGTATCACTCGCCGCAGTCGATGCGATTTCTCGAGATGCTTTGATGACCTGTTCCCATCAGGCCCGACGTGGCCGCAACAGCCAGTGTAGAAATTTCTGCCTAGTTCCAGGCAACTTTTTCCCATCAAGTGTTTGTAAAATAAGCAACATTCATCGCCTGATCGTCGCGCGTCACCCGTTCAAGAGTGAGAGGTCGACCAGAACGGCCGTTTGTCGGCGGAGAAATGGGAGAAGGGCATGACGTACGCGCTCCAGGTTGCAGACGCTGTCGAAACAATGCCGCTGCAGCTCGAAGCTGCGGAGGATTCTCTGATGCTCGACGCGTGCGAGCCCGCGGGCGATAGTGACGAAGAGCTGCTGGACAGATTAGCCGCAAATGACGAGACGGCATTCAGATGTCTTGTCGAGCGTCATATCGATCGTGCGTTTGGCATTGCGCTTCGGCTTCTGGGCAGTCGTGCCGATGCCGAGGATGTGGTGCAGGACACGATGCTGAAGGTCTGGACGCATCGCGGGCAATGGGAGCACGGCCGCGCAAAATTCTCGACGTGGCTCTACCGCGTTGTCACCAATCGCTGCATCGATCTGCATCGCCGGCCACGCACCGACAATGTCGATGCCGTGCCGGAGCCAGCCGACATCAAGCCCGATGCGTTCAGCACGATGCAGCGCGATGAGGTGGCTAAATTGCTGGAGGCGGCGATGCTGCGTCTGCCCGAGCAGCAACGTGTCGCGGTGATCCTGTCCTACCATGAAAACATGAGCAATGGCGACATCGCCGAAGTCATGAACACGACTGTGTCGGCGGTCGAGTCGCTGCTCAAGCGCGGGCGGCAGCAGCTGCGCGAAATTCTGCGCCGCCATGAGCCAGACATCCTGCACTCGTTAAGCGATTGCTAACTATAAATTACCAGCCCCGAAATAAACCGCGCCTGAATTGTGAGGGCCGTTCCGTTTAGCGAATGGACGGGGGCTGGCCTGCGTCCAGAGGTCCCCGATCGGTCCGCATCCGCGGCCACATTCAAGGAGCAATTTAATGCCCGTTATTTCAACCAACACCGCGGCCAATTCTGCAGTCCGTTACCTGAATATCAACTCGTCGCAGATGTCGAGCTCACTCTCAAAGCTATCGAGCGGCTCGAAGATCACCCAGGCATCCGACGACGCCGCCGGTCTCGCGATTTCGACGCGCATTTCATCCGACGTCACCACGCTGCAGCAGGCCGCAACCAACGCCTCACAGGCGACCTCGATCCTGCAGACGGCTGATGGCGGGGCCTCGAACATCAGCGACATTCTCTCGCGGATGAAGTCGCTGGCATCGCAGTCCTCCTCGGCGACGGTGACCGACAGCAGCCGCGCCTATCTCAATTCGGAATTTACCGCATTGAGCGATCAGATTGACAGTATCGCGACCGGCACGCGCTATAGCGGGCAGAGCCTGCTGGATGGTACCAGCGCATTCGCCGCGGGTGCGTCCGTTCTGGTCGGCTCGACGTCGGCCGATACGATCACCGTGAAGCTCGACGATCTCACCTCCGCCACGTTGGGTGTCGATACGCTCGATGTCAGCACGCAGGCCGGCGCCACTGCGGCCATCGACGCGCTCGACACTGCCATCGATACGGTCTCGGCCGCCCGCGCGACGATCGGTGCGCAGGAATCGCGCTTCAATTTCAGTGCCAGCTCGATCTCGACGCAGTCCCAGAACCTGCAGGCCGCCAATTCCGCGATCACCGACGTCGACATCGCAGCCGAGCAGGCCAAGCTGTCGTCGTCGCAGGTCAAGGTTCAGGCCGCGGTCGCCGCGGAGTCGTCGGCGAACCAGATGCCGCAATATCTGCTGAAGCTGCTCGGCTAAGCCGCAGCAATTGCGGGCCGGCAGCAACGCCGGCTCGCCCCCTCGTGCAGGAGAGTAACGTGGCATGACGACGGTGACGAGCTCGACTTCCGCAGCGGCAACCGCGGCCTTGGCGACGACCACCTCAGGCACGAAGACGACGACCAGCGTCGATTGGGACGCCTTGATCGAGGCGCAGGTTGCCACCAAGACGGCAGCCGCGACCACGATCCAGACCAGCATCACCGCGAATGAGGCCAAGATCTCGGCCTATCAGCAGCTGCAGACGCTGCTGACGACGCTGACGACCGACACAACCTCGCTCTCCAAGTCGATCGTCAATTCACTGTCGTCGAGTGCCTATGGAGCGCGATCGGCGACGATTACATCCACCGGCGACGTCAGCGCCAGTTCTGCCGTGTCGATGGCCATCAGCAATGGTGCGGCGACCGGCGATCACACGCTCACGGTGACCCAGATCGCCACCGCGCACAAGGTGATCGGTACCGCCGTCGCCGACAAGAGCGCGGATCTCGGTCTGACCGGCACTTTCTCGATCGGCCTGGAAGGCGGCACCAGTGCCGATATCTCGGTCACCAGCGGGATGACGCTGGAGGATCTCGTCGATACGATCAATGCACAGACGTCCACGACGAACGTCCAGGCCTCGATCATCCAGATCTCGAGCAATCAGTACGAGATGATCCTGTCTGCAACCAAGGATAATGCGGATATCACCACCAGTGTCGTGTCGGGCGACGATGTGCTCACGACCCTGGGCGTGACAGATAGTTCTGGCGCGTTCACCGACGTTCTGCAAGAATCACAGCCCGCAATTTTCAGCGTCGACGGCATTACGCTGACGCGCGACACCAATAACATCACTGACGTACTGAGCGGCGTCTCCTTTAGTCTGCTGCAAAGCACGCCATCGGGATCGACAGTCAAGATCAGCATCGATGTCGATACAAGTTCGATCCAGACTGCATTGCAGCAATTCGTCACATCCTACAACGCTGTGCGCGACTACGTAACCACGCAGCAGACGCTGTCGTCGAGTGGAACCGCAGACACGAGTGCGGTGCTGTTCGGCGACGGCACCATGCGTAGCGTCATGACGCAGATGGAGCAGGTCCTGAACTCCATCGTCGGCGATCTGTCGATGAGCGATCTCGGCCTGTCGTTCTCGGACACGAACGATCTTGTGCTCGATACGAGCACGCTCGCCACAACCCTGGCCGACAATATTGACGGTGTCATCGCGCTCCTCGCCACCAAGACCACGAGTTCGTCGGCGGCACTCGCGGTTGTCAATACAAGTTCATCGCCGCCATCGTCCTTCGTGATGGATATTGCGGTCGATAGCTCCGGTGCATTGTCGGTCTCGGTGGGGGGAGACAGTTCGCTGTTTACCGTGTCCGGCCGGACGATCATCGGAAAGGCCGGCACGATCTATTCCGGCATGGCCTTCAGCTACAGCAGTACGTCATCGGCATCGGTGACCATCACGTCGACCATCGGGATTGCAGCGCAGATCAACGCGATCGCGAGTGCCGCATCGAACAAGACCAGCGGTTCACTGCAGGATCTGATCACCAATTTGCAATCCCAGGATGACCGGATGCAGCAGCAGATCGATGACATCAACGAGCGCGCCGCGATCTATCGTACAATGCTGACCACCCAATACGCCAAATATCAGTCGGCGATCTCGTCGGCCAATTCCACCCTGGATTATCTGTCCGCCCTTCTCAACGCGTCGAGTGATTAGTCATGCATCATCAAGCGAATTTTCAGGCCGCCCAGGCCTATCGACAAGCAGCGGTCGCGGTGCCGCCGTTGCGGGCGGTGGTCATGATGATCGATGGAGCGATTACGGCATTGCAGAAATCGGTGACGGCGTCCGAGGAGAAGAAATTCGAGGAGAGCCACGATCTGATGATCCGGGCGACTGCCATCCTGCGCGGGCTGAGCCATAACCTGAATTTCGATCGCGGAGGCGAGGTCGCGGAGGGCCTGCACACCACCTATCATACGCTGATCATGGCCTGCCTGCGGTCGTTCGGGCAGCCGAACGCGGCGCAGCGCTATGGCCGGATCATTGCGAGCCTGACCGAGCTTCGTGACGCCTGGATTGTCGTCGCCCGGAGCACCGCGAAGCCCATCTGATCGGATCGATACCGGCGGGCAGGGTGGGGTCATTGCACCTGCAGAGTTTAGGATCGTTCGGCGTCTTTTTGTGGTTGAAAAGTCGGGGCAGCATTGCCTCGCGACCCGGTCTGCCTTAGGACGCTGGCGTGCCAGTCCGAGCGAGGGCTGACATGCAACGTACGATCAAGTGCGTGCCGGGCGAGTTTCCAGAATGGACGTTCCCGAGTTTGAAGACCTGCTGGGTCGGCACGGTGAAGACGTGTCAACCTGGCCAGATAACCGGCGGGACGCCGCGCTCGCATTGCTGCGGACGTCGGAACAGGCGCGTGCGGCGATGGCCGAGGCGCAATTGCTGCGCCGTGCCCTGCCGTCGGGCGTCGTGCGCGCGCCGGATGGCCTGGTAGACCGGATCATGCAGAAGGCCCGGCAATCCGATGTGGTTCCCGCGAAGCCGGCAAGCAAGCCTGACAGCAAGTAGCTGACGCTTCCGTTACGGTCGCTCTAATCCCGCCAGTGCCGCGGACAATCCCGTGCGCGACTGCCTCCCGTTTCGGCCTTCTACAAAACCTCCCTCGGCCGTCCCAGCGGGCAATTTTTGCCGCGCCTGAGCGCCAATAGCTCGCGCCAAAAAATTTCAGAAAACCCCCGCGGCACAGCGCTTTCTTGTAACGGGGCGCGATGGCTCGCGGGCAGGAGCGGCCTGCAAAGAATCTTTGCCTGAACAGCCGAGACCACCCGTTTCAATAAGGAACGGACTTCACGAGCACTCTTCTCACTGACGCAATTCCGCAGCGCCGCGCGCGGATATCGCCGGAGCGCGCCATGACTGTAGCTGCAACGACGTCAACCACGACCACGACAGCCTCGACGGCGTCGTCTTCGTCGGTGACCTCTGCCATTACGTCGCAGCAATTTCTGAACCTGCTGGTGACCGAGTTGCAGAACCAGAATCCGCTCGACCCAACCAATTCGACCGACTTCATCAATCAGCTCACGTCCTACGCCAATTTCGATCAGCAGCAGACGCTGAACAGCAATATGGGCACGCTGGTGTCGTCGCTCAACAGCCTGCTCACACTGAATTCGTCGAACTATATCGGCCAGACTGTTACCGCGAAAACCGACACCGGCACGCTGAAAGATGGCCAGATCTCGTTTGGCTATTCGCTCGAGTCCGCCGCCTCCGATGTCACGCTGAGCGTCAAGGATTCATCCGGCAACACGGTGTGGACCGGCAGTGGAACCACGACCTCGGGCACCAATAGCTTCACCTGGGACGGCACGGCGACGGACGGCACCCAGCTGACCGACGGCGGCCAGTACACGCTCAACGTCTCGGCCACCGATAGCACTGGTCAGTCTGTCTACGGCTACACGACCGTCACCGGAAAGGTGACCTCGATCGACAACTCGTCCGGCACCCCGATGCTCAATATCGGGAGCACGTCCGTGAGCACCAGCAACGTCATCGGCGTCACTTCCTGAGTTTACTTTGGAGTACTGATTATGAGTCTATCCGGCGCGCTGTCTTCAGCCATCTCCGCTCTTAACGCCCAGAGCTCGGCTCTGGCGATGATTTCCGACAATATCGCAAACTCATCGACGGTCGGCTACAAGACAAACTCGGCATCGTTCGAGTCGCTGGTGACGGGTTCGTCGAGCGCATCGGCCTATTCGTCCGGCGGCGTGACGACGCTCTCGAAGTCCAATATCACGACGCAGGGCCTGCTGACGACAACATCGACCTCTACCAATATCGCGATCCAGGGCAACGGCTTCTTTCCGGTAACGACGTCGCTGACCGGCGGCTCGACGCTCTACACGCGCAACGGCGGGTTTACGACGGATTCCGACGGCTATCTCGTCAATAACGGTGCCTATCTTCTGGGTTGGCGCACCGATGCGGCCGGCAATGTGATTGGCAGCGCCAGCAGCGGAAATCTCACGGCAATTAACACGAGTGTGGCGCAGACCAGCGGCAGCGCGACGGCGACCACCACCTTCTCGGCCAATTTGCCGGCGGACGCCGCGGTCGGCGATACGTTCACCACGTCGATGTCGGTCTACGATTCGCTGGGAACGTCGAGCTCGATCCAGGTCACCTGGGCTAAGACTGCGGATAATACCTGGAGTGCGAGTTTCGGCCAGCCGACACTATCGTCGGATTCGACGACGACAACCGCGGCAACCCCGACCAGCACCGTGTCGGTTTCTTTCAATACCGACGGTTCGCTGGCCAGCACCAATCCCAGTCCGGCAACGCTGGCGATCACTGGTTGGACCACAGGGGCGGCGGACAGCAACATTACGCTCAACCTCGGCACCGTAGGCGGCACCGATGGGCTGACGCAATATGCCTCCGGCCTATCCACGCCTGCTGTGAACATCACCCGCATCGAGTCCGACGGTCTCGCATTCGGTAAACTGAGCAACATCTCGGTTGGCGAAAACGGCATCGTCAATGCCACCTACTCGAACGGTCAGACCATTGCGATCTACAAGATCCCGGTGGCGACATTTGCCGCTGCCGATCAGTTGGAAGCCCAGAGTAACGGGCTGTATTCGGCCACGGCAGAATCGGGAACGGCTGCGTTGCAGGAATCCGGCACCAACGGCGCCGGCACCATTTTTGGCAGTGAGCTGGAATCCAGCACCACCGATACCAACGAGCAGTTCAGCAGCATGATCTCCGCGCAGCAGGCCTATTCGGCTGCGTCGCAGGTGATCACCGCCGTCAACAAGATGTTCGATACCCTGATCTCGAGCATGAGATGACCGCGATGGTGGCCGAGGCAGACGATGACGCGCTGATGCGGCGACTTGACCGGTTGCTGGCCGCCGCGCAGCGGATCGATCGCGGTGATCGGCGCATGATCCTGGCGCTGCAGGGCGATCTCAATACGTTGCGTACCACTTTGCAGCAGCGCCGTGACGCGTTGGCGCAGAAACTCAACATCGCTGGCGCGCGCAGCAAAGCGGCGACGGCATATTCACGGATAGCCTCGCTCGGACGGCACGCCACGGCAGCCGCGCCCCATCCATCGATCACGGAGTAGCCACATGATGACCCGAAGCCCGCCGCTGCAGCCTGCGAGCGCCGATGACGGATCCCGCCTCGAGGATCTGGTCGAACTGATCGAACGCCTGATCGACGTCGTGAGCGAAGAGAATATCGCTCTGGCGATGGGGCTGCCGGCCTCGCAGTCGCAGCACACGGCGATCAAGCTGGAGCTTTCGGAGCTGTTCGAGGCCTGGGTCAAGGAAGTCGGTCGCAAGAACATGCTGCTTGGTACCAGCGATCGCCAGCTGCAGGCGCGCGTCCTCACCCGGCTCGAACAGCTCAGCGTCGCGATGGACGAGAATGTTACCCGCCTGCGCACCGCGATCGAGGCCAGCCAGCGCCGCATCGACGCCGTGATGGCCGCGATTCGGGAGCAGATATCCGACAGCGCGCCCTACGGCGCCAATGGTCGCATCAATGCGCAGTCGGCATCCTACGCACGCAACGTGCGGATCTGAACCAAGCCGTAATATGAGGTCGCCACCGTGTCGCTGGAGATAGCCCGCAGCATCGCCGTCAGTAGCCTGATGACCAGTCAGGTCCAGATCAGCGTCGCCTCGTCGAATATTTCGAATGCTGACACCACCGGCTACACGGTCAAGACCGCCAATCAGGTCGCGACCACCAGTGGCGGCGCCGGGACCGGCGTGTCGATCACCGGGATCACCAGCAGCGTCGACAAATTGCTGTTCAAGTCCCTGATCTCTGCAACCTCGGAATTCGGCGCAGCCAACACCAACAACGACTATCTCAACCGGCTCCAGGCGCTGTATGGCAGCACGACCGGGGCGGAGGACACTGGTACTTCGATCGCGAACACGCTGGCATCGCTGGAATCCGCCATATCGTCGCTGGCCGGCACCACCAGCAGTGCCTCGCTGCAAGCCAATGTGATGAGTGCGCTTGATAACCTCGCATCGCAACTGCGCGAGACGTCGTCTGGAATTCAACAGCTGCGCGGGACCGCAGACGCTGCGATTTCCTCCGATGTCGATCAGGTCAATGCCAGCCTGCAGGCCATCGCCAGTTTGAACGCCCAGATCAAACAGGCGGCGGCCGCTGGCCAATCGACGGGCGATCTCGAGGATCAGCGCAATGTCGCGCTGCAGACCGTCGCGTCGAAGATGAATATCAGCTATTTCATCTCATCGACGGGGGATATGCAGGTATATACGGCGTCAGGCCAGACGCTCGTGGACAACAGCGCGCATCTGTTCAGCTTCACGGCGGCATCATCCGTTACGGCTAATGCCAGCTACTCGGCCGGTTCGTCCAGCGGGCTCAGCGGCATTTCCGTCAACGGCGTCGATGTCACTGCGCAGATCACATCTGGCGAAATCGGCTCGTTGCTCAGCCTGCGCGATAGCGTCTTGCCCGCAGCGCAGTCGCAGCTCGACCAGCTTGCCAATACGCTGGCGGACACCCTGAATGCCGCAAGCAATCAGGGCACGTCGTTGCCGCCGCCAACGACCCTGACCGGCACCACGACGGTCACCGCGGCGACTGCGCTGGATGCGACCGGCACGGTCCGCATTGCCGTTGCCGACCAGTCGGGAAATCTGGTGTCCTATGCCGATCTCGATCTGTCGACCTATGCGACGGTGGGCGACCTGGTCTCGGCCATCAATGGCATTTCCGGCCTCAGCGCATCGATCAATGCCAGCGGGAAGGTGGTGATCGCCAGCTCCAGCAGCAGCAATGGGGTCGCCATCAATGAGATGACGAGTGCCGTCGGCAGCAGCGGAATCGGCCTGTCCGACTATCTCGGCCTCAATGATCTCGTGACCGGAACCGGGGCATCCAACATCGCCGTGCGCAGTGACATCCTGGCCAATTCAGGTTTGTTCGCCGTCTCGATCCTCGATGCATCGGCAACGCTGACGACGGGCACCAAGGTACTCACCGCCGGCGCGACCGACGTGGTCGATGCGATTTACGCGGCACTCACGGATTCCCGTACCTTTGGCGCGTCTGGAGGGCTCGGGTCATCGACCGGTTCGTTTGCGGACTACGCGGCCACGGTCATCGCCAATGTCGCGTCGAAGGCAACGCTCGCGGCCACGACCTATACATCAAAGTCGACGGCACAATCGTCATTTGCTAATGCGCTGGCGTCGCAGTCGGGCGTCAATCTCGACGAAGAAACCGCGAAGATCAGCACATTGCAGAATCAGTATACGGCCGCGTCGCAGCTCATGCAGGTCATCAACGAGATGTTCTCATCGCTGCTGACCGCCGTGCAGAGCGCGAGCTGAGGGGAACCGACTTGATGCAGATGCGCGTTGCCACCTTTGCTATTAACGACCAGATGATCGCATTCGCTTTGCGCACGCAAAGCACCATGGCCAATCAGCAGATCCAGGAGGCTTCGGGGCTGATCTCGTCGGATTTTGGCGGGTTGGGGTCATCGGCGCAGCAGGTGCTCAATCTTCAGGTCTCGGTGACCCGGGCGCAGTCCTATATCGATGCCGCCACGCAGACCAACAGCAAGATCCAGGTGATGTACTCGGCCGTCAATTCGGTGTCTGATCTGGTGACGCAGTTCCGGACCTTGCTGACCAGCGCATCGAGCGCTTCGAGCACGGACGCAGTCAGCGTGACAGAGACCGCGAAGAACATGCTGGAGCAGATGGCGTCGCTGCTCAACACGCAATACAACGGCGGCTATCTGTTCGGCGGTTCTGCCACCAAAACCGCGCCGGTGGATATATCGAGTGCGACCTATGCCGCAGCGTCGTCGCCGTCCACCGCAGACACCAACTACTATCAGGGCGACAGCCAGCTCGGCGCTGTACGCGTCTCGGACAATCAGACGGTCTCTTACGGCGTCACGGCGGACAACACCGCTTTCGAGCAGATCATGCGGGCCATGAATCTGGTAGCGAGCAATTCGCCGCTTTCGACCGACACGCTCAATGAGGCGCTCGATCTGGCGGTCGATTCCATCGACAAGCTTGGTGTGGTGCAGACGCGGATATCCAACGCATCGGCCTCAATCGAGCGGGCCAGTGCCTACCACACCGAGTATCAATCCTATGCCCAGACGCTCGGCAGCGATCTCACCAGTGTCGACGTTGCAGCGGTCACCGCCAAACTGTCGACCTATCAGGCCCAGCTTACGGCATCCTATGCCGCGATTGCCAAGGTTCAGAGCCTGAACCTGGCGAGCTATCTGCGCTAATCGGGCATGAGCGCGTGCGACTTCGACAGCGAGCCTTGTGCGTTATGCAATCCGGAACAAGCTCATCGAGCCAAAAGCATTTGGCCGAGATGACGTGCGGTAACTATCGGATTGGATACTGCGGATCCGGCGTTCCGGAGGTTTGGCAGGGAAAGAATGTGAGTCTTCCAAGAGAGGTGCAGGCCTGGCTAGCTACGCCATTAGCGCCTCGCCAGCAATACCACGACAACTATGGCGAGCAGCAACGATAGGCCCTTCCAGATCATGTTCGGATTGCGCTCCAATAGCGGCGCGGTCGGAGGGTTGAGAAACTCTGCCTTCGGATTACGCAGGTCGTAAACATATTCGGAGAGTTCGTCGTAGCGCTTCGCCGGGTCGGCGTGCACGGCCTTGCGCAACACGCCGTCGATCCATTCCGGGATATCGCTGGCATCGTCGAGCAGAGATCGATAGCGCAGCTTGCGGTGCTGTGCGGCCGTCGTCGCCTTCGCAACCTCCGCTCCGTAAGGCAGTGTCCCGGATAGCATCTGATAGGTCAGAATTCCAAGCGCATAGAGGTCGGAACTCGACGTGGCGCGCTTGCCGAGAAACAGCTCGGGTGCGGTGTATTGCGGCGTGCCGAGAATGTCGCTGTGCTTGCCGGGTGAATCAGCTTCGGCGACGCCGTTGACACGAGTCGAACCAAAATCGATGATCTTCACCGTGCCCGTCTTGTCGATCATGATATTGTCTGGCCGAATGTCCTGATGGATCATCTCCATCCGATGGAACGCCTGCAAGCCGCGTGCTATCTGCTCGGTGATGCCGCGCACGGTTTCCAAATCCGGCTTCGGATTGTCGAGCATCCACTGCTTCAGCGTCTGGCCTTCGATGAATTCGGCGACGATGTAGAGGTAGTTGCGCTTGCGCGACTGTCGGCACGGCTTCAGCACATGCGGACTGTCGATGCGCCGCGCCACCCATTCCTCGATCATGAACCGCTTGAGATAGACCGGGTCGTCGCGCAGATCGATCGACGGAATCTTGATGACAACCTGTTCGCCGCTCTCCAGATCGATCGCGAGATAGATGTGGCTACGGCTGCTGCCATGCAGTTCGCGTATGATCCTGTAGCCGTCGAACACCGCGCGAGCTTCGAGCAGTGGTGGCAGCGGCAATTGCGGCATCAGAATGTCGCTGGCCTCGCCGTCCGGCACCGCATCTATCCGCACGATCTGTACGGTGAGGTTGTCCGGGCTGTTCTGTGCATAGGCCTCGTCGACGATCAGCCTCGCGGCAGCGTCGAGATCGTCGGCGTGATCGGCGATCGCCGAAGTGATGAAGCGCGCGCTGACGAAATCATAGACGCCGTCGGTGGCGAGGATGAAGACATCGCCGTCGTCGATCTGCAGCACCTGATAGTCGATCTCGATTTGCGGGTTCACGCCAAGCGCGCGGGCGAGGTAGCTCTGCTCGGATGAGATTACGACGCGATGGTCGGTGGTAAGTTGCTCGAGTGCGCGGTCCGATACGCGATAAATGCGGGAATCGCCGACATGAAAGAGGTGCGCTGCGCGTGCGCGTATCACCATTGCACTCAGGGTGCAGACATAGCCGCGATCCTTGTCGTAATGGTAGCGGCCGCGCTGGGTCTGGGATTGCAGCCACGAATTGGTCGCAGCGATGACGCGTTGCGCCGATGTCTTCACCGACCAGGATTCGGATGTGCAGTAATAGTCGGTGAGAAACGATTTGACCGCAGATTCGCTGGCTTCGCCGCTGACCGCGCTGCTGCTGATGCCGTCGGCGATGACGACGGCAATGCCTTTGAGGCTCAACAGCGGCTCGGTCGGAATCAGGGCGCCGTGGAAATCCTGATTGGTGTCTTTGCGGCCCCTGTCCGAATGCTGGCCGATCGAAATCGTCAATTCACGCGGCATGAGTCACACTAATAAAATGACGCCCCAGCTGGAGAAGCCGGGGCGTCGTGTTGCGAGGATTGCGGGGCGGCCTAGCGGGCGAGACTAGCAACGCGCTTCGGAGCTGTCTTGATGTGCGTTGCATACAGCGTCAGGCCGGTAAAGGTAAGGCCGCCGATGAGGTTGCCGAGCACGGTCGGAATCTCGTTCCAGATGATGTAATCCATGATCGTGAACTTGCCGCCGAGCATCAGGCCGGCGGGGAACAGGAACATGTTGACGATCGAATGCTCGAACGTCATCGCGAAGAAGACCATGACCGGCATCCACATCGCGATGACTTTGCCGCTGACGGTCGTTGAGATCATCGCGCCAACCACGCCGGTTGAGACCATCCAGTTGCAGAGCATGCCGCGGATGAACAGCGTCAGCATGCCGGCTGCGCCATACTGCGCATAGCCAAGCGTGCGGCCTTCGCCGATATGGCCGATCACCTGCCCCACCTTGTCCGGCGGCGTCGAGAAGCCGAAGGTAAATACGATTGACATCATGATGGCGACGATGATCGCGCCCATGAAATTGCCGACGAAGACGAGCCCCCAATTGCGCAGCACGCCGCCGACGGTGACGCCGGGGCGCTTGTCAAGCAACGCTAGGGGCGTCAGCACGAAGACACCAGTGAGCAGGTCGAAGCCGAGCAGATAGAGCATACAAAAGCCGACCGGGAAGAGGATCGCGCCGATAATCGGATAACCTGTTTGCACCGTGACGGTAACGGCGAACACCGCGGCGAGTGCCAGGATAGCGCCGGCCATGAAGGCGCGGATGATGGTGTCGCGTGTGGACATGAAGATCTTGGATTCGCCGGCATCCACCATCTTGGTCACGAATTCTGAAGGGACGAGATAGGCCATTACTTGGAAACTTTCTTTGGAGCGGGGTCGGTTGATGTGGCGTGCACCTATGGGGCGGCGGCGACGCTCATGTTGAGATAGATGCGGCCGTTCTCGAGCTTGACCGGGAAGCTGCGCGCGCAGCCTTTGTCAGCGCCCGAGGCTTCGCCGTCATCGAGGTTGATGATCCAGTTGTGCAGTGGGCAGGCGACCTTGCGACCGTGCACGATGCCTTCACTAAGCGGACCGCCCTTGTGCGGGCAGCGATTTTCCAGCGCAAACACCTCGTCGCTGGCGGTGCGGAATACCGCGATCTCGCGCCGCGGAGTCTTCACCGTGCGCGCGCCGCGTTGCGGGATCGCGCGCAGTGGGCCGACGTCGAACCAGAAGTCGTTGGATGGGACCATTGTCATGTTCATTCTGCCGGGACGGCTATAATCGAGTTGAGTGTTGCGAGCGGCGTAAATTCATGCTGTTCGCGGCCGGCGGCGCGTTCGGCCCAGGGATCCCTGCGGACCGCGCGCTGTGATTTTTCGAAGCGCGCCAGCAGCGCGCGGCGGTTGTCGGCGTCATCCATGATCGCCGCGCGTACCTTGTCGAGGCCGGCGTTTTCGACCCACTTCCAGACGCGTTCGAGATAGCCCGCTTCCTCGCGGTACATCTGCATGAAGGCAGCGATGTATTCGATCGCCTCGTCCTCCGTATCGACATGGCCAAGCAGATCGGTCTGGCGGACATGCAGCCCCGCCGCACCGGCGATGTGGATGTCGTAGCCGGATTCGACGCAGATCACGCCGATGTCCTTCACCGTGGATTCCGCGCAGTTGCGCGGGCAGCCGGAGACGCCGAGCTTCACCTTCGCAGGCGCCCATGAGCCGCACATGAAGCGCTCCAGCTTGACGCCGAGACCGGTCGAATCCTGCGTGCCGAAGCGGCACCATTCGGAGCCGACGCAGGTCTTCACCGTACGCAGGCCCTTGGCATAGGCCGCGCCGGAGACGAGGCCGGCACTGTTGAGCTGCGCCCACACTGCGGGCAGGTCTTCCTTGCGCACGCCCAGCAGATCGATGCGTTGGCCGCCGGTGACTTTCACCGTCGGAATCTTGAAGCGGTCGGCGACGTCGGCGATGGCGCGCAATTCGTCAGGTGTGGTCAGGCCGCCCCACATGCGCGGCACAACGGAGAAGGTGCCATCCTTCTGGATGTTGGCGTGGACGCGCTCGTTGATGTAGCGCGACTGCGCATCGTCGGCATATTCACCCGGCCAGGCGCAGAGCAGGTAGTAGTTCAGCGCCGGGCGGCAGGACGGACAGCCGCACGAGGTTTTCCATGCCAGTTCCTGCATCACGGCGGGAACGGACTTCAACTCCTTCGAGAGAATGAAGCCGCGGACTTCGCTGTGGGTGAGGTCTGTGCATTTGCACATCGGCTTGCGGCCGGCGGCGGAGTAGTTATCGCCGAGCGTGGCTGCGAGCAGCGATTCCACCTTCGCCGTGCACTGGCCGCAGGAGGCCGATGCCTTGGTTCGGGCTCGTACATCGTCGAGGGTGGTGAGGCCGTGGGCGGTGATCGCCTGCGTGATCGCGCCCTTGCACACGCCGTTGCAGCCGCAGATTTCGGCATCGTCGGACAGCGCTGCGACAGCAGCGACCGGATCGAGGGCAACGCCGCCCTGATAGGCCTGGCCGAGGATCAGCGCGTTGCGCATGGCGCCGATATCGACGTTCTTTTTGAGGAGGTCGAAATACCACGAGCCGTCGGCCGTATCGCCATAGAGCACCGCGCCGATGATGCGGTCGTCGCGCAAGACGACACGCTTGTAGATGCCGCGGGCAGGATCGCGTAGCACGATCTCATCCTTGACGTCGCCTTCGGCGAAATCGCCGGCCGAGAACAGATCTACGCCGGTGACTTTCAGCTTGGTCGAGGTGGTCGAGCCGATATAGCCGTCCACGGTTTCGCCGGCGAGGGTCGCCGCGAGGGTCTTCGCCATGTCATACAGGGGCGCGACAAGGCCGTAGCACTGGCCGCGATGCTCGACGCATTCGCCGACCGCATAGATGTTGTCGTCGCTGGTCCCCAGATGATCGTCCACGACGATGCCGCGCTTGACGTTGAGGTCGGCTAGCTTGGCGAGTGCGGTGTTCGGGCGGATGCCGACCGCCATCACGACGAGATCGGCCGGTAGGGTCCGACCATCGTCGAGCCGGACTGACTCGACACATGTGTCACCGAGGATGGCTGCTGTGTTGGCTCCGGTCAGCACCTCGATGCCGCGCGCCTCGATCGCCTTTTGCAACAGATAAGCGGCATTGGGATCGAGTTGGCGCTCCATCAGTGTTGGCATTAGATGGACAACGGTTGTTGTCATGCCGCGCATGGCCAGGCCGGCTGCGGCCTCGAGGCCGAGCAAGCCGCCGCCGATGACGACAGCGTGGCCGCCCTTGCCGGCTGCATCGAGCATCAAGTTGACGTCGTCGAGATCGCGATAGGTGACGACGCCTGGCAGCTCCGCGCCCGGTACCGGAATGAGGATCGGCTTCGAGCCGGTTGCGATAATCAGCGTGTCATAAGCTTCGACCGCGCCGGACTGTGTGGTGACGGTTTTCGCAACGCGATCGATCGCGACGACGAGTTCGCCGCGCCTGAGATCAACCTTGTTGGTCGCGTACCACTCATCGGTGTGAATCAGAATGTCGTCATATGCCTTCTCGCCGGAGAGCACCGGCGACAGCATGATGCGGTCGTAATTAACACGCGGCTCCGCGCCGAACACCACTACGTCGTAGCGGTCTGGTGCGCGTGCGAACAGCTCGTCCATGACGCGGCCGGCGGCCATGCCGTTGCCGAGGATGACGAGCTTCAGCTTCTTTGCATTCGGTTGATCGAGCATGTGCAAACCTGTTTGGACCGCTGTCGATCGGAAACAGGAACTCGCACACCAAACCCGGTAGGGATGGAGTCACGATGACCGCTTCGCACCTGACAATCAGGAAGCGAGCTGTGTCCCTGCGCTTGAAACCAGCAGCGGTTTCAGCATCCGGCGGACGGCGGTCATCATTGACGTAGAATTATTAGCAAATGGCGTGCCAACGTACCTATCGTCTAACATTCTGATTTTTCGACTATTTCTAAATGAGCTCGGCTGTCGCAGATCAGTCGTGCCATTAAAACGAGCGGCATTACTGATTTCCTAGGCAGGTGATTAAATCTTGTGCGGTGCGCTTCAGGTTCGAGGTGGCTCCCGATCTGTGCAGACAACAGGTTCGAAGGCGGACGCGCGCTGGCGAAGATCTCGTCAATTTATTGGTGGTTTGTTGCGGTAGTGAGCTGGCCGTTCTCGGTGCTCGGCCGGGCACGGCGACGCAGCACGTAAAGCGTGCCGAGGGCAGGGCGCCCTGCTTCGAGGCGCAGCTCGGAATTCTCCTTGCATGCGATTTCGAAGTCCTTCGCGGCGCAGGTTTCGAAATATGTCTCGCTATGGGCGAACCTGCCTGACGAGAGCAACGTGAAGTCGCCGTGACCCGCGTCCTCGATGCTTGCTGCGAAGAGGCCACCCGCAGGGAGCACGCGCGCAATCAGGCCGATGAGTTCTTCCAGCCGGCCGAGATAGATCAGAAGATCGGCAGCGAAGACGAGGTCGAAGCTGCGCGGGCTGTCCGCGAGATGGCTCACGACATCGGCCTTGATAAGGTCGTGATAGGCGTTCCGCCGTGTTGCGATGGCGAGCATCTTCCCCGACAGGTCGATGCCGGTCAGTCGCGCGCCGAACCGCCCGAGTGGCTCTGCAGCCAACCCCGTTCCGCAGCCGAGATCCAGAATGGTCGCGAGTGTCGGTCGGCACGACGCAACCATATCGGCGAGTTGCTGCGGCACCTTGTAGCCAAGAATGTCCACAAGCTTGCTGTCGAAGCCCTCGGCGAATTCGTCGAAATGCGATTCGACGTAGGCTGCTGGTGCGCGATCATGCGTCTGTCCACCGACGGCATCCAGCAAGTAGCGCTGCACGGGATCGTCCGGCCGGCCTTCCAGTCGCAGGCGTCCGACCGTGGCAGCGGCTTCATGCATGCCATAGGCGCTGAACAACGCGAATGCGGTGCGCAAGACCTCGTCCAGTGGTTCGGTCTCTTGTCCCGCAAGCGTCGGGTAGCGGGTGATGGCGCCTTGAATGTCGCCGTCCAGCATCGAGGCAAAGGTACGCGCACGGGCGTAGAGACGCAGTGTCACGCCTTCCAGCGGCACAAAGCCGTTTGCGGTTGCCAAGGCATCGGCGCTCTCGCCAAACCGGCCGGCCATGTAGAAGGCCTGTCCGAGGCAAAGATGCGTGACCGCGTCGATGCCGCCCCAGGATAGTGCGTATTGCAGATGCATGATCGCCTGCTCGGGACGGCGGGAGCCGAGATGCAGCACGCCCAGGCCGAGATGAGCGTCGCCAAGCGAGGCATCGCCCGACAGGGCGCGCAGATAGGCCGCTTCAGCATCATCGACCCGCTGCAGCCGGTAGGCGAGGCTCGCATATTGCAGCCATGTCGTCGCGTGGTCCGGATCGATGGCGAGCGCGCGCAACGCACTTGCTTCCGCCAGTTCGTCGCGACCGCTCAATTGATAGTCCGTCGCGAGCTCGCGCCAGGCGGTGACGTCCGTCGGCATCAGTGCAAGTGCAGCAAGAAGCGCGTCGATAGCGACGTCATGCTGGCCATGGTTGCGGTTGATCGTTGCAAACTGCCGCAGCGCAGAACATGCATTGTCGGAATGCTCCATCAGCAGCGCGAAGACGGCGTGCTCCTTCATCCAGCGATCGATCTGATCAGCGGCGTGCTGGGCATCGGGGAGTTCAGGCGTGGCGGAATTCATCGAGACGATCGGGAAGTTTGATCCAGAGGCGTGCGCTATGCTGCTTCTGCCCAATGCGCGCCACGAAGGCAACGTATCGATAGTTCCGTAGAGGTTGTGTCGTGATCGAGAGGTTGTGTGTGAATACTCGTCTAAGGTTGGATGATCTGATCTGTTGCCGCAGGTTTCAATCCGTATAAGCTGGCTGAAAAGAAACCGATCACTGGGTGGAAATGGAGAAGGCGCGGTGAAATCACCCGTCGTAAAGCGATCGATCGTCGTCGCCGGACACAAGACAAGCGTCAGCCTCGAAGAGGCGTTCTGGACGGCGCTGAAGGAGATCGCCGGCATGCGCCGGATCACGATGTCGCAGCTCGTCGGCGAGATCGACAAGAACCGACAGCAGAATAACCTGTCCTCGGCGATCAGGCTTTACGCGCTGGCCCATTACCAGGCCCTCGTCCCGCAGTCCGGGCTGTCGTAGGCGTCCGGTAAGCCCTGCGGCGGACCGGCTGGCGGCAAGGCGCATCTGCGCCTACATTCGGTCCAGCCACTTCCACATCAGTCAGGGCCCCTGCATGACCGTTCACCAGCGCAATTTGTCCACCCCCATCGATCCCGTGAAGCTCGACCGTCTGGCCGAAGTCGCCGTGAAAGTTGGGCTGCAACTTGCGCCGGGGCAGGATCTGCTGCTGACCGGCCCCGCCGCGGCGCTGCCGCTGGTGCGCAAGATCGCTGAACATGCCTACAAGGCCGGCGCAGGTCTGGTGACGCCGTTTTTCTCCGATGAAGAGATGACGTTGGCGCGCTACCGCTACGGCCACGATGTGTCGTTCGATCGCGCCGCCGGCTGGCTTTATGAGGGCATGGCCAAAGCGCTCGGCAACAACACCGCGCGCCTTGCCATCGTCGGCGACAATCCGATGCTGCTGTCGAACGAAGATCCCGCCAAGGTCTCGCGCGCCAGCAAGGCGAATTCCATCGCCTATCAGCCGGCGCTGCAGAAGATCGCCGGCTTCGACATCAACTGGAATATCATCGCTTATCCCACGCTGTCCTGGGCCAAGCAGGTGTTTCCCGGTGACGAAGACGACGTCGCCGTGCAAAAGCTTGCGGATGCGATCTTCGCGGCATCGCGCGTCGACAATGCCGATCCCATTGCCGCCTGGGCCAAGCACAATGCGGCGCTGCGCAGTCGCACCGAATGGCTGAACGCGCAGCGCTTTCATGCGCTGCATTTCACCGGGCCGGGCACCGATCTTGTGGTGGGTCTTGCCGACGGCCATGAATGGGAAGGCGGCGCGTCGACCGCCAAGAACGGCATCATCTGCAACGCCAATATCCCGACCGAGGAAGTCTTCACCACACCGCATGCTGCGCGTGTCAACGGCCATGTCCGCTCGACCAAGCCGCTATCCTATCAGGGCACACTGATCGACAACATCGCGGTGCGCTTCGAGGACGGCAAGATCGTCGAGGCAAAGGCCTCGCGCGGCGAGGAAGTGCTCAACAAGGTGCTCGACACCGACGAAGGCTCGCGTCGGCTCGGCGAAGTGGCGCTGGTGCCGCATTCGTCGCCGATCTCGGCGAGTGGCCTCTTGTTCTACAACACGCTGTTCGACGAGAATGCCGCCTGCCATATTGCGCTCGGCCAATGCTATTCGAAGTGCTTCGTCAATGGCGGCGATCTCACGCCCGAGCAGATCGCGGCGCAGGGCGGCAACAAGAGCTTCATCCATATCGACTGGATGATCGGCTCCGGCGAGATTGACATCGACGGTGTCCACACCGACGGCCGTCGCGTGCCGGTGTTCCGCAAGGGCGAGTGGGCGTAACGCTGCAGCTATGATCTGAACGGGCGCGGAAACTGAGTCTTCAAATCTATGGCCCAGCCCCACCGCGTCGGCTTTCTCCTGATCGACGGCTTCGCGCTGATGTCCTTCGCCTCGGCGATCGAACCGCTGCGCGCCGCCAATGTGCTGGCCGGCAAGAAACTGTATCAGTGGCTGCAGATCTCGACCGGCGCCGACGCGATCCTGGCGTCGAACGGATTGTCGGTGGCGTCCGATCACACCATTGCCGACAGCGTGCGTTACGACACGGTGCTGGTTTGTGCCGGCGGCAATCCCGCTGGTTTCGATGATGCCAAGACGCTGGCGTGGCTACGTCGCCTCGCGCGCTCGGGCTGCGCCATCGGCGGCGTCTCCGGTGGGCCGTTCATTCTGGCCAAGGCCGGCATACTCGATGGCGTTCGCTGCACGATCCATTGGGAGCATCTCGATGCGTTCATCGAGGCCTTTCCCGAGATCGAGCCGACGCGTACGCTGTTCGAGATCGATAGCAACCGGCTCACCTGCGCCGGTGGTGTCGCCGCGCTCGACATGATGCATGCCATCATCCGCCGCGATCACGGCCAGGCACTGGCAGCGAAAGTCAGTGACTGGTTTCTGCAAACCGCCGTGCGTCTCGGCGACGACAGCCAGCGCATTTCATTGCGCGAGCGCCTCGGCACCAGCAATCGCGCCGTGCTCTCGGCGATCACCGTGATGGAACGGCGTCTGGCCAGCCCTGCGCCGCGCGACGAGTTGGCGAAGGCGGCCGGTGTGTCCGTGCGCCAGCTCGAGCGGCTGTTCACCGCGCATCTCGGCGTAACCATCGAGCAGCATTACCTGACCCTGCGTCTCGCCAAGGCCCGCGCGCTGTTGCAGCAGACCAGCATGCCGGTGATCGAGGTCTCGGCCGAATGCGGCTTCGCCAGCGCCAGCCATTTCGCACGGATGTATCGGCGGGCCTTCGATGTGCCACCATCGCAGGACCGGATGATGCCAAAGGGCAAAGCGCGGTAATTCCCTCGCCCCGCTTGCGGGGAGAGGGTGGATCGAACACGCGCAGCGGGTTCGAGACGGGTGAGGGGGAGTCGGTATTTCACCCGCGGGCTCCCCCTCACCCGAAGCCTCGCTGCCGCTTCGGCTCCGACCTCTCCCCGCATGCGGGGAGAGGTGAATAGCTAATTCCGCCGCGGATAAATAATCACAGACAGATACGTCATAGGCGCCTTCACCAGTTCTTCCGGGCCGTGCCGCGCGGCTGCGTCGAAGAACAGCGTGTCGCCGGGCTCCATCAGATAGGTCTGATCGGCGTGGCGATAACGCACCTTGCCTGTCAGCATGTAGATCATCTCGACGCCGGCATGGCGGAAGTTGCTATAGGCCTCGGCATCCTCGTTCAGCGTGATCAGATAGGGCTCGACGCCGAGCTCGCCGTGGATCGACTGGCCAAGCAGTTGATAGTGATGGCCGGACTTGGTGCCGCGGCGTTCGATCTTGACGCCTGTGCCGGCCTTCACGAAAGAGCAATCGCGCTCTTCCTCGGTCTCGCGAAAGAATCTGGAGATCGGCACGTTGAGTGCTTTCGAGAGTGCATTCAGCGTGCCCAGCGATGCGGAGATGCTGCCGGTCTCGATCTTTGACAGCATGCCGGTCGAGATGCCCGCCGATGTGCTGAGCTCGGCCACCGTCAGCTCCAGCTCCTTGCGGAGCTGCCGCACTTCATTGCCGATCTTGGATTCTAGGGAGCCACCGACTTCCAGCGGCGCGTTCGAACCGGTGCGCAGCTCCTCCAGCTTTGAGCGGGCGGGCGATGATTTCGTTTTCTTCGGTTTCACTTTCACGATGGCGTTTCCTGCAGCGTTGATTTCCCGACAATAGCAATATTTCTTGTCAGGAAAACTATTTTCTCTGTGGTTGACATGGCGGTTTTGTTTCGGGCAAGGTCCACGCGCATTCAACGAGCGAGACGCGAGCCATGTGCGGCATTGCCGGTCTGTTTCTGAAAGATCAAAAGCTGGCCCCCGAATTAGGCGGGTTGCTCTCCGGCATGCTGGAAGCGCTGAGCGATCGCGGCCCTGACTCTGCAGGCTTTGCTGTTTATGGCGACGGCGATGCCGGACAGATCAAGCTGACGCTGCGTGCCGCGCCGTCGTTTGATTTCGCTGCATTGGTGGCGTCGCTCGGCAAGGTCGCCGGTGCGCCGATTGCATATCAGGTGCACGACACCCACGCTGTCATCAGCATCCCCACCGATCGCGAGGCTGCCGTGGCATCTGCGCTCCTCGGCATGAAAGACGTCGACATGGTTGCACGGGGCCGGCGCATGGCCGTGTTCAAGGAAGTCGGTCTGCCCGCCGACGTGGCGAAGCGTTTCGGCCTGAACGCGATGACCGGCACCCATGCCGTGGGTCATACGCGCATGGCAACTGAGTCCGCCGTGACGACCAATGGCGCGCATCCCTTCACGACAGGTACCGACCAGTGCCTCGTGCATAACGGTTCGCTGTCGAACCACAATGATGTGCGCCGCGAGCTGATTCGCCAGGGCATGACGTTCCGGACGGAAAACGATTCCGAAGTCGCCGCGGGCTATATCTCATCGCAGATGGCCGCCGGTGCGTCGCTGCAGGATGCCATGACGTCGTCGCTCGCCGCGCTCGATGGCTTCTACACATTCGTCATCGGCACCGAGACCGGCTTCGGCGTGCTGCGCGATCCCATCGCCTGCAAGCCGGCCGTGATGGCCGAGACCGATCGCTGGGTTGCTTTCGGCACCGAATATCGTGCGCTGGTCGATCTGCCGGGCATCGACGTTGCCAAGGTCTGGGAGCCCGAACCCGCCAAAGTCTATTTGTGGGAGCGTCACTGATGCCCACGGTCGATCTCGCTTCGTCGCCGCTGCGCGAACTTAACGGGGCTCTGCACAGGCTGACACCCAGCACCAACGAGACGCACTGGACTGTCACCAATCCGCGCGGCCAGCACAATATCGCGGTCGGTCTCGATTTTCCGGTCGAGATCGATATCGACGGACACGTCGGTTACTACTGCGCCGGCATGAACAAGCAGGCGCGCGTCACCGTGCGCGGCAATGCCGGACAGGGTGTCGCGGAGAACATGATGTCAGGCCGTGTGCATGTCACCGGCGACGCGTCGCAGGCGGCGG
Organism: Tardiphaga sp. OK245; assembly: GCF_900108575.1. Lineage (NCBI taxonomy): Bacteria > Pseudomonadati > Pseudomonadota > Alphaproteobacteria > Hyphomicrobiales > Nitrobacteraceae > Tardiphaga > Tardiphaga sp. OK245. The sequence goes on along the minus strand of NZ_FNWZ01000001.1, from coordinate 1,386,762 downwards.
GCGCCAGCGGCAATGGCGGCCTGCTGGTGATCGACGGCAATGCCTCGGCGCGTTGCGGCATTTCCATGAAGGGCATCGATATCGTTGTGAAGGGCTCGGTCGGCCATCTCTCGGCCTTCATGGCGCAGGCCGGCAAGCTCGTTGTGCTCGGCGATGCCGGCGAGGCGCTCGGCGACTCCATCTATGAGGCGCAGCTCTATGTGCGAGGTTCGGTGGCGAGTCTCGGTGCCGATTGCATCGAGAAGCCCCTCAAGGACGAACACAAGGCCGAGCTGAAGAAGCTGCTCGATGAAGCAGGCGTCGAAGGCGTCAGCCCCGACGAGTTCAGGCGCTACGGCTCGGCGCGTAAGCTCTATCACTTCCACATCGATAACGTCGGATCATACTGATGAGCGCGCAAGACCGCTGGATCCATACGCCGCCGCGCAAGTCCGCGACCTTCGATGATGCAGCCATTGCGGAAATTCGCCGTGCGGCGGCGACCGGCATCTATGATATCCGCGGCGCCGGCGCCAAGCGCAAGCTGCCGCATTTCGACGATCTGCTGTTTCTCGGCGCCTCGATCAGCCGTTATCCGCTAGAAGGCTACCGCGAGAAATGCGCCACCGATGTCGTCATCGGCGCGCGCTTCGCCAAGAAGCCGATCCATCTGAAGATTCCGATTACCATCGCCGGCATGAGCTTTGGGGCACTGTCCGGTCCAGCCAAGGAAGCGCTTGGCCGCGGCGCATCGGCGGTCGGCACGTCGACCACCACGGGCGACGGCGGCATGACGCCGGAAGAGCGTGGTCATTCCGATCTGCTGGTCTATCAGGTACTGCCGTCGCGTTACGGCATGAACCCGGATGATCTGCGCAAGGCGGATGCGATCGAGGTTGTGGTCGGGCAAGGTGCCAAGCCCGGCGGCGGCGGCATGCTGCTCGGCCAGAAGATTACAGAGCGCGTTGCCGGCATGCGCCGTTTGCCGGTGGGAATCGATCAGCGCTCGGCGTGCCGGCATCCGGACTGGACCGGGCCCGACGATCTGGAGATCAAGATCCAGGAGCTGCGTGAGATCACCGACTGGCAGATCCCGATCTATGTGAAGGTTGGTGCCTCACGCCCGTATTACGACATCGCGCTCGCGGTGAAGTCCGGCGCCGATGCCATCGTGCTCGACGGCATGCAGGGCGGGACGGCGGCGACGCAGGACGTCTTCATCGAGAATGTCGGCCTGCCGACCATGTGCGCGATCCCGCCGGCGGTGAAGGCGCTGCAGGATCTCGGCATGCATCGCAAGGTGCAGCTCATTGTGTCCGGTGGCATCCGCAATGGAGCTGACGTGGCCAAGTGTCTCGCGCTCGGCGCGGATGCGGTGGCGATCGGCACGGCCGCGCTGATCGCGCTCGGCGATAACGATCCGGCGCTGGAAGCCGAATATCAGAAGCTCGGTACCACCGCTGGCGCCTATGATGACTGGCATGAAGGCCGCGATCCCGCTGGCATCACCACGCAGGATCCTTTGCTGGCCGCGCGGCTCGATCCCGTCATCGCCGGCCGCAAGCTCGCAAACTATCTCTCGGTGATGACGCTGGAAGCGCAGACCATCGCACGCGCTTGCGGCAAGAGCCACGTCCACAATCTCGAACCGGAAGATCTGGTGGCGCTGACAATGGAGTCGGCGGCCATGGCGAGGGTCCCTCTCGCGGGAACGAACTGGATTCCCGGAAGCAATATCTAACGAGCCATTACGGCTGGATGATCTTCGGAGCGCGTGTCAATGACGACCTGGACCGAACTAGCCAAGCAACACGATCTCAAATATTTCCTCATTGCCTTTGTCGATCTGTTCGGCGGCATGCGCGCCAAGCTGGTGCCGGCGACTGCGATGGACAGCGTCGCCAAATCCGGCGCGGGCTTCGCGGGATTTGCTGCCTGGTTCGATATGACGCCGGCCGACCCCGATGTCCTCGTGATGCCGGACATGGATACGCTCACATTGCTGCCATGGAAGCCCGGCGTCGCCTGGGTTACGGGCGATCTCTACATGGGTGGCAAGCCGGTGGCGCAGAATCCACGTCAGGTGCTGAAAGGCTTGATCGCAAAAGCCGCCGAGCAGAGCGTCGAACTCAAGACCGGCGTCGAATGCGAATACTTTCTGATTTCGCCCGACGGCACCGCGATCTCTGATCCTGCCGATCAGCAGGCCAAACCGTGCTACGATCAGCAGGCGCTGATGCGGCGCTACGAGATCGTCGCCGAAATCTGCGATGCGATGATTGCGCTCGGCTGGAAGCCCTATCAGAACGATCATGAAGACGCCAACGGCCAGTTCGAGATGAACTGGGAGTTCGACACCGCGCTGAAGACCGCCGATCGCCATGCCTTCTTCAAGTTCATGGTCAAGTCGATCGCCGAGAAACACGGCTACAAGGCGACCTTCATGCCGAAGCCGTTTGCCAATCTCACTGGCAACGGCTGCCACGTCCATGCGTCGCTATGGTCGACCAAGGACGGCTCGAACGTATTTGAAGATGAGGCCGGTGAACTCGGTCTGTCGAAGACCGCCTATCACTTCATCGGCGGCCTCGTTCATTCGGCCGAAGCGGTTTGCGCTATCACCAATCCCACGGTGAATTCCTACAAGCGCATCAATGCGCCGCGCACGCTCTCGGGCGCGACATGGTCGCCGAACACGGTGACCTACGGCGGCAACAATCGCACGCATATGATCCGCATTCCCGATGCGGGCCGGTTCGAATTCCGTTTGCCCGATGGTGCGGTGAATCCCTATCTGCTGCCGGCGACCTTGCTCGCCGCTGGTCTCGACGGCATGGCCAACAGCCGCGATCCCGGCCCGCGCCTCGACATCAATATGTATACGGAAGGCGCGAAGGTACCGAAGGCAAAGCAGCTGCCGCTGAACCTGCTCGATGCATTGCGGGCGCTCGAAGCATCCGACGTGTTGAAGGCGCAGCTCGGCGAGGCCGTGGTCGGATCGTATCTCAAGCTCAAACACAGCGACTGGAATGAGCACTGCCGTCAGCTCACCGAATGGGAGCGGCAGACGACTTTGGATTGCTGATGCCGCACGTTCGTCGAAATTGCGTGCTATGAGTTCTGCCTCAGGAGCGTCATTGGGTTGACGCAACGTTGTCGCAGGATCATTTCGCACCATGACGACCGGCGTCAGCGCGTTTTACGACGGCATTTCAATATTTTACGGTTTCGACCGGGTGATGGACCCGGCTTTGTACATGCCGCTGCCGGATGACTGGATCATCGGCGTCGCCGATATTGTGGAATCCACCAAGGCCATCGCCGAACAGCGCTACAAGGCCGTCAACATGGCCGGCGCTGCCGTCATCGCGGCCGTGACCAATGCGCTGGACGGCCGCGAATTCCCGTTCGTGTTCGGCGGCGATGGCGCGAGCTTCGCAGTCTCACCGGACGATCTCGATCGCGCCCGCGGGGCTTTGGCGGCGACGGCCACCTGGGTGAAGCACGATCTCGATCTCGTCATGCGCGTGGCCCTGGTGCCGATCAAAGACATCCGCGCGCAGGGGCTGGATGTGCGCGTGGCGCGCTTCGGTCCATCGAACAACGTGTCCTATGCGATGTTCTCCGGTGGCGGTTTGGGCTGGGCGGAAGCTGCGATGAAGCGCGGTGAATTCGCGGTGACGCCGGCACCGGTCGGGACCTATCCCGATCTCTCCGGGCTCTCATGTCGTTTCGAGGAAATTCCATCGGCGCACGGTTTGATCCTGTCGGTGCTGGTGACGGCCGCAGCGGGCGCCGAGCCATCCGCATTTCGCCGCGTCATCGAAGACATTATCGCGCTGGTCGAACGCAGTCCAAATGCGGGCCGTCCCGTACCCGCAGGCGGTCCCGCGATGACGTGGCCGCCCGCGGGTCTCGGCTACGAAATCCGAGCTGGCCGCGGCGCGAAATCGCTGTCGCGCTTTCGTATCTGGGTGACGACGCGAACGCTGTTCGTTTTTGTGTTGATGCGTTTTGGCATTAGCGTCGGCGGCTTCGTGCCGAAGACCTATGTGCAGCAGTTGGTCGAGAACTCGGATTTCCGCAAATACGACGATAGCCTGCGCATGATCCTGGATTGCACACCCGATCTCGAACGCGCGCTGGAGCAGCGTCTTGTTGCGGCGGCCGCGGAAGGAACGGTGCGCTATGGTCTGCACCGGCAGGATGCTGCGATGATGACGTGTTTCACACCGTCAGCCATCCGCAGCGATCACGTACATTTCATCGACGGCGCGCGCGGTGGCTATGCCTCAGCGGCCACCGTGTTGAAGGCTATGTCGGTTTGAAAGAGATCGCCTGATCAGCGGCCGACGCGGGTCCAGTTTTCGCCACCGCAGAATGCGCCGACGCAGCCTTCGACCTTCAGCGTGTTCGGCCCCACCAGCGCGACGTTGCTGGTATAGATCTTCCCGTCATCGGCATTGTAGATCCGGCCCGACCACGTGTTCGCTCCGGTAGGGCGCATGTCGTAGAAGAGATGAATGCCAATCATCGAGCGCTTGGCCAGCGCGGGATCGGGATTCTTGTCGTCGATCGGCGGTTTGCCGGTCTGCGGATCGATCTTGTCGCGCAGCGAAACGACCGTGCCGCACAGGATGGTGCCGCATTTGCTGACCCGCACCTGTGCATCGCCGGCCTGGGTCTGCCAGACACCCGTTGCTTCGCCGCCCGATTGGGCTTGCGCAGCGGAGCCTGCAGACACTACACCCAGCAATGCGATCATAACAGTGAATCTGGCGGCCATGCGTGTCTCCTCGGATCAGGCGGTCTGCATAACAAGAAATGGGATTTGTGCAATGCCGCGGCGATGCGTTTGAGACTACTCAGCGTCTCAAATGATCATGATCGATTCAATTTGACGCAGCTTGCTCAGGTCAACCGGTGGCGGTCACCACGGCAGCCCGCACAGGTCCATCTCGCCTTCATGCGGCGCTCGCTTCAGGTAGGACACCAGCGGGGTCATGACATCGAAGCGTACCCGCTCGCCGTGCTGTTCGGCATAGACCTCGCCGATGAACGGCTTCCAGTTGCGGCGGGTGTAGAAATCCAGATTGTGCGGTTCACAGAATAGCAGCGCAAAATCGGTAGCGCGTTCGTCTTTCAGCGTATGGAGTGCGGCGGTGAGCGCCAGACTGGCCAGACCGCGACGACGATAGTCGGGATGCGTCACAACGCCGCCGATGCCGCCAATCCGCGTCTTGCGATCCTTCCATATGCCTTCGCGCCGATACAGGCCGACATGGCAGACCGGCTGTCCGTCGTCCTCCACGATGACCCGCAATTCGGGATAGGCGAAGACCACGTGTCCCCAGGGCAGTTTCTCGACCGCCTCGCGCGGCCAAACCAGGTCGAACAGCGGTTTGACGCTCGGCCATGAGGCATCGCCGGTCACAATCTCGATTTCGATGCTCATTTCGGTCGCCACCTCTGCGCTTTGTGCAGCCCTTATAGGTCGGTCCGAGGGTAGTAAACCTGTCGAATCCAGTGCTTATCTGAGAATAATATTCTAGGGATCAAGGAAACGTTGGAATGACTGAGGCGGAGCTCTCCAAATACCAGCGCTGGGCGATTTTGGCCGGCGCGGCGACGCTGCTCAGCCTGGCCATGGGCATGCGCCAGAGCTTCGGCCTGTTTCAACCCTCGATTCTGCGCGACACCGCCATCACCACGGCCGATTTCTCCCTGGCCACCGCTTTGCAGAACGTGATCTGGGGCATCTCGCAGCCCTTTATCGGCGCCATCGCCGATCGTTTCGGCACCCGTCACGTCATGATCACCGGCGTTTTGATTTATGCCGCCGGTCTCGTCCTGATGATGGTCGCGACCACGCCGTTGGTGTTCACGCTGGGCGCCGGCCTTTGCGTCGGCCTCGCACTGTCTTGCACGGCGTCGAGCATGACCATGACGGTGGCCTCGCGCTCGGTGTCCGCTGCCAAGCGCAGCGTCACCATGGGCGCGGTGTCGGCTGCAGGTTCGCTCGGTCTCGTCATCGCGTCGCCGCTGGCGCAGACGCTGATCTCGACGGCGGGCTGGCAAGTGGCGCTGATCGGCTTTCTCGGCCTCGCTGCGGTGATGCTCCCCGCTGCGCTGTTTGCTGGCCAGTCTGACAAGATCGAACGCGCACCGGCGGATGAGCTGCAGCAATCTTTGGGAGAAGTGGTGCAGTCCGCACTCGGTCACTCCGGTTATATCGTGCTGGCGTTGTCGTTCTTTGTCTGCGGCCTGCAGCTCGTATTCATCACCACGCATCTGCCGAATTATCTGGCGATCTGCGGCCTCGACGCGTCGCTTGGCGCCACCGCGCTGGCAATAGTCGGTCTGTTCAATGTGTTTGGCTCCTACGCCTTTGGCTGGCTTGGCGGCCGTTATCCGAAGCAGATTTTGCTCGGCGGAATTTACATCGTTCGCTCGTTGGCGCTCGCCACTTATTTCTATTTTCCGGCGACGCCGACCACGACCATGGTCTTCGCAGCCGTGCTGGGATCGCTGTGGCTCGGCGTGGTCCCGCTGGTGAACGGCCTCGTCGCGCAGCTGTTTGGGTTGCGCTTCATGGCGACACTCACCGGCATCGCTTTCCTCAGCCATCAGGCAGGATCTTTCCTCGGCGCCTGGGGCGGTGGCATGATCTTCTCGCATCTCGGCAATTATGATCGCGCCTGGCAATTCGCCGTCGTGATCGGGATGATCGCCGGATGCTTCCAGATGCTGATGAATGTGAAGCCGCCAGTGCGGCGCGATGCCGTCTCCGCCGCAATGCCGAGCGCGGCCTGATCGCGAAGCGATCGGGCTCGCAGGCGATCGAGATCGCAAAGATGGGAGTGTCGGAGCCGGGCGGAACCTTCTATAAGGGTTCCCGTTAAGCCAACTCTCCCATTATTGCGGATCTTGACCCATGACCTTCACGCTTCCCAATCTGCCTTACGCCTATGACGCGCTCGCGCCGCATATGTCGAAGGAAACGCTGGAATTCCATCACGATAAGCACCATCAGGCTTACGTGACCAACGGCAATAACCTGCTGAAGGGCACCGAATTCGAAGGCAAATCGCTTGAAGAAATCGTGAAGGGCTCGTTCGGCAAGAATGCCGCGCTCTTCAACAATGCCGGTCAGCACTACAACCATCTCCACTTCTGGAACTGGATGAAGCCGAACGGTGGTGGCGACAAGCTGCCCGGCCGTCTGGAGAAGAAGATCACCGAGGATCTCGGCGGTCTCGAGAAGTTCAAGACCGACTTCGCCGCTGCAGGCGTTGGCCAGTTCGGCTCCGGCTGGGCCTGGCTCTCGGTCAAGAACGGCAAGCTGGAAATCTCCAAGACCGCGAACGGCGAAAGCCCGTTGGTCCATGGCGCGACCCCGATCCTCGGCGTCGACGTCTGGGAGCACTCCTACTACATCGACTATCGCAATCGTCGTCCGGACTATCTCAAGGCGTTCGTCGATCACCTTGTGAACTGGGAATATGTCGACGAGCAGTTCGGCAAGGCGGTCTGATCGCTTTCGATTTGCGTTTAATGACGCGCGGGAAGGGCGGTGGCGCGAGCTGCCGCCCTTTTTCGTTGTCGTGACGTTTTCGTGTCTTGGTCGGCCTGCTGCGACTTGCCGCCGCAGACACGCTGCGGCAGAACGGAATGACGGGAGCCACCAAGCGCAGCGGGTGTTCGATGAATTATGTTTTGGTTTTTGTCGGCGGCGGGCTTGGCGCCACCTTGCGCCATGTCATCAACGTGACCTGCACCCGCTGCATGGGGACGGCGTTCCCGTGGGGCACCTTCATCATCAACATCACCGGTTCCGCGGTGATGGGCCTGATCGCCGGCTATCTCGCTTACAAGGGTGAGGCCTCGCAGCCATGGCGGTTGTTCCTGATGACCGGCATCCTCGGCGGCTACACGACCTTTTCGGCCTTTTCACTGGATACGGCAGTGCTCTATGAGCGCGGCGAATTGGGCCTCGCCCTGGCCTATGTGCTGGGCTCGGTGGTGCTGTCGATTGCCGGGCTCTTTGCCGGCCTGGCGCTGGTCCGCCATTTCGCCTGATCCGCGCCGGGCTTGCGGTATGTTATAATATAACATAAATGACAGTGAGGCGCTTTGGCGCCGGGTTTCCACTGGCTCAGGCCCGATTTCATGGCGCATTCCCATTCCCACGGTGATGACCATTCCGATGGTCACGCGCACGGCCACGGTCATACCCACAGCCATGGCCCAGCAAGCCCGCATCCGGCCCAGCCTGCGCCCTGGTCGATCCTGCGCATGACGTTGCCCGCACGGCTGGGGGCTGCGCTGGCGGTCTCCGCAGCGCTCTGGGCGGTGGTTCTGCTGGCGATGAGGCCATCATGACGGCACAGCTCGCTTTCCAGAACGTCACACTGGGCTATGACCGGCATCCGGCGGTGCATCACCTCAATGGCGAGATCGCCGCTGGCAGTTTGCTCGCGGTGGTCGGGCCGAACGGCGCCGGCAAATCCACGCTGTTTCGCGGCATCGTCGGCATCCTGAAGCCGCTGACGGGCGCGATCACACTTGGCGGCCTGAAGGCGCGCGATATTGCTTACCTGCCGCAGAGCGTCGATATCGACCGCACATTCCCTATCTCGGTGTTCGACTTCGTCGGCACAGGGCTTTGGCGCACGACCGGGATATTCGGCGGCCTTGGCAAGACCGCGCGTGCGCAAATTGGACAGGCGCTCGCCTCCGTCGGCCTCAATGGTTTCGAGAATCGCAATATCGGCACGCTGTCGGGCGGCCAGATGCAGCGGATGCTGTTTGCGCGGGTGTTGTTGCAGGACGCACGCGTTATCGTGCTCGACGAGCCGTTCAATGCGATTGACGCCAAGACGTCGGCTGATCTGATTGCGCTGGTGCGTCACTGGCATGCCGAGAAGCGCACGGTGCTGGCGGCGTTGCACGATATGGAGATGGTGCGCGCGCATTTCCCGGAGACGCTGCTGCTGGCGCGCGGCTCCGTGGCCTGGGGATCGACCCAGCAGGTGCTGACGGCGGATAATCTGCTGGAGGCGCGGCGCATGTGCGAAGCCTTCGACGATGGCGCCGGCACCTGTGTTGTCGATGCCACACACTCGCGCGCGGCCTGATCGCCATGCTTTACGACGCGCTGATCGCGCCCTTCCTCGAATTCGAATTCATGCGTCGTGCATTGGCCGGGGTGGTCGCGCTTGCATTGGGCGGCGCGCCGATCGGCGTGTTCCTGATGCTGCGGCGGATGAGCCTTGTCGGCGACGCGATGGCGCATGCCATCCTGCCAGGGGCTGCGATCGGCTTCCTGTTTTCCGGGCTCAATCTGTTCGCGATGACGTTTGGTGGCCTGATTGCAGGCTTTTCCGTTGCGCTGCTCGCGGGTCTCGTGTCGCGCGTCACCGTGATCAAGGAAGACGCATCGCTAGCCGCGTTCTATCTCGTCTCGCTCGCGGTGGGTGTCACCATCGTCTCGATGCGCGGCACCAATATCGATCTGCTGCATGTGCTGTTTGGCAATATTCTCGCACTCGACGATCAGACGCTGCTGGTGATCGCGTTCAACGCGACGATCACGCTGGTGGTGATGGCGGTGATCTATCGCCCGCTGGTGATCGAATGCGTCGATCCGGTGTTTTTGCGGACGGTTTCGCGCGCCGGTGCACCCGCGCATCTGGCGTTCCTCGCGCTGGTCGTGGTCAATCTCGTCAACGGCTTTCACGCGCTCGGTACGCTGCTCGCGGTGGGGCTGATGATCCTGCCGGCGGGTATCGCACGCTTCTGGTCGCGTGATATCACGGGGATGATGATGATCTCCGTCGCGAGCGCGATGGTCTCCGGTTACTTCGGTCTGGTGTTGTCGTTCCAGACCAAGGTGCCGTCCGGCCCCGCGATCATTCTGGTCGCCGCGGTACTCTACGTATTTTCGGTTTTGTTCGGCAATGTCAGTGGCTTGGTGAGGCAGTTATTCCCCGGCCGGCATCTTGAGGCGTAGGTGTGTCAGTCATGCGGAAATCCAGCATATTCGTGCTTTCTGCTATCATGTCGCTCGTCGCTGCGATCGTCCCGGCGCGTGCGCAGGACAAGATCGATGTCGTCGCGAGTTTCTCCCTCCTGGGTGACTTCGTGCGCAATGTCGGTGGCGAGCGGATAGCTGTCACGACCCTGGTCGGCCCGAATGGCGATGCGCATGTCTACACACCGACGCCGCGTGACGCGAAAAAGATCGCCGACGCGAAGCTCGTTGTCGTCAACGGCCTCGGCTTCGAGGGCTGGCTGCCGCGGCTGGTGAAATCATCCGGCGGTAAGGCTGTCATCGTCACCGCGACACAGGGCATCGCACCGCGCAAGCTCGACTCGCACGAGGATCCGCACGCCTGGCAATCGGTGGCCAATGCCAGGATCTACGTCGCAAACATTCGCGATGCGCTGGCCAAGGCCGATCCTGCCGGTGCCGACACCTACAAGGCGAACGCCGAGGCCTATCTCGCGAAGCTGACAACCCTCGACGGTGACGTGAAGGCGGCTGTGGCTTCCATCCCCGCGGCGCACCGCAAGGTGATCTCGACCCACGACGCCTTCGGCTATTTCGCGGCGGCCTATGGCATCGAATTTATTGCGCCGCAGGGCGTTTCGACGGATTCGGAGCCCAGCGCGAAGGATATCGCGGTCATCATCACCCAGCTCAAGATCTCGAAAATTCCGGCGGTTTTTCTGGAAAACATCGCCGATCCCCGGCTGATGCGCCGGATCGCCGCCGAGACCGGGGCAAAAATCGGCGGAACGCTGTATTCGGACAGTCTGACGGCCGAAAACGGCGATGCACCCACTTACATTGATATGGTCAGGCACAATATAAAGGCGCTGACGAGCGCGCTGACCAGTTAGCGCAGGGGCACCCCTGCTGCCGGCGCTGCCCACAAGCTGCAAAGACCCGCCGGAGAAATCATGTCTGAAGCGACTGCCAACAAAATTCCCGTGACCGTGCTGACCGGCTATCTCGGCGCCGGCAAGACCACGCTGCTGAACCGCATCCTGTCGGAAAATCACGGCAAGAAATACGCTGTGATCGTCAACGAATTCGGCGAGATCGGCATCGACAACGACCTCATCATCGGCGCCGATGAAGAAGTGTTCGAGATGAACAACGGCTGCGTCTGCTGCACTGTCCGCGGCGACCTCGTGCGCATTCTCGACGGTCTCATGAAGCGCAAGGGCAAGTTCGACGCGATCATCGTCGAGACCACGGGCCTCGCGGATCCGGCCCCGGTGGCGCAGACCTTCTTCGTCGACGAGGACGTGCAGGCCCATGCGCGGCTCGATGCCGTCGTGACCGTGGCCGATGCCAAATGGCTGAGCGACCGCCTCAAGGACGCGCCGGAAGCCAAGAACCAGATCGCCTTTGCCGACGTCATCGTGCTGAACAAGATCGATCTCGTGTCGAAGGCTGAACTCGCCGAAGTCGAGGCGCGCATCCGCGCCATCAACCCCTACGCCAAGCTGCACAAGACCGAACGCGCGCAGGTCAAGCTGTCCGATGTGCTGGAGCGTGGCGCCTTCGATCTCGATCGAATTCTGGAGATCGAACCGGAATTCCTCAATGCGGACGACGGTCACGATCATCATGACCACGATCACGGCCATCATCACCATCATGATCATGGCCACGGTGGTCTGAAGCACTATCACGACGAGGACATGCATTCGATGTCGCTGCGCACCGATAAGGCGCTCGACGCATCGACCTTCATGCCCTGGCTGCAGGATCTGATGGCCAAGGAGGGCGGCAAGATTTTGCGCTCCAAGGGCATTTTGTCGTTCTCTGGCGACGATGACCGCTACGTGTTTCAGGGCGTGCACATGATGCTGGAAGGCGATCATCAGCGGCCGTGGAAGGACGGCGAGAAGCGCGAAAGCCGTCTTGTCTTTATCGGTCGCGATCTGCCCGAGCAGCTGATTCGCGACGGCTTCGAACGCTGCATCCCCGCCTGATGATGTCCGATTTCAATCCGCTGCAGGAGCAGGAATCCATCGTTTCGGTCACCGACCGTGTGTTGCCGGTGGCCATCGGTGCGTCGGTCACATCAGTGCATTTTCTCGGCGACAAGGCAGCCTTTGTCGGCGCCGAAGAGAAAGTCATGCTGGTTGATCCGGCAGGCGCGATGTCGCCGGTCGAGGTCGCGTTCGGTGGCATCCTGTGCTCGACCTCCGACGGCAAGCGCATCGTGATGGGCTGCGACGACGGCAAGGTCGTCGTGCTCGACCGCGACGGCACAGTCTCGACCTTTGCGACCGATACCAAGCGGCGCTGGATCGACAGCGTCGCGCTGCATCCCGACGGCGCTGTGGCGTGGTCGGCGGGCAAGACGGCCTTCGTGCAGGCGCCGAAGGGCGAAGTGAAATTCTTCGAGGTGCCATCGACCGTTGGCGGTCTGGCATTTGCACCCAAGGGGCTGCGGCTCGCGATTGCACATTACAACGGCGTGACGCTGTGGTTTCCCAACATGGCCGGCAATGCCGAAGTGCTGGAATGGGCCGGTTCGCATCTCGGCGTGACATTCAGCCCGGACAACAAGTTTCTGGTCACCGCGATGCATGAGCCGGCGCTGCATGGCTGGCGTCTCGTCGACGGCAAGCACATGCGCATGACCGGCTATCCGGCACGCGTGCGCTCGATTTCCTGGAGCGCCGGCGGCAAGGGTCTCGCGACCTCGGGCGCCGATACGGTCATCATCTGGCCGTTTGCCAGCAAGGACGGCCCGATGGGCAAGGAGCCGGCGATGCTGGCGCCGCTCAAGGCCAAGGTCACCATGGTGGCCTGTCATCCCAAGCAGGACATCCTGGCCGCCGGTTACAGTGACGGCACTATCCTGATGGTCCGCATGACCGACGGCGCGGAAATTTTGGTACGCGCCAACAAGGGGCAGCCCGTCAGCGCGCTGGCCTGGAATGCCAAGGGTACGCTGCTGGCCTTCGCCGATCAGGACGGCGATGCGGGATTGCTGGAGCTGTAGTTCTTTCACCTCCCCTGTGGGGAGAGGGAGTTCACGACGGTCGGTGCGAGGCGGCATTGTCATCCGCCCGTCACTTCCTGTACGCATGCAGACATCATGCGATTTTTGGCAACATTCCAGACCTACGACTTCCTCGACACGCTGCTCAGCCTGGCCACGGCCTTTGTGCTGGGCACGCTGATCGGTGCTGAGCGACAGTATCGCCAGCGCACCGCGGGCCTGCGCACCAATGTGCTGGTGGCGCTCGGGGCGGCCGCTTTCGTCGATCTCGCGATGCAGCTGCACGGTGCCGATGGCGCGGTGCGCGTGATCGCCTATGTCGTCTCCGGCATTGGCTTTCTCGGCGCGGGCGTCATCATGAAGGAAGGCACCAATGTGCGCGGCCTCAATACGGCGGCGACGCTATGGAGTTCGGCCGCGGTGGGCTCCTGCGCCGGCGCGGACATGATCGCACAGGCTATCGCGCTTACGTTTTTCGTGCTGGCCGGCAATACGCTGCTGCGGCCGCTGGTCAATGCGATCAACCGGGCGCCGCTGGACGCGAAGTCGTCGGAAGTGACCTATTACGTGCGGCTCACAGTCTCGCCCGAGGTGGTACCCGAGATGCGCGAGCGCCTGCAGGAGGCGCTGGAAGCCGCAAAATATCCGGTCGGCGATGTCGATGTGATCGAGCAGAGCGACACCCAGCAGGAGATCGTGGCCACGCTGGTCTCGACGGCCGTCGATCCCAAGGAGCTGGATGCCGTGGCCGCCCGGCTCGAGGCGTATGCCGGCGTGCGCAACGCCACATGGGACGTCAGCACCAAGGACTAGTCGTCCAGAAGAAGTCCAGGGCGCCATAGGCGATCTGCGACTTTCCGGCTCGGGAACTTTGGCGGCCGGCTCCCGTTGTCACCGATTAACTGCGGTGGATGCCATGATCCCGACGACCCAGACGCGCGTGTTCCGGACGTATTTCACGATCGCGATCTTGGCGACCGCAGCAGGATTGGGCGCATCGACGTCGGCAATGGCGCGGCTCACGCTGACGCCACCATCCGCTCGATTTGCCCAGGCGACGCCGCCACTGCAGTCGACGCCGGGTGCCGAAAACAAGCCGTCGGCCCCCGCAGAACCCGCGACCACTGGCCAGCGCCCGCAGGAAACGTCGCCGCAGCCGGCGCGTCCGGATGCAGAAGCACGCGATGCCGGCGCCAAGCCGGCGTTGCCGCCGGCGCCTGCGGAGAAAACGGCGCCGCCGATCACGGCGAAGTAGTCATACGCTGAGCGAGCGATGCGTTCAGTCGGTGTTGGGATCCAGAAGCGCCAGCGTGATCCAGTACGCTTCTAAAGCCGGTTTGGTCACACCTTCCACTTCGATAACCGCATTCCAGGCCGATTGCAGCGAAACCACGCGTTCGGTCAGCTTGACCAAGCGAAACTTGCCGCGCACCCGCGTGCCGGATTTGACCGGACTGTTGAACCGCACGCGCTCGAAGCCATGGTTGACGCCCATCCGCGTTCGCTCGACGCCCGGCATCGCATCGAAAGCCAGCGTCGACAGCAATGACAGCGTTAGAAATCCATGGGCGATCGTACCGCCAAACGGCGTCTCAGCCTTGGCGCGCTCGGGATCGGTGTGGATGAACTGATGATCGCAGGTGGCGTCTGCAAACGTATCGATCATCGTCTGATCGACCATCAGCCATTCCGACACGAGTTCGGGTCCGTTGAGCAGCTTGCGATATTGTTCCAGCGGAATCAGCTTGGCGCGGATCGCTTCCATTTCGGCTGCACGTCTCTCGTCTGACACTCCGGCTTCCCAATATTTGCGCCCGTCATGGACGGCGTTTCAAACGGCCCTTTTTAAGCTCATATGTCATCGTGGTCTCGTGTTTTCACGTGTCCACGGCGGCTGGCTGGGCAGGTGCCTGCAATCTTGTCTCGCCAGCTTCGCCAGTCGCCTCCATACTCCCTGCGCACGAGATCACAGGGGTGCTTCATGAAAATCGACGACGTTCGCAACAACGCCTATTCGATGCCGCTGACCAATCCGTCATTCCCGCGCGGGCCCTACAAATTCTACGACCGCGAATATTTCATCATCAGCTATCGCACCGACATGGACGCGCTGCAGGCCGTGGTGCCGGAGCCGCTGGAGATCGTCGATAACATCGTCAAATACGAATTCATCCGCATGCCGGACTCCACGGGCTTCGGCGACTACACCGAAACCGGGCAGGCGATTCCGGTCCGCCTCAACGGCGTCGAGGGCGTCTATATCCACTCGATGTATCTCGACGACGATGCGCCGATCGCCGGCGGGCGAGAGCTGTGGGGCTTTCCGAAGAAACGCGCGACCCCGAAGATCGTGGTCGAAAGCGACGTACTGGTGGGTACGCTGCATTACGGCTCCGTGCTCTGCGCGTCAGGCACCATGGGCTACAAGCACCGGCCGGTGGATCATGACACGGTAATGCACGCGCTGCAGGTGCCTAACTTTATTCTCAAGATCATCCCGCATGTGGACGGCACGCCGCGCATCTGCGAGCTGGTGCGCTATCACTTGGAACAGATCAATCTGAAGGAAGCCTGGACCGGACCTGCGGCGCTCGGCCTGTTTCCACATGCGCTGGCGGATGTGGCGCGGTTGCCGGTGAAAGAGGTCGTGTCGGCATTGCACTTCAAGTGCGACCTGACGCTGGGATTGGGCGAAGTGGCGTTTGATTATCTGGCGAAGTGAGCTGTCCAGGGCCTCCTCACACGCCGACGTCATACGCGGGCTTGACCCGCGTATCCACCTTTCTGCACCGTCCAACGAAGATGGATGGCCGGGTCAGGCCCGGCCATGACGTGGGGAGAAGGCAGAGCCTCACCATAAAATGCGAAGGTACAAAAAAGGCGGCAGTGTCCGACACTGCCGCCTTCGTCGTTACTCATTCAGGCTGAGCACTCAGTTCAACGCACCAGCACGTTCTTGAACTGCCACGGGTCGCTCGTGTCGATATCTTCCGGGAACAGGCCCGGGCGACCTTCGAGCGGCGTCCAGTCGGTGTAGTAGCCCTTCACCGGGCCGAGATAGGGTGTCTGGATCTCCAGCAGACGCTCGAAGTCGATCTCGTCGGCTTCGACGATGCCTTCGGTCGGGTGCTCCAGCGCCCAGACCATGCCGCCGAGCACGGCCGAGGTCACCTGCAGGCCGGTGGCGTTCTGATAGGGCGCGAGTTCACGCGTCTCCTCGATGGAGAGCTGTGAGCCGAACCAGTAGGCATTGTTGTCGTGGCCGTA
Organism: Tardiphaga sp. OK245; assembly: GCF_900108575.1. Lineage (NCBI taxonomy): Bacteria > Pseudomonadati > Pseudomonadota > Alphaproteobacteria > Hyphomicrobiales > Nitrobacteraceae > Tardiphaga > Tardiphaga sp. OK245. The sequence goes on along the minus strand of NZ_FNWZ01000001.1, from coordinate 1,370,485 downwards.
GAGCAGCACGCCGAGTTCGTCGATGCCGTCGACGATTTCGTTCTCGTCGAGGATGTGGTGCTTCGTCTGCATCTTGCCGGAGCCGAACATCTCGTGCAGCGACAGTACGGCATCGTCTGCCGGGTGATAGGCATAGTGGCAGGTCGGCCGGAAAACCGCGGTGCCCGACGCGTCACGCACCGTGAAATAATCGGAGATCGAGATCGACTCGTTGTGGGTGACGAGGAAGCCGTATTGCGCGCCGCGCGTCGGGCACCAGGTGCGCACGCGCGTATTGGCGCCGGGCTGCATCAGGTAGATCGCAGCGCCGCAGCCGGCCTCATGGGTGTGTGCATTCTCCGGCATCCACTTTTCATGGGTGCCCCAGCCGAGTTCGGACGGCTGCACGCCTTCCGAGAGGAAGCCTTCGACCGACCAGGTGTTGACGAAGACCTCCGGCGGCTTCGGCGACTTGGAGCGTTGCGTGTCGCGCTCAGCGATGTGGACGCCCTTGATGCCGGCCTGCCGCATCAGGTCCGCCCATTCGGCCTTGGTCTTCGGCTGCGGGGCGTTGAGCTTCAGGTCGGAGGCGACATTCAGCAGCGCCTGCTTGACGAAGAAGGAGACCATGCCGGGATTGGCGCCGCAGCAGGAGACCGCCGTGGTCGAGCCGGCCTTGCGTGCCTTCTTGGCGGCCAGCGTCGTTTCGCGCAAAGCGTAGTTGGAGCGCGCTTCGGCGCCCTTCGATGCGTCGAAATAGAAGCCGAGCCAGGGCTCGTTGACCGTGTCGATGTAGAGCGCGCCGAGCTCGTTGCAGAGCTCCATGATATCGACCGAGCCGGTATCGACCGACAGGTTGACGCAAAAACCCTGGCCGCCGCCCTCAGTGAGGAGCGGCGTCAGCAGTTCGCGATAATTCTCCCTGGTCAGCCCCTGCTGGATGAAGCGCAGGCCATGCTTGTCGCACAGCGCCTTGCGGCCTTCATCCTTGGGGTCGAGCACGGTGATGCGCGACTTGTCGTAGTCGAGATGCCGCTCGATCATCGGCACCATGCCCTTGCCGATCGAGCCGAAGCCGACGATCACGATGGGGCCAGTGATCTTCGCGTAGATCGGCGAGGCGGGGGATGAGGACATCAGCTTCTAACTCCAGACAGGATCAAGATGAACGCGCTGCGTCGTGCGCGGTTGGGAAAGGACAGTGACGATGTGACATCAGAATGAAATTTCGGGAATGAAATCTCGATGCCGGTATTAAATGCAGCTCAGCGCCGTATGCCGACCGAGAGAATGGTCAGCGAACGTGGTTCCCCCGAGGGCGTCTCGAATGTAATGGACTGCCCCGCAGAAAGGCCGATAAGCGCGGCTCCGATCGGGGTCAATACCGAAATTCGCCCGGTGTCCACGTCGGCGGAGGTCGGATAGACCAGTGTGACGTGCTTTTCCTGCCCGCTGATATCGTCGCGGAACGTCACATCGGACCCCATGCCGACGATTCCGGGCAATGGATGAGTGTCGGGCACGATCGTCGCGCGCTCAACTTCGCCGGCCAGAAAGTCGGCGGTCACAGGGTATTTCTCTGCAGCGGCCTCGGCCAGTACGCCGAGACGCTCACGGTCGCTGCGGCGGAGTGTGATGGGCGGCAGCTCAGTGCGAAGGGAATGGATCATGGGTTTCACAGCCAAATGACGCCCGGCGCGCAAAGCGCCCGAGCATGCCAAGAATGATGAGGATGCTGAAATCGAACAAGCCCGGACGGCACGCGCACGTGCGCCCGGGTCACATTCCTGCTTGAAGGTGACCGGCGCGGAGCAGTAAGCGGTTGCGGGGCAGGTTCGTCATGATGGCCGAAACCTATGTATCCTGCAGTGAAAGTCAACCGGCGATGGCGCCGTTGCTAGCAGCGACGTCCAACGGGTGTGTCTGACGCGCGGTTGACGATCAGCTGCGCCGCTTGGCGGTGACTTCGATTTCGACTTTCATCTCGGGCTTGTAGAGCCCGGAGACCACGAGGAGCGTGGCAGCGGGCCTGATCTCGCCGAGATGGGCACCGGTCACCGCGAACACCTTGTCGGCGTCGCTGGCGTCCGTGATGTAGTAGATCGCACGCACGATATCGGCCATGGCAAAGCCGGCCTCCTTCAGCGCGGCTTCAATGGTCTTGAAGCAGTTCTGTGCCTGTGCCGTGACATCGACCGGCAAGATCATGGTGGTGTAATCGTAGCCGGTGGTTCCGGATACGAAGCAGAAATCGCCGTCGACCACCGCACGGCTGTAGCCAGCGGTCTTTTCGAATGGCGATCCGGTGGAAATCAGTTTGCGTGTCATTACCGGGCTCCCCTGCAGAGGAGAGCTCCGCAATGCCGTGTCTTGGTGGTCAAATCAAGCTGCGTGGGCCAGATCGGCAGTCTCAGCAGCCTTGCGGACCCATTTACCGCTTCCGAAGATGATGCCGCGGGCGCCATCCAGCGCTCCGGGCTTCAGCTCGAGGCCGAGCAGGCGATCGCGCTCGAACGGCCCCGGCAGCGCCAGATCGGTCATTTTCTGGGGCATGAAGCCGAAGCGGGCATAATAAGGCGCATCGCCGAGCAGCGCGATGGCGCCATGGCCGCGCGCCGAGGCCTCGGCGATCGCGTGATTCATCAACGCGGCGCCAAGGCCAAGGTCGCGGACTCCCGGATCGACCGCCAGGGGGCCGAGCATCAATGCAGCTCGGCCCCCGGCATCGACATGCCAAAGCCTGATCGTGCCGACCAGCCTGCCTTGCACCACCGCCGAGAAGGCCAGGCCTTCGGCGGGCAGTCGTCCGTCACGCAGTCGCTGGCAGGTGCGGGCATGGCGCGAAGCGCCGAAGCACACATCCAGCAGAGATTCACGGGCGGCGACGTCGGAGCCACGTTCCGCACGGATCTCGTACGAAGGGGCTGCGATGGGCAAAGCAACAGTGTTGTTAGTGGCGGTCTCGTGCAGATCGGTCATGGCATGTCGGTCCCCACTCCGTTTTCACACGGAGTGTTGTCATCCAGAATTGGAAGGTGACGGGATGAGAGCCGGCGGGCCGACTCTCCGATTAGTCATATCCGGGGTGGATGCCGGATATAGTGAGCGAACTTAAATTTGCAACGCTCAGATATGGAAGGTGCGCAGCGGCGGGAAGCCGTTGAACGCCACTGCCGAGTAGGTCGACGTATAGGCGCCGGTGCCTTCGATCAGCAGCTTGTCGCCTATCTCGAGAGTCACGGGCAGCGGATACGGCAGCTTCTCATACATCACGTCGGCCGAATCGCAGGTCGGGCCGGCGAGCACGCAGGGCGTCATCTCGGCGCCGTCATGCGGCGTCTTGATGGCGTAACGGATCGACTCGTCCATGGTCTCGGCGAGACCGCCGAACTTGCCAATGTCCAGGTAAACCCAGCGCACGTCGTCCTCGTCGCTCTTCTTCGAGATCAGAACGACTTCGGCTTCGATGATGCCGGCATTGCCGACCATGCCGCGACCCGGCTCGATGATGGTCTCCGGAATCGCGTTGCCGAAGTGCTTGCGCAGCGCACGGAAGATCGAACGGCCGTACTGCACGACCGCCGGGACTTCCTTGAGGTACTTGGTCGGGAAGCCGCCGCCCATATTGACCATGGAGAGGTTGATCCCGCGCTCGGCGCAGTCACGGAACACCGACGAGGCCATCGCCAGCGCACGGTCCCATGCCTTCACCTTGCGCTGCTGCGAGCCGACATGGAATGAAATGCCATAGGGCTCCAGGCCAAGACGCTTGGCGAGGTCCAGCACGTCGACAGCCATTTCCGGATCGCAGCCGAACTTGCGCGACAGCGGCCACTCGGCGCCGGCGCAATCGTAGAGAATGCGGCAGAACACGCGGGCGCCGGGAGCGGCGCGCGCGATCTTCTCGACCTCAGCGGCGCAGTCGACCGAGAACAGGCCGATGCCGAGCGCGTGGGCGCGCGCGATATCGCGTTCCTTCTTGATGGTGTTGCCGAAGGAGATGCGGTCCGGCGTGGCGCCAGCGTCGAGCGCCATCTGGATTTCCTGCACCGACGCGCAGTCGAAGCACGAGCCCATCGAGGCCAGCAGCGACAGCACTTCCGGCGCCGGGTTTGCCTTCACCGCGTAGAACACGCGGCTGTCGGGCAAAGCCTTCGCAAAGCTCTGGAAGTTGTCGCGCACGACTTCGAGGTCGACGACGAGGCACGGCTCGACATCGGTGCCCTCGTTGCGGCGGGCGCGGAGGAATTCCTGAATACGTTCGGTCATAGCACTCTCCCAAACGGCCCCGCGAAAGGGTCACGTTCAAAAAATGATGACGGTTCAGCGCTTTCGGACCCAGACACGCGATGGAGGCGTGGCAAAGCCAAAAGTACAGACCGTAAGTGCTGCCGTGGATTGGTTGGGAGTGACCCTACCGCACACCTGGCAATGAAGGACAAGCCTCTTCGGTATTCGCGCTGGCTGTTGGAAAGCCAGCAGAGACCAAAAAAGCCCGCTCCGTCGTTGCTTTAAGTCGCGTCCCCCGTTGAGAACGAGGTGCGCCGGTTCGCCTCCGGCTGCCAGTCACGGTTGCAAAGAACAAAGTCACCTTCAACGGCATCTCTGGAGAGAGATGCTGGCCTTTCGCAAAACTCCGCGAACGACCCTCGGCTTCTTCATCCCTTGGCGGCTGTCCGGCCTCTTGTCCGGATACCTACCGACTGACACACGACCACAGGCACGTGCGAAATTGGGCAAGACCGGAAATAGGTTCTTTGACCCTGGTACGCAACAATTTTTTTGGGCTGTGGGGCATTTTATTCAACGCCATCGCGCAGCGTTGCAAACGAGACGCACTCAGCGCGCTCAACATGAACGGATGTTAAGTTCGGTTAAGGAATTGGCGTAGTCTGGGCCTGGCGTGGAGTGCTGAACTACACCAGCGTCATGGTCCTGTAGTCGTCCTCTCGTGCGGCTGTCATCTCGCTCTCGGTGTCTTCTTCCGCGAGAGGAAGGATCCCGTAAACGCTACAGCTAGCGACGAATCACGAGCAGCCCGGGTGACTGGCACTCGACTCAAGCACGCAATTGCGCGCCTGGCTGGGCGATGACAGTCGAGTGTGAAGAAGCCGGAGAGTGGAGCTGCGCGGGCGCGCAGTTCTCAGCCGCGGCGGGTGAACGGCTCGATCCGTGCGGCGGTGCGCAGGAAGGCGACCATGATGGCGACGCCGCACAGGAACAGGCAAACCTGCAGGATGTGCTCGCCGGTGGTGGAGAGGCCGAACAGGATCGACAGCGCCCAGCCGCCCGCGAAGGCGGCGCCGAACACTTCCGCGCCGATCAGGATCGCCGCCGAGATGACGGTGATGACGCTGGGCCAGTAGATGCGGCGAGGGGCGGTGGAGGTGGTCATAATCTCAAGGTCCTGTTTCGGGCCGCAATCTCTCCGAAAAAGCCTGCTGCGGCAAGCACTAAAGGGCCCAAAAAAGCCCCATCGCGTGGTATAGATCGACGCATTCTATGGGCCTCAAAGCAGGATTTCTTATGTCAGAAACGTCGGTCTCGCCGGTTGCGTCGAAAGGTCTCGAAAATCCGCTTCTGAAAGCCTGGCAGACCCCGTTCGAGACCCCGCCGTTCGACGAGATCAAGCCCGAGCACTTCATGCCGGCGTTCGAACAGGCGTTTTTCGACCATTCGGCCGAGATTGCCGCGATCGTGAACGATCCGGCCGTGCCAGACTTTGCCAATACGATCACGGCGCTGGAGCGATCCGGCAAGTTGCTCTCGCGGGTCGCCTCGGTGTTCTACGATCTGGTGTCGGCGCATTCCAATCCGGCGATCCTGGAGATCGACAAGGACGTGTCGTCGCGGATGGCGCGGCACTGGAATCCAATCATGATGAATGCCGTATTGTTCGGCCGCATCGTGGCGCTGCACGACAAACGCGCCGAGCTCGGCCTCACCACCGAACAGATGCGTCTCCTGGAGCGGACCTATACCCGCTTCCACCGCTCCGGCGCCGGCCTCGACGAGACCGCCAAGGCGCGGATGGCCGAGATCAACGAGCGCTTGGCGCATCTCGGCACCAGTTTCAGCCATCATCTGCTCGGCGACGAGCAGGAGTGGTTCATGGAGCTGGGCGAAGGCGATCTCGATGGGCTCGCCGAGAGCTTCGTCGCTTCGGCCAGGGCCTCGGCTGACGAGCGCGGCATGACTGGCAAGGCGATCATCACCACGTCGCGGTCCTCGATGGAGCCGTTCTTGAAAAGCGCGGCGCGGCGCGACCTGCGCGAGAGGGCCTACAAGGCCTTCATCCAGCGCGGCAACAATGGCAACGCCAATGACAACAACGACACCATCGTCGAAATCCTGAAGCTACGCGAGGAGACAGCGAAAATCCTGGGCTTCCCGACCTTCGCAGCCTATCGCCTGGAAGACTCCATGGCCAAGACGCCGGAGGCGGTGCGCGGTCTGCTGGAGCGGGTCTGGAAGCCGGCGCGTGCCCGCGCGCTGGCCGATCGCGATGCGCTGCAGGAGCTGATTGCGGAGGAGGGTGGCAACTTCAAGCTCGCCGCCTGGGATTGGCGCTATTACGCCGAAAAGCTGCGCCAGCGCCGCGCCAATTTCGATGATGCGGCGATCAAGCCTTATCTGACCCTCGACAATATGATCGCGGCGCAATTCGACACCGCGACGCGCTTGTTCGGCATCACCTTCGCCGAGCGCAAGGACGTGCCGGTCTGGCATCCCGACGTCCGCGTGTGGGAGGTCAAGGATGCCAAGGGGGCGCTCAAGGCGATCTTCTATGGTGACTACTTCGCCCGCCCGTCGAAGCGCTCCGGCGCCTGGATGACCTCGCTGCGCGACCAGCAGAAGCTCGACGGCGACGTCGCGCCGCTGGTGCTGAATATCTGCAACTTCGCCAAGGGCACAGACGGCCAGCCGTCATTGCTGTCGCCGGACGATGCGCGCACGCTGTTCCATGAATTCGGCCATGGCTTGCACGGCATGCTCTCGAACGTCACCTATCCCTCGCTGTCGGGCACCTCGGTGTTCACCGACTTCGTCGAACTGCCGTCGCAACTCTATGAACACTGGCAGGAGCAGCCGCAGGTGCTGCAGACGTTCGCCAAGCACTACCAGACCGGCGAGCCGCTGCCCGACGATCTGCTGAAGCGGTTCATCGCTGCCCGCAAGTTCAACCAGGGCTTTGCCACGGTGGAGTTCGTTTCGTCGGCGCTGATCGATATTGAATTCCACACCCAGCCGGCGTCGGCCTCCGCCGATGTCGCGGCCTTCGAGAAGAAGGAGCTGGAAAAGATCGGCATGCCCGAGGAAATCGCGCTGCGGCACCGGCCGACGCAGTTCGGGCACATCTTCTCCGGCGATCACTATGCGTCTGGCTACTACAGCTACATGTGGTCCGAAGTGATGGATGCGGACGCCTTCGGCGCCTTCGAGGAAGCCGGCAATATCTTCGATCCCGCAGTGGCCAAGCGGCTGCATGACGACATCTATTCGTCGGGCGGTTCGGTCGATCCGGAGGCGGCCTATATAGCGTTCCGCGGCCGTGCCCCCGCGCCGGATGCGCTGCTGCGGCGGCGCGGGTTGCTGGAAGAGCCTGAGGCGGCGTGAGGTGATGCTTCTGATGAACCGCTTTTTGGGTTTGATCGCGATCATGACTGCGCTGGCCAGCGGCATCACTGCTGCCTCCGCCCACCCGCATGTCTTCGTCACGGCATCGAGCGAACTGATCTACGCGCCGGACGGCACCATCACCGGCGTGCGCCATGCCTGGGTATTCGACGACATGTTCTCGACCTATGCGCTGCAGGGCATCGAGAGCAAGACCAAGGGTGTCTATACCCGCGAGGAACTGGCGCCGCTGGCACAGACCAATGTGGAGTCGCTGAAGGAATTCGCCTTCTTCACCTTCGCCAAGGTGGAAGGCAAGAAGCAGCGCTTCAACGATCCCGTCGACTATTATCTGGAGAAGCGCGACGCGGCGCTGGTGCTGCACTTCACGCTGCCGTTCAAGACGCCGTTCAAGGCGAAGAAGATGGAGCTGGAAATCTTCGATCCGAGCTTCTTCGTCGATTTCGGTCTGGAGAAGAAAGACCCCATCAAGCTGGCTGGCGCGCCGGCCTCCTGCACGATGGCGATCCAGCGCCCGTCGGACGGCGCCGCCAAGGCGCAGACCATGAATGAGGACACTTTCATGAATGGCGAGAACAGCAATTACGGCGCCATGTTCGCCAACAAGATCACGGTCGATTGCCCATGAGTGTAAGTTCATCGACAGGTCTCTCCCCGCGTCATGCCCGGGCTTGTCCCGGGCATCCACGTCTAGACACCGGCATCCGGAAGACGTGGATGGCCGGAACAAGCCCGGCCATGACGAGCGGATGGAGTGTCGTTCTTGTTTGTGCGGCAGTGCTGGTCGTCGCCGCCATGACCGACGCTTCGCTGCATCACGCTCTCGCGCAGAATCCGTTCGGTGCGCCGAAAGGCGTGCCGGACTCGCAAGTCGGCGGCATCATCGGCTGGTTGCTCACCAAGCAGTCCGAATTCTACCGGGCGATGTCCTCGACCATCCGTGCCGCAAAATCCGACGGCAGCGCGGTGTGGACGCTGCTGGCGATCTCCTTTGCCTACGGTATCTTCCACGCCGCCGGCCCCGGGCACGGCAAGGCGGTGATCTCGTCCTATCTGGTCGCCAATGAAGAGACCGCCAAGCGCGGTATCATATTGTCCTTCGTCTCGGCGCTGATGCAGGCGCTGGTGGCGGTGCTGATTGTCGGCATCGGCGCCTGGCTGCTGAATGTTACGGCCAAGACCATGTGCAGCACCGAGCGCTGGGTGGAGATCGCCAGCTACGGTCTCATCGCGGCGTTCGGCGCGCGGCTGGTCTGGACCAAGGGGCGCGGCTTTGTCCGCGCCTTGCGGCCGTCGCTGCCGGCCGCCGGCCCGCAGCTCGCGATGGCGCATGCCAGCGCGTCCGCGCATGCGCACGATCATGGCCATGACCACCATCACCACGAGCACGCTCATGGCCACGCTCATTCTCATGCGCACGCCCACACGGCGCATGCCGAGGCAACCGCTTCAGCACATGCGCACCATGAGCACAGTCATCACGATCACGTTCATGACGAGCATTGCGGCCATTCCCATGGCCCGACGCCGGATCAGCTCGCAGGCCTCGGCGGCTGGGCGCGCGGACTGTCGGCCGTGTTCACGGTGGGCATCCGGCCGTGTTCCGGCGCGATCCTCGTGCTGGTCTTCGCGCTGGCGCAGGGGATGTTCTGGGCCGGCATCGCTGCGACTTTCGTGATGGGCCTGGGAACCGCGATTACCGTGGCAACCATTGCCGTCATCGCCGTCTCCGCCAAGGGCCTCGCCGGCCGTCTGGCTGGTGGGCGCGATGGCAGTGGCGCGCTGGTGATGCGCGGGATCGAGTTCGGCGCCGCCGCGCTGGTGATGCTGTTCGGGGTTGGCCTGCTGCTGGGCTATGTCGCGGCCGAACGCGTCACCTGTTTCTGATCGCTGTGCTGCCCTGATGGACAGTCCGTCGTCTTGACAAGGTCCAGCCAAAGCGCGAAGCCACCGGCATCATGACAAATGTCGTTTCCCTCGAGCAGCCACCGGCCTCTACCCTGGAGATGCCGGAGCGCGTCGGCGTCTTGCTGGTCAATCTCGGAACTCCCGACACCGCGGATACCCGCGGCGTGCGCGTCTATCTCAGAGAGTTCCTGTCCGATCCGCGCGTGATCGAGAACCAGGGCCTGCTGTGGAAGCTGATCCTCAATGGCATCATCCTGACCACACGGCCGCGCCGCAAAGCCAAGGACTATCTGAAGATCTGGAACACGGAGAAAAACGAATCTCCGTTGAAGACGATCACCCGTGCGCAGTCCGACAAGCTCGCGGCGTCACTCGATAGCCATACCCATCTCGTGGTGGATTGGGCGATGCGCTACGGCAATCCGTCGATCCGTTCCCGCATCGCTGACCTGACTGCAAAGGGCTGCGACCGCATTCTGGTGGTGCCGCTGTATCCGCAATATTCGGCGGCGACGTCTGCGACGGTCTGCGACGAAGTGTTCCGCGTGCTCGGTACCATGCGTGCGCAGCCGACGCTGCGGGTCACGCCGCCTTATTATGACGAGCCGGATTATATCAGTGCGCTGGCGATCTCTATCGAGAAGCATCTGGCGACGCTGTCATTCGTGCCGGAAATGATCGTGGCGTCGTTCCACGGCATGCCGCAGAAATATATCGACAAGGGCGATCCCTATCAGGCGCAATGCGTGGCCACAACCGAAGCGCTGCGCAAGCGGCTCGGACCGGACGCGCCGAAGCTGCTGCTGACCTTCCAGTCGCGCTTCGGATTCGACGCCTGGCTGCAACCCTATACGGACAAGACCATCGAGCAGCTCGCTAAGGACGGCGTGCGTCGCATTGCCGTCGTAATGCCTGGCTTCTCGGCCGACTGCCTGGAGACGCTGGAAGAAATCGCGCAGGAGAATTGCGAGATCTTCATGCACAATGGCGGCGAGCAATTCTCTGCGATCCCCTGCCTCAACGACAGCGACGAGGGCATGGACACGATCCGCCAGCTTGTGCTCCGCGAGCTGCAGGGCTGGATCTAGAAGCGCAACAAACTCAGTCCTCATCCTGAGGAGCGGCCATCTGGCCGCGTCTCGAAGGATGACGCCGTCATGAACAACTCCTGGTTCGAGACGGCGCAAGAGCGCCTCCTCACCATGAGGGACGTACTTTCGGTACCTGCTCTCGCTTTTCCCGGTCTCGAACCTTAAAATCCTCCCCGACGACAAAACAACGAGGCGCCATATGTTGCGCGTCCATTTTGCCGCAGGGAGACTTTGATGTCCGGTTACGACATTTTCGCCATCGCCGTTGTACTGCTGATCATCTTCACGCTGTTCGCCGGCGTGAAGACCGTGCCGCAGGGCTATGACTGGACCATCGAGCGCTTCGGCAAATTCACCCGTACGCTGTCGCCAGGCCTCAACCTCATCATCCCGTATTTCGACCGCGTCGGTCGCAAGATGAACATGATGGAGCAGGTGATCAGCATCCCCGAGCAGGAAGTGATCACCAAGGACAACGCCACCGTCACCGTGGACGGCGTCGCGTTCTTCCAGGTGTTCGACGCGGCCAAAGCAAGCTACGAAGTGTCCGACCTCAATCAGGCGATCATCGTGCTGACCATGACCAACATCCGTTCGGTAATGGGCTCGATGGATCTCGATCAGGTGCTGTCGCATCGTGACGAGATCAATGAGCGGCTGCTGCGCGTCGTCGATGCCGCGGTGTCGCCATGGGGCCTCAAGGTCAACCGTATCGAGATCAAGGACATCGTGCCGCCGGCCGATCTGGTCGAGGCTATGGGCCGGCAGATGAAGGCCGAGCGCGTCAAGCGCGCCGACATTCTGCAGGCTGAGGGTCAGCGCCAGTCGGAAATTCTCCGTGCCGAAGGTGCCAAGCAGGGCCAGATCCTGCAGGCGGAAGGGCGCCGCGAGGCTGCGTTCCGTGACGCCGAGGCACGCGAGCGTTCCGCAGAGGCCGAAGCCAACGCAACGCGGGTGGTGTCGGAGGCGATTTCGAAGGGTGACGTTGCGGCGCTGAATTACTTCATCGCCGACAAATACATCAAGGCGTTCGGCCAGCTTGCGGAATCGCCGAACCAGAAGGTCATCATGCTGCCTGTGGAAGCCATGAGCATGCTAGGCTCGCTGGCCGGTATCGGCGAGATCGCCAAGGCGACCTTCGGCGAGAACTCGACCTCGGCCCAGGCTGCCGCGCGCCGCAGCGGATCAGTGCCGCCGGCGGGTACAACGCCGCCGCGCGGCTAGGGATTTCGCAATGGCCGAAATGTTCGTTACTTTGGGGAGCTGGAACTGGCTGATCTTCGGTGTGCTGCTGATGGCGCTGGAGCTGCTGGCGCCCGGCGTCTTCATGTTCTGGCTCGGGCTGTCAGCGTTTCTCGTCGGCGTGCTCTCCTTCATCGTCACGCCGTCCTGGCAAGTGCAGATCCTGCTGTTCGGATTGTTCGCGCTCGCTGCCGTGCCGTTGTGGCGGCGGATCGCGCGCCAGAAGCCCGGCGCCAATCCGAATCCGTTCCTCAACAAGCGCTCCGATGCGCTGGTCGGCCGCGTCTGCACGCTGGATCGGCCGATTATCGACGGTGAGGGCATCGTGCGCATCGACGATACGGTCTGGCGCGTCAGTGGCCCGGATACGCCGGCAGGCACCAAGGTGAAGATCGTGAAGGCGGACGGAGCGAGCCTGACGGTGGATGTGGCCTAAAAACTAAGCAACGCCCGCCCGTAGCAGATCGTGCAGATGCACGATGCCGACGGGCTTTCTGGCGTCCGTCACCAGCAGTGCGGTGATCTTCGACGAGTTGAGGATTTCCAGCGCCTCGCCGGCGAGCAGGTCGCGGCTGATGGTCTTGGGATTCTTGGTCATGACTTCATCGACCGAGACCGTCATCAGGTCGGCGCGCATGTGACGGCGGAGATCGCCGTCGGTGACGATGCCGACCACATGGCCGTTGCCGTCGGTGATGCCGACACAGCCAAAGCCCTTCGACGACATTTCCACCAGCGCGTCGGACATCTTGGTGCCGAGCGGCTTGAGCGGCACGGCGTCGCCTGAATGCATGAGGTCGCGGGTGTATTTCAGCATCGCGCCGAGCTTGCCGCCGGGATGCAGCACGCTGAAATCCACCGAGGTGAAGCCGCGGCCTTCCAGCAGCGCGATCGCCAGCGCATCGCCCATCGCCAGCATCATCAGCGACGAGGTCGTGGGGGCGAGATTATGCGGGCAGGCCTCGCGCGCCTTCGGCAGCGTCAGCGCGACATCGGCGGCCTCGGCCAGCGTCGAGGTGGCTTCGGAGGTGATCGCGACGACGCCGATCCTGAAACGCTTGGCATAGGTGATGAGGTTCTTCATCTCCGGCTGCTCGCCGGACCACGACAACGCCATGATGACGTCGTCGGGCGTGATCATGCCGAGATCGCCATGGCTGGCTTCGGCGGCATGGACGAAGAAGGCCGGTGTTCCGGTCGAGGCGAAGGTCGCGGCGATCTTGCGGCCAATATGGCCGGACTTGCCGAGGCCGGTGATGATCAGGCGGCCCTTCGCCTTGAGGATCAGGTCGGCGGCGGCGACGAAGGCCGGGCCAAGGTCGGATTGCAGCGCGGTGGCCAGCGCGGTGACGCCGCTGGCTTCGGCCTCCAGCGTACGCAGCGCAGAGGCAATCGCTTCAATGGCCTGATCGCTCATCGCTGCCGTCGTTTTCGTCGGAAGGCCGGGTGTCTTGGAGAGGGGCATCAATCGCATCCTGGGGCCGTAAATTGTCCGGCTGTGTCGCCGTCCTCTTAGCACGGCTGGGCCTGCCTGGCGAAACCCCGCCGATGCGATCTCAACGGGCCATTAACCATAAGCGTTTTAACTCCCTTAACCATGAGTTGTCGCGCGCGCCTCCGGCGTTGCTCTTGGTGGATTTTGTAAGCTTTTGATAGTGTTGGAGTTTTTCTAATCGTGAGGATGGGTCGAGTACGCGACCGCCGCAACCGCGCCTGGGCCAACGGCGCGGTTTCGGCATGTCTGTGTCTGAGCCTCCTCATGCCATCTCCGGCATTCTCGCAAGCATTGACGTCAGACCTGCTGGCGCCGGTCCCGGGCGGCTTCGTGTCACCGCAGAATCTGCCGACGCGCCGGACGACGGATGCGCCACTCCAGCCAAATGGAACGCTGCAGACCAGCCAGCTATCGCCGGATCGCCTGCCGCAGTCGATCATCACGCCGCCCATACCCGCCGCATCGGGCGCCGCCGGCACCGGCTTTGACGCGCTTAACCGCAAGCGCAAGCAGACCAAATATTATCCGGGCGCGAAGAAACCGAAGCCGCCAGTGGGCCCCGGCAGCCCGCCGCCGCCGCTGGTGCCCGAGACGCGGCCGTCACCGCCATCGGCCAAGGCCGCCAAGCCCCCCGTTGCGCCGTCGGTTGCCGGCACCGTGGTGGGTCAGCCGCCGCGCCGGCGATTGCCGATTGATCCCGATCCCTATGCCCCGACCGGCGTGCGCGTCGGCAGCTTTCTCGTGAAGTCAGCCGTGGAAATCTATGGCGGTTTCGACAACAATCCGGCGCGTTTCGTGCAGCCGAAGGGGTCGTCGTTCTACAAGGTCGCGCCGGAGCTGCTGGCCGCAACCGACTGGACGCGGCACTCGATCATCGTGGATCTGCGCGGATCCTTCACCGGCTATGAGAAGCAGTTTCCCGCAGCGCCATTCCAGACTTCGCCGGCACCCGAAAATGTCGATCGCGCCGAATTCAACGGCAAGATCGCCGGTCGTCTCGATGTCGCCCGCGACCTGCGCGTTAACAGCGAAATGCGTATGCGGGTCGGCGCGGATAATCCGGGCAGCCCGAACATTCAGGCCGGCTTGAAGGAGTTCCCGCTGTTCACGACGACTGGTGGGTCGCTGGGGGTCGAGAAGGACTTCAACCGCCTTCAGATCAAGGTCGATGGTCTCGTCGATCGCACCGTCTATCAGGATTCGAAACTGACCGACGGCACCCAGACCAACAACAATGACCGTAATTTCAATCAGTATGGCGGCGTCGGCCGCGCCACCTATGAAGTGCTGCCGGGTCTAAAGCCATTCGCCGAAGTCCAGGGCGATGTCCGTGTGCACGACGATCGGGCGGATCGCTTTGGCTATCTCCGCGATTCCAGCGGCGGCTATATCAAGGCCGGTACGACGTTCGAATTCACGCGTCTGCTGACGGGCGAAGCGTCGATCGGATATGCAGCGCGCAGCTATACGGATACGCGGCTGGAGGTTCTCAAGGGTCTGCTGACGTCAGCGTCGCTGATCTGGACGGCCACACCGCTAACGACCGCGAAATTCGTCTCGACCACGTCGATCGACGAGACGACCGTTCCCGGCGTTCCCGGCATTCTCACGCGCACCTATACGGTCGAGGTCAATCACGACTTCCGGCGCTGGCTGACGGCCACGGGCAAGTTCACTTACGTGACGCAGGATTATCAGGAAAACTTCCGCTTCGATAAGATCTACTCGCTGCAGGGTGATCTCGTTTACAAGCTGAACCGTGAAATCCAGCTCAAGGCGCAGGTGCGCCGCGATATCCTGGATTCAAACATCCTTGGCGCGAGCACGGCCTCGACCGTGGTGATGCTGGGCGTGAGACTGCAGCGGTAGCCGTCAAAATCGCTGGGCGCCACGTCGCTCGTCCTAATTCCACTTCCGCATGAACTTGGCCGTCTTCCGGCGAAATTTCACACCGGAGCCATCGGGCAATCGGATGGCGATGAAGCCGGCTGCGATACAGGCCTCGCGCTGCGGCATGTGCTCATCGGGCGCGCGCTCGGTCTCCCACCACGAGGCCCGGTGCGACGCGCGCGGCAGCGCGTCGTCGATGATCTCCTCGATCGCATCCATGCTCAGCACGAATTCGTCCTTGGTCTGGCTGGCCAGGTAGGCGCGGAGCAGGTCGTAGTCAGGCACGGAATTGTCCTCGGTATAATCTCGCAAACGTCATACGCGCCCGCGCGATCAGGCGCTACAGCGCGATTTCGGTAAATCGACATCGGAAGTGCGTCATCCGAGCATTTTCCGCAACCGTTCGTTAACGCCGTGTGGAACCCAAAGCCGGTACTTAAGCGCTCGGCAAGCATTCGCGTGCGATCCGTGGGGTACGGAGCACATGATGAAGTCGGGGAATGCAAGCACGGGAATTCGACGCTGGCCGTTATCGGCCAAGCTGTTGATTCTGTCGTCGCTGGTCACGATCATTGGCTTTTCGGCCGTTTGCGGCACTGTGATGCTCGATATGCGCCGCGGCGAGGAAGCGCTCGCGCGACAGACTGCCGAGAACCTCGCCACCTCCATCGATTCTGATATAGGTCGAACCGTTGAACAATACGATCTGTCGTTGCGCGCTGTCATTTCCGGCATCAATACGCCCGAGATCGACAAGCTCAGCAAGGAAATGCGCCAGCTGATCCTGTTCGACAATGCGGCATCAGCGCGCCAGTTTGCATCCATTCAGGTGTTCGATGCGCATGGCGATCTTATCATCGATGCGGCATCGCTCGATCCTGCCAAGCAGAGCAGTGCCGACGAAGAGTTCTTCAAGGTACACAAGTTCGACGGCGAGCGCGGGCTCTATGTCAGCAAACCGATGCTGCACCGGGGCGCGTATTCCGTCGTGCTGAGCCGCCGCATCACCGACGTCGATGGCAATTTTGCCGGCGTCGTCGCGGGTGCCATCCGGTTCGCCTACTTTCATGATCTGTTCGGTCGCTTGCGGCTGAACAAGGACGACAACATCACAGTGATCCGCCGCGACGGCGTCGTCATCATGCGTACGCCGTTCGATCTCGACGTGGTCGGCAGGGATCTGAGCAAGACCCCCGGCGTGATGCGGGCGCTGAGCCGGTCCAACGGGTCGTATTCGGGCGTCGGTGTCGTTGACCAGATCGAGCGCCTCTATGTGTGGCGCGACAGCGGTCGGCCGTTGCTCGTGATCGTCGGCCGGCCGTGGGCCGGCATCTACAGTCTGTGGTATCAGCAGGCGATCAAGATCGGCGGCATCATGCTGGCGCTGATTATCTTCATCACCGCGGTGACACTGTTCCTGGCGCGCGAAATAGGCCGCCGCGCACACGCAGAGCACAAGCTCGAAGAACTGGCCACGACCGATGGTCTCACTGGACTGCGCAATCGCCGCAAATTCGATGCGGCGATGGAGCTGGAATGGCGTCGCGCCATCAGGCATTCACGGCCGATGGCACTGCTGTTGATCGACGCCGACCATTTCAAGGTTTTCAACGACAGCTTCGGTCATCAATCCGGAGACACTGCCCTGATCGCGATCGCGAATTGCATCGCAGGAGCGGCGAAGCGGGCCGGCGACTGTGCCGCGCGCTATGGCGGGGAAGAGTTCGCCGTGCTGCTGCCCGGTGCGACCGTGCAGGATGCCTATGAGGTTGCCGAAACCATTCGACGTCGCGTCGAACAGGTGCCGGCCGATCCTGCGATGCTCACGGTCAGCATCGGCGTCGCCAGCGTGAAGCCGCTGGTGACGATGGAGTGGACGGGACTGGTCGAAGCTGCCGACAAGGCGCTCTATGCGGCGAAGGCCGCAGGCCGCAACCAGTGTGTCATCGCAGGCGATGCGCACCAGGCGATTGCAGCCTAGCGCTTACTCTCCGAGGTAACGCAGCATTTCGGCGCGCAGACCTTCGCGCAGATCAGGGCGTTGCAGGCCGAACGCGATATTGGCGCGCAGGAAACCCGACTTCGAACCGCAATCGTGCCGCTCGCCTTCGAATTCCACGCCGTAGAACGACTGGCTCTTGGCGAGGCCGATCATCGCATCGGTGAGCTGGATTTCGCCACCCGCGCCGCGCTCCTGGGTCTCCAAAATCTTGAATATCTCCGGCTGCAGGATGTAGCGGCCGGTAATCGACAGGTTGGACGGCGCGGTGCCCTTCGGGGGTTTCTCGACCATGCCGTCGATGGTGAAAGCGGCCTCGTGGGTTGGGTGGCGCTCGCCGACACCGCAGATGCCGTATTGATGCGTCATGTCCATCGGGACTTCCTCGACGGCAACGAGGTTGGATTTTTCGCCGAGGGCATTGGCAATGTCGACCATCTGCTTCAGGCAGCCCGGGGAATTCAGCACCAGCTCATCCGGCAGCACCACGGCGAAGGGCTCATTGCCGACGATATCGCGGGCACACCAGACAGCATGGCCAAGCCCGAGCGGCGCCTGCTGGCGGGTGAAGCTCATGGCGCCGGCGGCAGGCTGGGACAGCGCCAGCTGTTCGATCTCGGCAGACTTGTTACGGCTCTTGAGTGTCTCGTCGAGCTCGAACATGCGATCGAAGTGATCTTCGATGATGCCCTTATTGCGGCCGGTAACGAAGATGAAATGTTCGATGCCGGCTTCGCGAGCTTCGTCGACCACATATTGGATCAACGGCCGATCAACGATGGTCAGCATTTCCTTCGGCATCGCCTTGGTGGCGGGAAGGACGCGGGTGCCGAGGCCGGCGACCGGGAAAACGGCTTTGCGAATTTTCATCAGGGGACTTTGCAATGACCTTGGAGGGGAACGACGCAGGCAGGCCAACGAAGATTGCGCCTGCTGGTTCCGTTTGCAACCGGGAACAAAGGCGGATGTGTGGTGCCGGGCTACATGTCTGCAATTATCCTTTCTGCCGCGCGGCACGTCCGCCCAGCCAGGCAAAACTGGAATAGTGTTAAGCTGATGGAAACCCTCACCGGGCCTCCTGTCATGCCACAGTCATGACCAAATTCCGGTCAGATTCCCGAGATGGATAGTGATGAAATCTGCGAAGAAGATGGCGCGTAGCCTGACATGCGGTGTAGCTGCGCTCGGCGCAGTTTTGCTTACGGCAGCCCTGCCCGTGGCGGCGCAGGCGCAGAGCAAGAGCGGCCCTTTCAGCCTGTTCGACAATATCTTTAGCGGATCGTCGCAGACCCAGGACCCGCCGCCACAGGCGGCACTGCCCGGCGCGCCCGGAGCGCAGCCCTGGAGCGGCGAGGACGGCGCATCCGGCCATCCGCTGATGACTGCACAGGCAATCCGCGAGGCCGCTGGTAATTTCGATAACTGCATTGCCGGACTGTGGCCTGATGCCGCACGCCGCGGCATCTCGCAGGACAGCTATCAGCGTTTCACCGCCGGGCTGACGCCGGATCTGCGAATCATGGACCTGATGGATTCGCAGCCGGAATTCACCAAGGCGATCTGGGACTATCTCGACATCCTGGTGAACGACAACCGCATGGCCAAGGGCCGCGAGGTGCTGGCGCAGTACAAGACGATCTTCGATGCGGCCGAGAAGGCCTACGGCGTCGATCGCTACATCGTCGCGTCGATCTGGGGCATCGAGTCGAACTACTCGACGATGATCGGCGATCGCAGCGTTCTGCGCTCGACGGCGACGCTGGCCTGCGTCGGCCGCCGTCAGGCGTATTTCAAGGACGAATTTCTGGTTGCTCTGGAAATTCTGCATCGCGGCGATCTGAGGCCTGAACAGATGCGAGGCTCCTGGGCCGGCGCATTCGGCCCGACCCAGTTCATGCCGACCGCGTTCAAACGCTTTGCGGTGGACGGCGACGGCGATGGTCGCCGTGACGTGGTGGACAACCCGACCGATCTGATTTTCTCGACCGCCAACAACCTGAAAAAGGATGGCTGGCAAAGCGGTCAGACCTGGGGCTACGAAGTCGTGGTTCCACAGGGCTTCAACTACATGCTGGCCGACAAGGCCAAGGCAATGACCCTGCCGCAATGGGAGCAGCTTGGCCTCAAGCGGGCTAACAACCAGCCGTTCCCGCGCATGACGGAAAAGGCCTATCTGCTCGCGCCCGCCGGTTCGCAGGGGCCGGGCTTCCTGATGCTGACGAATTTCCGCGTCATCATGAAATACAATCCGGCCGAGGCCTATGCGATGGCCATCGGCCATTTCGCCGACCGGTTGCGCGGCGGTCCGCCTTTCGTGCAGCCATGGCCGCGTCAGGAGCGCGTGCTATCCCGCGCAGAACGGCTTGAGCTGCAGCAGCTGCTGGCGCAGCGCGGCTTCTACAAAGGTACGCCGGACGGCCAGTTCGGCGGCCAGACCCGCGAAGCCTTGCGCAACTTCCAGGCCTCCGTCGGCGCGCCCGCTGACGGGTTCGCATCGTCGGAGATGCTGGATCGGCTCCGGGCTAGATAGGCGTCCTGCGCAGAGGCCCATAGCGCATAACATTATACCGCAGCGCAGCATGCATGCTACGCTGGTCCCCTTGGATGCATTCTTTGGGGACTATCGATGTTGAACAGGCGCACGCTGCTGGCCGGATTGTCGGCAAGCCTTCTTCCATTTGAGGCCAAAGCGGCGTGGCCGGAACGGTCCATCACCCTGCTGCACGGTTTCGCGCCGGGCGGCGGCACCGACGCAACCTCGCGTGTGCTCGCCGAAGGTCTGTCGAAAATTCTCGGCCAGACCGTGGTGGTCGAAACCAAGCCCGGCGCCGGCACGACGCTCGCCGGGGCGCAGCTCGCCCGCTCGGCGCCTGACGGTTACACGATCTCGCTGATCACCGCGACCTATGGCGCGTCGTCGGCCTTCTACAAGAGCCTGCCTTACAAGCCGGTCGATGACCTCAAGGGTATCTGCCAGGTCTCCGAAGCGCCCTACATGTTCTCGTGTAATGCGGACGCACCCTTCAAGAATCTCGCCGAGTTGATCGCTTCTGCAAAGAAGCAGCCGGATAAGCCGCTCACTTACGGCACGCCCGGTGTCGGCTCGGGCCCGCATCTGATCGTCGAGCAGGTCGGGCAGTTGGCCGGCGTGAAGTTTCAGCACATTCCGTTTCGCGGCGGCGCTCAGGCCGTTGTCGAAGTCCTCGCGGGGCGCATCGACTTCATGGTCGATCCGCCGATCTCGATGATCGAGCAGATCAAGGCCGGCAAGTTCCGCGCACTCGCCGTGACGACGGCTGAACGCTTCCCGTCTTTCCCCGATATTCCCACCGTGGCCGAAGCGGGCTTTCCCGGCTACGCCGCGCCGGGCTGGTACAGCCTCGTTGGCCCGGTCGGCCTTCCCGACGACGTCGTGGCAAAGTTGAACGCTGCGACGGTCACACTGCTCAAGGATGAGAGCGTGAAGGAGCGGCTGCTGTCGCTCGGCAGCCAGGCTAAGGCCTCGCAGCCGAAGGAGGTGATCGATCTCCTTGCCTCCGACGTGAAGCGTTGGGGCGAAGTGCTGGAGAAGGCAAAGATCGAGCGGATCTAGAACGCACACAGGCGCGCTGCATCGTGCGGCGCGCCTGTCTTTGGATGGCGGGTTATTCCGCCGCCTGCTGCGCCACCGTCGGCGCATTGCCGGCGACGGTGGCCCGGCGCATGTCGCGCGGCTGCGATTGGTCGTAGCGGCGGACTCGATGCATGGTCTGGCGATTGTCCCACATCACGAGGTCATGCAGCGTCCATTTGTGGACATGGACGAATTGCGGCTGCGTGGCGTGCTCGTTGAGATCGCGCAGCAACACGCGGGCTTCGGGCACCGACATGCCCTGGATCGCGCCGGCATGCGACGACAGATACAGCGACTTCCGGCCATGCACCGGATGCGTGCGCACCAGCCGCTGCAGCACCGGCTTGAACATCTCTTTCTCTTCGTCAGTGTAGTCGAGAAAACCGAGCGCACCTCGCGACGTCATCAGCGAATGTTCGCAGATCATGTCCTCGATCTCGGCCTTGGCATCACCGTCGAGCGCATCATAGGCCGCGCGCATGTCGGCGAATTCGGTATTGCCGCCCTTCGGATTGACCACGCGTGCCGACAGCAGCGAGAATTTCGCCGGAATCGGCCGGAAGGAACTGTCGGAGTGCCACAGGCAGTTGCCCAGATTGAACAGGTGTGCCCGACTGTCTTTCGGCAGCGGCTTGCCGTCCTTGCCGAGATTGGATACGTCGGCGAGCCCCGATGTGAGCCGGTAATCTTCCTTCTTGGTGACGGAGCCGCCTTTTCGGTTCTCTCGCTCGCCGAAATTCTGCGCGAAAGCGAGTTGCTGTTCGTCGGTGATATCCTGCTTCGGGAATATCAGGACAGCGTAGTCATCCATGCCGCGCTCGATGGCAGCGGCGTCATCGAGGCTGACCGGCTTGGTCAGGTCGACGCCGGTCACTTCGCCGACGAACAAGGGATGCAGTTTGCGGATTGTCACGGGCATTGCAGATTTCCTCCGTGTGGAATGGTTGACCCATTCGATTGCGGCTTCCAGCGATGCTGTGCCGCTTGAGAAAAATGCTACGCCCGCAAGGTGCGAAGTCAACCGGCGTGAATGCCGTCAGGCATTGCGTGCCATGAGGCCGCCGTCGACCGGGATCACCGCGCCTGTGATATAGGACGCGGCCGGCAGGCACAGGCTCAGCGTCATATGCGCGACTTCTTCCGGATCGCCGTAGCGGCGCAGCACCGTGCGGCGCTTGGCGAAGATCACCTTATGCTCGTCGCTGATGCGCTCGGTGATCCCCGTCGTGATCGGGCCGGGACAGATGCAGTTCACCGTGATGCCGTCGCGGCCGAGTTCCACCGCGAGCGAACGCGTGAGACCCGTGACGCCGGCTTTTGCTGCGGAATAGGGGCTGTGCAGTGCGGTGGCGCCGAGCGCTTCGGTGGACGCGATGTTGACGATCCGCGGCGAGGGCGATTTGCGCAGGTGCGGCAGCGCGGCGCGGATAATGCGCTGGTGCGAGGTCAGCATCACCGCGATGGCGCGATCCCACGCGGCGTCATAGCCGTCTTGATCGATGGCGGTCGATACCGAGATGCCCGCATTGTTGACGATGATATCGAGGCTGCCGAAATGCGCGGCGACGTCGCTGACCACTGTGCGGATGCGATCGGGATCGGCGACATCGAGGGTCCATGCGTGTGCGCTGCCGCCGCCTGATGTGATCGGGTCAACGACGGAGGCAATGCCGTCTGCCGAAATATCGGTGACGGCAACATTGGCGCCTTCTTCGCCGAACACGCGCGCCGTCGCGCGGCCCATCCCGCTTGCAGCGCCGGTGACCAGAACGGTGAGGCCGCGCACCGAGCGGCTGAGTTGTTTGTAATCCGACAAGGCATCCTCCGAATTTTGCGCCTTCATGATGAGGCTTGATTGAAGGCTTGCACCGATCGCGGGAGAGGTCAAACATGTGCCGATAAAATCAAGAAGGACGATCAGGGATGAACGAACTCGATTTCAGCGGCCAGCAGGTGCTCATCGTCGGCGGATCAAGCGGCATCGGCAATGGTATGGCGCAGGCCTTTCGTGCGCGCGGCGCGCATGTGCATGTCTGCGGGACGCGCGCCAAGGCCAGCGACTACACGATCGATGAAGGTTCCGATCTCGACGGCCTCGGCTACAGCCAGCTCGATGTTGGCAGCGCGTCGGCCATCGAGGCATTCGATCCGAAGCTTGACCGGGTGGATGTGCTGATCCTCGCGCAGGGTGCTGTGATCTATCGCCGCGGCGAGTTCGAGATGGATGGCTTCCGCAAGGTGATGGAAATCAATCTGATCAGCCTGATGGGCTGCGCGACGAAGTTTCATGCGCAGCTCAAAGCAAGCAAGGGGCGATTGATCATTGTCAGTTCCACCGCGGCCTATCACGCCACCAAGGGAAACCCCTCCTACAATGCGTCGAAGACCGGCGCAGTTGGGCTCACGCGCACACTGGCGCAGGCGTGGTCGGAAGACGGCATCCGTGTCAACGGTATCGCGCCGGGGCTCGTTGACAGCAAGATGACAAAGGTCACGACCGGCAATCCGAAGCGGCTGGAAGGCGCGATTGCCAGGATCCCGCTGCAGCGTCTCGGCACGCCTGCCGACATGGCCGGCGCTGCATTGTTCTTGGCGTCGCCGCTGTCATCCTATGTTTGCGGTCATACGCTGGTCGTCGATGGCGGTTTGATCCTTTAAATTCACGGCGCCTGCATCGCGGCGGAACCAGTACTGGCTTCAGGCATTACACCGGCGAGAATTTCCTCACGGAGTAATCGACATGGACAAGGACCGTATTGCGGGCGCAGCCAAGGATGCAGCTGGCAAGGTTGAAGGTGTGATCGGCCGAGCCACGGGCGATGAGCGGACTGAAGCCTCGGGCCGTGCGCGCGAAGCGACGGGCACCGTGCAGAACCTGTATGGCCAGGCCAAGGATGCCGTGCGTGACGCATCGGACGCCGCCACCAGCTATGCCAAGGATGCACTCGACAGCGACGTCTATCGCGACGGCACGCAGGCGATCACCGACAAGGTCCGCGACAATCCGCTGGGCTCGCTACTCATCGCAGGCGGTATCGGCTTTGCGCTGGCGATGCTGATGACGCGTCCGCCGCGCCGTCGTCCGAACCGTTTCGGTTATTGATAGCAGATCACGGCTGACATAACGGACGCCGCAGAAGCGTCAGCAGCCGCATCTGAGAAAACGTCCAAGAAAATATCCAAAGCAAAAATCCCTCAGCCCGCAAAGGCTGAGGGATTTTTTTGACTCTGAAATTTCGCGTCGGAATTTTTCGCGCGATTAACGCGTGAAGAAACCGGAGGGGGCGGAGGCGGCGGGGCCGACATTGGCCGGCGGGCGCGGCCCGGGCGCCTGGGCCGGGCGGGGGCGCTGCGGCGCCTGCTGGACGGGCGCGCGGCGCGGCGCATCGTCGAAGCCAAAGAAACTACCGAAGGATGACGGCGCTTCGGTGGCGATGACGGGTTTCGGCTTTTTCTTCGGTGCGGCCGGCGGCGTCATCACTGGAACGATGCCATCCGATCCTGTCGTCGCAGCGACGCCGCTCGTGCCTGAGGTAGCAGGTGTGGCCGCCGCGACGGGAACATCGCCCTTGGCCTGTTCGCGGCCGATCTCGCGGCGCGGCCAGGCGAAGTCGTCGGCGCGGCCGGCGGGCGCGGCGAGCGGCTCGCCCTTCACCAGCACGCGCGCCACCAGCGCATCGACACTCACCGGTTTCACGCCGGGGCCGCCGAGCAGTTGATCGGTGCCCACGGAGGAGGCGACCAATGGCACGATGGGGCCGGCCAGCGGACGCGGCGCCGGCGCGCCGGGCACGGCATTGAGGTCGGGCGTCGCGGGCTCGCTCGGCAGTGCGATCGGCGCGGAGCGGCCGGAGAGCAAACGGGTGATTTCGCGCTCGACGTAATGCGCCATCTTGCGGGCGCCGGCCTTGGTGAAATAGACGCCGTCGGCCGAACGCAGCCGGCGGATCTGGCCTTCGAAATCCGGGCCCTGCTGCAGGAAGCGGCCGGCCTCGTCGACGAAGCCGTCCCAGATATCGACATAGGTGATGCCGACCTTGGTCGCGGCGTCGCGATAGAGATTGTCGAGATAGAGCATGTCGGCGGTCGCCTTGGTGCCGCGCACCGCGGGCAGGCCGACCCACAGCACGGGCACGCCCTTCGCCTTCACGACATTGATCATCTCCTCGATCTTCTTCGAGTAGAGCTCGCCCCAGCGCTCGTCGCGGAAATCGACCATGCCGCCGGTCCGCGCGCCGCGCTCGGTGACGATCGAACCGGGATCGGGAATATCTGCATCGTCAGCCTCGGGCTCGGCCGGCTTCTCGCCGGGCTTCACTTCCGCGGCGCTGTCTTTCTTCTCGTCCTTCTTGGCGCCCTTCTTTTCGGCCGCCTTGTCGGGCTCACGGATCGCGACACGGTCATTGAGGCCGAGCATGACGACAATGGCATCGGGCTTCTCGGTGGCGAGAATGCCCTTGGCCGCCGCGGCCCAATCCGCGGGATCGCCCTTCGGCTGATAGCGCAGCAGGCCGGAGACGGTCTTGTGCTTGCGGATCACGCCCATGTCGGGCTGTTCGGCATAGGCGTCTTCGAGGCCGTAAGCGAGCCAGTCGGCCATGCTGTCGCCGAGCACCAGCACGTTGCGCTCGGCCGGCGCATCGCGTTTTTCTGGCGATGGTGCGCGCGAATAGTCCTCGCGCGGAGCGGCCCGCTTCGGCGCCTGTTGCTGTTGGAACGGCGCGAAAAACGGACTGTCATTGCCGCCGCCGAACCAGCCGAAGCCGCCACCGCCGCCTTGCGGCACATTGCGCTGCGGACGCGGAGGAGGTTGCTGCGGACCGCCGAAACCGAAGAACTGCGCGGAAGCCGGCGCCACGATGCCGATCAGGAGGCCCAGCGCGACGGCGAGCACCATCAGCGTGCCCTTTTCGGCACGCCAGTGATCGATCCGCCATCTCGGCAAGTTGGGCTTCTGTGACATGCGCCTCGACCGCAATCGCAGGGTCCGCAGACCCGGGTTCCCGCTCGACATACTACCGGATTCGGGCCGCAAGCGGGCAGCCGCGATTCCGCCATCAAGCGCCGCCGGGCGTTAACGTCAAGCAAATCCCGGAACTTTTAGCGGCAGGGTGAACGGCGAGGCCGCAGCCAAGGCCTGTGCCGAACAAAGCGGCAATCCCGGAGTTGTCGTGACAAATCAGGGAGGTTTGCCATGAAGTCACTGCTGCTCGCCGTTGCGCTCGTTTTCGCGCTGCCCTCATGGGCTTCTGCAGATACCCCCGGCAAGGACTGGATGACCGCACAGCAGGTCACCGAGAAGCTGCGCAGCTTGGGCTACACGGAGATCAGAGAGCTTGAGGCCGACGACGGCCATTGGGAAGCCGATGTCGTGAAGGACGGCCGGACCTTCGAGGTCCATGTCGATCCGCATAGCGGCGCGCTCACCAAGAACGAGCCCAAGCACTGACGCCGGCGGGCTAGTCTATTTCCACAGCCCCAAAGACTGCCATTTGGCGGGCGGGATGACCGTTCCCGTCTTGTAGGTGAAATCCAGCACCGTCTTGTGGTCCGGCGTCGCCTTGCAGGTGAAGGCGACCTGCATCCATTTGCCGCCTGCGCGGTAGGCGCCGCCCTTGGCGATCAGCGTATTGCCGAGATGCTGCGGCGGTACCAGCGCGTCGGACTTCGCGCGCTCGACACGCGGGCCGCCCTTGCTGATCCGGCGCATCGCCTCGAAGTCGCAGACCTGTTCCAGCCGGGTCTTTGGATCGAGCTTGCCGAGGGCCGCCATGAAGCGGGCATCGCTGGCGTGAGCCTGTGTGACGAGCGCCACGAGGCCGAGCGGAATAAGCAGGAATTTCATGCGGGACGGGACAACACGTTTGGAAGGGTGAACCGGCGGGATGACATTCGCTTAGCGTGTCCGGAGGTTGCTGACTACCCACTCTGGGATGCGCTGCGCGCCCGGTCGCGCTGTGCGAGTCCCGGTCATGAATGGGGTCGACGCGCGCACGCGCCGTCTGTCCCGCGCCGCCGCGCAAGTTGGCCTTCCGGTGGTCCCCTTTGATGTGAGGGGGATAGAGCGCCGAAAGGCGCAACTTTGTAGTGACGCCGCAGGAGGCGAAGCTGCGTGAGCTGAAGCCGCTCGGCTTTCACTTTCGGCGGCAGGCGCCGATCAAGCACGTCATCGTGGACTTCGTGTCGTTTCGTGAGTGTCTGGTCATCGAAGTCGATGGCGGACAGCATAATTTCGATGAGGCGTCGCGTCGGGATGAAGCGCGGGATGCGTTCTTGCGCGGCGAGGAATTTCGCGTGATGCGGTTCTGGAATTTCGAGGTGGATCGGAATCTGGATGGCGTGATGGAGTCGATAATCGGAGCTCTGGGCTCCCCCCACCCGGCCGGCCTTACGGCCGTCCACCCTCCCCACAAGGGGGAGGGATAAGAAAAGAGCCGCGGCAACTGAGTTGCGCGGCTCTTGAAGCGTGGTGTTTGAAACTGCGGCCCTTACCTCGGCAGCGTCGTCGTCCCCATCAGCGCCTGATCGATGGCACGGGCGCACAACCGGCCTTCGCGGATCGCCCAGACCACCAGTGACTGGCCGCGGCGCATGTCGCCGGCCGAGAACACCTTGGGCAGCGAGGTCGCGAAATCGGTCGTTGGGGCGCGAACGTTGCCGCGCTGGTCGAGATCGACGCCGAGGGTCTTCAGCATACCTTCGTGGACGGGATGGACGAAGCCCATGGCCAGCAGCACGAGATCGGCCTGCAACGAAAATTCCGAGCCGGGGATCGGCTTGAACTTGTCGTCGACCTGCACGCAGTTCAGCTTGGTGACCTTGCCGTCGGCGCCTTCGAAGCTCTGGGTCAGCACGGCGAATTCGCGCTTGGCGCCTTCGGCCTGGCTCGACGAGGTCCGCATCTTCAGCGGCCAGTTCGGCCAGGTCAGGCCCTTGTTCTCCTGCTCGGGCGGAGCCGGCATGATTTCGAGCTGGGTCACGGACAATGCGCCCTGACGCAGGCTGGTGCCGATGCAGTCGGAGCCGGTGTCGCCGCCGCCGATGACGACGACATGTTTGCCACCGGCCAGGATCTCCTTGACGTCGCCGAGCGGCTCGTTGCCGACGCGGCGGTTCTGTTGCGGCAGGAAGTCCATCGCGAAATGGATGCCGTCGAATTCGCGGCCCGGGATCGGCAGGTCGCGGCCGTGCTCCGCACCGCCGGTGAGTGCGATGGCTTCATATTCCTTGAGCAGCTCGGCGGGATCGATGGCGCCGGGCGAGGTGCCGCCGACAGCCTTGCCGTAATGGAAGGTGACGCCTTCGCCTTCCATCTGGACCACACGCCGGTCGATGATGTGCTTTTCCATCTTGAAGTCGGGAATGCCGTAACGCATCAAGCCGCCGGCCTTGGCGAGTTTCTCATAGACATGGACGTCGTGTCCGGCGCGCGCGAGCTGCTGCGCGCAGGCCATGCCGGCGGGACCGGCGCCGATCACGGCGACCTTGCGGCCGGTCTTCACGGCGGAGACCTGCGGCTTCAGCCAGCCATTGTCCCATGCCTTGTCGACGATGGCGCATTCGATGGTCTTGATGGTGACCGGGTTGTCATCGATGTTCAGCGTGCACGAGGCTTCGCACGGCGCCGGGCAGATGCGGCCGGTGAATTCCGGGAAGTTGTTGGTCGAGTGCAGGTTGCGCGAGGCTTCTTCCCAGTTGCCGGTATAGACGAGGTCGTTCCAGTCCGGGATCTGGTTGTTGACCGGGCAGCCGGGCGTGCCGGGCTGAACCGAGCCGGTGCCGTGGCAATAGGGAATGCCGCAATTCATGCAGCGCGCGGCCTGATCGCGGGTGTCTTTCTCGCTGAGCGGAATGACGAACTCGTTATAGCCCTTCAGGCGCTCGGCAACCGGCGCATACTTGCGGTCGTGACGATCGATTTCCAGAAAACCCGTGATCTTGCCCATTACAACTGACGCCTCTGAACTCTTAAGTTCCAAATTCCGTCCTCATCCTGAGGAGCGGCCACTTGGCCGCGTCTCGAAGGATGCGTGATTTGTCCCTCATGGTT
Organism: Tardiphaga sp. OK245; assembly: GCF_900108575.1. Taxonomy (NCBI): domain Bacteria; kingdom Pseudomonadati; phylum Pseudomonadota; class Alphaproteobacteria; order Hyphomicrobiales; family Nitrobacteraceae; genus Tardiphaga; species Tardiphaga sp. OK245. The sequence goes on along the minus strand of NZ_FNWZ01000001.1, from coordinate 1,341,580 downwards.
CGAGACGGCGCTGCGCGCCTCCTCACCATGAGGGCCTTTTCCTTATGCGCCGATCGCGATCTGCGGTTCGGCCTCGGCGCTTTTCGCTTTCAACTCGCGCAGTGCGCGGCGGTACTCGACCGGCATCACCTTGCGGAATTTCGGCAGCCAGGTTTTCCAGTCCGCGAGGATCATCGCAGCCTTGGCCGAACCGGCATATTTCGCGTGACGCGTGATCAGCACATGCAGGCGCTCGATGTCGCTATCGAGCAGGTTAGCGAACACGTCGACCTTGCCATGGGCTTCGAGATCGCCGGAGTGGTGATAGGTGTTCTCGGCGATCATCTCTTCCGAGAGGACCGGTTCAAGTTCGACCATCGCCATGTTACACAGCTTCGGGAAGTCGCCGGTTTCATCGAGCACGTAAGCCACGCCGCCGGACATGCCGGCCGCGAAGTTACGGCCGGTCTTGCCCAGCACCACGACGATGCCGCCGGTCATGTATTCGCAGCAGTGATCGCCTGCGCCTTCGACGACGGCTACCGCACCGGAGTTACGCACGGCGAAGCGTTCGCCGGCGACGCCGCGGAAGTAGCATTCGCCCTCGATCGCGCCATACATCACGGTGTTGCCGACGATGATCGACTCTTCCGGAACGATGGCGGAATGAGCCGGCGGACGCACGATGATCTTGCCGCCCGAGAGGCCCTTGCCGACATAGTCGTTGCCTTCGCCTTCGAGATCGAAGGTGATGCCCTTGCACAGCCAGGCGCCGAAGGCCTGACCGGCGGTGCCCTTCAGCGACACCTTGATGGTGTCGTCCGGCAGGCCGGCATGGCCGTAGATCTTGGCCACCGAGCCCGCCAGCATAGCGCCGGCCGAACGGTTGGTGCTGTTGATCTTGGTGTCGATCTTCACCGGCGCGCCGCGATCGAGCGCGGGCTGCGCCTGCTTGATCAACTCGCGATCGAGCACGGCTTCCAGGTGATGGTCCTGATCTTCGGTGTGATAGATCTTCTGGCCGGGCAGTTCGGGCTGGCGCACGAACAGCTTGGAGAAGTCGAGACCCTTGGCCTTCCAGTGCGACACGAGCGCCGACTGGTCGAGCATCTGCACCTGGCCGACCATCTCGTCGAAGTTGCGATAGCCGAGCTGGGCCATGATCTCGCGGACTTCCTCGGCGACGAAGAAGAAGTAGTTGATGACGTGCTCGGGCTGACCGGTGAAGCGCTTGCGCAGCACCGGATCCTGGGTGGCGACGCCAACCGGGCAGGTGTTGAGATGGCACTTGCGCATCATGATGCAGCCGGCGGCGATCAGCGGCGCGGTGGCGAAGCCGAATTCGTCGGCGCCGAGGAGCGCGCCGATGACGACGTCACGGCCGGTGCGGAAGCCGCCGTCGACCTGGACGATGATGCGGCTACGCAGCCGTTCGCGGACGAGGGTCTGATGGGTTTCGGCAAGACCGATTTCCCACGGCGAACCCGCATGCTTGATCGAGGTCAGCGGCGACGCGCCGGTACCGCCTTCGAAGCCGGCAATGGTCACATGGTCCGCGCGCGCCTTGGCGACGCCCGCGGCGACCGTGCCGACGCCGATTTCCGACACCAGCTTGACCGAGACCTGGCCCGTCGGGTTGACGTTCTTGAGGTCGTAGATCAGCTGCGCGATGTCTTCGATCGAATAGATGTCGTGATGCGGCGGCGGCGAAATGAGACCGACGCCCGGGGTCGAATGGCGCACGGCGGCAATCGTCGCGTCGACCTTGTGGCCGGGCAACTGACCGCCTTCGCCGGGCTTCGCGCCCTGCGCCATCTTGATCTGCATCATGTCGGAATTGACGAGATATTCCGTGGTGACGCCGAAACGGCCGGACGCGACCTGCTTGATCGCCGAACGCATGCTGTCGCCATTCGGCATTGGCTTGTAGCGATCCGACTCCTCGCCGCCTTCGCCGGTGTTCGACTTGCCGCCGATCCGGTTCATGGCGATGGCCAGCGTCGTATGCGCCTCACGCGAGATCGAGCCGTAGGACATGGCGCCCGTGGCAAAGCGCTTGACGATGTCCGCAGCGGATTCGACTTCCTCGAGCGGCACAGGCTTGCGCTTCTCGTCTTCGGCCGTCTTGATCTTGAACAGACCGCGCAGCGTCAGCAGACGCTCGGACTGTTCGTTGAGGATCTTGGCAAAGGCCTTGTAGCGATCCTGCGAGTTGCCGCGCACCGCATGCTGCAGCAGCGATACCGACTCGGCGTTCCACGCATGGTCTTCACCACGGCTGCGATAAGCGTATTCGCCGCCGACATCGAGCGCGGTCTTGTAGATCTGGATTTCGCCGAACGCCTCGTTGTGGCGGCGCACGGTTTCCTCGGCGATTTCGGCGAGGCCGACGCCTTCGATCTTGGTGTGGGTGCCCGTGAAGTACTTGGTGACGAATTCCTGACGCAGGCCGACGGCGTCGAAGATCTGCGCGCCGCAATAGGACTGGTAGGTCGAGATGCCCATCTTCGACATGACCTTGAGCAGGCCCTTGCCGATCGACTTGATGAAGCGCTTGACGATTTCGTAGTCGTCGAGCTGCACCGGCAGCCGGTCCTTCATGGCGATGATGGATTCGAACGCCAGATATGGATTGATCGCTTCCGCGCCATAGCCGGCGAGGCAGGCGAAGTGATGCACTTCGCGCGGTTCGCCGGATTCGACGACCAGGCCCACCGAGGTGCGTAGGCCGGTGCGGATCAGGTGGTGATGCACGGAAGCGCAGGCCAGCAGCGACGGGATCGGAATGCGATCCGAGCCGGCCATGCGATCGGACAGAATGATGATGTTGACGCCTTCGCGCACCGCAGCTTCGGCGCGGGCGCACAGTTCATCCAGCACCTGCTCCATGCCTGCCGCGCCGAAACCGGCATGGAAGGTGGTGTCGAGGGTACGCGAGACAAAGTGCGACTCGGCGACATCGGTGATCGAGCGGATCTTTTCGAGATCCTGGTCGGTCAGGATCGGCTGGCGCACTTCGAGACGCTTGGTGGTGGCGACGCCCTGCAGGTCGAACAGGTTCGGCCGCGGTCCGATGATCGAGACGAGGCTCATGACGAGCTCTTCGCGGATCGGATCGATCGGCGGGTTGGTGACCTGCGCGAAGTTCTGCTTGAAATAGGTGAACAGCGGCTTCGGCTTGCTCGACAGCGCCGAGATCGGCGTGTCGGTGCCCATGGAGCCCGACGCTTCCTCGCCCTGCGACGCCATCGGCGTCAGCAGGATGGTGACGTCTTCCTGGGTGTAGCCGAAGGCCTGCTGGCGATCGAGCAGCGGCAGGTTGGAGCGCTGGCCCTTGGCCGCCGCGTCCGGGAGTTCTTCCAGAACGATCTGGGTGTGTTCAAGCCACTCGCTATAGGGATGACTTGCGGCCAGCGTCGCCTTGATCTCGTCGTCAGGGATCAGACGGCCCTGGACGAGGTCGACCAGCAGCATCTTGCCTGGCTGCAGACGCCACTTGGTGATGATGTCTTCTTCCGGAATCGCCAGCACGCCCATTTCGGACGCCATCACGATGCGGTCGTCCTTGGTGACGAGATAACGTGCGGGGCGCAGACCGTTACGGTCCAGCGTCGCGCCGATCTGTCGACCGTCGGTGAAGGCGAGCGCGGCAGGACCGTCCCACGGCTCCATCATCGCGGCGTGATATTCGTAGAAGGCGCGGCGCTGCTCATCCATCAGGGGATTGCCGGCCCAGGCTTCCGGAATCATCATCATCACGGCGTGGGGCAGCGAGTAGCCACCCTGCACCAGGAATTCCAGCGCGTTGTCGAAGCAGGCAGTGTCCGACTGGCCTTCATAGGAGATCGGCCACAGACGGCTGATGTCCTTGCCATAGAGTTCGGACTCGATGGACGCCTGACGCGCCGCCATCCAGTTGACGTTGCCGCGCAGCGTGTTGATTTCGCCGTTATGCGCGACCATGCGGTACGGATGCGCGAGCGACCATGTCGGGAAGGTGTTGGTCGAGAAGCGCTGATGCACCAGCGCCAGCGCGCTTTCGAAATCCTCTTCGTGCAGGTCGGCATAGTAGCTGCCGAGCTGGTCGGCGAGGAACATGCCCTTGTAGATGATGGTGCGACACGACATCGAACACGGATAGTAGCCGGCGAGGCCGCGCTCGCGGCGCTGATAGATCGCCTGCGAGATCGACTTGCGGAGAATGTAGAGACGACGTTCGAACTCGTCCTCGTCGGCGATCTTGGCTTTGCCGATGCCGATGAAGACCTGCATGTTGGCAGGCTCGGTCGGCTTCACGCTTTCGCCGAGCGACGCATTGTCCGTCGGCACGTCGCGCCAGCCGAGCAGCTTCAGGCCTTCGGCCTTGATCTGGTCGCCGATGATGCCCTGAATGACTTTCCGCCACGCGGTATCACGCGGCATGAACAGCGCGCCGATGGCGTATTGGCCAGGCTCCGGCAGGCTGAAGCCCAGTTCCGCAGTCTTGCGGACGAAAAACTTGTGCGGGATCTGCACCAGAATACCGGCGCCGTCGCCGAAGCGCGGATCTGCGCCGGTCGCACCACGGTGCTCGAGGTTGCACAGGATGCTGATCGCGTCAGACACGATCTGATGCGACTTGCGGCCCTTGATGTTGGCAATGAAGCCGACGCCACAGGCGTCCTTTTCCTGCGATGGGTCATAGAGGCCCAGCGCCGGCGGACGGTAGGTATGGAGTTCCGGTTTGATGGCGGTGTCTTTCACGTTAGCCGATTTGATAGCCGGGGCCGCCGAATGCGTGCCGGTTTCGATCAATTGGCGCTCGTGCTCTGATCCGCTCATCTTCGTCCTCTCAACCCCCGTCGGGGTTCTGCCACCCTTGTCGGCGCACCTTTGACGCTCGCGGAACCCGTTCGGGCTACCGCTCGCGCGTCTTGCGAGCCTCGTTTTCAGAATTCAGACTGGTGGTGCCCATCGTCCCCGGCGGCCACCCCATATCTCGCCTTAAAGGCATTTCGTCTCAGCAGGCGTGTTTTTTAGTCGCGACGCCTGCTTATGTTGCAAACCCCGTGCCGGATTTGCCACCAAAAATTGCGACAGTGATGCTGTCCTAACCAGGACTTTGCCAAATTTTTATCTAGCACACAAGCGCGCTTGAGTCCGTCGTCGCATAGCAACAACGCATGCCAAATTGTCCAAGCTGGCGTGGACACATTCAGCCCGGAGGTGCCGCGTTCCGGCCAAAGGCTGGCCCAAGGGCTGCCGGATTCAGCGGTGAGGTTGCGGACTGTCCGTTAACGCCTGTGGCAGCGGTGCTGGCAGGCGAGCGAAGCGTGAGGTTCAGGAAGTTGAACACTCTCCGGGCGCGGGGGCGTCGAAGGAGCATGCAATGAAGGTACTTGTGGGATGTCTGGCCTCGGCCGGTCTGTTGCTGGCGAGCGGCGCTGTACGGGCGCAGGCGCTGCCGCCGATGCGCGGCGACGTTGCCGCTGTGGCGCAGGTATCCGATGTCGGCGGTCCCTATGCGGCCATGCCGCCCGTGGAATATGCGGAGCCGCGCCCCTATGGCGTGTTGCGCCGCGGTTATGATCTGGCGGTGCTGCCGCTGCGCGAGGTCTATTCGATCCTGCGCGAGGCCGGCTTCTCTGCCCTCGGCATGCCGCAGCAACGCGGCCTCATCTACACGGTCTCGGCGATCGACCTCGACGGCGAGGACGGCCGGTTGGTGATCGATGCGCGCAGCGGACGCATTCTGCGCTTCATTCCGGCCTATCGCATGGGCGACCGGATGAGCGAGGAGATCGACACGCGCTACGGCCCGCAAGGCGCAGTGCCGACCCTGCCGCAATATCGCCGCCCGCCATTTACGGCCGGGACGGCAACGCCCGCGCCGAAAGTCGCGAGCCGTGCAACGACAGTGCCGCTACCGAAGCGGCCCCCGGTGCGCGCGGTTGCAGCACCGGTCAAGCCTGTCACTCCGGCCGAGACCAAGCCGGTCGCAGTCAAACCACCTGAAACGCCGCCGGCCGCTGCGCCCGTGCAGCAATCGGCCGTGACGGAGCAGAAACCGGCCGAGACGAAGGCGCCGGAAACGACCGGGGCTGCGCCGTCGACCTCTACTGCCTCGAAGCCGGAGGCCGCAGCACCGACGGTTCCGCCTCCCGCGACGGAAGCAAAGCCTACAGAGCCTAGTAAGCCTGCGGACACTCCTCCGCCCGTCCAGGGCATGGAATAGTTAGTGCAGCGCTGCGCACATAATAAAACGCCCCGGATTGCTCCGGGGCGTTTCATTTACAGCTACACTTACTTTACTTCACAAAGTCGCGGTTACGCGGCGACTTTCTCGGCCGAGCCGTCGACCACCTGCGGTGCGCTCACCGCGCTGGTGGAAATCGGAATGCTGCGCGGCTTCTTGGCTTCGGGGATCTCGCGGACAAGGTCCACATGAAGCAGGCCGTTCTCGAGTGAGGCGTTCTTCACCTGCACGAAGTCGGCAAGCTGGAAGGCGCGTTCGAAGGCCCGCGCGGCAATGCCGCGATAGAGCACTTCGGCCTTGCTGCCATTCTCGTTGGCAGCCTTCTCGCCCTTGATCGTCAGCGTGTTTTCCTTCGCGACGATGGCGAGCTCGTTCTGCGCAAAGCCTGAAACGGCAACGCTGATACGGTATTCGTTCTCGCCGGTGCGCTCGATATTGTAGGGCGGATAGCCCGGCGCTGCGTCACCTGTGCTCTGATCGAGCAGATTGAACAGGCGGTCGAAACCGACGGTGGAACGATAAAACGGGGTGAGATCATAGCTACGCATTGGATAGTCCTCCATTGAGCGACTGTTGCAATAACCCGCCCGCCATAGGGGCCGGGCTTTCGTGTCATGCAGCCTAGAGAGGCCTGCATGAAGCTGATATGGGAGGGGGCTGGCGGCTCGCAAGGGGGGCCGAAAGATTCGCGCCGACCTGATCTCCCGCCCTTGAAATCCCGCGTTTTTCGCCTAACCGGTCCCCCGCCATGACGCTTGTCTCCATTCCCGCCAACCCCGTTCCCGAGGGTGCCGTGTCCGGCACCATCAAGACGCCGGACGGCGCTGAGCTACGTTTTGCGCGCTGGGCGCCGACGACCGGGCGCAAGGGCACGGTCTGCGTGTTCAGCGGGCGCGGCGAATATATCGAGAAGTATTTCGAGACCGTGCGCGACCTGCGCGACCGCGGCTTTGCAGTGGCCATGATCGACTGGCGCGGGCAGGGGCATTCGTCGCGGCAGTTGCGCGATAGCCGCAAGGGTTACGTGCGCAGCTTCTCGGATTTCGAGATCGACGTCGAAACTTTCGTGCAGCAGGTGGTGATGCCGGATTGCCCGCCGCCTTACTTCGCGCTGGCGCATTCGATGGGCGGCGCGGTGATGCTGCGTGTGGCGCATTCCGGCAAGCGCTGGTTCGATCGCATGGTGCTGTCGGCGCCGATGATCGATCTGCCGGGCCGTTCGACCTCGCTGCCGGCGCGGTTGTTGTTGCGTGTCATGCGCTGGACCGGGCAGGGCGGCAACTACATTCCCGGCGGCAATGGCGAACTGGTCGGGACCTCGTCATTCCCCAATAACAAGCTGACCAGCGATCCGGTGCGCTATGCGCGCAACGCGGCGATCCTCGAAGAGGATCCGACGCTCGGCATCGGCTCGCCGACGGTGGCCTGGGCCGATACGGCGATCCGCGGGATGCACGGCTTTCGCGAGGCCAGCTATCCCGTGAAGATCCGTCAGCCGATCCTGATGCTGGCGGCCAGCAACGACCAGGTGGTGTCGACGCCGGCCATCGAGGAATTCGCCTATCACCTGCGTGCCGGCTCGCATCTGGTGATCGCCGGCTCCCGTCACGAGATCCTGCAGGAGCAGGATCGCTACCGGCAGCAGTTCTGGGCGGCGTTCGATGCGTTCGTGCCGGGCACGCCTCTGTTCAAGTAACGAAAGCCACTCATGCTCGGTATTCACGGTCTCTGGCTCTTCATCCTCTCCGGCATCCTCCTCAACATCACGCCGGGGCCGGACACGGCCTATATCGTCGGGCGCAGCGTGCAGATGGGCTGGCGCGGCGGCGTCGCGGCAGCGCTGGGGATCAGTGCAGGATGTCTGGTCCATGTCTTCGCCGCGGCGGTCGGATTGTCGGCGCTGCTGGCGGCATCGTCCTATGCCTTCACAGCGGTGAAATGGATCGGCGCGGCCTATCTGCTTTACACCGGCGTGCAGATGCTGCGTGCGCGGGCATCGACAGTTGCAACGAACGACGCCGCGGAAAAGCCGCTGCTGTCGCTCCGGCAGGTGTTCTGGCAGGGCGCCTTCACGAACGCACTGAACCCGAAGGTCGCGCTGTTCTTTCTCGCCTTCCTGCCGCAATTCGTCGACGTGGATGCGCCCAGCAAGGCGCTCGCCTTCATCGTGCTTGGGCTGATCTTCATCAGCACGGGCACGATCTGGGGACTCGGCACGGCTATTGTCGCTGCGAAAGCCGCCAGCCGCGTCCGGCGATCCGGTCAGGCAATGGTCTGGATCAACCGCGCCCTCGGCGGCGTCTTCATCTATCTCGGCATCCGCGTGGCGATGCTGGAGACGCGTTAAAGCGTTTTCAAGCGAAGTGGATGCCGGTTCGCGTCAAGAAAACGCGTCAAAACAAAAAGGCTCTACGATTACTTCAGCACCGCGAAAGTGGCGGTGACGGAGAGATAGATGCCGAGCAACAACATCGCGATCAGAAACCAGCGGCGGAATTGCTCAGGCTCCATGCGATCGCGCACCGCCTGACCGACGAACATGCCGGCGAAAGCGGTGATCATCGCGACGACGCCGGGCACCGCCGTCGCGGCATTGAGAAGGCCGGCGCTGGTGAGGTTGAAGGCCTGGGCCGCCGTGGCGACGGTGAAGTAGAGGCCGAGCGCCTGCACCAGCTCGTTCTTCTCCATGCCGATCGATTGCATAAATGGCATCGAGGGGATGACCTGCACGCCGGTCGCGGCGGAGACCACACCGGTCAACACGCCGGCGATGCCGCCGACCCATTTCTCGTTTTGTGGCGCCGTCTTGAACTGGAATTTTACCAGCGTCACCACGGCATAGATCACCAGCAGGACGCCGAGCACGATCGAACCGTATTTGGCATAGGGCCCGGTCATCAGGCTGCCGCAGGCCCAGATGGCCACCGCAGTGCCGATCAGCAGCGGCCACAGACGGCGAATGATGTCACGCAGATAGGGGCCGGCGAAGGTCTGCCAGATATTGGTGACGATGGCGGGCACGATGACGATGGTCAGCGCCTGCACCGGCGTCATGGTCACCGCGAGCAGGCCTATCGAGACGGTCGGCAGGCCGAGGCCGATGACGCCTTTGACGAAGCCGGCGAGCGCGAAAACAGCAGCAATCAGAATGAGCATGGAATCGATCATGGTGCGACACATTGACCGATCGGCCCGGCCGGCACAATCTGGAGGTTACGGAGACTGCCTTCGTTCAGGACGAAGGCAGATACGGAGAGTGTCATGCATGCCGACCTTGTCGATCTCAGGCTGTTCGTGGCGGTCGCGGAGGCGCGCAGCATCACCGCGGGTGCCGCCGCTGCCAATCTGGCGCTGGCTTCGGCGAGTGCGAGGATCAAGGGGCTGGAGGCAACGATCGGCGTGCCATTGCTCAAACGCGGGCGGCGTGGCGTCACGCTGACGGCGGCCGGCGAGAGCCTGCTCGGCCATGCCCGCATCGTCATGCAGAATGTCGAGACCATGCGCGGCGACATGGCGGCCTATGCCAATGGAATGAAAGCCAGTGTATCGATGCTGGCCAATACGGTGGGCCTGTCCGAACATCTGCCGAAGGCGCTGGCGAGTTTCCTGCGCGAGCACCCCAATGTCAGCCTCGAGGTCGAGGAGCGCGAAAGCGCCGATATCGCCCAGGCAATCGCTGCCGGCATCGCCGATTTCGGTTTCGCGGCCGAGCATACGCTGCCGGACAGCCTCGAACGTTTCACCTTCAGCGAGGACCGGCTGATGCTGGTGACGGCGCCGCGCAGCGATCTCGCCGGCCGGCGATATATCGATTTCCATGAGATCGTCGACCGCGACTTTATCGGCCTCACCAATGCGACAGCGCTGCAGAACCACATTGGCAAATATGCGGCGAAGCTGGGCGCGCGACTGCGCTACCGGGCGCAGATGCGCGATTTCGATGCGATGTGCCAGATGGCTGCGGCGGGGGTCGGCATTGCGATTGTGCCGGAAGTCGCCGCACGGCGCTGCGCACGGTCGACGGCGCTGGCGTTGATTCGCATTCGCGATCCCTGGGCTAACCGCAGACTGGCGATCTGCTTTCGCAGCCTGAAGACGTTATCCCGTCCCGCGCAGCAGATGATCGAGCATCTGCGGGCTGCAGCGCGGGCGTAGCAGTGCCCGATCAGGCGTTGAGGATCTTCAGCGCGGCCTCATGCACGCGCGGGTCGCCTGCAGCGACGATGCGGCCACCGTTCTGCGCGGGTTTGCCCTCCCATGTCGTCACGACGCCACCAGCGCCGGTGATGATCGGGATCAGGGCTGCAATATCGTAGGGCTTCAGCTCGGTCTCGATGACGAGGTCGAGATGGCCAGCGGCGAGCATGCAATAGGAATAGCAATCGCCGCCGTAGCGCGTCAGCCGCACACCTTTTTCGACATCCTGAAATTTCGCGCGATCGGCGTCGTTCATCAGCCGCGGGCTGGTCGTGAACAAAGTCGCGTCCTTCAGCGATGCGCAGCGGCGCACGGCAAGCTTGCGGGTGGTGTTGTTGGCACTCTGGTAGCGCGCCGAACCACTGTCGCCGCTGAAGCGCTCGCCGATATAGGGCTGGTGCATCATGCCATAGACCGGTGTGCCCCGATGCAGTAGCGCGATCAGCGTGCCCCAGATCGGGAAGCCGGAGATGAAGGATTTGGTGCCGTCGATCGGGTCGAGCACCCAGACATATTCGGCGTCTTCGCGTTCGGTACCGAATTCCTCGCCAACAATGCCGTGCTGGGGGAAGTTGGCCTTGATCAGCCGGCGCATCACCGCCTCGGCGGCGCGGTCGGCTTCCGTGACCGGGTCGAAATCGGTGCTGTTCTTGTTGTCGATACTCAGCGAGGTGCGAAAGAACGGCAGGATGGTCTCGCCCGACGAGGTCGCAAGACGACCAATGAAGGCGTTGAAGTCGATGACCGTCACGGAGAGGTCCTTTGTTGCGGCTGCTGATGGGGACGTGTCGCTTCCTATACAGCGCAGGGCAACGACTCGCATCTCCGGTGATCGAAATCTCTCTGCGATTCCCCTAAGCCACAGCACTGAATCGGATTGCGATTTCCCTAAGATTCCTGATGTCCGGCATCAGAAATTGGCCAATGAAATGAATATATGATCATTTCTTAAATAGGTCAAAGCTACTGTCATTTCTGTATCACATTGATTTTGCTGATAGAAATTATGACGCCTATGCCTGAACGGTGCGATCACCATGCGAAATTTGCATGGAAATTTGCCCGAAAACTCTTGCACTTGGTGCGTCGCGGCTGCATATTGTTGCGGTGCGGTAGCGCTTGCGCTATCGCTGCCCTCCTTGGGCGTTTCCTCCCTAGACTTGGACCGCTTGCTATCGCAAGCGGTCCTTTTTTCTTGTCGGAGGAGTTTTGCATCACGGCGTGCCGACGTGGCTGCCGGCGATTGTCTTGTGTCGCCTGGCCTGTTCGTCGTCTGGCACCCCGACAGCCTCGGGCCCATTGCGACGTCAGTCATCAAGCAAGACTTATTCGGCTGAGAACCTCAAGCCGGTGTCCACGTCGTGGCGGTTACTTCAGCGACGTGTTGATGTCGCTGAACTTGCCATTGAGGTTGGTGCCGAGTCCGTTGACGACGGCAATGATGGCCAGCGAGATGCCGGCGGCGATCAGCCCATATTCGATCGCAGTCGCTCCCGATTCGTCCGACCAGAATTTCTTGATCATGTTCTTCATGTTCTCTCCTGCCATGATACGCGGTTCCAATCCGCGGAACCACGGTGGTGGGAAGAACCTAAGGTTGCATGAATCCCGGTGGTAAAACTCTGCCCCATCTCTAAATCCAGCTAAAATTGACAGTTTGTCGCAGGAAATAAGCACCTATTATGACCCGGCGGTCATGGTTCCAAATACCACATCTGATTGAGTGACGGTTCGAACCCTGGCGAGATGTTTGGCCCCGGCCTATTCGGCGGCGGCCTGGAACGGGCCGAGGCTGTCCAGCGGGATCTTCGCCAGCGCATCGGCCAGAACGGTAAAATCGGCAGCAATTTGATCGAAGCGCGCTGTCCTCTCGCGGCGGCGTTCGTCCATATAGATCGCCCGGTTCAGCTCGATCTGGATGGCGTGCAGCCCGCTGGCCGGGTTGCCGTAATGCTCGGTAATGAAGCCGCCGGCATAGGGCTTGTTACGGCCCAGCGAATAGCCGAGGCCGCCGAATGTGCCTTCGACCGCCTCGGCCAGGATAGTGGCGCAGCTAGTGCCATAGCGGTCACCGACGACCACGTCCGGGCGGCGCGGCTCCTCACGGGAAATTCCGATCGAGGGCATCGAGTGGCAATCCACCAGGATCACCGTGCCGAATGTCTGATGCGCCTTGTTGATCAGGCGGCGCAGTGCGCGATGGTACGGCTTGTACAGCGCCTCGATCCGGGTGAGGGCGTCATCGACGTCGAGCCGCTCGCGGTAAATCTCCTGGCCGTCGCCGACCACACGGGGAATCGTGCCAAGGCCGCCGGCGACCCGCATCGAGCGGGTATTGGCAAAACTGGGCAGGCGGCCGTTGAACATCCGCGGATCGAGCTCATAAGGCTCGCGGTTGACGTCCACATAGGAGCGCGGGAAGTGCACCCGGACCACCGGGAAGCCGCGATCGCTTAATCCCGCGATCAATTCGTCCATGAACGAATCTTCCGAGCGGCGCAGTGCCGTCACGTCGATGCGGGACGCACTGAGAAACTCCGCTGGATAGACCGAGCCGGAATGCGGGGAATTGAAAATGATCGGCGCGCGCCAGTTGGCCGGCTCGACGATCTCGAAGGGAGGCGACAGCTCACCGTCAAACTGGGTCATCGTCGCGCATCGTCCCTGCAGCCGCGTTCTTCGGTTTGCCCAGTCTGGCAGAAAACCGGCGCTTTGTGAGGCTGCATTGTCGATAACGGAAACAAGTCTGCCAAGTTAAAAACCTTCCGCAGGCGCGGCGATCGCGAGAAACGCGCTCATTTGTTGTGTTTCACGACGTTCTGGCGCACCATCTTGAGACGCTTATGCACAGTCTGCGCTGATCACCTTCACCCGAAATTTACCAGACCTCGGGCTTAGTGGGCGAACAGGTCCTCTCATTCGGGTTCGACGTCCAACCGCCATGCACAAAATCCTTCTCGCAGAAGACGACAACGACATGCGCCGCTTCCTGGTGAAGGCGTTGGAAAACGCCGGTTTTCAGGTGTCGCACCACGATAACGGGATGTCAGCCTATCAGAGACTCCGCGAGGAACCCTTTGAAATGCTTCTAACGGACATCGTGATGCCGGAGATGGACGGGATCGAACTGGCGCGCCGCGCCAGCGAACTCGACCCCGACATCAAGATCATGTTCATCACCGGTTTCGCCGCCGTGGCGCTGAATTCCGACTCGGAAGCGCCGAAAAACGCCAAGGTGCTGTCCAAGCCGGTCCACCTGCGCGAATTGGTCAGCGAAGTGAACAAGATGCTGGCGGCCTGAGGGCAGCCCGCTTTCCTGGATTTCTTTCTTGGATTTCCTGCAAATCAGGCAAGGATTGGTACTCCGCCGTCCTTGCTTGTCCGGGTTTGACCCGTTATAGACCCCACACCCGTAACGACCGGTTCTTAGGGCGCGTAGCTCAGCGGGAGAGCACTTCCTTGACATGGAAGGGGTCACAGGTTCGATCCCTGTCGCGCCCACCACGCACCTCACACTTTCGAAAACTGCCGGATTGGCGCCTTTTCAGGCGCTGGGAGACGTTTCTTTCCCCAATACTCCGATTAGTGACAGTTTTATTTCGGAACCAGTCGTGTTCACGCCGTGACTCGGCTATAGCTCAATGGTCCAGGACTTTTCGACCGGAAGCTGATGCCAACGAAGACCCGGCCGGTAATCGGCGTGATCGGCAACGCGTATCGCATTGAGAACAGGTTCTCCGTCCAGGCGGTCGGAGAAAACAACCTTCGTGCGGTCGCTGAAGTGGCCAATGCCCTGCCGATGATGTTTGCCGGCACCCCCGACATTACCGATATCGGCCAGGTGCTCGATCTGGTCGATGGCATCCTGCTCACCGGCGCTCGGGCCAATGTCCATCCGACCCGGTTCGGAATGGAAGCCCATGCCCGTCACGAGCCCTATGACAATGGCCGCGATGCGGTGGCTCTGGCCATGATCGAAGCTTGTGTCGCGCGCGGGGTCCCGATCTTCGGCATCTGTCGCGGATTGCAAGAGATGAACGTTGCGTTCGGCGGTTCGCTGCATCCCGAGATCCGCGAGATTCCTGGCCGCATCAATCATCGCATGCCGCGGCTCGAGAGCGGCGAGATCCATCCCGATCCGGCGGTCGTATTTGCCGATCGCCACGACGTGCATCTGACCAGCAACGGCACCTTCGCCAGCCTGCTGGGGCGCGAGACCATCACGGTCAATTCCCTGCATGGTCAGGGCATCGATATCCCTGGCGAGCGAGTGGTGATCGAGGGTATTGCCGAGGACGGCACCATCGAGGCCATCCGCATTGCCGATGCGCCGAGCTTCGCGCTCGGTGTGCAATGGCACGCCGAATATGATCCGCAGATCAATCCGATCAACCGCACGCTGTTTCAGGCGTTCGGCGAGGCGGTGGCCGCTCGCAGGCAGCGTGGGGCCTTCACGGCTGCGGCCGCGCCGCTATCAGCAGGAATGCGCTGAGCGCGGCTGCGACACAAAGCACAGCACCCGCGACCGTCGCTGCGGCAAATGCGGTGATCAGCGCCGGCCCCTTTGCCGCCATGACCGATCCGATCAGCGCCGTGACCACAAGGCCGCCTGTGCGTGCGACCGCGCTGTTGAAGCCCGATGCTGACCCGGTGTGACGCGCATCGACGGACATCAGCACGGCCGTCGTCAGAGGTGCGACAGCGCCGGCCATGCCGATGGCGATGACGACCATGGCGGGGAAGACGCTGGTCCAGTAGCTGGTGTCGGGACCGATTCGGAGCGCCAGCAGAAAACCCATCGCCACAATCACCGGTCCCAGCGTCAGCATGATCCTCGGGCCGGTTCTGGCTGCGAGCGAGCCAGCGAGCGGTGATGTCAAAGAGATGACAAGCGGCAAGGGCAGCAGCGCGGCACCGGCCTGTGTCGCCGTGTAGCCGGCGGCTTCGATCAGGAGAAAAGGCATTAGGACGAACAGCCCACCGAGTGCGCCGTACAACAAGAATGTCAGCAGCGTCAGGCCGACGAAGCTCGCCGACCCGAACAGTGCGAGCGGCATCATCGCGCGTTCGCCCTTACGGCCTTCGACCCACACAAACACAAGCAAGAGCAGGAGGCCTGCGGCAAGCGCGCCAAGCGTGAAACCCGACCAGCCATGTGACGTAGCTTCGGTCAGACTCCAGGTCGTCAGGCCAAGTCCCGCAGTCGCGAGAATGGCGCCGAGACCATCGAGCGGCTCGTCGCTGTCGTGTCGATCGCGGGGGATGCCTAGCCAAGCAAGCGCCATTGCCGCCAATGCGATCGGCACATTGATGAGAAAGATGAGATGCCAGCTGCCGATGTCGATCAGCCATCCGCCCAGCACCGGGCCGAGCGCGCCGGCGGCAGCGCCGCTGGCAGCCCAGATGCCGATGGCGCGGCCCTTGGCTTCGCCGGAAAATGTCTGACCGAGGATCGCCAGGCTGTTCGGCATCAGCATCGCCGCGCTGACGCCCTGAAGGAAACGTGCGGCCAGCAGCAGAGGCAGGCTGGGCGCCACAGCGCAAGCCAGCGAGGCCAGCGCAAACAGGCCAACGCCCCAGATCAGAAGTCTGCGGCGGCCGAAACGGTCGCCTGCTGCACCGCCGAGCAAAAGAAGTGCACTGAGCGGCAGCAGATAGGCATTGATCACCCATTGCAGGTCGACGGCATCGGCCTGAAAACTCGCAGCAATGGCCGGAAGTCCGACATTCACCACCGATCCGTCGATGAAGGCCAGGCTGGAGGCCAGAATCGTGGTGGTGATCACCAGGCCGGGATGGCTGATATCATCGATCTTTTCCGTGGCGCCGGCGGCGCCTGCGTCACAAAGCGCATGCAAGGCGTTACTCATGACCGGGTTGTAGGGGGAACGGGAGCTCAGAACAAACCATTGTCCTCCGATCGGGCAATTCCGTTTTGGCCCCGATTGTGCAAGCATCCCGGGCGGTCGTGCCGGGGCGCTCGGTAAGAGAGTCGTCGGCGTGAGATCGGACTGTGTTGAGGAGAGGGACTATGAAACGAATTTATCTGTTGGGGACCATGATCGCCGCGGCGGTCTGCACGACGCAGGCGGGCGCTCAGGAGCTCACCGGCACGCTCAAGAAGATCAAGGACACCGGCGCCATCACCATCGGCTTCCGCGATTCCTCGGTGCCGTTCTCTTATCTGGATGACAATCAGAAGCCCGTCGGTTTCGCCATGGACATCTGCTACAAGATCGTCGATGCGGTGAAGAAAGAACTGAAGAACGACAAGATCGAGGTCAAGCTCAATCCGGTCACCTCGGCGACACGTATTCCGCTGATTGCCAACGGCACCGTCGACCTCGAATGCGGCTCGACCACCAACAATGCCGATCGCCAGAAGCAGGTTGCTTTCACCAATACGCACTTCCTGACGGCCAGCCGCTTCGTCTCGAAGAAGGCCGCCAAGCTTGACAAGATCGACGATCTGAAGGGCAAGTCGGTGGTCTCGACCTCCGGCACCACCAACATCAAGCAGCTTACCGAAGCCAATGCCGCGCGTAATCTCGGCATCAACGTCATTCCCGCCAAGGATCACGCCGAAGCATTCCTGATGGTCGAGACCGACCGTGCTGTGGCCTTCGTGATGGATGACATCCTGCTTGCCAGCCTTGCTGCCGGTGCGCGCGATCCGAGCGCCTATGTGATCTCCAAGGACGCGTTCTCGAAAGCTGAGCCCTACGGCATCATGCTCCGCAAGGACGACGCGCCGTTCAAGAAGGTTGTCGATGCGGCCACTGCCGAGCTCTACAAGAGCCCGGAAGGCGCCAAGATCTATGACAAGTGGTTCACGCAGAAGATTCCGCCCAAGGGCCTCAATCTGAACGTTCCGATGGGAGCCGAGCAGAAGAAGGCGTTCGCCAGCCCGTCGGATTCGCCTGATCCCGACGCCTACGCAGCCAACTAACTCTTGCTTACCTCTCCCCGCTTGCGGGGAGAGGTCGTCTTACATGCGCGTAGCGCGTGTAAGACGGGTGAGGGGGAGGCAGCGAGTAAAACACTGGCTCCCCCTCACCCGTCTCGAACGACTCTCGGTCGTTCGATCCACCTCTCCTCGCAGGCGGGGCGAGGGAAGAAGCACTGGCCCGGCCATTGCATGGGTTTCTGCCTGAGGTTGCCAGGTTTTCGCGTGGACGGCGCGTGGGGGTGAATGCGTGAACTATAACTGGAATTGGGGAATCTTCTGGGATCAGACGCCTGATGCGACGGGGACCTATTTTGGCTCGCTGATGAGCGGCCTTCAGGTCACGATCCTGCTCGCACTCTGCGCCTGGTTCATCGCGTTCGTGATGGGCTCTCTGATCGGCATCATGCGGACCCTGCCTGCGCGCTGGGCGGTGTTTGTCGGCAATGCCTATATCGAGATGTTCCGCAACATTCCGCTGCTGGTGCAGCTGTTCATCTGGTTCTTCGTCATTCCCGAACTTTTGCCCGGCGATCTCGGCATCTGGATCAAGCAGCTGCGCAACGGGCCGTTCATCGCCGCGATGCTCGGGCTTGGCTTCTATATGTCCTCGCGTGTCGCCGCACAGATCACCGCCGGCATCAATGCACTGCCAAAGGGCCAGCGCATGGCCGGCACGGCCATCGGCCTCACCACCTGGCAGACCTATCGCTACATCCTGCTTCCGCTGGCCTATCGCATCATCTTTCCGCCGCTGACCTCCGAATTTCTCAACACCATCAAGAACACGGCGCCCGCACTCACCATCGGTGTGCTTGAACTGACGGCACGGGCGCGGTCCATGCAGGAATTCTCGTTCCAGGTGTTCGAGGCCTTCTCGGCTGCGGCCGCCATCTACCTCGTTCTCAGCGCCGTCGTGACGATCGGAATGCGCATTCTCGAAAAGCGCCTGGCGATCCCCGGCTTCAACGAGGGGAAATAAGCGATGTTCAGCAATTTCGATTACGACGTCATCTGGCGCAGCCTGCCTTACCTGTTTCAGCAGGGCATGGCGTTCACCCTGACGCTGACGGCCATTGCGACGGTCTTCGGTCTCATCCTCGGCACCTTGATCGCGATGATGCGGCTGTCGTCCAGTGCTGTGCTGTCGGGCTTCGCCGTAAGCTACGTCAATCTGATGCGCTCGCTGCCGCTCGTGCTGGTGATCTTCCTGTTCTACTTCCTGATGCCCTATGTCGGACAGTGGATCATCCGCTCCGATCAGCCGGTACAGGTCGGCGCCTACGCCTCGACTATCGTGACCTTCACGCTGTTCGAGGCTGCCTATTTCTCCGAGATCATGCGTGCCGGCATCCAGTCGGTGCCGCGGGGGCAGGTGATGGCCGGTTATGCCATCGGCCTCAACTATCGCGAGGTGATGCGCCATGTCGTGCTGCCGCAGGCGTTCCGCAACATGCTGCCGGTGATCTTCACCCAGACCATCGTGCTGTTCCAGGACACATCGCTGGTCTACGTGCTGTCGATCACGGATTTTCTGGGTGCCGCGTCCAAGGTCGCACAGCGCGACGGTCGTCTCACCGAAATGTATCTGTTCGCGGCGCTGGTCTACTTCCTGATCTGTTTCACCGCCTCGTTCTTTGTGAAGCGCTTGCAGAAGCGCATCAGTATCATTCGCTAGCCACTTTCGCTTTCAGTCTTTGCCTCCAACTATCGGTCGCTCATCATGCCCATGATCACCATCGAAAAAGTCAGCAAGTGGTACAACCCGCAGTTCCAGGTGCTGAAGAACTGCACGACGGCCGTTGAGAAAGGCGAGGTGGTCGTCGTCTGCGGTCCCTCGGGATCTGGCAAGTCGACGCTGATCAAGACCGTGAATGCGCTGGAGCCCGTGCAGCAGGGCACCATCATGGTCGATGGACTGAATGTGACGACGATGAAGAAGGATCTGCCGAAGCTACGCTCACGCGTCGGCATGGTGTTTCAGCACTTCGAACTGTTTCCGCATCTGAAGATCGTCGAGAACCTGTGTCTTGGCCAGACCATCGTGCTCGGCCGCTCGGAAGATGCGGCGAAGGCCAAGGCCATGAAGATGCTGGAGCGCGTCGGCCTCACGGCGCATGCGCAGAAATATCCCGGCCAGCTCTCCGGCGGTCAGCAACAGCGTGTCGCCATCGCGCGCGCGCTGGTGATGGATCCGATCTGCATGCTGTTCGACGAACCGACCTCGGCGCTCGATCCCGAAATGATTAACGAAGTGCTCGATGTCATGGTCGAACTCGCCAAGGAAGGCATGACCATGATGGTGGTGACCCACGAAATGGGCTTCGCCAAGAAGGTCGCCAACCGCGTCATCTTCATGGATGCCGGTGAGATCGTCGAAGACGCGCAGAAGGATGACTTTTTCGGTCATCCGCGCAGCGATCGCGCGCAGCACTTCCTGTCGAAGATCCTCGCGCACTGACGCAGGGAACGGGCGCATACAGCATCGCGCAAGTGCCTCAAGTTTATGCAGATTCTTGAATGCTGCATGACGGGGCAATTAACGAATGTGTCAGAAATGGAGTGGTATCCTTCAACCGTGAGGGCGAGGGCCTGTTGGTCCGCTGATTGAACTCCACCGGAGCGATCGGGTCTTTGTCCTCACGGACAATTCCACGACGCCACGTTCTCAGCCTCTGCCCAATGCTTCTCTGACTGTCTTCCAACGACCCGAGCCGAGGCTGCGCGAGCCATGCTTGCGCGCGTCCTGACTTGGCCCTTCTCCGGAAAGTGCATCGCATGATCAAGATCAACAGTGTCGGCAACAAATTGGGTCTTGCCGGTCTCGTTGGCATCTTGCTCTCGGCGGGCGTCGTGGCGAACCAGATGAGGACCGAGACCGCGATCTCGGAGGTCAACCGTCTGGCCGATGTGCAGCAGAAAATCGCCGATAGCGCGATGGAGGCCGACGGCCAGATGCGCGCCATGCAGGTGGCCAGTCAAGGCCTGCGTATGGCCATCACGACACCCGAGATTGACAAGAACGCGGCCGAGATCAGGGCCGCCAAGGCTGCGCAGGACCGCATCATCGATGCCGCGTCCGCCCTGGCGACCAGGCAGGAATACAAGGACAATTTCGCGAAGATTAAATCGCTGACGTCAACCTATCTCGCCGCTGCCGACGAGATCGTCGGTCTGCAGAAGAAACTGCTCGAGCTCTATCGCAACCGCAACGTCGCCGTGATCGACTGGAACCGGCATCTCGACCAGCTGCGCCTCACCACTGCCGTGACCGAGGCGACGAACTGGCCTGAAGTCGATGGACAGCTCAAGATCGCGGACAATGCCATCAATGCTGTGCAGGCAGCCGCATGGCGTTATGCGTCGATGAATGAAGTCACGCAGAAGGGCCAGATCATCACCAAGGCCAAGATCCTCACCGATGCGCTGGCCAAGGCCAGCGTGTTCGAAGACAGCGAGCTCGTGCAGGGCGGCCTGATCCAGCTCGGCACCGACATGAAGAAATTCATGACGGCCACCGATGAAGCGATCGGCAGTAACGACCAGAAGACCGATATCGTCCGCACCAAGATCACGCCCGCCGCTGCGGCGGCATCTCAACTGGTCGCGCAATCGGTCTCGTCGGCCAAGGCTGCGGTTGGAGAGGCGCGGGCGCAGGCCGCCGAGGAAATGGCACGCTCCGGCCAGGTTAATCTCGCGCTCGGCCTCGCGGTCGTGTTGGTGCTGATCTGCACCATGGTGTTCTCCTTTGTCGGTGTTGCCCGGCCGATGACGCGCCTGAACGGCGCCATGGGCAAGATGGCGGCCGGCGATCTCGATGTCGTGATCCCCGGCGCCAAGCGGGGCGACGAAATCGGCGACATCGCCAAGACAGTTACGGTCATTCGTGCAAACGCCGAACAGAAGGCGCGCGATGAGGCTGCGGCGCGCCTCGACCAGGACAATCTGGCCGCGGCGTCGCGCAAGCGCGAAATGGTCGAGCTCGCCGGGACGTTCGAACGCGCCGTCGGCAATATCGTCGACAACGTCTCCTCGGCGTCGAACAGACTCGAGGAGTCCGCGGGCGCGCTGACGGCAACGGCCGAACAGGCCAAGGAGCTGACCGCTGCAGTCGTTGCTGCGTCGGACGAAGCATCCACCAATGTGCAGGCGGTTGCGTCGTCGACCGAAGAGATGTCGTCATCGGTCAACGAGATCAGCCGGCAGGTGCAAGAGTCGGCGAATATCGCCAACTCCGCCGTGGCGCAGGCGCGCAAGACCAATGACCGCGTGGCGGAGCTGGCCAAGGCTGCGGCCCGGATCGGCGATGTCGTCGAGCTCATCAATACCATTGCCGGCCAGACCAACCTGCTGGCGCTCAACGCCACCATCGAAGCGGCGCGCGCCGGCGATGCGGGCCGCGGCTTTGCGGTGGTTGCGTCCGAGGTGAAGGCGCTCGCCGAACAGACCGCCAAGGCGACGGGCGACATCAGCCACCAGATCAATGGCATCCAGGCGGCGACCCAGGAATCCGTCGGCGCCATCAAGGAGATCGGTGACACCATCGGCCGCATGTCCGAGATCGCCTCGACCATCGCCTCTGCCGTCGAACAGCAGGGCGCAGCGACCCAGGAAATCTCCCGCAACGTTCAGCAGGCCGCGCAGGGCACGATGCAGGTGACGTCGAACATCACCGATGTACAGCGCGGCGCCAGCGCGACCGGATCGGCTTCGACGCAGGTGCTGTCGGCGGCGCAGTCGCTGTCCGGTGAAAGCGCGCGGCTCAAGCTCGAAGTCGGCAAGTTCCTGGACTCCGTCCGGGCCGCATAAATTCATGCTTCTCCCATGATGGGGGAAGCCGCAACGAAGACGGCGCCCGTCGCCGAAGCCAGATCAAATCCTACCTAGGAAGCCAATGATGTCGCTGCTCAATCTCCGTATCCGCGGTCGCCTCTATGGTGGCTTCGGCGCGCTGGTCCTGTTTGGTCTCGCCAGTTCGGGATTTGCCGTCTGGCAGATGACGGAAGTTGGAACGCAGGTCGACTCCCTGAACATTCTTTCGGCCAACACGATCCGCGCCTCGGAGATCGCCTCCGAACTGCACGCGATCCGCGGTGCCGTGTTGCGCTATTCATTCGATCAGGATGAAGCCGCGCTTGCGGATGCCGACAAGCGTCTCGCCGGGGTCACCGCCAGCCTGGACAGGGTGATCAAGACCAGTCGTTCGGAAGAGCGCCGCGCCGCCTACCGCACCATCGAGAAGGACGTTGCCGACGTGAAGGCGCAGCGCCAGGCGCTTGGCGAGGCCATCAAGCAGATGGTCGCCGGCCGGGAAGTGCTGCAGGAAGCCGGCGACAAGCTGTCATCCAGCCTGCGCAAGCTGGTGATCAGCACGCGCAACACCATGTATGGCCAGGGTTCGACCAAGCTCGAATCCGACACGCTGATGGTGCAGATCGCGAATTGGCGCTTCTTCGTCAGCCGCGATGAAAAACATATCGAATCTTTCAAGGATCACGTCCGCATCGCGGAGCAGCAGATCGGCGAAATGGAAAAGATGCAGATGCCGCCGACGCTCAGCGCGTTGTTCGGCACCATCCGCAGCAACCTGAAGAGCTACGCCGCCCAGTTCGAGAAGGCTGCCGCCAGCCTGCAGACGGCAGACGGCATCTTCAACAAGTCGATCAGCCCGACCGTCGTGAAAGCAATCGGCAAGGTCGAGACCATCAAATCCGACATCCAGCAGGTTCAGTCGCAGACCGTCGCCGCAACCAGCAACCGCATGTCGACGACGAGCATGCTGCAGCAGATCGTGGCCGGCGTCGCTACTGTGGTCGGTCTAGCGATTGCCTTCCTGATCGCGCGCGGCATTATTGGCCCTCTGTCGGGCCTGACGGCTGGCATGAAGCGGCTCGCCGACGGGGATTTCAGCGTGGTGTTGCCGGGTCTCGCCCGCAAGGACGAGGTCGGCGACATGGCACGCGCAGTCGAGACCTTCAAGGTACGGGCCGAGGAGAAGGCACGCGCCGAAGCCGAAGCCAAGCTGACGCAGGACCAGCAGGCAGCGATTCAGCGCCGCCGGGACATGATCCGTCTCGCGGACGATTTCGAGGGCGCCGTCGGCAGCATCGTCGAGAACGTGTCATCGGCTTCGAGCCAGCTCGAAGAATCGGCGGGCGGACTGACTGCGACCGCCGAGCAATCCCGCCAGCTCACCGCCATCGTGGCCGCAGCCTCCGACGAAGCCTCGACCAATGTGCAGGCGGTGGCGTCATCCACCGAGGAGATGTCGTCCTCGGTCAACGAGATCAGCCGTCAGGTTCAGGAGTCGGCCAATATCGCCAGCTCCGCGGTGGCACAGGCCCGCAAGACCAATGATCGCGTGGCTGAGCTTGCCAAGGCGGCCGCGCGGATCGGAGATGTTGTCGAGCTGATCAACACGATTGCCGGCCAGACCAATCTGCTGGCGCTCAATGCCACGATTGAAGCGGCGCGCGCCGGCGATGCCGGTCGCGGCTTCGCGGTCGTTGCATCGGAAGTGAAGGCGCTCGCCGAACAGACGGCCAGGGCAACCGGGGACATCAGTCACCAGATCTCCGGCATCCAGGCTGCGACTGAAGAGTCGGTCGGCGCCATCAAGGAAATCGGCGACACCATCGGCCGCATGTCGGAGATCGCGTCGACCATCGCATCTGCCGTCGAGCAGCAGGGCGCAGCGACGCAGGAGATTTCGCGCAACGTTCAACAGGCGGCGCAAGGCACGATGCAGGTGAGCTCGAACATTCTGGATGTGCAGCGCGGCGCGAGCAACACGGGTTCAGCGTCGTCGCAGGTCTTGTCCGCTGCGCAATCGCTGTCCGGCGAGAGCGCGCGGCTGAAGCGCGAGGTCGGCAAGTTCCTGGATTCCGTTCGCGCGGCATAGGACAAAACGTCACACGATCGCGCGCGTTCGCCTGACGAATAAGATACAACTAGCAAACAGCCCGGATGCGTCATCGCATCCGGGCTGTTTGTTTTGGTGAGTCAAACGATGACACGCGCGACAAAAAGTCATTCCACTTTAAAGCGTTTGCGCGGCTGAAATTAACCTGAAGTTCTCGCAACCTGACGATGATCGGATTCGAGATTGCCTCTTGCGTTGCGGGTGCGATTCGCGACGTGCAAGGTCGGCTGTCAGTGGTTCACCCAAGAAGGGCATGTCGCATGTCGCTATTCAATCTCCGCATCCGTGGCAGGCTGTATGGGGGCTTCGGTGCGCTCGTGCTGTTCGGGTTGGCCATGGCGGGTTTCGCGGTGTGGAAACTCACGGAAATTCGCGACGACGTCTCGGCGATGAATGCCCAGTCCGCCAATGCGATGCGCTCGATGGAGATTTCGGCGGAACTCCAGGCGCTTCGCCGCGCAATGCTGCGCTACACATTCGATCAGGATGAAGCGTCATTCGCTGAATCCGAGAAACTGCTGACGCAGGTCGGTGGTGTGCTCGAGGAGACGATCAAGGCGAGCTCGGAGGAGCGTCGCACGATCTACCGCGAAGTCGAGAAGACGATCGCCGATCTGAAGAGCAGGCGCGGCGATCTCGGTAATACCGTCAAGGAGATGCTTGCCAGCCGCAAGGCGCTGCTTGCTGAAGGTGAAAAGCTTCAGGCCGACCTGAAGAAACTCGTGCTCGCGACGCGTAGCTCGCCATTCGCACAAGGGGCGACCACCCTGCAATCCGAAACTCTGTTGGTTCAGATGGCCAACTGGCGGTTCTTTGCAGGTCGCGACCAGGACAATGTGACGTTGTTTGCCAACAGCGTGAAGAACGCCCAGCAACAGATCGCGGAAATGGAAAAATTTGATATGGCGCCGAGTCTTTCAGCGCTGTTCGAATCGATCAAGAAAGGCCTGGTCAGCTATTCCAGCGGGTTCGATAAGGCGTCGGCCAATCTGATGAAGATGGATCAGCTCTATTACAATACGATCACGCCGATGGTGGTCAGCGCCATCCGCAAGACCGACGGCATCAAGGCAGCGATCCAGCAGGAGGTCGTGAGCGCGACGACAGCCAATGAGCAGCGCATTTCCGGCACGATCACGCTGCAGCAGATCGTGGCGGGCGCGGCAACCATCACCGGTCTGCTGATTGCGTTCTTGATCGCGCGCGGCATCATCGGGCCACTGTCGGGTCTGACGGCGGGCATGAAGCAGCTCGCCGAGGGCAATTTCGGCGTGGTGCTGCCGGGGCTCGGCCGCAAGGACGAGGTCGGCGACATGGCGCAGGCTGTCGAGACTTTCAAGGTGAAAGCGGGGGAGAAAGCCCAGGCGGAAGCCGAAGCGCGGATCACGCAGGATCAGGCGGCAGCGCTGCAACGCAAGCAGGACATGATCCGGCTCGCCGACGATTTCGAAGGTACGGTCGGTGAAATAGTCGAGGCGGTGTCGTCCGCGTCGACCGAATTGGAAGCCTCGGCCAGCACGCTGACGTCGACAGCAGATCGGTCGCAGCAGCTCACCACGGTCGTCGCGACGGCGTCGGAAGAAGCCTCCACCAACGTGCAGTCGGTGGCGTCTGCCACTGAGGAAATGGCGTCGTCCATCACCGAGATCGGCCGTCAGGTCCAGGAATCCGCACGTATTGCCAACGAGGCCGTGGACCAGGCGCAGAAGACCAATGATCGCGTCGGCGAGTTGTCGAAAGCTGCCGGCCGCATCGGTGCGGTGGTCGAACTGATCAACACCATTGCGGGGCAGACCAACCTGTTGGCGCTCAACGCCACCATCGAGGCAGCGCGTGCAGGAGACGCCGGCCGCGGCTTCGCAGTGGTCGCGTCCGAGGTGAAGGCGCTCGCCGAGCAGACCGCCAAGGCCACCGGCGAGATCAGCCAGCAGATCGCGAGCATCCAGACTGCGACCGATGATTCCGTCTCGGCGATCCGCGAGATCGGCACGACCATCGGCAAGATGTCGGAGATCGCGTCCACGATCGCTTCGGCTGTCGAAGAGCAGGGCGCGGCGACGCAGGAGATTTCCCGTAACGTGCAGCAGGCTGCGCAAGGTACGATGCAGGTCTCGTCCAACATCATCGACGTGCAGCGCGGCGCGAGCGAGACCGGCGGCGCGTCGTCTCAGGTGCTGTCGGCAGCGCAGTCGCTCTCGTCAGACAGCAGCCGTCTGAAGACTGAAGTCAGCCGCTTCCTGAACTCGGTCCGCGCGGCCTGAGTTCTCCAACATCGCAATTCACTGGCTTGAGTAACGGTGCGTTCTCCGCACACCGCCACTCAAGCCGCTGTATGCTCCGAGAGAATTCAGGGCCTCGAAATATCCCGTGCAGGGCATCGCATGATGCGATTGCAATTTTAGATCGTTAATTCAGAACCTTTGATGCCTGAACTCGAACTCCATCGCTGTCTGAAAAGTCCGAATTACTCGATGACCATTGCGGTACCGGCTCAATTTGAGTGATTGCATCATCGGCGCGTTAACGTTTGTGTCAGAAGCGCGGTGGTAGGTTCCTGCCCATGAGCAGGTGATTTGATCGATCATCGAACGTATCGCCCGCTCATATGAGCCGATGACGCTTCCCGTTCAGGATCGGCTCACGCCAAGCTTCGCGTGCCCGTCGGATTGCCGCCGGGCTGCGCCAAAAATGACAACCGCTTAGCATTCGACCATTTCACGCGACGCCGGACTCCGTCCGGCGAAGGACGACCCGACTCATTTTTCTGCCGCTTCATTCCCAGGAACTGTCATGGCCTTCATCCAGAATCTGCGTATCGGCACGAAGCTCGCGATTGCGTCCGGGCTCGGCATCATTCTCCTCGGTGTCATGATCTATATGCAGACGATGGGAAGCGCAGGCGTTCGCCAGTCATATCAGACGGCCGGCATCTATCAGGGCATTGCGCAGAATGCTGCCGAGGCCAAGGCCTCGTTCCGCGGCATGCAGATCGGCGTGCGTGACTTTCTCGGGGCAACGAAAGTGGCCGATGTCCAGAAGGCCGCCGACTATTTCACGGCGCGTACTACCGCCGGCCTCAAATTTTCGGCTCAGATGCTCAAGCTTGCGACCGCACCGGACGAGCGCGAACGCATCGGCAAATTCCTCGACATGATGACGACCCTCGGTAAGGGCGGCGACAAGATCGGTGTAATCCGCACAGATATCTTGAATCTGCAGGCGACGCGCAACGAAGCTGGCGAATTGTCTGCGGATGCCTCCGCGCGCATCACCACACTGGGCGCGGAGATCGTGAAGCTCCGCACCGACGTGCTGCTACCCATGAGTGCAGAACTCGACAAGCTGGCCGATACGATCGTCAATCTGGCTAAGGAGAAGGTCGAGCAGCAGACGACCGCTGCGGCGAACGAGGCCGCTGCGACCGAGCGAGACTCGCTGATTCTCGGTGGTGTGGTCGCCCTGATGCTGATCGGGACCTGCGTGTTCTCGGTGTTCACCATCGGGCGTCCGATGCGCGCGCTGAGCCGTTCGATGGAAGAACTCGCCGAGGGCAATTTCGGCGTGGTGTTGCCGGGCTTGGGCCGCAAGGACGAGATCGGCGACGTCGCTGGCGCCGTGGAGAAGTTCAAGGTTAAGGCGCAGGAGCGCGCCCGCGCCGAAGCCGACGCTCAAAAGCAGCAGGAGCAGATCGCCGCCGAGCAGCGCAAGCGCGAGATGATCAAGCTGGCGAACGATTTTGAGGGTGCGGTCGGCGAGATCGTCGAAACAGTGTCGTCGGCATCGACCGAACTCGAAGCGTCGGCGGGCACGCTGACGTCGTCTGCCGAGCGTTCGCAGCATTTGACCACTATGGTGGCAGCCGCTTCGGAAGAGGCTTCGACGAACGTACAATCCGTGGCATCGGCGACCGAGGAAATGGCGTCATCGGTAAACGAGATCAGCCGCCAGGTTCAGGAATCTGCGCGTATCGCCAGCGAGGCCGTACAGCAGGCCCAGAAGACCAACGACCGTGTCGGCGAGCTATCCAAGGCGGCCAGCCGTATCGGCGACGTGGTCGAGCTGATCAATAGCATCGCGGGGCAGACCAACCTTCTGGCGCTCAATGCGACCATCGAAGCCGCCCGCGCCGGTGAAGCCGGCCGCGGCTTCGCCGTGGTGGCGGCCGAGGTGAAGACGCTCGCAGAGCAGACCGCCAAGGCGACCGGCGAGATCAGCATGCAGATCGGCAGCATCCAGTCCGCCACGGACGAATCGGTCAGTGCCATCCGCGAGATCGGCGTCACCATCGGCCGGATGTCGGAAATTTCGTCCACGATTGCTTCGGCCGTCGAAGAGCAGGGTGCCGCCACCCAGGAGATTTCCCGTAACGTGCAGCAAGCCGCGCATGGCACCCAGCAGGTCTCGTCCAACATTACGGATGTGCAGCGCGGCGCCAGCGAGACCGGGTCGGCGTCGTCGCAGGTCCTCTCGGCAGCACAGTCGCTGTCGTCGGACGGCGCGCGGCTAAAGGTCGAAGTCGCGCGGTTCCTCAACTCTGTTCGCGCGGCCTAGGCCATGCGGGATCAGAACTGATCATTCTATCGAGCGATAACAGGACGTCCAGCCATGCTCTCGAACATCTCTATCAAAGCCAAAATCACCATCGTTATCGCTTTTCTGTTAATCGCAATGACGGGGATGGGGGCGCTTGCCGTCAGCAAGATGCAGACGATTAACGCCAATGCGTCGGACATCCAGAAGAACTGGCTTCCAAGCGTCCGTGTGCTCGGCGGGCTGCGGGCGACGACCATCGATTACCGCAATCTGGTGCGCGCACACATCCTCGCAGCCAATGCTGACCAGATGCAGAAGACCGAGGCTGGTATCGACACCATCGTCAAGCGGGCCGCCGATGAGCGGACTGCCTATGACAAGTTGGTATCGAGCCCTGAAGAGCGCGCAATCTTCAACGACTGGAGCAAGGAGTGGGACAACTACGTATCACGCAGCCAGGACATCTTTGTGCTCGATCGCAAGAATCTCGGCAAAAGCAGTCAGGAAGCCCATGAGCTCAATCTGAACGTGATCAATCCGCTGGGATCCAAAGCCGATTTTGCCCTGCGCAAGGCCATCGAATTCAACGATAAGGGTGCGGCAGCATCGGGACAGAAGGCCGATGAGAGCTATGGTTCGGCGCTGATGACGGTGATCGTGATCATTGCAGCGACCGCGGTCATCGGCATCGGTGTCGGCATTTATCTGGTCAAGGATGTGTCGTCGGGTATCGCTTCGATCGTGCAGCCGATGCATGCGCTGAGCGCTGGCGATCTCACGGCGCATGTGGCGCATCAGGGTGAGAAGACCGAGATCGGCGCGATGGCCGACACGCTTCAGGTGTTCAAGCAGGCGCTGATCGACAAGCGCGCGGCAGATGAAGCTGCCTCTGCCGACGCCGAAGCCAAGATCGAACGCGGTCGCCGCGTTGACAATATCACCCGCGAATTCGAATCGATGATCGGCGAAATCGTGGAAACCGTATCGTCGGCATCGACCGAACTTGAGGCCTCCGCAAGCACGCTGACAGCGACGGCCGAACGTTCTCAGGACCTAGCCACTACAGTGGCGGCAGCGTCCGAAGAAGCCTCCACCAACGTCCAGTCGGTGGCATCGGCCACTGAAGAAATGGCCTCGTCGGTCAATGAGATCAGCCGACAGGTGCAGGAGTCGGCGAGCATCGCCAATCAGGCGGTCGACCAAGCGCGGCGTACCAACGATCGCGTCAGCGAACTCGCCAGCGCTGCGTCCCGCATTGGGGACGTCGTCGAGCTCATCAACAATATCGCCGGCCAGACAAACCTGCTCGCGCTCAACGCAACCATCGAGGCGGCGCGTGCCGGTGAAGCGGGCCGGGGCTTCGCGGTCGTGGCTTCCGAAGTAAAGGCATTGGCCGAGCAGACCGCTAAGGCGACCGGCGAGATCTCGACGCAGATTTCCGGTATCCAGGCGGCGACGCAGGAATCGGTCGGCGCCATCAAGGAAATCGGCGACACCATCGGCCGGATGTCCGAGATTGCCTCGACCATCGCATCGGCGGTGGAAGAGCAGGGTGCCGCGACGCAGGAGATCTCGCGTAACGTCCAGCAGGCGGCACAGGGTACCATGCAGGTCTCGTCGAACATCACCGACGTGCAGCGTGGAGCGTCCGAGACCGGCTCTGCGTCGTCGCAGGTGCTTTCCGCCGCGCGGTCGCTGTCATCGGACAGCACACGTCTCAAGAATGAAGTGGGCAAGTTCTTGAACTCGGTGCGCGCTGCCTGACGGGCTTGAATACAAGTGTACAGCGCAAAAAGCCGGCGCGTGAGCGTCGGCTTTCCTACGCGATAGTGTTGTTATGCGTGTGCGCCACACTCATTCGAGAAGTCATGCACAGGAAGCAGTTA
Source organism: Tardiphaga sp. OK245 (assembly GCF_900108575.1). Classification (NCBI taxonomy): domain Bacteria; kingdom Pseudomonadati; phylum Pseudomonadota; class Alphaproteobacteria; order Hyphomicrobiales; family Nitrobacteraceae; genus Tardiphaga; species Tardiphaga sp. OK245. The sequence goes on along the minus strand of NZ_FNWZ01000001.1, from coordinate 1,310,882 downwards.
TGATGCACTGCTCCTTAACTTTATCCGGACAATCTCGATCACGAGATCGTTGAAAGCTATCGACGCTCGGCCGGCAGCTCCAATGCATGCCGTGTCTTCAAACCCAGAAAATGCCATTCGTGCAGTTGCGCGCCAACGGTCAAAAACCGAGGGACCATCACCTATGTTTGCCAGCCTGTCCATCCGCACCAAGATCACTCTTGTCGTCTCGTTCCTGCTGCTCGCCATGTCTGCGATGGGCGCGCTGGCCATCAAGCAGATGTACACCATCAACGGAGCGACATCCGACATCGTCACGAGCTGGCTGCCGAGCGTGCGCGCTCTGGGTGAAGTCCGCGCTGCAACGATCAGCTATCGTTCGGTGGTTCGTGGACATCTGCTTGCGACCGACGCCGCGGATACCAAGGTCCAGGACGACACGCTGGTGCGCTACGCCGAGATGCTCGACAAGGCGCGCAAGAGCTATGAGCCGATGATTTCGTCGCCCGAGGAGCGCGCGATGTATAGCGAATTCAGTAAGCTCTGGAGCGAATACATCGCGGCGTTGCAGCCGGTTCTTGCGTTGTCGCGCAAGAACGCTCGTGATGAAGCGCGAGATATGAACGTGAAGGTCAACCAGATTGGCTTCAAAGCGGACGAAGCCCTGCAGAAGGATGTCGAGCTCAACAACAAGGGAGCTTTGACAGCCGGAGAACTGGCGACGGACAGCTTTGGGGTCGCCATCAAGATGGTGATCGGTTCGCTCTTGTTTGCGGTTGTTGTCGGCGTCGGTGCGGCTATCTTGCTGGTGCGCGATGTCTCCGCCGGTATTACGTCGATCGTGTTGCCTATGCAGGCGCTTGGCACGGGTGACCTGACTGCAAATGTTCCGCATCAGGGCGAGAAGACCGAAATCGGAACGATGGCGGATTCGCTTCAGGTATTCAAACAGGCGCTGATCGACAAGCGCGCGGCGGATGAAGCCGCGGCGGCCGATGCAGAAGCCAAGATCGAGCGCGGTCGCCGCGTCGACAGCATCACCCGCAACTTCGAATCGATGATCGGCGAGATCGTCGAGACGGTGTCGTCGGCATCGACCGAACTGGAAGCCTCGGCAGGTACGCTGACCGCCACGGCGGAGCGCTCGCAGGAATTGACCACGACGGTTGCTGCAGCCTCCGAAGAGGCATCGGCCAATGTGCAGTCAGTGGCATCGGCAACCGAGGAAATGGCCTCGTCGGTCAACGAGATCAGCCGACAGGTGCAGGAGTCGGCTGCGATCGCAGGGCAGGCGGTCGATCAGGCACGCAAGACCAATGATCGCGTCGGCGAGCTCGCCAGCGCTGCGTCGCGCATCGGCGATGTGGTCGAGCTGATCAACAACATCGCAGGCCAGACGAACTTGCTGGCGCTCAACGCCACCATCGAAGCGGCGCGTGCCGGCGAAGCCGGTCGTGGCTTCGCCGTCGTCGCCTCCGAAGTGAAGGCCCTCGCTGAGCAAACTGCCAAGGCGACTGGCGAGATCTCCACGCAGATTTCCGGTATCCAGGCGGCGACGCAGGAATCGGTTGGCGCCATCAAGGAGATCGGAGACACTATCGGCCGGATGTCCGAGATTGCCTCGACCATCGCTTCCGCAGTGGAAGAGCAGGGCGCCGCGACGCAGGAGATTTCGCGTAATGTCCAGCAGGCGGCGCAGGGCACGATGCAGGTCTCGTCGAACATCGTTGATGTGCAGCGTGGTGCAACAGAGACTGGATCTGCCTCGACTCAGGTTCTCGCTGCAGCACAATCACTGTCCTCCGACAGCACGCGGCTGAAGGATGAAGTCAGCAAGTTCCTGAACGCGGTGCGGGCAGCCTGAGTTTCACTACAGCATGATCAAGAAAGCCGGCGCGCGAGCGTCGGCTATTTTGTGGATTGCATGATCTGTCGTAGGCAACGTTATCGCATCGGGATTATGCAATAACGCAGTTCGTGCTGCACTGCTTTTTAACTTTATCTCGCCACTCTCTTTCACGCGGGCTCAGACCGTTCTTGTCAATCTGTGCTCGACTGGTAATTGCCGCCAAACGTCGCGCGAGGCGCGATCATAAAAATCAAGCTCTGCCATTGCTGACCAACGGTAGAATACCGAAGGAATACGGTTTCATGCTCGCCAAGATTTCCATTCGCACCAAGATCACCATTGTCATTTCCTTCTTATTGATTGCCATGGGTGGCATGGGCGTTCTGGCTGTCACCAAGATGCGCGCCATCTACGGCGAAGCGTCGGAAATCCAGAAGAGCTGGCTGCCGAGCGTCCGTTCACTGGGGGAGCTTCGTGCAGGCGTAAATGTCTACCGCAATATCGTGCGCCTCCATATGCTCGCCGCGACACTGGAAGCGAAGGCATCGGCCGAGAAGCGCCTGATCAATACCGACGCGGATAACATGAAGATCCGTGCGACCTATGAGAAGCTGATCACTTCGCCTGAGGAGCGCGCGCTGTATACGCAATGGGCGCAGCAGTGGAGCCTCTACATGAATGGTGTCCAGGAAGTTCTGGCGCTTTCGCGCGCCAACGTCGGCAAGATTCCCAACGAACCGCAGGATCTGAACGAGAGCAAGGTGTTGCCGATCGGCAAGAAGGCGGACGACCTGCTCGACAAGGATATCGCGCTGAATAAAGCCGGCGCGGATGCAGCCGGCAAGAGCGCCGAAGACAACTACGAGACAGCCTTCATGTTGCTTGCGATCATGCTCGGTGCATCGGCAATCCTCGGGATCGGCGTCGGCATCTATCTGGTGAAAGACGTGTCGAGTGGCATCGCTTCGATAGTCAAGCCGATGCAGGCGCTCGGCGCCGGCGATCTGACGGCTGTCGTGCCCCATCAGGGCATGAAGACCGAGATCGGCACCATGGGTGATACGCTGCAGGTGTTCAAGCAGGCGTTGATCGACAAGCGGACGGCGGATGAAGCCGCAGCGGCCGACGCCGAAGCCAAGATCGAGCGCGGACGCCGCGTCGACAGCATTACCCGCAACTTCGAATCGATGATCGGTGAGATCGTCGAGACGGTGTCGTCGGCCTCGACCGAACTGGAAGCCTCGGCGGGTACCCTGACCGCCACGGCGGAGCGTTCGCAGGAATTGACCACGACCGTCGCTGCCGCCTCGGAAGAAGCTTCGACCAACGTTCAGTCAGTGGCATCGGCAACCGAGGAAATGGCCTCGTCGGTCAACGAGATCAGCCGACAGGTGCAGGAATCGGCGAGCATCGCCAATCAGGCGGTCGATCAGGCGCGCCGCACCAACGATCGCGTCAGCGAGCTCGCGAGCGCCGCGTCGCGCATCGGCGATGTGGTCGAGCTCATCAATAACATTGCTGGTCAGACCAATTTGCTGGCGTTGAACGCGACCATCGAGGCCGCGCGTGCTGGTGAAGCCGGTCGCGGCTTCGCCGTCGTCGCCTCCGAAGTGAAGGCCCTCGCTGAGCAAACTGCCAAGGCGACTGGCGAGATCTCCACGCAGATTTCCGGTATCCAGGCGGCGACGCAGGAATCGGTTGGCGCCATCAAGGAGATTGGCGACACCATCGGTCGCATGTCCGAGATCGCCTCGACCATCGCTTCCGCGGTGGAAGAGCAGGGTGCCGCGACGCAGGAGATTTCCCGCAACGTTCAACAGGCGGCGCAGGGCACGATGCAGGTCTCTTCGAACATCGTTGATGTGCAGCGTGGTGCAACAGAGACTGGATCTGCTTCGACTCAGGTTCTCGCTGCGGCGCAATCGCTGTCCTCCGACAGCACGCGGCTGAAGGATGAAGTCAGCAAGTTCCTGAACGCGGTGCGGGCGGCCTGATCATAGCTTATAGGGTGGGCAAAGGCGCTCTTGCGCCGTGCCCACCGCAGCGCTTTCCATGATGGTGGCGGGCACGCTGCGCTTTTGCCCGCCCTGCGGATGTCGAGCGTTCTATCTCGTACTCGCCGACACCAGCCCCGCGATGTCCACATAGGTGCGCACCAGCGGGGCGACGAAACGATGCGCCGATGTTTTGGACACCAGCGTATCGTGCAGGATCAGATGATCGATGCCGGTATTGATGAAACACGCCATGGCGTCGCGCGGAGTCTCGACGATCGGTTCGCCCTTCACGTTGAATGACGTGTTGAGCAGCACCGGTACGCCGGTGAGCGCATCGAATTCCTTGAGCAGCCGATAGAGCACAGGATTGGTGTCTTCCGTGACGGTCTGGATGCGCGCCGTTCCATCGATGTGCACAATGGCCGGAATCTTCTCGCGCCATTCGGGGCGCACCGGGGCGGCGATGAGCATAAACGGCGAATCCTGATCGCCTTCGAAAATCTCTCTGGCGCGCTCGGCGAGCACAATCGGCGCGAATGGCCGGAACGGCTGACGGTGTTTCACGCGTGAGTTGAGGATGTCCTTCATCTCCGGCCGGCGCGGATCGGCGATGATGCTGCGATTGCCGAGCGCGCGCGGGCCGTATTCCGAGCGGCCCTGAAACCAGCCGATCACTTTCTGGTCGGCGAGCAGCCTGGCCGTATCGCGGCAGATATTGTCGCTGCGTACCGCACTGGTCTGCGCCTTGACCAGCGTGCGCTGGGTCGCTGCCTCGACGTCGCGATCTGTATAGGCACGGCCGGTGTAAGAGTGGGTCATTACATAAGAGCGCGGCTGCTTCTGTACCTCCAGCAGGCCGTAATAGGCGCAGCCGATCGCGATGCCGTTGTCGCCGGCGGCGGGCTGGATCCAGACATTCTCGAAGCCGGCTTCGCGGGCGATGCGGCCATTGGCGACGCAGTTCAGCGCGACGCCGCCGGCAATGCAGAGGTTCTTCGCGCCGGTCGTCTCGCGCAGCCAGCGCGCGCGGGCGAGCAGCACCTTCTCGGCGTCGTCTTGGACTCGCCAGGCGATATCCTCCCAATGCCGCATCGACGGATGGGTGTCCCACTTGCCATCGCTGTCGGCGATATAGGGCTGGTTGTATTCGGGGGTCCAGCGCGGCACGCTGAGTACGTTGTCGGTGATGTCCATCAGCGGCTTGACCTGGTCGCGGCGGCCATAGGGCGCGAGCCCCATCAGTTCACCGCATTTGTTCCAGTCGCCGAACACATAGGTCGACGCGCGGCTGTAAAGCGCCCCGAGGCCTGGCATGTTGTAGAATTCGTCGCTGAGGAAGCCGCGGTCCGGCTCCATCCAGACCTTCTTCAGGCAATCGAGCTGCGTACCCTTGAACGTGTAATAGCTCTCGGATTCCCGGGCGAGCTTTGAGCCCGGCTCGCCGTCCGGATAGGTCTCCATGACGTCGGAGCGATAGCTGCCGACGCCGTCGACGATCATGATCGCGCCCTCCTCGAAGGGGCAGACGGCGAATGCGCTATAGGCGTGCGCCAGATGATGCGAGATCGTTTTGACCTTGCCCGTGCGCGCCCGAAACAGCGGATGGACGCTGGCGTCCTGCCGTTCATATTCGGGCAGGAAGCCCGGCATGTCCTGATAGATCAGGCGGTCTTCCATCTCCGGAACCGGCAGGATGTAGCAATTGCTCACCACCAGATCGACGTCGTCCAGCGTGATGCCTTCGGCGTCGAGGACGTAGTCGATCACTTCCTTGTAGAACCCCGTCGCGTGTTTCTCGCGGGTAATCCGCTCCTTCTCGATCGCATAGGCCAGCGCGCCGTTGCGCAGCAGGCAGGCGCTGACGTCGTGATCGTAGGTGTTGAGACCGAGGATATAGCTGGGTTTGGGCATGAATCAGCTTCTGACAATTCGCGGGAAGGGACGAATGATGGGATCGAGCTGCTAACGCAGACGCGGTGGGTGAGACTGACCGCATATTCGCAGTTGCGAGGCGGAGCGATCAGCATAGTGCGAGGCAATATGAAGAGAAGATGAACGCAGGAGGTCAAAAGCGAGGTGACGCGTGAAGGTGCGCATTCGTTCGTAGGGACAGCGTTGCCGGCAACTTGACCGCCGTTCGAGCTTGACCCTATTGTAAAGTTGTTCGTGCGTGCACGCCTTGTGATGGCCATATTACTATTCTGGTTTCAGCACCTGTGTGAATCAAGAATTGCTCACTGAACGATTCGAGGCCGGAAGCATTCTAAAGCCGTGCTTCTGCAGAATGGGAGTTCCTAAGAATGGCTCAAACCAAAACGACCCGCCATAATATCGTGACCCGCTGCCTGGCAGCGATGGCGCTTGTGTCTGTCTACTGTGTTGGTCTGATCGGCGCGTCGACGGTGTTGCTCACGAGCAGCACCTCGGCCGAGGCCCGTGGCGGTGGTCGCGGTCGTGGCGGCGGCGGTTGGGGCCGTGGACGCGGTGGCGGCTTCTATCGTGGCGGCGGTCGTGGCTATGGTCGCGGCTATGGCTTCTACGGTGGACCGCGCTTCGTGGCGCCGGGCTGCTATTTCAGCCGTCGCTGGGGCCGAGTGGTCTGCCCGTACTAAGTCATAGGCGCTACGGCGCTGAATGAACGAGATGGAGAGGCGCGCCGGGTAACCGGGGCGCCTTTTGCTTTCCAGGCTCGCCTTTCTCCAGAAAACGGGCCTCTCCTTCGGGAATGATTTGTCGAAAGCTACCCTCCTTGCACAACGCTGAAGTCGCTTTTGGCATGCCATCTTGTGTTTTCTCATCCAAATTCCAATGTCGGCATGGCAAGCTTGCGCGCCCGCGCATGGCGATTCGGTCCTCCCACCCTGGAACCTTCATGAGCGCCCTGTTCTCTCCCTTCAAGCTGCGCGATCTCACGCTGCCGAACCGCATCGTCATTGCGCCGATGTGCCAGTATTCTGCCGAAGATGGCCGCGCCACCGACTGGCACATGATCCATCTTGGCAATATGGCCCTGTCGGGCGCCGCCATGCTGGTGATCGAAGCGACCGCCGTGGAAGCCATCGGCCGCATCACACCCGGCGATCTCGGCCTCTATAATGACGCGACCGAAGCCGCGTTGAGGCCGGTGCTGGCGGCAATCCGCAAGCATTCGAACATTGCCGTTGGCATGCAGATCGCCCACGCAGGCCGTAAGGCGTCGAGCCACGCCCCATGGGATGGCGGCCAGCAGGTCCCCCTCGACAAAGGCGGCTGGGTCGCCCAGGCGCCCTCGGCCATTCCGCAGAAGCCCGGCGAACTGGCGCCGCAGGAGATCGACGTTGCCGGCCTCAAGCGCATCCGCGATGCCTTCGTGGCCACGGCGAAGCGCGCCGAGCGGCTCGGCATCGATGCGCTGGAGATCCACGCGGCGCACGGCTATCTGCTGCACGAATTCCTGTCGCCGATCTCCAACCAGCGCACCGACAATTATGGTGGTTCGCTGGAAAATCGCATGCGCTTTCCGCTCGAAGTATTCGACGCTGTGCGCGCAGCGTTTCCGGCCCACAAGCCGGTTGGCGTCCGGGTCTCGGCGTCGGACTGGGTCGAGGGCGGTTGGGATGTCGAGCAGACCATTGTGTTCGCGCAAGAGCTCAAGAAACGCGGCGTTGACTGGATGGATGTTTCGTCCGGCGGTGTCTCGCCGCAGCAGAAGATCGCGCTGGGGCCGGGTTATCAGGTGCCGTTCGCTGAAGCCGTGAAAGCGGCGACGGGACTGCCGACGATTGCGGTGGGGTTGATCACCGAAGCGCAGCAGGCTGAAGACATCGTGGCCTCCGGCAAGGCCGATCTGGTCGCCATCGCACGTGGCATTCTCTACGATCCGCGCTGGCCGTGGCACGCGGCGGCGCAGCTTGGCGGTCAGGTGCAGGCGCCGCCACAATACTGGCGCTCGCAGCCATCGACGCAAAAGGCGTTGTTCGGCGATACGACGTTCGGCGGGCGCTAAACCACTTCAAGGCGCCTCACTTTCAACACCCACACATTGTCCCGCAAGCCCGGTGCGATGTGTGGGTGTTTGTCGTTACGGCGCGTCCACTCCGCGAATGGCAGCCCTGCGGCAGCATCGTGTTTACATGACAGAATGTCGCACCTACACAGCGCAAAATTCTGCGCCGTAAAATAATCGTGGCATCCGGCGCTGCCCGCCTGTCGAGAGGAGCCCCGCCATGGCCCGCCATTTCCTATGGCTTCTGCTGATCCCCTTCGTCGGCCTGCTCTGGGTCCCGTTCTACAATTTTCATGATCCGGTGCTGTTCGGCTTTCCGTTCTTCTACTGGTACCAGCTCGCCTGGGTGCCGATGACCGCCTTTCTGACCTGGCTCGCTTACCGGACTTACGCCAATGAAGACTGAGCTCGATATTCCCGCGGTTGCGGTCTTTCTGTTCTTCTTCGCGCTCGTCACCGTGATGGGCTTCGTCGCCTCGAAGTGGCGCCGCCCGAAAACGCTGGCCAGTCTCGACGAATGGGGCCTTGGTGGCCGCCAGTTCGGCACCTGGATAACCTGGTTTCTGGTCGGCGGCGATTTCTATACCGCCTATACGGTGATTGCCGTGCCGGCACTGGTCTATTCGGTCGGTGCTTACGGCTTCTTCGCGCTGCCTTACACGATCCTGGTCTATCCCATCGTGTTCATGGTGATGCCGAGGCTGTGGCAGGTCGCCAAGGACAACGGCCATGTCACTGCCGCCGACGTTGTGCATGGCCGCTATGGTTCACGCATGCTGGAAGCAGCAGTCGCCATCACCGGTGTCGTCGCCACCATGCCCTATATCGCGCTGCAGCTGATCGGTATGGCCACGGCTGTGAAGGCGCTTGGCTTCGAAGGCGAATTGCCGCTGATCGCGGCCTTTGTCGTGCTCGCGCTCTACACCTACTCTTCGGGCCTGCGCGCGCCGGCATTGATCGCCTTCGTCAAGGACATCATGATCTATATCGCCGTCATCGCGGCAGTGTCAGTGATCCCCGGCAAGCTCGGCGGCTATGCCGCAGTGTTCGACGCCGCCGATCAGGCATTCAAGGCCAAGGGCTCGGGCAGTATCCTGCTGCAGCCCAGCCAGTATGTCGCCTATGCCACGCTGGCACTTGGTTCGGCGCTCGCGGCCTTCATGTATCCGCATACGCTGACCGGTATCTTCGCCAGCAAGAGCGCCACGACCATCCGCAAGAACGCCGTACTGTTACCGGCCTATACACTGATGCTCGGCCTGCTGGCGCTGCTCGGCTATATGGGCCACGCCGCCAAGTTGAAGCTCGCCAGCAATAATGACGTGGTACCGGCGCTGTTCCAGACGCTGTTTCCGAGCTGGTTCGCAGGCTTCGCTTTTGCGGCGATTGCCATCGGCGCGCTGGTCCCGGCAGCGGTGATGAGCATTGGGGCTGCCAATCTCTTTACCCGCAATTTCTGGAAGGCCTATGTCAATCCGCAGGTCGATACGGCGGGCGAAGCCGCGGTGGCAAAGATCGCGTCGCTGGTGGTGAAGGTCGGTGCGCTGCTGGTGATCATCTATCTGCCGACGCAGTTCGCGCTCGACCTTCAGCTTCTCGGAGGCCTGTGGATCCTGCAGACGCTGCCGGCCTTGATCTTCGGCCTGTTCACCCGCTGGTTCACCGCGCCGGCATTGCTGGCCGGATGGGTGGTCGGCCTGTTTGGCGGCACATATCTGGCCTGGACGGACGGCCTCAAGCCGCTGCACTTGCTGTCTATCGGCAGCTTCCAGGCGACGGTCTATGTCGGGCTGATTGCGCTCGTCGTCAATATCGCGGTCGCAATGCTGGTCAATCTCGTGGTGCCGAAGCCGGTCGCAACGGCCGAGGCGGCGGGCACGTAACGGCCTCATTGTAAAGCCGCGCGCGCATTGTTTCCGGCGCGCGCTGGCTTTATTGTCCGCGCGAATGCCCGCCATCCCTGTGCGGGACCGCCGGATGGAGCTTGCCTGAGTGACTGAATCGATGCGCATCGGCACGCGCAAAAGCACCATGGCGCTGGCCCAGACCGAAGAGATCGCGCGCCGGCTGGCGGTGGTCGCGCCGGAACTGGCCGTCGAGATCGTGAAATTCGAGCCGGTCGGCGACCGCGACCAGACCAGCAATCTCCTGAAGCATGGCGGCAAGGGCGGCGCTTTCGTCGGCGAAATTCGCGCGGCCGTGCTCAAGGGTACGCTGCATGCGGCGATGCATTCGCTGAAGGACATGCCCGGCAATGAAGACACGCCGGGTCTCGTGATCGGCGCCACGCTGGTGCGCGATCCGCCGACCGATGCACTGGTGCTGCGCGAAGGCGTCAGCCTCGACGATCTCAAGCGCACGCATGGCAACGGCTTCAAGATCGGCACCAATGCCGTACGCCGTGCCGCCTATATCCGCCGGCTGTTTCCCGAGATTGAGGTGATCCATTTCCGCGGGGCTGCCGATACGCGCGTGCGCAAACTCGACAATGGCGAGATGCAGCGGCTCCCTGATGGCGACGAGGTCGGCCCCGCCGACGCGCTGATCATGGCGCGTTCAGGCCTCGAGCGTGTTGGATTAGCGAGCCGCATCGCACGTGATTTCACGCCGCAGGAAATGTTGCCGGCCGTGGGGCAGGGCATCGTCGCAGTCGAATGCGCGGCGCATGATTGGGCCTCGCGGCGTCATCTGTCACTGATCGACGACCCTGCGGCGCATCTGTCCTGCGATGCCGAGCGCGAGGTGCTTTGGGTGCTGAACGGCCACTGCAATTCGCCGATCGCCGGCTATTCGGTGATCTCAGGGCACGAGATGTCGCTGACCGCATCAGTGCTGGATGAAGCCGACGGGCGGTTCATTGAGGTAACGCGCATAGGGCCGGCGGATCGTCCGCGCGAACTGGGGCGGGCCGTCGGGCTGGAGCTGCTCGACAAGGGCGCCGGCGCGCTGATCGAGGCCAATCGGCCGGCGGAGTAGGTTCTTCCTGACCTCGCCCCGCTTGCGGGGAGAGGTCGATCATTACATGCGAAGCATGTGATGATCGGGTGAGGGGGAGTCAGTGTTTCTCTCGCTGTCTCCCCCTCACCCGTCTTCGCTTCGCGAAGCCACCCTCTCCCCGCAAGCGGGGCGAGGACACGAGCGTCCCGCTATGTGCTCTCCGCCACCCCCACCGACCACAGTGCGAACGCATAGACGATCGCGATCTCATCCAGGCGGTCGAAACGCCCGGACGCGCCGCCGTGGCCGGCGCCCATATTCGTCCGCAGCAGCACCGGGCCTCCACCCGTCATCGTCGCGCGCAGCCGTGCGATCCATTTCGCCGGCTCCCAATAGGTGACGCGTGGATCGGTGAGTCCACCCATCGCCAGAATCTTCGGATAGGCTTTCGCCGCGACCTGGTCATAGGGCGAGTAGGACAGGATGGTCTTGAAGTCGGCTTCGCTCTCGATCGGGTTGCCCCATTCGGGCCATTCCGGCGGCGTCAGTGGCAGCGTGTCGTCGAGCATGGTGTTGAGCACATCGACGAATGGCACTTCGGCAACGATGCCGGAGAATAGCTCGCCGGAGCGATTGGCGACGGCGCCCATCAGCATGCCGCCGGCGCTGCCGCCATGGCCAACGATGCGCTTCTCCGAAGTGTATTTCGCTGATATCAGCGCACGCGCAGCCGCGGCGAAATCGTCGAACGAGTTCGTCTTCTTGTCGCGCTTGCCGTCGAGATACCAGCCCCAGCCCTTGTCGGCGCCGCCGCGGATATGCGCGATGGCATAGACGAAACCGCGATCGACCAGCGACAGCCGGTTGGCGGAGAACGACGCAGGCATCGCCATGCCGTAGGAACCATAGCCATAGAGCAGCAGCGGAGCCTTGCCGTCCCGTGCCAGGTCCTTGCGATGCAGGATCGACACCGGGACTTCGGCGCCGTCATGGGCTTTGGCCATGATGCGCGTGGTGACGTAGTCAGCGGGGTTGTGGCCGGACGGGATCTCCTGACGCTTCCGCAAGGTGCGTTCGCGCGTCGCCATGTCGTAGTCATAGACTTCCGACGGCGTCGTCATCGACGAATAGGCAAACCTCAGCGTGGTCGTATCGAATTCGTAGCCGCCCATGGTGTCGAGCGAATAGGCGGCTTCGTCGAAGGCGATGGCGTGTTCGTCTTTGGTGGTGAGATCGCGAATCACAATCGACGGCAGAGCATTGGCGCGCTCCAGACGGACGAGATGGCCGGCCGTGAGATCCATGTCGAGGACATAGATGCCCTCGCGATAGGGAATCAGGTCTTTCCAGTTCGTGCGCGCGGGCGCCGCTAGCGGCGCGGTGACGATCTTGAAGTCGATGGCGCCATCGGCATTGGTCAGGATGAACAGCTCGTCGCGGCGATCGGCCAGCGAATACTGCACGCCATCTTCGCGTTTCGCCACGAGGCGCGGCGGCGCGTCTGGCGTGTTGAGATCAATCAATTGCTGCTCGGACGTTTCATGATCGCCGCCGGCGATGACGCAGAAGCGGCCGCTGGCGCTTTCATGGATGTGGGTGAACCAGCCGGAATCCTGCTCCTCGAATATCAGCCTGTCGTCGGCCTGTTTGGTGCCGAGCTTGTGCAGCCAGACCTGCATCGGGCGATGGTTGTCGTCGAGCTTCACATAGAAGAAGGACTTGCAGTCGAGCGTCCACACCACGCCGCCATCGGTCTCCTCGACCACGTCGTCGAGATCGCTGCCAGTGGCCCAGTCACGCACGCGGATGGTGAAATATTCCGAGCCCTTGACGTCGGCACTCCAGGCTTCCAGCGCATGATCGGGTGAATGGCGGGCGCCGCCGAACTTGAAATATTTGTGGTCGGCGGCAAGCCTGTCGCCATCGAGAATGATGGTGGCCTCGCCGCCATCCCGCGGCATGCGGCCGAATAATTCATGCTGGCCGCCCTCGCGGAATTTCCGCAAATAAGCATAAGGGCCATCCGGCGACGGGACGCTGGAATCGTCTTCCTTGATGCGGCCGCGCATTTCCGCAACCAACTTGGTCTGCAGCGCCGCCGTGCCGCCGAGCAGGCTCTCGGTATAGGCGTTCTCGGCCTCCAGATAGGTGCGGATCTCCGGCTCCAGCACGCTGGGATCGCGCAACACCTCCTGCCATTTGGCATCCTTCAGCCAGGCATAGTCATCGGTCACAGTGATGCCGTGGGTCGTGAAGGAATGCGGATGACGCGGCGCAACCGGCGCGGGCATGGAGGATGTCTGCTTTGTCATGAACGCTCTTTTCGCGGAAGCCTGATCAGATATGATTGCGTCACACGCGCGCATCGGCGCCTGCCCGCATATTGGATATTCTATGGATATAGAGATTATCGACCGCCTTGCCATCCGCGATCTCATTGAAAACTGGGTGGTCTGGCGCGATGCCGGCGACTGGGACCGCTTCCGCACTGTCTGGTTCGACGATGGCCGCATGGTGGCCACCTGGACCCAGGGCACCGCAGACGAGTTCATCGCCATGAGCAAGGCCGGCTGGGCCAAGGGCGTCTCGATCATGCACTTCCTCGGTGCGCAATCGATCGACCTTGCCGGCACCCGTGCAGTGTCGCAGACCAAGATGACCATCGCCCAACGCGCGCTGGTCCATGGCGTCAATGTCGACGTGATGCTGACCGGGCGGTTCTACGATTTCCTGGAGAAGCGTGACGGCAAATGGGGCATGGTGCTGCGCCAGCCGATTTATGAGAAAGACCGCATGGATCCCGTGGTGCCCGGTGCGCCGCTGAAGCTCGATGCGGATCTGCTCGCGAGCTTCCCCGAGGGCTATCGCCATCTCGCTTATCTGCAGAGCCAGATTGGCTATCAGATCAAGCCGGATATGCCGGGGCTGCGCGGTGCCGCCGTGGAGGCGCTTTATGCCAGCGGCAAGAAATGGCTGAACGGCGAAAAGCTGGATCGGTAGCCGCCTTACCCTCAGCCGTCATTGCGAGGCGCCTCTTGGCGACGAAGCAATCCAGTCTTTCCTTGTCGCTTTCTGGATTGCTTCGTCGCTCCGCTCCTCGCAATGACGTGGATAGTTGATAAAGAACAAAAAAGACTGGGAGAAACAACATGCCCGACTTCATCACCCTCGATGCACTGGTCCGTAACACCGCCGCATCCAAGCCGACCAAGATCGCCGTGATCGATGCTGATCGCCAGATCGACTACGCCGCATTCGACGCACTGATCGACCGCATCGCTGCGTCACTGCAGGCGAGCGGGGTGAAACCGCGTGACGCGATCTCCATCTGCGCGCTGTCGTCGATCGAATATGCCGCGGTGTTTCTAGGTGCGTTGCGCGCCGGCGTCGCGGTGGCGCCGCTGGCGCCGTCATCGACGTCGACGGATTTCGCGGCGATGGTGAAGGATGCGGCGGCAAAAATCCTGTTCATGGATGACGCGACGGCGGCCCCCTTTGCGGATGCTGCGATCGATCCGTCGGTCCAGCGCATTGCGCTTGATGGCGGCAAGGCCGGAAAGCCGTTCGCGCAATGGCTGGCGCCGGAAGGCGTGAAGCCCACACCGGTGACGGTCGATCCGGAATGGGTCTTCAATATCATCTATTCCTCGGGCACGACTGGTACACCCAAAGGCATCATCCACACCTGCTACATGCGCTGGCGGCAATATGGCCAGCTCGATCCGCTGGGCTATGGGCCAGATGCGGTCACTGTATTGTCGACGCCGCTTTATTCCAACACCACGCTGGTCTGCTTCAATCCAACGCTCGCCGGTGGCGGCACTTTGGTGCTGATGAAGAAGTTTGATGCGCGCGGCTTCCTTGAACTCAGCGCCAGACATCGCGCAACCCATGCGATGCTGGTGCCGGTGCAGTATCGCCGTATCATGGCGGTCGAGGACTTCGACAGTTTCGATCTGAAGTCCTTCGTGATGAAATTCTCGACCTCGGCGCCATTCGGCGCACTGCTGAAGGCCGACGTGCTGAAGCGCTGGCCCGGCGGGCTGACCGAATATTACGGCATGACCGAAGGCGGCGGCACCTGCGTGCTGCTGGCGCATGAACATCCGACCAAGCTGCATACGGTCGGGCAGCCTGCACCGGACCATGAGATTCGCTTGATCGATGAGGACGGAAATTTCGTCGCGCAGGGCGAGATCGGCGAAGTGGTTGGGCATTCGCCTGTCATCATGCAGGGCTATCTCAACCAGCCCGCCAAGACTGCCGAGACGTTCTGGCACGACGCTTCCGGCAAACGCTATGTGCGGACCGGTGATGTCGGCCGCTTTGATGAGGACGGCTTTCTGCAGCTGATGGACCGCAAGAAGGACATGATCATTTCCGGCGGTTTCAACATCTATCCGAGCGATCTCGAAGCCGTACTGACGAAACACGACGACGTGCTCGAAGCCGCTGTTGTGGCCATGCCGTCGGAAGAGTGGGGTGAGACACCGGTCGCCTTCGTGGTGATGAAGGCGGGTGCCTCGGTCGATGCGCCGGGACTGAAGGCTTGGACGAATGAGCGTGTCGGCAAGTTCCAGCGACTCAACGATGTCGTGCTGGTCGATGTGTTGCCGCGCAGCGCCATCGGCAAGGTGCTGAAGCGCGAGTTGCGAGACCGCAAGCTGGCGGCGGATTTGTCGGTTTAGAGCACTGGCCTATCAGGTGTCGTCCCCGCGGAGGCGGGGACCCATAACCACGGTCAGTATGGTTCAAGCGGCAGAGTTATAGCCACAGCGTCTTTTCCAACTCTTCGGCGTGTATGGGTCCCCGCCTCCGCGGGGACGACGGCTGAGTTTGGGATCGCCGCCTCAATAATGCGGCGGAGGTTCATTCCGCGGCGCACCGCTGTTGCTTTCGGCCTCCTGCAGCCGCTCGCCGAGCGTGGCAACCTGCCGCGTCAGCATGTCGATCTGTTTCCACTGGGCGGTGATCGTCGTATTCAGGGTCTCGATCGTGTCGTCCTGATAGGCGACGCGAGTTTCGAGTGCGTCGATACGTTCGCGTAAGCCTGTCAGGTCTTTTGCGGTCTCACTCATCGGATGCGCTCTCCCGCAGCATCGCAAAATCTTCCGAATTGATCGGCAAGTCAGGCTTGATCGACTGGCTTTCGACGAGGCCATGACCGAGCGCGACGCGCTGGTCAAACACGAAGCATTCGCCGCGCCAGCGGCTCTCGGCCTCAGGGATCTCCTCGAGATATTTCAGGATGCCGCCCTTGAGATGATAGACGTCGACGAAACCGCGCGAGAGCAGATACGAACTCGCCTTCTCGCAGCGGATGCCGCCGGTGCAGAACATCGCGATTTTCGTGTGCTTGGCGGGATCCAGCGTACGCGCCACGAAATCCTTGAACTGGCCGAAGCTTGCGATCTCCGGATCGACCGCGCCCTCGAACGTGCCCATCGCCACTTCGAACGCGTTGCGCGTATCGAGCACCAGCGTGTTCCCGTTAGCGATGAGATCGTTCCAGTCGGCGGCGTCCACATAGGTGCCAACCGTCTTGGTCGGATCCGTCTGGGGATCGCCGAGGGTGACGATCTCCTTTTTCAACCGCACCTTCATGTGCAGGAACGGCATCAAGCTGGCGCGGGAGAATTTCAGCTCCAGATGGTTCAGTCGGCCGCTGAACATCACGCCGGTCTCAAGTTCGTGCACCAGCGCATCGATGGCGGCGTCTGTCCCGGCCACGGTGCCGTTGATGCCCTCGTCGGCCAGCAGGATCGAGCCTTTGATGCCGAGATTGATGCAGAGTGCGCGCAGCGGCTCGCGCAATTGCCGAAAATCCGGCAGCGCGGCGAATTGATAGAGGGCGGCGACCTTGAACATGGCGGGGGTTTACCAGCCGGACCCGCGAGGGGGAAGTCCGGGAACTGGCCGAAATATCGTTGCCATCAGGGCTTTGGGCCGGATGCTCCCCTGCGCAGGTATTGACCTATGTCATACCCGGCGAAACCAGCGCAACGCGTAGTGCCAGAACGCAAAAAACCGGCCCCTTACGGGACCGGCTTCTTTTGCAGCGTCACCTGCGACCGACGGAGGAGTCAAAACTCCGCCGGTTGGAATTGGTTAAAGTTTGCGGTTCGCAAAATCCGACGCCTTGTCGGCGGCGTCCTTGGCAGCCTGCTTGGCATCGCCGACGGCCTTCTGCGCGTGGCCCTTGCCTTCCTGGATCAGGCCTTCGCCCTGCAGGCGGTCAGAGCCGGTCGCTTCACCGATGCCCTGCTTGGCCTTGCCGATGGCTTCGTTTGCGGTTCCCTTGATCTTGTCTGCGGTGGCACCCATGGGATACTCCTGTCATGTAGCAGACGCAGTTCCGAGACCATTCTCGATACGCGCTGCTTGAGCTTCGCAGAGACAATTGCCAGCTCAATTGAATGTTCCTCACTCCCGGGGGCGTGATGCCGCATGCGGTGGCAGCATTTCTTCGGAACCCAAGAAGGCATTGAAATGTCCGGTCACGGCCACGATCACACTCATCCGCACGATCACGCGCATGATCATTCTCACGACCATGATCCAGATCGCTGGAAGCACGACGGCATTCGCGTCATTCCCGCCGACAATCTCGATACCAACGTGCCATCGACCAAAGGCATGGACCGTGCGGCGGCTATCAATTTCGCGCGCGTCGGCGCGCAGAAACTTTGGGCCGGCACCGTGTCGATCCAGCCGGATGCCAAGACCGGTGCGCATCATCACGGCCATCTCGAAAGCGTCATCTATGTGGTAAAGGGTAAGGCTCGGATGCGCTGGGGCGATCGCCTGCAGTTTACCGCGGAGGCCGGTCCTGGCGATTTCATCTTCGTTCCGCCTTACGTGCCGCATCAGGAAATCAATGCGAGTGCCGACGAAGTGCTGGAATGCGTGCTAGTGCGCAGCGACGGCGAAGCGGTCGCCATCAATATCGATATCGAGCCGGTAGAGAAGCCGGAGACCGTGCTCTGGGTCGATCCCACGCATCCCGATGGCGCGGTGAAGAAGTAGTCATCAAGCTGAGGCCCTCGCCCGAGATTGGGCGAGGGCTTCTTGCTATTTGATCTCCGGCAATCCCGGCGAAAACGCCAACGCGCTCTCGATCCATTTTGCCACGCGCAGTGTGCGCAAGTCGTTCAGATAGGGGCCGACCACCTGCAGGCCGAGCGGCAGATGGTTCTTGCCGAACCCGGCCGGCAGCGACAGCGCGGGCACGCCGATCAGGGTCCATGGCGCGCAATATTCGGCATCGCCGGTATAGCTCAGCCCTTCCGGTGCTTCGCCATAGGCCGGCAGCGTCAGCACCGCATCGTAATTCGTCATCTGCGCGGTGAAGTCCGCGCGCAGCTTCGTCTGCAACGCCTTGGCCTTGAGATAGGCTGCCGCGCTGATGGCGCTGCCGGTTTCCACCAGTTTCTTCAGGTGATCGCTGGTCTTGTCGGGATAGCGTGCGACGAGATCGTCAAAGATCACCGCCCCTTCGGCGGCCAGAATGATGTTGATCGCGTCCCAGTTGCTGCGATCGAGTTCGGGCAGTTCCAGTTCTTCGATGACAGCACCCGCGCTGCGCAGTCGGGCGACGGAGGCTTCGAACACCTGTTGCTGTTCGCTCTCGGCCTTGGCGAATTTGGCAAAGCGCACCACCGCAAGACGCGGCGACGGCAGCGGCGGTACACCGCGCTCGACGGAGATTTCGAAACCCGGCACCGGCGCGCCATGCGGATCGCTGTCGCTGGTGCCTGCGATCAGTGAAAGCGCATAGGCGACGTCGTCGACCTTGCGCGCAAAGAAGCCGATGTGGTCGAGCGACTGGCTAAGGTGGTGTGCGCCGCTGCGGGGGATAGCGCCGAAGCTCGGCTTGAAGCCGACGACGCCGTTGAAGGCAGCGGGACGGATGATAGAGCCCAGCGTCTGCGTGCCCAGCGCCAGGGGCACGATGCCGGCAGCGACGGAGGCTGCCGAGCCGGAGGACGAGCCACCTGGCGTGTGCTTGCTGTTCCATGGATTGGTGGTCGGGCCGGGATGGCGCCAGGCGAATTCGGTGGAGACAGTCTTTCCGAAGATGGTGGCGCCGAGATTGCGCAGACGTTCGACGACCCATGCATCGGCCGATGGCACGTGATCGGCATAGACGGCCGAGCCATTGGTGGTCGGCATGTCTGTGGTGGCGATGATATCCTTGACGGCGACGGGAATGCCGGAGAGCGGCCCTGGCTTGCGCACAGTGTCGGTGGGGAGGACCTCAAAGGCCTTCAGTATGGGCTCGGCAGCCTTGGCCTGTGCGAGCCGCTCCGATGCGTAGTGATCTGCCGCAGATGCGTTGCCCTTGAACAGCCGCAGCAGGTCCAGAACCCCCGCGCCAGATGTTGCAGTGCGCGCGGTTGCATTCGTCATGTCGTGTCGTCCTGAACGTTTCTTCTGGGATCAAGAGAGGCGCGCAGCCGCGAGGCTGCGCGCCTTCGATATTACTTCATCGCCAATGCGGGCTCGATATATTTCTTCACGACAAACTTGGCATAGTCGGGCTGGGCCGCGAGATTGCCGAGCGCGATCTGGGTGTCCATAGAGATCTTCAGCGAGGGTGCAGAAATATCGACGCTGTCCGGATAGACGCCGTCGGCCAGCATACGCTTGACAGCGGATTCGATCACGGCCGGATCCAGCGTTGGAAATTCCTTCTGCGCAATGGCCACGGTCTTGGCAGGATCTTTCTTCATGAAGCGCATCGCCATTTCCATACCGTTGGTGACGCGCTGCGCCAGATCCGGATTGACGTCATTGCGGGCGGTCACCGACGAAAATGCATAGGCGCCGTAGCTCTTCGGGAAGCCGTAGACCACCTTCATGCCCTTGGCGACGACCTGATCGAGGCCGGGTTCATACATCACGGCGACGTCAGCCTGCTTGGCGAGGAACGGACCCGGTTCGCTGCCGATCGCGACGGGGATCATCTCCACATCGGTCTTGCCGTCCATGCCGTTCTCCTTCAGCAGCTTCAGGAACAGCGAGGTGCTGGTGGTCGGCATGGTGCCGACGACCACTTTCTGGCCTTTCAGGCTCTTGACGTCGGTGAACTTGAAATCCGGCGCGGTCGCGATCCACACGGCGGCGCCGTTGACCACATTGGCGATGATGCCGACCGGCGCGCCCTTGGAGGCCGCAATGGCTGTCCATTCCGGGCCATGGATCGAGAACTGTGCGCTGCCGGAGATCACCGCCGAGAGTGCGACTGTGGGCGAGCCTGCGGTTTCCTTGGTGAGGTCGAGGCCCTGCGCGGTGAAGAAGCCCTCGTTAATGGCGACATAGAGCGGCAAGTACAGCATCGACTGGAAGGCCTGCGACAACACCACCTTCTTGTTCTGCGCCATCGCTGGCGTGGCGAGCAGGACTCCAGCCAGCGCAACCGCGCCGGTGATACGCTTCAACAACGACATAGAACGTCTCCGTTATGGTGGAAAAGGAGGGATTAAACCTGGACCTGATGCGAGGTGGTCGCCTGCTTCCACGGCAGCGAGGTGCGCTCGATGATGTCGATGACGTAATAGAGCACGAAGCCGAGGATCATCAGCGTGAACAACCCGACCCAGACCGAGTTGAGGTCGTACAGGCTGGAGGCGAGGAAGATCATGTGGCCGAGGCCGCGCTGCGACGAGATGAACTCGCCGACAACGGCGCCGACCAGGCCGAAACCGATATTGATGCGGAAGGTGGCGATGATCGACGGCAGCGTGGATGGCACCACAGCCTTCCAGAACACCTGATGCTTGTCGGCGCCCATGGAGATCATCAGCGACTGCAGATCGACGTCGGCATCCTTGGCCGCCTGATAAGCGGCGATCAGCGCCACCAGTGCAGTGAGTGAAACGGCGAGTGCGACCTTCGATATCAGGCCGGTGCCGAACCACAGCACCACGATGGGCGCGAGCGCGATCTTCGGCACCGAATTGATGGCGACGATGAAGGGCTCGACCAGTTTGGCGACGAACACCGAATACCACAGCGCCAGACCGAACAGCGATCCGAAGATGGTGCCGATGATGAAGCCCAGAATGGCCTCGAACAGCGTGTACCAGGAATCCGACAGCAGTTCGCCGCTCAGGACCAGCTTGTAGAACGTCGCGAAGATGCCAGATGGCGACCCCATCAAAAATGCCGAGATATAGCCGGCATGGACGCCGAGCTCCCATAGTGCGAAGAACGCTGCGACGGCGAGCAATTGCAGCACGGCGCGGCCGAGCGTGGTGTCGAAGGCCGATCGCTTCTTGCGGGACTTGCGCGGTGCGGTCTTCTTGCGCGCGGATGTGCCGGACATCACGAGGCTCATGATGTTGTCTCCGTCTGGATATCGAGTTCGGCGCAAAGCGTCTTGAAATAGGTCGAGAATTTCACGTCGTTGCGCGCGGTGATGGGTGAGGTTGCCTCGATGTCGATCTCATGCACGACCTTCACCCGTGCCGGGCGGCCGGACAGCACGACGACGCGCTTCGACAGGGCGACCGCCTCGTCGATGTCATGGGTCACGAGGATGACCGTCTTGTTGAATTTCTGGACTGCATCCTTCAGCACGCCTTCGAGATACAGCCGCGTCTGATAATCCAGCGCCGAGAATGGCTCGTCGAGCAGCAGGATGTCGGGATCCATGATCAGCGTACGGATCAGCGCCACGCGCTGGCGCATGCCACCGGACAGGGTCTTGGGATAGGCGTTCTCGAAGCCCGCGAGGCCGAACTGCTTGAGATACTCGCGCGCCTTCTCCTCGGCCTCCTTCTGGTCGACGCCGCGAGTCTCCAGCCCGAGCAGCACATTGCCCATCACCGTGCGCCACGGAAACAGCAGGTCTTTCTGCATCATGTAGCCGACGCGGCCGCGTAGGCTTTCGATTTCCTTGCCGCGATAGGTGATAGTGCCGCCATCGGGCTCCAGCAGGCCGGCGATGATGTTGAAGATGGTCGTCTTGCCGCAGCCGCTGGGGCCAATAATGCTGACGAAATCGCGTTCGTTGATGGTGAAAGAGAGATCGTCGAGCACATTGACGTCGCCGCCCTTGCCGGCAAACGACTTGCTGATGTTCTGGACAGTGAGCTGAACTTGTTTCGGCGGCATGATGCGGTTTCCTGGGTACCGCACATACGCAAGCTGCGTGCCATCTTGGGCGCGAAAAAGCCTCAAGCAATCGCGCAGGTTTTCTGCGGATAGCTTGAGGCTTGAAGTGTTTTGCCCCGGCTTTGGGCAGGCTGGATTTATTCTCGGCGATAAATTGAGCAGGTGTGGCGAAGTGTATTTTTGGCGAACACTTTGCGTTAGCCCGTTACGGCCATCACTGCTTCCTTGATCTTCGCCAGCGCGTAGTTGCCGACCATGGCGACGTCCACATGCGGCAGGTTCGGGAGCTCGTCGGGCGCCACCACGCAATCGACGATGGCGGGTCCGTCACAGGCCAGCGCGTCGGCGATGGCCTTCTTCAAATCACCCGGCTGCTTGGCCGTAAAGCCTTGCGCGCCGCAGGCGCGTGCCAGTGCCGCGAAATCGGGATTGGGGAATTCGATGGCTTCGCGGAACGGCGCCAGGCCGATGCTTTCGGCTTCCAGCGTGATCAGGCCGAGGGCGGAGTTGTTATAGACGATGACCTTGATGGGCAGTTTGTGCTGAACGGCGGTCATGAACTCGCCCATCAGCATGTTGAAGCCGCCGTCGCCGGTGAGCACGATAACCTGCTTGCTGCGATCGAGGATCTGCACGCCGTTGCCCTGGCCGACGGACGTGCCGACCGCGGCATTGTTGAACGAGCCGATGATGCGCTGGGTGCCGTTTTGGCGGATCCAGTTGGCCGACCACAGAGTGTTCAGACCGGTGTCGAACACGAAGATTGCATCGGGCCGTGCGAGATCGCTGGCGATGCGCGCGACGGCCTGCGGGTGGATCTTGTTCTTGCTGCGGGTCGGGTCGGCCTGCTTGTCGAGCATCTCATCCCACTTTTTGCGGGCGTGACTGGTCGTCTCGAAGAACTGGCCGTCGGTCTTGGTTTGCACCCTGTCCAGCAGCATCTTCAACGCAGGGCGTGCCGAGCCGATGACGCCGAGGCTCGTCGGTGTGCGCCTGCCGAGCGCTTCGGCGCGCACATCGATCTGGATGACATTGCCCTTGCGCGGTAGGAAGTTGGAGTAGGGATAGTCGGTGCCGACCATGACGAGCAGGTCGCAATCATGTACGGCATTGTAGACGGCCTTGGTGCCGATCATGCCGAGACCGCCCATCCAGCTTGGATCGTCGAACGCCATGATCTCCTTGCCGCGCACCGAATGCACTAGTGGCGCCTTCAGTTTGTCGCTGAGCGCGCGCAGGAGTTCGGCGGTGCCGATGGCACCGTGGCCGCACATGATGACGACGCTGCCGGCCTCGTCGATGCGGCGCGCGGCTTCCTGTATGGCGGCATCATTCGGGAGGATCTCGCCGCGCGGCACCAGCGTGGCAACGCTCGCTGTCGCCCCTTCGGCTTTCGACGACAGCACGTCGACAGGCAGCGTCAGATGCGCGACGCCGGGCCCTGCATAGGCGGTGGAGATAGCCTGATGGATCACGCCGGGCGCCTGCGCGGCGGTGGTGATGGTCTGGGTGTAGAGTGCGACGTCGCGAAACAGCAGGTCCGGTTCGGTGGTCTGGAAGAAGTCGACGCCTTTGGCTGCCCGCGCCATTTCGCCCGAGAGTGCCAGCACCGGGGCATGATCGCGCGCAGCCTCATAGAGGCCGGCGACGAGATGCGTGCTGCCGGGCCCGGTGGAGCCGGCGCAAACGCCGAGCTTGCCGGTGAGCTTGGCCTGGCCTGCGGCGGCCAGCGCCGCGCCTTCCTCGTGCCGTACCCCGACCCACTCGATCTTGCTGCGCCGGACCGAGTCCGCCAAAGGATTAAGCGAGTCGGCGATCAGGCCGAAAATCTGCTGTACGCCAATCGTCTCAAGCACATGGACAATCTCATCCGCGACAGTTTTCGACATGGGAGCTCCGATTTCTAGAATTGGCTCTCCGCCGGGAGGCGGGCTGATGCAGCTATGCAGTCGGTCCAATTGTGATTGGAACCGAATGGTCGCACTGCAGCAATAGCTGAACCGCGAAACGGTTTCATGATGGTCAATTATGTTTGCGCAATGCTTGGAGAAATGCGCGATGTGTTGAACGTTTGTTACGTGTATCGGAAGATCGGATCGCCATAGTCGATGGCCGGAAATACGTCCTTGTCACTCCAGTAGTCCTGGTTGTGCTGCCACTCCTGCTTGTCGCCGCGCTTCGGCAACAGGTGCATGCCGCGCATGATGTAGCCCGGGTTGAAGTCCTCGGGGTCGATCCATGGCAGCAGCGGCATGTCGCGGTCTTCGGGCCGCAACTGCGGCGTGATCGTCGTGACGCCGGTCGCCTCCATATGCTTCAGCAGCCCGCAGACGAAGTCGGCCACGAGATCGACGCGCAATGTCCAGCTGGCACGGAGATAGCCGAAGATCCACACCATGTTCGGCACGCCGGTGAACATCATGCCGCGATAGGTCACGGTGTCCGAGAAATTCAGCGGTGCGTCATCGATCGAGAAGGCGATATCGCCGAGCATGTTGAGATTGAAGCCGGTGGCGGTGACGACGACGTCGGCGTCGATCGTCTTGCCGGATTTCAGCGTGATGCCCTGTTCGGTGAAGGTCTCGATCTCATCGGTGACGACACTCGCCTTGCCGGCCTTGATGCTCTGGAACAGGTCGCCATCGGGAATGAAGGCGATGCGTTGCCGCCAAGGCCGGTAGCGCGGCGTGAAATGGGTGGCGATGTCGTAGTCCTTGCCGAGATAGGCCTGTACGCCCTTCAGTAGTTCCTCTTTCACCACCTCCGGCTCGCTGTTCGTCCGCTTGGTGAAGGCCTGCTGATCGAACAGGATCTTGCGGCGGACGATCTCGTGGACCCATTCTTCGTCGACATCCAGCTCGCGGAGCGTCTCTGCCAGCGCGTTGACATTGCGGCCGGTGATGAAGAAGGTCGGCGAGCGCTGCAGCATGGTGACTTCAGCGCATTTGTCCGCAATGGCCGGCACCAGTGTCGCGGCAGTCGCGCCGGAGCCGATCACCACGACCTTCTTGCCGGTGATGTCGAGATCGTCCGGCCAGGTCTGCGGATGCACCGTGCGGCCCTTGAACCGGTCCATGCCCGACCACTGCGGCGTGTAACCCTGATTGTGATTATAGTAGCCCTGACACATCCACAGAAAGCGTGTGGTGAAGAACAGCGTTTCGCCAGTGTCGTGGCGGATGACGGTGAGCGTCCAGAGCTTGTCAGCGTTCGACCAGTTGGCGGACAGGATCTTGTGCCGATAGCGGATATGCGTGTCGAGGCCGTTCTCGGCGATCACGTCCCCCATATAGCGCAGGATTTCCGCAGCGGTGGCGATGGGCGCCGATGTCCAGGGCTTGAAGCGATAGCCGAACGTATGCAGGTCACTGTCGGAGCGGATGCCGGGATAGCGATGGGTGTGCCAGGTGCCGCCGAAACTGTCCTGGGTTTCCAGAACCAGAAAACGCGTGTCCGGATTTTGCTTCGTGAGGTGATAAGCGGCGCCGATGCCGGAGATCCCGGCGCCGACAACAATGACATCGACATGTTCGGCGGAGTTTTCGACGGACGAATCTGTGGCGATTTTTCCCTGGGCGTTCATGGGCTCCCGATCTTTTTCGCGCCGCCTCCTTGCTGAGGGCGGTTTGGGACAAGGGTAAGTGCCGGGAGAGCATTGCCGCAAGGGGTATTCCAGGGGAGCTGACAGGTGCGAGTAAACAGCACAACCCCACGCAGACAATAATTCCAGGAAATCAACGTTTGAAGACGATATTCCATTGGGTTGTGCCAGGTAATTCGGCACCTTTAAGGAGAAATTTAGATCGTCTGGGCAGGATGGCACGCGTCAAGTTGAGGAGTGTGCATCGTGATCAGCCCTGCATCCTGGACGCCTTGGTACCAGCCATTCGTGACGCCGGTAGCACCGTCTCCGCCCGATGCCGCAATGCCGTCGCCGCAAGCCGCGCCGGCCACGGCCGACCTCGATGTGCCGGACGCAACGGGCAAACCTGCCAAGACGACGACCGCGAGTATCGGCGTGTCGCCGGTGGTTCTCGCCTTTTTGCTGCGGATGCAGGAATTCAACCTCAAGGTCCTGTCGGGGACCGATGGCAATGACGTGATGCGTGCCGAGGGTGGCGCGCTGGTCGACGCCGGCGATGGCAACGACCGTATCGACGTCTGGTCAGACAGCGTGGTCGATGCAGGCGCCGGTGATGACGTGGTCAAGGCATGGTCGGGAGCCGGCGTCGTCGGCGGCTCAGGCAATGATCGCATCGATGCCTGGTCCGATAGTATCGTCGATGCAGGTTCGGGCGATGATTTCGTCAGGGCCTGGTCGAACGCCCGGGTATCGGGCGGCTCCGGTCATGACCAGATCGCGGCATGGTCCGACAGCCAGGTCGATGGCGGCAGCGGCGATGACATGATCTCAGCCTGGTCGAACTCCATCGTCGCAGGCGGCGCCGGCAACGATGTCATCAGTGCATGGTCCAACAGCCGCGTGGCGGGCGGAGCCGGCGATGATGCGATTTCAGTGTGGAGCGATTCGGTGGTGAGTTTCGCCGCCGGCGATGGCCGAGACACAATCAACGCGTCGATGAATACGACTCTCGAACTCGGCGCCGGGATTTCCCGTGCCAAGACCCATGTCGCAATCTCGGGCAGCACGGCAACGATCACCTTCGATGGCAGCGAGGATCAGATCACGTTGAATCTCGATCCGCGCAGCCCCGCGATGCTGGCTTTTGCCGATGGCTCGATCATGGAGGTCAAGTCCGAACCCATTCGATTGATGCGCCTCGCCTGACGACGAGGCTAGCCACGCGGGCGGCTTATGTTTCGGCCGCTGGAGCCACTGTCGGCGCCTGGGCCTTGCGTCTCGAGAACAGGATGCGCTGATACAGCCAGCCGATGGCTACCAGCACGAGGCCGAGGCACATGAAGGACAGTGCGCGGTAGACGCCGGTGAGCGACGACATGTCGACCAGGAACGCCTTCAGCACCGTCAATGCGATGACCACGGCGGAGGCGAGCCGCGCGCGCTGCGAGTTGAACAGGATGCCGATGCCGAGCAGCACGACGCCAAAGCCGAGCCACGCGATCGACAACGTATATTGCTCGGCGTCGGTGATTGAAGCGTTGTAGAAGATCGGACCGTGATAGATGCGGCGGATTTGCAGCGTCACGTAGGCCAGCGCCAGTACGAGCGCACCGCCAGCGATGGTGTTGCCATAGGCGGGCTTGCGACGGCCCGCTACGGCGTAGGACAGCAGCAGAGCGAGCACCGCGGGCAGAGCATAGCCGAGCAGCAGTAGGTTGAAGATTACGCCGCCGACATCGATACGCCAGATGCCGGGATTGGTGATGAAGAGCAACCCGCCGAGACTTGCGACGCCGGCGAACAATATCAGCAGCCCGGCACTGACGCTGTGAACGATGCTGCGGCTCCGCTCCCACAGGCGTTCCAGTCCGATTGCCATGGCCAACGCGACGCAGACCTGCAGCGCGACCTCGGTGAGGCTTGAGGAGGACCGATAGACATCGCCGCCATTCACGAAGTGGCGGATCTCCATAAAGGCCAGCAACACTGTGAACAGAATCGCAGCGGATTCCACCATGCGCAGCGGCGCGTCATCGCCGCGGCGGCGCATCAGGATGCTGGCGGCCCAGAACGATGCAGCG
Organism: Tardiphaga sp. OK245; assembly: GCF_900108575.1. NCBI lineage: Bacteria > Pseudomonadati > Pseudomonadota > Alphaproteobacteria > Hyphomicrobiales > Nitrobacteraceae > Tardiphaga > Tardiphaga sp. OK245. The sequence continues at coordinate 1,283,353 of NZ_FNWZ01000001.1, read as the reverse complement.
GGCACGCCGTAGCCCCACAGCAGCCAGTTGAAGATCGGCGTGGTGCCGACGAGATCGCCGACCACGCGGGGCTCCCAGCCCATCCGGGCGACGACAATGCCGGCAAGGATGGCCGCGAGCCAGCGCAGGAACGGGATCGGCCGCTGCATGGAGATCCAGGCTGTGCCCAGCGCCATCAGCGACAGTGCGATGGTGAGCCAGCCTTTCTCCAGTGCAAAGGTCAGCCCCAGCGCCAGCGCACCGAGCGTACCGGTGGCGAACAGCGCCGTGGAGATCGCGAGGCCCGGACGTGGCTCGCGCTTGCCGAGCAGTTCGGTGGCGGCCGCGAAGGCTGCGCCGATGATCACGGCGAGAATGGCGAAGGGGATCGAGCGATCGAGATGCGCGATGCGGGCATAGAGCGCGATCAACAGCGCCAGCGGCGTGAATACCGCGGCGCCCGACCAGATCACCGGAATAACGGCACTAACGGATCGGCCCTGGGCGAGGAAGCCGAGCACGCCGAAGCCAATGGCGAAGATGGCGGCGGATGCGAGATGCAGCGACACCGAGCTTTCCACCGGGCTGGCGCCGATGCCGGCTAGCGGCCCGCCGGGCAGTACCAGCATGTCGAGATTGCCCTGGATGGCCCACTCCAGGAAGACCACGGCGACGAAGCCAGCGGCCACGGCAACCGCCGCGGTGGCCGCTTGTGCGTACCATGCGACGAACAGCGTGCCGGCGACGATCAGCGCGAAGGTCACCATGGCCATGTCGGCATGGAAGCTCGAGAGCGCCACCAGCGTCGCGCTGAGCAGGCTCGCACTGAGGGCGCCGGACGAGATGCCTTCGATGCGGCCTTCTTCAGCCGGCGGGCCGTACAGGAAGCCGCAGACGACCAGCAGCGAGGCAAGCAGGAAGCCGGCGAGGACGTGGAATGTATGCGGTGCAAGGGCAGGTGTCCCGGCGTCGAGGCCCGGCAGGGTCCACAGCGTCGCGAAGACGATGGTGGTCAGCGCCAGCCAGCGCCACAGCCGGATACGCGCAAGGCTGAAGGCGGCCGCCATGACGATGGCGAGATAGATATACAGCGCCCAGTAATCCGGCTTGCCGGACGACACCAAAACCGGCGTGACGAAGGCGGCGGCAATGCCGAGGCCCGCGAGCGCCGGGCCGTGCAGCAATGCCGCGGCCATGGTGCACATGGCGACGATGCCGAGCAGGGCGAAGGCCGTGCCGGGGACGAGGAAGTTATACAGCGCATAGGCCGCATAGACTGTGGCGAAGGCGACGGCAGTGCCGGCGGCCGTGAGGATCGCCGGAATATTGGCGATGGGCAGCGGTGCGATTGCCGAGAGGCTTTCCTTGCGGCGGGCGAATTCGCCGACGGCGAGCAGCGCCAGCGCGAACAACCCGCCGAGCAGCACGCGCACTCCGGGGCCGAGCAGGCCGGCCTCAATGGAATAGCGCACCATGAAGAAGCCGCCGAGTGCCAGCGTGAGGCCGCCGACCCAGACCACCCAGCGCGTGCCGATGCGTTCCTCGAAGCCGGGGCCAGCCGCAGGGGCTTCCACAGGCGCAGCGGGTTCGGGCGTAGTATGAGCAGGGACATCCGGCTGGATCGAGGGGGCAGCTTCGCGGGTCACCTCGGTTGGAGTCTCGGATACGGCAGGGGCGGATGCAATGTTCGGCGTGGTCGGTGTGAGGTCCGGCCTTGCGACGGCGGCCGGCGTTGCCGCCACGCGCGGCAGCGCCTCATAGGCGTCGACCCGGGCGCGCAGCACCTTCACTTCATTGCGCGCCTTGCGCGCGAAGATGAAGGCAACGATGGCAATCACTAGCGTGACGAAACCGAAATCATCGAACATCGACTATCAAACCTTCAGGAAGCAGGGCACACGCCAATCATGCCCCGGAACGGCGCCCGGGGACATGGCCATCGGTATGTGTTGTCGTGGAGAACTTTAGTTCACGCGCTGCGCGTAATTGCTGGAATTAATCCAGATCGAGGCGGAACGGCTTGCCGATCACGGTCAGATTGCCGGGGCCCATCTCGTCGAGCGCGCGGACCATACGGCCGCCGCGGCCCAGCGCCTTGTCGGCGAGGGTCACGAGCAGGCGGTTAGGGGAGGCGATTGGCGAGGCCGCGCGGATTCGCAGCGCGATGTCGCGCTCGTCGCGGTCCGGATTGAGCATGCAGGCGGCGGCAAAGGCGCTGGCGGTGGAACGCGAGATGCCGGCATAGCAATGGATCACCAGCGGCGAGGCGCGATCCCAGCCGCGGACGAAGTCTAGCACCTGCGTGATGTGGCCTTCGTTGGGCGCGACAAAGCCGTCCATCGCCTCGGTGATGTCGTCGACCTGCACCCTGAGATGATTGGCCTCCGAAATAGATGGCGGTCGCTGCACCTGCGCGACATTGGCCATGATGGTGAGCACGTGGCTCGCAGCCGTGTCCTTCACGGTGGGATGCAGATCGGCGAGCGAGCAGACGTGGATCATCGGGGAACCTTTTGTTGAGCGTCGTTATAACGCTCCGTTCTCTCCACGTCATGCCCGGGCATGACGGAGTTTAAATTACGCCAGCAGCGCCTCAAACCTTGCCAGAAACCGCTTCTCAGCCTTCCCCGCCGACCACGGCGTCAGGTAATCTTCCACCATGGCTTCCGAGAGGCCGGGATCCTTGCCGAACAGACGCTTTGCCTCGGCTTCCTTGAAGCCTGCAAGGCGTGTGGCTTCCAGATAGGCGGCGCCCATATCGGCGGCCTTGATCTGTTTGGTGATCCCGGGCTCCAGCGCCGGCGGCAGGCCGAAGCGGATGTGGATGGCGCCGAGCAGGCGATTCTCGATCACCTTGTAGTCGCCGCCAATCACCGCCTTGAACGGCGAGATCATGTCGCCGATGACATATTCCGGCGCGTCATGCAGCAGGGCCGCGAGCCGCACACGCTCGTCGGCGCGCGGCATCTGCTCGCGCAAAACGGCTTCCACGAGAAGCGTGTGCTGTGCCACCGAGAAAATGTGCGCGCCGTGGGTCTGCCCGTTCCAGCGCGCGACGCGCGCGAGCCCGTGGGCAATATCGGCAATTTCGATATCGAGCGGCGAGGGATCGAGCAGATCAAGCCGCCGGCCCGACAGCATGCGTTGCCAGGCGCGGGTGGCGACGTCGCGGGAAAATCTTTGGTCGAATTTCGATTTGGTCATCGGTTTTTGGTCTTGAGTTTCTTGCTGCTACTTCGCCTTGAGGCGCGGCTTGCGCTTCAGGCCCATGCAGGCCTCGTGGCAAAAGCAAGTCACGAGATGATCGTTGACCATGCCTGTGGCCTCCATAAAGGCATAGACGATGGTCGGGCCGACGAATTTGAAGCCGCGCCCCTGCAGGTCTTTCGAGATGTTGGCCGATAGCGGTGTCGAGGCAGGCACGCTGCCATGGGTCTTGAAATTGTTGACCAGCGGCTTGCCGTCGACGAAGTCCCACAGATATTTCGAGAAGCCGGCGCCTTCTTCCATGATTTTCAGATAGCCCTTGGCGCTGAGGATCGCGCCTTCGATCTTGGCGCGGTTGCGCACGATGCCGGCATCGTTCATCAGCGCATGAACTTTCTTCTCGCCGTAGCGCGCGATTTTTTCCGGCTGAAAGTCATCGAATGCTTTGCGGAAATTGTCGCGCTTGCGCAGGATGGTGATCCAGGAGAGGCCGGCCTGGAAGCCATCGAGGATCAGCTTCTCGTAGAGCGCGCGGTCGTCGTATTCCGGGACGCCCCATTCGGTGTCGTGATAGGCCACATAGAACGGATCTTCACCCGGCCACGGGCAGCGCGTCTTGCCGTCGGCATGCGTGATCGCGGGTTTGCTCATGCCGAGATCTTTTTCATGCGGGGGTCTTCTTCGTGGCCAGCGCGCGTACGGCGGCGGCGTCGGCCAGATGAATGGCGATATCGCCAGCCAGGAAAGCTGCATTGGCGTCGAGCGCATCACTGGCGCGGTCGGTGCGGATCGTGGCGAGGCCACGGCCATCGGCAGACGAGCCCATGGTGCCGATCGGCTTGTCCGCAGCGCGGATTTCGGTGCCGGCGGCCGGCGCCGCGCCATCCAGCGTGACGCCGACGATGCGCGTGCGCGCGGTGCCGCGATGCTGCATGCGGGAGACGACCTCCTGGCCGATGTAACAGCCCTTGTCGAAATCGACACCGGAGAGCTTGTCCATATTGGCTTCGTGCGGGAACGCATCGCCATAGGCGAAATCAGCTCCGCCGCGTGGCACACCGAGCCTGATGCGGTGCGCCTCATAGGCCGACGCATCGACCAGTTCGGCCCCGACCAGCGCCGCCGTCTTTGCGGCGAGATCCGCCGGCACGAGGATGCGATAGCCGAGCTCCGCATTGCGCGGATCGGCGAAGGTCAGGTCCGGCTTCATGCCGGGCTCGCCATCCCACACCGCAAGCACGCCGAACGCGTCGGAGAGATTCTCTACCGTCACCTTGGCGCGCAGCTTGTAGAAGCCGAGCTTGGTGGCCAGCGGTTGTGCCAGTTCGCGCGGGCAGTCGATCAGGAGCCCGCCGCCATGGCCGGCCGGCGCTTCGGTGATGAGGAAGTCGGCAATGATCTTGCCCTGCGGCGTCAGCAGCGCGCCGAACCGCGCGGTGCCCGGCGTCAACACCTCGATCTCGGAGGTCACGAGGTTGTTGAGGAAACCGCGGGCGTCGTCGCCGGCAATTTTCACCACACCCCGATCGGGGAGAAACGCTGCTTTCATTGGGAAAATCTCGAAAAAATCCAATAAACGAGCCAGGAAACGAGGGTGAATCACGGCTGGCGGATATGACAGCCAAAGTTAAGCCGCTAAGATGCCGACAACAAGGCCCGCGCTCATCCTGCGCGGCATTCACAGGCTGTGACGAGACCAGATGACCCAGACATTCGATACGATTTTGAAGAACGGCACCGTCGTCAATCAGGACGGCGAGGGTGCGCGCGATATCGGCATTCGCAATGGCCGAATCGCCGCCATCGGATCGCTCGGCGCGGCCTCGGCCGCCGAAGTAATCGACTGCAAGGGGCTGCACATCCTGCCCGGCGTGATCGACACCCAGGTGCATTTCCGCGAGCCGGGCCTCGAGCAGAAGGAAGACCTGGAGACCGGATCACGCAGCGCCGTGATGGGCGGCGTCACCGGCGTGTTCGAAATGCCGAATACCAATCCGCTGACCATCGACGAAGCCACCTTCACCGACAAGGTGAAGCGCGGCCATCACCGCATGCATTGCGATTACGCCTTCTTCATCGGCGGGACCCGCGAGAACGTGCAGGATCTGCCGGAGCTCGAACGTGCGCCCGGCTGCGCCGGCGTGAAAGTATTCATCGGCTCATCGACCGGCGCGCTGCTGGTCGAGGACGACGACAGCCTCCGCCGCATCTTCCAGGTCATCAAGCGCCGCGCCGCCTTCCATGCCGAAGACGAATATCGCCTCAACGAGCGCAAGAACCTGCGCATCGAAGGCGACACCCGTTCGCACCCGGTGTGGCGTGACGAGACTGCGGCACTGATGGCGACGCAGCGGCTGGTCAACCTTGCGCGCGAGACCGGCAAGCGCATTCATGTTCTGCATATCTCGACGAAAGAAGAGATCGAATATTTGCGCGAGCACAAGGATGTCGCGTCCTGCGAGGCGACGCCGCATCATCTGACCATGGCGGCGCCGGAGTGCTATGAGCGCCTCGGCACGCTGGCGCAGATGAACCCGCCGGTGCGCGATGCCAGCCATCGCGACGGCATCTGGAACGGTATCAGTCAGGGCATCATCGACGTGCTCGGCTCTGATCACGCCCCGCACACGCTTGAGGAAAAGAAGAAAGTCTATCCGGCGTCGCCCTCGGGAATGACCGGCGTGCAGACGCTGGTGCCGATCATGCTGGATCACGTCAATGCCGGCCGCCTGTCGCTGGCGCGCTTCGTCGATCTGTCGAGCGCCGGTCCCGCACGGCTCTACAACATCGCCATGAAGGGCCGCATCGCGGCGGGCTATGACGCCGACTTCACCATCGTGGATCTCAAGCGCACCGAGACCATCACCAATGACTGGGTAGCCTCTAAGGCCGGCTGGACGCCCTATGACGGTGTGAAAGTCACTGGCTGGCCCGTCGGCACCTTCGTGCGCGGCCGCCGCGTGATGTGGCAGGGCGAGCTAGTCACGCCGTCGCAGGGTGAGACGGTGAAATTCCTGGAGACGTTGAAGGCTTGAACTCTTCACCCTCCCCTGGAGGGGGGCGATGCATGCGAAGCTCGCAGCGGGGTGGGGTGAAATCACGAGCGACGTAGTGTGTGGCCTCACCCCACCCCGTCTCGCATCCGCTTCGCGGATTGCTCACCGACCCTCCCTTCAGGGGAGGGTAAGAAATCTTACTGCCGTGCCAGTGTCAGCGAGAACTCGCCATTGCGCACGCGGCCCGGAAGACTCTCGACAAACTTCGCTACGGCGTCTTCGCCATAGGTGCCGACGAGCTCGGCAAAGGCCGCGAACAGGCTGGCCTGCGCGAGGCAATCGCCATCGACGCCGTCATGCCGTGCTTCCGCCCAGGCTTCGTTGAGATAGCTCAGCGCGGCCTGCTTCTGTTCCTGATCCGGTAGCGGATCGCGGGCGGGGCGGTACGACAATGATTCGCTCATGAAATTCCCAAAACGGTCTTCGGCGCTCATCAAAGCGAAGCGCGCCTCGCAAGTTCGAATCGAGATTTACCACGCGGAGCAGGTTCCGCGAGCGACATCTTTAAGAAAGGTTAACGACAGTGACTCACATTGTCCGACATTATGTTAACAGCGGGAACCGGCCATCTTGACCGGTTGAGGAAGCCTATGGACGCAAACAGTTTTTCGTCTTTCGCGAGTCCCGTCGACGCTGCGCGCGCAGCAGAGTTGCGCCGCGTCAAGGCGATCGCGGCGCTGGTGCTGGCGAGCTGTCTGGTGGTGTTCATAACGGCAAAAATCCTGCTGCCGATTCATCCCGCGTTCGGATTCGTTGCGGCCTTCGCGGAAGCGGCGACCATTGGCGGATTGGCGGACTGGTACGCCGTTGTCGCGCTGTTCCGTCGGCCGCTGGGTCTGCCGATTCCGCACACCGCGATCATCCAGGCGAATCAAAATCGCATCGCCGACAAGCTGGGTGAATTCATCGAGGTGCATTTCCTCGAAGCCGGGCCGGTCGAGGCCAAATTACGTGAGGTGGATTTTGCGAGTTTCGTTGCAGACTGGCTGAGCGACAAAAAGCGTAGCGCGGATCTCGCGCGTTTCTTGCTGCGGCTGTTGCCGGAGGCGATGTCGGCGACGGAAACGTCTGGTCTCAAAACCTTCATCACGCGCCGCGTGATGACCCAGCTGCAGTCGGTTGATCTCGCGCCCATCGCTGCCGGCACCATGCGCGGCTTCATCAGGGATGGTCGCCATCAGGGCCTGCTCGATAACCTGCTCGGCGCCATGCATGGCGCGCTGACCGAGCCGGACACGCTGGCTGTCATCAAGAACAAGATTCGCGACGAGCTGCCGACGTTGCTCAAACTCTATCGCGCCGATGCGTTCCTGCTGAAGCGCATCGTCGCGTCGGCCACGACCTTCTTTGACGATGTACGCAAGGATCCAGCGCATCCGTTCCGTGGTGAGTTCGACCGCATGCTGCTCTCCTTCGTCGATCGGCTGGAGACCGAGCCCGGCTTCACCGGCCGCATCGATGGGTTGAAGCGCGATCTGCTGGCGCGCCCCGAGCTTGCCGAACTTGGGCGTAATCTCTGGAACAATGCGCGCAGCTTCATCGAGCGCAGTGCATCGGGTGAAAGCAATGTACTGGCACATCATCTCGCCAATGTGTTCGTCGAGGCCGGCGCAGCGCTGCGCGCCGATGCCGAGATGCGCGGCGAGATCAACCAGGGCATCGTCGTGGTGCTGCGCACGTTCATCGCCGATCAGAAAAGCGGCGTGTCGGGTTTTATCGCCGACCAGGTGAAGGGCTGGGACATGCAGCAGCTGATCGGTGTCATCGAAGTCAATATAGGCCGCGATCTGCAATATATCCGCTTCAACGGTTCGCTGATCGGCGGGCTCGCCGGGCTGGCGCTCTACACGATCGAATATCTGTTGCGACTGCTGTGAGAGCAGTTCCGCATTGCGGAAGTGAGGCGCCGGAGGGGGTATCGGGATGCGCTTGAACTGCCACAAACCCGACCTTAACTTGAGTGAACTGATAGTTGCTTCGGTGCGTTGTGTGATTCCCTCCCTGTGAGGCTGCTTTCAAATCAATCGATATGACCGGCCAACGCGCCGGCGAGAGGAAATCAGATGTCGGCTACGGCCCAGGCGCAGCGTCCCCCATCGAAAACCCTGATGTTTCTTGAAGGCCGTGCGGTTCACGAATTCGGCGCCTTTCTCGGCGCGCTGCCGCTGCTGAATCTCGCGCCGCGAGGCGATGGTCATCCGGTACTGGTACTGCCGGGCCTTGTGGCCTCGGATGTTTCGACAGGCCCGCTCCGCACGTTTCTCAAGGGCCGCGGCTATGCCGTCAGCGGCTGGAAGCAGGGCCGCAATCTCGGTCTGCGCGACGGTGTGCAGGGCAGCATGGTCGAATTGCTGAAAGAGATGAACGAGACCCACGGCCGCAAGGTAAGTCTGGTCGGCTGGAGCCTCGGCGGCCTTTACGCGCGCCAGCTTGCCAAGATGATGCCGGACCGCGTCCGCTCGGTGATCACGCTGGGTAGCCCGTTTGCCGGCCATCCGAAATCCACCAATGCCTGGCGCGTCTATGAATTCGCCAGCGGCAAACGCGCCGATGACACCGACGACGATTTCGGTGGTTCGCTTGCCGATACGCCGCCGGTCCCGACCACCGCGATCTACAGCCGCACCGACGGCGTCTGTGCCTGGCAGGGCTGCATGGAGAAGCCGTCGGCGATGTCCGAGAGCATCGAGGTCGAGAGCAGCCATTGCGGGATGGGGCATCACCCCGCCGTCGTCTATGCAGTGGCGGAGCGTCTCGCGCAAAAGGAAGGCGCGTGGGCACCGTTCGATCGCTCTGGCTGGCGCAGCCTGGTCTATCCGGACCCTAACAGGTAAAGGCGCGTCAGCGACGCGCTTACTCTGCTGCTGTCGTCACGATCCTGATCTCAGATGTCAGTGTCCGGTGTACCGGGCACTTGTCAGCGATCTCCATGAGCTTTGCGCGCTGCTCCGCATCGAGCTTGCCGTCGATCGTGATGACGCGCTCAATCTGGTCCAGCATGCCGTCCTTGGTCTCGCATTCCTCGCAATCCCTGGCGTAGATCTTCTTGTGGTTCAGCGTCACCGTGACGTGGTCCATCGGCAATGCCTTGCGTTCGGCATAGAGCCGCATGGTCATCGCGGTGCAGGCGCCGAGCGCGCTGAGCAGCAGATCATACGGACCGGGTCCGGTGTCCTCGCCGCCGGCGGCGATCGGCTCGTCGGCGAGTATCTGATGCGGGCCGACAGTGATGACCTGCTGGAATTTGCTGGCGCGCGTCTCGCTCACCACCACCTTGCGCGGCTCTTCAGGCAGGCTCGCTACGGGCGTGACGGCGACCGCATTGAGATAGCGTCCGGCCCAGGCGGCGATGACATCGGCGACATAGATCGCGTCATGCTTTTGCGTGAGCAGATGATCGGCGCCGGCCAGCGAGACGAAGCTCTTGGGATGTTTGGCAGCGACGAAAATCTTCGTGGCGTTGTCGATGCCCACTGTGTCGTCGGTGGGCGCATGCATGATCAGCAGCGCCTTGTGCAGCCTGGTCACCTTTGTGATCAGATTGTGCTCGGCGATATCATCGAGGAATTCACGCTTGATGCTGAATGGCCGGCCGGCGAGCTTGACCTCGACCTCGCCTTTTTCGCGGATCGCGTCGACATGTTCGGCGAACATGTCAGTGACGTGGGCGGGATCGGATGGCGCCGCGATGGTGACAACGGCCTTGGCTTCCGGCATCTGTTCAGCGGCGGCGAGGATTGCGGCGCCGCCGAGGCTGTGGCCGATCAGGATTGCCGGCGCCTGGCGTATTTCCCGCAAATGGTCGGCGGCCTTTACGAGATCGGCTACGTTCGACGAGAACGTGCTATTGGCGAAATCGCCCTCGCTGGAGCCGAGGCCAGTGAAGTCGAAGCGCAGCACGGCGATGCCCTTGAGCGTCAGCGCCGCAGAAATACGTCGCGCTGCCAGCACATCCTTGCCGCAAGTGAAGCAATGCGCGAACAGCGCATATGCATGGACATCGCCATCGGGCAGGTCCAGCGCCGCCGCCAGCATATGGCCGGCCGCGCCGGGGAATTGAAAGCGTTCAGTTGGCACGGTGGGCTCCTATCGTGACAGATGTCTCTTTCTACACCGATTCCACCCAATCAATCAGTGGGCACCCAACACCCGTGCGAGAATGAGGCCGAGCTGCTCTCTTCGCGCCGCACCTCGGGTTGAACTTTAGTTCTGCGCGGCCGCTCGAGCACGCGCTTGCCGGCCTCCGATGTCGGTGCTAGATGTCGGGTCATCGTACAACTTTTGGGGTGCGCAGCCGACACAAGCTGATGGACGGCGGGCCGGCACGCTCCTAGAATTGTGACAAGATCGACCCCGCAAAGGGGCGAACCAGAATAATGGCCAACGCGCCGCATCGGGAAATTCACAGGGAGGATTTCGTCCATGAAGAGAAGAGATGTCGTCAAAGGCGGACTGGCCGCGCTCGCGGTTGGCGCTACCGGTCTCGGGCGGTTCACGCCTGCGCAGGCGCAGACCAAGATGGTCCTCAAGGCCTCTGACGTCCACCCGCTCGGCTACCCCACGGTCGAATCCGTGGTGCGCATGGGCAAGAAGCTGGATGCCGCCACAAGCGGCCGGCTCACCATCCAGATGTTTCCGTCCATGCAGCTCGGCGGCGAGAAGGAAGCCATCGAGCAGGCCCAGGTCGGCGCTCTGCAGATCGCGCGCATTTCCGTCGGCGCCGTCGGCCCCGTGGTCGATGACGTCAACGTCTTCAACATGCCGTTCGTGTTTCGCGATTCCAAGCACATGGAAGCGGTCCTCGATGGCGAGATCGGCACCGAGCTGCTGAACAAGATCACGGCCAATGAAAAAACCGGTCTGGTCGCGCTTGGCTGGATGAATGCCGGCTCGCGCAACATCTATAACAGCAAACGCCCGATCAAGACGCTCGCCGATCTCAAGGGTCTCAAGATCCGGATGATCGGTAATCCCTTGTTCATCGACACGATGAATGCGCTCGGCGGCAATGGCGTCGCCATGGGCTTCGATCAGGTGTTTAGCGCCATGCAGACCGGCGTCGTCGATGGGGCCGAGAACAACCTGCCATCCTTCGTGGCGCAGAACCACTTCCAGGTCGCCAAGTATTTCTCGATGACAGAGCATCTGATCATTCCGGAATTGCTGGTGTTCTCGAAGGCGTCATGGGCGAAGCTCACGCCGGACGATCAGGCGCTGCTGAAGAAATTCGGCCGCGAAGCGCAGCTCGAACAGCGCGTGCTCTGGTACGAGGCGGAGAAGACCGCGCTGGACAAGATGAAGGAAGTCGGTACCGACATTGTCACGTCCATCGACAAGCAGCCATTCCGCGATGCCGTGAAGCCGGTGTGGGACAAATACGGCGCGAAATACGCCGAGATGACCAAGCGCATTGCTGCGGTGAGCTAGTGGCATGTTCTCAATGTGTCGTCCCCGCCTTCGCGGGGACGGCAGGATAGGCCAGCGCTTCCGTCGCGTTACCTGAGGTCTTCATGTCTGACGTTATTTCCAAACTGCCGGCTGCATCCAATCATCACGCCGATACGGCCAGCCATGGTGCGGCTTACGCATTCCGCCGCGCCATGAACGCACTGTACTGGACCGGTGCCGTGTTTTCTTGCCTAGCGCTTGTGCTGATCTCCGCGATTATCCCTTGGGCTGTTTACACCCGCTACATTTTGAACAGCGCGGCGTCGTGGCCGGAGCCCCTGGCGGTGTTGCTGACGATAGCGGTGACTTTCATCGGCGCCGCCAACTGCTATCGCCAGCGCATCCATATGAACATGACGGTAGGTACCAACCTGCTGCCGCCTCACGCGCGTGTCGTAGCTGCTTTCATCAGCGAGTTGCTGATGGCTGCGGTGGCACTGTTCATGGTGATCTGGGGCATGAAGCTGGTGATGACCACCTGGGGCAATTCGGTGGATGAATTTCCCTGGTTGTCTGTCGGGATCACCTACATGCCGATCCCCGTTTCCGGCGCGATGATGTTTCTCTTTGTCGTCGAACGACTGACCATCGGTCCGCCGCCGCAGGATGGCAGCGACGCACATATACCTCTCGACTAGCTTCGCCGATCAGCTCCAGCCAGAACAAAGAAAATCCGACATGGACATCGCCGTTCTTCTGCTCAGCATGTGTTTGTTCTTCGCCGTCGGTATGCCGATCGCCTTTGCGCTAGCGCTCTCGGCGCTGGTCGGTGCACTGTGGATCGATCTGCCTGTTGCAGCCGTGATGCAGCAGCTCTCTAGCGGCGTCGGCAAGGTGTCGATGCTGACCGTGCCGTTCTTCGTGCTGGCCGGCGCCATCATGGCAGAAGGCGGCATGGCCCGAAGGCTGGTTGATTTTGCAGCCGTCGTGGTCGGCTTCACGCGCATCCGCGGCGGCCTCTCCCAGGTCAATATTCTGGCTACGACCATCATGTCCGGGATCTCCGGCTCGTCGGTCGCGGATACGTCGGCGATTGGCTCGGTGATGATCCCGCAGATGGCGGCGAAGGGGTATCCACGGGTATTCGCCACCAATGTGACCATCTCCGCCTCGGTCCAGGCGATCCTGGTGCCGCCGAGCCACAATGCGGTGATCTATTCGCTGGCGACCGGCGGCGTGGTCTCGATCACCAGCCTGTTCCTGGCAGGCATCGTGCCCGGGCTACTGCTTGGCTTCGCAATCATGCTGTTGTGTCTCTACTTTGCCTATCGCGATGGTCATCCGAAGGGCGAGCCGGTGCCAGTGAAACAGGCGCTGAAGATGCTGGGGGATGCCACCTGGGGCATCGTCACGCTGGTGATCGTGCTCGGCGGCATTCTCACCGGCGTGTTCACGCCGATCGAGGCTGGCGCTGTGGCGTGCGTCTGGGCCTTCTTCGTCACGATGTTCATCTATCGCGACTACAAATGGTCCGAGCTGCCGATGCTGACCTACCGGACGCTCCAGACTGTAGCGATGGTGCTGACGTTGGTCGCGACCGCGTCATGCTTCGGCTATGTCGCGGCGATGATGCGGATGCCGGCGCATATGACCGAGTTCTTCGTCGCCATCTCGTCGAACAAATATGTGCTATTGATGTGGCTCAATATCATGCTGCTGATCCTCGGCACGGCGCTCGATCTCGCGCCACTGCTGCTGATCTGCACGCCGATCCTGCTGCCGGTGGTGAAGAGTTTCGGGATCGACCCCGTGCATTTTGGCATCGTGATGCTGCTCAATCTCGGCATCGGTCTGCTGACGCCGCCGGTCGGTACCACGCTGTTCGTGGGCTGCGCCATCGGCAAGGTCTCGGTGGACGAAGTGATGCGCGGAATCTGGCCGTTTTACTGGGTGATGTTCGCGGTCTTGATGCTGGTGACTTACGTGCCGTGGTTCTCGATGGCGCTGCCGCACGCGTTCGGCTTCAGGTGAGCTACTGGACCGGATCGACTGACAACTGCTTGTAGCGTTCCTTGCCGTTCAGCAAATGCCGGCGCATCGCATCGCGAGCCTTGCGCGGCGAACGGGCGCTGATCGCATTGACGATGACTTGATGCTCTTTCTCGATGCTCTCGAGATAGCGCTTCTGCAATTCGACTTTGCCATCGAAGGTGCGGATGCTCTGGCGCGGGATGATAAGACCGCCAAGGAATTCCAGAAAACCGACAAAGCGCGCATTCTGCGTGGCGACAGCAATGGCGAAGTGGAAGTCAAAGTCCTCCTTCACCGCACGGTCGCCATTGGCGATGGCGCGGCTGAAGGTAGCCGCGGCCTTGGCAATGGCTCGGATCTGGGCAGCGGTGGCGCGCTCGCTGGCTATGGCCGCGGCCTCCATCTCGACGGCCGTGCGCAGTTCAAGAATTTCGATCACGCTGCCAAGCGAGCCCAGGCCGTCGGGGTCGATGGCATAAGGCTGCTGATCGGGCTCGCTGTTGACGAAGGCACCGGCGCCTTGCCTTGTGGTTACAAGGCCCCGGGCGCGGAGTGCGGCAATCGCCTCGCGAACGACCGTGCGGCTGACGCCCATGGCCGCCATCATGGCCTGCTCGGTCGGCAGGCGCGCGCCTGCGGGCAAGCGGCCTTCGATGATCTGGGCAGCGATGCGCTCGACGACTTCCTCAGTGCGGCGGCGCACGGGATTGAGCGGTCGCAGCAAAGGCGTGCCTGCGGCCCCATTGGTTGTCTTGCGCTTGGTGCGTGGCTTAGCTTGTCCGGTCATCGTACAACCGGGCTATCATCGCCGATGTCGCTGCGCAAGCTTGCGGCACGCGTCATTGCGCTGCACGCTCTTACATTGTTTCGAGTTCGGGGAGCTTGAGATCGCATTCGACCCAGGCGCCGTTGATGGTGAAGCGCTGGAACGGCGAGTTGGGCACCGGAGCCTGCAATGGGGCGAGGAACTGCGCGTCGGCGGGGCTGCGGAGGTGAAACTGGATATGGCTGGCGGAAAGGGCGTTGCGCGACAGCCAGATCATGCCGGAAAACAGCTCGATCAGCAGTTGTCCGTATTTATCGAGACCGGCACTCCCGAAGTCGTAGGTCGGCGACACGGTCATGAAACGGCAACGCAGCACGGGACCCTCGAATTTGGGCATCAGAAGTTTGCTGACCTGACAAAAAGCCTGCGGAACGATGCCGTCGTAGAGACCGTACAACCCGCCCTTGCCGCCCTGCATGACAGGGTCCAACGCCGCGAAAATACCTTGGGTGTAAGTGGAGAAGTCTTCCTCGGCTGCCTCGGCAGCCTTCCGCCACTGCGACTTCAGTGAAGCCCAGCTTCTGTCGGCGTCGGTGATCGGCACGAGCCGCATCTCGAGGTCCCCCCGCCGATTTACACACGGCCGGATGCAACCCTAGCTATATACCCTCAAGATTTTGATAACGCGGGAACTTGGCGCCAGCGGCGTTTGCGCTCCCGCGGACGTCTACAGAGCGCATTCAGGCGCCAGCGGACTGTAGTCCGGCTGCAGCTGCGGCCACGATCGACGCCACCACCTGCTTCCAGGTCTTCGACGACTGGCGATGAGACGAGGCTTTGAAGCGCATGGTCTTGTCCGGTTTGGCCGCACATATTGCTGCGCAGCCGAGCGTCCTCAGGGACGACACCCGGAAAATCGTGCCTTGCGCGGGGGAAGTCGATCCCCCGGCAAAAATAGCAATACCCGCGCTGCTCTCGTGCCGGACGGCGGTTGGCTTGTTCTCTGCTGGCAATGAACGGCAGTGAATTATTCTCGCTGCCTCAACCCATCGCGGGAGCTTGCTCCTGCACTGCCGCCGGTTCCTGGCAAACATCGACCCAGCTGGCCCCGGTCAGTTCGGCCATCCGTGCCGGGGACATCCGCACCGAACTGTTGACCGAGCCCGCCGCCGGCCACACCTCGGCGAATTCCCTCAGCGACACGTCGCAGTAGACTTGTAATGGCGTTGCCAGGCCGAACGGGCAGACGCCGCCGACCGGATGGCCGGTGAGGGCAACGACCTCGTCGGCCCCCAGCATGCGGGGCTTGCCGCCAAGTGCATCGCGTGCCTTCTTGTTGTCGAGCCGCGCTGTACCCTTGGTCACCACCAGCACCACCCGGTCGCCGACCCGCACCGACAGCGTCTTGGCGATTTGGCCGGGTTCGACGCCCAATGCCTCGGCGGCGAGAAGGACCGTGGCCGAGCTTTTGTCGGTGACGGTGACGGATAATTCGGGGGCGTTGGCGGTGAGAAAGGCGCGGACGGACTCAAGGCTCATGATGCGGTCTCGGTGACATACCGCCACGCCCTCTCACATGTCGCCGACAAAGTGAAGTCAGATCCGTGCATTGGGGAACTGGGACGGCGCTGCCGCGCCATTCCCTCACGCCGGTTTTGACCTTATACGGGCTCTTGTCTGGCTGACCGTGCCGGGCGATGTTCTGGAGCCTACCTCTCGATGCTGCCGGCCTATGTGATCCATGCCAAGTCGTTGCCCGAGCGCACGGAGCATATCCAGCGCGAGCTCGACCGTGCGGGCATCAAGTTCGAGTGGGTGCTGGATTTCGATGCCGACGAGATCACCTCCGATGTCGATCGCGCCTACTTCGCGGAAGGTGCCGACCTGACGCTGCGGCAGAAATCCTGCGCGCTGAAACATGTGGTCGCCATGCAGCGCATTCGCGAGCGCGGCCAGGATCTGGCGCTGATCTTCGAGGATGACGCATTGCTGGTGCCGGATTTCTGCGACCAGTTGAAGCGCGTGCTTGATGAAGCCGAAAAGTGGCCGCGGCCGCGCATTCTGCATCTTGGCGCCGCGACCAATTTTTACACCCCGGCGTCGGAGTTGCGCCCGGGCCAGATCGTCTATGCCGGCAATCGCGTGCGCAATATGGAAGCCTATGTGCTGGGCGCGCCCGAGGCTTCGGCACGACTTGACTGGATCGCGCGGCATCCGATGCACGAGCCTATCGACATCGCCTTCAACACCGGCGATCCTGCCATGGGCATCCCGTTCCTGTGGCCGGAACCGCCGCTGGCCGAGCAAGGCTCGCTCAACGGCGTGTTCAAGAGCTCGCTTGATCGCAAGGGGCATGCGCAATTGCAGCTGCGCATACAGTTTGCCGTGCAGAAGTTCAGGCGGCGTTATTTGAAGCGGTGGCTGAAGCTGAAGTAGTTGGCGGCTTCCGGCCGGTCATTCCGGATAGAGTATTGCGTACCAACGCGCCGAGCAATCCCACTGCCAGACAGTACAGCATCCCCTGCGTCACCGCCGAGATGTGGCTGTTGAATAAAGAGCCAATCACGTTCTGCAACACGACCGCCTGGCCGAGGATGCTTGCATAATCGCGCGCGAGAAAAAGCCGCGCATGCGCGATCCACATGGCCCACAGCAGCAGCCCGCCGATCACGCCGACCTGCAGCACCGTATGAAGCGTTTGATTGTGCGGATCGGGCGTGGCCTGGCCATAGGGCGACGGCTTCGTCGCCTCCATGTTCTGATACAGCGGCTTGATGCTCCCGGTGCCGTGACCGACGATGGGCGAGGCCTTCACGAAGCCGACTGCCTTGCTCCAGAAATCCAGTCGCGATGCGGTCGAGATTGTTTCGCCGCCTGCGGTCTGGCCGCTATTGGCGTTGATGTCCGAGTTGATCTCTGCGATCCGGCGCTGGGCTTGTGGCGAGGTCAGCAGTGCGATGCCGATCACGATCATGGCTGCGACCGCGACCACGGCCGAGCGCCGCCAGCCGCCGGCGTGTATGACGAATAGACCGAGCAATGCGGCGGCCATGATTGCGCCGGTCTTCGACACATAGATCAGGAAAATGTCGGCAAAGAACAGAAGCGCGAGCACGATCATCGCAATGGCGCGGTGGGTGTCCTGCATCCAGATACGCGTCGCGCCGATCGCCAGAGCGAAGGCACAAAGTGCGAAGCAGCCGGATTGAACCGCGTTGTCCTTGAAGGGCACGCCGGGCGCCTTGAACCAGCCCCACGGTCCCGTGGGCCACAGGAACGCAGCCCATGACAGGGCTAGAAGACAAATACAGGCGGCAAGAAAGCCATAAGCGATTTGTAACGCTTGTTTCGGCGTAAATGCCGTTGCCATCACCAATGGAATCAACAGCAGCTTGGCGTAGGGACCAACCCATCTGATCGCGCCGCTGAGCGGCTGCATCGACCAGAGCACGCCGACCAGGATCAGTGCGAACAGCGCGACCGGCAGATAGGCCGCCGGCCTCCGCAACGTGGCGATGAAACGATCGCGGTCGAGTGTCAGCAGCGCGAGCACTGCAAAGATCGACACCGCGATAGCTTGGCCGCTGGTTGAGAACGGCAGCGAGAAGCCGGTGGCAATGGCAGCGATCTGCCGGGCATCCGCAAGTTTGCGCGGCAGATCGTTGTTCGTCATATGCCCAGGAGTTTCCGTGCGTTGTTCTTCAGGACCTTCGGACGCACCTCGTCGCGAATGTCGAGCTTGGCGAAGTCGGCCATCCAGCGATCCGGCATGATCACCGGCCAGTCGGAGCCGAATAGCATCTTATCCTGCAGGATCGAATTGATGTAGCGCACCAGGATCGGCGGGAAGTATTTCGGCGACCAGCCGGACAGGTCGATATACACGTTGGGCTTGTGGGTCGCGACCGATAGCGCCTCTTCCTGCCAGGGGAAGGAGGGATGCGCCAGAATGATCTTCATGTCGGGAAAGTCGACCGCAACGTCGTCCATATACATCGGGTTGGAATATTTCAGCCGCATTCCCATGCCGCCGGGCATGCCGGAGCCGACGCCTGTCTGGCCGGTGTGGAACAGCGCGATAGCGCCGCCTTCCTGGATCGCCTCATAGAGCGGATAGGCCATGCGGTCGTTGGCGTAAAAGCCCTGCATGGTCGGGTGGAACTTGAAACCCTTTACACCGTATTCGGAGATCAGCTTGCGTGCCTCGCGCACGCCAAGCTTGCCCTTGTGCGGATCGATCGACGCGAACGGGATCAGCACGTCGGCGTTCTCTTTGGCGATCTCCAGCATCTCGTAGTTGTTGTAGCGGCGGAAGCCGGTCTCGCGCTCGGCGTCGACCGGGAAGATCACCGCGGCAATCTTCTTGTCGCGGTAATAGGCGGCTGTTTCCTCCACTGTCGGCGGATGCTTGTGCGGCGACTTGAAATACTCGGCCATGCGGGCCTGGAAATCATCATAGCCGTCGTCGGCGTGGCAGCCGCATGGCTCTTCCGCATGGGTGTGGATGTCGATGGCGACAAGGTCGTCCGGATTGAGCAATTTCATGTCCCGCGTCTCCCGCACTTTCATCATTATCGTTGGCGGTTGCTCTAGCAAACCGGCCTGCTGAATGAAAGGCGCGGAACGCTGCCGACCTAGCCGGTGGAGAAGGACTGTGTCCGGATATCCTGCGCGGTGCGGCGGAGCGGGATCAGGTATTTCTCCTTTGCCATCGCCTCGTCCATTGTGCCCGAGATCGCATTCACGCTGATCGCCGCGACGACCCGGCCGCCGTGGTCGCGGACGGGGACGGCGATGCCGCAGATGGCTGGATCGAGTTCGCCATCGACCCAGCCATAGCCTTTGGCCTCGACGCGTTCGAGCTCGCGTTCCAGCAGCACGGGATCGGTGATGGTGCGTGGGGTGATATGTTTGAATTCGGTGGTGGCGAGATAGTGCGCGCGCTGGTCCGGCGGCAGGGCCGCCAGCAGGACGCGGCCGAGCGACACCACGTGGGCGGGCAAGCGGCTGCCGACGGCGAGATTGGCCGAGAGAATGCGCTGCGCCGGCAATCGCAGCGCATAGACGATCTCGGTCTCGTCCAGCACAGCCAGCGAGCAGGATTCGCCGATTTCATTGCGCAGGTCTTCCAAAGCGCGTTGCGCATAGCCCCAGTAAGGCAGTGCATTAAGGTAGGACAGGCCAAGCCCCAGCGCCCGCGGGCGTAGGCTGAAATAACGGCCATCGGCTTCGCAATATTTCATCACGATCAGCGTCGCCAGCATCCGGCGCGCCGTCGCGCGGCTGAGGCCCGCGATCGCGGCGACTTCCGAAAGCGTGTGCCGGCCCGGCGGGCGACCCAGCGCTTCGACGGCCGCAAAACCACGGGCGATCGCCCGAACGAAACCGTCACTGTCTTTGGCCATGCACCATCCTACCGGTTCGGACTTGTCAGTCCCGGGAAACCGCGCCTATAGTTGTTCGTAAGGCGGCCATAAAGTTCGCCTGGTGAACGTTAGTGGAGAAGGCGCTATGGCGCAAGCGGAAGTTTTTGAAACCGATTTCTGGAAGGACGCGAACCTGCGCAAGGTCTGGGACGAGATCGTCCCGGGCGAGCCACGCAAGACGCTGCCTTATGTCCTGACGAGGGAGGCAATCCAGCTTTATTGCCGCTCGGTCGGCGAGAACCACCCATTGTATTTCGACGAGGCTTACGCGAAGGCGTCGCCCTATGGCGGTCTGATCGCGCCGCCGTCGATCCACATTCTGCTGATGTTCTCCTGCACGCCGGCCGACGACTGGATGCGCACACCTGGCACCGTCAATGCCGGCCAGTCCTGGAGCTACAACATCCCGGCACGGCCCGGAGACACCATCACCCTGCAGGCCCGCGCGCTCGACAAGTTCATCAAGCGCGAGCGACTGTTCGTGGTCCACGACAACGTGTTCTTCAACCAGCGCGGCGACGTCATCTGTTCTGGCCGCGGCCAGACCATTCGCCCGATGTGAGCGTGGCAAGGAGATCAACCATGACAACCAGCTTTGACAAACTCTCCACCGGCGACACCATCGACGGTCCGAGCTTCGCAGTGTCGCGCGAGTCGATCCGGCTCTTCTGCGACGGATCGCTCGACTACAATCCGCTGCATCTCGACGACAACTACATGAAGAACTCGTTCGGCAAGACCAATTTCGGCGGCATCATCATGCATGGCATGAATAATTTCGGGCTGATCACCCGCATGCTGACCGACTGGGCCTATCCCGCAGGTGCAATCCATCGCCGTCTCGAAACGCGATGGGTCAAGCCGGTGAAGCCCGGCGACACGATCCAGCCGGTTGGCATCATCAAGGCCAAGCAGACCACCGAAAAGTCGCGCTGGGTGCTGATCGACGTGCTGGTGAAGAACCAGGACGACGAGAAGGTCGCTGTCGGCGAGGCGATGGTTGAATTTCCGCTGACGGCCTAGTGGCTCAATGCAACGGCGTGCGGCATAGTCCGCACGCCGGACAAGAACAGGCAAGGGATCGAAATGAAGAAGCTCACGAGGCTCGCCCTGTCGTGTCTGGCGATGACTTTTGTCATGTTGTCGGGGGCGCTGGCGCAGAATTTTCCAGTCAGTCAGATCAAGATCATCGTGCCGTTTCCAGCGGGGGGCACGACGGACATCCTCGCACGGTTCGTTGCGCAATATCTGGGCGAGAAGCTCGGCGTCACTACGATCGTCGAGAACCGGCCAGGCGCATCGGGTACGATCGGTTCGGAGGTCGTGGCGAAATCGCCCGCCGATGGCAGCGTGTTGTTGGTCACGGCCACGCATCACGTGATCAATCCGAGCCTGCGCAAGAGTTTGCCTTACGAGACACAGAAGGACTTCTCGCCGATCGCCCTGATCGCGACGGCGCCAAATGCGCTTGTTGTAACCAGGGACTTTCCGGCGAAGTCGGTCGCCGAGTTGATCGAACTGGCGAAGAAGCAGCCCGGCAAGCTGTCCTTCGGATCGGCCGGCGTCGGCGGCGCCAATCATCTGTCGGGCGAATTGTTTAAGCAGATGGCTGGAATCAATATCGAGCACATCCCTTACAAGGGGGCCGCGCCGGCGATGAACGACCTGATCGGCGGCCATATTCCGATCATGTTCGATACGTTGCCGACCGTTTTGCCTGCTGCCGAGGCGGGCAACATCCGCGTGCTCGCGGTCACCAGCCTGACCCGAGCGGCCTCGCTCCCCAACGCCCCGACCCTCGATGAGGCCGGCGTAAAGGGGTTCGAGGCGACCGCCTGGTTCGGCATGTATATGCCACAGGCCAATGGCAGCCCGGCCTATACGAAGCTGGTGGCGGCCATGAAGGAGATCCTGGCGGGACCCGCGACCCGCGAGAAATTCGCCACCCAGGGCGTCGAGCCGGGCAAGCTGACGGGAGCTGAATTCACGGCTTTCGTCGATTCGGAGATCAAGAAGTGGGGTGCAGTGGTAAAAGCCGCGAATGTCCCGCAAGAATGATCCGCACGGGTTTGAGGGTCCGGTGGCTGTTCCCGGACCCTTAAGCCACCAAAATACCTGCAAATATCGATCCGGTGGTCGCCAGATGCCTGGATCGGATTGACAGTCCGGCGCCCGATGGCTTAGAAACCGCGGGTCCCGGGCGACTTGGTCGTCAGCGGGTTCAAGCTCATTTTCGCTGATTTCGGCCTGCTGCGCACGGCCTTTGACGTCAGTATCGCAAGCTATCAGGATTGACCGATGAAAGTCCGTAACTCGTTGAAATCGCTGCGTGGTCGTCACCGCGACAACCGCCTGGTCCGCCGTAAGGGCCGCGTCTACGTGATCAACAAGACCCAGCGCCGTTTCAAGGCTCGCCAGGGTTAAGTTGCTGAGCGGCCGGCATTGTGCCGGCTGGCCTCACGACATCACAGGTGTTTGACGCGCTGCTGCTTTGCAGCGCGTTTTTTCGTGTCTAGACTTGCAGCATGGCATTGAGAATCCCGGCCGCAGGTTTTGGAATTCTGCTGAGCGCATTTCTGGGCGCAGCACCCGTCTATGCGCAGGTGCGAGATACGCAGGTCGTGACCCCGGATGCGCCGAAGAAGATTCCCGAGCCACCCGCCAAACTGCCGAAGGTCAATGCCGACAAGACGCGCGGCCTTGATTTCCTGTTTGGTGCGCTGAAAGCGGCGCCGGACGAAGCCAGTGCCAAACACGTCGAAGGCCGGATCTGGGCCCTGTGGTCGCAGACCACAAGCGACACGACCGCGCTGCTGATGACCCGCGCCAAGACGGCGCTGGACGCCAAGCAGGTCGATCTGTCGCTGCAGTTGTTGAGCGCGGTGGTGAAGCTGCGCCCCGATTACGTCGAGGGCTGGAATCGGCGCGCGACGCTGTATTACCTGCAGAACGATTACACCCGGTCGCTGCAGGATATCGAGCAGGTGCTGATACGCGAACCCCGGCATTTCGGTGCTCTGGCAGGGCTTGGCATGATCATGCGGGAGCTGGGCGACGACAAGCGTGCGCTTGATGCGTTCCGCAAGGCGCTTGCGGTCAATCCGCATCTCGAAAAGGTGCCGGAGCTGGTCAAGACCCTGACCGAGAAGGTCGAAGGCCGCGATATCTGAAATTCCCCGAAAGTTGGGGCGCTCGCTGAACATCGCGGGAACGTCGCCCTGCTTTGATGCATCCCTGCTGCCCGCGATGGAAAAACAAGACATCGTCGCCGGGGAATCAAACTTCTGACACAGGAAACGGGCGAAAAGGGCGTTTTCCGAGCCACAGGAAGGGACACCTTTTGGCGCCGAAGTCATTTCCGCTATTTGCTTTGCTATGTGTGTTGATGGCCGCGCCGATGGCTGCTGTGACCAGCCCTGCGCTGGCGCAGAAAGCTGATGCGCCGCCTGCACCTGCAGCTTCGACGCTGTCCCCCGATCAAGCCAAGGCTGCGCTCGACACGTTGCAAGACGACGTCAAGCGCAAGGAAATGATCGATACGCTGCGCGCGATCGCCACGGCGACACCCGCATCGCCGGAGAAGAAGCCTGCCATTCCGCTCGACGCCGACAGTCTTGGCGCGCAATTGCTGGTGACGATTTCCGATCAGCTCGGCGATATTACGCGCGAGGTCTCGACAGCCGTGCAATCGGTCACGCGCTTTCCGGCCCTATGGTACTGGCTGCAGCGCAGCGCCAACGATCCCGCCACCTATCATCTCCTGTTCGACATCGCCTGGAAGCTTGTTGTCGTATTCGGCGGTGCGCTGGCGGCGGAATGGCTCATGGTTTGGCTGCTGCGGAGGCCGCAGGCCGCGCTCGAGGCGCGCATTCCTTTCGTCGCCCGTGCGCCGTCCTCGCTCATCGAACGTGCCGATCCACCCTCGTCCACGGCCGACTTTACCGAGGCGCCCGATCTCAACAAACGGCGGCGCAGCCTGACCCGGGCCTGGCAATCGCTGCTGCGGCTTCCCTATGTGGTTGGGCGTCTTCTCCTCGAATTGTTTCCGATTTTCGTCTTTACCGGTACGGTATCGCTGCTGCTCGGCACCCAGATCGGCGATGCCGGGATCACGCGCCTCGCGATCCTTGCGATCGTAAACAGCTATGTGGTGGCGCGCGCCATCATCTGTGCGATGCGCGCGTTGTTCGGGCCGCTCGCTCTGTTCAGGGTGAAGGAGGAGACCGCAGCCTATCTCGAAATCTGGACGCGTCGCATCGTCGGCGTCGGCGCCACCGGCATCGCAATCGCCAATGTTGCCCTGATGATGGGTCTCTATCGCTCGGCGCATTTCGCGCTGATCAAGCTCGTGATGCTGGTCGTGCATCTGTTTGTTGTCGTCATCGTCCTGCAGTGCCGGAAGCCCGTTGCCGATGCACTCCGCGCGCCGATCGGCGCTACGGGCTTCCTGAGCGCGATGCGCAATCGCCTCGCCAGTCTCTGGCATGTGCTGGCGATCGTCGTCGTGATGGCGGCTTGGACCATCTGGGCGCTCAATATCCAGAACGGTTATTCATTGCTGCTGCGATACATCGTCGGCACGGTCATTGTCGCGCTGGTGGCCCGGCTCGTCTCGATGATTGCGCTGAGCCTCATTGATCGCGGTTTCCGCATCAAACCGGAAATCCTGCAACGCTTTCCGGGTCTTGAGACGCGTGCCAATCGTTATCTGCCACTGTTGCGCAAGGTCGTCGCAACGATCATCGCGGTGATCGGCCTCGTTGCCTTGCTGGAAGTGTGGGGCGTCAATGCCATTGTCTGGTTCTATGGTGGCCAGATCGGCAGTCGGGTCGTCTCGGCTGTTATCACCGTCGGCATCGCTGCCATTGTCGCTGCGGTTGTGTGGGAAGGTAGCAATGCGCTGATGGAGCGTCAGCTCGCGGCGCTGACGCGCGATGCTCATTTCGCCCGCGCGGCCCGTCTGCGCACGTTCCAGCCGATGCTGCGTACGACATTGCTCGGCGTAATCATCGCGGTGGTTGCGCTCACCGCGCTGAGCGAGATCGGTGTCAATGTTGCGCCGCTGCTCGCTGGTGCCGGCATCCTCGGTATCGCTATCGGCTTCGGTTCGCAGAAGCTGGTGCAGGACGTGATTACCGGCTTGTTTCTGCTGCTGGAAAGCACCGTGCAGGTTGGAGATAACGTTACGGTGTCGGGTCTGTCGGGTGTCGTCGAGAACGTCTCGATCCGTACCATCCGGCTGCGTGCCGGCGATGGTTCGGTTCATATCATTCCCTTCAGCGCGGTGACCACCATCACCAATGCCAGCCGCGGTGCAGGCAACGCGGCCGTCAGCGTCAGCGTCGCTTACAAGGAAGATACCGACCGCGCGGGCCAGTTGCTGAAGGACATCGTCGAGCAGATGCGCAATGAGGCAGCTTTCAAGCCGCTGATCCGCAGCGATCTCGAATTGTGGGGCGTTGACAAGGTCGATGGTTCGATGGCGACGATCGTCGGGCAGATCCGGTGTACCGATTCCGGCCGCTGGGCGGTGCAGCGCGAATTCAATCGCCGCATGAAAATCCGCTTCCAGGAAGAAGGTATCGAGATCGCGTCACCCGGACAGACCGTCCTGATGCAGTTGCCTCCGCCGACCACTGAAGCTGCAGAGGACAATGACGCAGATATCGAGCAGAGCAAGTCAGCGCAGCGCCGCGCCGGCTAGTGATTGTCGCTGCAGCTCCGGATTGACCAAAGTTGCGGCTACGTGCGGCGCAATGGCAGCCATATTCGCCATCTGGCCACGCGGCCTCTCTGGCAGATGGACGAGCCGGAAGACAAGAACGAACCAGAATAGGCGCGTTGGTCGATCTAGTGCAGGACGTTATTGCCGGGCCGGATAACACCGAACTGGGGTGAAGCGGCATAGAGTTGCTGCAATTCCGCTTCCAGTTGCTCGTTGACCATCAGCAAAGCCTTGAGCGCGCCGCGCAAGTCGCCATTGCAGGTAGAAATGATTTCGTCGATCACAGCATCGGTTGGGCGGGCCGTCATGGAACTATCTCCGGTTCAGATCATGGCGTCAGTCCGCCGCCTGATCGTGGCGATAACCGGGCGGGAACGAATGCGTTCCTGTGGATAGCGTGGACAGTCCTTGCAGGCCGCTCGTCGCGATCACCGTGGCAAAGCCGCCAAACGCCCCCCATATCCACAACATTGTTTCCCGCCACGGGCCTTTCCTCAGTGAGAAAATTTGTGATTGTGCTGCTCGCGCTACTCGTCGTTCCCATCGTTGTGTCGGCCGCCAGATACTGGATGGGTGATCGCTCGGTCGATTGGCAGAGCGCGGATCGTTCCAGCGCCGGCCTGTTGCCACCGCCCGCCGCCCATCCCGAGGCGCTGGTGCGCGTCTTTGCGGCGCGGACGGTGCGCTGGCGCGGTATTTTTGCGGTCCATAGCTGGATCGTCTTCAAGGAAAAGGGCGCGTCGCGCTACACCCGCTACGATTATACGGCGTGGGGCGAGCCGATCCGCCTGAATGGTTTTGCCGCTGACGGCCGCTGGTTCGGTGACGTGCCGAGCGCCATCGCATCCGCCGATGGTGACGCGGCCACGGCGATGATCCCGAAAATTCAGGCGGCGATCGCTGGCTATTCCTGGCGCTCCTACGGCGACTATCGGGCCTGGCCCGGGCCGAACTCCAACACATTCGTCGCGGCCGTTCTGGCCGCCGTGCCGGAATTGCGGGTGGCATTGCCGCCCACCGCCATCGGCAAGGATTTTCCCTATGCCGGCAATGCCTTTGGCTGGACACCCTCCGGGACCGGCGTGCGCGCCACGCTGGGCGGCTATCTCGGTGTCACCGCAGGCTGGGTCGAAGGGGTCGAGCTCAATCTGCTCGGTGCCGTATTCGGCCTCGACATCCGCCGGCCCGCGATCAAACTGCCGGGCATTGGTCGTCTTGGCGTCAGCGCGTAAATGGCGCGCGGCGCGAAACCCACAGGGTACCGCCGCGTAGCTGGATCGTGCACAAAATTTCCCGGATATCGGCGATGATATCAGTCACTGTGGTGGCGGTGCTATGCGTGCTGGCCGTGGCCACGCAGGTCGGCGTGCTGGTATTCGAGCGTAAATATCCGCCAACGGGTGAGTTTGTCGACGTCACGAGCGGCCGTCTGCATGTGGTGCAGATCGGACCACGCGATGCATCAGGCCCGCCGATTGTCCTCATCCATGGCGCCACGTCGAATATGGAAACCATGCGGCTGCCGCTCGGCAATATGCTGGCAGAAAAACACCGCGTTATCCTGATCGACCGTCCCGGCTTTGGCTGGAGCACGCGTGACGATTTGTCGAACTCTTCTCCGGCGATGCAGGCGAGGATGATCGACGAAGCGCTTGAAAAACTCGGCGTCGATCAGGCGATCGTTGTGGTGCATTCGCTTGCCGGCGCACTCGGCGCGCTGATGGCGCTGGACTATCCGCAGCGTTTCGCAGGACTGGTCATGCTGGCGGGTGTCACTCATCCCTGGCCCGGTGGCGTTGGCATCTATAACGAGGTCGTCACCACTCCGGCCATCGGCAAGCTGCTGGCCTATACGATTACGCTGCCGCTTGGCTATTTCCTGACGGATATGGGCGGACGCGCAGTGTTTGCGCCGCAGCCGATGCCGGAAGGCTATATCGCGCAGACCGCGACGCAACTTGTACTGCGGCCGCGCAACTTCCTCGCCAATGCCTGGGATCTGGTAACGTTGAAATCTGCCGTCATGGCGCAGGCATCGCGCTATGCCGATATCAAAGCTCCGACCGTCGTGATCGCAGGCTCTGCCGACACCATCGTATCGCCGGAGATTCATTCGCGTCATTTCGCGAAAACCGTGCCGGGCGCCAAACTAATCGTGCTGCCGAACGTTGGTCATATGGTGCAAAACGCTGCACCTGATCTTATCATGAGGGAGATCGAGGGCATGATCTCGGCCGCTGACACAAAACCGAAGGCCGCCTTGCGCTAACGTCCCGCTCGATCGACTTCAAACCAAATTGAGGAGAATTGCATGACCACGACTTTCGGTTCGGCCAAATGGCAGGGTGGCATCAAGGACGGCAAGGGATCGATTTCCACCAAGAGCGGCGCGCTCGCCGACTATCCCTACGGTTTCGCCAGCCGCTTCGAAGGCAAGCCGGGCTCCAATCCTGAAGAGCTGATCGGCGCCGCCCATGCGGCCTGCTTCACAATGGCGCTGTCTCTGATCCTCGGCGAAGCCGGTTTCAAGGCTGACAATATGGAGACGAAGGCCGACGTGACGCTGGAGAAGCAGGGTGACGGCTTCGCCATTACCAAAGTGCACCTCACGCTCTCGGCCTCCATTCCCGGCGCCGACAAGGCGAAATTCGACGAACTCACCGCCATGGCAAAGGCCGGCTGCCCGGTGTCGAAGGTGCTGAACGCAGAAATCACGCTCGACGCGACGCTGGTGGGTTAAGCCTCACTCAGGCGGCGGATACAATCTCTCCCGCGATCGCGGGGAGAGGTTGTATCCGTGAACTACATATCCGCGTCGTTTGGCCCGACATAAGCGATGCGAACCATGTTGGTCGCACCTGGTGTGCCGAGCGGCACGCCAGCGACAATGATGATGCGCTGGCCGGCTTTGGCGAAGCCGTCACGGAAGGCGATGCGTCCGGCGCGATCGACCATGTCGTCGAGGTCCTTCGCATCCTCCGCCACTACACAGTGTACGCCCCACACGACCGACAGCTTGCGACCGGCGGCGAGGTTCGGCGTGATCGCTACCACTGGCGGTTTCGGCCGTTCACGAGCGACGCGGACGGCGGTGGATCCTGAGCTGGTCCAGCAAATGATCGCAGACAGATCCAGCGTTTCGGCGATCTGTCGTGCGGCGTCCGCAATGGCGTCACCGGCGGTAGGCTCGGGCTCGGGGCGCTGGGCCATCAGTACGGTGCGATAGGTCGGATCGCGCTCCACTTCCTCGCCGATGCGGTTCATCGTCGAGACGGCTTCGACCGGGAATTTGCCAGCGGCGGATTCGGCCGACAGCATGACGGCGTCCGCGCCTTCATAGATGGCCGTTGCCACGTCGGAGACTTCGGCGCGCGTCGGCACCGGGCTCTGGATCATCGACTCCAGCATCTGCGTAGCGACCACAACCGGTTTGCCGGCGCGGCGCGCCATGCGCGTCATGCGCTTTTGTAGACTTGGTACCCGTTCCAGCGGCAGTTCGACGCCGAGATCGCCCCGCGCCACCATCAGCGCGTCGGACGCTTCCAGAATGGAATCGAGACGGTCGATCGCCTGCGGCTTCTCGATCTTCGACATGATGGATGCGCGGCCGCGCACCAGCCGCTTGGCTTCATGCACGTCCTCGGCGCGCTGCACGAAGGACAGGGCTATCCAGTCGATGCCGGTCTCGAGTGCGGCTTCCAGATCCAGGCGATCCTTCGGCGTCATGGCCGACACCGGCAGGTCTGTATCGGGCAGGCTGACGCCCTTGCGGTCGGAGATGCGGCCGCCGACCACCACGCGCGTCACTGCGCGGTCGTTCGATGTCTCCTCGGCAATCAGCCGCAGCTTGCCATCGTCGATCAGCAGCGCATGGCCCGGGCGAAGTGCGGCGAGAATTTCCGGATGTGGCAGGTGCACGCGGGTGGCGTCGCCGGGGGCAGGATCGGAATCCAGCACGAAGCTCTCGCCATTCTTGAGCTGCACGCCGCCTTCGGCAAAGGCGCCGACGCGCAGCTTCGGGCCCTGCAGATCGACCAGAATGCCGATCGGGCGGCCGTAGCTGCTCTCGACATTGCGGATGGTCTTCACCAGCTCGCGCATCTTGTCATGCGGCGTGTGGCTCATATTGATGCGGAACACGTCGGCGCCGGCCTCGAACAGCTTGCGGATCATCGCGCTGTCGGAGGAGGCAGGGCCGAGCGTGGCCAGAATCTTGATGCGGCGTTGACGTCTCATTGTTTGCCTCCCGGCGGTACTGATGGCGGCAGGGTCGTTGACCCGCCCGGGGGCGCGCCACCTGGCGTGTTGGGCAGACCGGGGAAGCCCGCGCCGGGGGCGCCCGGAGGCGGTCCGGTCGGCCCCGGAATGCCCGGCAGCTTCGGCGGTTGTTCGTTGGTTTCGGTCAGTTGCACCGTCCAGGCACGCTGTTCGCCGGTATCGACCTCGAAGAAGCCGGTCCGGTCAAAGCCGCGCGCGAGGCAGTTTTCGGTGCCTTTGATGGTGAATTCCTTGTCGCGGGAGCACATGAAGGCCTGACCCGACCACTCACCACCCCGGTCGTAATCGAGTGCGTAGATATAATAATACCGCGCAACCAGAGTTCCGCGCAGCAAGGTCTCGCAGGCTCGCGATGAGACGTTCCACCAGCCCTCGGTGGTCCAGCCTTCGGCATCCTTGTAGCCCAGCGCGATCCCGACCCGGCTCGAGGTGTTGTTGCACAGCCGGAAATCAGCCGCCGCGGGGCTCGCCCACAGGCACGACAGGGCCAGCGCCAGCACCGGCAACAGGCCGGCGAGGGGGACGCGTCGAAAGGGGCGGGAATGGGAATCTCTTGCGGTCATGCGGCGAAGCTATCTCAATTCGTTGACGATT
The DNA here is from genome assembly GCF_900108575.1 of Tardiphaga sp. OK245. Taxonomy (NCBI): domain Bacteria; kingdom Pseudomonadati; phylum Pseudomonadota; class Alphaproteobacteria; order Hyphomicrobiales; family Nitrobacteraceae; genus Tardiphaga; species Tardiphaga sp. OK245. The sequence goes on along the minus strand of NZ_FNWZ01000001.1, from coordinate 1,252,903 downwards.
TCGCTTGACCCGGCGGGCCTGTCAACGGTCGCGGAACCAATTCTGTCCCGCCAGGCGGTTTGCGTTGTGATATGGCAAAATCTGTGACAGCGCCCATGTTACACCAAGACGACAGGCCGGTATCGGGTGCAACAGCGAGACCATTCATGGCGATTGACGACAAGATCCAGACCGAACTCGAGGCCGCCGCCTTTCGCCGGCTGGTTGACCATTTGCGCGGTCGCATCGATGTGCAGAATATCGACCTGATGAATCTGGCCGGCTTCTGCCGGAACTGCCTGTCAAACTGGCTGAAGGACGCTGCCGACGCCAAGGGCGTGGCGATGACCAAGGATGAGAGCCGCGAAGCGATTTACGGCATGCCTTACGAGACCTGGAAATCGCTGCATCAGGCCGAGGCCAAACCCGAACAAATTGAGGCCATGAAGAAAGTGCACAGCGGGCACTGACGATTTCTCGTCTTTTTGAGGCGTGAAATCAAAGCTGTGGGGGCGCTGTGGATGACCGCGAAGGTGCCTTGACGCAAGGCGCCTTGGTCTTGAGTGTCATTTCCTTAAGATTAATGCGCGCATAACGCTGCGCACTCAAACCCACCCCATATCCGCTTAAAGCAACATCAGTTCACCAGGAGTTTTCGATGGCCACCTCTGCTGCGTCCGTGCTGGACGATCAGGCGACACATTCTTTCGCCAAGGATCAGCTCAAGGCTATCGTCGAGCGTATCGAGCGCCTTGAAGAAGAAAAGAAGACGATCTCCGACGACATCAAGGACGTCTATGGCGAAGCCAAGGGCAACGGCTACGACGTGAAGGCGCTGCGCACCATCATCCGCATGCGCAAGCAGGACGCCAACGAGCGCGCCGAGCAGGAGACGATCCTCGAGACCTATCTGCAGGCCTTGGGAATGCTGTAAGGCGTCGAGCCGCGTTTCATCAACTGCCCCCCAAGCGGGAAGCAGTCATCAGTGGCGTTCCACGTCCATCGAGACTGCCGCGTGCCGGCTCACCTGCTTTCGCAGGTGGCGCCTGTTGCAGGTGGTACATGCATCATGAGCTCCGCGAACGTGCTCCATGCTTGCGCATGAGCGGCGCTCGCGCCTCGATACCATGGTGCCGTGGCCATCACGACGTTCGAGATGGCCATCCAGGCATTGTTGTGCCGCATTCACAGCGGATCGCGGATCAACGGCGAGGTTGAACAGTGGATGCCGCCGCCGCCAAGTGCGACCTTGTCGTAGGGGACGACGCGCGTGGTAATGCCTGCTTCGGCGAATTTGTCCATGGTTCGCGGTGAAATCCCTTCGGGCGCGATCACGTGTCCTGGGCGCACGGCGAGACAATTGATGACCCAGTTCTGATCGTCCGGGCATACTTCGATCTGGCGGATCTTCAACTCCTTCAGCTTCTCCAGGAACCAGAACGGCAGCAGTGTCGGATTCAGGAACGCGGTGTCGCGGTCGATCATCACGAACATGCCGTCGATATGCAGACGGTAGCCGGTGAGATGAACGCGCAGGAGTTCGATGCCCTGCGTGCGCAGCACGTCCTCAAGCTGGCGCGCGCCTTCCTCATCGACGCGGCTCGACAGTCCGACCACGGCGACCTTTGGCGTGATAAAGGCGAAGCTGCCGCCTTCGAGCAGCCCGGTCCCGGAGATTGTGCGCAGGATCGGCATGCCCAGATTGGCGAGGGTGCGGGTCACCGGCAATTCCTCGCCGCGGCGGATTGGTGGGCCGAGGCGCGTGACGATGGCGCCGCCATCGACGGCGATGACGCTGTCGCGGGTGTAGACGGTCTTCATCTTGCCCGGCGCGCACCTGTCGACATAGACGACCTCGACACCTTCGTCGCGCAGGGCGGCGGCGAGCGCGTCATGCTGTGCTTGCAGCGCGGTGAGATCGGGGACCGTATCGCCGCGCCAATACCAGCCCTGCGCCGGATCGCCAAACGCGCCGATGTCGGGAAGCCGCTTGGCGGGGTCGACGATATTCAACTCCGGACCCGGCCGATGCATCAGCACCATGCGCAGCCGGCCAACATCGTTATTGCAGCCCCAGCGGCGGCCCCACACGCCGACCTGCTGCGACTCCGCCTCGAAGGCTGGCTCGGCCTGCGATGCGAAGGTCTTGATGAGCATATTGTAGCGATATTCAGGTTCGGAGATGATCGACATGGATGGTCTCTTTGAAGCGGGATGTTGAAGAGGAGGGGCGTTGCGCGGCTGAATGCAGATGTCACGGTGCAGCGGTGGGAATGGTCCATTCTTCGCCACGTACGGTGCTGACATATTCGGGCCAGCGGTAATGCACGGGTGGTGCAAATTCGCGCGGTAGCAGCGGTGCGACCCATCGCGAGCCGCCGATCCCGCCGCCGGTGCGTTCGCGAAATTCGGCCTGCGCCTTGTCTAGCGACACGCCATCGGTGAGTAGGTCGAGAATGGTGGTTGCTATCACCTTGCTGGCGGTGAGCCACATGGGATCGATGCAGACGGGCACGCCGCCCATCGCGTGGCGGGTCCAGTCGGGATAGCGATAGCCGGGGTCCGGCGCGCGCAGCGTCGGACGTCCCACATAGAGCCGTACGGTCGGCGCGTGCCACGTGTAGTCCACATAATCGTCGGCGGCGAGATTGGTCTGCCAGGATGGCAGTTGTTCGCGGAAGGCCTTCTCGCCATCCCACGGTGCGGTCAGATGTTGGATCTCCGGTGCAAACGGATCTTCCATCGGCACCACGCCAAGACTCGTTTGAATCTCGCGGCCGAACGCGCGCGCTTCATCGCTCCATTGCGGTGCGCCGATCGCCTCGAAATTGCGCCAGGTCACCTCGGCCATGGCGTGATTGGGAAGGCCAGCCCTGGTGCGGGTAATCCAGCTCCCCGTGACCTTGCAGTGAGTCATTGCCGCACAATGTTCGGCGTTGCGATCGAGCACTTCGAAGACGCGCCGGCACATATCAAGGGTCGGCGCGCGTAACGAATACTGAATCTGACCAAGGCCGGGTGCGAGATTATCCGCGGCGGCCTGCCCGGCATGCAGGATGAACTCGTTCAGGCTCCAGCTGCCGTGATGCGGCAGCATCGCTTCCTTCATGTATTTGCTGGACGTGTACATCAGGCACACGGCATCGATCGCGCCGGGCGCGCGGGCTGCCGAATGGCTATGCGCCACGCCGGCGATGGCGCCTGCGTTCTGCCAGGTTTCTGGAGAATTGCATTCGAACGTGTAGATCCGGCTCCAATACGGCGCGCTGTGGGTATCCCAGAAACAACTATTGGCAAGGCGGGGAAATGAATGCGGATGAAAGCTGATCGCCGCGTCGAGATCGTCGTAATAGCCTTTCGCAGCATGGATCGGCTTGGAGCCGCACATCTTCTCCGCGGGCTCGCCGAAAAATTTCAGTCGCCCCTTGATGCCGCGCGTTCGCATCACGTGCTTGGCGGCCAGAAAGCCGGCGAAGGAGCCGAGGCCGAGCGCGGAATGCGGATCAGTGTGCCCGGCCGCATGACGGCTCACTCCCTCGCGCGGCTGGCGCCGCGGTACCGGCGCCTGCGACGTGCCAGGGATCGCATCATATTCGGCATAGCCGCCGATCGTCGGGCCATCGCCGTTCGACCACTCCGCGACGAAGGCGGTGGGCATGTCGCCCGAGCCGGTCTCGACCGCGAAGCCTTCCGCCTTCAGTCGCTCGACGTACCATGCTGCCGATTTGTATTCGCGCCACGACGGTTCGTGGAAATTCCAGATCGTCATATGATCCTGCGACAGGCGCGCGGCATGGTCGTCGACCCAGTCGATCGCCAGCGTCTTGTCGGGTGTGAAATTCCTGTGCTCGGGCATGGTTATTGTTTCCCCGTTATGGCGTGCGTCGTGCACGGATGACGATATCGATGACCAGCAGGACGACGGTGGTCAGCACCAGCACCGACGCCAGCGCGGCGATGGTCGGATCCAGGCTTTCGTTGATGCCGTCCCACATCCGCTGCGGCAGCGTGAAGACCTTGCGGCCAGCGACAAACAGCACGATGACCAATTCATCCCAGCTATGGATGAAGGCGAAGATCGCTCCGGAGATGATGCCGGGCAGGATATTGGGAATGATCACCATGCGCAGCGTCTGGCTCATGCTGGCGCCAAGGCTTAGCGCCGCCTGTTCCAGCTTTGGATCGAAGCCCGCCAGTGCGGTCGAGACCGTGATCACCATGTAAGGAAGCCCGGTCACAGCGTGAGCGATGATCACGCCGACATAGGAATCGATTAGTTTCAGGTCGACCCAGAATTGATAGATGCCCAGCGCATACACGACGGTCGGCACGATGATCGGCACCAGCATCAGCGTGCGTACCGCGTTGCTGGCGCGGTTGCTGATCCGCCAGCAACCGATGGCGCAGAGCGTACCGGTGACACCGGAAAGCAACGTCGAAGCCACTGCAATCATCAGGCTGTGCCCGATGCTTGCGAGCCACGCGGGGCTGGTCAGCAGGCTGCGATAGTATTGCAGCGACAGGCCTTCGTGGGGCAGCGACAGGTAGGGTCGGTCCGTCAGCGAGACGGCAAAGACAATGGTGACCGGCAGCACAAGAAAGCAGATCACCGCCCAGGCCATCGAGCGCGTCATGATCGAGATGTTGGAGGGGTCCGACGCTGACACGGCCTATACCGATCCAAATAGCTTGCGCAGATCGACAAGGCGGCCAAATACCGCAAGCAATACGCCGATCACCACCAGCAGCGTCACCGCCAGCATGGTGCCGACACCCCAGCGCACCACCTCCATGATCTGCACCTTGATATATTCGGCGATCATCAACGTCTTGCCGCCGCCGAGCAGCGCCGGCGTGACGAAGAAGCCGAGCGAAAACATGAAGACGAGCAGGCCCGCGCCAATGACGCCCGGCATGGACAGTGGCAGGAACACCCGGCGGAACGCCATCCCACGGGTCGCGCCAAGGCCGCGGGCGGCGGAGATGCAACGCTGATCGATGTCGCGCATGTTGGAGTAGATCGGCAGGATGCCGAACGGCAGCATGTAGTGCACCATGCCGATGATCACGCCGGTCTCGTTCCAGATCAGGCTGAGCGGATGCTCGATCAGGCCACTCCCGATCAGGACGTTGTTGATCAGGCCTTCGCGGCGCAGCAGGATGAACCAGGCGAATGCGCGCACCAGCACCGAGATCCAGAGTGGCACGATCACGCCGAGAAACATCCAGCGCCTGGCCTGTTCGCCAGCATGCACCAGCGCATAAGCAACCAGATAGCTCAGCAGCAAGGTAATGAGCGTGGTCAGGATGCTGATCCGAGCTGTCGTCATCAGCATCTTCTGGATCGAGGCACTGGTCGCCAAAAGCGCAAAATTATCGAGCCCGGGAGCCGGTTCGGTGACGCTGATCCAGAACACGCGGCCGATCGGGTAGAGATAGAACAGCAGCATCAGCAGCAACGCCGGAGCCATCAGCAGCCAGTAGCGCGCATCGCCGCGCAGCCGGCGCGCCAATAGCGGTCGCGGGGCGTCGGCGGTCTCCACCGCCGGGCCCTCGTCGATCGTTACAAAGCGCGACAGCAATGCTCGCATGGCTCAGGACGAGATGAAGTCGAGGAAGCTCTGGAACGTCTTCGAGTGATTTTCGATGTACCACTCGGCGTTGATCTTGGCCTGTACCGCGACATTGTCCGGATCTGCCGGATTATTGCTGCGCAGGTCGGGCGGCACCAGACTCTGCGCTGCCGGGTTGGAGGGGCCGTTGCCCATGGCAGCGAGCAGCTTCACCTGCCCCTCTGGCTTCTGCATGGAAGCGATGGCACGAAAGGCTTCGGCTCCAGCCGGATTGCCCTTCGGAACCACCCAGAGGCCCGGCTGCAGCAATCCGTCCTTGAAGGTATAGGCGATCCGGCCCTTGGTTTCGGTCTGCAGCACGTTGGCACGGGTATGCCACAGCAGACCCATTACGCACTCACCATCCCGCATCAGGCTCTGGCTCTCGGCGCCGCTGTTCCAGTACAGCACCTCTTTCTTGATGGTGGCGAGTTTGGCAAAGGCGCGCTTGGTATCGAGCGGATAGAGCTTGTCCAGCGGCACGCCGTCGGCGATCAGGCACATTTCGAGCATCGCCTGCGACTCCTTGCGCATCATGCGGCGGCCCGGATATTTCTTCAGGTCAAAGAAGTCGGCGAGCGTCGGCGTTTCTTTGATCTTTGCGGTATCCCAGGCCATCACCGAGGAAAACATGTAGTTCACTACGCCATTCTCATAGGCGAATTCGGGTGGCACCTTGGACTTGTCGACGATACTGTAGTCGATCTTTTCCAGCGCCTTGCGCGGATTGAGTTCAGCCAGTGTCGTGACGCCACCGTCGCAGACATCCCAAGTGACGTTACCTGACTGCACCATGGTGACGATCTTGCCGTTGAGCGCGCCGCTGCCATCGAGCACGATGCGGCCGCCCTCGGCGGCGAACGGTTGCACATAGGCCTCATCGAAGGCCTTCATGGCGATGCCGCCAAAATTCACCAGTACGACTTCCTTGCGCGCTTGAGCGCGCGCGTGGTGGGATGTCAGCACCGCCGGTGTGGCGATCAACGCGGCACCGGCCTTGAGCAACTGGCGGCGCGAGAGAGCGAAGGGCGTCTTATCGAGAGGCATTCTGCGTCTGGTCATGGGCCTGTCTCATTGGGTTGATGGGTTGCATGCGATCGGGAAAATCAGTTGTCTGCGACGAGCGTCCCGGCATCGGCATTCCATCCGATCGTCACCGGCTGGCCGGTTGCGGGCGAGCGCCACATCCCGGTCGGGATCACAACGTTGACGGCGCCGAATTCCGACGTATCGATCACGAGCCGGCATTGCGGGCCGAAATAATTCCATTCGGACAACGTGCCCTTGACGCTGTTGCCAGGTATGGGAGCGCCGTCCGAGATCGCGATTTTCTCGGGCCGCAATGCGACTATCACGTCCCGTCCCAGCGGCGGGTTCTCGCCACCTGCGGTCGCCTGAGTGAACCGCGTGCCGCGATGCGCGACCACGAAGCCGCCGGGCACATGCGTCTCGACCGTGCCGTGAAGGAAATTGCTCCGGCCCAGAAAGTTGGCGACAAAGGTCGTCGCCGGCCGGTCATAGAGCTCGCTTGGCGAACCCTGCTGCACGATCTTGCCATCCCGCATCACTGCGATCCGATCGGACATCGATAGCGCTTCATCCTGGTCGTGTGTGACGTATATGAAGGTGAGACCGATCCGCTTGTGCAGACGCTTCAACTCATCCTGCATGTCGCCACGCAGATTCTTGTCGAGCGCGCTTAAAGGCTCGTCGAGCAGCAGCAGATGCGGCGTAAACACCATGGCGCGGGCGAGGGCCACGCGCTGCTGCTGTCCGCCTGACAGTTCGCGCGGATAGCGGCCGGCGCGCTGCGCAAGCTGCACCAGTTCGAGCGCCTCATTGACCTTCGCCTTGATCTCGGCGCTTGGCCGCTTTCGCACCTGCAGCGGAAAAGCGACGTTGTCGAAGATGGTCATGTGGGGAAACAGAGCGTAGCCCTGAAACACCATGCCGAAATTGCGCTGTTCCGGCGGCAGGTGGACGATGCTGTGCCGATCCAATTGGATATCGCCGCGATCGGGCTGCACGAATCCGGCGATCGACATCAGAAGTGTGGTCTTGCCCGAGCCCGAGGGGCCGAGCAGCGTCAGGAATTCACCGCGCTTGACCGTGAGCGACACGTTGTCGAGTGCCGTGAAGTCGCCATAGCGCTTGGTGATGCCCTCAACGTTCAGGTCGTGACCGATGAGAGCAACAGTCATCGCGGGCGACGAGTTTGTGACCATGTCCAGTATGACATACGCTCCCCAGATCGAGCGCCTATTGATACAGTCGCGCTCACGGACCTTTTTGCTCACAAAAGTGTGGCCGACGGCGTTCGTGGCAACAATCGACTAAATTGCATGCCATGCGTAGTTTTTTTGAATGATAGCGTAGAAGCGAATTTATGAGGCAGTCGCTGCCCTCATAATATTCAAACGCTTGAATCGATCGCCTACTCGGCGGCATCTGATATGCTGGTCGGGGCGCCGTTCTGCAGCGTCTCCTTGAGCCAGCGGCGCAACACGACGAGGTCGGCATCGCCCCATCGCTTGGCGGTTGCGAGAAAATAGTAGCCGCCGAGTCTGACCGGGCGAGGACTGAGATCGATCAGCCTGCCGGATGCCAGATCATGTTCAACCAGGAGCGTATTGGCCAGCGCCACGCCTTGTCCCAGACGCGCCGCTTCGATGGTGAGATGCCCATGCCAGAGCCGCGGGCCGCGTAGCATCGGCAGATCCGTCACGCCGCAATATTCCAGCCACTGCTCCCAATAGAGAGTTGAGGCCTCATGGATCAGTGGCAGCCTGAGGAAATCCTCGGCGTCCTTTACATCGGGAAAACGGGCGAGGAATGCCGGACTTGCCACGGCGTGAACGAGTGGATGCGCGATCAATTCGGTTCGGACGTCAGGGTGGACTTCGAGGCCGTTGATGCAGATCACTTCGGCATCGGCCTCGCAGCGCAGCAGATCCGGGCGCGCCAGTGTCGGCTGCAGGATGATCTCACAATTGCCGAGACGGCTCTGCAATTGCGGCAGCCCGGCGAGCAGGCGCTGTTGGGCGATGCCTGGAATACACCACAGCGTCAGGCTGCGACGGAAGGCCGGGCGGATGTCGTCATTGGCCTGGCGCATGATGTCGAATGCGCGCCGGATCTGGGTGTGAAACGCGTCGCCCGCGGCTGTCAGCAGCAAACCACGGCCCCGCGGCTCGACCAGGATGACATCGAGATCGAGCTGCAGATTTCGCAGATGTCGAGAAACGACTGTCGGACTGACGGCAAGCTCCTCGCTGGCCGCCTTGACACTGCCCGTCCGCGCAAAGGCGTCAAAGGCTCTCAACGCGTTGAGGGGAGGAAGGCGCATCGAACAGCGATCTCTCGACAGGTTTGGCAGGAGGTTGCGCGACCAGCCAGTGCGGGCCACTTGGGCCACAACATCATAACGCGGCAGGCGTCCCGGCAAAGTGGAAACTGCGTGGACGACATGGAAGCGACACGGCAGCTGCCGCGCTCTGGAATCCGTATGACCGCGCGAAGAGCTTCACGCCAATCGAGTCGCAAGTGCTCTGCTAGGTTTCCGGACGTTAATGCGCACGACCATCCAGACGGACGTCAGCGCAACAGGCGCGTCGAGATCGTGGTGACGCCAACGTGTCTTTTCCTCGCGCAGCTCTACAGCGCGGGGAAAGGGGCCAGCCAGTTTGAAGTTGAAATCCCTGCCGGGCCTCAGCGCAGCGACGCCGTGCGCATCACAAATGCTGTCGTCGCAAGCGAGGCCGTTGCCGAGCCGGTGAAGCGGTCGCAGACCAGACCGAGCTGCGGATCATCCGAGAAAGTCATCGCCACCACCGCCTGCGGCTTGACGAAGTGTGCGCGCAGGATGGTCATGTCGCCGTCGCCCATCACTGAGGCTGACATCGACGTGGTGGCGCTCGGCGCGAGGATCATTGCGCGCATCCAGACATGGTTGTCGGGAATGACTGCTGCGGTCAGGCGGGTCGCTACGGTGACGGTGCTGTTCTGGCCTTGAGCGCCCTTCGCGACGACGGTCGTGATGTTATTCACCGCCATCGGGTTCTTGGCCACGGAGGCCGGACGCATGCTACGTGGGATCGGCGCGCTGGCGGCAACGACATTGGCGCGATCGACCGGGGAGTTAGCCGGCGGCGCATAGGCCATCGCCTTGGCGAAGCTGGACTCGGTGGCGGCCGGCTGCGGATCGACCACATTGGCCAAGGCCTGCCGTGCGGTGATCGCGGCGACCTGCTGCGGCGTGGCCTGTTTCGGCGCCGGCATATCATCCCAGAAGCCGCGGGCATTGATAATATCGGCCGGCGTCTGCGGCCGGTTGTCGGTCTTGGCTGCGGGCGCCGGAATCGGTGCCTTCGGGCGCGGTACCGGAACGGTCTCGGTGTCGGCCGATGCGAGCTGATAGGTTGCTGCTGCGGCCGGCTTGGAGCGCGGCATCGGAATGGAGTCCGAAGACTTCGCCTCAGCCAGCTTCGTTTCAGCCAACTTCGTTTCGGCCTGCTTCGTATCGACCGGTTTCGCAGGCATCGCGGCGGCCATCATGCCCACAGGCGACGGCTTGGCGGGTGCGATCGCGGCTGCTGCGCTCTCGTCTTCGTCGTCATTCGACTTGCCACCACGGAACAGCGAGGCGAACAGGCCCGGCTTGCTCTTGGCAAAAGCTGCACTGTCGCCATCGCCGCGCTTCTCGATCTCAGCCATCGCCAGCTGATAGCCAGCCAATGGACGGCCGTCGGTGGGGAGATGCACGGTGCGGCCGTCGGGGAAGACGCGCGCCAGCTGGTCATGCGTCATGCGTGGCCAGTGACGGATGCTGCCAGTGTCGAGATGCACGAAAGGCGAGCCGGAGGTCGGATAGAAGCCGACGCCGCCGCGCTGCAGGCGCATGCCGGCGAAGCGGATCTTTTCCAGCGCCACGCCGGGAATGAAGAAGTCCATCGCATGGCCGAGCATATGCTGGCTGGCGCGAGCGACGCCGGACGAGCGGCGGCGGAGCATGGCGTTGGTGGCGGGGGAGCGATAGGCGGAGATAATCTGGATCGGCGCCTTGGCGTCGACGTCGCGGTAGACCTCCCAGAGGATGTCGAACAGGCGACGATCCATGTTGGTCTGGTCCTGGCTGCGCCAGTCGCGGAGGAAGTAGTTGATCTTCTTCATCCCGTCGTCGTCATAGCGGCCGTTGCGCTTGAACGTGACGGTGAGGTCTTCGCCTGAATGGGTGTGGTGGAACGAGAGGGTGCGGGTTTCGTCGAGAGCGGTGGCGTTATGGACGGAGCTGGCGCCTGCCATCAGCAGAACTGACGCGAGGCCGGCATGAAAGCCAGCGCGCGATGTTCGCAATCTCGTTTTGCGTGCGAAACCGCTCAGCACGTATGAACCCACCCAAGTCGACAACTCTCTCGCTACCCCATGCGGCGACAGAGAGTGAACGTACTCTTAAAACGGGAGGGTTAACCGAGATTTACAACCCATCCCCCCAAGCGGGCTTTTCAGCCAGCCATTAAACTTAACCCATTGAGTATGGCGAAAAATAGCCCGCTGCCGGGTTCCAGATGGACGATGGTTAATCTGGATAAAGAGCGAAACGTAAAATGGGCTCCACCGGAAGGTGAAGCCCTTGATAAGTCTTTCGAATTTTGAGGACTGGCGTCGCGCTTAGCGGGTCACCGTCCGGCGTGGTTTCTGACCGGGCGCAACTGGCTGTGGTGCCGGGGCACCGCCGCCAAACAGGCGCTCGAAGAAGGACAGGCCGCCGTTGCTGGCCATGCGCGAGCCGTTGTCGTTGAAGGCCACGCCCTGCGGAATATCCGCGCGCGGGCGCGAATAGCTCGGCTGGGCCCGGGCAACGACCTGTTCCAGATCCTTGTTCTTGCCGCCGCGGAGCAACTGCATCATCTGCGCGTCGCGTCCGTAGATATCCTTGCGCAGCTGCAGCTTGCCAGCGTCATCGACGAAGGCGGTCTGGTACGTGATGTTCACCGGGATCGGCGTCGGGAATTTCAGGTCGATCTCGCTGCGGCCATACATGCCGCGAACCTTCTCCGGCGTGTAGTGCTCGTTCGGCATCGTGATGTTCAGCAGCGTCGCGGCGTATTGATCCGGATTCTGCACGCGCATGCAGCCGTGGCTGAAGGCGCGCTCGTCGCGGCCGAACAGGTTCTTGTCCGGTGTATCGTGCTGATAGACGAGGAACTTGTTCGGGAAGTTGAAGCGGATGCGGCCCAGCGCGTTGGCTTCACCGGGGGGCTGCGCAATGTGGATGCTGCCGTCGGAATTGCGCGTCAGCTTCAGGCCCATGCGGTCAAGCACCGTCGGGTCCTGCTGCAGAGCGGGCAGGTATTCGTTGTAGATGATGGACGGCGGCACGTTCCAGGTCGGGTTGACCGTGATGTACTTCATCGTTTCGGTCATCAGCGGCGTAGCGTGATTGCCCGGCTTGCCGACGACGACGCGTGTGGTCCAGACCTGCGCGCCGTTCTGCATCACTTTCAGCGTATAGTCCGGGATGTTCAGCATCACATAGGCATTGCCGACTGCGGACGCGCCGAGCTGGCGTGGCAGCCAGCGCCAACGCTCCATGTTGACCAGCACCGTATCGATGTGGCGGTCGCGCTTCGGCGAGTTCATCGCGCGCACGGTGGCCTCGTCCAGCACGCCGGTGGCCTTCAGATCGTTGCTTGCCTGATACTTGCGAACGGCTTCGGCGACGGCAGCGTCGTATTTGGTCTCGGCCGGACTCTCGACATTGAGGCGCGCGCGCAGCAACGGCACGCGCGGGTCGTCCATCACGGTCGGGTTCGGATTTTTCTTCGTGGCCTTGGCGAAACGCAGAGCCGGGCCCTCGCCGATCGGCTGTACTGGCGTTGCGGTTTCGCCGCGCAGTTCAGCGAGCTTCTTCTTCAGCTCCTGATAGCCCTTGTGCGGCGGGTTGTAGGCGTCGAGGGCTGCCGAAGCGTTCTTCGCGGTCGAGATATTGGCGAGCACTTCCGCCGGATCTGTCGGATGCTCCGGATACATGATGTCGCCAGTCACCTGCGACCAGTGCATGCGGCCGCTCTGTGCCTGGCGGGCATAGTCGAGCATGCTGGCGGTGAGCTTCAGCTCCGCCTCGGCGAGCGCATCGGGCGTATTCGCCGTGGTGAAATCCGGCACCGGATAGTCTGCGGCGTCGAGGCCGTCAGAAGCGGCGTCCTTGAGGCGCGCAATGACGCCCTTGGCGGCAGAGGTGGCTGCGCCGCCCTGGGTCCAGATCGGTGCGAAGTCACGTGCGGTGTAGAACTTCTCGACCGCGGCGCGCTCGCTCTTGCGGTCGAAATAGCGTGTGGACTTGGCGCCGAACATATCGCGCAGTTTCTCGGCGACGGGCTGGTCGCTGGACGCAACGGTGGTCGCGGGCTTGGCGATGTCCTTGGCGACATCCTTCGGCGGCTCGGCTGCGGGCGCAGGAGGTGCCACAGCAGTCGCGGCCGGCGGTGTCGCAGCGGCGGGCGCGGTTACAGCCTCGCTCGGCTTCACATCCGCAGGCGCTTGCGCGGCCTCGGTTGCCTTTGGCGTATCGGTCGAGGTCGAGCCGATGGTTTTCTCGGACGTCCGGGTCGCGTCCGGCACGGACGCGGTGGTCTCGGCCTTTGGTGCATCGGCCTTGAAGTCGGCAGCGGTCGGCGGGGCTACGTTGGCGGGTTCCGGGCGCGGCACCGCCGCATCGATGGCGAGTTCGGAGACACTGTCGCGGGGCGCTGCGCTCTGGGCAGCAGCTGCGGCGCCAGCGGAAACCGTCAGGAATGTCGCGGCCACGGCCATCAGCACGCGGTCGAATCCCGAGCGGCCCTTGGAATAGTCTCGCATTCTCGCACCTCGTTAGGTGAGCTGTTCCGGCATGGAACAGTTCTAGTCTGACGTCATCAGCTTCGGTTGAAGCAGTCGCGCTGTTTTGCCTGCCCGCTCCGATTCAGAGCGCTTCCTGTGCAGACGATACACGCGCCCGGCACAAGCGCTAGCGCTTGTCGGACAAGTCACAACAAACTGACCTCAACCTCCCCGGTTTGCAACGCATACCGAGGTTTCACCGATGCTTTTGACTTTGTGTGTCACCAGACCGCAACGGTTCAAGTTCCATAACGATCGCAACAACATGTTCAATCGCGTGGGAGGCGAGAAGTTCAGTTCGACGGTGCGGAATCCGCAATCGATGAATCTCTCTCCGCTGCCTCATCGAGCTTGCGGTAGAGCGTCGACCGGCCGATTTTGAGGCGCCGTGCGACTTCCGACATCTGGCCGCGATAGTGCGCAATGGCAAAGCGGATGATCTCGGATTCGAGCTCTTCCAGTGCCCTTACCTCGTTCTCGGCTGTCAGCATGGACAGGCTTCCAGCGGCGAGCGATATCGGGGCTGCGTCGATGCCCGGTACCATGGTCGGCGCCATCGTGTGGAAGACGGGGTCTACAATCAGCGGCGCGACTGCCGATGCCACGATCGATGGAGCGTACGCGGTCGTTTGTGGGAAGTCGGCCAGTCCGAGTTGATCGCCTTCGCTCATCACTACGGCGCGGTAGACGGCGTTTTCCAGCTGCCGGATATTGCCCGGCCAGTCGAGCTGCGTGAGCATCGCCATAGCGTCGCCGGCAATGCTGGTAATCGGTTTGTTCTCCTCGGCGCAGAAACGCGCCAGGAAATGCCGCAGCAGATACGGAATGTCCTCGCGGCGCGCCCGCAGCGGCGGCACCGTCAGCGGCAACACATGCAGGCGGTAGAACAGGTCTTCGCGGAATTGCCCGGCTTTGACGAGATCGAGGAGCTTGCGGTTGGTGGCCGAGATGATGCGGACGTCGACCTTGACCGGCTTGCGCCCGCCCACGGCCTCGACCGAACCTTCCTGAAGCGCGCGCAGCAGCTTCACTTGTGCCGATAGCGGCAGCTCACCGACTTCGTCGAGAAACAGCGTGCCGCCGTGAGCCTCGACAAATTTGCCGAGATGCCGGTCGGTGGCGCCGGTAAAGGCGCCCTTCTCGTGGCCGAATAGGATCGACTCCACGAGGTTGTCGGGAATGGCGCCGCAATTCACGGCCACGAACGGCTTGCTGCTGCGTTCGCCCGAGCCGTGGATGGCGCGCGCGATCAATTCCTTGCCGACGCCGGACTCGCCTTCGATCAGCACGGGGATCGTGGAGGTCGCCGCCTTGCGTGCGGTGCGCAGCACGGCGTCCATGCCGGCATTGCGGGTGACGATGTCGGCAAAAGTGAGCTTGCCTTCGCGGCTGTGCCTGATGCGCTGCAATTCGCCTTTCAACGCACTGGTATTGAGCGCATTGCGCAGGCTCACCTGCAGACGTTCGACGCCGACAGGTTTGACGACGAAGTCGTGCGCACCGGCACGCATGGCGGACACAACATTCTCGATACCGCCATGGGCGGTCTGGACGATGACGGGGATACTGAAGCCGCTCTCGCGGATCTTGTCGAGCACGCCCATGCCGTCAAGGCCGGGCATCATCAGGTCGAGGACCAGCGCATCGATGGCGGCCGCTTCGGGATCAATCAGCCGGGCCATGGCAGCGTCACCGCTATCGACCGTGATGGCCTCATAGCCGCAGCGCTGCACCATGTTTTCGAGGAGGCGGCGCTGGACGGCGTCGTCATCTGCGATGAGGATTCGTTCGGCCATGGCAACTCCAGAGCGGGTATGTCCCGATTTGAGCCACCATGGCGATCAAAGCCTTAATGCTTTCATAACACCGGGGCGAGGTAAGCCGTCGCATAGGGCCAGACTTCGCGGGCACCGCGATAGATCATGTCACCCGCCACATAGAGAATGATTGCGAGGCCGACATAGGCGATCCAGCGGTGCTTCTGCAGCAGCTTGGCGATGAAGGAGGCGGCGAGACCCATCAGCGCGATCGACAGCACCAGGCCGAAGATCAGGATGCTCGGGTGCTCACGCGCAGCACCAGCGACCGCGAGGACGTTGTCCAGCGACATCGACACATCGGCGACGGTGATCTGCCAGATCGCCTGGCCGAGCGTCTTGCGCGGGCCGTTGGCCGTGCCGTCGGCATTAAGCTGGTTCTCAAGCTCGTTGAGATCGTGCTCATGCCCGGCGCGCAATTCGCGCCACATCTTCCAGCACACCCACAGTAAGAGGATGCCGCCGGCCAGAAGCAGACCGATGATCTGCAGCAGTTGAACGGTGATGCTGGCGAAGCCGATGCGCAGGATGGTGGCGGCGATGATGCCGATCAGGATGGCCTTGCCGCGCTGTTCCTTGGGAAGGCCGGCGGCCGCAAGGCCGATCACGATAGCGTTGTCGCCGGCGAGAACCAGATCGATCATCACGACCTGGAAAAGTGCAGTCATAGCTTCAGCGGTGAAGAACTCTGTCATGTGGGCCACTCCGTATGAACGTCCAGTCCGACATCACAGTTCGGGTGAACTGCCAGAGGGGCCCGGGCCAGGACGTGCTTGTTAAAAGTCGTACTTTGCAAAACATGCGGGTTTGATCCCGCGGTTGATCCGATCCGTTACTCGGGTTGATCCGAGAGGGTGACAAGCCGAACCATCTGGTCGGGCTCGATGAGAATGGTGATGCCGACCCCGATGAAGGTCAGGACGCCGGCGACATCGAACCAGGTCGCGCGCCGCGCGAAGTTCCGCGGAATCAGCGCGCCACCGGCCATCAATGCTGCAAGTGCGAATAGCAGGGTGGCGACCATCGGCGCCAGCGCATCGAGCGAGACAAATGCGCGCAAGGCCAGTGCCGCGGTCAGCGCCAGCAAAAGGGTTGCGGCAAACAGCTCCTTGACCCGGTGAGGGGCAGGAGGCGCATAATTGCGGCCAATGCTGTTGCGATCCGTAAAGGCCATCGTTGTCCTGTCGGGTATCGTTTCATCCCGTCCGCAACGTTCTTGCAGCTCGATAGTCGTGCTACAGGAAGTCGTCAGATCTTTAATTCATACTGGATAGTTTCGTAATCATGAAACGTGGCGAAAATCAAGAGGATTTCGCTGGAGTGCAGCGCGGCAAAGCCTTGCCGGAAGCTCGGCAGTTGCGAAAACAGGCTGGGGATTGGCTGAAGGCGCGACGCGCGGAAGCCGGGTTGTCGCAGGTCGATCTCGCCGCAAAACTTGGTCTCAAATATTACACGTTCATCTCGCAGGTTGAGAACGGCTTCAGTCGGGTGCCCACCGAAACGATGGAAGCATGGGCCATTCAGCTCGGTCTGGAGCCGGCCGCCTTCGCAAAACATTTGCTGGTCTATTACGAGCCGGAATTGCACCGGCTGTTGTTTGGAGCACCCAAATGAACGTCATCGCATTTCAGCGTAAACCGCTGCTGGGCGCGTGGAGCGAGACCGAGCTCGCCACGCTTGCCGACACAATCAATCTCGGGCATCGCGGCCGCGAATGGGAGACTGGACTCACAGAGAACGGCGATGCGCAGCTCTATCTGCTGGGACCGCAGCCGGAGCAGGGCTGCGAATTGTGCATATCGCGCGTGGGTGGCCGATACATTCTCGAAGACGGCACCGGGCGCCTGTTGTTCGAGCATCGCAGCCTGCCACTGGTGGCGGCGCATGCCCGCACTGCGCTGCGCGGGACGCGATGGTGGCTTGTCGCACGGATTGTCATGGTGTGGTGTACGATTCGCCATATGCTTCATGACGAGATCGAGCCCTTGATGACCGAGGGCGAAGAACTGCTTGTCCATTTCGCTCCGCAGCTCGCTGCTTTCGTGTGACGGCTGCATCCAACCGAAAGTATTCATGACGAAATCTGCGACTGCCCGGACTGCCAAGCCTGCTCGAAAGACCGCTTCTCGCAAAACTGTTTCGCGCAAATCCGCTCCGGCCAAAAAAGCGGTGAGCAAGCTGACGTCGAAATCATCGGCCAAATCGCCGGGGGGCAAGCTGCCGGAATGGAATCTTGCGGATCTCTACACGGCGATCGACGCGCCGGAGATTGCCGGGGATCTCGACAAGATTGATGCCGAATGCGCGGCATTCGAAGCCGATTACAAGGGCAAGCTCGCGGAAGAGACGGCTAAGCCCGGCGGTGGTGTGTGGCTCGCGGGCGCTGTTCGCCGTTATGAGGCGATTGACGATCTCGCCGGCCGGCTCGGCTCCTATGCCGGTCTCGTCCATGCCGGCGACAGCGTCGATCCTGCGATTTCGAAATTCTACGGCGACGTCTCCGAGCGCATCACCGCGGCGTCGGTGCATCTCCTCTTCTTCGGCCTCGAACTCAATCGTGTCGACGATGCCGTGATCGAGCAGGCGATGCAGACGCCCGAGCTTGGCCACTACCGGCCGTGGATCGAAGACAGCCGCAAGGACAAGCCCTATCAGCTCGAAGACCGCGTCGAGCAGCTGTTTCACGAAAAGTCCCAGACCGGTTATGGCGCCTTCAACCGCCTGTTTGATCAGACAATCGCGGGGCTTCGCTTCAAGCTCGGCGGCAAGGAGTTGGCGATCGAGCCAACGTTGACCATGCTGCAGGACCGCGCGCCGGCCAAGCGCAAGGCGGCCGGGCAAGCGCTAGCGAAAACCTTCAAGGTCAATGAGCGCACCTTCGCGCTGATCACCAATACTCTGGCCAAGGACAAGGAAATCTCCGACCGCTGGCGCGGTTTCCAGGACATTGCGGATTCTCGCCATCTCAACAATCGCGTCGAGCGCGAAGTGGTCGATGCACTGGTGTCGTCAGTGCGCGCGGCCTATCCGCGGCTGTCGCATCGCTATTATCAGTTGAAGGCGCGCTGGTTCGGCAAGAAGAAGCTCGCCCATTGGGACCGCAACGCGCCGCTGCCATTCGCACCGACCGGCACTATTCCATGGTCGGACGCGCAGGACATGGTGCTGACCGCCTATGGCGCGTTTTCACCCGACATGGCCAATATCGCCAAGCGCTTCTTCACCGATCGCTGGATCGATGCGCCGGTGCGCCCGGGCAAGGCGCCTGGAGCGTTCTCGCATCCGACCACGCCGTCGGCGCATCCCTATGTGTTGATGAACTATCAGGGCAAGCCGCGCGACGTGATGACGCTCGCCCACGAACTCGGCCATGGCGTGCATCAGGTGCTCGCCGCCCGCAACGGTGCGCTGATGGCGCCGACGCCGTTGACGCTGGCCGAAACCGCCAGCGTGTTCGGCGAGATGCTGACCTTCAAACGGCTGCTGTCGCAGACCAAGAGCGCCAAGCAGCGTCAGGCGCTGCTGGCGGGAAAGGTCGAGGACATGATCAACACGGTGGTGCGGCAGATCGCGTTCTATTCATTTGAGCGCGCTGTTCACACCGAGCGCCGCCACGGCGAACTCACCGCGCAGCGGCTTGGCGAGCTTTGGCTCAGTGTGCAGACTGAAAGCCTTGGGCCGGCGATCGAGGTCAAACCGGGTTACGAGAACTTCTGGATGTACATCCCGCACTTCATCCATTCGCCATTCTACGTCTACGCCTATGCCTTCGGCGATTGCCTCGTGAACTCGCTCTACGCGGTCTACGAGAACGCCCAGGAAGGTTTTGCAGAGCGCTATCTCGCTATGCTCGCCGCCGGCGGCACCAAGCACTATTCCGAACTGCTGAAGCCCTTTGGTCTCGACGCCAAGGACCCGGCGTTCTGGGATGGCGGCCTCTCGGTCATCTCAGGGATGATCGATGAGCTGGAAGCGATGGGGTAGGGTGGGCGTAAAACATTTGTTGAACGGGCATCTGAAAAGGTGTATTCTGGCATTTCTCAACCAAGTTTAGGGTGTTCGCCATGAATGAGATGCCTCGCAAATCCGCGACAGCAGAGGGCGAGTTTGTTCAGATCAAGAAGATCGGCAACTCTCTCGGCCTCATCTTGTCGAAGGATATTCTCTCTCGCCTCAAGTTGAGCGAGGGCGACAAGCTTCATATCGTCGAGCAGACTGAGCGGGGGATCAAGCTCTCGCCGTACAACCCGAAGCACGCCAAGGCGATGGAAATCGCTCGGCGTTCGTTCAGCACTTACGCTGACACTTACAAGGCACTCGCAAAATGAGTGAGCCGGTTTGGCTCGATGTGGAGATCCTCATCGATCTCCACTCCGAGCAACTGGCGCTTTTCGGTGGTCCTGAAGGCATTCGCGATCAGGGAATGCTTGAGTCGGCGTTGGGGCGGCCTGTCAACAAGTTTGCGTATGGTGAGACTGATCTCGCCGCGCTTGCAGCCGCTTATGTCTTTGGCATCGCGCGCAATCATCCCTTTGTCGATGGAAATAAGCGCGCCGCCTTTGGTGCAATGATCGTCTTTCTGGGTCTGAACGAGATCGATTTTCTTGTCGCGCCCGAGAGCGCCACGGCCATGATCCTTTCCGTTGCGGCGGGCGAAGTCAGCGAAGCGAGTCTCACCCGATGGATTCGCGATAACTGGCCCGCATAATGCCCGCCTAATGCACTGCGGTATGCAAAGATTGCCGTGGTATGCCAGCAACCGTTGCTCTCCATATCCAATTGCGCTAATTCCGTGGCAACATACGAAATTCGAGGCGGGAGACTCTGATGTCCGATCACAGCGAAGTCGCTTACACCACGGCCGATGGCAACGACTATCCGGCGCATGAGCAGACCTATGAGGGCTTTCTCATGCTGGTGAAGTGGGGCACCATCGGCGTCATCGCCATCGTGGCCCTGATGGGCATCTTCCTCACCTGATCTATCGCCGATTGCGCCGCCCGACACGGGTGGCGTCCTGTCCTGTTTGCTCACGCGCGTGCCTTGCGCCGCCGGAGGCCCCATGAAGATTGCCGTTGCCAAGGAAATCGATCCGTCCGAACCGCGTGTGGCGATCTCGCCCGACACGGTGAAGAAGTTCAAGACGCTCGGCGTCGATGTGGCGATTGAGCCTGGCGCCGGCATCAAATCCGGTCTGCCGGACTCGGAATACACGGCCGTAGGCGCCACCATCAGCGCCGATGCGGTGAAAGATGCCGACATCGTCATCAAGGTGAAGCGTCCTGAGGTGTCCGAACTCGCCGGTTACAAGCGCGGTGCGCTGGTGATCGCGATCATGGATCCGTATGGCAACGACGCGGCGCTGAAGGCGATGGCGGATGCCGGCGTGTCGGCCTTCGCGATGGAGCTGATGCCGCGCATCACCCGCGCGCAAGTGATGGACGTGCTGTCGAGCCAGGCCAATCTCGCCGGCTACCGCGCCGTCATCGAGGCCGCCGAAAGCTTCGGCCGCGCTTTTCCGATGATGATGACAGCCGCCGGCACCATTCCGGCCGCCAAGGTATTCGTGATGGGCGTCGGCGTTGCCGGCCTGCAGGCGATCGCGACCGCGCGCCGCCTCGGCGCCGTGGTCACCGCGACGGATGTGCGCCCGGCCACGAAAGAACAGGTCGAAAGCCTTGGCGCGAAATTCCTGGCCGTGGAAGACGACGAGTTCAAGAACGCGCAGACTGCTGGCGGCTACGCCAAGGAAATGTCCAAGGAATATCAGGCCAAGCAGGCCACGCTCACTGCCGAGCACATCAAGAAGCAGGACATCATCATCACCACCGCGCTGATCCCGGGTCGTCCGGCACCGCGCCTGGTCACCGCCGAGATGGTGGCGTCCATGAAGCCCGGTTCGGTGCTGGTCGACCTCGCTGTCGAACGCGGTGGCAATGTCGAAGGTGCCAAGCCCGGCGAAGTCGCTGACGTTAACGGCATCAAGATCGTTGGTTATACCAATGTCGCCGGCCGCGTCGCGGCCTCGGCGTCGAGCCTCTATGCGCGCAACCTGTTCTCGTTCATCGAAACGTTGGTCAACAAAGAGACCAAGGCGCTCGCGGTGAACTGGGACGACGAACTGGTCAAGGCAACGGCTTTGACCAAGGACGGCGCCGTCATTCATCCGAACTTCCTGCCGAAGACCGCTTAAGGAGCGCTGCCATGGATCATGCCTCGCTGGTCAGCCCGTTCGTCTTTCAGCTCTCGATCTTCGTGCTTGCCGTGTTCGTCGGCTATTTCGTGGTGTGGTCGGTGACGCCCGCGCTGCATACGCCGCTGATGTCGGTGACCAACGCGATCTCCTCGGTGATCGTGGTCGGCGCGCTGCTTGCGGTCGGCGTCAATATGGTCGGCAGTGGCGGCGCCTTGGCGCGCGGCTTCGGCTTCGTCGCGCTGATTTTTGCATGCGTCAATATTTTCGGCGGCTTCCTGGTCACGCAGCGCATGCTTGCGATGTACCAGAAGAAAAAGAAGTAAGGGCAGCCCGATGAACGCCAATCTCGCCGCACTGCTCTATCTCGTCGCGGGCATCCTCTTCATCCTGTCGCTGCGCGGGCTGTCCAGCCCGGCGTCCAGCCGCCAAGGCAATTTCCTCGGTATGGCCGGCATGGTCATCGCCGTGGGCACCACGCTGGCCGCGCATCCGCCGGCCGATGGGCTCGGCTGGGTCCTGGTGATCCTCGGTATCGCCATCGGTGGCGGCATCGGCGCGGTCATCGCCAAGCGCGTGCCGATGACCTCGATGCCCGAACTGGTCGCGGCCTTCCACTCGCTGGTCGGCATGGCCGCGGTGCTGGTTGCCGCCGGCGCGTTCTATGCGCCGGAAGCCTTCGGCATTCTCGATCCGGTGACCAAGAAGATCGTCGGCGCCAGCCTCGTCGAAATGTCGCTCGGCGTCGCCATCGGCGCGCTGACCTTCACCGGCTCGGTGATCGCGTTCGCCAAGCTCTCCGGCCGCATGAGCGGCTCGCCGATCATCCTGCCGGCGCGTCACATCATCAATATCGCGCTCGGCCTGGCGTTGGTGTTCTTCATCTTCGGTCTGGTCCGTTCGGGCAGTGCGGTCGACTTCTGGCTCATCACCGTCATCGCGCTGGTGCTCGGCGCGCTGCTGATCATCCCGATCGGTGGCGCCGATATGCCGGTCGTGATCTCGATGCTGAACTCCTATTCGGGCTGGGCAGCCGCGGGCATCGGATTTACGCTGGGCAATTCCGCGCTGATCATCACCGGTGCGCTGGTCGGCTCGTCCGGCGCGATCCTGTCCTACATCATGTGCCACGCGATGAATCGTTCGTTCATCTCGGTGATCCTCGGCGGCTTCGGCGGCGAGACCGCGGCGGCCGGCGGTGGTTCGGGTGAGCAGAAGCCGGCCAAGCTCGGCTCGGCGGACGACGCAGCCTTTATCATGAAGAACGCGCAGAAGGTCATCATCGTGCCCGGCTACGGCATGGCGGTGGCGCAGGCGCAACATGCGCTGCGTGAGATGGCCGATACGCTGAAGAAGGAAGGCGTCGAGGTGAAATACGCCATTCACCCGGTGGCCGGCCGTATGCCGGGCCACATGAACGTGCTGCTGGCGGAAGCCAACGTGCCTTATGATGAGGTGTTCGAACTCGAGGACATCAATTCAGAATTCGCGCAGGCTGACATCGCCTTCGTTATCGGCGCCAACGACGTCACCAATCCGGCGGCGGAAGACGACAAGACCTCGCCGATCTACGGCATGCCGGTGCTGCAGGTGTGGAAGGCCGGCACCGTGATGTTCATCAAGCGCTCGCTGGCGTCCGGCTATGCCGGCATCGACAACCCGCTGTTCTATCGCGACAACACCATGATGCTGCTCGGCGACGCGAAGAAGGTGACGGAGAACATCGTCAAAGCGATGTAAGTCCCACCCTGATGGCCTTCATCAAAACGCCCGGCTACAAGCCGGGCGTTTTTTGTTTAAGGGTCAGCTCGCAACGTCCTCTTTCGGCAAGCGATATAGCGCGCACAGCTTGTTGCCGTTGGGATCCCTGAGATAGGCGAGATAGAGCTTCACGCCACCTTCGCGGATGCCCGGTGGTTCTTCGCAGGTGGTGGCGCCATTGGCGATGCCGGCGGCGTGCCAGGCATCGGCTTCTTCCTGCGATTTGGCGAGAAAGCCGATGGTGCCGCCATTGGCAGCGCAAGCAGGCTCGCCATTGATCGGCTTCGACACCGAGAAAGTACCGGTCTTGGTCCGCCAGAAAACCCGGTGGCGATCGACGGCGCCGGGCGGGACGCCCAGCGTGCCGAGCAGCTTGTCATAAAACGACTTCGCGGCTTCGAGGTCGTTGGTGCCGATCATGACATGTGAAAACATCTCGCTTCCTCTCCCACTTTCTTGCAAACTCACCTTCAGGTGATACGCAACTATACGCATCATATGCAGTTTGGCGAGACGGCATGATCCCGCCGCGCAATCGGTTTTGTGGGTCTGCAATAGCGGCGTGTCGCTTGCTGCCGAACCCGTTTTCAATCAGGACACTTGCTTGATGTCAGCACATCCCATGCCCAGATCGTCCTGGATTTTCCCCACGTTGGCCGTTCTGCTTTTTATCGCGACGTCAATTCCTTCGCTCGGGATCGGATTCACGGAGACGACTGCTGGCATTGTGTTCGCGGTTGTTCTGCTGGTCATCCTGTTCGGCACGGTGTTCGCCGCCGTGCATCATGCCGAAGTCATCGCACACAAGATCGGCGAACCGTTCGGCACGCTGTTGCTGACATTGGCCGTGACCATTATCGAGGTGGCGCTGATCGCCTCCATCATGCTGGGTGACAAGGCCGTTCCGACGCTGGCGCGCGATACTGTCTTCGCGGTGGTGATGATCGTTTGCAACGGGTTGGTTGGCATCTGCATCCTTGTCGGAGGGTTGCGTTACCGAGAGCAGGATTTTCAGGTCACGGGCTCGAATATTTATCTCAGTGTGCTGATTGTGATGGCGACGATCACGCTGATCTTGCCGAATTACACCCTGACCACTCCGGGACCTTTCTATTCGAACGCACAGCTCGCTTTTGTCAGCGTCGCCACCATCATGCTCTATGCGGTGTTTCTCTACACACAGACCATCCGACATCAGGATTACTTCGTTGCAGACGGAAGTAGCGAAGGTGCCGCAGGCGGGCATGTTTCCAACCGTCTTCTGGCCGTCAGCGCCGTTTTGCTGCTGGTCTCGTTGTTGGCGGTGGTGCTGCTGGCGAAGAAATTCTCGCTGGTGGTGGATGCCGGCATTGAACGGATCGGCGCGCCGGAAGCCTTTGCCGGTATCCTCGTGGCGCTGCTGATCTTGCTGCCGGAAAGCGTCGCCGCCATTTCTGCCGCGCGTGGCAACGATCTGCAGAAGAGCATCAACCTCGCACTCGGCTCATCGCTCGCCACCATCGGACTGACGATACCTGCGGTTGCGGTGGCGGCCTATGCGTTAAACAAGGAACTGGTGCTCGGTCTCAGTGCGCAGAAGATGGTGCTGCTGGTGATGACGTTCGTGCTGAGCATGCTGACCTTTGGCACCGGGCGCACGAACATCCTGTTCGGGCTGGTCCATTTGGTGGTGTTTGCGGTATTCATCTTCATGGTGTTTGTGCCGTGACCACTTTGGAGAATGAGACAATGCTCGCTGCCCAGTCCGACGTTCAGCAGGACACGCCCGAAGTTCGCGTCACCGAATGGCGGCTCGCGCCTGGCGCGGCGACTGGTCACCACACCCATGGGATGGACTATGTGATCGTTCCGATCACCACGAGCGTGATGACCATCGTTGCGCCGGACGGCACCCGCTCGCAGGCGCCGATCACGACCGGCAAATCCTATTTCCGCAAGGCAGGCGTCGAGCATGACGTTCTGAATGAAACCGACAAGGAAATCGTGTTTCTCGAGGTCGAGGTTAAGAAAGCTTAACCTTGTCTGCCTCCACTGCCGGTTCATTGTGTTTAGCCTGCTGAGGACCACCTGAAACAATTCAATGCGACGGATTGGAACTTTGCCTTCGATCCGTCGCGATTGATCCCTGAATCAGCCTCAAATTCCCAGCATGAAGCAGCTTGGGGAAGAGGCCGGTCCATGCTGCACAAGTATCTCTCGAAGTTCACCATCGATATCTTGCCGTCGATTCTGGCGACGATCGTGGGTGCCTATATCGTCAATCACTACATCATCCCGAAGGCGAGCCCGGATCGCCCCGCTGCGGCTGTTGCATCGACGCCTGCGGAGCCGAAGCCTGACACCAAGGCAGCGACAGCCAAGCCCGCCGAGAATTCTGCCGACCTCGCCAATCTGCCCGAATCGGTCCCGGCCAAGGCCGGCGACAAGCCGGTGGTCGAGAAGGCCAGCATCGAAAAGCCCGAGGCGGCCACGACAGCCGAGCCGCGCCGCCATCAGCCGGCATTGCGCGAGAAGGCAGCGGTCAAACCCGCGCCGGCTCCGGCCGCGCCTGCGCCCGTCCTTGCCACCGTGGGCACTGCGCCGGCGGCGAATGCCAGCGCGGATGAACGCCGCGACGCCAACGATCTCGCCCGTGCGGCCATCGAGCGCCTGAACCGCAGCGAGCCGCGACCCCAGGAAGCTGCTCGTACGCCTGAGCCCCCGCGCCCTCCGGAGGCGCCGCGGGTGCAGGAAGCCGCACGGACTGTTCCCCCTCCGTCGATGCAGCAGCTGCCGCCGCCGATCGTGGTGGCGACGCCAAGCGTCGAGAAGTTCGATCCTATGCCTTCGCCGCAGTCTGAGCGTTCCGAAGCGCGGCGCATGCGACCGCCTGGCGAGATCCCGGCGCCGCAGCCGGTGGACCTGCAGGCGGATGCTGCTGGCACACCGCGATCTGAGCGCACCAACGTGGCCGAAGATGTGCTGTCTGCGGCAAAGTCGGTGTTCAATTCGGTGATCCCGCGCCCGTTCGAGCGGTAAGGGAAACGGTGGATTTTCCGCGCTCCGCTCTCACGCATGCAGGGCGACGTCGTATTGGTATCAGCCTGACTCCTGCCAGCTTTAGCTAGCCCGCGCGTCCACCCATGCGGGCGAGGCCGCTCCGCGCTGCATCGTCCTTCGGGCGCAGCGCGACAGCGCGGCTATAGGAGTCTGCGGCCTTGGCCCTGTCGCCAAGCTTCTCATAGGTCGCGCCGCGGGTCAGCCAGACCTGGGCATTGCCCGGTGCCACCTGCGAAGCCTCGTCGAGATCCGCTGCGGCTTCCTGGTTTTTGCCGAGTGCGAGATAGCATTGCGCGCGGCCGAGCAGGGGATCGGCCTGCTGCGGCGTCAGGCCGTTGGCCGACGTAAAATCCGCGATGGCAAATTCATATTTCTTCTCGGACTGATAGAGCAGCCCGCGTTGGTAGAAGGTCTGCGCACTGTGCGGATCTAGGTCGAGTGCCTGATTGAAGGCCTGCAGCGCGTCATCGGGTTTGCCGGATTGTGCGAGCGCCTGCGCGCGTGCAGCGTGGATCTGTGCATCCTGCGGATTGGTCTTGCCGGAATTCGCGGGCGGCGGGGGCGCCAGAGCCGTGGTCTTCGGTTCGTCCTTGTCAGACCCCGGTGTTAGTGACGACAGGTTGAACGAGCATCCGGTGCCGCACAGACCCGTAACGATAAGGGCAATCGCGGTAAGGCCGCGGGCGCCGAAGCGGGACGGGGACTCGCGGACGGGACATTCCATGCAGGGCCAATCTCACGCAGCGACCAATGACCTATTGGTAGCGCGACATCGGGCAAAATGCACCCGATCAAGACCAGCGCGCCAAAGAAGTAGTTCGCGCAAAAAGCAACTGCGCAAAAAAATAACGCGGGCTTTGGCCCGCGTTATCAAACTCGGTGGATGAAGTGCGCTTAGCGCGCCGGACGCGGAGCGCCCGCGCCGCCAGCGCCGGGACGGCCGCCACGATCGGCACCAGGACCCGCGCCGAACACCGGCTTCGGCTTCATCGGCAGCAGGCCTTCGCGCTGCAGCTTCTTGCGAGCCAGCTTGCGTGCGCGACGCACAGCCTCAGCCTTCTCGCGAGCCTTCTTCTCAGAGGGCTTCTCGTAGTGACCGCGGAGCTTCATCTCGCGGAAAATACCCTCGCGCTGCATCTTCTTCTTCAGCGCCTTGAGAGCCTGATCGACGTTATTATCGCGAACGAGAACCTGCACGCGGCATCCTCTTTTCAATTGATCGGATTTGAATTTCGGTAAAGTGAAGGGCCGACAAAGGCCATGCCCTTAACCTCAAGGGCGCCGATGTACCAGATGAAATGGCGAATGTCCACCTTGCGGCGCCGTCATTTTAACCTTCGGGGCCGGGAAAATAACGTATTTTTTCCGAATTTTCCCGGGTGGGGATAGGGCAGGTTCCCTGTCTCGACAGGTATTGGAGCACGGACGCATAATTCCCGTGGCGACTCAGCCGGGACGCCGATTACGACCGGAGAGCATCATGAATGGGAAAAAATACGCGGCCGAGCTGATCGGCACCTTTTGGCTCACATTTGCAGGCTGCGGCAGTGCCGTAATCGCGGCAGCATTTCCGCAGGTCGGTATCGGTCTCGTCGGCGTCTCGTTGGCCTTCGGCCTCAGCGTCGTGACCATGGCCTATGCCATCGGCCACGTTTCGGGCTGCCATCTCAATCCTGCGGTCACCGTGGGCCTTGCGGCGGGTGGACGTTTCCCCGCCGGCCAGATCCTCCCTTATGTGATTGCGCAGGTCGTCGGTGCGGTTGCAGGTGCGGCCGTGTTGTATGTCATCGCCAGCGGCGCTGCCGGTTTCGACCTTGCCAAGGGCTTTGCGTCGAACGGCTACGGCGATCATTCGCCCGGCAAATACAGCATGGTCGCGGGCTTCATCATGGAAGTGGTGATGACCATGATGTTCCTGTTCATCATTATGGGCTCCACACACGGCAAGGCCCCTGCGGGCTTCGCGCCGCTGGCAATCGGGCTTGCGCTGGTGATGATCCACCTCGTCAGCATTCCAGTCACCAACACGTCGGTGAATCCGGCGCGCAGCACCGGGCCGGCATTGTTTGTCGGCGGCTGGGCACTGCAACAGTTGTGGCTGTTCTGGGTGGCACCGCTGGTTGGCGGTGTTCTCGGCGGTGCGATCTATCGCTGGCTGAGTGACGAGCCCACTGGCGTGGTGGAAGGCAAGGCGACCGCCTGACGAATGAGGCGGTGAAGCCGGCGCCGTTACGTCGCCGGCTTCACTTCAACCACGTGGCCCATCTTGCGGCCGGGCTTCGGCGCGCCCTTGCCATAGAGATGCACGGTGGCGCCGGGGACGGTGAGCCACTTGCCGTAGTCGAGAATGTCGTCGCCGATCAGGTTGATCATGGTGACCTGGCCGTGGCGGACGGGTTTGGCGAGCGGCCAGCCGGCGATGGCGCGGATGTGCTGTTCGAATTGCGACACTGAGGCGCCATCGAGCGTCCAGTGGCCGGAATTATGCACGCGCGGCGCAATTTCGTTCACGACAAGCGTCGCGCTGTCCTTACCGGGCACGACAAACAGTTCGACGGCAAAGACGCCGACATAGCCCAGCGCAGTGCCGATCTTCTTGGCGATCTCGCGTGCCTTCGCGGCAAGCGCGTCAGAGATGTGCGCGGGCGCATAGGAGAATTTCAGGATGTGATCGCGGTGCTCGTTTTCGGTGACGTCGAAACATTCGACGTGACCGTCGGCGCCGCGTGCAGCGATGACCGAAACCTCGCGTTCGAACGGCACGAAGGCTTCAAGGATCGCGGAATTGGTGCCGAGATCCTTCCAGACCTGATCGAGATCGTCACCCTCGCGGATGATTGCCTGGCCCTTGCCGTCATAACCGAAGCGACGCGTCTTGATGACAGCTGGCAGACCGATCTTCTTGACCGCTGCATGTAGCTCGCCAGCGTTCGCAACGCCTGCGTAACCGGCCGTGCCGATACCCAGTGACGTTACAAAATCCTTCTCGGCCAGACGATCCTGCGTGGTTTGCAGGATCGTCTGTGCGGGCAGAACCGGGCGCCGCGCGTCGAGGATCATCGCGGTGGCGGCCGGCACGTTCTCGAATTCGTAGGTGATGACGTCGCAATCACTGGCGAACAGTTCGAGCGCCTCGACATCCGCATATTCAGCACATGTCGCGTTCTGCACCACATCGAAAGCCGGCGAATCCGGATCCGGTGAAAAAACCTGACAGCGGAGGCCGAGGCGTGCTGCGGACATCGCCAACATGCGACCGAGCTGGCCGCCACCGAGAATGCCGATCGTATCGCCCGGCTTGAGAACCTTCGTCACCACAGCGCTCACGCCGCACCTTCCGGCTTTTCAGCCACAGCATCGGTCTGCGCCTTGCGCCAGGCGGCGAGCTTTGTCGCCAGTGCCGTGTCGTGCAGCGCCAGCACGCTCGCTGCGAGCAGTGCCGCATTGATCGCGCCGGGCTTGCCGATGGCCAGCGTGCCGACGGGCACGCCGCCCGGCATCTGTACGATCGAATAAAGCGAGTCGACGCCGGACAGCGCCTTGGATTCCACGGGCACGCCGAACACCGGGAGCTCCGTCAACGCCGCGGCCATGCCGGGCAAATGTGCAGCGCCGCCGGCACCGGCGATGATGATCTGGAAGCCCGCTGCCTTGGCGCCCTTGGCGAATGCGACCAGCCGGTCCGGCGTGCGGTGGGCCGAGACGATGCGCGCCTCATGGGACACGCCGAGCGCAGTCAGCGTTTCGGCGGCGTGGCGCATGGTTTCCCAGTCCGACTGGCTTCCCATAATAATGGCGACGGGCGCGGTCATTCCGTATTTTCTTTCGCGAATCCAGAAAGATAGGCTGGAAATACAATGTCGTCCCCTTGCGTGGCAAGGAGCGTGGCAAACATGATCTCGTCTTGGTGAAGACTGGCAAGCCTTGTAACAAATCCCATGCAAAAGAAAACCCGAACGCCTGCTGCAAAGTCGGTCAAACGTTCCATGAAGCCGGCAGTTCGGGGTTCCAAGGCGTTGGTGTCGCTGCCGAAAAGCCGCGCGTCGGCGGCAGCGCTCACGATTCGGCGGCTGGAAGCGCAACTCACACAGGCGGAGGCGAAGATTGCCGAAGTGCGCGCTTCGGCGGAAACCGATTTCCTGCTCGACATTCTCAACCGCCGTGGATTTGCCCGCGAGCTGACCCGCGCCGTGGCGATCGACCAGCTCACTTTCGTCTTCCGCGACATCAACGTGTCGGCTGGCGCCTCTGCAGGCGTCGCACTGCTGGGTCCCGATGTCGATGGCGAAGCCGCGTTGGTTCAGGCCGACAGGGCGATGTATGTGCGCAAGACCGCGCGACGCGCGAAAGTGTAGTTAGTCGATTGTCGGCGTTGGCGCCCTTACAGCGCGCTGAGGTCGTTTGGCACTTCGCCAAAGGCGCGGATCACCTGGGCGTCGCCGAACTCGCCGATCATCGGATCGCCGGTACGGCTGAAGGCCAGTGCGCCGATCGAACCTGGCGCACGGGACAATAGTTCGGCGCGGCGGATGGCGCCGGATGCGCTCTGACATTCCTCGGCGGCACCGGCGGCCGGCGAACCAGAGTCGTCGTGTAGGAAGGGCAGTGCGACATAATAGGTGATATCGGCCATGGTGCCCTCACGAGTCGATTGATCTCGGCACAAGAGTGTTCTTATTTTGTTCTTATTGTCAAGTTTCGACAGCGCCTCGTTTGCAGTCGCCCCATTCCGCTCCTGTTAGGCCGCAGTAGCTGGCTTGCGCGTTGCGAGCGTCACGTCGGCTAGCGCGAGCGCCATGGCGATCAATTCGCGGAGCCCAGCAGTTTTCACCGCGCCACAATGCGATGCTGCCAGAATTAAGTCTGGCTGTCGTGCCTACGATGCCGCGCGAAAAGAGCGGCGGCCGTCGCGAAGCAAGGTTTTGACGACGGGCGAGTTCAACGCCCAGCCTGCTGCATTCACCGCGAGTTAAAGAAAGCCGATCCATCGATCATCGCGCGTTGAGTTCGCAGTCCTGACCGTTCTTCAACCCACAGCCACAGCGCGACGCGTTGTCTCAGGCAATAATATCCGGGGTGATCTGGTCTTCGATAAAGGAGATCCGGTCTTTCAGCTGAAGCTTCCTCTTCTTCAACCGTTGCAGTCGCAAAAGATCGGGTGCCGGTGAATGTTGCAAGGCATCGATAGCGGCGTCGAGGTCGCGATGTTCCTGCTGCAATCGGGCGAGTTCTAACGGGAGTTCGCGATCTTCGTCGTCGTTCATGTTTCTAGCTGACTGGATTCGCAAGTCATTTGCGAGGAATTTCTAGGATGACTATCGCCGGTGCAGGCGCACCACGCAAGCCGTCCGGTTCCATGTTTTTGCGGCGCGATCAGGTCACGATTCGTTTCACACGATACCTGAAACTCAAAATACACTTTTCAATACCCATCGACAGATGTCCACTGTCATGTAGAATTCATCGTCCAACCGAACGTATCCTGAGGTTCAATCCTACCGAGGAGTTTTCGAATGGCACTACAGGCGCATCTCGTCGAACTGGAACGCAAGCACAAAGTTCTCGAAAGCGAATTGCACGAAGCGCTCGTGCACCTGTCTACCGACGATCTCCGCATCGTCGAACTCAAGCGTCGAAAACTGATGGTCAGGGACGAAATCCAGCGTCTCAAAAACGGGGCCAGCGAAACGGTGCACTGATCAACGGCTGCACTGATCAGCGAACGATAAATCACAGCATCGACATCGCCGTCTACGTCACTGCTTTCGCGTAGGTGCGATGACGTCTTCCCCTCATCCCGCGATAGGTTTGCGACGAAGCTCCAGTATTCGGTTGGCCTGGATCGCTTCGCCTGCAACCTTTCGCGTTCAATGTCCCGCCATCTCAGCCACGTAGTCCGCGATGGCCAGCGATGATGTCAGCCCCGGTGACTCGATTCCGAACAGGTTGATAAGGCCCGGCACGCCATGGGTCTGGGCACCCTGGATCATGAAATCCTGCACCGCGACTGCGGGCGGCACGATCTTCGGCCGCATTCCTGAATAGCTTGGCATCAATGCGCCGTCCGGCAGACTCGGCCAGTAGCGCCTGATAGCCGGATAGAACCTCTCTCCGCGTGCCGGATCGACCGTGTAGTCGATGTGATCCACCCACTCGACGTCAGGGCCGAAACGCGCCTGGCCGGCCAGATCGAGCGTCAGATGCACCCCGAGGCCGCCCGGTTCCGGCACGGGATAGATCAGCCGCGAGAACGGTGCTTTCGCATTGCAGCTGAAATAACAGCCTTTCGCCAGATAAGCGGGCGGTATCAGGTCGAGCGGCATGCCGTCGAGCATGCGGGCGATCGCGGTTGCGGACAGGCCTGCGGAATTGATCAGCATGTCGCAGGCTAGTGTCATCGGAGCTTCGCCGCCGACATCCAGTTCGAAACCGTCGGCGGTGACCCGGCCACGTTCCAGGGGAGCGAGGAATGCGAAGGCCGCGCCGGCGGCTTCCGCTTCACCGCGCAGCGACAACATGTAGCTGTGGCTGTCGACGATCCCGGTGGAGGGGGACAACAGCGCGGCTTCGCAAGCCAATGCCGGCTCCAGCGCCCGTGCCTCTGTCCCGGATAATTGCTTGAGGTCAGCGACGCCATTGGCTTCGGCATGCGCTTTGATCGACGCCAGTTTGGCGATCTCCTCCGGACGTGTGGCAACGATCAGTTTCCCGGAGTTGCGATGTGGGATGCCGCGATCGAGGCAATAATCATAGAGCGCCTGTTTTCCAGCGACGCAGAGCCGTGCCATCAGGCTTCCGGCCGGATAATAGATGCCGGCATGGATGACCTCGCTGTTGCGCGACGAGGTCACGGTACCGATCGCGTCCGCGGCCTCCAGCACGATGACCTCGCGTCCCGCTTCCGCCAGTCGCCGGGCGATCGCAAGACCCACGACGCCGGCGCCCACCACCACGCATTCAACCTTGTCCATGTCGCGTCCGATAGTTTGCTGCGCCGGTCAGCTGCGGTTCGACCTTGCGCATGTGGCGCATTAGTAAAACATTAAGCATCACAGCTAATTACCACCAAATTTCGCCGCATTCTGCAGGTGCGACGATACGCATTTACCTGATCCACATACCTGTAACCAAACACTCACGCTGCGAATACGCGGGTGTGTAATGACTGGCAAGATCGGGCGATCAGACAGCAAGGCGGCAGTGTCCGTCATCGCAGTCGCGTGCCTTCTCGGCAGCATTGCCGGAGCCCACGCAGAATCCCCGGCGGTTCATTATATCAGTGAACTCGACCCGCAAATGATCTGGCAGATCCTCATCGGTGGATTTGTCGCGCTGGCATTTCTCGCCGCCATTGTGCTGTGGGTCGCCTCGGCGCTGCGCAATGTGCGTCGCGAGCAGCATCGTCGCAATGCGTTTGTCGGTTCTGCCCTCAATCATCTCGGCCAAGGCATCGTGATGCTCGACGACCAGAAGCGGGTCGTGTTTTGCAACGATCGCTATCTTGAGATCTACGACCTGACGCGCGCCGACATCACCAAGGATATTACCGGTCCAGAATTGCGTGAGTTACGCCGCCAGCGTGGCAAGCTCGATCTGGCCACCCAGAGCTTCTACGAGCAGACTGTTTCCGCCGGCGAGTACATTGCCGAAATGCCCGGCGGGCAATCCGTTCACGTCAAGTTCAGCCGGCTTCCCAATGGCGGCGCCATTGGCATTCATGAGGACTGCACCGAGCAGCGTTTCCTGCAGCGCGAGCTTGCGACCACCAAGCAATTCCTCGAATCTGTCCTTGATCACGTCCCGATCTGCGTCGCGGCCAAGACCATTGACGATGGCCGCTATATCTTCGCCAACCGGGCTTTCGAGACCTTCTCTCGGCTCTCGCGCGATAAGATCGTCGGCAAGCGACCGGATCAGATATTCTCCGCACAGTCTGCGAAAGCGATTGCCGAAGCCGATGCCCTGGCAGTGGAAACGCGCAGTCAGTGTCGCAGCGAGTTCAATGTGGAGATTGGCTCAGACCTCCGCACGCTGGATAGCAATCGCGTGATTGCCTTTAACGAACGCAATGAGCCGGCATTTCTGATTGCGCTGTTCGAGGATGTGACCGACCGCAAGTCGCTGTCCAAGGAACTGGAGAACGCCAAGAAATTCCTTGAGACCGTGCTCGACAACATTCCTGTGTCGCTAATGGTGCAACAGATCAGCACCGGTCGTTATCTGTTCGCCAACCGCGGCGCAGAGGTCATTTTGGGTCGCAAGCGCGAAGACGCTATCGGTCTGACCGTTCCCGAAATGCTTCGCCCGGAAGAAGCGAAGCTGATCGTCAGCCGGGATCAGGCCGCGATCAGGGGCCGAACACCGATTGCGGAAGAGCATCCGATCAGCACGCGCGACGGATTGCGGCTGTTCCTGACCCGGCGGGTCACCGTGCTCGACGAAGCTGGCGAGCCGCAATATCTGATCAAGACCCACGAAGATGTCACCGACCGCCGCCAGACCGAGGCGCGGATGGCGCATATGGCCTATCACGACGGTCTGACCGATCTACCGAACCGCCCGGCCTTCCTGCAGGCTCTGTCGCAGATGATCGATGCCTGCGGCGAGACCTCCGAGGAATTCGCGGTGCTGTCGATCGATCTCGACGGCCTGAAGGAGGTCAACGATGTCTTCGGTCACGCCATCGGTGACAAGCTGCTGATCGAAGTGTCGCGTCGTGTCGATGCAGCCGTGGGCGGCGGGGTTGTGGCGCGGCTCGGCGGTGACGAGTTCGGCGTGATCATCGATGGCGCGCAGCCCGCGGCCGGGCTGTTGATCGCAGAGCGGATCTCCGCGGCCCTTGCGGAGGAATTCCCGATCGAGGGCAAATCGGTGCGTACAGGCGTCACCACGGGCATCTCGCTGTTCCCGCGCGACGGCCATGACCCGGCCGCGTTGCTGGCGAATTCCGGCGCGGCGCTGTTCCGTGCCAAGTCGCAGTCGCGCGGTTCGATCAGCATCTTCGAGCCGCAAATGGACCAGCAACTGCGCGATCGCCGCGTGCTGCATCAGGACCTCTCGGCCGCGATCCGCAATGGCGAATTGTCGCTGCACTACCAGCCCCAGGCACGCGCCGGCCAGACCGTGGTCGATGCCGACATTACGGGCTTCGAGGCGTTGGCGCGGTGGATTCATCCGACGCGCGGTTTCGTGCCGCCCGGAGACTTCATTCCGTTGGCCGAAGAAAGTGGCCTGATCGTCGAGATGGGTGAGTGGATCCTGCGTCAGGCCTGCCTTGAGGCGGCCTCATGGCCGGTCCCGCTGCAGATCGCGGTCAACCTGTCGCCCGCGCAGTTCATGCATGGTGATCTCGTCGGCCTCGTGCATTCGATCCTGCTCGAAACCGGCCTGCAGCCCGGTCGCCTTGAGCTGGAAATCACCGAGGGTGTGCTGATCGAGGATTTCGATCGCGGCGTCGCGTTGCTGCGGCGGTTGAAGGCGCTCGGCGTGCGCATCTCGATGGACGACTTCGGCTCCGGCTATTCCTCACTGACCTATCTGCAGGCATTCCCGTTCGACAAGATCAAGATCGACCGCGCTTTCGTGATCAATCTGGGGCTCAATCCGCAGTCCGCTGCCATCGTGCGCGCGGTCATCGGGCTGGGCCATGGCCTCGACGTCGCGATCGTTGCGGAAGGCGTCGAGACCCACGAGCAACTCTGCTTCCTCGCCAGCGAAGGCTGCGACGGCGTACAAGGCTACTTCATCGGGCGTCCTGCCCCGATTGCGCAATATGCTGCGCTGGTCGGACGGATTGCCGCCGCTGCGCCCGTCGCGCGCATGGTCGGTTGAGCGACAGGCCGTTGCGAAGTGCTGATGTTGTTGAGCCCGCGGCGTTCCGCGGCTAGCTTGCGGTTATGACGAATCTCACTGCGACAGTCGCGGATCCGGCGGCCAGCGATGCGCCGGTCATCGCCTATCCCACGCCCTTGCTGCGGATCGACGGCGTCACCAAGAAATTCGGCGCGCATAGCGCAGTGGACAATCTCTCTTTGGACATCAAGGCCGGTGAATTCTTCGCGCTGCTTGGCCCGAGCGGCTGTGGCAAGACCACGTTACTGCGCATGCTGGCTGGTTTCGAAGCGCCGGACACGGGCAAGATCGAGTTGAACGGCGAGGATATCGCCGCGGTCTTGCCGCATCAGCGGCCCGTCAACATGATGTTCCAGAACTACGCGCTGTTTCCGCATCTCAACGTGCGCGACAATATCGGTTTCGGTCTCAAGAGCGCTGGCCTGACGCGTCTCGGCATCGATACGCGGGTTGCCGAGATGGTGGCGCTGGTCAAGCTCCAGGGACTGGAGAAACGCCGGCCGGATCAATTGTCGGGTGGCCAGAAACAACGCGTGGCGCTCGCCCGGGCGCTGGCGCGGCATCCGCAATTGTTGCTGCTCGATGAGCCGCTGGCAGCTCTCGACAAGAAGCTGCGCGAGGAAACCCAGGTCGAGTTGATGGCGCTGCAGCGCCAGCTTGGGACCACCTTCGTGATCGTCACCCACGATCAGGAGGAGGCGATGACCATGGCCGACCGCATCGGCGTCATGAATGAAGGTCGCCTGCAACAGGTCGCGACACCGCGACAGCTCTATGAGGCGCCGGCATCGCGCTGGATCGCGGAGTTCGTCGGTGACATCAACATCATCGAGGGTGGCATCACGCACCGCGACAGTCATCGCCTGACCATTGCAGGCCGCGATGTAGGAACCCTGTTTGCGATCGAGCCGCGACAGCCTGTCGACGATGCGGTCATCTGCGTTGCGATCCGCCCGGAGAAGATCCGGTTGTCGCGTCGCGGGCCGGCAACGGACCTCATCAATAGCGGCGCCATGAACAGCCTTGAGGGTGTCATTTCCGACGTCGGCTATCTCGGCGGTCGCTCGCTCTACAAAGTGAAGCTCGACCGTGGAGCCACATTGCGGGTCGCTCTCGCCAATACGGCGCGGCTCGATGTCGATGCCTATTCGATCGGCGAGCGCGTTGCGGCATGGTTTGCCCCCGATGATTGCGTGGTGCTGGTTCAATGAGCGCGCGCCGCATCTTCACGGCGCCGGCGCGGCTCGCTGCCATCCCGCCCTATGTCTGGATGATGCTGTTCTTTCTGGTGCCGTTCGGTTTCGTGCTGAAGATCAGCCTGTCGCAGACGGCGATTGCGCAGCCGCCTTATCTGCCGGTGTTCGGTCTGTCCGAAGGAATCGCCGGGCTAAAGGCGTCGTTTATCGCGCTGTCGCTGGATAATTTCCGGCTGCTCGTTTCCGACAATCTCTATCTTGCGTCCTATCTGCGCAGTGTCCTCGTCGCCGTCGTGTCGACCCTGATCTTGCTCGCGGTCGGTTATCCCATCGCCTATGGCATGGCGCGTTTGCCGCGACGCTGGCAGGGCATTGCGATGATGCTGGTGATCGTGCCGTTCTGGACCTCGTTCCTGATCCGCATCTATGCCTGGATCAACATCCTGCAGCATGACGGCTTGCTCAATAAGGTCCTTCTTGCGCTGCACGTCGTATCGACGCCAATCGTGTGGCTCTCCACCGACAGTGCGATGTATCTCGGCATCGTCTATTCCTATCTGCCTTTCATGATCCTGCCGCTCTATGCCACGCTGGCGAAGCAGGACCCGTCGCTGATCGAGGCCGCCGCCGATCTCGGCGTCTCGCGCATCGACGCCTTCTGGCTGGTGACGGTTCCCTTGTCGCTGCGTGGCGTCGGCGCCGGGGCACTGCTCTGCTTCATTCCGATCATGGGCGAATTTGTCATTCCCGATCTGCTCGCCGGATCGAATTCGCTGATGATCGGCCAGACGCTGTGGCTCGAATTCTTCACCAACAAGGATTGGCCGGTCGCCTCTGCCACCGCCATCGTGTTGCTCGGGCTGCTGTTGATCCCGTTATTGGTCTATGACCGGCTGCAGCGCCGGCAGCTGGAGGCGCGCTGATGGCCGTGCATCCGCTCCGCCTGTCGCGCTTCAATGTCACGTCGCTGGTGCTCGGCCTGGCGTTTCTCTATCTGCCGATCGTCATTCTGGTCATCTATTCGTTCAACGCGTCTCGCCTCGTGACCGTGTGGGGCGGCTGGTCGACGCGCTGGTACACCGAATTCTTCAATGACCGTGCGATGCTCGATGCTGCCTGGATGAGCCTTCGCGTGGGTGTCATGTCAGCAACACTGGCAACGCTGCTCGGCACTTTGGCCGCGATAGCGTTGACGCGTGGCGCGGGATTTCGCGGCCGAATGCTGATGTCCGGGATGCTCTATGCGCCGCTGGTGATGCCCGAGGTGATCACCGGCCTGTCACTGCTGCTGCTGTTCGTGGCGCTGGATGCCGGGCGCGGCTTTGTCACGGTGACCATCGCACACACCACACTCACCATGTGCTTCGTCGCCGTCGTGGTGCAATCGCGCCTCGCGGGGATTGATCGCAGCCTCGAGGAAGCGGCGATGGATCTCGGCCGCGATCCGCTCCGCGCATTTATAGCCGTCACGTTGCCGCTGATCTGGCCGGCCATTGCCGCCGGCTGGATGCTGGCCTTCACGCTGTCGCTCGACGACCTCGTCATCGCGAGTTTTACGACCGGGCCGGGTTCGGCGACGCTACCGATCAGGATCTATTCGGAAGTGCGTCTTGGCGTGAAACCGGAGATCAACGCCATCTGCACGCTGATCGTCGGTTTCATCGCCGT
This sequence comes from Tardiphaga sp. OK245, assembly GCF_900108575.1. NCBI lineage: Bacteria > Pseudomonadati > Pseudomonadota > Alphaproteobacteria > Hyphomicrobiales > Nitrobacteraceae > Tardiphaga > Tardiphaga sp. OK245. The sequence continues at coordinate 1,213,908 of NZ_FNWZ01000001.1, read as the reverse complement.
CGTTATCGTGCTGGCATCGCTGGTGTCGAAACTGTCGAGCGCCCGCGGCGAAAGCGCCGCGCCGTTGTAAGGCAAAAAGTTAGTTCGCCTTTGGTGCTGCATCCGCAGGTGCTGCCGCCGCAGGTGCATCGGCGGGCTTATCCGGCTCTGCTATCGGCGCCTGCTTCGGCACGCCCGTAAAGCGCTCGATCACCGAGCGTACGGCGTCGCGGGTCTTGCGATCCTTCACCGCATCCAGCAAAGGCGCCGCGCCCGGCGACCGGCGGATCAGGCTTTCTGGATCTGGGAAGATCAGCGGATCGTCCCACGGGCCTTGGATCACAAAAGGCAACTCGAAGCCGCCGGTGCCGTTGGTTGCCGGATTGAGACTGGCAATGCCCTTGAAATCATATTCGCGCGCCGGCACCGACGCGGTACCGGTCAGCGTCAGTTTCGCAGCGGGACCATCGATACGGATATCCTGCGCGGTGGCGATGCCGTCGTTGAATTTCACGGACATGTTGAGCGTGTTGAACGGTGTCGAACCCGAGCGGAAATTGCCGGCGCCGGACAGCGGACGTCGCTCCAGCCTTTTCAAAAGCTGTTCGACGTTGAAGCCGCTGATGGCGCCGTCATGACCGGTCAGCGTCGCGGTGCCGTCAAGCGATTGCGCGAGACCGAAGGGCGATGAGCCCGAGGCCTCCAGCATCATGCTGAGATTGCCGCGGCCGGTGAGCTTGTTGACGCCGAACAGATCACTGGCACAGGCCTGCAGGTCGACATCGCTGAACTGGAACTGGGCCTTCACATCGGCCACGGCATCGGAATGGGCAACATTGAACGAACCACGGACGATGCCGCCATACATCTGCGCTTCACCCACCGACAGCGCCAGTGTGCCGCCGCGCAGGTTGGCGCCGAGCGCGGTGCGGCCGAGCACTGAGGAGCCAACTGTGACCTTGGCGGCCGACAGGCGCATGTCGAGATCCGTGGTGGACAGCGCGTTCAGATCGAACAACTGCCGGTTCCAGTCACGGGCGCCGGAGGCCAGAAGTCGCACGGTAGACACATAGGGCGTGAAGTCGAGTGCGCCGGCAGCCAGGGTGGCCTGCAGCGTCTGACGGCCGGTGTTGCTGTAGGTCATGACGCCTTCGGCGCTGTTGCCGTCGAGTTCGACATTGACGTTGGTCAGCGCGATCGACGGGCCCACCAGGCTGGCACGCGCTTTCAGGGCAAAGCGGCCGAAACCGCCGGAGCCGGGCGGTGCCTGACCGACCCAGCGCAGCGCATTGCGCAGCGACAAGCTGTCGGCGGTGAGCGTGCCCTCCATGACGAGGCTGGCGCGGTTGGCAACAGTACCGTCGAATGCGAGCTTGATCGGCGCACCGGCGATGCGGGCCTTCACGCCTGAGCGTTCGCCGGACAGTGCCGCAATGAAGTCGCTGACGCTGAGGCTGCCGTCGATGCGCTCGCCGCGCCAGTCGAACTGGCCTGTTGCAGCGAATGAGCGCGAGATCGATGGCCAGGCGAGCGACAGGTCGATGTCGCCGAGACGCTCGGTGTTGTACGGGTCCTGATAGTGCAGCACGCCGTCTTGAATCCGGATCTCGGAGAAGGATAGTGGCTGTTCAGCGCCCGGCCTCATGGTGCGGGCGATGGACTCGATGAATGGCGTCCAGTTGCTTTCGCCGGAGGCCTCGCGGATCACGCGGATACGTGGCCGCAGCATCATCATGTCGGCGATCTCGAAGCGCTGCAGCAGCAGCGGCAGCAGCCGCAGATTGGCCGTCAGCACATCGACGGTGAGAGCAGGATCGATCGAGCCGCCGCCTTTCAGGCCGACATCATGAAACGAGACATAGCTGCCTGGAAAGACCGAGACATCCACCGCGCCGTTGACGACGAAATCCAGCCCAGTCACGGCGCGGATCTGGGCCTCCACGGCATGACGCAGCGTATCGCGGTTAAGCAACCACGACATGGCAAACAGCCCGATCACTGCAACACCCAGGAGCGCCGCAATCGGCATCCCCAGGCGTCTTATTCCTTGGGCACTCGTCAATGAACTATCCGGGTTGGTTGGTGGTCACACATAGCGGGGCGGCATCCATGTGCGCCCACGTCCAAGGTCCTCAATTTGAAGGGTTTTCTTGACGCTTTCAAGGCCATAGCGGGGGTGATGGGGTCGCAGTCCCCCGCGATTGACCTGCCGCGGAGTTTCCGCCTAATAATCCACGACATAGCCGCCCGCGCCCGCTGGGTTCTCAGCGCATTCCTGCATCAGGTCGATTCCCATGAACAAGGTCTACCCCGACGCCAAATCGGCACTCGATGGCATTCTCAAGGACGGCATGATGATCATGTCCGGCGGCTTCGGCCTCTGCGGCATTGCCGAGGACCTGTCGGACGCCTTGCGCGATTCCGGGGTCAAGGACCTCACCGTGGTGTCCAATAACGCCGGCGTTGACGGCATCGGCCTGTCTCGCCTGCTGGAAACCCGCCAGATCAAGAAGATGATCTCGTCCTATGTCGGCGAGAACAAGCTGTTCGCCCAGCAGTATCTGGCCGGCGAACTGGAACTCGAATTCTCCCCGCAGGGCACCTTGGCCGAGCGCATCCGCGCCGGCGGCGCCGGCATTCCCGGCTTTTACACCAAGACCGGCGTCGGCACGCTGATCTCGGAAGGCAAGCCGACCATGGAATTCAATGGCGAGACCTACATGCTCGAGCGTGGTCTGTTCGCCGACATTGCCATCGTGCACGCCTGGAAGGGCGATACCGCCGGCAATCTCGTCTATCGCAAGACCGCCCGGAACTTTAACCCGATGATGGCGACCGCCGCCAAGATCACCATTGCCGAAGTCGAGCATCTGGTGCCGGCCGGCGAGATCGACCCGGATCACATTCACACCCCCGGCATTTTTGTGAAGCGCATTGTCGAGGTCGGTACCGGCAAGAAGCGGATCGAAAAAGTTACCTCGCGTCAGCGTCCCGCGTAACCGCCAAAAGCAAAAACAGGAGAGAACGATGGCTTGGACCCGTGATCAAATGGCAGCGCGCGCGGCTAAAGAACTGCGCGACGGATATTACGTCAATCTCGGCATCGGTATTCCGACGCTGGTGTCGAACTACATTCCCGAAGGTGTCGACGTTCAGCTGCAGAGCGAGAACGGCATGCTCGGCATGGGTCCTTTCCCCTATGAGGGCGACGAAGATCCGGACCTCATCAATGCCGGCAAGCAGACCGTCACCGAACTGCCGGAGACCAGCTATTTCTCGTCGGCGGATTCGTTCGGCATGGTCCGTGGCGGCCATATCGATCTGTCGATCCTTGGCGCCATGCAGGTGGCCCAGAATGGCGACCTCGCCAACTGGATGATCCCAGGCAAGATGGTGAAGGGCATGGGCGGCGCGATGGACCTCGTCGCCGGCGTCAAGCGCGTCGTCGTCGTGATGGAGCATTCGGCCAAGGACGGCGCCAAGTTGCTGAAGAGCTGCAACCTGCCGCTGACCGGTGAGCGCGTCGTCGACATGGTCGTCACCGATCTGGCGGTGTTCACCATCGACAAGCACGGCAATGACGGCATGGCCCTGATCGAACTCGCCGATGGCGTGACGCTCGATGAGGTGAAGGCCAATACCGAAGCTGAATTCCGGGTCGCGCTGACCAACACCTGAACGATTGCGCGCTCCGAACGTTGACATGATGCCCGGCCCCGTGCCGGGCATTCGTGTTAGTATCTGCCTTTTCATCTCTTTAGTTGAGCATGATCATTCGGAAAACCGGTTGCCACTTTTCCGGGTCATGCTCTAGGAAGCCGACATGCGCGCCAGTCTCGAAGACCGTTTCTTCCTGCTTCTGATCGTCGTGGTCACGTTGGCCTTCGGCTGGATCATGAGCTCGTTCTACAGCGCGATCCTGTGGGGCGTGGTCATCGCGATCATGTTCGCGCCGATGCATCGGCGGCTGGAGCGCCGGATGCCAAAGCATCCAAACTCGGCCGCCTTGCTCACGGTGGGATTGATCGTGCTGATCGTGATCTTGCCGCTGACATTGGTTGGCGCATCGCTGGCGCAGGAAGCGGCCGTCGTTGTCGGCAAGATGAAGTCGGGCCAATTCAATCTCGGCACGTTTCTGCAGCAGATACTCGATGCCGTCCCGCAATGGGCCAAGGGACTGCTGGATCGTTTCGGCGTTGCCAATCTCGGCGGCATGCAGGACAAGCTGACTGAGGGCCTCGTCAAAGGCAGTCAGTACTTTGCATCGCAGGCGCTGAACATCGGCCAGAGCACGTTCGACTTCATCATCAATCTCGGCATCATGCTCTATCTGCTGTTCTTCCTGTTCAAGGATGGCGAGGCGTTGTCGCAGCGTGTGAAGAATGCGATTCCGCTGCGGCCGGAGTTGCGTGACGATCTGATGGAGAAGTTCACGGTGGTGATCCGCGCCACGGTGAAGGGCGGCATTCTGGTCGCGCTGGCGCAGGGCGCGCTCGGCGGGCTGATCTTCTGGATCCTTGGCATCAATGCTGCGTTGCTGTGGGCCGTGCTGATGGCGTTCTTGTCGCTGTTGCCGGCGGTGGGTGCTGGCCTCGTCTGGATGCCGGTCGCGCTCTATCTGCTTGCGACGGGCTCGGTCGTTCAGGGTGTGATCCTGATCGCCTATGGATTTCTCGTCATCGGTCTGGTCGACAACATCCTGCGCCCGATGCTGGTCGGCAAGGACACAAAGCTGCCGGACTATCTGGTGCTGATCGCGACGCTCGGGGGCATCGATGCGCTGGGCCTCAATGGCTTCGTCGTCGGTCCCGTGATTGCGGCGATGTTCGTGGCGGCCTGGGCGATCTTTGCGGAGTCACGCAAAAGCGGTCAGGTCCCGATCGCGTAAGCGCGCTACACCGGCCCCTGCGGCACATCTGCAAAGCGTGTCAGCCAGACCACCGGGCCGATGCTCGCAGCGACGATCAGCAGAGCGGCGAGAGCGCCTTCCTCGAAACTGCCCCGACTGGCATATTGATAGATCGATGTCGCGAGCGTTTCGACATTGAGCGGCCGCAGTAACAGCGTTGCTGGCAGCTCCTTCAGGCAGTCGACAAAGACCACGATGACGGCGCCGAACAATGCCGGACGCAATAGCGGCAGTTGAATCACGCGCAGCGTGGTGATTGCCGGTGCGCCGGCGGCGCGGGCGCTGTCGTCGTAATCGACGGGGATGTGCTCGAAGCCGGCCTTGATGAAACCGGTCGGTACCGCCAGGAACCGGATCACATAGGCGATCACCACGGCGGCGCCGGAGCCGACCATGACAAGCCCGGGCGATGCGAGACTGAGCCATCCGGCGAGCTTGCTGAATCCATTGTCGATGAACAGCACCGGCGTCAGCAGACCCAGCGCCAGCACCGTTCCGGGCAGCGCATAGCCGGTCTGGGCGACAGCGACCGACAGGTTGGTCAGCCGCGAAGTACGCCAGCGCTGAGCGACGATCACCACAAGCCCGAGAAGCAGTGCGGCTCCCGTGGCAATTGCGGCCAGCGCAATGGTGTGGCCGGCATCGCGCCACACCGTCGTTTCCATCGACAGTAGACCGCGGCGCAGGCTTTCACGCAGCAGATAGAGCAAGGGCACGGCGAAGCCGAGCAGGGCAGGGAGGAGACAGGCGGTGAAAGCAAGCCATCCGCGTACGCCTGTCAAAGGTGTGCGCGGTGCCAGTCGCGGATTCTCCGAAGAGAATTCCACGCTGCCTTCGCGGCGGCCGAAGCGCTCGATGGTGATCAGCACCCCGACGATGGCGAGCATGAACAATGACAGCTGCGCAGCACCTGCAAGGCTGCCGCGGTTGAGCCAGGTCGTGAAAACCGAGACGGTGAGCGTGCGAATGCCCAGATATTCACTGGCGCCGATGTCATTCAGCGTTTCCAGCGATACCAGTGCGAGGCCCACAGCGAGGGCGGGGCGCGCCATCGGTAGCGAGACACGGCGGAACGTCGTCCAGCGATCCGCACCGAGTATCTTCGCGGCTTCAGCAAAATCGGCGCTGCGATGCTGGAACATCGCGCGGGCCGAGAGATAGACGTAGGGATACAACACGATGCCGATCACGAAGATGGCGCCGGGCAACGAACGCAGGCTCGGCAGCCACCCGATCGCGCCGGGCAACGACATTGCCGTTGCCAATGCGCGATGGACGAGGCCCAGTGGCTCGAACAGGTCCACATAGACGTAAGCGGCGAGATAGGTCGGAATCGCCAGCGGCAGCGGCAAGAGCCAGAGCATGAGCGTGCGGCCGGGGAAATCGTGCGCCGAGACCAGCCATGCGGTGCCGGCACCGACCGTGAGCGTAACGATACCGACGCCGATCAGGAGGGCTGCGGTGTCGCGCAGCGCTTGCGGTAATACATAGGCAATCAGATGCTGCCAAAGCTCAGGCTCCGGCTGCAGCGCGAGTAATGCGATGCTGATCACGGGCGCTGCCACGAGGAGCGCGGTGGCAACTGCGACGAGAATCGCGAGCGCTTCGGTGCGGGAAGGCCTCACGGGCGTGCATGCCCACGTGGGCACTCTCCGCATGTCATCCCCGCGAAGGCGGGGATCCATACCCCAAGGAGAAGTAAGTCAGAAATTGCCGTAGCCACAGCGCCCTACCGAGAGTTCGGTGCGTATGGGTCCCCGCCCCGTGTGCGCTGCAGGCACACAGGGCGGGGACAACATACTGATAGGCTGTGCATCATCGCAGCCTACGGAGCAATAGCCGGGCTCAATTATCAAACCCGACCTTGTCCACCAGCGTCGACGCGGCTTTGCGGTTGGCGGCAATCTTGGCGATGGGCATCGGGTCGGCATTGAGCTTGCCATAGCCCGCGATGGTCGGATTGATCGTGATGCCGGCGCGCACGGGATATTCGTAATTGGCGTCGGCATAGACCTGCTGGGCATGCTCGCCGGCGAGCCATTCGATCAGCTTCATGGCATTGGCCTTGTTCGGCGCATGTTTGGCCAGCAGCACGCCGGACAAGTTCACATGGGTGCCGCCGCCTTCGAAAGTCGGCAGGATCACCTTGGTGGCTTCGGCCCATGGCTTCTTGTCGGGATCGGCATTCATCATCAGCGCCCAGTAATAGGTGTTGCCGATACCGAGATCGCATTTGCCGGCCGCGACGTCACGGGCGGTCTCGCGGTCGCCGCCCGAGGGCTTCTGCGCCAGATTGGCCTTGACGCCGCGCAGCCATTCTTCGGCCTTGGCCTCGCCGTGCTTGGCGACATAGGCGGCGAACAGCCCGTTATTGTAGATGTGCTGGCCGGAGCGGATGCAGATCTTGCCCTTCCACTTCGGATCGGCCAGTTCCTCATAGGTGATGGCGTCCTGCTTGACGCGATCCTTCGACGCATAGATCACGCGGGCGCGCATGGAGATGCCGGCCCAGTGGCCGTCGGGGTCGCGATATTGGGCCGGCACGACCTTCTCGATCACCTCGGATTTCATCGGCTGCGTCACGCCCGCCTGCACGGCCTCGTCGATGCGGCCGATATCTACCGTCAGCAGCACGTCTGCCGGGCTGTTGGCGCCTTCGGCCTTCATGCGTTGCTCGAGGCCCGAGCTCGCCGAGATCACATTGACCTTCACACCGGTGTCCTTGGTGAAGGCCTCGAAGATCGGCTGCACGAGCTTGGTCTCGCGATAGGTATAGACATTGACCTCTTCGGCGGCCTGCAGCGCAGAAGCACCGAGGGCGGCGAAGACGACGGCGGTGGCGAGGGCGTGATGCTTGATCATGAAATGGCTCCGGCAAGGGGCGTATCTACAATGTCAGGTGGAGTAGCGCAGTGGGCGTTCGAATGTCAGTGACTGAACGTCGCGTGACAAAAGATTAGATTGATTCCAGATTCGAAAGTGGGCCGCAGATAAGCAACGGCTTACCTGCGGCCCGCGATGCTTAGTCTCAGAAATTGGCTGTTGCCGACAGTCTGAACACGCGCGGCGAGCCGGGCGTAATGTTGTTGTTGCCGTCAGCCGTGGCGAAATAACCACGATCGAACAGGTTCTCGATGTTCAGCTGTGCGCGCCACATCTCGTTCAGCTTGAAGAACACGGCCATGTCGACACGGGTCCATTCTGGAAGCAGGACGGTGTTGTCGGATGACGCATAGAAATTGGTGTAGTGGATCACACCGACGGCCGCGGCCCATTGCGGGGTGAACTGGTACTTGTTCCACAGCGAGAAGGTATTGAGCGGCACGAGCCCAACGCGGTTGCCGGGCAGTACTGTCGTCGAGTTCGCACCTGTGATCTGGGCGTCCGTATAGGCGTAGCCACCCGTCACCTGCCACGCATCGGTGATGTAACCGGCCAATGAGGCTTCGAAGCCGCGGGTCTTGGTGGCGCCGCTTGTGATGAAGAAGCCAGCATTGTTCGGATCAGCCAGACGCTGGTTGGTCCGGTTCAGGTCGTAGACTGCAGTAGCGAATTGCAGGCGCGGATGAATATCCCACTTCAATCCGACTTCGTTGTTCACGAACTTCTCAGGCTCGGCGATCACGAGGCCTGGTGAGAGCGTGCTGAACTGGTCACCCGAGCTCGGCAAGTAGGATACTGCATAGCTGTAATAGACCGAGACGTTGTCGACCGGCTTCACGATTATGCCGGCGCGCGGCGATACAAGGTCGTCGGTACGGGTCTGGATCGCGCCGGTACGGCGATCGCGCGACGACAGATCGAAGTGATCGAAGCGCAGGCCGCCGATCAGCTGCAGATAGCGGGTAATCTCGATCTGGTCCTGAACATAGAGGGCGCCGAGGTTCAGATTGTAGGTGTTGTTGGCGTCTGTCGCGGTGTTCCGGAAGGCGACGGGGGAAATACGCGTCGGGCTTCGGGGATCTACAGGTAGGCTGGTCTGCGTCGTGTCGCCGTTGAAATAGCCGCTATTCCGGAAAGCAAGGCCGCTCTGATTGCCGACTTCGCCGCCGAACACTACGGTGTGGCGGACCGGGCCGGTGTTCACGCGGTAGGTGAAGTCCGTCTGGTTAAACAGATTCTGGCGATCGGTCTCGTTGTTATAGGCGCTGAGATTGATCGAGGTACCGGCGATGTTCACCGCGCCGCCCGGATAGACGTTTTGATAGAATTTCCGGTAGTCCGCGAATTGCGATGAGTTCTTTACCGTCAGTCCGTTCTCGAAATCATGCTCGATCACGGCATTGGCGATGTTGACGTCGGCAACTGCGTAGCTCGCATTTGGATTGCCAAAATAGGTCGAGGAGGCGGTGTTGTAGGCGAATTGCGGTAGCGCGCCGCCGGGGCGGAGCTGCGAGGGAATGCCGCGGTCGACGGTGCGGTTGTCGTGCAGATATTCGTAGCTGAGCTTGACCTTTGTTGTGTCGTTCGGCGCAAAGGTGACTGTTGGATTGAAGCCGTAACGTTCGAGATTGACGAAGTCGCGATAGCTGTCGGTGTTCTCGTAAAAGGCGTTGAAGCGTACTGCGAGGTCCTGGGTCACGGCCTGGCCGATATCGACAGAGGTGCGGCCACCTGGATAGGAGCTGCCACCCACGGTCACTTCGCGGACGGTCGTGCCATCGGCTTCCTTGAGAACGCGATTGACCACGCCGCCGCCGCCGCCGCGGCCGAAGATCATCGCATTCGGTCCCTTGAGTACCTCGAGGCGCTGGAGGTTATAGAAGTCGCGGAAATACTGCACGTCGTCGCGAATGCCGTTGGTGTAGAAGTCGGCATTGCTGCGCTGACCGCGGATCACAAGGTCGTCGCGATGCGACTCGCCCTGATGATAGATGACGCCGGGGACATAACGGACGGCCTCGCCGATCGATGTGAAAGCCTGATCCTTGATGAAATCCTTGGTCAGCACCGATACCGACTGCGGCACATTGATGAGCGGTGTGTTGGTCTTGGTACCGCTCGAGATGCTTTGCGTGATGTAGCCGACCTGACCGGTGCGGGCGTCCTGATTGCTGACGACGGGCGGCTGACGGACTCGTTGCGCCTGCGCGACGGGACGCGTGCGTGCGCGGCCGGATGCGGCGCGCTGCGGCTGGGCGCGGCGTACGCGCGGTGCGCTGGGAGCGTCGACTTGCACCGGCGGCAATGTCGATGCGCCGGAATTCGCATTCTGCGCAATCGCCGGCTCTGCGATGCACAATCCAGCCGCGATGATGGCCGCCGCGCTCGTCGAAATCAGAAAAGCTTTGCGCGCCGCCGTGCCGCGCCCCCCGATAGAAGTCCTGGAAGTCATTACTACGCCCCTGAAATATTCTCCGCTCATGCAAATGCCGGCGGTCCTTGTGCTTCCTCGGAAACACTTGGACACATCTGCAATTCGGAGTATTAGGCGTGAATTAGATGGCGTTTAGAATAAATCGAACTTCGCGGGATATGCCCAAGGTGTGTGATCTACGCACCAATGGCGTCTAGATAATTTGTAATCGTTCTAAACGAGGAGCGGCGGCTAGCCTGCGCCAAACGATTGGTCACTGGACAAGCGCTGCAATGCGCGTAAGCGCCGCAGTCACCGACACTTGGGATAAGGGAATATCGGGATGCCTCCGATGTTGTCTGACTGACTGACCTTCCGAAGTTCCTGCAGGCACGAGATTGAATGATGCGCGTTCTACTGATCGAAGACGATGCCATGTTCGGCAAGGCGCTGGTGCGCGGCCTGAGCGAGAATGGCATGAGCGTCGACTGGGCGCGCAATGGCCGCGATGGCTTCGCCGCGATGGACCGGTCGGAATATGCGGTCGCTCTGATCGACATTGGCCTGCCCAAGATGTCCGGCCTGGACGTGCTCAAGGCGAAAAGAAAAGCCGGCATGACCACGCCGGCCCTTATCATCACCGCGCGGGATGGCGTGTCCGACATGGTGGCGGGCCTCGATCTCGGCGCAGACGATTACATCGTCAAGCCGTTTGAACTGCCGGTCCTGCTCGCGCGAATCCGCGCAGTCACGCGCCGCGCCAATGGTCGCGTGGTATCGCTGATGACGTCTGCGGAGATCACGCTGGATCCATCGACGCAGGTGGCGACGTTCCGCGATATCAAACATCTGCTGTCGGTGCGCGAATTTGCGGTACTGCAGGCTTTGATGGAACGCCCCGGGCAAATCCTGTCGCGCAGCCAGATCGAGAGCCGGATTTACGGCTGGGGCGAGGAAGTCCAGAGCAACGCAGTCGACGTGCTGATTCACGGGCTGCGCAAGAAATTTGACAAGGACATCGTCCGCAATGTCCGCGGTGCGGGCTGGATGGTGACCAAGGAGGGCGCATGACGTCGTTGCGAAAGACCGTGATGACCTACGTCACGGGGCTGCTGATCTTGGTCGGCGTTGCTGCGGCCGTCACGTCCTATTATTTCGTCAAATACGAGGTGAACAGCTTTCAGGACAACGCTCTTCACGAGGTTGCGCTTACGGCGGGTATGGTGTTCCGACATGATATCGAGCCGCGGATCGATGCCGAGCTGGAAGACCAGCTGGTGATCCAGATCTGGGATCAGTCGAAACAGCCCATTCACCGTTCAGGCCCTTCGGTCGATATCCCGTTTCAGTCGGAACTCGGCTATGCCGACGTGACCGCGGGTGGAGAGCGCTGGCGCGTGTTCAGGTCGCGCGACGCGACGCATGCGATCCAGGTCGCGCAGCGCTGGAGTGCGCGTGAGGAAGTGGCCGCCTATGCGGCCGCGGGTGCTGCGGTGCCGTTGATCGCGGCCATTCCAATCGCATGGCTGATGATCTGGTGGGCGGTCAAGCGCGTGCTGTTCGGGCTTGGAACGCTGTCGGCTGATATCGGCCAGCGCAGTGCCGATGCGAAGGACGCGCTAAGCCTGACAGGCGTTCCGATCGAAGTCGCTCCGCTTGTGACAGCCATGAACTCGCTGATCGAGCGACATCAGACCGCGCTGGAGACCCAGCGTCGCTTCGTGTCCGATGCGGCGCATGAATTGCGGACTCCGCTCGCGGCGCTTCAGATCCAGATCGATAATCTGCGGGTACGGGAGCTCAATGCGCCTGAACGTGAGATCGCGCAGGACCTGCTCGACGGGATTCGAAGGGCCTCCTATTCGGTCAACCAGTTGATGACCATGGTTCGCGCCGATGCGGGCATCGAAAGCGAAGCCGAAGTCGTCGATGCGGAGGCCTTCGTGCGGCTGGTGGTGTCCGGTTTCGTGTCCATCGCCGAGGCAAAGGGCGTCTCACTCGCGATCGAGCCGGGGACGCGTGATGAATTGAATGTTCGCGCCGCCGATCTCCGGCTGATTGTCTCGAACCTGCTCGACAATGCGGTGCGTTACACGCGCGCCGGCGGCGCGGTCAGCATCAAGGCTGTGCGCCGAGGCACGGATTTCGTCATCGAGGTGATCGACAACGGATGCGGAATACCGGAATCCGCCGTGCCGTATCTCTACGACCGCTTCTTCCGTGCGGCGCCGATGGATATCGATGGCACCGGGCTCGGATTGGCGATTGCCCGGACGGCGGCGGATCGTAACGGCTTCAGCCTCGATATCGCAAACCGCGACGATGCTCAGGGCGTCAGGGCTGCCGTCTCGATCCCACTCGGAGAAGTGCCGAACGAAGTCAGGCAGTTCGAAGCCGCGTAACCACGCTATGCGTCGTCACCTGGAACGGCATCAGCGAGCGCACGCAATGCCTCGGGTTCGCGCAGCACGATGCGCTGCCGGCTGCTTTCGATCAGCCCGCGCTGTTCCCAGGTGCTGAGCGTGCGACTCACGGTGAAGACCGTGGCGCCAGTCATTTCAGCGATCCTGACGGCTCAACTGGAAATCGATCTCGATGCCTTGCGCGGTCTTGCGGCCTGATTGGTTCACCAGTCGCAGCAGGGCGTGAGCAACGCGCTGCTCGACCTGCTGGGTCGATATCTCGACCACGCGCGTATGAGCCTCCTGCAACCGGCTGCCGACGGTCCTGAGCGTATTGGCGGCAAGGGCGGGATAGTCGGCAACCAGCCGCGTCCAGATCGTGGTGGGCCACACCAGAACCACGCTGTCATCCACTGCCGTTGCGGTTGCCGGATAGGTTGCGAGCCCCATCGCCTGACCGATCCCAAAGATCTCGCCGGTCGCGACATAGCGCACGATCACCTGTTCGCCGGCGGGCGTCATCTTGGTCGCGCGGATATGGCCATGGAGCAGCAGATAGAACGAATGGACGTCCTCGCCCTGCTCGAAAATCACCTTGTTCTTCGGGACGCGGATCGAATGCGCCTCGCGCAGGATCGCCTCGCAGGCTGCGGTGTCGAGACTCTCGAACAGCGGCAGATGCGCAATCATGGAGCTGTCGACCGCCGACATGTGTTCTCCGTCAAGTTCCCGTTCCGGACACTTCTAGACCGTGATTGCGGGCGTCGATCAAGTGGAAGTTTGCGCTGGCGCAATGTCGAGGCCGGGCGGCAGGCCTAATTTGGCGCATCCGGCTGAAATGACCGGAGTTTACGGAGAAATACGATGCGCGAGGCTCTTATGCCTGCAACCGCCGCCGTCCTTTTCGCTCTGACAGGCGCCGCTGGCGCTGCGGAGGTCGAGGTCAAAATGCTCAACAAGGGCGCTGACGGGGCCGCCATGGTGTTCGAGCCCGCATTGGTCAATGTGCAGCCCGGCGATACCGTGAAATTCGTGTCGACCGACAAGGCGCACAGCGTTGAATCGGTCAAAGGCATGCTACCCGCCGATGCGACGCCCTTCGTTGGCAAGATGAGCCAGGACCTCGTGGTGACCTTCGACAAGCCCGGCGTCTACGGCGTGAAATGCGCGCCGCATTACGGCATGGGCATGGTGGGACTGGTGGTGGTCGGTACGCCAACCAACGCGGCCGAAGCCAAGGCGGTGACCCATCCCGGCAAGGCCAAGACAGCGTTCGCGGCGCTGTTCGAAAAAGTCGCTGCGAAGTAACACGCCCCAAACGGGAGAGTAACGATGACGCTTCTTCGTGTTCGCTCCATCGCCGATTGGCCGTTGCTCTCGGCCGGCTTCCGCCCCTTTTTCCTGCTCGGTGCGTGTTATGCCGGCTTGGGAATTCTGGTCTGGATGCCGGCCTTCCATGGCTGGCTGGCGCTGGCCACCGGTTTTGCGCCGCGCGACTGGCACATTCACGAGATGCTGTTCGGCTTCATGTCGGCCGTGGTCACCGGCTTTCTGTTCACGGCGATTCCGAACTGGACCGGCCGGTTGCCAATCCGCGGCTTGCCCTTGCTCGGGCTGGTCGTCCTCTGGATCGCGGGACGGATTTGCCTGACGTTTTCGGCCTGTACCGGCTGGCTCGTGGCGATGCTGGTCGATGTGAGTTTCCTGACGCTGGTCGCTGCCGCTGCAACCCGCGAGATCGCGGCGGGCCGCAACTGGCGCAATCTGCCAGTGGTCGGCATCGTCGCCTTCCTGCTGCTCGGTAACATCGCCTTTCATGTCGAAGCTCATCTTGCTGGCGTCGCAGACGTCAGCATCCGGATCGGCGTCGCGGTCGTGGTGTTGCTGATCTCGCTGATCGGCGGGCGGATCATTCCGAGCTTCACCCGCAACTGGCTGGTGCGCGAGAATCCCGGTCGGCTTCCAGTGCCGTTCGCGCGTTTCGATATGGTTGTCATTGCCGTCAGCGCCGCTGCGGTGGTGCTGTGGATCGCGCGGCCCTTTGCCGAACTAACGGGAGTGGCTCTCGCGCTGGTCGGTGTGCTGCACATCATGCGTCTTGCGCGCTGGGCCGGCGATCGCACCTCGCGCGAGGGCCTGCTGCTGATCCTGCATATTGGTTACGCTTTCGTGCCGCTGGGTTTTCTACTGAATGCCGCAGCGGCAGCAGGATGGGTCGCGCCCAGCGCCGGCCTGCATGCATGGATGGCAGGTGCGGCCGGCGTCATGACGCTGGCTGTCATGAGCCGGGCAACACTCGGTCATACCGGCCAGGCACTGCATGCCTCACGTACGACGCTGATGATCTATGCCGCCGTCATCGTGGCGGCACTGGCGCGGATCGGCGCCGTGATCGCGCTGGCTTACAGTCCGCCGCTGCTCCATGTTGCAGCATTGACGTGGGTCGCGGCCTTTATCGGCTTCGCCGTCTCATTCGGTCCGCTGCTGATCGGCTATCGCAAGCCACGCCGTTCCGACGCGGCGATGGCGCTCAGTCGCTAAATCGGTGAAGGCCGCTCAGGCCTTCATCGCCGCATTCGAAAATGCCACCTCGATCAGCGTGCCCGAGCTCGGCGCGGTCTTGATCTGGAAGCGCGCGTTGTTGGCTTCGACGAGGGCTTTGGTCAGCGACAGGCTGACGCCCGAACTCTCCGAAGAATCCGCCGGCGTCGAACTCCGGAACGGCTCCATCGCGGCGGCGAGTTCGTTGTCGTTGAGGCCGTGACCGGTGTCGCGGACGCGCAGTACGATCTCACCGAAGTCCGACAATGCGGTGGAGACGATCACCTGACCGCCGGCATTGGCGAGATGGATCGAGTTGCCGATCAGATTCAGCGTGATCTGCCGCAGCGCACGGGCGTCGGCGACGACGGTCGGCAGCAGATGGGCCAGCGAGGTGCGGATGATGATGCGGCCACGATTGGCTTGCGGCTGCATCACCGCAACGCATTGCTCCACCATCTCGTTGAGGTTCTGCGTGGTGAAAGCGAGGTCGATCTTTCCGGTCTCGATGCGTGACAGATCGAGCAGATCGTTGACGATCGCGATGACGCGTTCGCCCGAGGCGCGAATGTCTTTCATGTATTCGACATAGCGCTCGTTGCCGAGTGGGCCGAAGCGCTGGTCGACCATCACTTCCGCGAAGCCGATGATGGCATTCAGCGGTGTACGGACCTCGTGGCTGATCCGCGCCAGCACATCCGCCTTGGCCGTTGCCGCACGATCGGCCTGGCGGCGCGCATTCAGCAGTTCGGTTTCGGTCTTCTTCGTCTGCGTCAGGTCGCGGAACACGGCAAAGAAGTTCGGTCCATCCGTGCGCGTGCGGCCGATGGTCATCGACAGCGACACGAGGCCGCCGGCGCGCACCTGGCCCAGGGCCTCACGGCCACGATCCATCAGGCTGGCTACGCCGGATTCTTTGACGCTTGCGAGATAGTCCTGCACCACCCGGCGGCTTTCTGCTGCGAAGAGGTCGGTCAGATTCCGCTGCGTCAGTAATTCGCCGCTATAGCCGAACAGCGCCTCGGCGCTGCGGTTGCAGGAATTGATGTTGCCTTCGGCGTCGAACATGATGACGCCTTCGGCCGTGGTATCGAGGATCGTGGCCAGATCTTCGGCATCGATATGGCCAGCGGGCAATGGCGCGTCCGCAACGGGCGCAGCGATCGTAACAGGGGCGGCGACAGGCTCTGCCTTGGGCGGAGCGAAAATCAGCGCATGCGCCGGTTCGTTGTCCCATGAAATCGTGTACAGGCGCGCTTCGGCAGGCACTGTGTTGCCGGACTGGTCACCGCCCGAAATCGTGACGGCGGTGCCGTCATCGGAGGTGCTGGCCGCAGAAGAGACATCAGCTCCGACATAGAGCGCATCGAGGCCACCCGCTTCTTCCAGTGCGTTCAGGCTCGGATAGTTCATCCGGGCGAGGAAGGCGGGATTGGCGAATAGCAGGCGATCGAGGCGATAGATCAGGACGCCGACCGGCATCAGGTCGAGCAGCATCTTGTCGCGCATCATCTCGCCGCGTGGTGCAGCCGGTGGCGTTGTCAGCCAGGCAGCCTGTGACGCCGCTTCAGTTGGCTGAGACAAGGTCTGGGTAGCCGTCGGTGCATCGTCCGTCTCGCTGTCCGCTTCGGGTGTGTTCGTGCTCGTGATCAGTCCCGTCTCCGACTCAAGCCGCGCCGACAATTGCCGCGCAAGCTCGTTGAAGGCGCTATTCTCGACAGGCGTCAGTGCCGGCGATCTGGGATCGCCTGGTCGAAATGGCACGACGTTCTCGGGTGGTTGCACGGTGCTGTCCGGTGTGGTTGGCGGTGGTGTCTGTTCTGGTATCGGGTTGGTGGTGAGGGCAATCGGTTCATCGAGACTGTCGCCGACAGGGCCCGCCTGCGCGACATCGGCGGATAATGGTCGGGGCGGTGGATCGCCGATGTGATCATGTCGACGTTGCTCGGCGAGCCGCGTCATTCCATCGAGGTCACGGCAAACGCCGAAACCGCGATAGCCGGTGAAATTGCGCTCGCGATCGAACAGCGGCAGGCCAGAGAGTTCGACAAGCAGGCGGCCACCGCCGTCCACCGGCCAGAGCAGCGTGATGCCACTCCATGTCTGCTGCGTGGCCATCGCCTTGACGACGTGGCTGTCCGGATCGAGATTGAATTCGGCTGTCAGATCGTTCCACTTGTGGCCAAAGCTTGCCGCTGTGCGTGGGCCGATCAGGTGGATGAACTCGTCGGAGTTCAGTGTGAAACGCTTCTCCGCATCGATCTGCCATACGAAACGGAGCGGTGTCGTGCGCGGTTCGATCTCGGGCAGCGCGACGGACGCAGGTTGGTCGGCAACGGCTTCGACGGTCGGCGTCTGCGCATCAGTCTCAGTCGGTGCGTCGGCATGTGCGATGGTTTCGGCGATCACCTCTTCGAGATGTACGTCGCGATCGATCTCGGCTTTTTCCGGCTCGATCGGAGCGTCGATGTCGATAGCGTTTTCGCTCGGGTCTTTTGCCCCGGTGGCCTCATCGAATTCGACAAACAGGTCACTCGGTTCTGCAAGGGCGCTCTGTGGTTCAACGCTGGCTTCCGGCTCTGCCGGAGCCTCGAGTTCTTCTTCGCTCGGCGCCGGATGCACAGCGCCCGGCGCGATCAGCGCCACCAGTCCGACATCGGCGCCACTGCCCACGCGCTGCAGTACCATGCGGCCAAAGCCGATAGGTGTTTCGATGCGGCCGTCCTTCAGCGCGCCGTCGCGCGCATGATCGAGGCCGGCATCGGAGAGATTGCGAAAACCAAGCAGCGCCCGAGCCATTTCGTTGGCGCCGACGAACAGGCCGTCGCGTGCAAAGGCGGCGATAGGAGTGTCGATTCCCTCGACGAGATTTTGCAGACGTTCGACCAGCGGCATGCCGCGGCCACCGAGCGGCTCCGCTGCGACAACGAGAATGCCGCTGCCGCCATCGGGAAATTCAAGCTGCGAGCAGGCGCAGGTCATCAAACTGCCCAGCGCCGCGCCGAAGCCGCGTAGGCGCTCCAGCCGCATTGCGCCACTGGCCGGCAGCCGTGAGCCGAGCTGGGCTATCTGGCGGCGATGGGTATCGGCGGGGCCGAAAGTCCTGGCAAACAGGTCCGCTGCATTACGGGCGCCGAACAGTCGCGCACCGACCGGATTGGCCCACAGCACACGGGTGCCGTCGCGCGACCACAGCCAGACCGGCTGGTTGCTGGTGGCGTGTACGGCCAGCCGTGCATCGCCAACGCCCCGCAACTGAAAATCCGCATTGTTCATCGGCACTTCATGACTGACTCGTTGGGCGCCCGTCCGGTATCCGCGTCACAGATTGCGGGCCAAACGATGACATCCTTAATAATTCGTTAGTATCGCCCGCGCGGACGCGCAGGTCCACGTCCCCCGCCCATTCCAGCAGGCCAAAGCAGCAATAACGTTAATCCGCTCCGAGGGTTCGGCATTCTGCCGAACGGAGGGGCTGGGCCATGCGTTGGCAGTTGCAAAACAAAAACAAAGGTCCACGATGGGATCGGACGAGGACGGGACGCCGCGTCACATCGGCGATGCCAAGCTCGGCTAGATTGCAGTGGGCGACACGGGAGACGGGGCCGTGGACGGCTTCGTCAATGCAAAATGGAGCGGGACATGACCGACCAATTCGAAATTCCGAAGGAAATGCGCGCAATGGCCGAAGCCAGCTTCGACCAAGCCAAGCAGGCATTCGAGAAGTTTCTGGCCAGCGCCCAGAGCACGGCGTCGTCGATCGAAAACCGCGGTGAGACCGTGCGCGCCGGCGCCAAGGATGTCAGCACCAAGGCCATCGCCTATGCCGAGAAGAACGTCGCCGCGTCGCTGGATTATGCCCAGCAGCTGCTGCACGCCAAGGATCTCGGCGACGTCATGCGGCTCCACAGCGAATACGTGCAGTCGCAGATGAAGTCGCTGGCAGAGCAGGCCAGCGAAATGGGCCAGATCATGAGCCGCGCTGCCATGGACGCCGCCAAGCCTAAGAGCTGACCGGCTCCCTGCGCTCTCCGCTATGCAATCAGTGATTGATATCTAGCGAGTTCCATGACGTGGGCGCGCATTCGATCCGGGTCTCATGCGATTCTGCGGTGCAATATTCTGTTGCGCCGCACAATTCCGACATGATATTGCGGTAACCACAATGACGCATCGCCGATGGCGATGCCGCTCTGTTTCCCGCCAGCTGATGAAAGGCACCGGTGCCTTTCGCAGCCTCCACGGGTTTATTGATTTCACCCCCCACCACGAAGGATGCACGCTATGGCCGAATCGACCG
Source organism: Tardiphaga sp. OK245 (assembly GCF_900108575.1). NCBI lineage: Bacteria > Pseudomonadati > Pseudomonadota > Alphaproteobacteria > Hyphomicrobiales > Nitrobacteraceae > Tardiphaga > Tardiphaga sp. OK245. The sequence goes on along the minus strand of NZ_FNWZ01000001.1, from coordinate 1,194,481 downwards.
ATCCGTTCTCATCTTCCGTTATCCCGTTCCAGGTGCCGGAGCAGGTCCGCGCATTCGCCGAAAAGGGCGTCTCGCAGGCGCGCGAGGGTTATGCCAAGTTCAAGGACGCTGCCGAGACCCATAACAGCACGGTTGAAGCTGTGTTCGGCACGGCCACCAAGGGCGCTGCCGAATATTCGGCCAAGCTGCTCGACATTGCCAAGACCAACACCAATGCGGGTTTTGACTTCGCCCAGTCGCTGATCGGCGTGAAGTCGCCGTCGCAGGCGATGGAGCTGTGGACCGCTTTTGCGCGCAGCCAGGTTGAAACCTTCACGGGTCAGACCAAACAGCTGGCCGAACTCGGCCAGAAGATCGCCACCGAGACCGCCGAACCGATCAAGACCGGCGCTTCGAAGCTGTTCCAGCCGGCCGCCTGAGCCGATCGCACCGCCAAATAATCGAAAGCCCGGGCCGCAAGCCCGGGCTTTTGTTTGCGCCAAAAATCATCATCGCGGCCTTGCCAAAGTGATGCGTTGCACCTAGTTTCCCGCCTGTTCGGGACCCCCTGATTTTGGGGCCGGTCAGGATGCAGTTGTAGCTCAGTTGGTTAGAGCGCCTGTTTGTGGAGCAGGAGGTCGGTGGTTCGAGACCACCCAACTGTACCATACAAATCAATCATTTAGCCGATTCGAGCGTGGCCGTTGCTTTGGGCTACGACAATGTCTGACCGCTTGGGTCGGGCCGGCAATGCCGGCGCGCCGGTCAGATCATTCAGCGTGCCCACGATCTGCTCGGGGCTGTAGGGCTTGGGCACGAACAGCCCGCCTTCGGGCAACTCGACGTCGTAAAGCCCGCGTGCTTCCGCCAGGCCGGTCGTGGAACTCGATTGCCATCGTTCCGTTGGCTTCCCAACGACAGGGAGGCAATCATGATCGACGCTGATATCAGCAATACCGCTATTGCGATGATGTGCGACATCGCGCGCGCCTCTGGGCCCGATCTCAATGCCGAAAAACGTGCCGTGCTTGACGGGCTGATTGCTCAAGGGCTTGTCGAGGTAATCGATCAAGCCAAGCCGGCAGCGGGGCCGAAATTTAGGATCACGTTGAAAGGGCAGCAGCTCCTTGATGAGCGCGGCGTTGGCGTCAATGAGGCCTGATGCGGTTTTCTGGGTTGTTGTTACTTGCCTTTGCAGAGGACGTCGCTGACCCCGCCGAGAACCGCCTTGGTCCAGATGGCATAGCCGGCATCATTCAGGTGGATGCCATCGGTTGTGTATTTCGCTGGCATGGACGGGATGGTGACAAGGCTCGCGCCAGCATCGCCCGCGATGGTTGGCAGCAACGCGTTGTAGCTGTCGATCGCCCGGTCGTTGATGCGCGCGCTATCGGATTTGCCGGCTTCAACAGGTGTCACCGTCGCGATGGCCATTCGTGGAGCCGTGGATTTCAGCGTCGCGAGCAAAGCGAGATAGTTGGTCCTGTATGAGTCCGCGTTCACAGGGACCGCAGCATCATTGAGTCCGAGGGAGACGACGACCATGGCGGCCTGTTTCCCACCAAGTGCTTTTGTCAGCATGGCATCGAGACCGCTCGATGTCGTCGATCCGTCGATTCCGGCATTGACGATGGGCCGACCGCAGACGGCACGGGGGAAGGTTGCGCGTTTGACGATACTGTCGCCGAGGATGATGACGGGATCATCGACCTGTTTCAATGCTGCCCTGATCAGAAGTGGGCGCGGCGGCGTCGCGTCATTTCCTTTGGGCCATGCCGCCCAGCCGCACAACCCCACGAAGCCGATAATGCCAATACGGGTCCAGTTCATGATCGTGGACCGCCCGCGCAGGTTCGGAGTATCGCTTTTGTCTCACTGTTCATCTTGGACCGTCTCTCGCACGAGGTCGCGACGGGGCAACGGCGCCGCGATGTCCGGGAGAAACTACAGGGCCGGCGCGAAGGCAAGCCCGATCCCCGTCACGTCCACCTTGCCAAGCTGGCAATCGTCTCCGACACTCCCACGATAACGTGCAACCAGGGGGGACTAATGTCGGTACGTCCAGGGATTTTGAGCGGGTCGCTTGCCATGTCACTCATGATCGGCGCGTCGTTCTTGGCGACGCCGTCGCAAGCCTATACCGAGGATCAGCAACAGCTCTGCACCGGCGATGCCTTTCGGCTCTGCAGCTCAGCCATTCCCGATGTCGATCGCGTGACAGCCTGCATGATCCAGAAGCGGGCGCAATTGAGCCCGGGCTGCGCGCAATTCTTTCGGGCAACGCCGGCCAGCGTGCGCAAGCCCGCGGTCAAGTCGCGAAGGGCGAAAAAACCAACTCGCTCGAGCTGATCAGGCTTCGCTTTCATGTGAATGGACGTTTAGTCAGCATGCAGAACGGCGTGATCTCGCCGAGTCGCTGCACCGTGACGCCATCGATCGTGGCAAAAAAGTGAACCCGTGACAAACTGACACGTTGGGTATCACGACACGAAACAACATCTCCAGACCACGAGGAGCGTCATTTTGAGCAGCGAAACCAATATTGACTACAAGGCCGAACTCAATCGGCATTTGGCCTGGTTCGAAACGAAACTTCCGCCCCGACCGGCTCGATTTGTAGGTTGGTTGCGCAAGCCCTCATCGAAGCTCGTGCGATTCCCGCTTGGCATTTTGCTGATTATCGGCGGAATTTTCAGCATTCTTCCTGTACTCGGCCTCTGGATGCTGCCGCTCGGACTCATCCTCATCGCGCAGGATATTCCGCCGCTGGAAAAACCGGTGGCGCAGTTTCTCGGTTGGCTTGAGCGAAAGTGGATCGAACGTCAGCGCGCGAAGGGAATTGCTATCGAAGGTCCGGACTCAACTCGTTCCAACGGCGCTGATAGCAAGATTTGAGCGCCTGACTTGATACCAGAGTGCGACAAAGTGGCGACAAGCGTACTACACCTGACTCATTTCGGGCCTGTTGCGCCGCACTGTGTGACTCAAAAACCAACATTCCAAACAAATCAGGCACATATCCTTGAATTACGCGTAAATATGACTTTAACGAATCAGCAGACTGATTCATTTTCGCCTCCTGGGGTCAATCTGGAGGCCAACATATGAACGTCATAGTTTTCGCATCGCGTAAAGGCGGCTCGGGGAAGAGTACCCTGGCTGCACATCTTGCTGCTCAAGTTCATAAATCAACGAAGCCTTGCTTGCTCATCGACGCGGATCCGCAGGGTTCGTTGACGCTGTGGCACAAGCTGCGGGGAACAAATGAACCGCCGCTGAAGATCGCAAATCGCAGCGTGACCGAAATGGTTGCCGCCGCGAAGCGTGACGGTTTTGAATGGGTGTTCATCGACACGCCGCCGAACACATCGGCTGTGGTCGACGATGCCATCAAGAACGCGACCATGGTGATCATTCCTGCGCGTCCCGGCGTGTTCGACGTCGACGCGGTGCAGGCGACGATCCAGTCCTGCCGTTCGGCCCGCAAGCCCTATGCGGTTGTCATCAACGGTGCGCCGGCACGCCGTGACGATTCCGAAAGCCGTATCGTGACGATCGCCCGCGAAGCGCTCGCCAAGTTCAAGGCTCCGGTGTGGTCCGGTCAGATCACCAACCGTGCAGATCTCCTGCTCGCGCTTGGCAACGGCGAAGGCGCCCGCGAATATCAGGCAGAAGGTCGCGCAGCCAGCGAGATCGGGAAGCTATGGGCGGCGATCGAACGTTCGATCAAGGCTATTCGCGGCAACGGATCGGCGACCGGCGCGATGCACAAGCAGGCGGCCTGATAGCCGTTCTGCTCTTTTGACCCCAGAAAAAGCGCGCGAGACTTTCGCGCGTTTTTTGTCGTTGGTATGACCGCGACGGTGGGGTGTTCACGCCTATGCTGAAATGGCGATATCTCCGGCGGGCGAGGTCACCCCTTGGGTGACCTCACGGAAATTGTCTATGTCAGCCGGACGGCCGAGCAGATAGCCCTGCGCCTCGTCGCATTTCTCGTCGCGCAGGAATGCGAACTCCGCTTCGGTTTCCACGCCTTCGGCGAGCACCGGCAGCCCAAGCCCGCGGCCGAGGCCGAGGACGGCGCGCACGATTGCTGCTGCTTGGCTGTTGGTGTTCACCGACCTGATGAACGATCCGTCGATCTTGATCTTGTCGAAAGGGAATGCGCGCAGGTTCGACAGCGACGAGTAGCCGGTGCCGAAATCATCCATGGCGATGTGAACGCCGAGCGCCTTGATCCGGCGGAGTGTCAGCAATGCGCGATCGAAGTCGCGGATCAGCGCAGTCTCGGTGATCTCCAGTTCGAGCCGATGCGGGGGCAGGCCGGTTTCCAGCAAGACCTCATGGACGGTTGCGACAAAGCTATCGTGGTGGATCTGAACCGCCGAGACATTGACCGCGATGGTCAACGGATGCTTCCACGTCGCCGCTTCACGGCAGGCGGCGCGCAGCACCCATTCGCCGATGCCGAGAATGGCGCCGGTGTCTTCCGCAATCGGAATGAAGATGTCGGGGCGAATATTGCCGCGGACGGGATGGTTCCAGCGCAGCAGTGCCTCGAAGCCGATCACACGGCCCGACTCCATGGTGCCCTGGGGCTGATAGACCACTTTCAGCTGATTGGCATCGATGGCGTTGCGCAGATCGTGTTCGAGCAGCCGGCGGTCGCGCACGGCTTCCCCCATTGCAGGTTCGAAGAAGCGCCAGGTCGCGCGTCCTTCGGATTTGGCACGGTAGAGCGCGGTGTCGGCGCAAGCGAGCAACGTGTCGCGATCACTGGAGTCGTCTGGGCAGAGTGCGATGCCGACACTGGCGGTGACGCTGCCGAGTTCGAAGGTGGCATCCTTGCTCCGGAATGCTTCCAGTATCCTGTCGGCGAACTGACTCGCAGCTGCGGGCGAGGTCAGGTTCGGCAAGAGAATGGCGAACTCGTCGCCGCCAAGACGCGCCATCATCTCGCCTTCGCCAAGCAGGGCGGTGATGCGTGCCGTTACGCTCTTGAGGACCTTGTCGCCGGCGGCGTGGCCGAACAGGTCATTGACCTGCTTGAACTGATCGAGATCCAAAGCGAGTACGGCGAGCGAGCGGTCCTTGGATAGTGTCGCAATCTCCTGATCGATTCGATCATGGAAAGTGCCGCGATTGGGTAGTCCGGTCAGGGAGTCGTAGTGGGCGAGATAGCGGATGTGCTGTTCGGCCTGCTTGCGTTCGCGGAGGTCACGTACGGCGATGACCTGATGTGGCTTCCCCGCAAAGTCGATTCCACGCAGGATCAATTCAACTGGGATCGTCTGGCCGTTGCGCTGTCGCAGATTCGCTTCCACCGATTTGTCAGGCTGGCTCATGATCTGAGTCCGCGTATCGCCATCGGGCAAGCAGTCTTGCAGATGCCCGCCAATCAGCAATTCAGCGGACGATCCCGCCAGCGCGGCGAAGGACGTGTTGACCGTGACGATCGCGTCGCCGTCGCACACCAGCAGGCCTTCGACGGCGGCATTGGCGAGTCCGCGCATGCGGTCGGCTTCGAGATCAGAGCGGCGGTGATCACGGATATCCAGCACGATGCCGGCCAGCGCCAGGCCAATGATGGCGAAGCTGATCAATGAGACGCCAAGTGCGAGCCATCCGGCGGGGATGGTGAGCGGCGAGACGGCGATGGTCGGATCCGGGGTGATCGTGACCGCGCTCATCGCCGTGAAATGGTGACTGCAGATCGCGAGCGTTAGCAGCAGCGCGCCGCTGATCTTCCAGCGCAGGTTGGTGCCATGCAACCCTACCGGAAGCGCGATCGCACCGAGCACGGCTCCCAATACGATCGAGACGATGACGAGCGTCATATCCCAGTCGATGCGCGCTTGAAGTTCGAAGGCGGCCATGCCGGTGTAATGCATCGCCGCGATGCCGCCCGCGACGACGGCGCCGCCGATCCAGAGGCCGGCACGAAAATTCGGGATCAACGACACGGCAAGGCCGGCGCCGGTCAGCAGCAGCGCGGCGATCAGCGAGACGACCGTAAGTACGATATTGTAGCCGCTCGGCATCCCCGGCGAGAACGCCAGCATCGCTACGAAATGCGTGGCCCAGATGCCGAAGCCCGTGGAGATCGCGGATACCGCGAGCCAGACGAGGCGCATCTGGCCTGTGGCGCTTCGCGCATGACGGAGCAGGTTGATAGCAGCGAGGGACGCGATCGCGCAGATGATGGCCGCGAGTCCGACGAGCCTGAAATCATGGGCATTGGCGATGCAGTTATAGATCGGAAGCATGTACAGATACCGCGAGCGGGATTACCGCAATTGCGCGGGACGTTAGATATAAGTACGTAAAGACACGTAAATACCGGCGATCGGCGCTATTAGATCGCCCCGTGCGCTATCGCTGCGCATGCTTATCCAGTCGTAAATTTTGCGGATATTCGCCGGCCCTTGATGACCTAAAGGTGTGGTCGCATTTCAGCGCCACCCTCACCGGGCAAAAACCGTAACGACTGATCAACCGTCTTCTAACATCGTGCCCGCACGTCGCATTCGCGTCACCGGTCGACGCGGCTGACCACGTCCATCAACTCGGCAATCTTGCGGCGTTGATCGGCCTTGTCGCCTGACGAGATCGCGTGCTCAACGCAATGCGCGACATGGTCGCGCAGGATCTCTTCCTCGACGCGTCGCAACGCTGCGCGGGCCGCGGCGATCTGCGTAACCACATCGATGCAATAGCGGTCGGCCTCGACCATGCCGGCCAAGCCGCGGACCTGGCCTTCGATCCGTTTGAGGCGTTTTAAACAGGACGTCTTGATCTCGCTGCGCATGAGGTCCATATACCCCCATAGGGTATATGTTTCAAGAGGCGAGGTCACGGTGGCAGAGACAACTCACACGCATACGGGGCACGATGCCCATGCCGGTCACATGCATGGCGCATGCTGTTCGCATGGTCACCATCACGCCGAGGCTGCGCCGACCAAAGTGCTCGATCCGGTCTGCGGCATGACCGTCGATCCCGCGACCGCCAAGAACCGCCTGATCTATCAGGGCCATGAGTATTTCTTCTGCAGCGCGCGCTGTCGCGAGCGTTTCAACGCCGATCCCGAAAGTTTCCTGAAGCCGAAGGAGCCCGCGCCGCCCGCGCCAGCCGGCACTATCTATACCTGCCCGATGCACCCGGAGATCCGTCAGGAAGGACCCGGGAGCTGTCCGATCTGCGGCATGGCGCTGGAGCCGGAGCAGGTCTCGCTCGACGACAAGCCCGATCCTGAACTGATCGACATGACTCGGCGCTTCTGGATCGCGCTGGCACTGACATTGCCCGTGTTCGTGCTGGAGATGGGCGCGCATCTCGGCCTGATGCAACTGGTATCGCAGACCATATCGAACTGGATCTCGTTGGTGCTGGCGACACCCGTGGTGCTGTGGGCCGGCGCACCGTTCTTCGAACGTGGATGGCGCTCGGTGGTAACGCGCAATCTCAACATGTTCACGCTGATCGCCATGGGCACCGGTGTGGCGTGGATCTACAGCGTCGTTGCGACCTTCGCGCCCGGTTTGTTTCCCGACACGTTCCGTGACCATCACGGTGCTGTGGCGGTCTATTTCGAAGCCGCTGCTGTCATCACCGTGCTCGTTTTGCTCGGACAAGTGCTCGAGCTGCGTGCGCGCAATCAGACATCAGGTGCGATCCGCGCGCTGCTCGGTCTTGCACCGAAGACCGCGCGGCGCATCGGCAAGGACGGTGATGAGGACGTCGCCCTCGACGCCATCGCCATCGGCGATTTGTTGCGGGTGAGGCCGGGCGAGAAAATTCCCGTCGATGGCGTCGTTACCGAGGGGCGTTCGTCGGTGGATGAATCCATGGTCACCGGCGAGTCCATGCCGGTGAGCAAGGCCGAAGGCGCGCGCGTCATAGGCGGCACCGTCAATCAGAGCGGCGGCCTCGTGCTGCGGGCCGACAAGATCGGCCGCGATACGATGTTGTCGCGCATTGTCGAGATGGTCGCCAAGGCGCAGCGCTCGCGTGCGCCGATCCAGCGTCTCGCTGATCGTGTCGCCGGCTGGTTCGTGCCGGCCGTGTTGGTTGCTGCCATTCTGGCATTTGTGGCCTGGGCGATGTTTGGCCCGGAGCCGCGGCTCTCGTTCGCGCTTGTTGCTGCGGTCACTGTGCTGATCATCGCGTGCCCCTGCGCGCTCGGTCTCGCAACGCCCATGTCGATCATGGTCGGCGTCGGTCGCGGTGCCCAAGCCGGCATTCTGGTGCGTGACGCGCAGGCGCTGGAGCGGCTGGAAAGCATCGACACCATTGTGATCGACAAGACGGGTACGCTGACGGAAGGCAAGCCGAAACTGGTGAGCATCACGCCGGCGGAAGGGTTCAACGAAAGCGATATTCTGCAACTTGCGGCAAGTATCGAACGTTCCAGCGAGCATCCGTTGGCGCAAGCCATCGTCAATGAAGCAAAGCAACGCAATGTGGTGCTGAGCGATGCCAGTGACTTCGCCTCGCCATCCGGCAAAGGTGCGTCGGGTGTGGTCAATGGCAAGCGCGTTGCGCTGGGCAATGCGATGCTGATGGACGAATTGAAAGTGGACACGACGCGCTCCGACGGTGTCGCCGAGCTGGCGCGGCAGAACGGTGCGACTGCCATCTTCGTGGCCATTGATGGCAGCGTTGCCGGCGTGATGGCGATCGCCGATCCCGTGAAGCCATCGGCGCAGGACGCGTTGAAGAAGCTGCGCGCCGACGGCCTGCGCATCGTCATGCTCACCGGCGACAATGCGACGACGGCTAAAGCCGTCGCAAAGACACTGGGTATCGATGAGGTCGAGGCGGGTGTGTTGCCGGAGCGCAAGAGTGACGTGGTCACACGTCTGCGCGGCGAAGGCCGCCGGGTCGCCATGGTTGGCGATGGCGTCAACGATGCACCTGCGCTGGCTGCTGCGGATGTCGGCATCGCCATGGGGACCGGCACCGATGTGGCGATCGAGAGTGCTGGCGTGACACTGCTGACCGGCGATCTGATGGGGCTGGTGCGCGCGCGCGAACTATCAAAGGCTGTGATGAGCAATATCCGTCAGAATCTGATTTTCGCCTTCATCTACAATGCGGCCGGCGTGCCGATTGCGGCCGGTGTGCTGTATCCGATCTTCGGCATCCTGCTGTCGCCGATGCTCGGCGCTGCAGCGATGGCGCTGTCCTCGGTGAGCGTGATCGGGAATGCGCTCCGGCTGGCGAAAGTGAAGCTGGACTGACAGTTCGCGGGCGCAAAAAAAAGCCGGACTCAAACGAGTCCGGCTCTGAGGTATTGGCCTCGAGAGGCCGACACAATCACCTTCCAAGAGGGATTACTGAGACTTCGCACCACTGGAGGAGGGGGACAAATGCGCAGCGCAAAATCTCAGCGTCTGAGAAGTATGATCCCTGAAGGTGGCATGCAGCAACGCATCACTTGGCATGTCTGACATGCTGGGAAGCGTGGGCATATCTGCCCTGAAATATTGCGGGTTAGGACGGCCAGCGCTGCGCCTTGCTGACGATGAAGTCGCGGAACACCTGCACACGGGCGACCGTCTTCAACTCTTCGGGATAGACAAAATAAGTGTCGAGTTGAATCGAGTCCGACTCACTGAAGAGCTGAACCAGACGATCGTTTTCTTCGACCAGGTAGTCCGGCAATGCTGCAATGCCCAAGCCCTGCTGGCAGGCGCGCATCAGGCCCAGAATATTGTTGACCTTGAAGTAGGGTTCGCGCGGGCCGGAGCCGTTGCGCCCGGCATCGATCAGCCAGCTGCGGTTTTGCAGGTGCGGGGACACCTGGGCGTCGCTGAGCATGATGATGCGGTGCCCGTCGAGTTCGTCGAGGGTGCGCGGGGTGCCGAAATGCTTGATATATTCCGGCGAGCAATAAGCGTGGAATCCCATGGCGAACAGCTTGCGCTGGATCAGGTCCGGCTGGGTCGGCTTGCGGGTGCGGATGGCCACATCGGCTTCGCGCATCGACAGGTCGAGTTCCTCGTCGGTGACGATCAGAGAAATGCGGATTTCCGGATAGAGCGCGGTGAACTCGCCAAGGCGCGGGATCAGCCAGTTGATGCCGACGCCCGGGGTAGTGGTGACCTTGAGGTCGCCGCTCGGCCGCTCGCGGCTGTCGGTCAGCTTTGCGCGGGCCGCCTGGAGCTGCATGAACACATCATGGGCGGTGCGGAACAGCAGGTCGCCCTGTTCGGTGAGGATCAGGCCGCGGGCGTGGCGGTGGAACAGCGAGACCGCCAGTTCCTGCTCAAGCGCGCTCACCTGTCGTGAGACTGCCGATTGCGACAGGCCCAGTTGCTCGCCTGCATGCGTGAAGCTCCCCGCTTCCGCCGCCGCGTGAAACACCTTCAGCTTGTCCCAGTCCATATCTGTAAATCCGTCGCGGGTTCGTTTGATCATCATTCGGCCGCTGCGCGGTCATGAGCATGCGCGGCAAGATAGCGTTCGGCTTCGAGGGCGGCCATGCAGCCCATGCCGGCGGCGGTGACCGCCTGCCGATAGGTTTCATCCGCCACGTCGCCGGCGGCGAACACGCCGGGCATCGAGGTTGCGGTGGAATTCGGAGCCACTTCGACATAGCCCGAGGGCTTCAGCTTGATCTGGCCCTTGATGAGTTCGGTCGCGGGCGCGTGGCCGATGGCAATGAAGACGCCGTCAGCTGACACCTGAGTGATGGCGCCGGTCTTGACGTTCTTCAGGCGCACATGGGTGACCTTGGCCGGGCCTTCGGTGCCGCAGATCTCATCGAGCGCCGAGTCCCAGACCACCTTGATCTTCGGGTGCTTGAACAATCGCTCCTGGAGGATGCGTTCGGCGCGGAAATGGTCGCGGCGATGCACGATGGTGACCTGCGAGGCGAAATTGGTCAGGAACAAAGCTTCCTCGACGGCCGTGTTGCCGCCGCCGACTACGATCACTTCCTTGTTGCGATAGAAGAATCCGTCGCAGGTGGCACAGGCGGATACGCCGCCGCCCTGGAATTTCTCTTCCGACGGGATGCCGAGCCACCGCGCCTGCGCGCCGGTGGCCAGGATCACGGTTTCGGCGAGATAGACATCGCCGCTGTCGCAGGTCAGGCGGAACGGACGCTGGCTTAGATCCATGTCACTGACCAGATCGGTGACGATCTTGGTGCCGACATGATGCGCCTGCTTCTCCATCTGCTCCATCAGCCAAGGCCCCTGGACGACGTCGGCGAAGCCCGGATAGTTCTCGACATCCGTGGTGATGGTCAGCTGGCCGCCAGGCTGAATCCCCTGGATCAGGACGGGCTCGAGCATCGCGCGTGCGGCGTAGATAGCGGCAGTGTAGCCAGCCGGGCCTGAGCCGATGATGACGACTTTGGCATGGATGGGGGCGGCCATGGTCGAGTCCCTTTCTGAAGGGAAATTGGTCATTGCTGAGGCGAAATGTGCCGGCGAACACGTCGCTGCGGCGTCGAAAGTCTTGTCTGCTAGTGTAGAATATCTGGCGAGCCATGCAAGAATTGCAATTCGTCCCGGCAATTTTTCCCCCGGAGACACTTAATTTCTGCGATGCACGCGCAATAAAATTGCGCAAGTCGCGGCTCCTGCGCTAAGAGAGTTCAAACGGTTTGTTTGAATACCAGCCAGGATCCGCGCCGCGTGCCGAAAAGCCTAGACGACATCGACCTCAAAATTCTCAGCGAAATCCAGGCCGACGGCCGAATCACCAATGTGGAACTCGCCAAGCGCGTTGGCATCTCGCCGCCGCCCTGCCTGCGCCGGGTACGGACCCTGGAAGAGGCTGGCTATATCCAGGGCTACCGCGGGTTGCTGGATCCCCGATTGCTCGGTTTCGACGTTACCGTGTTTGCCTCGGTCCACCTGTCGAGTCAGGCCGATGCCGATCTCAAGGCGTTCGAGGATTTCGTCCGCAAGGAGCCTTTGGTGCGGGAGTGCTGGATGCTATCGGGCGAGATCGATTTCATCCTGAAATGCGTGGCGCCCGACATGGCAACTTTCCAGGATTTCGTCGGCCATCTCACGGCCGCGCCGCATGTCCGCAACGTCCGCACGTCCTTGGTCTTGCAGAATTCGAAATACGCAGCCGCCGTGCCGCTCGAGCTGAGGGCTGCGGATTAGCAGTACTTTCTAAGAGCGAAGGGCGCTGACCGTGAAGTCAGCGCCCTTTCTTTGTGTAGGATGGGTAGAGCGAAGCGAAACCCATCACCTGAATGTGTGCACCGATGGGTTTCGCGAAGACGCTCTACCCATCCTACCGTTCAATCAGCTCTTCTTGCGCAGTATCGCGTCGAGGCTGATCGGGCCTCCGCCTGACGTCGCAAGATAGAGGCAGGAGAAGCAGAACAGGATGGCAGCGGTGCCGCCGTTCAGCAGCGGCAGGAAAACCGGATCCGCGCCTTTAAACATGTGACCGAGGAAGTAAGCGAAAGCCATTTCGCCGGCGAGGATGAACGCAACTGGGCGCGTGAACAGGCCGAGCAGCAGCAGCGCACCGCCGACGAGTTCAAGCGTTGCCGCGACCTGGATCAACGGCGGGATATTCGCGAAATAGGGCAGAACCGGAAATTTGAAGATCTTGGCGATGCCATACTGCAGCAACAGCAGGCCGGTGATGAAGCGGAAAAGACTTAGTGCAGCAGGCTGAAATTTAGCGAAGGCTTGGTCCATGTCATTAGTCCCCCTGTGATGACCATCGTTTCTAGCATTACTGCAATGCAAAATGCTGGTCACTCTCGTGTGAAAACACGTGAGCTGTGGAAGTATTCCAGAAGTTTCCGTGAGTGGCGATGGCTGGATACCGCAATCAGGGGACAATAAAAAAAGCCGCGCATCATGCGCGGCTTTCTTGTTTCGCGTTGAGCGCTGTCGATCAGCGCCACTCGACCTTGGTGATCTCATAGGCCTTGGCCCCGCCGGGAGCGACGACTTCGACCGATGCGCCTTTGCTCTTGCCGATCAGCGCACGCGCCAGTGGCGAGGTAATCGAGATGCGACCTTTCTTGGCATCGGCCTCGGGCTCGCCGACGATCTGCCAGACCGCCTTCTTCTCGGTGTCCTCATCGATCAGCGTCACGGTCGCGCCGAACTTGATGGTATCGCCGGACAGCTTCGAGATATCGATGATATCGGCGCGGGCGAGCTTGTCTTCGATATCGCTGATGCGGCCTTCATTATGCGACTGCTCTTCCTTGGCGGCGTGATACTCGGCATTTTCCGAGAGGTCGCCATGGGAGCGCGCTTCGGCGATCTGCTCGATGATCCGCGGACGGTGCACCGACTGACGTTCCTTCAGCTCGACCTCCAGCGCAGCGTAGCCACCTGCTGTCATCGGGACCTTCTCAACCATTCTCTTCGTCCTCTAACGTCATGCGGAACGCGGCGGCGCGCGCATGAAACCATTCGTTCTGCAAGATGTCGGCTTGGCTGCGCTTGCAGCCAGTTCAGACGCCGGCTTCGAGTGCCGAAACAAAACAAAGACGCGACCGGTGAGTTCCGGTCGTGCCTTGCCTAGCTGATCTCGTCGGACCTGCAGTCCGCCCGAATTCAGGCTTCGGAAAAGTAACTCTGCAATGTGCGGACCTCAAGGTCCCCGCCCAGATAGGCCCGGACGCCCTGTGCAGCCGCCACGGCACCCGAAAGAGTGGTGTAATACGGTACTTTATGCAAGAGGGCAGCCCGCCGCAGCGAGCGGCTGTCGGCCAGGGCCTGCGGCCCGTCGGTGGTGTTCAGAACCAGCTGAATCTCGCCATTGGTGATGGCATCGACGATGTGCGGCCGGCCTTCCAGCACCTTGTTGATCTTCTCGGCGGGGACGCCGTTGTCGACCAGGAAGCGCTGGGTCCCTGACGTCGCGAGCACCTTGAAGCCGTTCGACGAGAGCAGCTTCACGGCATCGAGAATGCGCGTCTTGTCGCTTTCGCGCACGGACACGAACACAGTGCCACTGCGCGGCACGCGGGTGCCGCCGCCGAGCTGGCTCTTGGCGAAGGCGATTTCGAACGAGCGATCGATGCCCATCACTTCGCCGGTGGAGCGCATCTCCGGGCCGAGCACCGTATCGACGCCGGGGAAGCGCGCGAACGGGAAGACCGATTCCTTGACGCCGACATGGTCGAGCTTGCGCTTCTTCAGATTGAAGTCGGCGAGCTTCTCGCCGGCCATGATACGCGCGGCGATCTTGGCCACCGGCATGCCCATCACCTTGGCAACGAAAGGCACGGTGCGCGACGCGCGCGGATTGACTTCGAGCACGTAGATGTCGCGATCCTTGACCGCGAACTGCACGTTCATCAGTCCGACCACGTCGAGGCCGAGCGCCATGTCGCGGGTCTGGCGTTCGAGCTCGGCGATCATGTCGTCGTCGAGCGAATGCGGCGGCAGCGAGCAGGCCGAGTCGCCGGAGTGAATGCCAGCTTCCTCGATATGCTCCATGATGCCAACGATGAAGGTGTCCTTGCCATCGCACAGGCAGTCGACGTCGACTTCGATGGCATCCGACAGGTAGCGATCGAACAGCAGCGGATTGGTGCCGAGCACCGTATTGATCTGGCCGGTCTTGTCGTTCGGATAGCGCGCCTTGACGTCGCCGGGCACCAGCTCCGGCAGCGTGCCGAGCAGGTAATCGCCGAGCTGGCTTTCCTCGCGAATGATCTGCATCGCGCGGCCACCGAGCACGTAGGACGGACGCACCACCAGCGGCAGGCCGAGATCGGCTGCGACGAGGCGGGCCTGTTCGACCGAATAGGCGATGCCGTTCTTCGGCTGCTTCAGCTTGAGCTTGTCGAGGATACGCTTGAAGCGATCGCGATCTTCGGCAAGATCGATGGCATCCGGCGAGGTCCCGAGGATCGGCACGTCGGCGGCTTCCAGCGCGCGCGCGAGCTTCAGCGGTGTCTGGCCGCCGAACTGCACGATCACGCCATGCAGCGTGCCGTTCTGACGTTCGGTGTCGATGATCTCGAGCACGTCTTCGGCAGTCAGCGGTTCGAAATACAGGCGATCCGCCGTGTCGTAGTCGGTCGACACGGTTTCCGGATTGCAGTTGACCATGATGGTCTCGTAACCAGCGTCGGCGAGCGCGAAGCAGGCGTGACAGCAGCAATAGTCGAACTCGATGCCCTGGCCGATACGGTTCGGGCCGCCGCCAAGAATGATGACCTTGTTCTTGTCCGACGGCTGACTCTCGTCGGCGAAGCTGCCGGCGAAGGACGACTCATAGGTCGAATACATGTAAGCGGTCGGCGAGGCGAATTCGGCGGCGCAGGTGTCGATGCGCTTGAACACCGGGCGCACATCGAGCGAGCGGCGCAGTGCCTTGACGTCGGCCTCGGTCTTGCCGGCGAGCACGGCGAGGCGCGCGTCGGAGAAGCCCATGGCCTTCAGCGTCCGCATGCCGAAGGCGTTGGCGGGCAGGCCATTGGCTTTCACCTTGGCTTCCATTTCGACAATGCCGCGCATCTCGGCGAGGAACCACGGATCGATCTTGCAGGAGTTGAAGATTTCCTCGTCGGTCCAGCCCAGACGCATGGCCTGGCCAACCTGCAACAGACGGTCCGGCGTCGGCGTGCCGAGTGCAGCGCGGATGGCGTTCTTGTCGTCGCCGCGGCCGAGATCCTCGATCTCGATTTCGTCGAGGCCGGTCAGGCCGGTTTCAAGTCCGCGCAGCGCCTTCTGCAAGCTCTCCTGGAATGTGCGGCCGATGGCCATCACTTCGCCGACCGACTTCATCGACGTTGTCAGCGTGCGCGAGGCGCCCGGGAATTTCTCGAAAGCAAATCGCGGAATCTTGGTGACGACATAGTCGATGGTCGGCTCGAATGACGCAGGCGTTGCGCCACCGGTGATGTCATTGGCGATTTCATCGAGCGTGTAACCGACGGCAAGCTTTGCCGCGACCTTGGCGATCGGGAAGCCGGTGGCCTTCGACGCCAGCGCCGAGGAGCGCGACACGCGTGGATTCATTTCGATCACGACCATGCGGCCGTCGGCGGGATTGACGCCGAACTGCACGTTGGAGCCGCCGGTCTCGACGCCGATCTCGCGCAGCACCGCCAGCGAGGCGTCGCGCATGATCTGATATTCTTTATCGGTCAACGTCAGCGCCGGCGCGACGGTGATGGAGTCGCCGGTATGCACGCCCATCGGATCGAGATTCTCGATCGAGCAGATGATGATGCAGTTGTCCTTTTTGTCGCGGACGACTTCCATCTCGTACTCTTTCCAGCCGAGCACTGACTCTTCGATCAGCACTTCGTTGGTCGGAGACGCGTCGAGGCCGCGCTCGATGATGTCGAGGAATTCTTCGCGGTTATAGGCAATGCCGCCGCCGGTGCCGCCCATGGTGAAGGACGGGCGGATGATCGCGGGCAAACCAATTTCGGACAGGGCCATCAGCGCCTGGCCGAGGGCATGCTCCTGATAGCGCTTGCGGCGGTCGCCTTCATGCAGCACCCACTGCCGCTCGTGCTCGGCCAGCGCGTCGCCCGTCAGCTTGGCTTTTTCGGCCTGATGCTGCTCGCGATACTGCTTCTTCAGCGCGGATGCGTTGGCGAGCCGCGACTTCGGTGTCTCCAGGCCGATTTTCGTCATCGCCTCGCGAAACAGCTGGCGGTCTTCCGCCTTGTCGATGGCCTCGGCGGTGGCGCCGATCATCTCGACGTCAAACTTCTCCAGCGTGCCCTGCTGGCGCAGCGACAGCGCGCAGTTCAGCGCGGTCTGGCCGCCCATGGTCGGCAGCAGCGCAAAACCCTTGGAGCGGTCGCCGCGCTCCTTTTCGATGATCTTGGCGACGATCTCGGGTGTGATCGGCTCGATATAGGTCGCGTCCGCCAATTCCGGATCCGTCATGATGGTGGCCGGATTGGAATTGACCAGAACGATCCGGTAGCCCTCTTCCTTGAGCGTCTTGACGGCTTGGGTGCCCGAATAGTCGAACTCGCAGGCCTGGCCGATCACGATAGGACCGGCGCCGATGATCAGGATGGTGGATATGTCGGTGCGTTTTGGCATTTAAACTCGCGGTGGTGACAAATCGGCACAAAAAAAGGGCGCGCATACGCGCGTCCCTCGGGCCCGGGCGCCAAACCAGCCATTGACCCCTCAGGGAGCCATAGGCCGATCCTCGCGCGCGGCTGTCTTTAGACCACTATAACGGGGCGGGGAAGGCTTTTGAAGGTGCCATCAACCGGCAATTTGGGCCGGTTTCGGGCGCTTCAGAAGGTGTCCGGCGAGGACGAGCGCAAGGGCTGCCGCCTCGGCGCAGCCGCCGATCCAGCCGAGGTGGTTGGAGCTCAATGTCGACAGCACCACGCCGCCCAACGCGCTGCCGCCGGCAAAGCCGATATACATGGCCGAGGCGTTCAGCGAGAGCGCGATGACCGAGGCTTCCGGCGTGATGCGCACGAGATGCGCGACCTGTCCGGGATAGAACATCCAGCCGGCAATGCCCTGGGTAAAAATGAAGACCAGAAACAGCACACCCGCAGTGGCGGGCGGTGCGAATGTCAGGGCCGCCGATTGCAGCGTCAGTGACAGCATCATGCCGATCAGGCCCAGCGTTGAGGTCCGGAGCGGTCCGATACGGTCGGACATCGCGCCGCCCAGGGTGTTTCCGATGGCCGCGGCGACGCCAAAGACCAGCAGTGCCAGGCTGATTCCGTTGGCGTCAAAGCCGAGCCGATGCAGCGGCACAGCCAGATAGGTGAATGAGGTAAAGCCCCCGAGGCCCCACATGCAGGTCACGGCAAGGGTTTTCAGCACTTCGGGATGGCGCGCGACGGCAAGCCTCTGACCGAGTGTGGCAGCAGTGCGTGGCAAACCGCGGGGCAGTCCCAGCAGCAGCCCGGCCAATGCGACGGCGCCGAGCGCTGCGACCATCACGAATGTCGACCGCCAGCCGAAATGACTGCCGACCCAGGTTCCGAGCGGCACGCCCAGAACCGTCGCCACCGTCAGGCCGGAGATCACCAGCGACGCGGCGCGGCCACGGCGTTCCGGTGCAGCGATCGCGATTGCGACGGCCATGGCGGTCGGCATGCACAGTCCGGCGCCGACAGCCATCAGCATGCGCGATAGCAGGAGAATGCCGAATGTGGTCGCAACGGCCGCCAAAAGATTTCCGACGATGAAGCAGACCAGCGCCAGCGAGACGACGGTGCGGCGGTCAAAATTGCTGAACAGCACAGCCAGGATCGGCGAGCCGATGGCATAGGTGATGGCGTAAACGGTGACCAATTGTCCCGTGGCTGCCAACGTGACATTCAGGTCCGCTGCCATGATTGGAAGAAGACCAGCAATTACAAATGCTTCGGTCCCAATCGCAAATGCCGCCAGGGCCAGCCAGAAGACGCTCATCGCCAAATCCTTAGTTCAATCTTCGTTGAACTATTGATGCGGCAATGCAAAATGTCAAATGGTTCAAGAAATATTGAACATTGCGGCAGCCGGCCGGAATCAGTATTGAGGAGTCATGAGCCGCATTCTCCCGCATCCGACGCGCGAACAGATCGAATTGCCTGGCGTGATGGATTGCCTGAGCGATCCGATTCGGCTGGCGATCGTCTACAATCTGGCCAAACGCGAGAAAGAGGTCGGAGAATTGCGCTGCGGCGATTTTTACGGCCTCAGCGGCAAGTCCAATCTCGCCTATCATTTTACGAAACTGCGCGAGGCCGGCCTGATGGAAACGCGCGCGGTGGGGACGGCGAGGTTGATGAAACTGCGCCGCGAAGATCTCGAGAGCAGGTTTCCGGGTTTGCTGGATGCGGTGCTCGCATCGGCCGAGCGCGATGCCGAGCGCCTGCAGCTTCCGGTGCTGGAATTCACCGAAGCCTGACAGCGCCGACCCACTGGTAAATGTCTGAAAGGTTGGAGGCCCAGCCTGGACTTGAACCAGGATAAAGAGCGATGCATCGCCCCCGCGTAGACATTTCCGCCACCGGGCCGAGCACAATGTTACCGATCACGGGGTAGCGATCCACCTCAAGTTTTGTAAACCGTCTGTTAACCTTAATCGTCCGTTTGCCCCAGCCGATACCTCAGAATGCGTGATGGGCGACAAAGGTCATGCGCGAGGAATTGTGGCCGATATTGACCGGCGCCCGCGAAGCCCGGAAACCGGCCGCGGTCAGCTTGGCCAGCATCTCGGCCTCGCTGTAGCGCTGCAGGCCAACCTTGGTGCGCAGCTGGCGGTAGTCCGAGAGGGCCGTGCGAACAAGCCCAATGAACGCATCCCACAGAAAGCCGTGTTCCCGGGCGAGCTTCAGCAACGCCATGACGTCGGTCGCCATGCCGACATCGGGCTGCAGGATGTCGCCGACCACCAGCTTGCCGCCAGGCGCCAGGAGCCGCTTGATGATTGCAAAGGCATCGTCGAGTTCGGGGCCTGTCATGTACTGAGCCACCGAATTCATGACGGCCAGGTCGATCGATTGCGCCGTCATGTTGCGCAACTCTTCCAGCGACCGGACCCGGATTTTGGTGTTGGGCGCGAAGCGGGCGACCAGCCGGCCGCGAACGCCGGGCGCGGGCTCTGCCAGGATCAGCTTGCTGCAGGCATTGGCCACTTTGGCGGCCGAGAGTGCTTCGCCGCAGGCATAGTCGAGCACGACGGCATCCTGAGAGGCGATATAGCCAATGATATCGCGGGCGATGACCTCGAAATGCACGTCACGATGCAGCTTGCTCGCATAAATCGTATGCGTGGAATCGTAATAATCGATCCAATCTTCCATCGTCTGCCCGACCCGATTGTTGTTCCCGTGTCGGGAACCCCTATATTTGTGATGCGTTGAAACGGTCTAGAGCGTTTTCAAGCGCGTGGGAAACCGCCTTTCCTTCAAGAACCGCAGTTTTCGGAAATTTGCAGTGCTTTCCGTCAAGACCACTCCGATTTTTCCTGAAATCTTCCGCCCTGACGACAACCCTCCAGCCATCAAATCATCCGACACGGGAAGGTAAGTAACGTGAGCACCAAGACATCGAAAATCGCTGCCGAAATGAATACCCCGACTGACCTCTCAGCCGACGCCGTGGAGAAGGTGGCCAAGGCGCTGAACGGGTTGCTCGCCGACGCTTTCGCGCTTTACCTGAAGACCAAGAATTTTCACTGGCATCTCAGCGGGCGCCATTTCCGCGACTATCACCTGATGCTCGACGAGCAGTCCGACCAGATTTTTGCGACGACAGACCCGTTGGCGGAACGCGTGCGCAAGATCGGAGGTCGCACGCTGCGTTCGATCGGCGAAGTCGCCAAGCTGCAGACCATCAAGGACAATGACGAGGCCTATGTGCCGCCGGTGGAGATGCTGCGCGAGCTGATGAACGACAACAAGAAGATGGCAGCGGCGATGCGCAAGGCCCACGAGGTCTGCGACGACGCCAAGGACATCGCCAGTGCCAGCCTGCTTGAAAACTACATCGACGACACCGAGCGCCGCACCTGGTTCCTGTTCGAGGCGTCGCAGCAGGAAGGCGGCAACGAGGCGTAAGCTTCGTTCCCGATTGAATATGTCAAAGCGCCCGCTTCACAGCGGGCGTTTTCATGTGGAGATGCCGTTGTTCGGCACCAGGCGCAGGGTCGCGGTTATTCAGGCTGAATGCCGAGTTCTTGAATCGTCTTGCCTGTGGCGACAAGCTCGGCGTCGAAAAAGCGCTTCGCGCCCGCAGGCGTCACCACGTCACCGGAGGCTACATCGAAGCCGAGCACGGGCGCGCGCTCCTGCACGTCCGGCGATTTCAGTGCCTGCGCAATCTCGGCACTGAGTTTGTCGACGATCTCGGCAGGTGTCCCGGTCGGGGCCATCATCATGAACCAGCCTTGCAGATCCGCGCCCTTCAACGTCTCGGCGATCGCGGGCACATCCGGCAATGAATCGACGCGCTTGTTGCCGGCAATGGCGAGTGCCCGCAGCGTACCGGCCTTGATGAAGGACTCAGCCACCGATGCGGACTGGATCGTCACCTGGGTGCGTCCGGTCAGGCTGTCCTGGATCGCGTTGGTGATGGTGTTGTAGGGGACCAGGACGAAACTGGTGCCCGCCTGCTTGTTGATAGTCTGTGCGATCAGGCCGGAAATGTTGCGCGCGCCGTCGACCGCCATGCTCAGGGAACCGGGGGCGGATTTTTCGAGCGCGATCAATTCTGCAAGCGTCTTTGCTTTCACTTCGGGATTGACGAGCAGCACGTGGTTGCTCCGCGCCACCATCGCCACCGGCACGAAATCCTTCACGGGATCGTAGGGCAGTTTCTTGAACGTATAGGGATTGGTG
The DNA here is from genome assembly GCF_900108575.1 of Tardiphaga sp. OK245. Classification (NCBI taxonomy): domain Bacteria; kingdom Pseudomonadati; phylum Pseudomonadota; class Alphaproteobacteria; order Hyphomicrobiales; family Nitrobacteraceae; genus Tardiphaga; species Tardiphaga sp. OK245. The sequence continues at coordinate 1,173,225 of NZ_FNWZ01000001.1, read as the reverse complement.
ACCAGCGCCGCCGACGTCGCGAACAGGAAGGTGTAGCCGTCGGGGGCGGCGCGCGCGACCGTCTGTGCGCCGACGAGGTTCGCGGCGCCCGGGCGGTTCTCAACGATGAATTGTTGTCCGAGTGCGCGGGACAGTTTTTCGGCGACGATGCGGCACAACACGTCCGGGCTGTTGCCCGCCGCCTGCGGCACCACGATGGTCACCGGCTTTTGCGGCCACGATTGCGCATAGGCGGGCAGCGAGAGGCAAAGAATGCTGCCGGTCAACAAGATACGACGGGACAATGTGAGCATGGACTTCCTCCTGAAATGGATGGCCTGCGATTTCTGATCGCTTATTGAGGCGCGCTTTCGAACGAGCGGGTCTTTGTCGTGAGAAGCAGCCCGCGGTGCTGGCGGTGCGGGCTGCCGCTTGCATCAGGCCTCGTCGGCCACGCCGTTGCGCAGCACGCCGAGCCGATCGATCTCGACTTCGACGATATCGCCCGGCTTGAGCCAGAGCGGAGGCGTGCGCTTGGCGCCAACGCCGCCCGGCGTGCCGGTGGCGATCACGTCGCCCGGCTCAAGGCGGGTGAAGGACGAGCAGTATTCAATCTGACGCGGGATATCGAAGATCATCTGATCGATGGTGGCGTCCTGCACGACCTGGCCATTGACGCGGGTCTGCAGCCGCAGCGGCGCAACATCGCCGAGTTCGTCCGGCGTCATCATCCAGGGGCCGAAGCCGCCGGTCTCCGGAAAATTCTTGCCGGGCGTGAACTGATGGGTGTGACGCTGGAAATCGCGCACGCTGCCTTCGTTGTAGCAGGCATAGCCGGCGATATGGCTCCATGCATCTGCCTGCGAAATATATCGTCCGGGCTTGCCGATGATGATGGCGAGTTCGCCTTCGAAGTCGAGGTGGGTCGAGACCTTCGGCCGGATGATATTGGTGAGATGGCCGGTCTGGCTGTTGGCGAAGCGGCCAAACACCGTGGGATTGTCGACCTCGGCGCGTCCGGTTTCCTTGCGGTGCATCTCGTAGTTCAGGCCGATGCAGAGAATCTTGTCCGGATTCGGAATCACCGGCAGCCAGGTGATGTCAGCGGTCGGGACGCGCTTGGCCTTCCCGGAAGCTTCGCGCACCACGGACAGCGCGTCGGCTGCGATGACGGATTTAAGGTCAGGGAAGCGATCGCCAAGCAGTGCGCCCACATCGAGCGCATCATCGCCCTCGATCACGCCCCAGGTGGGTTTTCCGCCGATCTGAAAACTTGCCAATTTCATCGTGATGTCCTCGTTCTGGAAGCTGCATGTCCGTGGGGAATGGTGGTGTGGCGACGCTGTGCGGCCGGCGTGATCATCGGAGCCGCTCAGCAAGATCGGTGAGTAGCGCGTCGAGCGCGCTGGTCTCGCTGGCGACGCCGAAGACGTAGTGGTCGGGCCGCACGATTGCGGCGCGACAGTCGTGACGGTCGAACCATGCGGCGAGAACGCCGTCCTCTTCAGTAAGTACGTCATCGGCGGCGGGGCCGATACGAATTGGCCTGATGTCCAGCCGAGTCATGATCGCTTGCAGATCGGGACTGAGCTCCAGTTCGTTGCGCATATCGAGCACAAGCCGCCATTCGGTGCCGGCGACGCTATCGAGACGGCGCCGTCCTTCTGCAGTCCTGATCCAAGGCTGGGGGAACAGCGTGCCGTGTGCCGTGTGGAGGGGAAATGCCAGCAGTCCCGTCTGCAATGGCGGCACGATTTCCTGACGGGTGATGGTGCGGGGTTGGCCGCCACCCTCCGCAAGAATGCGCTCGTCGCGTGCTGCTGCGGCGTCGGGATCGCGTTCGCAGATCACATGGCCGATGGCCTTGATGCGGGAAGTGAGCTGGCGCACATGCTCGCCGCGCTCCTCGCCGTAGCTGTCGAGCAATTTTGCATTGGATTGTCCGCGGAGTACGCGGTCGAGCTTCCAGATCAGATTGCCGACATCGCGGATGCCCTGGCACATACCCTGGCCGATGAACGGCGGCTGCTGATGCGCGGCATCGCCGGCGAGGAAGATGCGGCCAAGCCGCCATTCTTGCGCGACGAGCGCATGAAACCGGTAGCTCGCAGCACGCCACAGCGTGGCATCATCAGGCGTAATCCAGTGCGCGAGCAATCGCCAGACCTGCGCGGCCGTTTCCATCTCGCGCGGATCTTCGCCGGGCAGCAGCATGATTTCGAAGCGGCGATGATTGCCGGGGCCGATGATGAAGGTCGTGGGCCGCGACGGATCGCAGAATTGCGCTGCGGTCTGCGGCAGCTTGCTGAGGGAGGCGTCGTTGACCTGAAGATCGACGACAAGCCAGGGCTCATCGAAGACGAGATCCTCGAATGCGATGCCAAGCTGTTGCCGGGTGCTGCTGGAGGCGCCGTCGCAGGCGATGACGTAGTCGGCGGTGACATCGCGCGTCGTACCGCGATCGTCGCGCAAATGCAGTGTCACTCGATCGGTCGATTGCGTGAAGCCGAGCAGTTCGGTGCCCAGCTCGACCTCGACGCTGTCATAGGCCGCAGCATGTTCGCGCAAGGCAGCTTCGACCGGCGGCTGCGTGAACACCATGCTGGGCGTGTAGCCGAGCGGATAGGGCTCCGCGACCATGTCGATGCGGCGGATCAACTGCCCTTTGGCGCCGAAATGCTGGGAAGCGGGGAACGGAGCAACGTAAGGCAGCACGCGCTCGGCAACGCCGATATTGTCGAGCAGGCGCAGGATCTCGTGATCGATCGCGATCGCACGCGGCTTGTCATAGACCTCTAGCTGACGGTCGATGGCCAGCGTGCGGATGCCACGGTCGCCAAGGAGGCTGGCCGCGATGGCGCCTGACGGACCATGACCGACCACGACGACCTGAAAATCATTCCGTGTCTGCTCGGATGAAACCGTCACGCGGCACTCCCGTCGGCGTAGCCAATGGCGGTCTGTGCCGCCTTGACGTGATCGGCCTTGGGCGGTGCGATACCCCAGTGATCGGTGCGGCCGGGTGGCCAGACCCATTCCGCCGGGCCGCGCACGACATAGCTGTCATCGACCTGCAGAACTTCGGCGGTGTATTCGATGACGATCCCGACCGGATCGATGAAATAGGCAAACACATTGTCGCCGGGGCCGTGACGGCCGACGCCCCAGGCAATGGGAAAGCCGGCGTCGATCATGCGGCCCGAGCCGCGCATCACGGCTTCGAGATCCGGCATCAGGAAGGCGACGTGATTGAGCCCGTTCACGGCAGCGTCGGCGATGACGATGGCGTGGTGGTCGCTGTTGCAGCGAACGAAGGCCATGATCTTCGAGCGGTCGGTGAGCCGGAAGTCGAGCGCCTGTTCGTAGAACGCGGCGAGATCATCGACAGCGGTGCTGTTGATGTTGACATGCGCGAGACGCGTTGGCCGGTTGGCCGATGACGGAGCTTCGGCATGTTGCAGGTCGCCATGAACGAAGCGAAGCACGCCGCCACCGGGCGCGCGAATGCTCATGATCGTTCCGCCATCGGGCCCCGGATTCGGAGCCGGGCCTGAGAGCAGCGTGGCCCCGTGTTTCACGGATGCTGCGGCGATCGTTTCGAATTCCGCATCCGAATGCAGCCGGAACGTGATGGCCCTCAGCGCGGGGCGATCGCCCTGCTGCAAGGCGACGACATGGTGATCGGTGCCGCTGGCCCGCAAGTAAGTGACGCCTTCGTGGCGCGTCACGAGGTCGAGTCCCCACACAGATGTGTAGAACTGCTCGGATCGCTGCAGGTCGGGCGTGTCGAGATCGACGCTGCGCAGGGCGGAGATCGGGAAATGGGTCATTGCGAAGCCTGCTCGTCAAGACCGAGGCAACGTCTTGCATTGGCGTGAAGGACGAGATTGCGCGTGGCCTCGTCGCTGATGGCCGATGCGGCGCGCGTTGCCGGCGTGCGATCGTGAAATGCGAACGGGTAGTCTGTGCCGAGGATGATCTGCGTCGCGCCGAACTTGGCGATCAGGTGCAGCAGCGTGGGATCGTCATAGACCAGCGCATCGTAATAGAGGCGGCGTGCCTGCAGGGTCGGCGATTCCTGGATGCTCTCCTGCAGCACGGGGAACACCTGATAGCCCTCCTGAAGCCGCGGCAGCAGCGACGCGAGCGTGCCGCCGCCGTGGCTGAACGCCATGCGCAGGCGCGGGTGGCGCAGCAAGAGGTTCGAGGTGATGACGGATGCGGCAGCGAGGCCGACATCGGTCGGATAGGCCAGTACCTGCTGTAATTGCGCCGGGCCGACGAGGCGGTCCATGCCGCAGGGCCGCAAGGCGTGGACGAACACCGCCATGTCGAGCTTCTCGACCTCGGCGAAGAATCCGTCGAAGTCGGGAGACCCGATCGGCTTGCCGTTGATGTTGCTGCCGATCTCGATGCCCGCAAAGCCGAGTTCGTGTTTCAGCCGATGCAGCTCGGTGATGGCGCGGTCGATGTCCTGCAGCGGTACCGCGCCGAGGCCGACAAGCCGGCCACCGGAATGCATGACCATCTCGGCCATCTGGTCGTTGATGTAGCGGAGCAGGTCACCGGCCGGTTCGGGCTCCATCCAATAGGACAGCAGCTCCGGCATCGGCGAAATGGCCTGCACGCTGAGTCCCATCTCCGCCATATCAGCGACGCGCTTGGCGACATCCCAGCAGCGATCCGACACCGTGCGATAGACGCGGCCGGCCATCATCACATGCTTGTGGCAGGGTTTGGCATCCGCCATCGACGGCCAGTCGGCTGGCACTGCTGCGCCTATATAGGACGGGAAGGAGGCGGGTACGACATGCGCGTGGATATCGATCCCGCAGCTGCATGTGGAGATGGCGCTCATGGCTGTGACCGGGCCATGCGCGGCCGGACGGCTGCAAAAATTGCGGATGCCTCAGGCGCTTGCGGAGCCTTGCCAAACATTGTCGCGCCTCCCGGCCAGTCATCTCTCAGGACCTTGTGGAACTAATATCTATAGAAATCTTATCGTACAACAAAAATTTATAGATTTTTATGAAATCAGAAAAAGTGTATAGAAATCGCAGCCGACAGGCAGATGATTCCGGGATCTGGGAACGTGGACACAACATCACTTGAATTGGCTTCGCCGCCGCCGTCCTCGACCCAGGCCAGCACGGTCTATGACCGGTTGCGGGAGGACCTGCTGTCCGGGCGGCTCGAGCCGAGCCGGAAACTCCAGATGCGTTTCCTGACCGAGCTGTATCAGACCGGTCAGACGCCGCTCCGCGAGGCCCTCAATCGGCTGACCGCCGATGGTCTGGTCGAGTGCCGCGAGCAGCGCGGATTCTATGTCGCGGATATCAGCCGCAGCGAGCTGGCCGAACTGACCAAGACCCGGTGCTGGGTCGAGAGTCTGGCGCTGCGGGAATCCATGGCGGCCTCGACGCCGCAATGGGAGGAGCAGCTTCTGCTCGCGCAACATCGCCTCGGGCGAACCCCGCGCTCGCTCAATGCCGAACACTTCGAAGACAATCCGGAATGGGAACGGCTGCACCGCGTCTATCACCGCACCTTGATCGGGAATTGCGGTTCGCAGTCCCTGATCGCGTTCTGCGGACAACTCGCCGACCAGCTCTACCGCTATCGGCGCCTGTCGATCCGCAAGGCCTTCCCGTCACGCCATGTGACGGACGAGCATCAGGCGATCATGACTGCAGTTTTGAGCGGCGATGCGGACCACGCCGTGGATCTGCTCACCGCGCATTACAGGCAGACCGCTGAAGTCATTCTCCAGGACAAGCAGATCTTTTCTGAACTGCACGAGGGCGAAGACGCGGCATCGTAGCGGGCACGGACACAGGCCGAGCTAACACCTCTGCGGGCATGAAAAAGGCCTCGCGACGCATGCAAGGCCTTGGAAACATGTCTGCAAGATTTGGTGGGCAGAAAATTTGGTAGCGAGGAGTGGACTCGAACCACCGACCCCAGGATTATGATTCCCGTGCTCTAACCAACTGAGCTACCCCGCCACGGCATCCGGAGGGGACAAATTGTCCCCCGGCGAATGCGCGGCATATAAGAAGTCGAGGGACTCGATGTCAAGCAAAGTAGCGCCTGAAATCGGTGCCTGAATAGATGTTCCCGCAACCCGGCCGCCGATTTGGAGATCGGGCAGCTATCGCCGCCCGATCAGGCACTTATGGCCACGTCTAGCCGCCGTCGAAGGCCTTTTTCAGGGCGGCCAGATCGAGCTTGACCATGCCCATCATGGCCGTCATGGCACGCTTGGCGCCCTCGCCATTCTCGCTGGCGAGCATTTCAGTAAAGCCGTTCGGCACGATCTGCCAGGGCACGCCCCAGCGGTCGTTGATCCAGCCGCAGGCATTTGCCTTGCCGCCATTTGTCAAAATGGCGTCCCACACACGATCGACTTCGGCCTGGTCTTCGCAATGGATGGTGAAGGACACGGCCGTGCTGAATGTGGCGGGGCTGCCGCCATTGAGGCCAATGAAGCTTTGGCCGGCCAGCGTGAAGCCGACCACCAGCACGTTGCCTGCTTTGCCGCCGGGATAATCGATCGGGGCGCGCTGCACGCGATCGATGGAGGAATTGGGCACCAGCGAGCAGTAGAACCTGGCGGCTTCCTCGGCCTCGGTCTCGTACCAGATGCAGGGTGAGATCTTTGACATCGCTGCTATCCCTCTCTCGATCAGGCCTGAGCCATCGCAGATTGCGCGGCGGCCATGTCCATCCACATCACTTCCCAGATGTGACCGTCGGGATCCTCGTAGCTGCGGCCATACATGAAGCCGAAATCCTGCGTGGGTGTCGGATCGGCGCTGCCGCCCGCACCCACGGCCTTCTTCACGAGACCATCGACTTCGTCGCGGCTGTCGGCGGAGACGCAGATCAGAACTTCGCTCGACGTCTTCGCGTCGACGATCTTCTTCGAGGTGAACTGACGATACTTGTCATGGGTCAGCAGCATCGCGTGGATGGTGTCGGAGAACACCATGCAGGCGGCGGTGTCGTCGGAGAATTGCGGGTTTTTGGTCGCGCCGACCGCTTCATAGAAGGCGACCGCGCGGGGCAGGTCGGTGACGGGCAGGTTGACGAAGATCATTTTGCTCATCGGATGGCTCCTGTGGGTATACGCTCTGGGCGTTCTCTTTGGTGACTGTCCCGCTTAGGACGCGTGGGCCCGCCGCGATCCGACATCACCGACAAAATTTTCTCAGTTATTTTTGCAGGCGGAATTTCTTGTCCGCCGCGATCAATATGTCAGCCGGGGCGATCTCCGCGGGCAGACGGAATGTCGCATGGCTCATCCTGATTGCGAATTGCGGCGGCGGTGAAATCATCGTTGATTGCCAAAGGCGCAAGACGCGTTCGCAGCCTGGTTCGAAACATGTCCCTTTCCTGGGTTTGTTCCGGGCTAGACTGAACGACAATAAAAATACAGCCGGTCCGGGCATCACCCCCGGAATCGCAGAGGGAGAAACACATGTTGCAACGCAATCGCCTTGCTATGTCCGCTGCTGTCGCGCTCGCCGCGGCCGCCACCATGTTCGGTGGTGCAGTCCAGGCGCAGGACTATCCGACCAAGCCGATCACACTGATCGTGCCATGGCCCGCTGGTGGCTCCACCGACATCTCGATGCGCGCGATTGCAGACGCGGCATCGAAACATCTCGGCCAGCCGATTGCCATCGACAACAAGGGCGGCGGTGGCGGCACTGTCGGCCCGGCCACCATGGCGGCGGCTGCGAAGCCGGATGGCTACACCATCTCGCAGATTCCGATCACCGTGTTCCGCCTGCCGCTGATGCAGGATGTGTCGTGGAATCCGGACAAGGATTTCTCCTACATCATCCATCTCACCGGCTACACCTTCGGCATCACCACCAATGCGGAGTCGCAGTTCAAGACCTGGAAGGACGTGGTCGATTTCGCCAAGGCCAATCCCGGCAAGGTGACTTACGCGACGCCGGGTACAGGCACATCGCTGCATGTCGGCATGGAGCAGATCGCCGCCATGGCCGGCATCAAGCTGACGCAGGTGCCATTCAAGGGCGGCGCTGAAACCAACGCTGCGGTGCTCGGCAATCACACCATGCTGCAGGCGGATTCCACCGGCTGGCGGCCGCTGGTCGATGCCGGCAAGCTGCGTCTGTTGATGGTGTGGACCGACAAGCGATCGCCGAATTTCCCGGATGCGCCGACGCTGAAGGAAAGCGGCTATCCGATGGTCTATGACTCCCCATTCGGCATCGCCGGGCCAAAGGGCATGGATCCGAAGATCGTCGCCAAGCTGCATGACGCCTTCAAGAAGGCCATCGAGGATCCCGCCGTCATCGCGACGCTGGCGAAATATGACATGGTGCCGAACTACAAGAACACCGAGGACTACAAGAAATTCGTTGTCGAGGTCACCAATTCCGAGCGCAAGGTGATCGAGGGAATCGGGTTGGGCAAGAAGTAGCCTCACACACAGGTGTCGTCCCCGCGAAGGCGGGGACCCATAACCTCTGACGTTTGTAGTCGAAGCAAGTCCTCTCCTTACTGCCGCAACATATCGATGGTGTGTATGGGTCCCCGCCTTCGCGGGGACGACATCGGAGCTAATCGGGGCGCTGCAGATACGAGGCACCTACCAAAGGCACTCCATGTCCTCCTCCACCCGCCCGCCATTCCGGCTCAACAATTCAGAACTCTGGACCGGCGTGCTCGGCATTGCGCTTGGCGTGTTCGTCATTCGCTCCGGCCTCAAGCTGAAGCTCGGCACCATCAACGATCCCGGCTCCGGCTTCATGCTGTTCTATATTGGCCTGCTGATGTGCGCTTTCGCCGTCACCATCATTCTGGCTTCTGTAACCGAAGGCGGACCGACCTTTGGCTCGCGGTGGGAAGGTGCAAGCTGGGGCAAGCCGGGCGCGATCATCGTCATTCTCTCGGCCTATGCTTTCGCGCTCGAGCCACTGGGCTTCCTGATCTCGACCATTCCGCTGATGCTGGTGCTGTTGCGCGTCATCGATCCCGTGCGTTGGACGCTGGCGATCCCACTCGCGGTGCTGGCGCCGCTCAGCGTGTGGTGGGTGCTGAAACGCGGCCTGCTGATCCAGTTGCCTTCGGGCATGTTTGAAATCGGCTGACGGGAAACACGGATCATGGATGTTCTCGTCAATGTCATGCACGGCTTCGGTGTCGCGCTGCAGCCCGTCAATATTCTCTACTGCTTCATCGGCGTCTTCATCGGCACCCTGGTTGGCGTGCTGCCCGGCATCGGGCCGATCTCCGCGATGTCGCTGCTGCTGCCGGTGACGCTGTCCGGCACGCCGGAATCCGGCATCATCATGATGGCCGGCATCTATTACGGCTCGATGTATGGCGGCTCGACCACGTCGATCCTGGTCAACATTCCCGGTGAGGCCGCCTCCGTCGTCACCTGTATCGACGGCCACCAGATGGCGAAGCAGGGCCGTGCCGGTCCGGCGCTTGGCATCTCCGCGCTCGGCTCCTTCATCGCCGGCACTTTTGCGCTGGTGATGCTGATGCTGGTGGCGCCGTCGCTCGCCTCGGTCGCCATTGCCTTCGGCCCCGCGGAATATGCCAGCCTGATGGTGCTCGGCTTGGTCGTGCTGACCTTCCTGACACAAGGCTCGATGGCCAAGGCGTTGCTGATGGCCTGTATCGGCATCGTGCTTGGCCTCATCGGCCTCGACAGCATCACGGCGCAGCCGCGGCTGACCTTCGGCCGGATCGAACTGATCGATGGCATCGGTCTCGTGCCCGTGGTCATGGGTCTGTTCGGGCTCGGCGAGGTGCTGCTCAACACCGAGCAGGTCATCAAGCGCGACATCATCAATGCCAAGATCACGCAGCTATTGCCCAACAAGGAAGACTGGAAGGCCAGCGCCGGGCCGATCGGGCGCGGTACCATCCTCGGCTTCTTCCTCGGCATCCTGCCGGGCGGCGGTGCCGTGGTCGCGTCATTCGCGTCCTATGCGCTGGAGAAGCGGCTGTCGAAACATCCGGAACGTTTCGGTCATGGCGCGATCGAAGGCGTTGCCGGACCTGAAGCGGCGAACAACGCGGCAGCGGGCGGTGCGTTCATTCCGCTGATGACCCTCGGCATTCCACCGAACGTGGTGATGGCGCTGCTGCTCGGCGCTTTCGTCATTCACGGGCTGCAGCCCGGCCCGCTGCTGATCACCCAGAACCCCGGATTGTTCTGGGGCATCGTTGCCAGCATGTATATCGGCAACCTCATGCTGCTGGTGCTGAACCTGCCGCTGATCGGCATGTGGGTGAAGCTGCTGAAGCTGCCCTACAACGTGCTGTTCCCGCTGATCATCCTGTTCACGATCATCGGCGTTTATTGCAGCAGCAACAATGTGTTCGATGTCTATGTCATGATCGGCTTCGGCGTCATCGGCTACTTCATGCGCAAGTTCGGTTACGAGCCCGCGCCTTTGGTACTGGCCTTTGTGCTGGGTCCGCTGCTGGAGAACAATCTGCGGAAGTCATTGATCCTGTCGCAGGGCAATCTCATGACCTTCATCGAGCGGCCGATCTCGGCAGCGTGTCTTGCGCTGGCAGTGGTGCTTCTGATCGCGCCGCTGTTGCCTGCACTGCGTAAGAAGCGCGAGATGGTCGCGCTCGACGAGGGCGCGTAGCCGGGAGGCATTTGTCATGGACACCGAACTGGCCAGGACATTCCTTGCTGTTGTGAGCGCCGGGAATTTCGTGACCGCGGCGGAGAAGCTGCATGTCACGCAGTCCACGGTCAGCGCGCGGATCCAGACGCTGGAGCAGTTGCTGCGCGTGACGCTGTTCGTCCGCAACAAGGCCGGCGCGACGCTGACACCCGCCGGCCGCCAGTTTCAGAAACACGCGTCCACGCTGGTGCGAACGGTGGAACATGCGCGGCAGGATGTCGGCATTGCGAAAGGCTTCAGCGGTACGCTGACCGTCGGCGGTCGCATCGGGTTGTGGGAGGAGCATCTGCTCCACTGGCTGCCGCTGATGCGCGCGAAACATCCGGATATCGCGATCCGCGCCGAGAGCGCTCTCGAAGCCGAATTGATGCAGGGCCTCGTAGAAGGCCGTATCGATATCGGCGTGATGTATACGCCGCAGAGCCGGCCTGGCCTCAAGGTCGAGCAGTTGTTCGATGAGCAGCTCATTCTGGTCTCGACCAGCACGCACAGCGCGCCGGAGCCGCAGTCGGGTTACGTCTATATCGACTGGGGCCCGGAATTCTACGCACGCCACATGGCGCTGTTTCCGGATTTCGCCGGGCCATCGCTCACCGCCAATATCGGTTGGCTCGGGCTGCAGCATGTGCTGGAGAATGGCGGCTCCGGATATTTCCCGCGCCGCATCGTTGCACCCCAGCTGAAGGCTGGGCGGCTGCATGCCGTCGCCGATGCGCCGGAATTTTCGATGCCAGCCTATGTCGTCTATCCCGGCGATCGCGACGATGCGATCATCGCCGAAGCGGTCGCACTCATGCATCGCCTCGCGCATGACGCGGCCAACAAAAAGCCCGCGCCTGCAGGGCAGGCGAGGGCGCCGAAACGTCCGGCAAGGCGGACCTGATGCGGGGAGCAGGCGCGGCTAGGTGCCGGACGGATATCCCGATGTCGCAACGATCGCCGCGATCTGATCGGCGCTGTGCCGGGAACGCTTGGTGGCTGTCAGGCGTGCGATGATCGCTGCAGCGAAGGCGAACAGCGCGAGAGCGACCGATACGTCGGGGTGGATGATCGTTTTCATGGTCGGCTCCTGCATCATCGAGGGGCGGCATCGCTCCTCGGGTTCCTTCGAGCCTAGGACTGCTATAAATTTTGACAAACGAATATTATTGACGCTTGCAATCGGATTTATCGATTTTAAATCGACCCGAGCCGAATGACGTCGCAATCGTCGGAAGGACGGCGTCCTGCACTTTGCGGAATGCAAAGATTGCGAGGCAGACACCCGCGGCCACTGCAAGAACGATGTGACCATGAGCGCGCGCAGCCGTCAGTGCCGCGCATGAGTGAGCTTGCGTGTGGGAAACGGGATATCGGGGTGTGCGAGAGACAGAGCGGGCGATCGACGTGATCGCAAGCGTGCGCGTTGCATTGGGACAAGGCCGCCGCGCCTAACGCATGCGATGGGATGCAATTGATTCAATGCGAGGACGAACAACGCGCGCTCGACAAATATCAGCCGCAGATTCGTCCGATTAAAGATTCACGCTCCGGCGAAATGAGTTGGGGGCTGCATCATGGCGTTTGTCGGACCTGAATTTCCCATCAATTCCACCACCGCTAATGATCAGGCGGGAGCAACCCAAACGCTGTTGTCCGACGGACGTATTCTTGTCACATGGACTGCGACGGACGCTAGCGGTCATCAGCCGCATACAATTCAGGGCCACTACTTGTCGGCGGACGGTACGCTTCAAGGACCCGATTTTCAGATCACGATTGATCGTAGCGGAGATCCGGGAGCGCCTTCCGTCACCGCGCTCTCCGACGGCCGCGCTTTTGTCGCATGGCAGTCCTATATCGCCGCCGACAATGTCACCGAAGTTCGCGGCACCCTCATCGATGCGGAGGGGCATCCCGTTGCAGATATGGTGGTCAATTCATCAACTGCGATTTCGCCGCAGATGCCTTCCGTCACGACGCTCGCCGATGGCCAGATCTTGCTGACCTACGTGTCCGCAGACGGCGGGGATCCGAAATATCTTGGCGACATCCGCGGGAGGATCCTCCACGACGACGGGACCGTTGCTGTCGACGATTTCACCGTGAATACGACCACCTGGGGTACGCAATATGATCCGAAGGTGACGGCGCTGCCCGACGGGCGGGCGTTCGTCACATGGAGGTCGTACGATCCGGACGAGGGGCGCTACAACGTCTCCGGTCAGTTCGTGAACCCCGATGGCAGCGCGAGCGGGCCGGATTTTCGCATCCTGGCGGGAGCCCAGTTCAATCAGAGCGACGCGTCTGCCGCGGTTCTCGCGGATGGACGCATTCTCGTGGCCTGGACCGCGCAGGAACCGGATGGTGACAGCAACATTCATGCGCGCCTGCTGAACCCGGACGGATCCGTGGTTGTGTCCGATAATATCGTCAATGCGAATTTTGACGGCGGTCAGGATTCCCCGTCGATCGCCGCGCTACCGGATGGCCGCGCCGTCATCATCTGGCACGCCACCGATCCCGTCACCGGCGCCAGTGATCTCTATGGTCGCCTGCTGATTCCGGGCGCTTTTCCGATCGGCAACGATTTCCTTGTTAATTCGACAGGTGGCCTGGCGGAAACCGGACCGCATCTCCTGACATTGTCAGATGGACGTATTCTCGCGACCTGGACCTCGTTTGAGCAGGGACCGGCCGCAAACGACATCCACGGCCGCATCATGTCGTTCAACACGATCACGAATGGTACGCCGGGCGATGACGTGCTCCCCGGCACCGCGGATAACGATATCATTCACGGCGGCGATGGTCGCGACACGATTCATGGAGCGGCGGGAAATGACGTTCTGCATGGCGATGGCGGCAGCGACTTTCTCTACGGCGATGCGGGTAATGATTTTCTGTTCGGCGGCGATGGCGACGACCGCATGTGGGGTGGTGACGGCAATGACATTTTCGTCGGCGGCAAGGGCGCCGATGCTTTCGCCGGCGCGTCCGGCATCGATACCGTGCGCTACGAGACATCGCCGTCTGGTGTTCACATCGATCTCACACTTGGCACGGGCAGTGGAGGCGATGCCGCCGGTGACAGTTTCAGTTCGATCGAGATCGTCATTGGTAGTCGCTTCGACGACACGTTGATCGGCGACGGTGCCGCCAACACGTTGTCAGGCGGCAGCGGCAAGGACGTTCTGGATGGTCGCGACGGCAATGACGTGCTGGACGGCGGCGAAGGCAACGATGCGCTGACCGGCGGTGCGGGCAATGACATTCTGCACGGCGGTGCCGGTAACGATCAGCTTTGGGGCAATGCGGGTGACGATATCCTCGCCGGCGGCGCAGGTGCCGATGTGCTTGCCGGTGGCGCCGGCAACGATACGGCGGACTACGGCACGTCCATCGCCCAGGTGAATATCAATCTGGCGACAGGTGTCATTCGATGGGGAGATGCTGAGGGCGACAAACTCAGTTCGATCGAAAATCTGATCGGGAGCGGGACCATGGACCTGCTGACGGGTGACACAGGCGACAATCGCATTTCCGGTGGCGGTGGGAACGATCTGATCGATGGCGGCGGCGGAAACGATAGTCTTGATGGCGGCACCGGCAACGACTCGCTCACAGGCGGGCTCGGCGCCGACATCTTGACCGGCGGAGCTGGTGCGGACAGTTTTGTATTCAAAGCTGTGCAGGACAGTCTGTCCGGAGCTGCCGATCAGATCACCGACTTTTCGTCGATCGTCGCAGACACGGCCGACTGGATCGATCTGTCGGCAATCGATGCCAACAGCAAGGCCGCCGGCGATCAAGCGTTCGCCTTCGTCGGAAGCGCCGCTTTCACACATATCGCCGGCGAATTGCGCTTCGCCGATCATCTTCTTCAAGGCGATGTCGATGGCGATGGTGCGGCCGACTTCGCGGTTCAGGTGAACAGCGCTGTCTTGAAGGCAGGTGACTTCGTCTTGTGATGTCCGCGATGTGAGTGTCGTCGCGCGGCCACCGGCGTCGCGGCCGCTTTCGCGTTACGCTGCGGTCGACGTCCGCGACGTGACGCCCGGCATCAGCTGAAACGGTTGCTCGATCACGATGCTCGGGCAGCCCAGTGATGCCGCCACCTGGCTGGTCGAGGCGACCACGGCATGGTCGATCTGCGAGCCGGGGATCTGGGCCACGATCAGTTGCGCGATACAGAGTTGTTTGGTGCCGCGCAGGTCGAGATCGACCCGGTAGGCAAACAGCGCATGGACGATGTCGCGCCGGTCGCGGATCACGATCAGCCCGTTGTCGCCGCCATCGGCATCGGTTCGCCGGCGCACGAAATCCAGCCATGCATCCAGCGTAACGCTGGCATCGTGCAGATAGACGAGCGGATAGGCCGCGCGAGCGTCCGCCCAAGCCATTGGTTGCGCCTGATATTCCTCATTCATCGCCGGATTCCCGCATGGCCTGCGAAATTGGCGGGGATGGGCTGGCTCGGCATTGATATGGGTCAAAGCGTCCACGATTGATCCATGTCAAATGGTGTAGAGTGATTTTCAAGACCTGCCACATATCACCAAACCGAAGATGGACAGTGCCATGACCTTCGCGGAACCAGCGGCCGAGACCTGTGCCGGAGAGCGCGACTGCAAGCACGGCCGCAGCACCAACGGCTGCGACGATTGCAAGGTGCGCCTGTTCAGCGTCTGCGGCGCATTGGAACCGGCGGAACTCGACGAGCTCGATCGCCTCAGCCAGGTCAAGAATTTCCCGGCCAAGGCCATGCTGTTCGATCAGGGCGCGCTGGCCGGTAGCGTGTTCAACGTCACCGAAGGCATCGTCCGGCTCTACAAGTCGCTACCCGATGGGCGTCGCCAGATCGTTGGCTTTGCGCTGCCCGGTGATTTCCTGGGACTTGCGCTGATGGACCGCTACGGCGTCGCCGCCGAGGCCGTAACACCGGTGCGCGTCTGCCGTTTCTCCCGCGCCCAGTTTCTCAGCTATGTCGACGGCAAGCCGCATCTGCTGCGCCGCCTGCATGAATTTGCCGGCCATGAGCTCTCGCTCGCGCAGGACCAGATGCTGCTGCTCGGCCGCCGCACCGCCGACGAGAAGGTGGCCGCCTTCCTGCTGAACCTGCAGGCGCGCTATGGCCGCATCGGCGCGATGTCGGTCAACGTGCCGCTGCCCATGAGCCGCCAGGACATCGCCGACTATCTCGGCCTGACCATCGAAACCGTCAGCCGCACTTTGACCAAGCTCGCCAAGGAAAAGACCGTGGTCGTGGTGCCCGATGGCGTGCGGCTGCTGTCCACCGACCGGCTGGATCAGCTCGCCGCGGCGTAATGCGGCGCTGCATTTTGATGCAGCTCAAGGAGAGCGTGTCCTGCTGCGCTCACACTCTTCTCCGTCACTCAAGGAGAAGAGATATGCCTTTCGACAGTATGCTGGTCGCCGCCGCCGTGGTCACGATGTTCGTCTGCTTCGCCCTGCCGCTGGCCTGGGTCTCGCGCCGGACCTTCGGGCAGTCCTGAGCCCTTCGGCGGCCTGCCGGTGCCCCTCATAACCGGCTGATTTGTCCTCCAAAACATGCCATGAGTCCTGACCCCCGCGACGGTTGCGCCGCGTCTGGGCTCTTGGTGTGCGAAGGAGAACAAATGGCTGCTCATGTGAGTCCGCTGGCCGGCAAAACAATCGATCCATCCCTGCTGGTCAACGTGCCTCGGCTGGTGACGGCCTATTTCGCCGGCAAGCCGGATCCGTCCATCCCCGCCCAGCGCGTCGCTTTCGGCACCTCCGGCCATCGCGGCTCCGCGCTCCATAATTCCTTCAACGAGAACCACATCCTCGCCGTCAGCCAGGCGATCTGCGATTACCGCAAGGGTGCCGGCATCGACGGCCCGCTCTTCATCGGCATCGACACCCATGCGCTGGCTGAACCGGCACTGGTCAGCGCGCTGGAAATCTTCGCCGCCAATGGCGTGCATGTGCGGATCGACCAGGATGACGGTTATACGCCGACGCCAGTGATCTCCCACGCTATCCTCACCTACAACAAGGGCCGCTCGTCCGGTCTGGCCGATGGCGTCGTGGTCACGCCGTCGCACAACCCGCCGGAAGACGGCGGCTTCAAATATAATCCGCCGAACGGTGGCCCGGCCGATACCGACATCACCGGCATCATGGAGAAAGCTGCCAACGGCTTCCTCGAGAACGACATGGCCGGCGTTAAGCGCATCCCGATCGCGCGTGCGCGCAAATCCGAATTCGTGAAGCGCTACGATTTCATCACGCCCTATGTGACCGACCTCGCCGATGTCGTCGACATGGAGGCGATCCGCGCATCAGGCGTCAAGATCGGCATCGATCCGCTCGGCGGCGCCGGTGTGCATTACTGGCAGCCGATCATCGAGCGATACAAGCTCGATGCGACCATCGTGAATACCGCGATCGATCCGACCTTTCGCTTCATGACGCTGGACTGGGATGGCAAAATCCGCATGGATTGTTCGTCGCCCTATGCGATGGCCAAGTTGATCGGCATGCGCGACAGGTTCGACGTCGCTTTTGCCAACGACACCGATGCCGACCGCCACGGCATCGTCACATCAACCGGCGGCTTGATGAATCCGAACCATTATCTCGCGGCGTCCATCGACTATCTGTTCGCGCACCGTCCGAACTGGCGCAAGGATGCGGCGGTGGGCAAGACCATCGTCTCCAGCGCCATCATCGATCGCGTGGTGAACAAGCTCGGCCGCCAACTGGTCGAGACGCCGGTCGGCTTCAAATGGTTCGTGAACGGTCTCGTCGATGGCTCGTTCGGCTTCGGCGGCGAGGAGAGCGCTGGCGCCTCGTTCCTGCGCAAGGACGGCACGGTGTGGACCACCGACAAGGATGGCTTGATCCTTGGTCTGCTCGCCGCCGAGATCACCGCGGTGACGAAGGAAAATCCGAGCCAGCGTTTCGAGAAGCTGACCACCGAATTCGGCGTGCCCTATTACGAGCGCATCGACGCCGCGGCCACGCCCGAGCAGAAGAATGTGCTGAAGAAGGTCACGCCGGAGCAGATCGGCATGACCGAGCTCGCCGGCGATGCGGTGACCAAGACCGAGAGTAAGGCGGCCGGCAACGACCAGTCCTTCGGTGGCATCAAGGTCTCGACCGCCAATGGCTGGTTCGCCGCGCGGCCGTCCGGCACCGAGGACGTCTACAAGATCTATGCGGAGAGTTTCCGCAGCGAGGATCATCTCAAGCAGATTCAAAGCGACGCGCAGGCGGCGATCTCGAAGGTGTTTGCGAAATAGCCTCACGCGCAACCCCACACTCGTCGTTCCGGGGCGCGCGCTTCTTCGCGCGCGAACCCGGAACCTCGTGGTGTTTGGCGCGATCAGAGAGTCACAGAATGAGGTTCCGGGTTCGCTCGCAAGGGCGAGCGCCTCGGAACGACGAGTATGTGGCTCTCAATGCCCGCTCGTTCGCCACCGCAGCAGGCGCTGCTCGACCATCGACATCGCCAGCGCGGTCACATAGCCGATCACGCCGAGCAGGATCACGCCGGCGAACAGATCCGGCGAACGAAACGCGCGCGCGGAGAGCAGCACCCAGTGGCCGAGGCCGTCGAGGCCGGCGAGAATTTCGCAGACCACCGCCAGGATCAGCGACACGGTCAGGCTCAGACGCATGCCGGAGATGATGTCGGGGCTCGCAGATGGCAGAGCTATCTTAAAGATCACCGCGAGGCGCGACATGTGCAGCGAGCGCGCGACCTCATAGAGACGCGGCTCTACTGCGCCGAAGCCGTGAACGGTCGCAAGCAGCATCGGCCAGATCGCGCCGAAAGCGATGACGAACAGTGCCATGCCCTGGGTCAGCCCGAACAGGGCGATGGCGACGGGAATGATCGCCGATACGGGCAGGGGCCGCAGGAATTCCAGCGACGGAGCGACATAGCTGCGCATCGCCTTGGACGAGCCGATCATGGCGCCGAGTGCGATGCCGACGACGGATGCGACCAGCCAGCCATAGAACATGTGTTCGAGGGTGCCGATTGTCTTGTCCAGCAACGTGCCATTGCTGAAGCCGCGCATCAGCGCGGCCCATGCGCGATCGGGGCCCGGCAGGAACACCGGCGAGACCAGTTTCAGATTGGCGATCAACTGCCACAGCGCGATCAAGCCTGCAGCCACGGCGAAGCTGGCAAGGCGCCAGAGGGTGAGTGCCCAGTTCATCGGACCTCTCCCGCCAGCGCCGCGGGGCCAAACAGATGCTGCTGCGCTGCCAGTAATCCGGCATTGAGCGCATAGCCGATCAGGCCGATCCACAGCAGGTAAGCGAGCATCAGGTCCGGCCGCAATGCTTGCTGCGCAATCATGATTCCGGCGCCGAGTCCGATGGGATTGATCGCGATTTCCACGGTGACGGCGACGATCAGAGCAATGCCGGCCGCTAGGCGAAAGGCGAGAAAGATGCGCGGCAGTGCCGCGGGAATGATGATCTTACGGACGCGGTCGCCTGGCGACAGCCGCAGCGCGCGGGAGACTTCTATCAGTCGTGGCTCGATGCTGCGCACCGCAGCGCGGCTGAGGATCAGGATCGGCCACACACAGGCAAAGGCGACGATCACAATTTCCATGCGATAGCCGAAGCCGAGCGCGATCAGGGCGATCGGTAGCAGCGCGATGGAGGGGATCGGCCGCAGGGATTCGATGGTGACTTCCATCAGCCGATCCAGCGGCTGGAAGATACCGAGTGCAATTCCGAGGAACAATCCGATGGCGCCGCCGACCACGAGGCCGGCAAAGGCCGAAGCCAATGTGTCACGCGTCGCCGCCAGGATGGAGCCGTCGCCGAACGCCTGAAACAGCGCCAGCACCACGGCGCTCGGCGGTGCCAATGCATCGCTGTGGATATCGACAGAGCGCGCCCAGATTTCCAGCACGATGAGCAGGCTCATCGGAAGGATCGCCGCTTTCAGGCGCTCGGATCTCATGCTTCCGATGCCTTGATGAAGTCGAACAATTCGCGGCGCAGCCGCAGGAATTCCGGGTTCTCGCGCGTGGTCAACTGATCGCGCGGGCGCGGCAGGTTGATCGGAAGATCGATGCCGATGCGGCCGGGATGCGGCAGCAGGCCCACCACGCGGTCGCCGAGATAAATGGCCTCTTCGAGATCGTGGGTGACGAAGATCACCGTGGCCTTGCTGGCATCGAGCAGCGACAGGACCTCGTCCTGCAGGCCCTGCCGCGTCATGGCATCAAGCGCGCCGAACGGCTCGTCCATCAGCAGCGCTTTCGGTTCCTGCGCCAGACATCGTGCGATCTGCAGCCGCTGCTGCATGCCGCCGGACATCTCGGCAGGATATTTCGCGGCGTGATGGGGCAGCCCGACTTTCTTCAGCAACTCGTCGATGCGGGCCGGGCGCTGGGCCTTGGGCATGCCGATGGTTTCCAGCGCCAGCGCGACATTTCCGGCGGCGGTGCGCCATGGCAGCAGCGCCTTGCCGTAATCCTGGAACACGATGGCGACGTCGCGCCGCGGCGCGCGCATCGGCTCGCCGTCGAAGCTGACATGTCCGGATGTCGGTTGGTACAGGCCGGCGGCGAGGCGGAGCGCCGTGGTCTTGCCGCAGCCGGAGGCGCCGATGATGCAGAGGAACTCGCCGGGCTTCACGTCGAGGCTGATGTTTTCGATAATCGTCTTGCCGCCGAGATCCAGCGTGACATGGGAAAACGCGATCTGCGACTTTTCGGGTTGGGCGGACGGCATGTCTTTGCGAAGGGCAATGGATGTCATCGCGCTCAATCTCCCTGTCCGGGCGGATAGACGAAAGCGAGCGTCGAGTGCAGATGCGACGTCAGCATGGCCTGCGCAGGACCGGTTTCGCGCGCCAGCACGCGATCGGCCAGAAGCTGATGGGCTGCGACAAAGCGGCTGCCGCTGTCGAAGCCGCGCATCATCACCCTGCGGTAGCGATAAGCCTGATCGTAAAGTTCCGAATGGGCCGAGAGCAGGCGCTTCGAATTGCAGGCCGCCAGCAATGCGGTGTGAAATCCCTTATGGAGCTTGTCGAAATCCGGCGCTCCTTCGCGGAATTCATCGCCGGTCCGGTCGATATGCCTGCGCATCTGGTGAAGGGCGCCGAGGATGCCAGCCTCCCAGGCATCGTCGCCATGTTCGATGGCCAGCCGCAGCGCCTCCATCTCCACCACGCTACGCATTCGTGTGATGTCGGCCAGATCCTCCCGGCTGATGTCGGCGACGCGAAAACCGCGCTGGCCGATGCCGATAATCAGGCCGCGTGAGATCAGGCGCGACAGTCCTTCGCGCATCGGCGTGGCGCCGATCTCGTAACGTTGCACGAGATCGACGATGCCAAGCCGCGTGCCTGGCGCGAGATTGCCGGCAATGATGTCATGCTGAAGCAGTGTCGCTGCACGCTCGCTCAGCGTATCCGAGCCGGATACGTCGATTGTACTGCTAAGGGGCTGGCCCGCCATTCAGTTTGACCTATTTCAGAATCAGTTTGTTGAGATCGAGTTTGGTCTCCAGCATTTTCTGCGAGGACATGACGTCGATCCACCATGCCAGTTGCTCGGGCTTCAGCACCGGCTCCGACTTGTTCGGCGGCGATGCCTTCACCAGTTCGATGGTCTGTTTGGTGAATTTGGCAATCGCGGCTGAGGTCTTGTCTTTGTCGCTGTTCACGATCGCCGCACCTTCGGCGATGGCAGCGCGGAATTTCCTGACGGTGTCGGGATTCTTCTCGGCCCATTCGCGCGAGGCCGCGTAGAAGATGATCGGCTCCGTGCGCTCAAGCTCCGACGCGTAGCGTGCGCCGATGCTGCCGCTGCCGGCCGCCAGCATGCGCGATACCGTCGGCTCGGCGGTCAGCACAGCATCGACACCGCCGGACTTGATGATGTCCGGCATGGTCGGGAAGGTTACTTCGACGAAATTGACCTTCCTGGGATCGACGCCCTTGTCGACCAACCATTTGACGAACAGCACGTGGAGAAATGCACCGAGGCCCGGTGCGCCGACCTTCTTGCCGATGAAGTCCTTCGGCTCCTTGATCGTGATGCCGTTACGCACGAAGGCGGTAATATTGGCGTTTGAGGTCGGGCTCATCACCGTTGCGCCGGCGACCGCGACAAGATCGAGGCCGCCATCGGCAGCCTGCAGGAAGACGGTGGAGGTCGGGCCGCCGATCTGGATCGAGCCGGACAGAATGGCCGCCGGGATATTGGAGTTGATGCCGATGGGGATCATCTCGGCATCGAGCCCGTGCTTCTTGAAGATGCCTTCATCGACCGCGATCATCGCGGACGCGCAGTCCGTTGTTGCAGTGCAACCGATCTGGAGCTTGGTCTGGGCATGCGCGGTGCCCGTCACAGCGAGCGTGGCCAATAGGGCTGCCACCGTCCACTTGGTCATGGTCGTCTCCCTCACCCGAGCATTTTTCGATCGTGAAGCAATCTTTGCGATCGCCTCTTGTTTATCGATATTTTTTTTGATCATATATTTTATCGAAGAACAAAAGCAAGTGGGAGACGCCAGTGAAGCTCGCGACATTTCGTGCCGGCGGCCAGCAGGATGGCCAAGCCAGGGTCGGCATCGCTCACGCCAACGATACCAAGCTGTTCGATCTCGCCGGCGCCGCGGCCCGCGATGGCGGCAATCCCGCCTTCACATCGATGCTGGCGTTGATCGATGCAGGTGAAGGCGCGCTCGATGTGGCGCGAGCCTTGTTTGAGAAGCACGGCAGCGACGCGTCGCTCTCGGTCGCCGTCGCCGGCACAGACATTCTCGCACCATTGCCCGAGCCGCGGCAGATGCGCGATGGCATGTCGTTTCCGCTGCATATCCGGCAGTCGCCGCGTGGCCAGTTGAAGCTGGCCGCCCGTGCGAAGGGTGACATGGAAGAACTGGCACGGCTCGAAGCCGAGCCACTCGGCGAATTGCCCGAAGTCTATCGCCGCCAGCCGATCTACTACATCACCAACCGCTTCAGCGTGCGCGGCACCAACACCACGGTGAAGTGGCCGCGCTACAGCAAGGTCATGGACTACGAACTCGAATTCGGCATCGTCACCAAGACCAAGGGCGCGAATATTTCTGCGGCCAGGGCGAAGGATCACATCTTCGGCTATACTATCTTCAATGATTTCTCGGCCCGCGATGCGCAGCGGCTGGAGATGGAAGGCCGCCTGGGTCCCGCCAAAGGCAAGAGCTTCGACGGCGGCAATGTGCTGGGGCCGTGGATTGTCACGCCGGATGAGATCGGCGATCCCTACAGACTGAAGATGGAATGCCGCGTCAACGGCAAGGTGCGCTCGTCCTCGACCAGCGAGGGCATGTTGTTCTCCTTCGAGGAGATCATCGCCCATGTGACGCAGGACGAGACGCTGATGCCCGGCGAATTCATCGGCTCCGGCACCGTCGGCAACGGCTGCGGCCTCGAACTCGGCTGGTATCTCGAACATAATGACGAGATCGAACTCGAGGTCGAGAAGATCGGCGTGTTGAAGAACAAAGTGGTGCGGCAGGACGTGTAACGCACCTGCCTTTCCACGTCATTGCGAGGAGCGAAGCGACGCGGCAATCCAGAAGCAACAAGCGCAGACTGGATTGCTTCGTCGCAAGGGCTCCTCGCAATGACGACCGATAGGATCAAACAAAAGACAAAACCCCGAGGAAACCACCATGCCCCGTCGCCTCATCGACATCTCCGTTCCCCTGCAGAACGACGTTCCCGCCGATCCGCCGGGTAATCATCCCACCATCAATTATGTCGATCATCAGCAGGGCCTGCCGCGGATGCTGCAGTTTTTCGACGGGCTGAAGGCTGAGGATCTGCCGGACGGGCAGGGCTGGGCGGTGGAACTGGTGCAGCTCTCGACCCATAACGGCACGCATCTCGATGCGCCCTATCATTTCCATCCCACCATGAATCGTGGCGAGCGTTCCTGGACCATCGACGAAGTGCCGCTGGACTGGTGTTTGCAGCCGGGCGTAAAGCTCGACTTCCGGCATTTTCCAGATGGCTATGTCGCGACGGCCAAGGATGTCGAGGACGAGCTCAAGCGCATCGGCCATACGTTGAGCCCGCTGGAGATCGTCGTCGTCAACACCTCTGCCGGCGTCAAATACGGCCAGCAGGACTACGTCATCTCCGGCTGCGGCATGGGCTATGAGGCCACCATGTATCTGCTGGAGAGGGGCGTGCGCCTCACTGGCATCGATGGCTGGAGCTGGGACGCGCCCTTCGTTTACACCGCGAAGAAATATGCCGAGACGAAAGACGCCAGCCTGATCTGGGAAGGCCACAAGGCCGGCCGCCACATCGGCTATTGCCATCTCGAGAAGCTGCACAATCTCGAACAACTGCCATCGACCGGCTTCATGGTGTCGTGTTTCCCGGTGAAGATCGAGAAGGCATCGGCGGGGTGGACAAGGGCGGTAGCGATTATTGATGGGTGAACCACACACTGTCATTCCGGGGCGCTCGCTCTTCGCGAGCGAACCCGGAATCTCGACATGTGACTCTCATATTGGGATTCCGGGTTCGCGTGCGCGAAGATGCGCTCGCGCCCCGGAATGACAGTGTGGAGCAGCGCCGCGCTACACCGCCGCCGCTTCATGCCCAAAATACGCCCGCTCCAGCCGCTGCGGCAGGTTCGCTTCCGACGTCGCGGCTTCCAGCACGATACGCCCCTGCGACAGCGCATAGACGCGGTTGGCCGCCGCCAGCGCTTTCTCCACCAGTTGCTCCACCAGCAGCACCGCAGTGCCCTGTTTCTGCAATTGCGCGATCACCGTCAGCACGCGGTCGACCAGCACGGGTGACAGACCCGCAGAGGGTTCGTCCAGCATCAAGAGCCGTGGCCGCCGCACGAGCCCCTGTGCCACCACCAGCATCTGCTGTTGTCCGCCCGAGAGTGACGCTCCGCGCTCATTGCGCTTCTCGGCGATCTCCGGAAAGAACGACAGCGCTTCATCAACGCGCGCGTTGCGCTCGCCGCGCGGCAGGTCGTAGGCCGCGAGCAGCAGATTTTCGGTCACGGTCTGCTGCGTGAACACGCGGTGTCCCTCGATCACATGGACGAGCCCGGCACGTGCTGCCTCGCGCGGCGTGCCGTTGCTGATGTCGCGGGTATCGAAGCGAACGCTCGCCGCATTGACCGGCAGCAGGCCGGAGATCGCGCGCAGCAAGGTTGATTTCCCGGTGCCGTTGGGGCCGAGCAATGTCACCACTTCGCCGGCGGTGATATGCAGGTCGATACCATGGAGCACGCGGATCTTGCCGTAGCCGGATTCCAGCGCGGTGACCTTGAGCAGCGGTTCAGCCTCCGAGGTAAGCACTGACGACCTCCTTGTGAACGCGGATTTCGGCGGGGGTGCCGGCGGCGAGGATCTTGCCGAGGTTGAGCACCGTGACCTGATTGCAGATGTCGAAGATCAGGTCGGCGTGATGTTCCACCAAGAGTACGCCGGTGCCGCGGCGGCTGATCGCCTTGATCAGCGTGCCGAGTCGCGTGATTTCGTCGCTGGAGAGGCCTGCGGCGGGTTCGTCCAGCAACAGGAAGTCCGGCTGCAGCATCAAGGCCCTCGCGATCTCGATGAAGCGCAACTCGCTGTGCTGCAGGCGATCGGCGCGGACATCCGCCAGCGCCTCCAGCCCGACAACGCCGAGCATCGCGCGCGCCTGTGCGCTGAGCTTGCGTTCGTCGCGGTGGTGCCGCGGCAGCGACAGCAGCGCCTCGGCAAATGTCGCTTCGCCCTCGATGGTGCCGCCGACCATGACATTCTCAAGCACCGAGGCTTCGCCGATCACGCGCGGCGTCTGGAAGGTGCGGGCGATGCCTTTGCCGGCGCGCAGTTCCGGCATGCCGGGCGGCAGCGCATCGTCACCGAGCGTGATGGTGCCGCCCTTGGCGGCGTAGTAGCCGGAGATCACATTCAGTGTGGTGGTCTTGCCGGAGCCATTGGGCCCGATCAGGCCGTGGATCTGGCCCGGCTTCACGTCGAGGTCTAGGCCGTCGATGGCCCGGACATTGCCGAAGGTGAGGACGACTTCGCGCAAGGTGAGCGTCTTGGTCGTGGCAGTCTTGCGCAACACGTCCGACAGCCCGGCGATGCGCGGCACGATAGCGCGGTTGCTGGCGAGCGGACGGCGGCTCTTGAAATCCAGCAGCGCCGCGATGCCGCCGGGCATCACCAGCACGATCAAGAGCAGCAGCACCGCATAGAGGAAGGTCGACCATGCCGCGAGCGGTGCTGCGATCTCCGGCAGGATGGTGAGAATGATGGTGCCGAGCATAGGGCCGAGGATCGAGCCGCGGCCGCCGATCAGGATGGCGATGAAGAACAAGACCGAGAGATCGAAGGTGAAGGCGTCCGGCGTGATATAGGTTTGCAGGCTGGCGAACAGCCCGCCGGCAAAAGCCGCCATGGCGCCGGCGAGCAGGAAGATCGACACCAGCAGCTTCGGTTTCGAAATGCCGGTGGCTTCCGCGGCCACATCCGCATCGCGGATCGCGATCAGTGCGCGGCCAAACCGGCTATAGGCGATATTGGCGCTGAGCCATGTCGCCACCGCCGCGAAGCCGATGCACAGATAATAAAAGCCCCATGGCGTGTTGAACGGCGCGGAGAATTCCGGGCCGACGATGCCGATGCCGCCGCCGGTGACGCTCTGCCAGGCCAGCGCGATCTGCGTCACGATGGTGGCGAAGCCGAGTGTGGTCATGGCGAAGTAGAAGGTGCGCAGCCGCATCGCCGGCAGGCCGACGATGACGCCGAACACCGCGCCAACGCAGCTTGCGATGATCAGCGCGCCGTAGATCGGCACCGGCGGCAGCACATTGCCGGCGGCAAGCACGCTGGTCGTGTAGGCCCCGAGCGTCAGCAGCGCCACATAGCCGATGGCGAGATGGCCGGCGAAGCCGACCACAAGATTGAGCCCGGCCACCAACACCCAGTAGATCGCGGCACGCGTGCCGATCAGCGCCCAGTAGTCGTTGCTGACGAAAGGCAGGATCATCGCCAGCGCGAACACGCCGAGGAACGGCAGCAGTGCCGGCAATACGGAGTGTCTGGTCGTGGTCTCGCGCGATGTCGGAATATCGGTGATCGCCGTCATCACACCCTCCGCGCCGTTGCGGAGCCGAACAGGCCCGAGGGCGCTGCCAGCAACACGATGATGAAGATCGCGAACACGGCGACCGACGAGAAGATGCCGCCAACCAGGAAATTCGCCGCCTGCTGGAACAGGCCGAGCGCGAGCCCGCCGGTCAGCGCGCCGCGATTGTTGCCGAGGCCGCCGAGCGCAACGGGCACGAAGCCGTAGAAGTTCAACAGCGCGCCATTGGCGAAGAAGGCCAGCATCAGTTCGCCGCCGGCAAAGCCCGCGACGCCGCCGATCACGCCGGCGAGGGCATAGCTTGCCACGCGCAGGTTGCGTTCGGGCAGGCCGAGCGCACGCGCGGCAAAATTATCCTCGGCGATGGCCATGAAGGCATGGCCCACCAGCGTGCGGCGATAGAGATATTCGAGGCCGAGAATGGTGAGGCCGCAGGCCACAACAGGGAGCCAAAACTTTTCGTCCCACACGCCGGTGCCGAGACCGACGATGCGCGGGAAGGGCTGCGGCTCGGTGCCCCATTTGATCGCGGTGACCTGCTGTATCATCAGTGCGAGTGCGAGCGTCGACAGCACATAGAGATGCTGCTCGAGGCTTTTGAGCACCGGACGCACCGCGACGAATTCGGTGATGACGCCGATGATCGCGCAGGCGATCAGCGTCAGGGCGAAGCCGACCAAAGTCGGCATCCCCATTTTCAGCATGAACAGCGAGCCGAACACCCCGCCGAGCATGGCGAGCTGCCCGGCGGTGAAGCTCATCACCCGCGAGGTCGAGAACATCGTGTTGTAGGTGATGCCGACGAGCGCATAGATCGCGCCCGCCGCGAGACCTGAAGCTATGATCGAGCCGAGCATGTGTGTCGTCCTCGCGCCGGCTTACGAGTAGCCGGGGGCGAGGGCGAAGGTGCCGTTCTTGGCCGAACGCGCTTCCGACATGACGATCTCGTCGGTCGGATAGCCGTTATGCTGGGTGGGAGAGAACGAGTAGTTGCCGAAATAGCCGGGATATTTGGTCAGCGAGTTCCAGTATTTGACGATGCCCTCGCTGTCGGTCGATCCGCTGGCTTCGACAGCCCTGGCGATCAGCTCGACCGCGTCGATCCCGCCGGCGATCCACCACAGCAGCGTGTCGTTCAGCGGCACCTTGGCCTTGTTCAGGCGATCGACGAGATCCTGGCTCTTCGCAGGCAGTTTGCCGGCTGAATCGTAGCTGCAGCTCTTGTAGCCGATGGCGTAGACCTTCTCCCAGTTGGCGGGCTTCTCGATCAGGCTGGCGAGTTCGCCGGATGCCAGCGACGGATGGCCGACAAAGGCAACGTCCCAACCCATCGACGCGCGGGTGTTGAACATGCGCGCTTCCATGCCGGTGGAGACGCTCCACACCACGATGACCTGCGCAGCGGCATTCTTGGCGCGCAGCATATCCGGCGTCATGTCGGGCTGTGTCGCGTCGATATTGGCCTGATAGACGACATCGGCGCCGTCTTTCTTGAATGCCTCGACCGAGGCCTTCACGGCGGTGACGCCGTAGCCCGTGGTGTCGCCGATCACGGCAATCTTGCTGACTTTCAGCACCTTGAGACAGTAGTTCCTGACGGCGTCGTCCCACTGGCCGTTGGACGGCGCGATGCGGAATGCGGCGGGGAATTTCGCGGGGTCGATCAGCGTATCGACGACGCAGGGATGCAGGTCGGGCATCTTGGCGCGCGCCATCAATGGCGTCGTGGCCAGTGCCTCGCCGGAATTCACCGGCCCCCAGATCGCATGGACCTTGGCCTGGCTGATCAGTTCCTGCGTGGCGTTGACGGCCTTGGTCGGATCGCCTTGGGTGTCGCGCGTGATGATCTCGATCTTGCGGCCCTTGACGCCGCCGGCGGCATTGATGGCCTCCGTGGCAAATGTGACGCCGCGGTTGAAGCCGACGGTCGGCGCCGAACTCGGTCCGGTCATGGCGGCGAGCCAGCCGATCTTGATCGGTTCGGACGATTGCGCAATGGCGGGACGTGCGAGTGGAAAGCTTGCTGCGCCGAGTGCGCCGGCGCCGCCCAATAGAATACCACGACGAGAAATGCTCATCTTGACTTCCTCCCTGTGTTTTCCCTTTGCGGTGCCTGTCATTGATGCAGGCATCCGTTTCGTCCGCCCGGTCGTTGCCGGATGATGTGCGTGGGTGATGTCGTTGGTCGGTCAGATACTCCGGATCGTCATGACATATGCCGATGTTGCGCGGTGGCAGAGCGCGACGCGCAGATCCATCTCCATCGCCTCAGGCTGACCTGTCGCGGTGGCTTTGGCAATCGGCTTGTGATCTTTGACGATGGCAGCGGCGTTGCCAAGGGCCTGGCCGTTGCAAGTCACACGGTGCTGCCCTGCAGTCCCGCTCGTCTGTTGCAACGCAATGATGCGTGGCCGTCGTCAGGTCGCGCTGAAGCCGCCATCTGCCGATAGCACATGGCCGACGATGTAGCCGGCATCGTCGGAGGCGAGCCACACCACGGCTTCGGCGACTTCATGCGGCTGGCCCATACGCCGGATCGGAAGGCCGGCTGCGACGGCCGACATGTCGGCGATCCCCGAGGCCAGCATCATGTCGGTGACGACGCGGCCCGGCGCCACCGCATTGATGCGGATGCCGCGCGGCCCGCATTCCATCGCTGCCGAACGCATCAGTGAGATCACCGCCGCTTTCGATGCAGAATATAGCGCAAGGCCGGGATTGGGATTGCGGATGCCGCTCACCGAAGCATTGATGACGATGCGGCCGCCGCCATTCAGTTCCATGGCCTGGATCTGGTGCTTCAGGCCAAGAAACACCGAGCGGACATTGGCGTCGAACACGGTGTCATAGACCGCCTCTGTCTGCTGCTCGACCGGCGCTCGCCGTTCCTGATAACCGGCATTGTTGAAGGCCACGTCGAGCCGCCCGAAACGGGACATCACAGCCTGCACCAGGCTGGCGACCTCGGCCTCCTCGGTCACGTCGGTGCGCACGAACAGTGTCTTGGCGCCGCACCGGCCGCAGTCTTCGGCCGCGGCCTGTCCCTCGGCCTCGCGACGGCCTGCGATCACCACTGCAGCTGCGCCTTCCTGTGCCATCTGCAGCGCGGCCGCCCGGCCGATGCCGGTGCCGCCGCCGGTCACGAGGCAGATGCGTCCGGCCATGCGGTCGCGGGGGCGGAACTGGGCAGCGCTGGTTGTCATGATCATTCCTTGCACGGATCGTGCTAACACGGTCGTTATTCGTCGCCAGCAATATAGTTGTATCATGCAACTATCGTCAAGGAGCCTGCGATTGTCCGATATTGACGCCGATTTGATTGATCACATCCGCGCCGCGTCGCGTCTGATGGTGCGCGAACTCGGTTTCATGCAGGCAACGGTTGCAGCGACCGACTATCCGCCATCGGCGGTGCATACGCTGCTGGAGATCGGCGCGCGCGAGGCGATGACTGCAGTCGAATTATCCGCGTTTCTCGGGCTGGAGAAATCCAGCGTCAGCCGGATGATCCGCAAGCTGATCGACGCGGGCGAATTGAAGGAAGCCGCCAGTGCCGGCGACGGCCGCGTCAAGCGGCTGTTGCTGACGGCCAAGGGGCGGCGGACCCGCGAGGCGATCGAGGCCTATGGGCAGCGGCAGGTCACCAATGCCTTGCAGCAACTGGCCCCGGCCCAGCGTCAGAAGGTGGCCGAAGGTCTCGCGCTCTATGCCGAGGCATTGGAAGCGCATCGGCTGGCAGATGCACAGACGCCGGACCGGACATTGGCCAGGCGGTCTTGAACCGCTACAGTCGAATCCGGCACACTCGACCGGCTTGACTGGTTCGCATCGTGCAAAAGTAAGTCGTGCCAAAGCAAAAAGAAACAGGGATGGAATTATGCCGGGCCACAAGAAGACCCCCGATCAACTCCGCAGCGCGCGCTGGTTTGCGCCGGATGACCTGCGTGCCTTCGGCCATCGCTCGCGCGCGATGCAGCAGGGCTATGCGCCGGTGGAGTGGGCCGGGCGTCCCGTCATTGCCATCCTCAACACCTGGTCGGAAGCGCAGCCGTGCCACATGCATTTCAAGACCCGCGTCGATGACGTCAAACGCGGCATCCTGATGGCCGGCGGCTTCCCGATGGAGCTGCCGGCGCTGTCGCTGTCGGAGAGCTTCCTGAAGCCGACGACGATGCTCTACCGCAACATGCTGGCAATGGATGCCGAGGAACTGCTGCGCGGCCATCCCGTCGATGGCGTCGTGCTGATGGGCGGCTGCGACAAGACCACGCCGGGGCTTCTGCTTGGCGCCACCAGTGCCGGTTATCCCGCGATCTATCTGCCGGCTGGCCCGATGCTGCGCGGCAACTGGAAGGGCAAGACGCTCGGCTCCGGCTCCGATGCCTGGAAATACTGGGATGAGCGCCGTGCGGGGAAAATCTCCGACAAGGAATGGGTCGAGGTCGAGGGCGGCATTGCCCGCAGCTACGGTACCTGCATGACCATGGGCACGGCCTCGACCATGACGGCGATCGCGGAGTCCATCGGCATGACGCTGCCGGGCGCATCGTCGATCCCTGCTGCAGACGCCGGTCACATCCGCATGGCCAGCGAATGCGGCCGCCGCATCGTCGAAATGGTGTGGGAAGATCTGACACCGCAGAAGATCCAGACGCGCAAGGCCTTCGAGAACGCCATCACCGTGGCGATGGCCATGGGCTGCTCGACCAATGCGATCATCCATCTGATCGCGCAGGCGCGCCGCGCCGGTCAGGATATCGGCCTCGACGATTTCGAGATCGCCAGCCGCAAGGTGCCCGTGATCGCCAATGTCCGCCCGTCCGGCGACAAATATCTGATGGAGGATTTCTTCTATGCCGGCGGCCTGCCGGGACTGATGAGCCGCATCAAGGAGCATCTGCATCTCGACGTGATGACCGTCACCGGCAAGACGCTGGGTGAGAACATCGCCGGCGCTGAAGTCTATAACGACGACGTCATCCGAACGGTGAAGGACCCGATCTATGCGGAGGGTGCGCTCGCGGTGCTGAAGGGCAACCTCGCGCCGGATGGCTGCGTCATCAAGCCGTCCGCCTGCGAGCCGCGCTTCCTCAAGCATACCGGGCCGGCGATGGTGTTTGACGACTATCCCAGCATGAAGAAAGCGATCGATGACGAGAGCCTCGATGTGACGGCCGATCATGTGCTGATCCTGCGCAATGCGGGTCCGCAGGGCGGGCCGGGCATGCCGGAATGGGGCATGCTGCCGATCCCGAAGAAGCTGGTGAAGCAGGGCGTGCGCGACATGGTCCGCTTGTCGGATGCGCGCATGAGCGGCACCAGCTATGGCGCCTGCATCCTGCATGTTGCGCCGGAATCCTTTATCGGCGGTCCGCTGGCGTTGGTCGAGAATGGCGACATGATCACCCTCGACGTCGATGCCCGCACGATCAATCTCGACATCTCGGATGCCGAAATGGAAAAGCGCCGCGCGGCGTGGAAAGCCCCGGAGCGCAATTACGAACGCGGCTATGGCTGGATGTTCACCAAACATATCCAGCAGGCCAATGAAGGCTGCGACTTCGACTTCCTGCGCACCGACTTCGGCGCGCCGGTCAAAGAACCCGTGATTTATTGAGTGAGTGATCCCATGACCAAGCTCAGCGACGCGACCCGCGCCAAACTCAAGACCATCTCCACCGCAACCGTGGCCACCGCGCTCTACAAGCGCGGCTTCCGCACGCAATGCATCCAGGACGTCCATCCGCTCGGCGCCGACCAGCCGACGCTGGTCGGCGAGGCCTTCACGCTGCGCTACATGCCGGCGCGCGAGGATCTCAACAAGCTCGACGTGTTCAGGGATCGCTCGCATCCCCAGCGCAAGGCTGTCGAGGACTGCCCGCCCGGCGCGGTGCTCGTGATGGACAGCCGCAAGGATGCGCGTGCGGCCTCCGCCGGCGCGATCCTGATCAACCGTCTGGCCCAGCGCGGCGTTGCCGGCGTCATCACCGATGGCGGCTTCCGCGATTCCGCCGAGATCGCCAAGCTCGGTTTCCCCGCCTATCACCATCGTCCGAGCGCCCCGACCAATCTGACGCTGCATCAGGCCATCGAGATCAACGGTCCGATCGGCTGCGGCGATGCGCCGGTGTTTCCCGGCGACGTGATCCTCGGCGACAGCGATGGCGTCATCGTCATCCCCGCGCATCTTGCCGACGAGATCGCCAACGAGGCCTTCGAGATGACCGCCTTCGAGGATTTCGTCACCGAACAGGTGCAGAAGGGCAAGGGCATCTTCGGGCTCTATCCGGCGACCGATGAACAGACGCTGGTGGATTTCGCAGCGTGGCGGAAGGAGAAGGGGCGGTAGGGCGCGATCACGGCGTGCATCGCGTCAGGATGGAACCAGAGGCGGTTCTTGGCTTTGTCTTGGAGAGATGCGCTGGTGCGCATCATCCATCACTCAGCCGGAAAGAGACGCTATGCGCAGCCTCATCGTCGCGGTCGGACTATCGCTGCTGGCGCAAGGCGCAGCCCTCGCCAAGGATTCCGACAAGCCGTCCAGGGCTTTCAATGCCGAGACGATCAACGCCGCCAATTTCACCGGCAAGCTGCCGCCCGACGAGAAGCTCAGCTCGCTGGCGGTGAAGCTCCAGGTGCTGCTCGACCGCGCGCATTTCTCGCCGGGCGAGATCGACGGGATGTTCGGCGACAATGTGGAGAAGGCACTGCTGGCTTTCGCGGAAGCCAACAGCCTGCCGTCCGGCAAGGCGCTGACGCCGGAGATCTGGGCGAAGCTGCAGGCGGGATCATCGGACCCGGTCATGACCGACTATGTGCTGACCGAGAAGGACGTGAAGGGCCCATTCCTCGACAAGCTTCCAGTCAAGATGGAAGAGATGAAATCGCTGAAGAAACTGGACTACACCAGCGCCCGCGAAGCCCTCGGCGAACGCTTCCATATGAGCCAGGATCTGCTCGAGACGCTCAATCCCAAAGCAAAGTTCGACAAGGCCGGTGAGACCATCACCATCGTCAAGCTCTCGGATCGCAAGCCCGACAAGGTCAGCCGCCTCGAGGTCGACAAGGTCCGCCAGACCGTGAAGGCCTTCGCCAAGGACGGCGCGTTGCTCG
This sequence comes from Tardiphaga sp. OK245, assembly GCF_900108575.1. Taxonomy (NCBI): domain Bacteria; kingdom Pseudomonadati; phylum Pseudomonadota; class Alphaproteobacteria; order Hyphomicrobiales; family Nitrobacteraceae; genus Tardiphaga; species Tardiphaga sp. OK245. The sequence continues at coordinate 1,139,334 of NZ_FNWZ01000001.1, read as the reverse complement.
CCTTCTATCCCGCCAGTGTCGGCAGCGATGAGAAGCCGACGCCATCGGGTGCACTGAAAGTGACCTCGGTTCACGCCAACCCGGTCTATCGTTACGATCCGAAATACAAGTTCAAGGGCGTGGAATCGTCGAAGCCCTTCACCATCAATGGCGGCCCCAACAATCCCGTCGGTGCCATGTGGATCGGCCTGTCGGAGAAGAGTTATGGCATCCACGGCACGTCGGATCCGTCCCGCGTCAGCAAGAGCGATTCCCACGGCTGCGTGCGTCTGACCAACTGGGACGTGGAGCGCCTCGGTGCATCCGTGAAGAAGGGTGTGGAAATCAGCTTCGTCGACGGCAAGCAGGCGGCGAAGTAGTGCGCGCGGTATTGCGCGTCCTCCTCGTCATTCGGGGGCGTGGGCGGCGCCAGCCGCACGCGAACCCGGAATCCCGGAGTATTTTGCGCTGAACATGCTGGGATTCACCGCCACTCCAATTGGAGTGGCGGTGAATGACGGTGTGGGGCGGCAAGCCTGCACCAAACATTTTTTCCTATCCTCCGTTGACAACATCCCCATCAGGTTTATATTCCCCTCCGTCCTACCCCGATGAGAGGGGCGAGCGCGATCGTCACGTTCGCGGGGTGGGATGCGGTGGACGCCGGAGATGCGGCGTCACGCGGTTCATGGGGGAACGTCTGTCTTCGGGCAGGACGGATCTGCGCCAGCACTGCCACTGGCAAGGGGACGGCCGGCCTTGAGATGGAAGGACCTCTGGACAGTGTGACGGACGACCAAATCGAAACGCGTTCGGCCAAGTGCTTTGCGGCTACCCTGTCCCTCCGCCCTGGGACATTAATTTTGGTGATGGGAGCGTTCGCCATGGCAGATGTGCAGGCAACCGAAAAAACATCGCATGCGGAACGTCGGGCACTTGCTCGGCGCCTCCGAAAGTCCTGATGCACTCTCAATTGCGGAAGACCGCATCGCATCAGGCCCAAGGGTGCAACGGGCACCCGGCGTTCCGCACGCCCTCTCACAGGGGGCGGGAATGCAAGCGACGACGGCGCCCCCGCGCCGCAAACAATGGGGGCGATGACGCATGTCTGCAAAGCAGTGGCTGTTTGACATTCACATCAGCAACGACGCACAGACGCCAGAAGTCTCCCTCCCTCAAGCAATGCGCAGTGGGGAGGGTCGGCCGATAGGCCGGGGTGGGGGAGCCACAAGCGACGCTCTCACGTGGGGCACCCCCACCCGTCACGTTTGCTCGCTGCGCTCGCAACGCGCCACCCTCCCCGCAAGGGGGAGGGAGAAGGAAGATGCTATCCCCTGAAATCCCGCACCCGCTTCACCATCTGCTCCACATGGGCGATTGGCGTTTCCGGCTGGATGCCGTGGCCGAGATTGAAGATGAAGCGTCCGCTGGCATAATTCGCCAGCACGTCATCGACAGCGCGATCGAGCGCGGAGCCACCGGCGATCAGTACCAGCGGATCGAGATTGCCCTGCACCGCGACGTGGCTCTGCACCCGCTCGCGTACGAAGGACGGCTCGGCGGCCCAGTCGATGCTCACGGCATCGACACCGGTGGCGCCGACATAACTCGGCAGCAGCGCGCCGGCGCCGCGCGGGAAGCCGATGATTTTCGCATTCGGCACCTTGGCACGCACGCCGGCGATGATGCGCTTGGTCGGCTCCACCGACCAGCGCTGGAATTCCGCCGCAGGCAGTATGCCGGCCCAGGTGTCGAAGATCTGCAGCACGTCGGCGCCGGCGTTGAGCTGACTGAGCAAGTAAGTGATCGAGTTCTCGACGATGGTGTCGATGATTTTCGCGAAGGCCTCCGGATGCCGATAGGCCATCATTCGCGCCGGTGCCTGATCCGGCGTGCCCTTACCGGCAACCATGTAAGTCGCAACGGTCCAGGGCGCGCCGCAGAATCCGATCAGCGTAATCTTCGGATCGAGCTGCGCGCGCACGCGGCGCAGCGCTTCGAACACCGGTTCGAGCCTGGTGAAATCCGCTTCGGGCGAAAGCGTCGCAACCTTCTCGGGCGTATCCAGCGGATCGAGCCGCGGGCCTTCGCCGACCTCGAAACGCACGGAACGGCCAAGCGCATAGGGGATCACCAGAATATCCGAGAAGATGATCGCGGCATCGAAGCCGAAACGCCGGATCGGCTGCAGCGTCACTTCGGTGGCGAAATCCGGATTGAAGCACAGATCGAGGAAACCACCGGCCTGCGCGCGGACCTCGCGATATTCAGGCAGATAACGCCCGGCCTGTCGCATCATCCAGAGCGGCGGCACCGCCTGGCGCTGGCCGGCGAGGACATCGAGGAACGGCTTGCGGGGCGTGGACTGGGTCAAATGCTTGGGTTCCGGAAACTGGTGCCGAACGGCATGATTTTGCCGCCTCTGATACACCGCCGCTGCGCTCTTGGCGAGGCGCGGCAATTCCGCAAAACCGGCGATTCACCTCACGTTTTGACGCATCTCAAGGTGTCATCGCGCCGCAGGCGGCATATAGACTGTACGAACATCATGAGCGAAAAGACCATGAACATCATGACCCCGATCGTCAGTCCAGAAATCGAACAGAACCGCACCCGTGCCAAGGTCTGGTTCGAATCCCTCCGCGACCGCATCTGCGCCGAGATCGAGGCGCTGGAGCGCGAGGCGCCGCAGGCGCTGTTCCCGGGCACGCCGGCCACCTTCACCTACAAGCCGTGGACCCGCGCGACGGGCATCGGCGGCGGCGTCGGCGGCTTTCTCTCGGGCGGCCGGCTGTTCGAGAAAATCGGCATCCATACGTCATCCGCGAACGGCAAGCTGTCGCCGGAGATGGCGCGGCAAATGCCGGGCGGCGGATCGCAGCTCGATTACGTCTCCAGCAGCATCAGCCTGATCATGCATCCGCGCAGCCCGCGCGTGCCGACCGTGCACATGAACACGCGCTTCCTGTCGACGGCAGTGGGCTGGTTCGGCGGCGGCGCGGATCTGACGCCGATGCTGCCCGAGCAGCGCAAGGTCGATGCGCCGGATACGATCACGTTTCACGATGCGATGCGTGGCGCCTGCGATGCGCATGACCCCACTTACTACAAGAAGTTCAAGGCCTGGGCCGACGACTACTTCTTCCTGCCGCATCGCGGCGTGGCGCGCGGCGTCGGCGGCATCTTCTTCGATCAGCTCAACACCGGCGATTTCGAGAAGGACTTCGCCTTCACGCGTGATGTCGGCTCGGCCTTCCTCGATGTCTATCCGCGCATCGTGCGCGCACGGATGCAGGAAGCCTGGACCGAGGAAGAGCGCGCGCAGCAGCTCGAAACGCGCGGGCTCTATGTCGAGTTCAACTTACTTTACGACAAGGGCACGATGTTCGGCCTGCAGACCGGCGGCAACGTCGAGAACATTCTGAGCTCGATGCCGCCGCTGGTCAGCTGGAAGTAATTTCCTTCTCCCCGCTTGCGGGGAGAAGGTGTCTTGAATGACCGAAGGTCATTCAAGACGGATGAGGGGGAGCCAGAGAGTGAAACACTGGCTCCCCCTCACCCGTCTTCCACATGCTTCGCATGTGAAAGTCGACCTCTCCCCGCAAGCGGGGAGAGGCTAAGAAGCCACCTGCTCCGCTTCGATCGCACCCTGCACGGCCCAGGACAGATCCGTATTGAGCTGGAACGCGACCGAGCCTTCATCGATGATCGCCTGCGGATTCTTCGCGAGCTTGCCGGCGTCATCGAGCGCGGTGCGATAGTCCGACTTCAGCGCGGCGAGATCGGCATAGGCCGGGAAGTCGTAGAACGACAATTCCTCCGGCGCGAGGCCGGGCTTCTTGGCGAGCAGGCGCTTGAGAATCTGGCCGCCGGAGAGATCGCCGAGATAGCGCGTATAGGCATGGGCAATCAGCAATTCGCCGTCGCCCTTGGCGGCATCCGCGATGCGCTTGGCATAGGCTTCGCCGGCAGGCAGCATCGGCACAGCGGAGAAATCGCCATCGCACAGCACATTGAGATCGGCTTGAATGGCCGATGCACGATCGAGTCGATACTGAGCGAGTGCGGCGAGCGCTGGCGTGTCGCGATGGCTCTCAAGTCCGGCTTCCAGCGCCTGATAGGCCGCCAGCAGATTCCGCTGCAGCAGGACATAGCCCTTGCGGCTGACGTCACCGCGCAACATGTCCTTGATGATGCCGGAGCGCTCGGCTTCGGTGTGAAGCACCTTGGTGCCGAGATAAAGGGCGGTCACGACGCTGACGGGCGCAGTGCTATCTGCCGAGGCAGCAGGCATTGAATTCTCCGATGACTGATAAAGGGGTGTGTTGGCGCTCGGGCTGGCGACACCATATCACCCTCGCCGGATGCTACAAGGTGAGGCCAGGCCTGTTGCTACAGCGCGCGGCTGCGGGACTTGCGGCGTACCGGCGCAGATTTGCCGGTTTCCGTTGCAGGCAGAAACTGCGCGCCCTGTGCGGCGAGGAATGCGCGCATCGCCTGCGCCGGCGGCAGCAGCACCTTGTCCTTGCGGTTGAGCACGAACCATTGCCGGATGATCGGCAGGCCGATCACATCCAGCATCACCAGTCGCCGCTGCTCCAGTTCGGTGGCCACCGTATGCGCGGAGATGAAGGCGATGCCGAGCCCGGCCATCACGGCCTGTTTGATGGTCTCGTTGCTGTCCATCTCCATGCCGATCGTGGCGCGTAAGCCTGCGCTCTCGAACAGTTGCTCCATCAATCCGCGCGTCCCCGAGCCGGGCTCGCGCGTCAGGAAAGTCTCGCCTGCAAGATCGCTCATGGAGAGGCGCGCCTTGCTCGCGAGGCGATGATCGCTCGGTGCGATGATCACATGCGGATGATCGCCGATCAGGTTCACATCCATGTCGATCCCGGCGGGCGGCCGGCCCATGATCGCGATATCGAGATCGTAGCTGCGCAGACCTGCGATGGTCTCCTCGCGATTGCCGACCGTCAGCAAGATCTCGATCTTGGGATGGAGCTTCGCGAAGGCCGAGATTGCGAAGGGCACGAAGTATTTCGCGGTGCTGACGGCGCCGATGGAGATGCGCCCGCCGGTCTTGCCGGCCATCATGTCCAGCGATGTCGCGCAGGCGGCCATCGCCGCCTCGATCCGTTCCGACAGCGCCAGCACCTCGCGGCCGGCATCGGTCAGGACCATTCCGTCGCCGGTGCGCTGGATCAGCGGCAGGCCAGCGAGGCCTTGCAGGTTGCGCAGTTGCAAGGTGACAGCCGGCTGTGTCAGGCGCAGCTTCAAAGCTGCCGCCGTAATACTGCCGCTGGCGGCGACGGCGGCCAGTGCACGCAGCTGGCGGATCGAGATGTCGCGGAAGCGCTTCGTCATATAAGGAAAACTTTCGCCGCCTGATTTTTACGAAAGTTCCTTTATTTGGCCCAGCCGGTCAATATCTGTGGGCAAAATGGCCCATTTCTGCCATTCCCGGGCCTTCCGGACGCGGCCATGTGCCAGAAGGAGCCCAGTATTTTGCGGAGATTGCGATGACCGACCACATGCCCCTGTCCCGATATACGGCTGACTACGCCGGACAGGACCCGCTGCGGCTGGCCGTGGCTGCTGCGGTCGATGCCTTCGCCAAGGCCTCCATCGAAATCTCCGACCTGATCGGCTGCGGCGCGCTGGCCGGAATTACCGGCGAGGCGCAGGGAGCGCAGAATGCCGATGGCGACGTGCAGAAGGATCTCGATGTCCGCGCCGACGAGATTGTTCGTACCGCGCTGAAGCCGGTGTCCTGGGCAGCGCTGGCCTCCGAGGAAGCCGAGACGGCGGATATCCGCGACGGCGGCGGGCTGCTGGAGATCGCCTACGATCCGCTCGACGGATCGTCGAATATCGAAACCAATATGACCGTCGGAACGATCTTCTCGATCATGCCGACGTCGAAGGACGCTGTGCCGTTCACGCAGAAGGGCAGCGCGCAGATTGCCGCCGGCTTCGTCGTCTATGGTCCGCAGACATCGCTGGTCCTCACGCTTGGTGATGGCGTCGAAATCTTCACGCTCGATCGCGCCGCTGGGAGCTACAAGCGCATTCGCCAGCGCGTGCAGATCCCGGCCGAGTGCTCGGAATATGCCATCAATGCGTCCAACCATCGCCACTGGGAAGCGCCGGTGCGCGATTTTGTCGAAGAGTGCCTCGCCGGCGTCGATGGCCCGCGCGGCAAGAATTTCAATATGCGCTGGATCGCAGCCCTGGTCGCCGAGGCCTATCGCATCCTGATCCGGGGCGGCGTGTTTCTCTATCCGTCCGATGCGCGCAAGGGCTATGCCGATGGTCGGCTGCGTCTTGTCTATGAAGCGCATCCGATGGCCTTCATCGTCGAACAGGCCGGCGGCGGCGCGACCACGGGCCGTACCCGTATTCTCGATCTTGCGCCGACGGCAATCCATCAGCGCGTGCCGTTGATCATGGGTTCGATCAGCAAGGTGAGACGTATCGAGACCATGCATCTCGATGCCAGCGCGGGACAAGCGCAAGCTGCAGCAGAATAGATAGGGCCTGCACTACACATCCTGTTTTGATCCATTCAAAACATGACAGGCTTGAGGGCTTCTAAGGCCCGTGGTCCCGAAACGGGTTGAGCATGACGCGACCGCGGCCTAGACAATCGCAGGGGTCGCAAAGGATACGCGCATGCTTCCGCAGCAGGTCAAGGTCTCCGATATCACCGACGAGAATTCGGCACAGACCTATCTCAATCAGGCCATCATGACGACGTTCTGCCGCGTGCTGGACAGTTCGCGTCTGGCGCCCGATGTGGTGATGCGTCTTCTGGCCACCGCGATCGGTTCGACCTATCGCGAAGTTGCTGCTGCCCATCAGGACGGCCAGTGCCCCTGCGGATGGCGCCCCGTGCCGGAGGCCGATATCGAGGCCCTGCGATCGTCGCTTGAAGACGCGGCTGCGCCGAAGATAGCCGACGATCTGCACAGCATGGTGATCGCCGGACGGGCGTAGCCGCCGGCCGATCTGCCCTTAAATAAGGCTGTATCTGCGCGGAACTGGCCACTGCGGAGCACCGCAGATGGCAATTCTGCGTCTGTTCCGCTCTCCCGATCACGTGATTGGGCCAGCGCGATCAACATATGGCAATTCCTTTAGACCTAAACTACTTTGGCCCGATCCTTGAATGTCGAGGAGATCGCGATCGGTGCAAAGTGACCTCATGACATCCTCATCCGCTGCAGTTCTCGACCACACCCCGGCCAATTCGACCGTCTGGCGCGAAGTTGCACGCGCGATCGCCGATATCGGCGCCAAGCGCTGCTTCGGTCTCGTCGGTGGCGCAAACTTCAAGGTGACGCTCGGATTGACCGAGTTCGGTGTCGAGTTTGTCGCTGCGCGCCACGAAGGCGGTGCGGTGAGCATGGCCGATGTGGCGGCGCGTCTCACGCGCGATCTCACGATCGTCAGCGTAACGGCGGGGCCGGGTCTCACCAATGCGATCACCGGCATCGGCGAAGCCGCTAAGAGCGACACGCCATTGCTCGTTCTCGCAGGCGACGTGGTGCTCGGCGACAAGCAGTCGGCATTTGCCTTCAATCAGTCGGAACTCGTTCACGCGGTCGGCGGCGAATGGCGGCAGATCACCGATGCACAGAGCGCTTACGCCGACACCTGGAAAGCAGCCTCGGTTGCTCTGCGTGAGCGCAAGCCGGTCGTGCTCAGCCTGCCGATCAATGTGCAGGAAATGCAGGTCGCGGCGACGATGGGAAAGAAGCATCTTCCTATCATGCCGCGGATCACGATCAATCCGGCGAAGCTGGATGAACTTGTTGCGACGATCCGGACGTCGAAACGGCCGCTGATTCTGGCGGGTCATGGCGCTGTCGTGGCCGATGCGCAGCCGTTACTGGTTCAACTGGCAGACAGACTCGGCGCGTTGCTGGCGACGTCGTTGCAGGCGCACGGGATGTTTTCCGGTCATCCATGGAATCTGGGCGTGGCCGGTGGCTTCTCGTCGAAGGCGACGGCTGAGCTGATCGCGCAGAGCGATATGATCCTCGCCTTCGGCATGTCGCTGAACATGTGGACCACGAAGAAGGGCAAGCTGATCTCGGACTATGCCCAGCTCGTGCAGATCGATGTCGAGAAGGGCCGCATCGGCGTCCATCGTCCGGTAGATCTCGAGCTCGAAGGCGATGCATCGGCTGTGGCCACTGCCGTGTTGCAGGCGTTTGATAGGACGCCGCCCAGCGAGGCCGGCTGGCGCACGCCCGAGGTTGCCGCGGTGATGACTGCCAGAGGCAATCATAATCTGGCCTATGACGACACTAGCACTGCCGACCACATCGATCCGCGCACGCTGAGCAAGGCGATGGACGATATCTTGCCGAAGGATCGCACCGTCGTTGTCGACGGCGGACATTTCGTCGGTTGGGTGACGCGCTATATTTCAGCGCCCGACCATAAAGGCTGGTGCATCCCCATCGCGTTCCAGTCCATCGGCCTCGGCCTCGCCGGCGCCATCGGTGCCGCAGTCACGCAGCCGGAGCGGCTGACGGTGCTGGCGGTCGGTGACGGTGGTTTCCTGATGTCGATCGCCGAGCTGGAAACTGCGGTGCGGCTGAAGAAGCGCCTCTGCATCTTCATCTATAACGACAGCGCCTATAGCGCCGAAGTGCATCACTTCGGCCCCGAAGGCTACAATGCCGGCATGGCGCAATTTCCGGTGACCGACTTTGCGGCCATCGCGCGCGGATATGGCGCCGATGGCGTGGTGGTGCGGACGCTCGCCGATCTCGATGCGGTAAAGCGTTGGGTTGCCGATGGCGCGCAGGGGGTGTTCATCGTCGACGGCCGGATCAATCCGAAGCTGATCGCGGATTGGTACAGCGAAATGTTCAGCGGTGCGAACTTGTAATTGGCCTTCTTACCTCTCCCCGCTTGGCGGGGAGAGGTCGGCTGAAGCGCGCGGAGCGCGTGAAAGCCGGGTGAGGGGGAGCGCATGATACACTTAAGCGCAAACCACTAACTCCCCTCACCCGAAGGCTCCGCTGCGCTCGCCTTCGACCTCTCCCCGCCTAGCGAAGCTTCGCTTCGCCGGGCGGGGAGAGATTATGCCGCGGCTTGGTTCGTTGCTTCAACATTCCCCAACCATTCTTTCGCAATCGTCAGATCCGCCTGCGAGAGCTGATGCCCGACTGGCAACGTGCGATGCTGCACATCGGCACCCGCTTTTGCCAGCATCACGGCAAGCCGCTGCGAATTGCTTGGCGGGATGATCGGATCGGATTGGCCCGACACGATCAGTACCGGCTTGGCTGCGAGATCTGCCACCGGCGCATCACGTAGCGGCACCATCGCCCGCAACAATATGCCGCCAGCCAGCACCTCCGGCCGCAACAGCATCATCGCACCGGCGATATTGGCGCCGTTGGAATAGCCGAGTGCGATCGGCGCTGCGAGCCCGTAGCGCTTGCGGGCTTCGACTATGAAGTCCGCAAGGTCATTGGCGCGGCGTCGCAAGTCGTCCTCGTCGAACACGCCTTCGGCGAGCCGGCGAAAGAAACGCGGCATGCCGTGTTCCAGCACCTGACCGCGCGGCGACAGCAGTGCTGCGCCCGGCGCAATTGCCTCGCCGAGTGGCAGCAGATCGCTTTCGTCACCGCCGGTGCCGTGCAGCAGCAGGAGCGGCGTTACCTCGCGCCGGTTGCCCGGCGCGAAGCGATGAATGTGGGACAGGTCGTTACTCATGACGTCACCTTTTCCGTGTCGAGCACCGGCAATACGCGCTCGATCTCGCCGCGATGCTTTTCGAGAAACGCGGGCAGTTTCAGATGCTCGCCGAGGGATTCGACGGGCTCATCCACGGCAAAGCCGGGGATGTCTGTGGCGATCTCGAACAGCACGCCGCCGGGTTCGCGGAAATAGACCGAGCGGAAGTAGTTGCGGTCCTTCTGCTCCGTCGGCTGCTGGCCGTGGGTCTTCACCAGCTTGTTGGCCATCACCTGTTGATCGGCGTCATCGACGGCGCGGAAGGCGATGTGATGCACCGAGCCGCGACCCTGACGACCCGGCAGGAAACCACCGGCCTCGTAGATGTCGACAATGCCGCCTTCGACACTGTCGGTGCTCAGGCGAATGATCGAGCCTTCACGCGCGGTTTCCTTGAAGCCGAACACGTCGGTGAGTATCGCGCTGGTCTTCTCGGCCTTCTCCAGCAGAAGCGTCACGCCATGGAAGCCGCGGATCGCGTGCTCCGCCGGAACGTCGCCATTGCTCCAGCCGGGCTCGTTCTCCGCGCCGGCAACGCCGACCAGAGCGAGGCTCATGCCGTCCGGATCGGTGAAGGGCAGCACGGCTTCGCCGAAGCGCTTTTCGAGCGCCTCATGGGCAATGCCCTTCTCGATGAAGCGATGCGTCCAGTAGCCGAGCGAGCGGGCAGGGACCCGGAACGACGTCTGCTGGGTCTGGCCCACGCCGCCACGGCCGGGGGCCGCATGCTCCCACGGGAAGAAGGTCAGGATGGTGCCCGGCTTGCCGGTCTCATCGCCGTAGTAGAAGTGGTAGGTGCCCGGATCGTCGAAATTGACGGTCTTCTTGACGAAGCGCATGCCCAGCGCGCGGGTGTAAAAATCAAAATTCCGCAAGGCGTTACCGGCGATTGCGGTGACATGGTGGATGCCTGACATGGTCTGTCTCCTGGTTGGGAAGGCGTCTCGTCTTCCGTTGCCGGGATAATTGGGTCATCCCCGTTCAAAGACAATCTGGCCATTTGTGACATGACTGTCTATGAATTGGGGACAGTCAGGAATGCCCCATGGATAAGCTCAACAGCCTGCGCGCCTTCGTCAAAGTCGTCGAACTCGGCAGCTTCTCCGAAGCAGGGCGGCAGCTGCGGCTGTCGCGCTCGGCGATCTCGAAATATGTCGGCGATCTCGAACAGGACCTCGGCGTGCAATTGCTCAACCGCACCACGCGTCACGCGAGCGCGACCGAGAACGGCCAGGCCTATTTCGAGCGGGCACTGAGTATCCTCGCCGATCTCGATGCCGCCGATCAGGCGGTGGCGCAGGCGCAATCGACGCCGCGCGGACTGCTGCGCGTCAATGCGCCGATGTCGTTCGGCACGCTGCAACTCGGCCCGGCGATTGCCGACTTCATGGCGCAGTGCCCAGAGCTGCAGATCCAGCTCGTGCTGTCGGACGATCAGGTCGACCCGATGCAGGGCGGTTTCGACGTGACGCTTCGCATCGCGGATCTGGAGTCTTCAAGTCTCATCGCGCGAAAAATCGTCGCCATCGATCGCGCGGTTTGCGCGTCGCCGGACTATCTCAAGCAACATGGCACACCGAAGCTGCCGGAGGATCTGCGCAGCCACGCGCTGCTCACCTATGGCTTCCTACTCACGGGCAATCAGTGGAAGCTGACCGGCAGGGATGGCAACGATCACTGGATCCAGCCGAGCTGGACGCTCTGCGTCAACAATGCTGAAGTACTGCGCGATGCCGCGATCAAGGGCAGGGGCGTCGCGCTGCTGCCCACCTTCATTGCCGGCGATGCACTACGTGCGGGATCGCTGCGCAGTGTGCTCTCCGCTTACAAGGCACCGCCACTGACGCTCTACGCGATCTACCCACCGACCCGGCATCTCGCCGTGAAGGTGCGGTTATTCATCGATTTCCTGGTCGCACGGTTTGCCGGCGTGCCAGAGTGGGACAGGAAACTCTAGCGCCAGATCGCACGCATCCGCGAATTGATGTCCATACGCACGCCCTGTGCTGCCGCACGCGCCGGATCTGCCGCAGCCACCTGCGGCCAGGTCGTGCGTTCGAACAGGCCGAGCAGCGCTTCGGGAATGAAGCGGGTGCGCGACGCATAGACGTGTCGGTCACCTTGTGCGTGCTGGCCGTGGGTGAAGAAACGCTGCGGTACCATCAGATGCAGATCGTCCTTGGCGCGCGTCATCGCCACGTAGAGCAGCCGGCGCTCTTCCTCGATCTCCGCTGATGTCCCGGTGCCCAAATCCGACGGCATGCAGCCATCGACCACATTCAGCACATAGACAGACTTCCATTCCTGCCCTTTGGCGGAATGGATGGTCGAGAGGATCAGATAGTCCTCGTCGAGCAGCGGCACGCCGGACTGATCGCTGGTCGCGTCAGGCGGATCGAGCGTGAGTTCGGTGAGAAAACGTTCGCGCGACGGATAGCCTGACGCGATCGCTTCGAGCTGGATCAGATCGGCGCGACGCGTCAGCGAATCCTCATGAATGCGATCGAGATGCGGCTCATACCAGCGCCGCGCCAGTTCCAGTTCGGCGGGCCAGCCCGCACGGCGTGACTTGATCTCGCTAATGACCTCGACAAAGCCGCGCCAGTCGGTTGCTGCGCGGGGCGGGGCCGGCGCGTGAGCGAGGGCGTCGATCGGATCGGGTGCCGCGATCATGTGATCCAGCGCGCGCTGTGCGGAAGCTGGTCCCACACCGGGTAGCAATTGCATCAGCCGGAAACCGGCGACCCGGTCACGTGGGTTCTCCACGAAACGCAGCAGCGCCAGCATGTCCTTGACATGCGCGGCGTCGAGAAACTTCAGGCCGCCGAATTTGACGAATGGAATGTTCCGCCGCGTCAGCTCCACTTCGAGTGATCCGCTGTGCGACGACGTCCGGAACAGCACGGCCTGTTCCTTCAGCTTCATGCCGCCTTCTCGATTGTCGAGCACACGCGCAACGATGGCGCGGGCCTGATCGGTCTCGTCCCGGATGGTGACGAGTTGCGGCTTGGCAGAGGAGACGCGATCGGTCCAGAGATTCTTCGTATAGCGTTCACGCGCGAGATCGATCACACCATTGGCCGCCGCCAGGATCGGTTGCGTCGAGCGATAGTTGCGGTCGAGCGTGATGATGTCAGCCGGCGGGCTGAACTGCCCGGGGAAATCCAGAATGTTGCGTACGGTGGCAGCGCGAAACGAATAGATCGACTGCGCGTCATCGCCGACGACGGTGAGGCCCGCCCCGTTGGGCTTCAAAGCCATCAGGATTGCCGATTGCAGGCGATTGGTGTCCTGATATTCGTCCACGAGCACGTGATCGAAGCGACCGCCGATATCGCTAGCCAGTAGCGGTTCGCTCGCCATCTGCGCCCAGTACAGAAGCAGGTCGTCGTAATCGAGCACGTTCTGCTTCTGCTTGGCTTCGACATAGCCGGCGAACAGCTCGCGCAGCTCGGCTGACCACGCCGCGCACCACGGATAGGACGCGCCGAGCACCTGATCGAGTTCGGTCTCGGAATTGACGCAGCGGGAATAGATCGCGAGGCATGTGCCTTTTGTCGGGAAGCGCGTCTCGGTTTTGGAGAAGCCGAGTTCGTGCCGGACCAGATTCATCAGGTCGGCGGAATCCTCGCGGTCGTGAATGGTGAAACCGGGATCGAGTCCGATTTGTTCGGCATAGTCCCGCAGGAGCCGCGCGCCGATGCCATGGAATGTGCCAGCCCAGGCCAGCGCATCGGTCATGACGCCGGCATTGTCGCCCATCACTTGGCGCGCGATGCGCTCGACGCGGCGGCTCATCTCGCTGGCGGCGCGACGCGAGAAGGTCATCAGCAGGATGCGGCGCGGATCGGCGCCGTTGACGAGCAGATGCGCCACGCGATGGGCGAGGGTATTGGTCTTGCCGGAACCGGCACCGGCGATGACCAACAGCGGAGCAGACGTGATGCTGTTCCCGTGCGGGAACACGCCATGCTCGACGGCACGGCGTTGTTCTGGATTGAGGGCGTCGAGATAAGAGGCTTGAGCGAGCAAGGCATGTATCCGAGGTGACGAATCACGCTCGCTGATTCCCGCTTTGTTCGCAATGGACGGTTTGAGGCGCTTTTTTCTCAGCTGTCATCACCCGCGAAAGCGGGTGATCCAGTAAACGCGGTTGCTTGCGAAATGCGCTGACGGCGCCTTGTACTGGATCGCCCGGTCAAGCCGGGCGATGACATCCGAATTTGTAGCGGCTTAAGCCGCCCGCACTTCGCGGAGGAACACATCGACCTGCGTGCGGAGGTCTTCGCCGTTGCGTGACAGGTCCGCGGCCGACTCCACCACGCGCGACGCGGCGAGGCCGGTCTCGCGGGCGGCGTCATTGACGCCGGCAATGTTTTGCGAGACCTCGCCGGTGCCGCGGGCGGCTTCGGCGACGTTGCGGGCGATTTCGAGCGTGGCTGCGCCCTGTTCCTCGACGGCGGCGGCGATGGCGCTTGCGATCTCGCTGACGCGGCCGATGGTCGAGGTAATGCTTTGGATCGAACCCACCGAGAGCTTCGTGGCACTCTGAATCGCGCCGACCTGTGCCGAGATTTCGTCCGTTGCCTTCGACGTCTGGGTGGCCAGTGCCTTCACTTCGGAAGCGACGACGGCGAAGCCGCGGCCGGCTTCACCTGCGCGGGCCGCTTCGATGGTGGCATTGAGTGCGAGCAGGTTGGTTTGCGCAGCGATCTCGCTAATCAGCTTGACGACGTCACCGATCTTCTGCGCGGCCTCCGCAAGGCTCTGCACTTCGCTATTGGTGACGTTGGCCTGCGATACCGCATCGCCGGCGACGCGGGCAGATTCGTTGACCTGCTGTGCGATCTCGCTGATCGAGGCGTTGAGCTCCTCGATAGCAGCGGCGACTGCCTGAGCGCTCTGCGTGGCCTCCTCGGATGCTGCCGCAACAGCTGCGGTCTGCCGGGTCGATTCCTCGGCGGTGGCCGCCATCGATTGCGCGGTTGTGCGGAGTTCGCCGGCAGCCGAACCAACGGCGGTGACTACGGTACCAACGCTGCCCTCGAAGCGCGAGGCGAGAGCACTCATGGTGTCGCGGCGATCAAGCTGGGCGCGCTCGCGCTGCTCTTCCTGGGCGGCGCGCAGCTGCTCGGTTTCGATCAGCCCGGTCTTGAAGATTTCGACGGCGCCGGCCATCGAGCCGATCTCGTCCTTGCGGCCTGCACCCGGCACCGCGATCGTGTGATTACCGCCCGCAATGGTCCGCATCGCAGTTTCGAGTGCGCGGATCGGCTTCGCCATCGAGCGGCCCATGAAGGTTGCGATGGCACCGGCGAGCAGCAGCACGCAGGCAGAAATGATGGCCAGCCAATTCAGCGAGGATCGCATCAGGCTGTGATATCCGCTCGTATCACGGGTGATTTCGAAGACGGCGATGTTGTCGCCCGAAAAGCTCTTGATTGCGCCGAAGGTCGTGGCAACGGGCTTGTTGTCGAGTTCGCCATATTGGGTCACAACTTCGCCGGCAAGCGCGCGACGCAGCATATCGACACCCGGAGCAGCCGACTTCAGGGTGGACGCCAGCGTCTTGCCGGCCTGGCCGTCGATCTGGTGAATGCCGACATCGACACCGAAACGCGACTTCATGGTGTCGACGAAAGTCTTGCCGAACGGAGCGCCGACATCGATCGTGCCGAGAATGGTATCACCATCCATCGCCGGTGCTACGCCAAAGACGTTGAGCGCATCACGGCCGGGCTCGATGCCGCCGACCGACTTCTTGCTGGTCATCGCCTGCACCACCATCTTGCGGCGTTCGGAAACGTTGTCTCCGAAGGTGCCGGGATTGTGGATGCGGGCGAAGCTGATGGCCGGCGGTGTTTGAATGGTGATCAGTTCGAGGCCGCGCGGCTTGATACGCTGATGGGCCTCCTTCAGATTCGCGAGCGCGCTGGCACGATCGTTCGCCTTGATGGCGTCCTTGATCGGCTGTGATGACGCGATCGACTCGGCAACTGCGAGCAGCGTGCGCGTTTCGGCATTCAGCGCTGCCGTGAGATTGGCGTAGTCATCATGCGCTTCGCGACTAAGGGCTGTGTCGATGATCGCCTGTTGCTGCCACATGCTGAAGGCAGCGAGCGCGCCGCACGATCCGGCAGCGACGAGCGTGATGGCGACAATCATACGTGCTGAAATAGAATTGAGTGCTTGCATCGACATGCCCCTTGGACCGCGACAAGCAATTTTGCTGCGGCACTGAAATTCCACGTGAAAATAGGGAAGCCGAGTGAAGGAGCCCTTAATTACCCCTGATGTGTAGGTATCCTGGTATCATGATTCCATTATGCCGCAGCAGATTTTGGCTTCGGGCGATGCCAGCATCAGTCGTGATCGAATGTGCGACGATGCTAGTGGAGCCGAGACGAGCCATTCCCCGGCGCAAGGCACCGGTCCACGTGCGAGAGAAGAACCGCTGATTTGAGGGGCTTCTGGAGGCGACAGACGGCGCCGAGCTCGGTGGACATCGCGAGAAAATCGGGCGCGGACACGCCTGCCGGTGAGGCCGCGTGACCTGACATGACGATGATCGGGATCTCCGGACGGCACCGATGCGCCAGCTTCATCGTCTCCAGCCCGTTCATCCCGGGCATGAAGATATCGATGATGAGCAGATCGAAATCCGTGTTGCGGAGAATGTGGCGCGCGCGCGGGCCGTCGCTCGCGCAGGTGACGCGGTGGCCTTCGCGCTCAAGCATCAATTTGGTGAAGATCTGAACGACCTTGTCATCGTCGACGATCAGGATGCTTGCCATCTGCCGGTCCCCCGGATGCCGTCGCGCCAGTGCGGAGCATGGTTGTCTGGTTACGCACGCATCGCTACATGCCACGTTGCAAATGTGGCTTCTCGTTAAACGCCGCATCGAGCAGCGATCTGTGGACCTGAATATGTCCGTCATAGCTGACGAAGCCGAGCTTACGAAACTTGTTCATGAAGAAGCTGACGCGCGACCGCGTGGTGCCGATCATCTCCGCCAGCATTTCCTGACTGATGTCGATATCGATGGGATGGCTGGCGCCTCCCTCGCCATAGTGAGCGAGGATCAGCAACAGGCGCGCGAGGCGCTTCTCGCTTGAATTGAACAACTGATCGATCAGATCTTCTTCGATGCGGTTGTTGCGCGACAGAAGATAGGCGACGAAGAATTCTGCGAAAGCCGGCTCGTCGCGCAGATGGGCGAGCATCACCGACTTGTTAATGGTAACAATCGTGCAGTCTTCCATCGCCGTCGTTGTGACGGTGCGCAGCGGATGACCATTCAGGCAACCTTCACCGAGGAACTGTCCGGGTTCGAGCAGGCCGACGACGGCTTCCTTGCCTTGTTCAGACAGGACCGTGAGCTTGATACGTCCGCTCAGGATGTAGCAAACAGAATCTGCCGTCTCACCCTGACAAAAGATGTTCTGGTTTTTCTTGTAGTCGGTCGTAACCTTTCCGATGCCGGGACAGGTCAGAAAATACGGCGCATCGAACTCGGCTACAGCAGGAACCTTCAAGGCAGCTAGCCGTGTCATCGCGAATCTCCGGAGATCGATCTTTGCAGGTCAGCGTAAATCTATTCAGGGTTGTATTGTTCCCGCCAGATCTAGTTAAATTGCCGGCATAAGAGATCACAAACGCACATGCGTGAGTGGGAGGATTGATGGGGTCATCAATCCCGATGTGCATATAGATACCACCAGGCGCGTGAGGCGGCGTAGTTACGTCATCGGATTCACTGCCCTGAAACAACTTCCCTCCATGTTGCTACGCAACTTAACGCGCAGATCGTCTGTCATGTCCGCAACACACGCTGCCCTCGAATTGCGAGGGTTAACGAAACGTTTCGATCGGCCAGCTGTCGACGGACTCAATCTCACGGTTCGTGCTGGCGAGTTCTATGCGCTGCTGGGTGCCAATGGAGCAGGCAAGACGACGACATTGCGCATGGTCGCGGGATTGCTGCGCCCCGATGCCGGATCGGTGTCCATACTTGGTATCGACGCGCTCGCCGATCCCGTTGCGGCGAAACAGATCATGGCCTGGGTGTCCGATGAGCCGATGATCTATGACAAGCTGACGCCGCTCGAATATCTCGAATTCGTTGCCGGTCTATGGGGCTGCGATGCTGAAACGGCAGAGCGCACGTCGCATGCACTGTTGGCATCGCTAGGTCTTGGTCCACACCTGCATGAGCGATGCGAAGGCTTCTCCAAGGGGATGCGCCAGAAGGTAGCGCTGGCCGGCGCGCTGGTGCATGAGCCCCGGCTGATCATTCTCGACGAACCTTTGACCGGGCTCGATGCCGTGTCGGCGCGTCATGTCAAAGGCCTGTTGCAGGATCGCGTGCGCTCCGGTTGCACGGTGATCATGACCACGCATATTCTCGAAGTCGCCGAACGCATGGCCGACCGGATCGGTGTGATCGCCGCAGGCAGGCTGATCGCCGAAGGTACGCTTGCCGAATTGCGTCAGCAGAACGGACAGGGCGACACCAGCCTCGAAGACATGTTCGTGGCGCTGGTGGACGGCGCGCCGGTTGCCGCATGACACCATCCGCCAGCGTGATGTGGTTTGCCGGCCATGAAGTCCTGCTGGCGTGGCGGGAGATGCTGGGCATGCTCACGGCGGGCCGTCGCTGGCGTCCGCGGACTATTTCGCTTCTGCTGATTGTCTTCGTGATCTTCCTGCATCTGCCGGCCTATGCGGTGGTCGGCCGTTTCGCAGATGTGCGGACGCCGCTCGATCAATCGACGGCGATTGTCATCACCGCCAGTATCTTCCTCGCCTGGGCGCTCGTTTTGTCCCAGGCGATTGAGTCCGTCACCCGCGTATTCTACGCGCGCGCCGATCTTGATCTCATCATGTCGTCACCGGCGCCGCTCACCAACCTGTTCTCCGTCCGCATCGCAGCCATCGCATTGACGGTGACCCTGATGGCGCTGTTGCTGGCGACGCCTTTCGTCAACGTGCTGGTGATCGGCGGCGGTGCGCGTTGGTTTTCCGCCTATGCCGTCGTCATTGCCATGGGCCTGTCGGCGTCTGCGTGCGCTATTGCCATCACTGTCGGATTGTTTCAGCTCTGCGGCCCTGCCAAGACGCGGCTGGTAGCACAGATCATTTCGGCGGTCACTGGCGCAGGTTTCGTCATCGCATTGCAGGTTGCGGCGATTCTCTCTTACGGCACGCTGTCGCGTTTCGCCGTGCTGACCTCCGATGCCGCAGCCGCCTTTGCGCCTGAAGCAAACAGCATCGTGTGGTGGCCCGCGCGCGCGATGCTCGGCGATATCGCAGCACTGGTGCCGCTGCTGGCAGCCGGCTTGATCCTGCTGGGAAGCGCCATGGCGATCTTCTCGCCGCGATTCAGCAACTACGTGGCCAGTGCCGTGCCATTGGCGCAAGTTCGTCGCAAGAAAGTCGCAAGACCGTTCCGGACGGGATCCCGGCGTAACGCCTTGCGCCGCAAGGAGTTTATCCTCTTGTGGCGCGATCCGTGGCTGGTCTCGCAAACCCTGATGCAGCTGCTGTATCTGTTACCGCCGGCCCTGATGCTGTGGCGTAGTTTCGGCGAGGGCGCAGGTGCCTTCATCGTGCTGGCGCCGGTGATCGTGATGGCCGCGGGTCAGCTCGCCGGCGGCCTGGCGTGGCTGACAATCTCCGGCGAAGACGCTGCGGATCTGGTCACGACAGCACCGCTTCCGGCAAACACGATCATCGCGGCCAAGGTCGAAGTCGTGCTGGTCATCATAGCTGTCGTGTTCACGCCGATGGTCGTGGGTCTCGCGCTCGTTTCGCTGCGGCTGGCCGCTGTGACGGCATTGGCGACCGTCGTTGCGGCCGCCTCGGCGACAGCTATCCAGCTCTGGTTCAGAGTGCAGGCACGGCGCAGCCAATTCAGGCGACGTCAAACGTCATCGCGCATCGCGACCTTCGCCGAAGCCTTCTCGTCGATCGGCTGGGCTGCGACGGCGGCGCTGGCACTGGTGCTGCCAATCGCCTCAGTGATCGCAGGCGCCACGACCGCGGGCTTGATGGCGCTGACGTGGAAGATCAGTCCTGTCAGGACCTGAAACGACAAAGCCACCCGCGGACACGGATGGCTTTGAAATCAACGATTGGCTCGAAACAACGATCAGGCCACCATCGACATCGGCGCGATGGCGGGGGTGGCTTCGCTAAAAACCTCTTCCGTAACCACGGTAAAACGCACCAGCGGCGTCGGGCCGAAATTGGTGGAGATCGCTACGTCAGCGGCATCGCGGCCGCGGGCCATCACGATGCGCCCGATGCGCGGATGATTGTGGCGGGCATCGAACGTGTACCACTTGTTTCCGAGATAGACTTCGAACCAGGCGCTGAAATCCATCGGCGCGGGATCGATGGGCACGCCGATATCGCCGAGATAGCCGGTGCAATAGCGTGCTGGAATGTTCATGCAGCGGCACAGCGTGACAGCGAGATGCGCGAAGTCGCGGCACACGCCGATACGCTCTTCATGACCTTCAAAGGCCGTACGATCATTGCGGGCGTGGTGATAGCCGAACTCGATGCGCTGATGCACGTAATCGACAATGGCCTGGACGCGCGCCACGCCGTCTTCGATATGGCCGAACAGCGACCAGGCAAGATCGGACAGCTTCTGCGTGTCGCAATAGCGGCTGCCGAGCAGGAAGACCATGACATCGTCAGGCAGTTCGCCGACCGCCTGCAGCGGCCCGGACGGCGGAGCCTCATCCGGCAGCCCGCTATCAGAAATCAGAAAGTCATTCTTGATTTCGATCAGTCCGGGCGGTGCGACGATGCGCGTGCAGGTATTGCCGAACATGTCGAGATAGTCATGCGCCTGTACGTCGTGGGAAAACTGGATGCGGTGTGGGCTCTGCAGATCCTTCGCACGCGAAGGATGAATGCTAAGCATCAGGATCATGGGCGTTTCCTGCAAACACTGGAAAGCGATGTCGTAGCCCGCGCGAATCTTCACTTTTACGTCTCCACTAGCTCGGCAAATCAGGAATTCATCGTTGCCAGACAAGTGTAGTCACCAAACATCGTTCCGAGGTTCAGCGACAGGAATGTGCAGAAAATGTGGGCAGCGAGGCCGCGCCGGCCCCGCTGCACCATAAGCTATTTCTTCAGGGACAACAGCAGCAGCGAGCGGGCAGTTACCTGATACATATGGCCGAACGGGAAATCCTCGCCGCCCTTCGTATCTGGAATGTTGGTATCCACCAGAAGTTCCCATGCCTGTCCGCCAAACGCCTCGGGCATCGTGAAATCGACCAGTCCTTCGAAGCCGTTCAGGATCATCAGCATGGTCTGATCCTCCGCCGGCTTGTGAATGCCGGTCTTCTGCGCACGGCCGTCCAGCAGCATGCCGAAGCATTTCATGTTGCCGTCTTTCCAATGTGCGTCTTCCATCGGGCCGCCATTGGCGTTGATCCATGTCACGTCGCGAACATCGAGGTCGGGGTCGTGTTCGCCGGTCAGGAAGCGGCTGCGGCGCAGGACCGAGCAGCCGCCGAGTAGCTTGATGAGCCGCTTGGTGAAAGCGAGCAGGTCTTTGCCCTCGGTCGTCAGGCTCCAGTTGAACCAGGAAATCTCGCTGTCCTGGCAATAGGCATTGTTGTTGCCGCTCTGTGTGCGGCCGAATTCGTCGCCGCCGAGCAACATCGGCGTACCCTGAGAGAACAGCAGCGTCGCCAGCATATTACGCTTCTGGCGCTCGCGCAGCGCGATGATGGTCTTGTCGTCGGTCGGGCCCTCAACGCCACAATTCCATGAGGCGTTGTTGGAGGAGCCGTCCTTGTTGTTCTCGCCATTGGCCTCGTTGTGTTTCTCGTTGTAGCTCGCCCAATCGTTCAGCGTGAAGCCGTCGTGAGCGGTGACGAAATTGACGCTGGCCCAGGCGCGGCGACCCTGATGGTTGAACATGTCCGCAGACGCGACGAGACGCGGTGCGAGTGCCGCGACCGGCGCTTTGCCGCGCCAGAAGTCACGCGCAGTATCGCGAAACTTGTCGTTCCATTCCGCCCAGCCGGGTGGGAAACCGCCGACCTGATAACCACCGGGGCCGATGTCCCAGGGTTCGGCGATCAACTTCACTGTCGTCAGCAATGGGTCCTGATCGACGGCTTTCAGGAAGCCACTCTGTTCGGTGAAGCCGTAGACTTCGCGCGCGAGAATGGTGCCGAGATCGAAGCGGAAGCCGTCGATATGCATCTCCCGCACCCAGTAGCGCAGGCTGTCCGCCACCATCTGGATGACGCGGGCATTGGACAAATTGACCGTGTTGCCGGTGCCGGTGTCGTTGATGTAATAGCGCGGCTTGTCCGGCATCAGCCGGTAATAGCTGGCATTGTCGATGCCCTTGAACGACAGGGTCGGGCCAAGCTCGTTGCCTTCAGCGGTGTGGTTATAGACCACGTCGAGGATGACCTCGAGCCCGCCGGCATGCAGCGTTGACACCATCTCCTTGAACTCGCGCAGCGAGTTCGGCACGTCCGATGCGTAGCGCGGATCGGGCGCAAAGAAGCCGATGGAATTGTAGCCCCAGTAATTCACCAGCTTCTTGTTCAGCAGATAGTCGTCATTGATGAAAGTATGGATCGGAAGCAGCTCGACCGAGGTGATGCCGAGGCCGCAGAGATAATCCACCACAGGCTTGCTGCCGAAGCCGGCATAGGTGCCGCGCAGCTTCTCGGGCACGTCGGGATTCAGCTTGGTGAAGCCCTTGACGTGGGTCTCGTAGATGATGGTCTGGTCCCACGGCACCGGCTGCCGGCCGGCCTCGCCGGCCCAGTCGAAGTCGCGGTCGACAATCACGCATTTCGGCATGAACGGGGCGGAGTCGCGTTCGTCGAAGGTGGTGTCGTCGCCGCTCTCCATCTTGTAGCCGAACACGGCTGGATTCCATTCGAGCTGCCCGGCATGGGCACGGGCATAGGGATCGAGCAGCAGCTTGTTCGGATTGAAGCGATGGCCCTTTTCTGGCTCATAGGGGCCATGGACGCGATAGCCATAGAAAGTGCCGGGGCCGACGTCGGGGATGTAGCCGTGAAACACCTCGTCGGTATATTCCGGCAGCTCGATTCGCGTTTCCTTGTCGCCGTCGAACAGGCAGACCTCGACCTTGGTGGCATTGGCCGAGAAGAGCGCGAAGTTTGTGCCCTTTCCGTCCCAATGCGCGCCAAAGGGATAGGGGAGACCTTCTTCGACTACTCTGTGCGTCACGATTGCCCCACTGTCTGGTGATGAAAATGCGCGGGATAACTGCGCCGCCGCATTTCCGTTGCAATGCAAACAGGCTGTTTCGGAATATATCTTGGCCTGCGAGGGTCGCTAGCCCGGAGTTTTGCTTATGACCGACGTCTCCCATCACAAACGCATCGCATTGCTGGGCGCGCCAGTCGAAGTCGGGGCCTCGCAGCGCGGGACCTTGATGGGGCCGGCGGCCATGCGGACGGCAGGCCTGGGGCCGCTGCTGGAAGAGCTTGGCTTCGAGGTGGAAGACCACGGTGACCTCATGCCACCGTCTGTGCCTCTGTCGACCGATGCGCCGCCGGAGAATGCCAAGCATTACCGTGTGATCCAGAGCTGGATCCAGGCGCTGAGTGCGCGTGCCTACACGCTTGCTAAATCGGGCGCGCTGCCGATCTTCGTGGGCGGTGATCACAGCCTGTCCATGGGATCGGTCAATGGCGTGGCGCGGCACTGGCACGAGCAGGAGCGGGAATTGTTCGTGCTGTGGCTCGACGCGCATGCCGATTACAATACGCCGCACACGACCATCACCGGCAACATGCACGGCATGTCCGCGGCCTTTCTGTGCGGCGAGTCCGGTCTGGATGGACTACTCGGCGCTGAGCCGCGCGCATCGATCAAGCCCGATAATCTCGATCTGTTCGGCATCCGCTCCATCGACAAGCTGGAGAAAGAGCTGGTGCACGCGCGCAAGGTCGCCATCGCAGACATGCGGCAGATTGACGAGTTCGGTGTTGGCGTCCTGATCCGCCGCGTCATCGAGCGGGTCAAGGCGCGCAACGGCGTGTTGCATGTGTCCTTCGATGTGGACTTCCTCGATCCCGCGGCAGCGCCCGGCGTCGGCACCATGGTGCCCGGCGGCGCCACCTATCGCGAGGCGCATCTGATCATGGAGCTGCTGCACGACTCAGGCCTGATGTGCTCGCTGGATGTCGTCGAGCTCAATCCGTTTCTGGACGAGCGCGGGCGCACCGCACGGGTGATGGTCGAGCTGGTCGGCAGCCTGTTCGGGCAGCAGATCACCGATCGGCCGACACCGAGCAACGCAATTATACCGCCCGGCTAGCTCGCGGTCGGCAAAACCTCGATTTGTTCCGGGCCTTCGTGCGCGTTATGCATGACCGTTTCGTCATGTTCTCGGAACTAACCCTGCAGCGCGGGATTGCTTCCTCATGGTTCACACACGAGGAGCACGTCATGATTAAGCATCTTGCCATCATCGCCGTTGCTGCGGCGGGCATCAGCAGCGCAATTCCAGCCAAGGCCCAGGACATCGGCGTGGGCGTCGGTCCGGGCGGCGTGACGGTCGGCGCCGTCGGCCGCGACCGCTATCGCGACGACTATGACCGCGGCTATTACCGCGATCGCCGTGACCGCAACGAGACCGTGATCATCAAGCGCAGCCGCGACCGCGATCGTGGCTATTACGATGGCGGCGTCGAACGTCGTACTGTCATCGAACGCTACTAATATTGCGCCGAACGAGAGGCGGCCCTTCCTCGGAAGGGCCGTTTTTTCGTGCGTGATAGAAGCCTCAGAACATTGAGTGACAGGACCATGGCAACTGCAGCGACAGTCTGGTGGCAGGCCGGCACGATCTATCAGATCTATCCGCGGTCGTTTCAGGACTCCAATGGAGACGGCATAGGCGATCTCGCGGGCATCGTCGGCCGGCTTCCCTATCTGCGGCAACTTGGCATCGACGCGATCTGGCTGTCACCGATCTTCCCGTCCCCGATGGCAGACTTCGGCTATGACATATCAAACTATATCGGCGTCGATCCGATCTTCGGTACATCGGCCGATTTCGACGCGCTGGTGGCTGCGGCTCACGGTCATGGTCTGAAGATCATTCTCGATCTGGTGCCGAACCACACCTCGGATCAGCATCCGTGGTTTGTCGAAAGCCGGTCGTCACGCGATAATCCCAAACGCGATTGGTATATCTGGCACGATCCGAAGCCGGACGGTAGCGCGCCGACCAACTGGATGTCCGAATTCGGCGGCAGCTCCTGGCAGTATGACGAGGCCACAGGGCAATATTACTATCACGCCTTTCTCGACAAACAGCCGGACCTGAATTGGCGCAATCCTGCTGTTCGCAACGCCATCTATGAGGTGATGCGGTTCTGGATGCGGCGCGGCGTCGATGGCTTCCGCGTCGATGTGATCTGGCATCTGATCAAGGACGAAGAATTTCGCGATAATCCGACAAATCCGAATTTCACGGCCGGGCGACCGCCACACGAGGCTTTCCTGCCGCTCTACTCGACCGATCGACCGGAGACGCTGAATGTGGTCGCCGAAATGCGCCGCGTTGTCGATGAATTCGACGATCGCGTGCTGATCGGCGAGATCTATCTCCCCTTCGATCGGCTGGTCGCCTATTACGGCAGTGACCTGTCGGGCGCTCATCTGCCGTTCAACTTCGCGCTGCTCTCTGCGCCGTGGAATGCTTTTGCCATCAGCGAATTGATCGCGCGCTACGAGGCGGCACTTCCGCTTGGCGCCTGGCCGAATTGGGTGCTCGGTAATCACGACCGGCCGCGCGTCGCCAGCCGGGTTGGCATGGCTCAGGCGCGCGTCGCCGCGATGTTGCTGCTGACGCTGCGCGGAACGCCGACGCTATACTACGGCGACGAAATCGGCATGAAGCAGGTGCCTATTGCGCCGGATCAGGTTCAGGATCCGTTCGAAAAGAACGTGCCTGGGATTGGTCTCGGCCGCGACGGATGCCGCACGCCGATGCAATGGGGTGCCACCGAGCATGCGGGTTTCACGACCGGCGAGCCCTGGCTGCCGCTGGACACGGACTATCACCATCAGAATGCGGCTGCTCTCGCGGCCGATCCCCATTCGATCCTCAGCCTCTATGTGAAGTTGATCGAGTTGCGCAAGCACATGCCTGAACTGGTGTTCGGCGGCTATGAGCCTGTGGACGCTGCGGGCGATGTGCTGGCCTATCGGCGCGTCTATGACGCGCAGACGGTTCTGATCGCCCTCAATCTCAGCGGTGAGCCCGCATCATTGCATGTGGGGGGCGGTGAAATCCTGCTGGCGACAGGCCTCGATCGCCATGGTGAGAATGTTTCGGGCGCACTGGAGTTATCAGGCAATGAAGGCGTAATCGTCAGGCTGCGGTAGATATCCGCGCTCCGCGACCACATGCATGGCAAGAAAAAGCGCCGTCGATTACTCGGCGGCGCTTTTCTCAATCGTCGTCACATAGACGAAGCGCTCAGTCCAGACCAATCGTGGTCAAGTCCTGGAACCAGTGCTGCGCCTGCACGAACTTCTTCACCTTCGGCGACAGCGCATGCGGGTTGGTGTCGTGAACGACCCAGACCAGCACGGCGTCGTCGACGATCTGCGCATGGGCTTCGGCCAGCAACTCGTCCTGCTTCTTCGGATCGAAGGTGTTCTTGGCTTCGTCGATCAGCGCGTCGACCTTCGGGTTCTTGTAGCCGCCCCAGTTCACGCCGACCGGTGCGATCTGGCCGGAGTGGAAGAAGCGGACGATGGCGTAGAGAGGATCCGAGGTGACGTAAGCGATGTTGTTGGACGTGATGCCCTTCATGCTGTCGTCGGCCGCACCCTTGCGCCATGCGGTGTAGAGCACCTCGAGTTCGACGACCTTGAACTCGACCTCAACGCCGATTTCCTTGAAGCTCTGCTGCAGGAATTCGTTGATCGGCAGCGACAGCATCTGGCCGGTGCCGCCATTGGCGATGATGAAGGTCGCCTTCAGCGGCTTGTCCGGACCGTAGCCGGCTTCCTTCACCAGCTTCTTGGCTTCGGCAAGATCATACTTAATCTTGAACGTCGGCTTGCCGAACCATGGGCTCGATGGGTCGACCTGGCCGATGGCGGGCTTGGCGAGACCGTTCATCAGCGCAACGACGGCATCGCGATCGATGGCGAGGTTGAGTGCCTTGCGCAGACGGACGTCGGTCCAGGGCGAACCCGGCAGCACGCTGAGGTGATAATTCCAGACATGCGGCGTGACGTTGTCGACGATCTTCATGCCGGCGCCCTTGAGCTGCGGCACAGCGTCAGGAGCAGGGGTCTCGATCAAATCGACCTGACCGGCGAGCAGCGCGTTGGTGCGGGTGAGGGCTTCCGGCATCGGGACGAGCACGAGCTTGTCAGCTTTCGGAATGCGCTTCTTGTCCCAGTAATCCGGATTCTTGCTGAGCTCGGCGAGCTCGCGCGGAACGAGCTTGGTCAGCTTGAACGGGCCGGTGCCCGAGGGCTGCGACGCGAACTTGTCCCAGTCCTTGCCGACCTTTTCATATTGCGCCGGGCTGGAGACCAGGAACCACAGCATCTGATAGGGGAAGAAGCTGTCGACGCTCTTGGTGGTGATCTCGACGGTGCCGTCATCGATCTTGGCGTAGCTGGCGACCGAGGGCAGGCGGGTCTTTACCTGCGCGCTCTGGCGCTTGTCGAATTGCGGCGCCTTCTCGTTCAGCACCTTGTCGAGATTCCAGATCACCGCATCGGCGTTGAAGTCGCTGCCGTCATGAAATTTCACGCCCTTGCGCAGGGTGAAGCGCCACTTGGTCTTGTCGGTGTCGTCGACCTTCCATTCTGTGGCGAGGCCGGGAACGAGTTTGCCGGGACGATCGGCGACATCCATTTCCCAGGCGACGAGCGGATCGTAGATCGTGTAGCCGGTGAACTGGTAGCCTCCGGCGCCGCGATCGGGCTGGCCTGTGGTCAGCGGCACGTCCGCCATCGAGATGCCATAGCGCACCACCGTTTCGGCTTGCGCCGGCGCGGCTGCACCTATGGCCGCGGCGATGGCCGCAACAAATAACGAGCTTCGAACGCGCATAAACCAGACTCCGTATGGTGGGATATTGTCTGCCAGATACCTGCAATCCTGATGCCAGATTGGGCAGGCGGAACGGGCGGTGTGTGCTGGTGTGCTGCAGTGCCGCAGTTTGAGTCATTGCGCTGCAAGGTTGCAGGCCTTGGCACAAGCGTTGCATAAGAATTAGCCAGTTTAGAACAAACCAACACTGGCCAAAGCCAACGTGTCATCCAAAGCCAAGAGGGACTGATTACGATGCGTATCGAAAAGCCGACAAAGAGCCGTCTCGCGGCAGCAATCACCTTGCTGACGCTCGCTACGGCCCTGACCTTGCCACAGGTGGCGCGCGCCGAGACGGTGCTGCGCATCGGCATGACCGCTGCCGATATTCCGCGCACGCTTGGCCAGCCCGATCAGGGCTTCGAAGGCAATCGTTTCACCGGCAATACGATGTATGACGGCCTGACCGGCTGGGATCTGTCGTCCGCGACCAAAGCGAGTGTTGTTATCCCGGCGCTCGCCACTGAGTGGGCAGTGGACGACGCCGACAAGAAGAAGTGGACCTTCAAGCTGCGTCCCGGCGTCACTTTCCACGACGGTTCGGCCTTCAATGCGGATGCCGTGGTCTGGAATGTGGACAAGGTGCTCAAACAAGATGCAGTCCAGTTCGACGCGAGCCAGGTCGGTGTAACCGCCTCGCGCATGCCGACCCTGGTGTCCGCGAAGAAGATCGACGACATGACCGTCGAACTGACCACGAAGGAGCCGGACTCCTTCCTGCCGATCAATCTCACCAACCTCTTTATGGCAAGCCCCACCAAGTGGCAGGCGCTGTTCGACAAGGCCGAAGGCGCCGATGCCAAAGCCAAGTCGCAGGCCGCATGGGCGGCCTTCGCGCGCGAAGCCTCCGGCACCGGCCCGTGGAAGATGTCGAAGTTCACGCCGCGCGAGCGTCTCGAACTGGTGAAGAACGACGCCTACTGGAACAAGGACCGCGTTCCGAAGACCGACAAGATGGTGTTGCTGCCGATGCCGGAAGCCAATGCCCGTACTGCGGCGCTGCTGTCCGGTCAGGTGGACTGGGTCGAGGCGCCGGCGCCCGACGCGGTCAAGGAAATCACCGCGCGTGGCTTCAAGATCGAGAAGAACGAGCAGCCGCATGTCTGGCCGTGGCAGTTCTCCCGTGCCGAAGGCTCGCCGTGGAACGATATCCGCGTTCGCAAGGCCGCGAACCTCTGCATCGATCGCGAAGGCCTGAAGGATGGTCTGCTCGCCGGCCTGATGGTGCCGGCGACCGGCACCTTCGAGCCCGGCCACCCTTGGCGCGGCAAGCCGAGTTTCGAGATCAAGTATGATCTGAAGGCAGCGCAAGCATTGATGAAGGAAGCCGGTTACGGCCCTACCAAGAAGCTCGAAGTGAAGACGCAGACCTCTGCGTCCGGCTCCGGCCAGATGCTGCCGCTGCCGATGAACGAATATCTGCAGCAGGCGCTGGCGGAGTGCTACTTCGACGTCAAGCTCGACGTCATCGAATGGAACACGCTGTTCACCAACTGGCGCCGCGGCGTCAAGGATCCCTCGGCTAACGGCTCCAACGCTACTAACGTCACCTATGCGGCGATGGATCCGTTCTTTGCGCTGGTTCGCTTCCTGCAGTCGTCGATGGCACCGCCGGTCTCGAACAATTGGGGCTTCATCAACAATCCGAAGTTCGATGAACTGGTGACCAAGGCACGCACCACCTTCGACGCGACGGCACGTGACGCGGCGCTGGCCGAGCTTCATGCTGCTTCGGTCGATGACGCAGCCTTCCTCTACGTGGCCCATGACGTCGGTCCGCGTGCGCTAAGCCCGAAGATCAAGGGCTTCGTACAGCCGAAGAGCTGGTTCGTCGACTTCTCGCCGGTGTCGATTACGCCATAAGCAACAAGCGAATATCGGCCGCACATTGTGCTGTCGATATTCGCACGAACCTCTCCACGTCATGGCCGGGCTTGACCCGGCCATCCACGCCTTCTTCGCTGCAAAGACGTGGATGCCCCGGGTCAAGCCCGGGCATGACGAACGAGGAGGCAGAGTTTCTGAATCGAAGGTGATCAGTGTTCGTCTACATCGCGCGACGCGTCGTCTATGTGATTCCTATCGTCCTCAGCGTGGCGCTGGTGTGTTTCCTGCTGGTGCACATCACGCCTGGCGATCCTCTCGTTGCCATTCTTCCCGCTGACGCATCGCAGGAGCTGGCGCAGCAACTGCGCGTCGCTTACGGCTTCGATCGTCCGCTGCCTGTTCAGTTCGGCCTTTGGCTGTGGCGCGCGCTACACGGCGATCTCGGCAGCTCCATCGCCACCGGACGTCCTGTTCTGGCGGAGGTAATGAAAGCCGTTGGCAATACCGTGACGCTGGCCATCGCGGCCGCCGCCATCGGTTTCACGCTCGGTTTGTTTTTCGGGCTGATCGCCGGCTATTTCCGCGATACCTGGATCGACAAGGTCGCGACCTCGATCGCCATCGCCGGCGTCTCCGTGCCGCATTATTGGCTCGGCATGGTGCTGGTCATCATCTTCTCGGTGCAGCTCAACTGGCTGCCTGCGGTCGGCGCAGGTCCGGGCGGTTCGGGTTCATGGGCCTGGGACTGGGAGCACATCAAATATCTCGTGCTGCCGGCGATCACGACCTCGGTCATTCCCATGGGCATCGTGACCCGCACGGTGCGTGCGCTGACCGGCGACATCCTGTCGCAGGATTTCGTCGAAGCATTGCGTGCCAAGGGCCTGCAGGAAACCAAGGTGTTTCGTCACGTTATCAAGAACGCTGCGCCCACGGCGCTGGCCGTGATGGGCCTGCAGCTCGGCTACATGCTCGGCGGTTCGATCCTGATCGAGACCGTGTTCTCGTGGCCCGGTTCGGGGCTTCTTTTAAACTCCGCGATCTTCCAGCGCGACCTGCCGCTGCTGCAGGGCACGATCCTGGTGCTGGCGCTGTTCTTCGTGTTCCTCAATCTTCTGGTCGATATCGCGCAGGCGTCGATCGATCCGCGCATCAAGCGGAGCTGACCATGCTGGATATCCTCTCATGACCGCGATGACGGACACTGCATTGCAGGCGGCGCCTGCCACCAAGGCTCGCGGCTATTGGGCCACGGTGGGCCGCCGCATCGTGCGCGACAAGGTCAGCATGGCCTGCGCGTTCATTCTGCTGCTGATCTTCCTGGCGGCGATCTTTGCGCCCTATCTGCATCTCGCAGATCCCTATCAGGGCTCGATGATTCGCCGTCTGCGTTTCATCGGCACACCCAACTATCCGCTCGGCACCGACGAACTCGGCCGCGACATGCTGGCGCGCCTGATCTATGGCGGGCGACTGTCGCTGCTGATCGGCATCCTGCCGGTGATCCTTGCCTTCTTCATCGGGACGGGGCTTGGCGTTGTGGCCGGCTATGTCGGCGGGAAGCTCAATACCGCAATCATGCGTACCGTCGACGTGTTCTACGCGTTCCCGTCGGTACTGCTGGCCATTGCGATTTCCGGCGCGCTGGGTGCCGGCATCGTCAATTCGATCGTGTCGCTGACCATCGTCTTCGTGCCGCAGATCACGCGTGTCGCTGAAAGCGTCACCACCGGCGTGCGCAACATGGATTATGTGGAAGCCGCGCGTGCCTCCGGCGCGAATGCCTTCACCATCATGCGGGTGCACATGCTCGGTAACGTGCTGGGCTCGATCTTTGTCTACGCCACCGGCCTGATCTCGGTGTCGATGATCCTCGCTGCCGGCCTGTCGTTCCTCGGCCTCGGCACCAAGCCGCCGGAGCCGGAATGGGGTCTGATGCTGAACACGCTGCGCACCGCGATCTACGTTAATCCATGGGTAGCAGCACTCCCCGGCGCGATGATCTTCGCCGTGTCGATCTGTTTCAACCTGCTGAGCGACGGCATGCGCAGTGCCATGGACATCCGGAACTGATGGCATGAGTGATATTGTAGAAGAAATCGACAAGCTGGAGCCGCTGGAAGACATCGGCGGTGTTGCGCAGCCGTTGTTGCAGGTGGTCAGCCTGACCAAGCATTTCCCCGTGCGCGGCGGGCTGTTCGCGCCGAGCAAGACCGTGCGCGCGGTGGACGATGTGTCGTTCGCCATCGCCAAGGGTGAAACCGTTGGCATCGTCGGCGAGTCCGGCTGCGGCAAATCGACGACGGCGCGGTTGCTGATGCATCTAATGCCGCGCAATTCCGGCGATATCATCTATGACGGCCGCACTGTCGGGCGCGAGCTCTCGTTACGCGAGCTGCGCCGCGGCATGCAGATGGTGTTCCAGGACAGCTATGCCTCGCTCAACCCGCGTCTGACCATCGAAGAATCGATCGCCTTCGGACCGAAGGTGCACGGCATGGCCGATAAGGCCGCGCGGCTGCTGGCGCGCGAACTGCTCGGAAAGGTCGGTCTGCGGCCCGAGACGTTCGCCAATCGCTATCCGCATGAAATCTCCGGCGGCCAGAGGCAGCGCGTCAACATCGCGCGTGCGCTGGCGCTGTCGCCGCGTCTCGTCATTCTCGATGAAGCGGTCTCGGCGCTCGATAAATCGGTCGAGGCACAGGTGCTCAACCTGCTGGTCGACCTCAAGCGCGAATTCGGCCTGACCTATCTGTTCATCAGCCACGATCTCAACGTGGTGCGTTACATCTCCGACCGCGTGCTGGTGATGTATCTCGGCGAGGTCGTTGAACTCGGCCCGGTGGATGAGGTCTGGGACGGGCCGGCGCACCCCTACACGCGCGCGCTCCTGGCCGCGATGCCGTCGTCCGATCCCGACAAGCGCACGGAAACGCCGCCGATCACCGGCGACCCGCCGAACCCGATCGATCCACCGTCCGGCTGTCGCTTCCACACACGCTGCCCCTTTGCCGAAGCGATGTGCGGCGAGGCCACGCCGAAACTGACTGAAATCACTGTGACCGGCCATCAGGCTGCCTGCTACATGGCGATCCCGGGTTCGGGCCACAGCAAAGCACCTGCCGCAGGAGCGCACTGACATGACCAAACCGACTGCCAAGCAGATCAAGGCGCTGACCGAAGTCAGCGGGCTTCCCGCGTCCGACGAGGTTGCGGAGCGCATCGCTAATTCGATCGGCCCGGCCTTTGAAGGCTTCGCGGCCGTCGCCGGGACCCTGCCGTTTGATCTCGAGCCCGCGACCTTCCTCTCTGTTCAGAATACGAAGGCTGCCAAATGAGTGTCACCGAACCCGCATTGCTGTCGCTGACGGAAGTCGCTGACGCGATCGCCACGAAGAAAATTTCGTCGCGCGAAGCCACGCAGTCCTGCCTCGATCGCGCCGTGAAATCGCAGCCGAGCCTCAACGCCTATATGTCGATCGAGGCCGATGCCGCGCTGACGGCGGCAGACGCAGCCGATGCGGCGCTCGCCAGGGGGCAAAGCCGCGGCGTACTGCACGGCGTGCCGCTGGCACATAAGGACATGTATTACGACGAAGGACACGTCGTCACCTGTGGCTCGCACATTCGCCGCGACTGGGTTGCGACCACGACGGCGACGTCGCTGCAGCGTCTGAAAGACGCTGGCACGGTGCGGCTGGGTTCGTTGCAGATGGTCGAGTTCGCCTATGGCCCGCTCGGCCACAACGTGCATTACGGCGCCGTGCATAACCCGTGGCATGTCGATCACGTCACTGGCGGTTCATCGTCCGGCTCGGGCTCCGCCGTTGCGGCACGCCTGACCTTCGCGGCTTTAGGCTCCGATACCGGTGGATCAATCCGCCTGCCCGCGCATTTCTGCGGTGTTTCCGGTTTGAAGACCACGGTGGGTCTGGTCAGCCGCGCCGGTGCGATGCCGCTGTCGCAATCGCTCGATACCGTCGGCCCGCTGGCGCGCACCGTCGAGGATTGTGCGCTGCTGACCGGCCTGATGGCCGGTGCCGATCCGCTCGATCCAACCACCAGCACGCGCCCCGTGCCGGACTACATGGCGGCGACGCGTGCGTCCGCCAAAGGCATGACGGTCGGCATTCCCAAGGCATTCTATGTCGACGATCTCGACGCCGACACGGCTGCCATTCTGCAGAACACCATCGCGGCGCTGAAAGATGAAGGCGTCAAGATCGTCGAAGTAGATCTGCCCAATCAGGGTCAGCTCACGGCGGCCTGCCAGTTCGTGCTCGCGACGGAAGCTGCGGCGATGCATAAGCGCTGGATGATCGAGCGCCCGCAGGATTACGGCGCGCAGGTGCTGATGCGGCTGCAGAACGGTCTGGCGATCACCGGCGTCTCCTATATCGAGGCGCTGCGCTGGCGCGGTCCGGCGCTCGCCGCCTATCTCGCCGCTGTCACCGGCACTGATGCGGTGCTCGCACCGGTTTCGCCCGGCGCGGCTCCGACCATTGCGGAGACCGATGTCGGCAACAGCTCTGGCGCCGAAGCGATGATCCAGCGCCTGACGCGCTTCACGCGTCCGATCAATTATCTCGGTCTGCCCGGTCTCTCGATCCCGGCGGGTTTCACCACATCGAAACTTCCGGTGGGCATGCAGCTGATCGGCAGGCCGTTCGATGAAGCGACGTTGCTGACCATCGGTGCGGCGTTCCAGCGCGCGACCGACTTCCACAAACAGTGCCCGGAGTTGGCATGAGTAATCTCGTCGAGGTTCGCAATCTCAACGTCCGGTTCGGCGGCGAACGCACCGTCTATGCAGTCAACGATCTCAACCTGACGCTCGGCGAAGGCGAGGTGCTCGGGCTGCTCGGCGAGTCCGGGTCGGGCAAGAGCGTGACCTTGCGCGCGCTGATGCGGCTGCTGCCGAAGAAGCGCACGCAGATCACTGGCACGGTCAATGTGCTCGGCAAGGACGTGCTGGCGCTCGATGACGACGAGCTTTCGGCGTTTCGTGGCCAGACGGTGTCGATGATCTTCCAGGAGCCGGCGCTGGCGCTGGATCCGGTCTATACGATCGGTCAGCAGATCGCCGAAAGCGTGATGCGCCACGAGGGCAAGAGCCAGGCCGAGGGCGTGAAGCGCGCGCTCGAAATGCTCGAAGTCGTGCGCATTCCCTCCGCCAAGCGTCGCCTCGATGCCTATCCGCATGAAATGTCCGGCGGCATGCGGCAGCGCGCGATGATCGCGCTGGCGCTGGCCTGCAAGCCCAAGATTCTGCTCGCGGACGAGCCGACCACTGCGCTCGATGCCACCGTGCAGATCCAGATCCTGCTGCTGCTGCGCGAGCTGCAGCGCGAATTCGGCATGTCGATCATCTTCGTCACGCACGATATCGGCGTGGCCATCGAAATCTGCGACCGCGTCGCGGTGATGTATGCAGGCCAGATCGTCGAACAGGGCACGCTGAGCCAGATCGTGCGCTCGGCCGTGCATCCCTATCCGCAGGGGCTGCTGGCCTCCACCGTGCATGGGGCCAAACGCGGCGCACGGTTGGAGACTATTCCCGGCACGCCGCCATCGCTGGATAAGCCGCCGGTGAATTGCTCCTTCGCGCCGCGCTGCAAATTCGCCCAGCCGCGTTGCGTCGAGGCGCCGCCGCCGAATGTCGAACTCGCCGACAATCGCGTGGTGCGGTGTATTCTGGCGGAGCAGGCGGCAGCGGCAGTGCCGGCCTGACGCTGTCCTAACCCGCCAAATTCTTCAGCAGGAACGTCAGTGCCGTCTGCGCGAAACTGTGCATGTTGCCGGAGCGGTCGTTGCTGCCGGTCTCCAGTGTCATGACCTCGTTTCGCGGGCCGGCGACGGCCATGCAGCTATGGCCAGCGGCGTCGCCATAACGATTGCCGGAGGGGCCGGTCGCGCCGGTTTCCGACAGTCCCCAGTCGCAGCCGAGGCGGGTGCGGATCTGCTCTGCCAGCATCTGCGCATAGGGCTCTGAAGATGAGCGCATGCCCGGTATCCGAAACGCGTCATCGGAAATATCCATCAACACGCGCCGCGCATCCCGCGTATAGATCACGCCGCCGCCGATGAAGTAGGCGGAGGCGCCGGGCACTGCGAGCAGTGCAGCGGAGATCAAACCGCCGGTCGAGGATTCAGCTATGCCGATGGTCTGCTTGCGCGCGATCAGCTCAATCGCGATCTTCTCGGCGAGGGGGATGAGATCTCTCATGACTTCTTCCCCCAAGGTTTAGACCAGGGCCTGATCCACGGCTTCTTCGCCAGTGATCCATAGACAGCGCGAATGAAATTCTTGCTGGTGGTCTCATTCGGCGCCCATTTGGCGTCGAGATCGGCGAATGGCTTGGCCGCCAGAACCTCGTCCTCGGTCTTGCCCTCCTTGATCAGTTTGGCCATGCGATCGCGCGCCGTCACCAGCATGGTGCGATAGTCGACCAGCGCAGCCTTGTTGGCGAGCGGACCGTGGCCGGGAACGATCTTGGTGTTGTCATTCGCCAATTTGAGATAGGCGTCGGTCGCTGCGATCATCCCCTTGATATTGCCGCCGTTGAGGACGTCGATGTTGGGATAGCGGCCGTTGGTGAATGTATCACCGGTCGCAATGACATTGGCGCTCTTGAAGTAGACATAGGTATCGCCATCGGTATGCGCGTTGTCGGGATGGCGCAGTTCGGCGATGCGGCCGCGCAGGCTGAGCTTGAGTTGATGCGTATAAGTGTTGGTCGGCAGCGCCGCCTTGGGCGCAGGCGGATTCTGTGCGCCGGTCAGGAAATTCGTGGTGCCTTTTTTCAGGCGGGTTCTGACCTTGACGTTGGCGACGATGGTCGCGCCTTCATTGGCAAAGGCCTCGTTGCCGCCGGTGTGGTCACCGTGGAAATGCGTGTTGACGAGATACTTGACCGGCTGCGGTGTCACCGCGGCGATGGCCGCCTTGATCTTGTCATGCAGCGGGGCAAACTGGCTGTCGACGAGGATGGCGCCCGATTTGGCCGTGGCCAGCGTCATGTTGCCGCCCTGGCCTTCGAGCATGTAGACGCCGTCACCGAGATCCGTGGTCTTGATCTCGACCTTTGAGAAGTCGGGTGGCGGCGGTGCTGCCGGCGGTGTGGACGCCTGCTGTGCGAGCGCAGGCGCCAGCGCCAGAAGGGTGAAAACCGCGGCCAGTGTCGTCCGATTCATCGCAAGCTCCATTCCGAAACAGGCCAGACTTCTAGCATGTTTCGGATGGCGATCTGCTCGCGAACACGTGATGTCGACGATGCCGATCAGCGGCCAGAACGGTCACGTTCCGGCGGGACCTGCGAGAGCAGCCAGTCGCGAAAGGCCTTCAGCTTCCGCGAGTCGGAAGAGGCTTCGGGGGACACCAGATAGAAGCCGGCGTCGGCGGGCATGCGCATGTCGAAGGGCACCACCAGCCGGCCCTTGGCGAGATCGCCCTCCACATAGGTGGTGCGACCGATCGCGACGCCGAGGCCGTCGATCGCCGCCTGCAGGGTCATGAAGATCATGTCGAAGGTCAGGCCGGGCTGTTTCGAAATATCGGTTGGCAATCCGGCCGCGGTGAGCCAGAGCCGCCAGTCATCGTCATAGCCGCCGCTCGAATGCAGCAGCGTATAGTCCGCGAGATCCTGCGGCTTCAGCAGTGCCTTCTTTCCGGTGCGAAGCGCCGGGCTGCAGACCGGAAACAGATCGTCCGCCGTCAGCCAGTCGGCGCGGAGGCCAGGCCATTGGCCGCGGCCGTAGCGGATCGCGGCGTCGACATCGCCGCTCTTGAAATCGACCATGCTTGTCGATGTGGTGATGCGCACATCGATATCGGGATGGGCTTTCTGGAACGCTGAGATGCGCGGCAGGAGCCATTTCGATGCCATCGATGCGAGCGTGCTCACCGTCAGCACGTGGTCATTGTCGCGGCGCTTGAGCCGGTCTGTGGCAAGACGCAGATCGTTGAAGGCCGCGCGTACGCCGGGCAGATAGTCGTGTCCCTGCGGGGTGAGTGCGAGGGCGCGGTTCTGCCGAATGAACAGCTTGAGACCAAGCTCTTCTTCCAGCCGCTTGATCTGATGGCTGATCGCCGTCTGCGTGACGTTCAGCTCGCTTGCCGCATTGGTGAAGCTCAGATGGCGTGCGGCGGCTTCGAAGGCGCGCAGCCCGTTGAGTGACGGCAACCGGGTGCTCATCCACGCTCTCTCCCTGGCCACTCACTCCTCGGCCTATCCATGAGTTTGTCTCATGTGACGCGGTGCACAATGTCGTTTGTGCAATGTGAGAATGAAGCCGATATTTCCTAAATAAATTTAGCTTCAGGAGAGCAAAATGTCTAGTTGCACCCATGAATCGATGACAAATCATCATGCTCCGCTTAGCGTGGCGGCCATCGCCGAGACGTTCCACGTCTGGCGGGAGCGCGCCCATCAACGCCGCGAACTGGCCCATTGGAGCGAGCGTGACATCCACGACGCCGGCCTTTCGGTGGGCGACGTGATGGCCGAGGCCAGCAAGCCGTTCTGGCGCGCGTAAGGACGGTCCGATCGTCCGGGAGCAAGTGTCATGCAACATCTCAACCTCGATGACCTCGGTCAGTATTCCGATGTGGTGTTGTCACGCAGCGGCGCTGCGGTGACAGTTCGGTTTGTCGAGCTTCACGATGCGGACGCGTTGCAGGCCTATTTCCGCGGCCTGTCTGTGCGGTCGCGCTACAATCGCCTGATGGGCGCCGCCAGCGAATTGCCGGCGGGGCAGCTCGACAAGTTTATCCATGTCGGCGAGGCCGACAGTTTCTCGGTCGTCGCGACGGTCTCGCGCGATGGCTCGGAGACCATTGTCGGCGAGGCCCGCTACGCGTTCGATGAAGCGACGTCCCGTTTCGAACTGGGCCTGTCCGTAGCCGATTCCATGCAAGGGCAGGGCATCGGCCTGGCACTCATGTCCAATTTGGAATGCCGTGCTGCTGCGCTCGGAGCCGACCAGCTCTTCGGAGATACATTGCGCTCAAACGAGGCAATGCTCGCACTGGCCCGCAAGGCCGGCTTCACATTCGCGCCGACGCCGGGCGATTGGAAGCAGGTGCGCTTCGTAAAGCAGATCGATGCGGCGCCAACCGCAAACCCATGTGCGGTCTGGCGCCTCGCAGCGCAATCCCTGCAGCCGATGCTTGCCTAAGCGCGGCAACGCTCGCCACGTTCAGGCAAGGTATGATGCGACGAAGCAATTCAATCCCTCTTTAGCTCAGGATTGCTTCGTCGCATCTGCGTGTCTTGAAGACGGCGCCTATGCCGTCCCTTTCGCGAAGTCTGTCGATGTGGCCACGTCGCGCCACGCAGCCAGTTCCTTTTCGACAAAAGCATGCTTGCTCTCAATCCGCGCAACCGTGTCGCTGCCGAGCGGCAAGCGGACTGGAGGGGTCTTGGCAGCCGCGAGCTGCATGAAGGCCTTTGCCAGCTTGCTGGGATCGCCGGGCTGCGCATGATTGGCGTCGGCGGCATGGCCGCGAGTCTTGCCGACGGTGGCGTGATAGTCGCTGATCTCGAGTGCGGTGCGCACCAGCGAGTTATCGTCCAGAAAGTCGGTGCGGAAGAAGCCGGGCTCGACCACGGTCACATGGATGCCGAGCGGCGCGACTTCGGCGGCCAGTGCTTCACTGATGCCTTCGACCGCGAACTTGGTCGAGCCATAGACGCCCCAGCCCGGAAAGCCTGCATATCCGCCGACGGATGAAATGTTCATGATGTGACCGGAGCCCTGTCGGCGCATATGCGGCAGCACGGCGCGGGTGACGCCGAGCAGGCCGAATACGTTGGTGGCATAGAGACGTTCGACTTCCTTGGCACTGGCTTCCTCGATCGCGCCGAGCAGGCCATAACCGGCATTATTGACCAGCACATCGATGCGGCCGAATTTCTTCACAGCCTGACCTGCGGCCTCGTGGGCCTCGGTCTCGCTGGTGACATCGAGCCGCGTCGCCAGCAGGCGCTCATGGGTGCCGAGACGTGCGGTGACAG
This sequence comes from Tardiphaga sp. OK245, assembly GCF_900108575.1. NCBI lineage: Bacteria > Pseudomonadati > Pseudomonadota > Alphaproteobacteria > Hyphomicrobiales > Nitrobacteraceae > Tardiphaga > Tardiphaga sp. OK245. The sequence continues at coordinate 1,099,601 of NZ_FNWZ01000001.1, read as the reverse complement.
CATTGGGATCGCGGGCCGTTGCAACGACGGCATCGCCCTGGGCCAAGGCCTCCGCCGCAATGAGGGCGCCGAAACCGCGGGATGCTCCTGTGATGAACCAGACACGCATGATCGTCTCCCTTTCGTAATGGCCCCGCGTCAGTGCCGGGCTGATGGGAGGAAACTAGCGGCTCGCCAGAACTGAAATAATCCTCTATTTATTCCATGTGTTCATGAGCTGGATTCAACAATGAGCCTGATCGGCCCGGCCGACCTCGCCACTTTTCTGGCGATTGCCCGCCATCGCAGCTTTCGCAATGCCGCCATTGAACTTGGCGTGTCCGCCTCCGCGCTGAGCCACGCTTTGCGCGGCATCGAGGAGCGTCTTGATGTCCGGCTGGTCAATCGCACCACCCGGAGCGTCGCGCTGACGGAGGCGGGCGAGCGGTTGTTCGTGCGGGTCAGTCCGGCGTTTCAGGACATCGATGACGCGCTGGAAGATCTCAATCATTTTCGCGGCAAGCCGGCGGGGACGTTGCGCTTCAATGCTGCCCGGCAATCCGCACAACTCGTGCTGCTGCCGATCGTCACGCGATTCCTGAAAGCCTATCCGGAGATCAATGTCGAGATTGCCGTGAATGACGGGCTTGTCGACATGGTCTCTGCCGGTTTCGATGCGGGCATCCGCTTCGGCGAAACTGTTGCGGCGGACATGATCGCGGTGCCGATCGGCCCGCGGCAGCGATCGGCCGTCGTTGCGTCACCCGGCTTCTTCAAGCAACACAAGCCGCCGCAGACGCCGCACGAGCTGAAAGATCTGCCATGTATCCGCTATCGATTCTGGGGCGGCGCGCTCTATCGCTGGGAGTTCGAGCGCGGCGGCATCGAGGTCGAGATCGACGTCGCGGGCGCGCTCACCTTGAACGATCAGGATCTGATGGTCGACGCCGCGCTGGACGGAGCCGGACTGGCTTATGTGTTCGAAGGCCAGGTCGAGGAGTTGATCGCCAAGCGAAAGCTTGTGCGAGTCCTCGCTGACTGGTGCCCGGCCTATCCCGGCTTCTTCATGTATTATCCAAGCCGCCGACAATTGCCGGCGGCATTGCGGGCCTTTGTCGATTTCGCCAAAACGCCCGCTCCTGCAAAGCCAAAGGCCTGATGCGCTTCAGTTGCCAGAGAAGTTTGGCTTACGCTTCTCGATGAAGGCTTGCACGGCTTCGCGATGATCCGCCGTCATGGTGGTGCGGATCAGGCGCTCCGCTTCATGGTCCCGTGCCGTCGCAAAATCGAAGGCGAGGGCCTCGTCGAGATTGTCCTTCATGTAGCGCAGCGCCAGCGTCGGTCCCTGGGCCATGCCACGGGCCATGGCGAAGGCTTCGTCCTGCAGCCTGTCGTCAGGCACTACGCGGTTGAACAGCCCGATGGCTTCGGCGCGGCTTGCCTCGACTTTGTCGGCCGTGAACATCAGCTCGCGCGCGCGGGCCGTGCCGACAAGACGCGTCAGCAGCCAGGCGATGCCGTAATCGCCGCTGAGACCGACGCGGAGATAGCCTGTCGAGACGAAAGCCGATTGCGCGGCGATGCGGATGTCGCAGGCCATAGCGATGGCGAGGCCCGCACCCGCAGCAGGGCCGGGAAGAGCGGCAATGGTCGGCTTGCGCACGGCAATGAGGGCGCCGGTCAGCAGGCGCTGTCGCTCCTGCAGGTCGGTAACGCGTTCGTCAAACGACATTTCCAGCACCGTCTGCTTGCGGTGCGCGCCCATGCCCTTCACGTCACCGCCGGAGCAGAAGGCCGTGCCGGCGCCGGTAATCAGGAGCGCGCCGACATCAGGATTTTCGCCACAGGTGCGGATCATCGTGCGCAATGCGGGCGTGAGATGATCCGACAGCGAGTTGCGCGCTTCCGGCCGGTTCAGGGTGATGACGGCAACGCGCTCGCGGATCTCACACAGCAGTTCGCTGGTGCCGGTGTCGATCACCTTTACGGCTTCACTCATGTGTCTCGCCCTGTTTCGCGTCAGAATTTCTCGACCCATGGACGGATTTCCAGCTCCGAACTCCATGCACTGCGGGGCTGCTGTAGCACGTTCCAGTAATTCATGGCGATGGCATCGGGGTCGAGCATCGAGTCCGGCCTGTCCGTTGGCTCAACGCGGACTGAACTGCGAATGCCGCCATCGATGACAAAGTGGGCGATGTGTATGCCCTGTGGCGCGAATTCGCGTGCGAGCGATTGTGCCATGCCGCGCAACGCGAACTTGCCCATGGCGAAGGGGGCCGATTGTGCGAAGCCTTTGATACTCGCGGAGGCACCGGTGAACAGGATGGCGCCGTGCTTGTTGGGCAACATGCGCTGCAATGCCTGTTGCGCGACCAGAAATCCGCCGAAGGCGCTAACAGCGATGGATTGTGCAACATCGGGAGGTGCGAGCTCGATAAAAGGCCCGCGGGCGCGTTGGCTGGCATTGTAAACGACGATATCGGGCGCGCCGATCTGGCGTTCGATATCTGCAAACAGCTTGGCGACATCTCCGGCCTGGGTCGCGTCGCAGGCAAAGGCCTTGGCGCCGGTCTCCTGGCATAGCGCATCCAGCTTGCCGGGATTGCGGGCGGCGAGTGCGACGCGGATGCCCTGTTTGGACAGCAGCCTCGCCAGCGATGCGCTGATGCCCTCACCGACGCCGACGATTAAAGCGGTTTCGTAATGCGGAATTTCCATGGATCAAATCTCCGGCTGGGGCACTTTATTCGCTGGCGCGGCAGGCGCATGATGAAGATGGAAACGCAACTGCCAAACACAAGAGGCCGTCATGAACGCCCACGCCCAGATTGCCGCCAATCTGATCGCACCCGACACGTCCGGCATGAATTTCTACCGGGCCGATCCGGCACTGACCGATTTGCTGCGTATTCATCTGCCGGAGGATCTGTTCAACCATATCGAGCCGCATCTCGATCGGCTGGGCGGTCTTGTCGGTGGGCCGCTCGATGAAGCCGGGCGGATGGCCGACAAGCATGGACCCGTGCTTCACCAGCGCGACAAGTTTGGCCAGGACGTGCAGTGGGTCGAATATCACCCGGCCTATCGCGAGCTTGAGAACGCAGCTTTCGGTGAGTTTGGCATTCACGCTTTGTCGCATCGCAAGGGGATCATGGGCTGGCCCTCGACCTATCCGGTGACAGCCAAGCACGCCTTTACGTTCCTGTTCAATCAGGCCGAGTTCGGCATGGGGTGTCCCATCAATGTCACCGATGGTGCTGCGAAGCTGCTGTCGAATTACGGCGACGATGCGCTGAAGGCCAAATATCTCGACAGGCTGACGCAGACCGACATGAGCAAGCTGACCCAGGGTGGTCAGTTCATGACCGAGAAGGAAGGCGGCTCCGACGTCGGCAAACTGACGACATCTGCCGTGCAGGAGGGCGATCACTGGCGGCTGTATGGAGAAAAGTGGTTCTGCTCCAATGCCGATGCGAAAGTCGTGATGCTGCTGGCGCGGCCGGAAGGCGCGGTCGGGGGCACCAAGGGTGTCGGCCTGTTCCTGATGCCGCGGACGCTCGATGACGGCACGCCCAATCACTACCGGATCGTGCGCCTGAAGGACAAGCTCGGCACGCGGTCGATGGCATCAGGTGAGATCAAGCTTGAGGGCGCTATCGCTTATGCCGTCGGCAAGCTCGATCGCGGCTTCGTGCAGATGGCCGAGATGGTGAATTCGTCGCGCCTGTCGAATGGCGTGAAGTCGACCTCGCTGATGCGCCGCGCCTGGCACGATGCGATGGCAGTCGCGCGCGGCCGTGTCGTGTTCGGCCAGCGCATCATCGACATGCCGCTGGCGCGGCGGCAGTTGATGAAGATCATGGTGGCGACCGAGCAGGCGTTGTCGATGAGCTTCCTCACCGCGGATGCGCTGGACCGTGCCGATGCCGGCAGTCAGGATGCTGCGGCACTGCTGCGGATCCTGACGCCGACGCTGAAATTCCGTGCGACGCGTGACGCGCGCAAGGTCTGCGGCGACGCGATGGAGATGCGGGGCGGCGTCGGTTATATCGAGGAATTCGCTACCGCGCGCCTGCTGCGCGATGCGCATCTCGGCTCGATCTGGGAGGGCACCGGCAATATCGTCGCGCTCGATGCGCTGACACGTGCGGTGGGCCGGCACGGTGCCGAGGCTGCGCTTGCTGCCGACTTGCATGCGCGGCTGGACGATTCTCCGAGCGTACCGCAGGCATGGCGCGATCGGCTGCGCGGTCTCGCCGACCGTGCCATCGGCTTCGCGCGTGAGGTTGCCGCACGGTCGGACAATGAAGGTGATGCCCGCCGCGCAACGAGTTCACTATATCATGTGGCCAGCGCCATCGCGATGACATGGGAAGCGCACCGCATCCACGAACGACGTGGCGATGCGCGGCGCCTGCTGCTGTCGCGCCTCGTGATCGATCATCGCCTGATGACGCCCGATCCGTTTGCTGTGATCGAAAGCGAAACGCAGAAACAGATCGTCGCGCATCTGCTCGGTGAGCGCGATGTCAGCATGGAGGAGGCCAGTCGGCTGATGCTGGCCTGACCTGATCGCAGGGACTATGAGCGTGGACCGTTATCTTTCAGGAACCCGAGCAGCAAGCGGCTGACCTCTTGTGGTTGTTCCTGCTGCACCCAATGGCCTGCGCCGTCGATCAAGTGCACCGCGCGCATATTCGTGCAGGCGCTGTTTTGCATCGTCTCGATGGCGCCGGGACGCTGATAGATGCCCCAATCCTGCTTGCCGGAGATGAAAGCTGAAGGGACGTCGATAGTGCGACCGGCAAACGTCTCGTAGTCGGCATTGAACGCGCCCGTCGTATTGCAGCGATACCACTGCAATCCGCCCTGGAAGCCGGTGCGGGCATACTCACCGGCATAGAAGGCCAGTTCATTGTCCGGCAACCATTTGCATGATGCGATCTCTTCAGGCGTTGGCATCTCTGCAGCGACGGTCTCGGCCATTGTCTGGTCGCGGTCCATCACATAATAGGTCGGCAGTTTCGCAAGTTCATTCGCCGTCCAGCCCTGCAATGGAGTGGGCGTATTGCCCGGCCAGTCCGCGCTCTTGTGATGATAATAGGCGCGCAGGAAATCATGCACGCCTTGCGGTGCATGTTGCATATCAGCGTTGGCAGCACGCGTCGCGTAGTACCACTGATAGTGGATACGCGGCCGCGGCAATGCCGCGAGGTCGCGATGCACGGGATCATCGGTCTTAGGCGGTGCCGGCTGATCGGCGGTGCCGAAAGGCAGCGATGGAGGTCCGGCAAAGGGCGCGCTCATCAGGGCAACGGATCGGAATACATCCGGCCGCACCAGCGAGCACCAGGCTGCGACCGAGCTGCCATAGTCATGTCCGACCACCGCATCGACATGGCGATAGCCGAAGGCGGCGACGAGGCCGACCGCATCGCGCACGAGGTTGAGCAGATTGAAGGGACGCAGATCGCCATCATGGTCTGCGCTCCAGCCGGTGGTACGACCATAGCCGCGTTGGTCCGGCGCAATCACGTGATAGCCGGCCGCGGCGAGCTGCGGCATGACCTTGCGCCAGCTGAAGGCCAGCTCGGGAAATCCGTGCACCAGCAGGATGCAGGGCCGGCTTTTGGTTTCAAAGCCGGCCTCCAGCACATGCACGCGCAAACCGTTGATGTCCTCGACAAAACGCGAGCGAATTCCAGCCGGCAGAATGTTGGGATCGATGGGTGTCACGTCGCCTCCATGCTGCACTTGTGCGGCAGCGTGAGTGCACTCCAGCGCAAGCACCGTGAAAAGACAACTAGCGTTTGAAGCGGGCCACCAATTCGATATGGGGCGTATGCCGGAACTGGTCCACGGGTGTGACGCTCTCTAGCTTGTAGCCGCCATCGATCAGGATCTTTGCATCGCGTGCGAAGGTCTGGACGTTGCACGACACGGCGACGACGACGGGGATCTTGCTGGCCGCGAGCCGTTCGACCTGTGCCTGCGCGCCCTGACGCGGCGGATCGAATACGACAGCGTCGAAGTCGCGCAGCTCCTGCGGCACCAGTGGACGGCGAAACAGGTCGCGCATCTCCGCCTTGATCGGCTTCAGGCCCTTGGTGTCCTTGATGGCCTGTTGCAGCGATGTGATCGCGCCACCGTCGCTGTCGAGGGCGGTGACCTTGGATTTGGTTGCAAGCCGGAGCGCAAAGGGACCGATGCCGCAGAACAGGTCGGCGATGTTCTTCGCGCCCTTGCACAGCTGCAGCACAAGTGCTGCCAGTGTCTCTTCACCGGCCGCGGTGGCCTGCAGGAACGAGCCGGGTGGTAATGTGACCTGTGCGCTGCCCATCGTGACGACCGGCGGCACGCGCATCAGCACGAGTTCGCCATGCCGTGTGAGGCGCGCGAGTTTGTGCGCTTCAGCGATGCGCGACAGCGCTGTGATGATCGCGGTCGGCAATGGCCCGGTGCCGCGGACGTCGATATCTAGTCCGTTGCTGGCCGCTGTCACCTGAATGTCCAGCGGCTTGCTGACCGGCTTCAATACCTCGGCCAGCGCGCGCGCGGCATCGAGCGCGCCATCCAGTGCAGGATCCAGGATCGGGCACGCGTCGATGGCGATGATGGCGTGGCTTGCCGATGCGGCGAAGCCGACACGCAGTCCGCCATCGCTGCCACGCCGGGCATGCAACGTCACGCGGCGGCGGCCGGCACCATGGGCATCGACGATCGGATCGACCGGGCAAGTGATCTTCGCCTGCGCCAGCGTGTCGATCACGATCTGGCGCTTCCAGGCCTGATAGGGATCGGGTTGCCAATGCTGGATGGCGCAGCCGCCGCAGCGCGTGAAGTAGGTGCAGAACGGATCAATTCGTTCCGGGCTGGCGGTGTCGATCTGCAGCAATCGTCGACGCTCCGGATGTTCGTCGTCGCGTTCCGTCTCGACGATCTCATGCGCCAGCGTGTAGGGCACGAACAGCGACGCGCCATTGGTGAGGCTGACGCCGTCGCCGCGCTGGCCGACATGATCGATGGTCAGGCGTTCAGCCACGCCGGGCACCCATGAAGAATTCGATATTGCCGTCACCGCCGGTGATCGACGACGGGAAGACCTCGATATCGGTGCAGCCGAGCGTCCTGGCAAAATCCGTGATGTCGTCGCAGATGGCCTGATGCACGGCAGCGTTCTTGATGATGCCGCGCTTGGATTGCTTCCGGTCGGCCTCGAATTGCGGCTTGATCAGCGCCAGCAGGCTCATCGGCGCCGCCGCGAGTGACAGCGCGACAGGCAGCACCGCCTTGAGCGAAATGAAGCTGACATCGATTACCACGACGTCTGGACGCGCCGGCAGGCGCTTGTTTTCATAGCTGCGGATATCCGTTTCTTCCATCGAGATGATTTTCGGATGGCCGTGCAGCGATGGATGAAGCTGGCTGTGCCCGACATCGATGGAGAAGACCATGCTGGCGCCGTTGGCGAGCAGCACTTCGGTAAAACCGCCGGTGGAGGCGCCGACGTCGAGGCAGACGTGGTCCTCGATCTCGATCGGATATAGCTCAAGCGCACCTGCGAGCTTGACCCCGCCGCGCGAGACCCAGGGATGCGCCGGTTCAGCCTCAATCGCGGCGTCGAGCAGCAGCGGTTCTGACGCTTTGGCGACCGCTTTGCCGTTGGCCTTCACAAGCCCCGCTTCGATGGCGGCTTGCGCACGCGCGCGGCTTTCGAAAATTCCGCGATCGACGAGAAGCGTATCGGCGCGTTTGCGCGGCGCGGCAGCAGTGTTCTGAGATTTCGTCATGGTCAGTACGATGCAGCAAGTTTCAAACAGGCTTCGAAGCTCGTCAGATCCTGCCAGAGATCATCGGGTGCTTCACGGGGGACGATCATGGACGCGCCATAGAGATCGAGCGCGTGGATCATCATCAGATTGTCGGCGAGGCCGAAATTTTCGACGGTGAGCCCGTTCGCATCCACCAGATGTCCGTCCTGATCGGTGATCTCCGTCATACGGCGGACGCGGTCGAGATAGAGCGCAGGGTCGTTGCAATAGCCGAAGCAGAGCTTGCCGTGCCCCGCCATATAGCCGAGCTCGAACACCGTACCGGCGTCGGCGCTTGGACCGCGAAACGGCGTGAGATTGGCGATGATAATGTCGCAGTGGTTCATCATCGCTTCGTTGCCGTGGAAGATCTGGCGCGAGGCGTCGCCGGCATTGATGTCGATGGCGTTATCGAGCGGGAAGAACCCGTGCGCGCCGTAGCGCTTGCAGAGCGCGACCTTCTGCCGGCCGATCTCGGCGGCATTGGGCAGGAACACGTCGGGGCCTGCGAGATAGATATTCATGAAGTCCCCGTCTCATGGTGAGCCGCGCCGACATTGACGAGCCAATTCAGACGAGAACGAGGCAATCCGGCGGTTCCTGCCGAATTGCCTCGTTGTATTCTCTTCGCAATTGCAAACGCGATGTCGCGTTCAGATCAAGCGAGCTTGACGGTCTCGGCCTTGAAATCCTTGCCGAGGGTCTCGAACACCTTCTTGACGATCCCCTTGGAGTCCAGACCCGCCTGGGCATACATCGCTGCCGGCGTGTCGTGATCCTGGAACATGTCGGGCAGCACCAGCGAACGCATGCGCAGACCGCCGTCGAGCATGCCGTTGTCGGCGAGCAGCTGCATCACATGCGAGCCGAATCCACCAATCGAACCTTCTTCGACGGTCAGAAGGATCTCGTGATCGCGGGCGAGCTTGAGGATCATGTCAGTGTCGAGCGGCTTCATGAAGCGCGCGTCGGCAATCGTGGTCGACAGGCCGTGGGCGGCGAGTTCGTCGGCGGCCTTCTCACATTCGGCAAGGCGCGTGCCGAACGACAGAAGAGCAACCTTGCTGCCTTCGCGGACGATGCGGCCCTTGCCGATTTCCAGGGGAATGCCGACTTCCGGCATCTCGACTCCGCGGCCTTCGCCGCGCGGATAACGCAGGGCGCTCGGTGAATCGTTGATGGCGACCTGGGTCGCGACCATGTGGACCAGTTCGGCCTCGTCGGAGGCAGCCATGATGACCATGTTCGGCAGACAGCCGAGATAGGCATTGTCGAATGAGCCCGCATGGGTCGCACCATCCGCACCGACCAGTCCGGCGCGGTCGATAGCGAAACGCACGGGCAGATTCTGGATCGCCACGTCGTGGACGATCTGGTCGTAGCCGCGCTGCAGGAAGGTCGAGTAGATGGCGCAGAACGGCTTGTAGCCTTCGGTCGCAAGACCCGCGGCAAAGGTCACCGCATGCTGCTCCGCGATGCCGACGTCGAAGGTGCGGTTCGGGAACGCCTTGTTGAAGATATCGACGCCTGTACCCGACGGCATGGCCGCGGTGATGGCGACGATCTTGTCGTCCTTCTCGGCTTCCTTGACGAGGCTCTGGCCGAACACGTTCTGATAGGCCGGGGCGTTGGGCTTGGACTTCGACTGGGTGCCGGTGGCGACGTCGAATTTGACGACCGCATGATATTTGTCAGCGGCGGCTTCGGCCGGACCGTAGCCCTTGCCCTTCTGGGTCACGACGTGAAGCAGGATCGGGCCGGTCTCCATGTCGCGGACGTTCTGCAGCACGGGCAGCAGATGATCGAGGTTATGACCGTCGATCGGACCGACATAATAGAAGCCGAGCTCTTCAAACAGCGTGCCGCCGTTGACCATGAAACCGCGCGAATATTCTTCGACGCGCTCGGCACGATCGGCGATCAGCTTCGGCAGATGTTTGCCGAGCTGCTTGGCGGCATCGCGCAGCGAGCGGTAGGTCTTGCCCGAATACATGCGCGACAGATAGGCCGACATGGCGCCGACCGGCGGCGCGATCGACATGTCGTTGTCGTTGAGGATGACGATGAGGCGGGAATTCATCGCGCCTGCGTTGTTCATGGCTTCATAAGCCATGCCTGCCGACATCGAACCGTCACCGATCACGGCGATAACGTTGTTCTTGCCGCCGGAGAGGTCGCGGGCGACCGCCATGCCGAGGCCGGCGGAGATCGAGGTCGAGGAATGCGCGGCGCCGAACGGATCGTATTCGCTCTCGCTGCGCTTGGTGAAGCCGGACAGACCACCGGCGGTGCGGAGCGTACGGATACGGTCGCGGCGACCGGTGAGGATCTTGTGCGGATAGGCCTGATGGCCGACGTCCCAGATGATGCGGTCGCGCGGCGTATCGAAGACGTAGTGGAGGGCGGTGGTCAGTTCGACAACGCCGAGGCCGGCGCCGAAGTGGCCGCCGGTGACGGACACCGCATCGATGGTTTCCTGACGAAGCTCGTCGGCAACCTGACGAACCCGCTCGATCTTCAGCTTCCGGAGATCTTCCGGAGTCTTGATGGTATCGAGCAACGGTGTCTTACTAAAATCGGTCACGGCACTATTCCAATTTTACATGTCCGGGACTGCGTCTGGCTTCGGGGCCGTCGCGTTTCCGCGCGCCCACCGGACAACCGCAGCCTCCAGAACCGGGAAGCCTGTTTCGAGGCCTTATAATGGGCTTCGATTTTTCAGTGTGATATCTAACATGCTTGGCGGCGACTTCATCTGATCATTTTTGCCAGATGAATGAAGCGCTTATCTACGTTAACGGCCGGCGTTTCAGCCTGCTCGTCAGCGCATAGTCCTAGTCCCTTTACACCAAAGCGATGGCCAAAGCCAACCGCTGTGCCTGCGGGGGTGGCAGCACAAAGGCGCTATGGACATTCGCGCGGTGTGCCTAGCCGATGCGCCGGGCGACCGGTTCCGTCTCATGGGAACCCGTGTGGGTAGGGCTCTTCGCGCCCAAATCGAGCTTTTTCCATGCGTTTTCGCGGGTAGTGGGGGTGCCGTCCACCAACGCCAAAGTTGTGGCCGGCTGACTGACACGCCCCCTGAGAGGCACAGGCCCGCAAACGATCATGAAGAAATCGTAGGCATGCGGCCGCTCATTGGCCATGACGAACTGGAAGTGCACCCGGAAGAACTTCCAGCGGAACCGGTTGTAATGTTCCGGGCGGATGATTTCGCGGAACCGGACGGGGACGATGGTGGGATTCCGCCGGGCCGGGCCGGCGTCGATCCCGTGACCGGCGATGGGATCGAACGGAAAGAAGTTCATCACGTCCTTGCGGGATTGGCAGTCGATCCAGTCGATGGAAGGCTCCACGGCCAGCAGCCGCAAATTGTCGCGAAAGCCTTGCGCGACTCTATGGAAGCCGACGATGGGCATATTCCCGCCGAGCGTCAGCAGCACGACGCGAGGGCCGTGGCTGCCGAGTTCCGGATCGAGTTTCAGCGCGCGGGCGAGGATTTCGGAGCCAAGGAACGATCCGGAGCTGTGACCGACCAGCACGATTTCCTGCGCTTTGGTAGACTTGGCGACCTGGACCAGATGCTGCGCGAAGCGGTCGATCCGGGCGTCCCAGTCCGGCCGGTTGCCGTGGGAAAACTGCCAGGTGAAGATCGTGTCGGCCATCAGATAGAGCAGATAGGTGTGCTTTTCGGTGTATTTCAGCAGCGAGCCGAGGACGGCCACGAACACCGCCACAGCGCCGCAGCCCACCAGAAATCCGTGTATTCCAAGCGCCTGCAGCCCCAACGCGAACAGCCAGGCGATGCCCGCCGACCAGATCGCTCCGTTGAGCAGCAGGACGTGGGGCCAGCTGATGAAGGTGGCGAAGCGCCAATGCGCCTTCCAGAACCGGCCCATCGTGCCGGAGAAGACAAGGCCCCAATAGATGGCGATGGCGTGGATCAGCGTGCGCCAGATCGGCACGGCCAGATCGCGCTGGATCATGTCTTCCCAGCGCAGGAAATCGTAATCGGTCGTGGTCTGCCAGCCGTCGCCGGAGGTTTCGATGCACCAGGAGGCGGATTCATGCGCGAATTCGCCGTCCGTATGACCTTTCGGTCGGCTGACCGAGGTGGTCAGGCCATAAAGGCGGCCGAACTTGCGCAGTTCGGTCCGAAACATGCGGTAATACTGCGAGAGTCCCCGCGGATCGTATCCCTGCACATAGATGACATGACGGTGCTGGACGCGCACGCTGGTTCCCCGGACTGACGGCGGACTATAAACAGGCCGCGCCATGCGCCAAGCGCTAATTCGGCCGCGGGGTGGTGCGAGGTCTCAGCCGCGCGATTTCCTACTGGACGTCCAGCGGTTCGGTGCCGACCGCTTTGCCGTTCGAATCCGTGGTGATCTTGTCCACGCGGGCTTCGGCCTGACGCAGCAATTCGTCGCAACGCCGCTTCAGCGCCTCGCCGCGCTCATAGATGGCGACCGACTCTTCCAGCGGCACCTTGCCGTCTTCGAGGCGCTTCACGATCGATTCCAGTTCTTCGATCGCGGTCTCAAACGTCAGCTTCTTGACGTCAGCATGGGTGTTCTCGGCCATTCGGTTTCCCGTGTGCGCATTTTGGAAGGACGGAGTCAAAGATATGTTTGAGGGCGTATTGTGGCGGGTACGTTTTGCGACCTGCGCCCCTTTCAGCGCGATGCCCCCATCAGCGCAGAGACATGGGCCGCGGCCGATTCTTTCAAGCCCTGCAGATCATAACCACCCTCGAGTACCGAGACAATGCGGCCACCGGCGGTGCTGTCGGCGAGATCCATCAGCTTGCGCGTCACCCAGCCGAAATCCTCGGCGTCCAGATTAAGCGACGCGAGCGGATCGCGACGATGCGCATCGAAGCCGGCAGAGATGATCAGCAGTTCCGGTGCGAATTTCTGGAGTTGCGGCAGGATGAGATTGTCGAAGGCAGAGCGAAATTTTGCACTGCCGTCGCCGTCATGCAGCGGGGCATTGACGACTGTGTCGTGCTCGCCGCGCTCCTGGGATGCACCGGTACCGGGAAACAGCGGCATTTGATGTGTCGAGCAATACATCACGGTGGGGTCGGCCCAGAAAATGTCCTGCGTGCCATTGCCATGGTGGACGTCGAAATCCACGACGGCCGCGCGGGTAATGCCGTAGGTGCGCTGCGCATACCGCGCTGCAATCGCCGCCTGATCGAAGAAGCAGAAGCCCATCGGCTTGTTGTGCTCGGCATGATGGCCGGGCGGGCGCGTCGCGACGAAGGCATTGGTGTGCTCGCCTTTCATCACCGCGTCGGTCGCCGCGATTGCGCCGCCGACGCCGCGCATCACCGCTTCCCAGGTGCCGGGGGACATCGACGTGTCGCCGTCGAGATAGACGAGGCCGCTGCTCGGCGCGACATGGCGCAGCTCATCGATGTAATGATTGTCATGACAGAGGCTGACGACGTCGAGATTGCCCTCCGGCGCTTCGCCCCGCACCAGCGCGTTGAAGCGGTCTTCGCTGAGTGCCTGCGCCACCGCGCGCATACGGTCGGGGCGTTCGGGATGACCGGGCGGGGTGAGGTGATCGAGCGAGGCCGGATGGCTCAGAAGAAGTGTCGTCATGCAAATGGTCCGCAAGCGCAGGGTGCGCTGGTATGATGAGACGATAACCTAGCCGGTCAGGTCAGGTTCCGATAGGGGGGCATCGCTGGTGCGGTTGTCCCCTAACAAAGCTACCGATCAGAATTATGGATCGCTTTCTTCACATTCGATTCATGTCGTTTCATCGACACCGCCTGACGCCGCGGAATTGAAATGCGCGTTAAGTCGCGGCTGCTATCGGTGGAGGCCGCGGCATTCTGCGGAGAAGGTGCGCATATTCCATCGTCGGACTCCGCAGTTGCGCTCGCGTCTGGGGTGGGTTCGTACGCGATGAGTGAATCGAAATATCCAAGGCGCGTACCCCATCTCTTGCGTTCGGTGTGGCCGTTCGTTGCCATCGTCTTGCTGCAGGCATTTCTCGCCGGCACCAGCATCCACATCCTGTCGTCGGTCCGCGCCTATGTCACCGGCGAAAGCCGATGGTCGAAGGGGCAGATGGAGGCGGTGCATTCGCTCAGCCTCTATGCCGAGACCGGCGACGACAAATATTATCGTCTCTATCAGGCGAGCATCGCCGTGCCGCTCGGGGATCTCATCGCGCGCCGCGCGCTCGAACAGGCGGTGCCGGATCTGCGGGCTGCCTATGACGGATTCCTGCAAGGCGGCAACGATGCCGCAGACATCCCCGGCATGATCTCGCTGTTTCGCAATTTCAGCAAGGTCGTCTATCTCGCCCGAGCCATCGAGACCTGGCACGCCACCGATCCCGTGATCCAGAATTTGGTGGATACGGCCGACGCCATTCACGCCAGCGTCACCGATGGCAAGGTGGGATCGATGCGCCTTGCAGCCCTGAAGGCGCAAATCGACCAGATCAATGAACAGACCTCGCCGCTGGCAGTGGAGTTCTCCCGACGCCTCGGCATCGGCTCCCGCGCCATTCAAGGCATTCTGCTGGTCGCCAATGTGTTCACCGCGGCGCTGTTGATCCTGCTCGGCATCTGGCGGACACGTAATCTGCTGATCCAGCGTCAGCGCTTCGAGACGGCGCTGAAGATCGAGAAGGAGCGTGAGCAGAAATACATCTCACGTCTCGCGTTCCAGGCCTCGCATGATGCACTGACGGGGCTGGCGAACCGCCGCGAATTCGAGCGTCGGGTCCAATACGTATTGCCGCGGATCGACGCCGATGCGCGGCCGCATGCACTGATGTTCCTCGATCTCGATCAATTCAAGATCGTCAACGACACCTGTGGCCATGCTGCCGGCGATCATCTGCTGCGGCAGGTCTCGGGCATACTGAAAAAACATCTGCGCCCGGACAATCTGTTGGCCCGCCTCGGCGGCGATGAATTCGCTGTGCTGCTGGAACGCTGCGAGCCGGATCGTGCGGCGGCGACCGCCGAGCGATTGCGGCGGACGGTCGAAGAGCTGAACTTCGTCTGGAACGGACGTTCGTTCAACGTCACCGTCAGTATCGGCCTCGTCTGTATCGCGCAGCCCGAGGTGACACTGGAAGAAGCGCTGCGCGCGGCCGATGCAGCTTGTTACATGGCCAAGGAGAAAGGCCGCAATCGCGTTACACTGCATCAGCCCAGCGATTCCGAATTGCTGCAGCGGTTCGGCGAAATGAACTGGGTACAGCGCATTCACGATGCGCTGGAACAGGATCGCTTCTGTCTCTATGCCCAGAAGATCATTCCGCTCAGCGAGCGCGAGGATGGCACTCTGCATGTCGAACTGTTGTTGCGGCTGCGCGACGAGGCGGGGCAACTGGTTGCGCCCGGCCATTTCATTCCCGCGGCAGAACGTTATGGTTTGATGACGCCGATCGATCGCTGGGTGGTCAGGAATGCGTTCATCATTCTCGCCGCGCGATTGGTCGAAGGTGCGACGCCGGTCTCGACCTGCGCCATCAATCTGTCCGGCGCGACATTCAAGGATGAAAGCTTTCTGGACTATGTCCGCGAGCAGTTCCGCATCTATCGGATACCGCCGACCATCATCTGCTTCGAGATCACCGAGACAAGCGCCATCGCCAATCTCGCCGATGCCAATAAATTCATCCAGGCGCTGCAGCAGATCGGTTGCCGCTTCTCGCTGGACGATTTTGGCAGCGGCATGTCGTCCTTCGCCTATCTCAAGCACCTGCCTGTGGACTATCTCAAGATCGATGGCTCCTTCGTCAAGGACATGCTCACCGATCCGATCGACCGCGCCATGGTCGAGATGATCAGCCATATCGGCAAGATCATGGGCAAGCGGACGGTGGCGGAATTTGTCGAGAGCGACGAGATCATCACGACGCTCACCGAGATCGGCGTGGACTTTGCGCAGGGATATGCGGTGGGCCGGCCGGAGCCGTTCGATGTCCATAGCGAGATCGATCGGAGAAACGTGGCGTAGAAGGTGGAGCGGTTGAATTTCATGATCGTCATGGCCAGATGGCGCGAAGCGAGCTTCGCAATAATCCCAGGCCTCTCCCCACGTCATGGCCGGGCTTGACCCGGCCATCCATCTTTCTTGTGCGACGGTGTGCGGGCCAAGCTGGATCCCCGGGTCAAGCCCGGGGATGACACCTGTGGGTGCGGCGCCTCCATCGCAGATTCAAATTTCAAACAGCCACTGCTCTTCAGACATGCGTCATCGCCCCCATTGTTTGCGGCGCGGGGCGCCGTCGTCCTTTGCATTCCCACCCCCTTGTGAGAGGGCGTGCGGAACGCCGGGTGCCCGTTGCACCCTTGGGCCTGATGCGAATGCGGTCTTCCGCAATTGAGAGTGCATCAGGACTTTCGGAGGCGTCGGGCGATTGCCCGACGTTCCGCCTGCGGTGTTTTTTCGGTTGCTTGCACATCTGCCATGGCGAACGGTCCCATCACCAAAATTAATGTCCCAGGGCGGAGGGACAGGGTAGCCGCAAAGCACTTGGCCGAACGCGTTTCGATTTGGTCGTCCGTCACACTGTCCCGGAGTCTTTCCATCCCAAGGCCAAACGTCTCCTTGCCAGTGGCAGTGCTGGCGCAGATCCGTCCTGCCCGAAGACAGACGTCACCCCCAAACCGCGTGACGCCGCATCTCCGGCGTCCACCGCATCCCACCCCGCGAACGTGACGATCGCGATCGCCCCTCTCGGTGGGGCAGGACGAGGGGGAATATAATCAATGCAGGGATATTGTCAACGGGGGATAGGAAAAAATGTTTGGGCGCCCCAAACTGTCATTCCGGGGCGCGAGGAGACGCCGCAGGCGGCGTATCGCGAACCCGGAATCTCGGCATGGGAGTCTCTGATCGTGCCAAACACATCGAGATTCCGGGTTCGCACTACAGCGGCTCCGCCGCTTTCGTGCGCCCTCAGGCAAACCAATTGGTTTGCCGGGGAATGACGAGCTTGGATCGAGATTCCGGGGCCGGGGAATGACGAGCCATGATGATTCCGGAATGACAGCTTGGGGCCGACAGGCGCTCCGCTAATCCACCCGCGCAATCCGCCCCAGCGGCATCGGCGACACCGGGCTGTTGGCCTTCATGTAAGCGTTCAGCGCATCGACATCGTAGACGCCGACCAGCGGCTCCTTGCCCTCTTTCAATACCGTGAAGCCATCGCCGCCGACGGCCAGAAAGCCGTTCACGGTGACGCGATAGTTGGCCGTGGGATCGATCACCTTGCCATCCAGCATCATGCGCCCGGGCGGGACGCGCTGACCCGCCGCCGCCGTGTTGTCCCACGCGTAGCTGAAGCCTTTCGAGGCCTGCAGGATGCGCGGCCGGCTCGGCGTGTTCCATTGCTGCTCGAGCATCGCCTTGATTTGCGCGCCGGTGAGCGTCAGCGTCACCAGCTGGTTGCGGAACGGCTGCGCTGCGAAGACGTCGCCATAGGTCACGCTGCCGTCGGCCGATTTGGTGATGTCGGCGCGGATGCCGCCGGGATTGGTAAAGGCGATCACGGCGGCGCCGAGATTGCCGGCCGATGTCGCGGCGAGATGTGCGTCGGCGATGATATCGCCAAGTGGGCTTTCGCCGGTCGTCATGTCGGGCATGCGCGACAGCGTTGCGGTGATCGATCCCGCAGGACGGCGGGCGATCGGCGCGGCAACCTTGTCATAGGCGGCGAGCAAGGCGGTCTGCGCGGGATCGGCGGGATAGGTCGCCGTGCGCACGATGACGTTGTCGGCCTTGGCGCTGATGACATCGCGCGTCGTACGGTCGAGCTTGAGGTCGATGGTGGTGACCAGCGTGCCGTATTTGTCGCCTGACGTGACGAGGCGTCCGTCGATCTGGCAGGTGTAGGCGCGGTGCGTGTGACCACTGACCACGACATCGACCGCCTTGTCGAACTTCTTCACAATATCGACGATTGGTCCGGAAATACCCGGGCATTCATTGTAGTCGCCGGTGGGGAAGCCGCCCTCATGGATCAGCACCACGATGGCCTCGACGCCTTTGGCCTTCAGTTCGGGCACCAGCGCATTGACCGTCTCGGCTTCGTCCCTGAATTCGAGACCGGCAATGCCGGGCGGCGCCACGAGGCCGGGCGTACCTTTCAGCGTCAGGCCGATGAAGGCGACGGGAATGCCGTCGAATGTCTTGATCTGATAGGACGGCAGCAGCGACTGGCCGGTCTTGGTATCGATGGTCGAGGCGGCGAGATAGTTGAACGTCGCGCCGGCAAACGGATGCGGGCCTTGGCAGCCATCGACGGGATGGCAGCCACCGTTCTGCATGCGCAGCAGCTCCTCGCGGCCTTCGTCGAATTCGTGATTGCCGACCGAGGCGATCTCAAGGCCCATCATCGATAGTGCCTCGATGGTCGGTTCATCATGAAACAGCGCGGAGAGAAACGGGCTGGCGCCGATCAGGTCGCCCGCGGCCACGAATACGCTGTTCGCCTTGCCGGCGCGGAGCTGCTTGACCAGCGTCGCCATATGCTCGGCGCCGCCGGCGGGCACGGTGATCTTCTTCGTCCTGTCGGCGGGATCGTCGATACTGATACCGCCGGGGGCAGGGCGCAGATTGCCGTGGAAGTCGTTGATGGCAAGGACGGTGACGTCGACGGGGGTGGGGGATGTCTGGGCGTGGGCGGTTGCGCCACACGCAAGTGAGATCAAGAGAGCGAGAGATGCGATGCGCGCCGTCTTAACCTCTCCCCGTGCTTTACGGGGAGAGGTCGGATCGCTCTTGCGATCCGGGTGAGGGGCGGCGCAAGGGCATTGCCATTCGGGAGAGCTATCGGGTCGCATGATTTTGAGCATCTTGTATCGATGATTGAGGACTTTGGCGTCTCAGTGCGACAGCGATGTGATCCGCTAGATCTCCATCGATGCTGGCATGGTGCCATGCCCCTCACCCGCCGCGAAGACGCGTCGACCTCTCCCCGTAAGCACGGGGAGAGGTTAGATTACGCCTTCTTGCGCGCGAAGAACGCCTTGAACGCCGCGCTCGCTTCCTGCGACTTCATGCGCTCGCCGAACAGATGGCTCTCCTGATCGATGCGCCGCGTGAGATCCTCGGGCGGGAGCTTCAGCAGCCGGCGCGAGATTGCCACGGCTTCCACCGGCAGTGCGCAGATCTCGCGGGCGACCTTGCGCGCCTCGACTTCGGTGTGACCGGGCGGCACGATTTCGTTGATGAAACCAGCGGCCTGGCCATCTTCCGCCGTCATCGTGCGGCCCATCACCAGCGCGGCGAAGGCCCGCTGATGACCCATGGTGCGCGGGAACAGCAGGCTGGAGGCGGCTTCCGGCACCAGGCCGAGATGAATGAACGGCGTTGAGAAGGTTGCGGTGGTCGAGGCCAGCACATAGTCGCAGTGGAAAAGCATGGTCGTGCCGATGCCGATGGCAATGCCATCCACCGCGGCGATGATCGGCTTGGTGTTCTGCGCCAGCGAATACAGAAACTTCACGGCGTTCGACGCGCGTGGGGACTCGGCCTTTTCGGCGCTGTCCTTCAGAAAATCCTGCAGGTCGTTGCCCGCGGTGAAGGCGCCGGAGCCGCCGGTGATGATCATGCAGCGGATATCGGGATTGTTCTGCGCGGTGTCGATCGCGTCCGACATGGCGTGATACATGTCCTGCGTCAGCGCGTTCTTCTTTTCCGGCCGGCGCAGCGTGATCACGCGCGTGGCCTCGTCGTCGGTCACGATCAGATGTTCGGTCATGTCAATTCCCTGGCATAGCCCATAGCGCCCCGCAAAAAGCGCGGTTGGCACGTTTCCTCTGCCGGATATTACATCAATCCGCTGCGGCCGATATGGTGGGCGATGGTTTATGCCAGCAAAACGGCGTCGGCGGACATCACGGATTCACTGGAGTCCATCACGGTGCGTTCAAGCGAACCAGCCTGCACCGCAACATTCTCCGCGAAGAACCGCGCAACTGTCACATAGCGTGCAGCGTCGCCGTCGCCATCGCGTGCGGCAAGGGCTTCGTTGGCCAGCATGCATCCGCCGAGTGCGGAGCCGAACAGCCGCAGATAGGGCGTGGCGCCGGACAGTGCGTCGTTCGGCGCCGAGGCCAGCTTCTCCAGCAGCCACTTGCTCGAACGCTCCAGCGAGCCGAGCGCGTCGCGGAGTTTTGCGCCGGTGGTGCCGAAGGCGGGATCGTTGGAGGCCTCGACGCGCGACACGATGCCTCCGAGTTCGTCCAGCAGTGCCCATACGGATTCGCCGCCCGATGCCGCGAGTTTGCGCGTGACGAGATCGATCGACTGGATACCGTTGGTGCCTTCATAGATCGCGGTGATGCGCGCATCGCGGTAGTGCTGCGCAGCGCCGGTCTCCTCGATGAAGCCCATACCGCCATGGATCTGCACGCCCAGTGACGTCACTTCATTGCCGATATCCGTGGAAAAGGCCTTGGCGATCGGCGTCAGCAGTGCGCCGCGTGCCGCCGCTTCGGTGCGCACCTTTGCGTCGGGCGAACGCGCGGCGACGTCGAGCGCCACGGCGGTGGCGTAGCAAATGGTGCGCGCAGCGGCGGTGAGCGAGCGCATCTGCATCAGCATGCGCTTGACGTCGGGATGCACGATGATCGGGTCCATGCCCGCGGTCTTGCTGCCGATGCCGCGGCCTTGTTTACGCTCCTGCGCAAAGGCCAGTGCCTGCTGATAGGCGCGGTCGGCGATGCCGACGCCTTCAAGGCCAACGCCGAGCCGGGCCTGGTTCATCATCGTGAACATGCACAGCATGCCGCGATTTTCCTCGCCGATGAGGTAGCCGACCGCGCCGCCCTTGTCGCCCATGGTCATGGTGCAGGTAGGGGAGGCGTGCATGCCGAGCTTGTGCTCGACGCCGGAGGCATGGATGTCGTTGCGTTCACCGAGCGAGCCGTCGGTATTGACGAGAAATTTCGGAATCAGGAACAGCGAGATGCCCTTGGTACCGGCGGGGGCATCGGGCAATCGCGCAAGCACGAAATGCACGATGTTATCGGTCATGTCGTGATCGCCATAGGTGATGAAGATCTTGGTGCCGGAGATGCGATAGCTGCCGTCGGCCTGGCGCTCGGCGCGCGAGCGCAGGGCGCCGACATCGGAGCCGGCCTGCGGCTCGGTGAGCTGCATGGTGCCGGTCCATTCGCCGGTGACGAGCTTTTCCAGATAGATCTTTTTCAGCTCATCGCTGCCATGGGCGTCGAGCGCTTCGATGGCCGACAGTGTCAGCAGCGGGCAAAGGCCGAAGGCGATGTTCGACGCGCTCCAGATTTCGGTGCAGGCGGCATTGATCGCCAGCGGCAGGCCCTGGCCGCCGAAGGCTTCGGGGCCGGAGACGCCGTTCCAGCCGGCGGCAGTCCAGCGCGCATAGGCATCGGGCCAGCCGGGGGCGGTGGTGACTTTATTATCTGCGAGCTTGATACCGTTCTTGTCGCCCACGGTATTGAGCGGCGCCAGAACGTCACTGGCAAAGCGGCCGGCTTCTTCGAGCACGGCAGCGGTCATATCGGCGTCGAAATCGCCGTAATGGCCGGCTTTCAGGGCCGCCTGCAGGCCGGCACCATGATTCAGGGCCAGCAGCATGTCGTTGATCGGTGCTCGGTAGGTCATGGCATCTCGCTCCCAGAAATTCTTTGGGTACACTTTTCAGCTTTCCGCCGTCTTCCCACGAAACGGGCGGCTCCTCAACACGCCAAAGGGCGCATCCGGGGCTCTCTATGGCTGGGGCGGCAAGATCCGAGCCTCCGTATGGGGAAACGAAATCCGCCGACTTCTGCTGCAATATCAATGGCTATCTTGAAGCTGACTTGTGCGATACGACGCATCCATGTTGATGCGGATCAAAAGCTGGGCCCGGAACATCAAGACGGACACGCATGCCGTCTATCTCGCCGCGCGCGATCCGCGGGTGCCATGGTTTGCGAAGGTGCTCGCGATCGCTGTCGCCGCCTATGCGCTGTCGCCGATCGATCTCATTCCGGACTTCGTGCCGGTCCTCGGCTATCTCGACGACCTGATCATCGTGCCGCTGGGTATCTGGCTCGTGGTGGCGCTGGTCCCGGGCGAGGTGATGGCGGAGTACCGGATCAAGGCGCTCGAGGCCGCAGAACGCCCGACCAGCAGATCGGGCATGATCGCCATCATCGTATTGTGGCTGGCGAGCGCACTGCTGATGGGGTGGCTCGGCTATCGCTACTGGATGCAGGCCTGATCGCCCAGGCCCGTCAGAACCTGACCTTCACACCGGCATAGAAGGCGCGGGGCCGCGCCGGGCTGACCGAACGTGCGTCCGTGAACTGGGCGCCGCCATTGGCAAAATTCGGCACCGAGTCGGTCTCGAAGAAAGTCCCGTAGGTCGAATAACGTCGGTCGAGGAGGTTGTCGACGCGGGCGAAGACCTGCACGGATTTGTCGATCTGATACGACGCGTGGGCGTTGAACACGGTATAGGCCTCAAGTTTCGGCGCCTGGTTGGAATCGTCCCCGACGAAATACTGGCTGCTGACGAACAGCGCATCAGCCCCGACCTTGAAAGCGTCGGTCAGCGCATAGTCGAACCCGGCCTTGACGCGGTGACGCGGGATCGCCGGAATCTGGTTGCCGGGCAGGATCTGGACGTTGCCGTCGTCATCCTTGAACGGGCTGTTCGATCCGATCGCGAGCGGATCAAGGAAGCGCGCATCGACGAAGGCATAGCTCGCATAGAGCTGCAGGGTCGGTGCACGCAGCGTGACCTCCGCCTCGATACCCTGGCGGCGCGTCGAGCCGACATTCTGGAAATAGCCGTAGCCTTGCAGCACCGGGCTCGGGATCGCCAGAATGTCGTCGTTGTTGGTGGCGCGGAAGGCGCCGAGCTTCCAGCCCAGCGTGCCCGCATTCAGCTCCTTGGTGCCGCGCAGACCAGCTTCTATCGTATGCGAAACCACCTGCTTGAGCGGCGGATCGGAGATCAGGAAGGCACCGACGATGCAGGGATTGGCGGGATCGGCGCAGCCGAGTTCCAGCGGGGTCGGCGCGCGGTTGGCTTCCGAATAGCCGGCATAGGCCGTCAGCTCAGGCGTGATCTTGTAGGTACCGCCGATGATCGGATTGAAACGGTTGAAAGTGTGGTCACCGTTGAGCGCGGTGCCGATCTGATCCTCAAGCACGATCTGCGCCGTGTTGAAGCGGCCGCCGCCGGTGATCGAAAAGGCATTGGTCACATCGAAGGTGTCGAGCGCGTAAATGCCGCCATAGCGGTTGGTGGTCCGCAGCGACACCGGGCCGATCGCGATCGGGTCGCCGGACTGACCGAGGGAAATCCCGCTGCCGGTGACGATGTAATCCGGGCCGATGGTGCCGAGTTCGGCGCTGGCCGTGAAGTGACTGGCGCTGGACGAATAGCTGGCGCCGACGACAAAGCGGTTGTTATGGCCGAACAGCTGATCGGTATTGGTCGCCTGCAGGGAGCCGCCCACCGTGGTCGAGCGCGTCGAGGTACGATCATTCTCGCCAAGAACCGCGCCGGGCGCGAAAGGATTGGCAATTTGCGCGCCGTTCAGGCCATTGGCCGGCGTGTCGTCATCGCCGAAGCACAGGAGGGTCGGATCTTCGCAGGGCTGGGTGCCGGTTGGATTGCCATCCTGGGTCTTGTTCCGGAAGAAGCGAAGATGCGCCGCCGCCTCCACCGTCCAGGTTGGCGTGGCCTCGACCTTGCCAGTGAAATTGAGATAGCCGACGCGGTTATTCGAGGTCTGCGGCGTCGTATAGGTGGCGCCATAATTCTGCTGCAGCAGTTCGACCGGAACGGTCGCCGAGGCGCCAAACTTGTTGTTGGCGACGCCCATATTGAGGTGAAGCTCGCTATTGTCGCTGCGATAGCCGACATCGCCATAAAAGCGTCGGACGTCCGATGTCGCGAAGTTCCGGAAGCCCTTGTCATGCAGGCCTTCAAGCGCGCCATAGACGGCGAAACCCTCGACCTGCTTGCCCCATTGCGCCGAGCCCTGGATGCGGCCGAACGAGCCGCCCATCGTGCTGAGCTCGGCTCCCTGATAGTTGAAGCCGTCCTTCATCTGGATGTTGACCGCGCCGCCCAGCGCGTTGAGGCCGAAGGCGGGATTGTTGGTGACCACGGTGACCGATCGGATTGCCGCGGTCGGGATCAGGTCCCAATTGACGGTGTCGCCGAAGGCTTCGTTGATACGCACGCCATTCTGATAGACCGCGAGCCCCTGCGGCGTACCGGCCACCGGCGACGCCACGAAGCCGCGAAATTGCAGATCGGGCTGGAAGGGATTGCCCGCGACTTCATTGATCAGAATGCCGGGCACTTGCTGCTGCAGCGCATCAGTGACGTTCAGGGAATTGGCACGTTCGATCGCGCGGGCATCGACATAATTGATACTCGCCGTGACCTTGTCGACGTCGATGCCGGAACGCGACGTCGGCGTGGTCGGATAGACGTAGACCGTACGCGGCCGCTCGGCGACCCGCTGGGTGGTCTGACGCCGCGGGCCGCGTTTGCTGGCGGTGGCGGGGGCGGACACCACGACCGGAGGCAGCACCTGCGGCTCTCCAGGCGGACTTTGCGCAAAAGCCGTTTCGGAAACCGGTAGAAGACCCGTCGACAGCGAAGCCACGACCAGCACTCTTACGCGCATCTGTTTCACCCCATTCCGCGTCGGCGCTCTGATGGCACCGTCCGGTAGTGTGATACTAGCGAGTGAGGAGGACTGCGCTATCTGCAAATGTCGAAATCCGGTTCAGTTATTTTCCCGATAAAGTCGGGACAAATTCCCGATCGCGCGTCACAGGCGCATTTTGCAGTGAATCAGTCACGGGAATGATAGCCTCGACAGTCACACCGTCCACATCAGATCTGACCGCGAGCGTCCCGCCCAGGGCCCAGACCCGCTCTCTCATACCGACCAGACCAAAGCCGCCATTGCGATCGGGATCGAGGCCGCGGCCATTGTCGCGCACGCGGACCAGTACATTGTCATATTCAGGCTTCGTCGCTGTTCCCATCACCGGTTCGATGATCACGCTCACGGCAGAGGCTTGCGCGTGGCGGAACACATTGGTGAGTGCCTCCTGAACGACACGATAGGCGGTTAGTTCGGCAACCTCACCAAGCGGAGCAAGCGTCGGGGATACCAGGCTCTCGATCATGACCTCCGGATGGGATTCGCGCCAGAGACGCAGCAAGACCGTAATGGCACCGGACAAACCGAGATCTGTCAGCCCGACCGGTCGCAATCGCTCGAGAATGCGGCGATTGAACTGCTGCAAGACATCGACCTGCGCCAGAATGGCCGTGCCATGCCTCGACAAGGCACCCGTGCCCGACGGATCGTGATCGGCAAGACGCATCACTGCGCCTGCATGGGCGCGCAGGGCGAACAGATACGGCCCGAACTCATCATGCAGTTCGCGCGCGATATCCTTGCGCTCGATATCCTGCAGCGAGACGGCCCGTTGCGCCAGACGCCGCCGGTCCTCGAGCACATCGCCCAATGTGGCAGCGAGATGATTGAGCCGGATGCAGAGTGCGGCGAGTTCCGGCGCTCCCGCGGGGGCGACGCGCGCCTGATAGTTCCCCGCTTCGATATCGACCATGGCCTGCGACAATGCATCAAGCGGCGCCAGCGCCCGCCTGACGACCAGGCTAGTCACGACGAACAGCACCATTGCAACGATCAGACTGAGTGTCAGCTGGGTGACGATGCCGTCCCATATCTCCCGCATCTCGTCATCGGGATGTGAGGTGATCAGCAGCGTCTGCCGCTTCTCGCCAACCATCACCGACACCGACTCCGATATCCGCTCCGGGTGAATCAAGGATACGAACCACGATGGCGGAGAGCCTGCACCGTCGCTCCGATCCTGACCGTCACTCTTCGGGGACGGCATGTTCCCATCGCTTTGCCTGACAATACTGACATGTCGCAATCGATTGAGATCGGCGACAATTTTATCGAGCCGCGCATTTGGATCCTGCGCTTCGCTCAGGCCAGTTCCGATACTTTCGATGACTTCACGCGTCAGCCGGATCACGCTCTGATCCTCGGCCTGGACGCGCGGGCCAGCTTCCAGCGCGAGCCGCACGACATTGGCGACCAGGCCAAGAGCGAGCACGAGCGCTACCAGGAGATTGATCCGCGCGCGCAGCGAAAGTTTCTGCCACATGACCATGCTTTCACTCGCATCTCGCCTGCATGCCGCGACTATGAACTTGACAGCGAAATTCGACGGCGATCATATCGGATCGAGGCGACCTCCGATTGTCAATCATGTCACTCCGAAGGCGTATGATTGCTGTACCACTGATGCAGCGCAGCAATCGAGGAGCAGGCCTGGACCTGCTGACAGAGTTTACGGGGTTAACCCATGCGCGTTCTGATCGTCGATGATCACCCCATCGTCACATCGGGCTGCCGCGCGGTGTTCGCGGACGATCCGGAGATCGAACTGCTGGAAGCCTCCGATGCCGCCAGTGGCGAGCAGGTTTTCCTGACCGGCGATCCCGATATCTGCATCATCGATATCAATCTGCCGACAGTGTCCGGATATGAACTGGCGCGGCGCATTCTGCTGCGCGACGACACGATGCGCATCATCATGTTCAGCATGAATGACGACCCGATCTTCGCTGCCCGTGCGATCGAGAGTGGCGCCAAGGGCTATGTCTCCAAGACCGGCGATCCACACGATCTGCTGGAGGCCGTCTACGAGGTTGCGCGGGGCGGCGTGTATCTGCCACCGGCGATGGCGCGAAGCCTAGCCTTTGCCGGACCTGCGCTGACGCAGAGCCCGCTGTCGAAGCTGAATTCGCGCGAGATGGAGATCCTGCGACTGCTCGGTGCCGGCAAGAGCCTTGCCGAGATTGCATGGATGGTTCACGCCTCCTACAAGACGGTCGCCAATACATCGTCACTCATGCGGCAAAAGCTCGGCGTCCGCAGCTCAGTCGAACTGGTGCGCTTCGCCATCGAGCGTGGCATCGCCTGACCGGGCGTCCCTGACCAGACATCACTTGTTTCGGCGGTGTCGCATCGCTGCCGCACCCAACCTGTAAAGTCATGACCATGCAGACAGTTTCGCTCAATCGATCATATGGCGGCACACAGGGCGTCTACAAACACGCCAGTCGCGCGACCGGAACTGACATGACATTCTCGGTCTATGTGCCGCCGCATCAAGACGGCGCCAGGCTGCCTGTGGTCTGGTATCTCTCGGGCCTCACCTGTACCCACGCCAATGTCACCGAAAAGGGCGAGTTTCGCGCCGCATGCGCCGAACTGGGGCTGATCTTCATTGCACCGGACACCAGCCCGCGCGGTGCCGATGTTCCCGGTGACGCCAACAATGCCTATGACTTCGGACTGGGCGCCGGCTTTTATGTCGATGCCACCCAGGAGCCGTATGCGCGCAACTATCGCATGTGGAGTTATGTGACCGAGGAGCTGCCGCAGCTCGTGGCCGACCAATTCCCGATCGATAGCGGTCGTCAGTCGATTCTCGGCCATTCCATGGGCGGGCATGGCGCACTGACCATTGCGCTGCGTCATCCCGATCGCTATCGCGCGGCCAGCGCTTTCGCGCCGATCGTGGCGCCGTCGCAAGTGCCGTGGGGGATCAAGGCGCTCGGCGGCTATCTCGGCGACGACAAGGCTGTCTGGCGAAAGCATGATGCGGTTGCCCTGATCGAGGACGGCGCGCGATTCCCCGAATTGCTGGTCGATCAGGGCGACGCCGACAATTTTCTGGCCGAACAATTGCGGCCTGAACTGCTGCAGAATGCCTGCGCAAAGGCAGGCATTCCGCTGACGTTGCGCCACCAGCCCGGCTACGATCACAGCTACTATTTCATCTCGACCTTCATGGCCGATCATCTGCGCTGGCACGCGGCGCGGCTCAAAGGGTGAGCTGCGGCTCGCGTTACTGCGGCTGCGGCGCACCGTAATTCGGAGCGAGCAGGCGGTTGCGCACCAGATAGCTCGTCGCGCGCGACCAGCTTTCATCGGTGTTGCCGCGCAGGTCAGCGCTCATTGTGGCGACCAGCCGCCCGGTGTGAACATTTCGCAAGGTGATGTTCATATTGAGGATCAGGTTCGAGACTTTCTGTACGAGCCCCGTAATGACGAGGTCGGCACCGATCTGCTGCGCGAGTTGTACGTCACAGCCGCCGCATGCCTGCAAGTTCCGGCCTTGCGCCGCAACATTGAGCGATGACATATCCAGCAGCTCGAAACGGCCGGATTGCTTCATCTCCTCGCGAAGCTGATCGGCAGCATGGAGCAGTCTTGCCTGCTCGTCGCTGCGGCGTCCCTTCACCTCGCCTTCGAGGCTCGTATCCAGCCATTCGAAATTGAACACCGCCACTTTAGGCGCTGCGGCGTGAGCCGTCGCTGTCATCATCAGTAACAGCACGGTGATCGATAGGGCTCTCATCGCGGACCTCGCATCATTAAAATGCAACGCGTCGGCAGAATCCGAGGTTGCAAGCTACGATAATTGGTTCATGTTTCAAGCACGAGACCCTTCACCGGCGCCAAGCCGGGAAGGAGTAGCCGGAGGGAACATGATACGGTGGTTGATCGGCGCGATCAGTCTCTGCGCCGTGACGTCGTCTGCGTTGGCGGCCGAACCGCTGACGATCAGCATCGGTTATCTCGGTCAGGCCGGCATCAAGGCAACTCTTTCGCTGGTCGAATTACCGTCCGAGAACGATGGCATCGCCGGCGCGCGGCTCGCCATCGAGGACAACAACACCACGGGCAAGTTCCTGAAGCAGCAGTTCGGGCTGGAGGAGATTCGTGTGAAGGAGGGCGACGATGTCGCCGCAGCCGCGCGCGAACTCGCGAGCCGCAGCACCTTCATCATTGCCGACCTGCCGCCCGATGCATTGCTGCAGGCGGCCGACGCGGTGCGTGACCGCGGCGGCATCCTGTTCAATGTGGGTGCCGCCGACGATCGGCTGCGCGAGGCGGACTGCCGTGCCAATGTGATCCATATTGCGCCGACGCGATCGATGCTGGCGGATGCGCTGGCGCAGTATCTGGTGTGGAAGCAGTGGAAACGCTGGCTACTCGTGGTCGGCTCGCATGACGACGATCGGCTTGAAGCCGACGCCTATCGCCGGGCCGCCGCCCGGTTCGGCGCAAAGATCGTGCAGGAACGCGTCTTCGAGGACACGGGCGGCGCGCGGCGCACCGATAGCGGCGTCACATTGATCCAGCGCCAGATCCCGATTTTCACGCAACAAGCACCGGCCTATGACGTCATGATCGCCGCCGACGAGAGCGAAGTCTTCGCCTCCTATTTGCCCTATCGCACCTGGGATCCGCGGCCGGTTGCGGGATCGGCGGGTCTGGTGCCGACCAGTTGGCATGCTGCACAGGATCAATGGGGCGCCGTGCAGATCCAGAACCGCTTCACCAAACTGAATGCGCGCCGCATGACAGCGCGCGACATGCAGGCCTGGCTTGCGACCCGCATGATCGGCGAAGCCGCGTCCCGCACGAATTCGGGCGACGGCAAAGCCATTCTGGCGTTTCTGAAGTCGCCCGATTTCTCCATCGCCGGTTTCAAGGGGCAGCGGCTCACGATCCGCGACTGGAACCTGCAGCTACGCCAGCCGATCCTGCTGGTCGACGGGCGCATGGTGATCTCGGTCTCGCCGCAGGACGGCTTCCTGCATCAGGTTTCGGAGCTCGACACGCTCGGTATAGATCGTCCGGAAAGCAAATGCAGGCTGCAATGATGATGAACAGATCGAAGATGCTGTGTCGTGTCTGGCTGTGTGGAGCAGCGACGTGGCTTGCGACGGCAGTACCTGCATCGGCCTTTCTCGCTTATGTGTCGAACGAGAAGAGCAACACCGTTTCGGTGATCGACACGGATAGCTGGACCGTCACCGCGACCATCAAGGTCGGTCAGCGTCCGCGCGGCATCGAACTGACGCGCGATGGCAAATCGGTCCTGGTCGCGGTCGGCGACGACGACACCATCCAGATCATCGACGTCGCCAGCCAGAAGGTGGTCGACTCGCTGCCGTCCGGTCCTGATCCTGAGCTTTTCACCCAGGATGCCGCAGGCAAGGTTCTCTATGTCGCCAACGAGAACGACAACACGGTGACCGTGATCGATCTCGAAAAACGCGTGCGCATGGGCGACGTGCAGGTCGGTGTCGAGCCCGAAGGCATGGCGATCAGCCCTGACGGCAAGATCCTGATCAACACGTCCGAAACCACCAACATGGCGCATTTCATCGACACCGCGACGCGCGAGATCGTTGCCAATGTCCTGGTCGACGCACGCCCGCGCTTCGCCGAATTCAAGCGCGACGGCTCGGAACTGTGGGTGTCGTCCGAGATCGGCGGCACCGTATCCGTGATCGATCCCGCCAAGCGGGTGGTGACCGACAAGATCGAGTTCAACATTCCCGGTCTGCGGCGCGAAGCCATTCAGCCGGTCGGCATCGGCATGACCCGGGATGCCAAGATCGCGTTCATCGCGCTCGGCCCCGCCAACCGGATCGCGGTCGTCGATGCGGCGACCCACAAAGTGATCAAGTATCTGCTGGTGGGCCAGCGGGTCTGGCACATGGCGTTTACCCCCGATGAGAAATATCTGCTGGTCACCAATGGCGTCTCCAACGATGTCTCGGTGATCGACGTGGCGGCACAAAAGGTCATCAAGACCATTCAGGTCGGCGAATTGCCCTGGGGCATCGCCATGGCACGGCCATGACCACGATCGACACATCCCGCCCTGACCAGATCGCGCACGACGCGCCGGAGCCAATTGACGCGCCGGCGTTGACACCCGCTCTGTCGGTCGCAGGCATCAGCCATTGCTATGGTCGTCGGCAGGCGCTCTCGGATGTCTCTTTCAATGTCGCACCGGCGAGTTTCACGGCTCTGCTCGGCCTCAATGGCGCGGGCAAGAGTACGCTGATAGCGCTGATCACCCGGCTGTTCGGCATTCAAACTGGACGGATCAGCGTATTCGGCCACGACATCAGCGATACGCCGAGCGATGCCTTGCGGCTGCTTGGCGTGGTGTTTCAGCCACGTACGCTCGATCTCGATCTGTCTGTCATGCAGAACCTGCTCTATCATGCGGCACTGCAGGGCATCGCGCGGCGCGAGGCCCGGCTGCGCGGCGACGAGGTGATTGCACGCATCGGCCTTGCCGACCGGGTGAACAGCCGGGTGCGCGATCTCTCCGGCGGACAGATGCGACGTCTCGAGATCGCCCGCGCATTGCTGCACCGGCCGCGGCTGCTGTTGCTGGATGAAGCAACCGTTGGCCTCGATGTGCAGGCGCGTGCCGATATTCTTGCGCATGTCCGGATGCTGGTCGCGGAACAAGGCATCGGCGTGCTGTGGGCAACACATCTGTTTGACGAGATCGCCGCCAGCGACGATCTCGTCGTTCTGCATGGCGGCCATGTGCTTGCACGCGGTTCCGTGACGCAGATCCTGAGCGAAACCGGCGCTGCCAATTTCGACATGGCTTTCCGGAGCATGACCGAGGCAGCCGACCAGCGCGGGAGGTCATTGTGAGTACGACATTCGTCACGCATGAGCGTCGCAAGCTGGGTTTCGGCAATTATCTAACCTGCCTCAACGGCATCCTGTGGCGGGAAGCGCTGCGCTTCCTGCATCAGCGCGAGCGTTTCGTTTCGGCGCTGGTGCGTCCGCTGGTCTGGCTGTTCATTTTCGCCGCTGGCTTTCGGCAGGTGCTTGGTATTTCGATCATCCCGCCTTACGAGACCTATATTCTCTATGAGGTCTATATCGCGCCCGGCCTTATCGCGATGATCCAACTGTTCAATGGCATGCAGTCGTCGTTGTCGATGGTCTATGACCGCGAGATGGGGAACATGCGGACGCTTCTGGTCAGCCCGCTGTCGCGCTGGTTCCTGCTGGTGTGCAAACTGCTGGCCGGGACAGTGGTCTCCCTCCTGCAGGTCTATGCGTTTCTCCTGATCGCGTGGTTCTGGGACATCGCTCCGCCGCTCATCGGCTATCTCACTGTTCTACCGGCACTGATCCTGTCCGGATTGATGCTGGGATCGCTGGGCATGCTGATATCGTCGCGCATCAAGCAACTGGAGAATTTTGCGGGGGTCATGAACTTCGTGATCTTCCCGATGTTCTTTGCGTCGTCCGCGCTTTATCCTTTGTGGCGCGTGCAGGAGGGCAGCCCGATGCTCTATTATCTCTGCCTGTTCAATCCCTTCACCCATGCGGTCGAACTGATCCGCTTCGCGCTCTATGACAAGGTCAACTGGGTCTCCCTTGCCGTTGTCGCGGGCTGTACCGCCGTATTCATGATCGGTGCAATCATTGCTTACGATCCCGGTCGCGGCCTTGCCCGCCGGGCACCAGCCGGGGGCGAGACATGAACAGAGCGATCGGCATCATCACAGCACTCTTGTTGATCTGGTCGGGCACTGCGCAGGCCGCGGATCCGCGTTATCCCGACTGGCCGTGCATTCAGGCCAAAGTGCCGGAAATCTCGCTGGCCGCCGTCTGGGCCGGACCGCCGATCGACGATGTCGCCAGCGCCTGGAAGGACGACGCGGAGGTCAGCGCACTTGTCGAACGTCTGGCGACACGGCGCGTACCCGTTGAGGAAGCGCAGAAGGCGATCACGGATTTTCTGTCGCGATCGCCGGACAAGGCCAGGTCAGGCAAACTGATCTTCGCCGGGCTGTTCGACAGTCTGAACGCGCAGCGCGCGACAGTGCTGGCCGGTCTCGAACGCGTCACGCGTAAACAGCGCGAAGCCGCCGACCGGGTCCGCGCCGACACGGCCATGCTGCAGACGCTGCAGAGTGCGTCACCACCCGATCAGGCGAAGATCGACGAACTCAACAACAAGCTGCTATGGGAAGCCCGCATCTTCGACGACCGACGCCGCGTCGCCACCTTCGTCTGCGAGGTGCCGACGCTGATCGACCAGCGGCTGTTCGCGCTTAGCCGCACCATCCAGCAGGAGATGGAATGATATCGCGTGGCAGGGCGTGGACTCATAAGCCCGTATCCAGAGATGGATCGAAGCGAGCTTGACAAAGGCAAGTTAATTGGCGGCGAACCTGCCATAGCGGGTGGCACTATGTCGGCATTGCTTGATCTTGTTGAGGAACCGCTCAATCAAGCTTGGCCAGGATGTCTTGGATGAACGGGTCTTTGGCAGCTAGGTATTGTTGAATACCCGAGGCATTTTCGCGCTCCAGCCTTAGCTTCAACTCCTGATATCTCGAACGGTCCCCTCCATTCCTGCGCAGATGGTCTCGAAATTTCAGCATCCGTCCAATCTGTCGGTGCCCGTCCAGGCAAACATGAAGCTTGTGAGTGCGGACTCCGTTCAAGTCCCGCTTGAAGAAATGGTGGCCCAGCGAGAGGTCGCCTCCACGACGATAGCCTAGCTCCGCCAATGATCGGCTCCAATTTTCCAGCCCCCTGTCTGACTTCACTACGGCAAGCACGTCAATTTCTCCCTTGGCCGCTAAATCGGGTACAGCGGTGCTGCCCACATGATGAATTTCGATCAGCACGAGACCGAAAATGAGTTTCAACCGCGCCTCTTCTTCGGCGTACTGCTGAGGCCATGTTGGATCATAAGGCTTGATAGGGCTGGTGAGCGACATTCTATACATTAGGCACAAACACGATTTCCGCATAGATCGCACCGAGAGGCAGGAGCTTCGGCCACTTGGGGGGCGTTTGCGGCAGGTTTAGCGGTGGCTGCGGGCAATTCGATCTCTGCTTCACTGCGATTCCGCTCGCCTATGTGCAACCGCAGCAAAGATCGCGATGGGCCAAAAGCTGCCATGGCCGTTATCCCGGCGCGCCATATCCGTTCGGACCAACAGCAGGCCAATTGCTGACAGTTGCCGGATGAATGCCAATGTTACGACAGCCGGGTGCGAATAAATTGTTTCGACATAAAGATGCGGCTCGTACCGCGCGGCAAGCAGGGTATTTCGCCGAAAGGTTGCCATCCATTACGTGCGTAGAAGCCTGGCGCCTGAAAGTTGATTGTATACAGGACGGCTGCAACGCAGCCGCGCCGCTCTCCCTCCGCCTCGAAGGCTTGAAGAATTTTCGTGCCGAGACCGCCGCGCCTATGTTCTGGATGTATGTAAAATAGATCGAGGAACAGCAGCCCAAGCGATGATCGGCCGAGCGCTCCCCCTATAATCGTATTGGTGGACGGATGTCGGGCCAGCACTGCTAAAGGGAGCCGGTCACCATAACCCGTTACTTCGTCGTTAAACGCATCAAGGCCGCCGCCTATCGCGCTCTGCATATCCGCGGTGATATCGTCTGCGACGACGATACTGGGTTTAGTCATCAATTCACTCCGCCCCAAATAGTTATGCGCTGCAGCGAAAACTATATCAGAACCCTGCTGACAACGTGGTGGCAGTGGCGTCGAGCCGTAGTCTGATCGAAGGGAGTTGGACCACCGTGCCCGACAGACGATTTCGCTGCGCATTCCGCTGTCATTCAAATGCATGAAGACCTCGTCCACGCATAGTGGTTAGCGTCCGGCCGTTCGGCTCACGGGACGCATCCTTATGCTCAACGGAGACACGTCCAGCGAGAGCTATCGCACGAGCCACCAGTCGGCGGATATCGTTGCCGACTATATCAATACCTTCGAGGTAGGCTATTGCGCGGCCTTGTGGCGGAAAGTCGAGCAGCCCTTGCTCGAAAGCATTCTGCGTCCGCTCGGAGGGCCAGACCGAACAAGCCTCGATTTCGCCTGCGGAACCGGACGCATTGCCAAGGTCGCAGCCCTGTTCTTCGGCTCGGTTGTCGGGGTCGACGTGTCAGAAGCTATGCTACTGGCAGCGTCAGTGCCCGACAACGTGACACTGCTATGCATCGACATCACGAATGCCACTGGCCAACAGACCTTTGACGTCGCCACCGCGTTTCGGTTTTTCCTGAATGCAGAGAACGCGCTGAGGCGCGATGCATTGCGGGCGATCTATCGGCACCTCCGCAAGGGCGGCGTGCTGGTGTGCAACATCCAACTGAATGCATCATCGCCGATCGGATTGGTTAGTCGTATCCTGAACCGAGCATATCCGAGAAAGCCTCGAAACACCCTAACCTTAGACCAGTTTTCGAGAGTGCTGTCGGATGAGGGATTTGAGGTAGTGGAGAGCACATATTACGGCTATCTCCCGCGACCGGGTCGTTTCCTTCCGCGCCTCTGTGAAGTGCTGGTCCAACCATTCGAAAAGGTATGCCGAAGCCTCAAGGTCCCGGGATTTTTCGCCGAGAACTTTCTCATTGTGGCTCGAAAGGCGTAGGTCGAAGTCGCGTCTCGACTCCGTCCGTTGTTAGCACTGTTGCAACGGGGGGCGACGTCGGTGCCAAGCCTAGGAGCGGACATCGTTGCTTCGGTCCGGCCAAAGGCTCCATTTGTGAGTCCACGCCCTAGTTCGCCGGGGACCGCGGTTCAGGCTGCGCATCCGCCAGCGGTAGATCCTCCAGCTCCCAACCGTCGGTGCCTTCCGGATACCAGACGACATTACTGTAGCCATAGGACAGCGCACGCTTCGCTGCATTCCAGGACATCCAGCAATCGGCCTGACAGTAG
Source organism: Tardiphaga sp. OK245 (assembly GCF_900108575.1). Taxonomy (NCBI): domain Bacteria; kingdom Pseudomonadati; phylum Pseudomonadota; class Alphaproteobacteria; order Hyphomicrobiales; family Nitrobacteraceae; genus Tardiphaga; species Tardiphaga sp. OK245. The sequence continues at coordinate 1,064,170 of NZ_FNWZ01000001.1, read as the reverse complement.
ATCACCAGAAGCGCAGCACGGTTGCCGGCCGATGCGCGCGCGAGACCATCCCGCAGATAGGCCTCGGTCTCGGCGGCCAACCTGCCGTAGCCGGTGTCGGGCAGCCACAGGCTGCCCGGAATGTTGTGCCGCGGCTTGTCGCGCCAGACCGTTTCCGGCGGCAGATTGGCCGGCTTCGGCGGACGCGGCATGACATCAATGAAGGCGCCGCGTTTGTCGCGCCAGATCGCCTCCGCGTCTTTCGTCGTGATGACGCGTCCGCCTTTCAGCGTCGCCGGCACCGGCGTGCGATAATTGTCGGTGCGATAGTCGTCGGGCTCGGGGACGATATCCTGGGCCCGGGCCGTCGTGACCATCACCAGTGCCATCGCGAGAAGGATGGCGTAACGCATGGTCACGGCGACTTGGCCGCCGCCTCCGGCCCGATCGGACGATTGTTCTCATCGAGAATGGGAACACCGAAATCGAGCAGGACCTTGTTGATGGCCGGCTGGTTTTCCTGAATCAGCCGGTTGAGCTGCCGCTTCCAGTTCTGATCCGCGGAGCGCACGCCCATGCCGATGCGATAGACGAGGCGCGGCCCGGTGGTTTCCTTGACCAGCGGCGTGACATGAAGCGGAGGATTGGCGTTCTTGGCGTAGAAGCCCGCCATAGGCCCCCACAGGATCGCTGCGTCGATATCGCCAGCTGTGAGGTCCTTGATCATGGCCAGTGCCGATGAATCGATGCGGGTATCGATCACCAACGGATAGGGCTTCGCATTCACCATCAAGCCGTTGACCGCCATATTGGTGGCCGGCGGCGTCCCCGCCACGATGCCGATATGCTTGCTCTTCAACCTGGCGTCATCCAGTGTCGTGACATCATCGAGACCGGCGCCGGTCTTCGATACCAGGGCATAGGCCGTCCGGTAATAGGGATTGGTGCCCTGGACGAGGTCGTCGCCCTGCGGGAAGCCCATGATGACATCGCAACGATGCGCGCCGAGAGTCATGCGAACGAAGCCCGTCGCCTGCGGGAAATAGACGTAATCGAGCTTCTTCTGCAGTTTGGCTGCGAACAGCTCGGCGAGCTTGTTCTCCAAGCCCTCGCCCTTCTCATTCGAGAACGGCATGTTACGCGGATCGGCGCAAACACGCAGCGACTGCGGATCGACCAGCTCGATCGAGAGATCGTCGGTGGCAGCAGTCTGGCCAAGCGCGGTGCATAGGCCCTCAAGCAGCAGCGCACTCGCAACGAGCGACGTGAGTAGCGCGCGACGTTTTCCGGATCGTTCCGCTCTGTGGTGCATGCGCTACCTGCCGTTCACATTTGATGGGTGACACGACAAAAACCTAGGCCTCTCGTTTTAAGCGTGCAAGATGCAATGGGGCGCTTCCGATGTTGCGCCGCACTTTCCGGGTGATTGCAGAATCGCTGCTTGCCCCGGAGTGATATGGAGATGCAAATGTCATCTCGCTTTGCGATGCATGTAGCGCTCATCATGCTGGCAATGCTCGCATCTGCTCGCGCGCAACAACAGACTTTGGCGATCAGTGAAATCGCGCCGGGCGTCTTCATGCATCAGGGGCGCATCGCCTTGATGTCGTCGGACAATGACGGCGCCGTCGCCAATATCGGCGTCGTGATCGGCGATCGGGCGGTTGCCGTGATCGACACCGGGGGCAGCGTGCGGGAAGGGCGACAATTGCTGGCTTCCATTCGCGCACATACAAACAAGCCCATTCGTTACGTCATCAACACCCATGGTCATCCCGATCATATGTTCGGCAACGCCGCTTTCGTCGCTGACGGAACCGAGTTCGTCGGTCATATGAGGCTGCCGCAGGCACTGGCGACACGCGGCCAGTATTATCTCGACGCATTCAGGCGCAGCATGGGCGACGCGCTGATCGATGACGTCCGTATCGTACCGCCAACCCGGCTCGTCGATGGAGAGCTCGTCCTCGATCTCGGCGGGCGCACACTTGTCGTGAAAGCCTGGCCCACCGCCCATAGCGATAGCGACGTCACGGTATTCGACACGGCGACGAAGACGTTGTTCGCTGGAGATCTGGTTTTTCTCCGCCATATTCCCGTGCTCGATGGCAGCATCCAGGCGTGGCTCAAGCTGCTGGACGATCTCGCGGCGCTGCCGGCCGAACGCGTCGTTCCCGGCCATGGTCCGGTGAGCGATTGGCCGCAAGCCCTCGCCGGCGAACGCCGGTATCTCGAAACACTCGCGTCCGGTATCCGCAAGGACGTCATCGATGGCAAACCGATCGCGGAAGCTACGAAACACGCGGCAGAAGCCGAACGCGGCAAATGGGAGCTTTTTGATGATTATAACGTCCGCAACGCAACTGCAGCATACTCACAATTTGAATGGGAATGACCGTCGGTTGGGGTAGTATCAAGCGCGTCGCTTCTTCCCTTGCGAGGGCCGTACCATGCCGGAATTTGCAATCCGCAGCGTCTGTGCCGCCATCCTGCTGAGCGCTTTACTCAGTTCGCATTCTGTGTCCGCGGCCGGTCCGGAGCCTTACGATCCATGGCCGGGGCTGGTGCAGGATATTTTCGACAGCCGACCGATGGAAGACGGCAGCAACCTGATCGCACTTGAGATGCCGACGCGCGCGGAGGATGCCGCCATCGTGCCGGTGACGTTGCGCCTCAAGCCGACATTCGACGCGCGCCCGCGGGTGGTGACGATCACGCTGGTGATCGACCAGAACCCGGCGCCTATGGCCGCGAAATTCAAGCTCGGGGCCGACGCAAATGTCTCGGAGATTTCAACCCGTGTCCGGATCAACAATTACACCAACGTCCATGCCGTCGCGGAGACCAGTGACGGCAAACTCCATGTGGTGCAAACCTATGTGAAGGCGTCCGGTGGCTGCTCTGCGCCTGCGGCGAAGAATGCCGAAGAGGCCAAGGGCCGGTTGGGCCAGATGCGCTACAGGGAGTTTGCCGGAGCGCAAAACGAGGAAAAAAGCGGTACGCGCGAGGCGCAGGTCATGATCGGCCACCCCAATAATTCCGGCCTGCAGATGGATCAGGTCACGCAACTCTATATCCCGGCCCTCTATGTCGACCGGCTCCAGCTTTGGCAGGACAACAGCCCGGTCCTGTCGGTGGAGGGCGGGATCTCGATCTCCGAAGACCCGAATATTCGATTCACTTACGTCTCAAATGGCGCAAAGACGTTCCGCGCCGAGGCCAAGGACACCGATGGACATCAGTTCAGGCATGAGTGGAAGGTCAATGGCTCCGGCATGTAACGCAGCGCATCATGCAGAGCATAGCGCTAGAAGCAGCGCACCTCAGCCTCGGCCTGGGCGCGCCTGACATCATTGATGGCGCTGTTGGCCTGCTCCGAGGTCCGGAACTGGGCGCTCAGATTGCCGCGCACCTGCGACATGCTCAGCGCCGTTTCCGCCGAGATATAGCGGGTATAGGGCACCAGCGACGCCACGACATCGATCGAGCACGAACATTGCTCGATCGACTGGCGGGTCTCGCCATTCGCTTTCATGCAGCCGAAGACATATTCGGCGCGCGCGGAGGTCGGATAGTCATTGACCTCCGCCGCTCTTGCTGCCCCCGACAAGACGGCGACGGCCGCAAACGCGACGAGATATCCTGTCATTCGATCGGGTCCCACGAGAGCCTCGCAAAGCTGGCGAAGACGACTGGCAAACTATACTAAGAAAACGAAACGGCTCAATAAGCCGAACAGATATGGAGGGGACATGTCACGCGCATCTCTATCGATGGCTGTCATACTGCTGCTCATCGCAGGCCATGCTCATGCCCAGGGCAAAGCCGGCAAGGGCATTCGGCTCTGGAACCTGACGACATCAACCATTACCGGGTTCCAGCTATCCCCAGCTGGAAAGCAGCAATGGAGCGCCAATCTGACATTGGCGGACAAGGATAAGGAAGTCGATCACGACGAGCGGCTGCGCATCACGGGGATAGAGCCCGGCAGTTACGACGCCAAGGTCAGCTATTCCGAGGCGCGCCAATGTCTGGTCAGGAATATCGAGATCAAGGCCGATGCGGTATTCTCGATTGCGGACAAGGACCTGCAGGACTGCAACAAGTAGCGATCATGCCTTGTCGTGGCTATGCGGATATTCGCAGCGCCACTTCACCGCGGTCCATTTCGGGTGTTCGCCGATCCACTGGGCGATGTAGGGCGGCGCCGCCATCGCGCATTGATGCAGCGAGAAGTCTGCCGTGAACGACAGGTTCCGCTCTTCGCAGGTGTTTGGCGACATCACCGCGCAGACTGTCAGGACCAGATTGATCATATTCATGTCGGCATCCCAGATCGTTCACCGGACGATAACATCTGAAATACGCGCCCGTCAGCGCGAAGTTTCGGCGATTTCCAGGCTAAAAATTGATCCCGTAAACCAGACGGGCCTGGTGACGCTCAAAACTGACCAGATCCAGCGACGATCCCGGCACCTCGGAGCGGCCCCACACTTGCGTGCTCCAGCTTGCAGTCAGTCGTGATCGGTCCGAAAGCTGGACATAGGCGGTTGGCCCGACGAACAGCGCCTGACCAGCCAGTTCGCTAAGGCCGATCCCTTCATATCGGCGCATATAGCGCGCTTCGCCGCCGAGAAGGATGCCGGGGCGCACCTGCATCATGACGCCGAGCGCCGCTCCGATGCTCGCCTCGCGTTCCCGCGTTCCGGTATCGACATAGCGCGTCCATTCCGGCTGATAGATCAGATTGAGTGCCGCAACAGCAACGTCAGGGACGATCTCTCGATCGAAGGCCAGCGTCAGCCCAGTGCCGTAGCTCCTGACCCGCGCTGCGCTCGTTTCGTCGATCCCGTTGAACTGCGCGTCGATCGCGAGCGTCATGCCGACGGGGGCCGTCTCGCGATCAAGAAATCTGTAGCGAAAGTCCAGCGATGCCCCCTGCCAGGCCAGCGTGCGCTGATCGGCGAATCCGGGAACACCAGTGATCCGATGGGCTGAGAAACTGCTGCCGATCTCAATGCGGATGTCCTTGGCGGGAACGAACTCCAGTTCGAATTCCTGCTCGCCCGCGCGATAGCGACCGCCGGATTTGCCGAATCGCCCGGTCGTCTCGCTCTGGAATTCCCGCTCGCCCACCCGGCCGACGTCACTGCCGATCATGAAGCCGAAAATATGCTCGGTATCGATGTCACCGGCCTGTGCGCGCGGCACGACCAGCGTGCTGAATGCAAGAATCGCCGCGTAGACTGTCCTGACGCCGCGCTGCACCTGCATCCAATCCTGTCATCGAAGAGAGGCGTATATATAGAGATAATGCACCGCGCGAGCCTAGTCGAAATTGGCCCAGCCGCGAAGACGTCTCTGCGATTGACTTGAACATCGCACCAGGATCGGTTGCTATACGCATGCGGCGCGCCGTTAGTGCCAATAGTCAGGGAAGGATATGTCCATGGCGAGACTCCTGGTCCTCTACAAAACACCGAAGAAGCCCGCAGCCTTCGACAAATACTATCAATCTGTACATATCCCGCTGGCAAAGAAGATTCCGGGGCTGAGACACTATGGTGTCAGCACAGGGGGCGTCACAACGCCGACGGGTGACAGCGATATTCATCTGGTCGCCGCGCTGGATTTCGAAACGGTTGCAGCGCTCAAGCTGGGCCTCGCCTCGCCGGAAGGGCAGGCTGCAGCAGGCGACCTCGCGAATTTTGCGGATGGCGGCGTAGAGCTTCTGATTTTCGATACGAAGGACGCCTGACAGCCGCAACGCGGGTTCAGCGGCCTCTGCCCGGCTCACAAACCGCAGTCTGCGAGCCGGGAGAGATCGATCAAGACGATCAATCTGTTACTTACGGGCCGCGCAGGCGTACATGTTGATTTCCATGCCGACCTGCACTTCCACGATCTTCGGAGTCTTCCAGCTCATCTTGGTCTCCTCAGAGTTTGCGCGATGATTGCGCCGCCGCACGATAAGCAGTGAGGCGACGTCTTTCAACTTAACTCATCAGGTTGCGGCGCGAAATGTGCACGTGCAACCGAAGTGAAACTACACTTCCTCGGTGAGAGCAGGCCGCTGATGGCCGTGATGCGCTTTGTGTATCGCGGATGGAGCCACGCCAAAATATTTCCGGAACACGCGACTGAAATGCGAGGAACTTGAGAAGCCCCAGGAAAATGCGACGTCCGTGATCGTCTTTCCGTTCTGCGCTTCCAGTTCCTGCCGGCAATTCTGCAGCCGCGCCTGCCAGATATAGTCGCTGACGGTTATTCCGCGGTCGCTGAACAGCATATGCAGATAACGTTTGGTGCAGTGCAGTGCAGACGAAATCTGATCGATGCTGAGCTCGGGGTCGCGCAAGTGTTCCCGAATGAAACCCTGCGCGCGGACATACATGGCTTCCGGACCGACGCGATCAAGCGTCATGTCGACTTCCCGCAGCGGCAAAAGCAACAGATCAATCAGTGAATCGGCAACACCGATGGCACTGTTGGGCGATAGTCTGGTCGCTTCGTGGAAGGCGGCCTGTACAAATTCGTGCGCGATGCGCCCGGTGCCGGCGCGCGCCGACAGTTTGCAGGCGGCCAGATTTCCCGCACCGAGGCCGCGCTCATGCAGCAGCTCCTTGGGCACGATCACGACGTCATGGCGTGTAAAGGCCGGGCTGACGATGGTATGCGGGCACGATACATCATAGACGAGGCAATCGCCTGGCCCGATATCGATCCGGCGACTGTCCTGTTCGAAATGCGAGACGCCATAAGTTTGGAACACGATCTTCACGTAGGGATGATCGCTTTGCCGAATTCGCGGGGCCGCGTGGCCGATTCGATGCTGGCTCGCTTCGATGTGACACAATTTCAGCCGCGAAACCGATGTGCAGCTGATCAGCGCATCGAATGTTGATGCTTCCAGCGGATCGATGTCAAAACGCCCGCACAGATCGGTCAGGGCATCTGACCAAACCTGGATCTGCCTTGTCGGCGTCAATCCGGATGTGCTGAGAGAACTAAGCGTATCGGACATGAACAATTCACCGATGAAAGGCCATCACGTAACAATTCGTCACGGGACGGAACTATACTTACAGAACGAAGCGCATATCGAACGAAGCACATATGGAAAAATGTGCGAAACAATATGTAACGGCACAGCCCGCAGCTCGTGAATTGTGGTCGGAGTAACTCACTTCTTGTCGATCCTCTGACTCGATACCAGCCCCGTCAAGTGAAACATCACCCTTAGGTCGCAGTGCGGCGATCCGTGTGCAGTGCGAAAGGCGCGGGCTTTCCAGATACCGTTCAGGTTTTTCGTCAATGTACGAGAAAATTATCTTGCACGGGTTCTCTGTCGAGCAAGCCTGCTTCGCTCTTGGGCAAGTATGCAGCAGCGGATCTTGCTACTCATAGATACCAAAATGAAGCTGGGCCGCTTGACGAGACCCGGCATTATGTCTGGGAGGACATCACGATGCGAAAGGTGCTGCTTGCGACCTGTCTTGGCACAATGGCGGCCTCTGCCGCAGGCGTTGCCATCGCCAATGATGAACTGACAAAAATGGCGCAGAACCCGAAAGACTGGGTAATGCCAGCGGGCGACTACGCCAATACGCGCTATTCGAAGCTGAACCAGATCACGGCGGCTAATGTCGGCAAGCTGCAGGTGGCCTGGACCTTCTCTACCGGTGTTCTGCGCGGCCACGAAGGCGGTCCGCTGATCATCGGCAACATGATGTATGTGCATACGCCGTTCCCGAACAAGGTCTACGCAATGGACCTGTCGCAGGACAACAAGATCGTCTGGAAGTATGAGCCGAAGCAGGATCCGAACGTCATTCCGGTGATGTGCTGCGACACCGTCAATCGCGGCGTCGCCTATGCGGATGGCAAGATCTTCCTGCACCAGGCCGATACCACGCTGGTCGCACTCGACGCCAAGACCGGCAAGGAAGTTTGGACCGTCAAGAACGGCGACCCTGGCAAGGGTGCAACGGGCACGTCGTCCCCGCTCGTGGTCAAGGATAAGGTCCTGATCGGCATCTCGGGCGGCGAATTCGGCGTTCAATGCCACATGACCGCCTATGACCTGAAGACCGGCAAGCTCGCTTGGCGCGCCTTCTCGGAAGGACCGGACGACCAGATCATGGTGGATCCGGAGAAGACCACCGCACTCGGCAAGCCCGTCGGCAAGGACTCCAGCATCAAGACGTGGCAAGGCGATCAGTGGAAGATCGGCGGCGGCTGCACCTGGGGCTGGACCTCCTACGATCCGGAGCTGAACCTCGTCTATTATGGCTCGGGCAATCCCTCCACCTGGAATCCGAAGCAACGGCCGGGCGACAACAAGTGGTCAATGACCATCTTCGCGCGCGATGCCGACACAGGCATGGCCAAGTGGGTCTATCAGATGACTCCGCATGACGAATGGGACTATGACGGCGTCAACGAAATGATCCTCAGCGATCAGCAGATGAACGGCCAAAACCGCAAGCTGCTGACGCATTTCGATCGTAACGGCCTCGCTTACACCATGGACCGTGTCACCGGCGAATTGCTGGTTGCCGAAAAATACGATCCGAAGGTGAACTGGACCACCGGTGTCGACATGAACAAGTCGTCGCCGACCTATGGTCGCCCGAAAGTGGTCGATCAGTACTCGACCGAGAAGCAAGGTGAGGACGTCAACACCAAGGGCGTATGCCCGGCGGCACTCGGCACCAAGGATCAGCAACCCGGAGCCTATTCGCCGGATACCCAGCTGTTCTATGTGCCGACCAACCATGTCTGCATGGACTATGAGCCGTTCAAGGTGAACTACACCGCCGGCCAGCCTTATGTAGGTGCGACGCTGTCGATGTATCCGCCTCCGGGCGAAACCCATATGGGCAACTTCATTGCCTGGGACAACAAGACCGGCAAGATCGTCTGGTCCAACAAGGAACAGTTCTCGGTCTGGTCGGGAGCGCTCGCCACTGCCGGTGGCGTGGTGTTCTACGGGACGCTGGAAGGTTACCTGAAGGCAGTCGATGCCAAGACGGGTAAGGAACTCTACAAGTTCAAGACTCCGTCCGGCATCATCGGCAACGTCACCACCTACGAAAACAATGGCCGGCAGTATATCGCCGTCCTGTCAGGCGTCGGCGGCTGGGCCGGCATTGGTCTCGCAGCGGGTCTGACGGATCCGACTGCCGGTCTCGGTGCCGTCGGTGGTTACGCAGCCCTGACCAACTATACCGCACTCGGCGGCGCGCTGACGGTCTTTGCACTCCCACAGTGAACTGACGCATCAGTCACCGGCGCATGGCTTCGTCCATGCGCCGGTCTTTTCTGAAATCGCATGCCGAGGACAAGCTATTGCGTCACATCTGGTCTGTCATTGCCACGATTGTTGTCGTGGCCTCTGGGAATACGAGCTTCGCCGAGAATGCCGGCGATCCGAAAGCCGTTAAATCCGAAGACGGCAAGTATTTGGACAAGGAGGGCAATCCGACCTTCAACGTTGCCGCCGATGGCACCATCGACTGGTACACATATTCGGGTTACCGGCGCTATCACTCGGAATGCCACGTTTGTCATGGCCCGGATGGGATGGGATCGACCTACGCACCGGCACTGAAGGATTCGCTGAAAACGATGAGCTATGGCGATTTCCTCGGCGTTGTCGCCAGCGGTCGCAAGAATGTCAGCACGTCGCAGGAAAGCGTCATGCCGGCCTTTGGCGATAACACCAATGTCGCCTGCTATATGGACGATCTCTACGTCTATCTGCGTGCGCGCGCGAATGATGCAGTCGGCCGTGTGCGCCCGGGCAAGCGTGAGGAAAAACCCGCGGCCTATACCGAGGCCGAGAGCGCCTGCATGGGGAAACCACGCTGATGCGGATCGCAAGCCGCTGACCTGCAATCCCGGATGACGCGGGCTCGGACCGCGCGGGACCGGATGACGCAAGATCAAATGACCGAGGGAGTTGAGAATGAAGACCCGCGCCGCAGTCGCCTTCGAAGCAAAGAAACCGCTTGAGATCGTCGACGTCGATCTCGAAGGGCCGAAGGCAGGCGAAGTTCTGGTCGAGATCAAAGCGACCGGCATTTGCCACACCGATGCCTATACGCTCGATGGTTTCGACAGCGAAGGCATCTTTCCTTCCATTCTTGGCCATGAGGGTGCAGGTATCGTGCGTGAGGTCGGTCCCGGCGTCACCTCGGTCAAGCCCGGCGATCATGTCATTCCGCTTTACACGCCGGAATGCCGGCAATGCAAAAGCTGCCTGAGCCAGAAGACCAATCTCTGCACCGCGATCCGCGCCACCCAGGGCAAGGGCGTGATGCCGGACGGGACCTCGCGCTTCAGCTATCAGGGCAAGCCGATCTACCACTACATGGGCTGCTCAACCTTTTCGAACTTCACGGTGCTGCCGGAGATCGCGGTGGCGAAGATCCGCGACGACGCGCCGTTCGACAAGAGCTGCTATATCGGCTGCGGCGTCACCACCGGTGTCGGTGCCGTGGTCAATACGGCGAAGGTCACGCCGGGCTCCAATGTCGTCGTGTTCGGCCTTGGCGGCATCGGCCTCAACGTCATTCAGGGCGCACGGATGGTCGGGGCCGACAAGATCGTCGGCGTCGACATCAATGACGACAAGGAAGAATGGGGCCGCCGCTTCGGCATGACCCATTTCGTCAATCCGAAGAAGGTCGATGGCGACATCGTTCAGCATCTGGTGGGGCTGACCGATGGCGGCGCCGATTACACCTTCGACTGCACCGGCAATACCACGGTCATGCGCCAGGCGCTTGAAGCCTGCCACCGCGGCTGGGGTGTCTCCGTTGTCATTGGCGTCGCAGAATCAGGAAAAGAGATCGCGACCCGGCCATTTCAGCTCGTCACGGGGCGCGTCTGGAAAGGCACAGCCTTCGGTGGCGCGCGCGGTCGTACCGACGTTCCCAAGATCGTCGACTGGTACATGAACGGAAAGATCGAGATCGATCCGATGATTACGCATGTGCTCAAGCTGGATGAGATCAACAGGGGATTCGATCTGATGCACGAAGGAAAATCGATCCGATCGGTGGTCGTGTTCTGAATGCAGGCTGCAACACCAGAGTGCCAATACAACAATGCTTCACACAAGTGACGCATCATACCAGGAGGATAGACTGATGACTGTTCATATCCACCCGTCCGTTGACGGCGGTGTCAAACAAGGTTCGGGCCATTTTGCCGGCGGAACGCTGGTCTGCAAATGCAGCGACAAGCCGGTCAAGGTCGGTGTCAAAGGCGACGTCGCTCATAATCACGCCTGCGGCTGCACCAAATGCTGGAAGCCGAGCGGCGCGACGTTCTCTGTCGTCGCGGTGGTTCCGCGCGAAAACGTCACCGTACTGCAAAACGGCGACAAGTTGCGCATCGTCGATCAGGCCGCAACCATTCAGCGCCATGCTTGCACCGGATGCGGCACCCACATGTTCGGCCGCATCGAGAACAAGGGACATGCGTTCTATGGCCTCGACTTCATTCATCCCGAATTGTTCGAAGAATCCGGCTCGGCCGCACCGGGCTTTGCCGCCTTCGTCTCGTCGGTGATTGAATCCGGCGTGAAGCCGAGCGACATGACCGCCATACGGTCACGCCTCAAGGAACTGGGACTCGAGCCTTATGATTGCCTTTCGCCTGCGCTGATGGATGTCCTCGCCAATCACGTGGCAACGGCCAAAGCGGCCTGAGTCAACACAGCATATGAGCATCCGCCGGTGGCGACATGTCGCCACCGGCGTTGCTATTGGTAGATTTGCCCCGGCAAGGGGCTTCGACTTTGTGGGTCACCCGAATAATCGCGCTTCGGCCTCGCTGCGATCGGCCCGCTGCTTTGTCGCGACAATACTCACAGCGTTGACTGCACGAAGAAGGAGAGCCCGTAAGGGCTCGTCATGCTCCTTCTTTCACCAGGCACGGGGTGTGGACGCGCTAAGACGAAGGTCATCCCTCACCAACTCTGCCAACTGGCCTGCAGAATGTCAGGATTGAGCGACAGCAAGGTCCCTTCCTCGCGATTAAATTGACGCCACGATTGTCCAACAAGATCGCCGGTATATGAGCTTCAGGCTCAAAGAGTGAGCATTTGTCGAACGCTTCGGCTTCCTAATTGAGCAAAAAAACGCGTTTCGGCAAATCCAAAGAACAGCGGCGGTTTTTCCTAATTTACCCGAAGATGAGGCACGGCTAGCTTTCGTTCAGAGCGGCAGAGAAGAGGTTTGACTTAGTGCATGGAAGCCTGGTCCCGATGGCATCGACATCATCCTCTGCGAGCGATGCAGTAAAGCTGCATGCTCAGGGTATCTGCAAATTCTACGATGCCACGGCAGCGCTGAATCCGATCGAACTCAAAATCTTCACCGGCGAACTGCTCACACTTCTTGGACCGTCGGGCTCCGGCAAGACGACGCTGCTGCAGCTCATCTCGGGCCTCGTGAAGCCGAGCAGCGGTCGGCTGATCATCGACGGTCGCGATCAGACCGATCTGGAGCCCTACAAGCGCGATATCGGCGTCGTGTTTCAGAACTACTCGCTCTTCCCGCATCTGACGGTGCAGGAGAACATCGCATTTCCGCTGCAGATGCGCGGGCAGTCGGACCGGGTGTCCGCAACGCAGGTTGCCGGTGCGCTCGACATGGTCGGGCTTGAAAAGTTCGGCAAGCGCTTTCCGCACGAACTGTCAGGCGGCCAGCAGCAGCGCGTCGCGCTGGCTCGATGCCTTGTCTATAAGCCGTCGCTGATCTTGATGGATGAATCGCTCTCGGCGCTCGACCGCAAGCTCCGCGAGGCCATGCAAGTCGAGATCAAGCGGATCCACCGGGAGACCGGCTCGACGATCGTTTTCGTGACCCACGATCAGGAGGAAGCGCTCGCGCTGTCCGATCGCATCTGTCTGATGAATGACGGCGCGATCGAGCAGCTCGGGACGCCGCTCGAACTGTATGACAAGCCGAAGAGTATTTTCGCGGCGACATTCATCGGGACGTCGAATGTCATCAGCGGCGAAATGGTAAACGCGACGCAGATCCGGTCGGACATCAGCGACTGGCCGATCGATATCGGTGGCGCGCCCAAGAATGCGACTCCCGGTCGAGCCTGCAGCGTTGCGATCCGGCCCGAATATGTCCGCATCGGCGACAGCGGGGCAGGCCTCCTGGACGGCACGATCATCGAGCAGATCTATGCCGGCTCCGAGACGCGCATGATGGTCGAGTTGCCGCATGGCTCGGTTTTCACGGTTCGTGTTCCTGGCGGCGCGCAGCGTGGTCGGTTGGGCGAACGCGTCTCGTTAGTGTGGGAGTCCCAGCATATTCGCATCCTCGAGAGCTAGCCTGCCAGGACGCGGCCCATCTTTTCATCCGAGTCGATCATCAAGGAACACCTCATGAAGCGCACCACGTTGAACCGACGCACGCTCCTCAAGGCCACCGTCCTCGGAGGCAGCGCACTGGCGATGCCATCGATTCTGACAAAGTCAGGGTTTGCGGCCGAGTCTCTCACCGTCGCGGATGTCGGGGGTGCGGCCGGCGACGCGATTCGCGTGGCCTTCTGTGAGCCGTTCAAGAAGGAAACCGGCGTTCAGGTCGTCAATGTCGCGCATGACCCGGATCCCGTCACGCAGTTCAAGCTGATGGTCGACACGAAGACCTATCTCTGGGACGCCTGCATGATGATCCCGGATTACATCTTTCGCCTTCAGGAGGGAAAGAACTATATCGCACCGCTTGATCTGAAGGATGAAACCGGAGATTTGGTCCCGGGCATGCTGACCGAGAACTGGCTCGGCTTCTCCGTGTTCGGCATTCTCATGGCCTACAACACCGAGAAATTCGGCGACAACGGACCGAAAAGCTGGCCCGATTTCTTCAACACTGAAAAATTCGTCGGCCGGCGTGGCCTCTATCGCGCGGGCTGGGGCTCGCTGGAAATGGCGTTGCTGGCAGACGGCGTCGCGCCGGACAAGCTCTATCCGATCGACGTCGATCGGGCGTTCAGGTCGCTCGAGAAGATCAAGAAGAACGTGTCGGTCTGGTGGACCAGCGGTGCGCATAACACCCAGATACTGCAGAGCGGTGAGGTTGACATGGCCGATACCTGGTCGGGGCGCGTCTATAGCGCGATCCAGGGTGGCGCGAAGCTCACGCCCGTCTGGCAGGGACTGTATTCGGTGGATGGCTGGGCCATGCCGATCAATGGCCCCAAACAGTCGCTGGCCAAAGAATTCATCCGCTTCTGCATGCGTCCGGACCGGCAGGCCGCCTATTCGAATCTGGTGGCGAATGGCCCGACCAACAAGAAGGCCTTTGACTCGATCGCGCCGGAGCGCGCGAAGATTCTTGCGACCAATCCGGCGAACTTCGCCGGTCTCGTGCCGCTGGATCCGCGCTGGTGGTCGCAATCCAACAGGCAGATGGTCAAGAAGCGCATGGACGAATGGTTGCTCACCTGAGCCGAGTTCGCCGCAACGCCCAACCTCGCTAGTGTGAATTCGAACTGGTACTGACGATGACATCAAAAAAACAGATCGTGCTATCGGCGCTTGTCCATCCGCATGGCATCTATAAGGGCGCCTGGCGGCATCCGGACGCCGAGGCCGGTCGCGTCAATGATGTCGAATACTACAAGGAGGTCGCGCAGCTCTGCGAGCGTGGTTTGCTCGACCTCTTTTTTATCGCCGATACGCCTGCGGCGCGCACCGACAATCTCGACATCTGGACACGATCGCCGCTGTTCCAGAACGTAATGGAGCCAGTGACGCTGCTTGCAGCGCTGGCCGGCGCGACGTCACGGATCGGCCTCGGGGCGACGGTTTCGACCAGCTTCTTCGAACCCTACAATATCGCGCGGCAGTTCGCGTCGCTCGATCACATCACAGGCGGACGCGCCGCCTGGAACGTGGTGACGTCGGCTAATGACTATGCAGCCCGCAATTTCGGCCTCGACCGGCTGCCGCCGCATGGCGAGCGCTACGCCAAAGCGCGCGAATGCCTTGAACTCGTGAAATCCTATTGGGACACCTGGGATCAGGATGCGTTTGTCTTCGACAAGGAGAAGGCGATCTATTTCGATCCCAAAAAGTTTCACACCGTCGATCACAAGGGCGCATATTTCACGGTGCATGGCGGCCTCAATATCGCGCGACCGCCGCAGGGGCATCCTGTGATCATCCAGGCTGGCGCATCTGAGAGCGGCAAGGAGCTGGCCGCGCAGACCGCCGAAATCGTGTTCGGGACAGGCGCCGAGCCCGAGGCAGCCAAGGCGTTCTACAGCGATCTCAAGGGCCGGATGCCGAAGTTCGGCCGGGATGAATCGCAGCTCTTCATTCTGTCCGGATTGAGCACGGTGATTGGCCGGACCCGCGAGGAAGCGAAGGAAAAATTTGAATATCTGCAGTCGCTGGTACCGGTCGAAGTGAAGGTCATGGCGCTCAGCAATGATCTGGAGGTCAATCTGCTCGATCTGCCGCTGGACGAGCCGGTGCCCGTCGATCGCATTCCGGCCTCGTCCAATCTGCATCAGGCCTATTTCAATCAGATCGCGGACATGATCCGCGGCCAGAAGCTCACGCTGCGCGAGATGGCCAATAAATATACTAGGGGATCGAAGGCCATGTGCGCCACGGCCAACGAAGTCGCTGACTTCATGGAGAGCTGGATCGAGCAGCGCTGCTGCGATGGCTTCATGCTGTCGCCTGCGGTTGTTCCGGGCTCGCTGAAGGAGTTCATTGATGAGGTCGTGCCGGTCCTTCAGGAGCGTGGCATCTACAAGACGGCTTACAAGGGGAAGACTCTGAGAGAGAATCTCGGGCTCTATCCCGTCGCCAACAAGAATTCGCTGTAGCAGTCAGCGATCGGGGGGGGACGTGACGTCGTTAGACCTATCTTCAGAAATCCTCCCGGTGACGGAGAAGCCGAGCTTTCGTTTCGGACCTATTTGGCTTGCTTTGCCAGGCGTGGCATTCCTTCTGATCTTCTTCCTGTGGCCAACGCTGCACATACTCGTGTCGGCCATATGGGGAGGCGACAGCGGCTTCTCTTTGAAGGCCCTGCTGGTGGTCTTCACATCGCCGTCCTACAGCCGCGTCATGACGACCACGTTCACCGTCGCCATCCAGGTGACGGCGCTTTGCGTGCTGATCAGCTATCCGTTGGCCTACTGGCTAAGCCGGCATTCGGCGAGGCGCCAGCGATTGATGATGATGCTGATCCTGCTGCCATTCTGGACCAGCGCTCTGGTCAAGAACTTTGCATGGCTCGTCCTGTTCGGCCGGAACAGCAGTTTTGCGCAGCTGATCATGTCGATGGGCGGAGCCGGCGACCGGCTGCTGTTCAACAAAACGGTCGTGCTGTTCGGCATCGTACACACGCTGGTGCCGCTTTGCGTTATCGCAATGATGCCGACGCTGAACCAGGTCAACAAATCGCTTCTCTCTGCTGCGACGACGCTGGGTGCGAGTCCGACGCAGGCATTCTGGCGGATCTTTCTTCCGCTTTCGATGCGCGGCGTAGCGACCGCCGGCCTGATGATTTTCATCACGTCGCTGGGCTTCTTCATCACCCCGTCGCTGCTCGGCAGCCCGCGTGAGACGATGGTGGGGCAGTTGATCATCGAGCAGATTAACGAATTGCAGAATCTTCAGCAGGGGAGCGCGTTCGGTGTGATCCTGCTCGCCGGGGCGGTCATCGCAGTGGTGTTGTTCGACCGCGTATTCGGTCTTTCGGGCATGGGGGGCGGCAGCGGGCAATCGCAGCCGGCCAGCCCTGTTCGTCGCTTCGGCCTCAGGCTCGCCGGCCGCATCGGCAACATCTTCGACCCGGTGGCGCGCAGTTATCGTAATACGTTTCGTGGACTGCCGGGATCCCGCCTGCTGGGATTGTACAGTGTGCTCGTGATCGCCATCCTGCTCGTCCCCGTGATTGCGATCATCCCGATGGCGTTTACGAGCGGGAGCTTTCTTGCCTTTCCGCCGCCTGGCTTCAGTCTTCGCTGGTTCGACACTTATTTCGCGTCGCCGATCTGGATGGCTGCCACCGCGCGGTCGTTCGGAATCGGCGTGGCTTGCGCGGCGCTGACGATCGTGGTGGCGGGGACCGTTGCCTTTGCGGTCGTCCGCTCGGGAAGCAGACTGGCGGGCGCCATCTTCATCTTCTTCATGTCGCCGATGATCGTGCCGCATCTCGTCATCTCGATAGGCCTGTTCTACCTGTTCGCGCAGATGTCGCTGATCGCGACAGATGTCGGCCTCGTGCTCGGCCACAGCGTGATCGCGACGCCCGTCGTCTTCATCATCGTGCTGTCGACCCTGCGTGGGCATGACTGGCGGCTGGACGACGCGGCGCTCACGCTCGGGGCCTCACCTCGCAAAGCGTTTTTCAGGATCACGCTGCCACTGATCAGCGGTGGCATCGTTGCGGGGCTGATCACGGCATTCCTCATCTCCTTCGAAGAGTTGACGATCGCACTTTTCATTGGCGGCGGTCTGATCACGACGCTCCCCAAACAGCTTTGGAGCGACATCTTCCTCCAGATCAACCCGACCCTGGCGGCTGCGTCCGTTGTCGTGCTGGGCGTTGTGACGGTGCTGTTCCTGCTGATGGAGGTCATCAGCTATTGGCGAAAGCCGGCTTGACCGCGCCCATCGGGACAGGTGTATAAAAAGCGTGCATCGGATCGCGGAAGCCTGGATGCGAGCGTCCGGGCCTGCTTGGAAACACTCGCGCCGATATGGTGGCCCGTGATGCCGACGGCAAGATCGCGGGTCCGCAATGCGTTTTACGTTAAGACAGCTGGAATATTTCGTAGCTGCCGGGGAGACGGGCAGCATTACGCTCGCGTCCGAACGCATCAACATATCGCAGCCGTCGATTTCGACGGCCATCTCACACATTGAGAAAGAGCTGGGCGTCCAACTGTTCGTCCGGCATCACGCGCTCGGTCTGTCGCTGACGCCGGCCGGGCGAAGTCTGCTCAGGGAAGCAAAGAACGTACTCAATCAGGCCGAGCAGCTCTATTCGGTCGCCTCCGATGTCGACGGGCAGGTTCGTGGCCAGATCACGGTTGGCTGTCTGGTGACACTGGCGCCGATGGTCATGCCGGAACTGGCGCATTCGTTCACCACCGCATTTCCGGATACCCAGATCAGGCATATCGAGCTCAACCAGGAGCAGCTTCTCGAAGGGCTGCGCTGTGCGGAGATCGATGTCGTCATCACTTACGACCTGCAGTTGCCGTCGGGGATCGCATTCACGCCGCTGGCCCAGCTGCCCGTGCATGTCGTGGTCAGCGAAAACCACAGATTTGCATCTAGATCGGCCGTATCGCTTACCGAGCTCATCGACGAGCCGTTGCTGCTGCTGGATCTCCCGCTAAGCCGCGAATATTTCCTCGCTTTATTCATGGGCGAGGGATTCGAGCCGCGCATCGGCGGACGTTCAGCATATCAGGATGTCATTCGCACGATGGTTGCGAATGGCTATGGCTATACGCTGGCCAATGTGAGGCCGAGATCCGATACGGCGCTTGACGGCAGGAAGGTCGTCCGGGTGAAGCTCGTCGGTGAATACCGCCCGATGGTGATCGGCGTCGCGACACTGGCGCAACTGACCAAGTCGCGCCTGATCGAAACGTTTCAGGCGCATTGCCAAGCGCTGATTTCTGAAGACTACATACCCGGCATGGTGGCCCCCGGCGTCGATCATCCGGTATCCGGAAAGAAGTGAGCCGGGCGCGCCGGCTCGCGCCGATCCTGCCTGGTTCAGGATCAATGCTGCCGACTATGCAGGCATGCCTCGGAAAAGCGGAAGGCGCCCTTCGCGAAAGCAAATTAGGCCGAAACCGGCAGGTTCAGTAAGCTCAATCACAAGTCCAGCGCATCCGCCGAGCAGCGTTCGAACCGCATCATCCAGATGTGATGACAAACGTCCGGTTTTCGGTACGCGCCGTCGGGTCGCGTCTTCACAGCGTCGATCAACGTTGGTGCGTCGAAGCCGAAGCCTCGACAGACGATCGTCGCAGCCCGCGGCGGTGCGCAGCATATGTTTCGCAAATCGGAGACAGTCATTGACCACCGAACCGAATGATTCCAACGAACGTCAGCTGAGAATTGATCTCGCGGCTGCCTTCCGCCTGTTTGCAAGGCTGGGCATGCACGAGGCTGTCGCCAATCATTTCAGCGCGGCAGTGTCGAGCGATGGTCGCAAATTCCTGATGAATCCGAAGTGGCGACACTTCTCGCGGATCAAGGCCAGCGATCTCGTGTTGTTCGATCTCGATGCAGATGGCTCGTTCGGAGGTCAGGCATCCGTAGATCCAACTGCGTGGTCGATCCACAGCCAGATGCACAGCCTGCTTCCGCAGGCGCGCGTCGTGTTGCATCTGCATCCACCTTTCGTCACGACCATTGCCACGCTGGCCAATCCTGACATCAAGCCGATCGACCAGAATACGGCGCGCTATTTCAATCGTGTCGCTTTGGATGCCGCATATTCCGGAATGGCCGACAGCGAGCAGGAGGGCGCGCGTCTGGCAAAGCTGCTGGGCAACCGCTCGCGCCTGATGATGGGAAATCATGGCGTGATGATTGCCGCGAGGACGGTCGGCGAAGCGTTTGACGACATGTATACCATCGAGCGTGCGTGCCAGACCCTGGTGCAGGCCTATGCCACCGGTCAGCCGCTGAACGTGCTGCCCGACGATATTGCCGAACGCACCGCGCACGACTGGGAAGGTCTCACCGATTTTTCCGAAGCGCACTTCGCCGAAATGAAAAAGCTGCTCGATGCGGAAGATCCGTCCTACGCGCATTGAGCGTTTGTCGTCATGCGTCGATCGGTGCGCGGGGAGCCTTCACGTCGGTCGAGCCCAAGCACTGGGAAGCCAAATAATAATGTTCACGTGCTGGTGCGTTGCTTCAACATCGATGCGTGGATGATCCGGCCGTGGAGCGTTTCGGGCGGTCAGAAGTGGATACAGGGATGTCGATCGAGCGCGTAGACACGATTGTGGTGGGCGGAGGCCAGGCTGGTCTCGCCATGAGCGAACATCTGGGCATGGCGGGCGTGCCGCATTTGGTGCTCGAACGGCATCGGATTGCCGACCGCTGGCGGACGGCCAGATGGGATTCGCTGGTCGCCAACGGCCCAGCATGGCACGATCGCTTTCCGGGGATGGAATTTCCCGGTGCGCATCCCGACTCGTTTCCCGGCAAGGAAAGCGTCGCGGATTATTTCGTATCCTATGCCGAAATGATCGCAGCGCCGGTGCGCTGCGGCGTCGATGTGACATCGGTCGAACGGATGGCCGGACAGCCGGGGTTCATGGTCAGGACCTCCGCGGGCAATTTCGAAGCGATGAACGTGGTCGCGGCGACCGGGCCGTTTCAGGTGCCCGTCATTCCTCAGATCGTTCCGCAACGCGCAGGCGTTATCCAGCTTCATTCCAACGACTATCGCAATCCCGGCCAGTTGCCGGAAGGCGCCGTCCTAGTCGTTGGTGCAGGCTCGTCCGGCGGTCAGATTGCCGACGAATTGTTGCGTGCGGGCAGGCGCGTCTATCTGTCGGTCGGGCCGCACGAACGTCCGCCGCGGGCCTATCGCGGCCGCGACTTCTGCTGGTGGCTCGGCGTGCTCGGAAAATGGGATCTGGAAACGAAGCAGCCGGGCACCGAGCACGTCACGATTGCGGTGAGCGGCGCGCGTGGCGGCCAAACCGTCGATTTCCGGCGACTGGCGGCCGAAGGCATGCATCTCGTCGGTTCGACAGCGTCGTATGATCAGGGCAAGGTGCTGTTCGCGAACGACCTCGCCGATAACATCGCCCTGGGCGATGCGTCCTACAGAAGCTTGCTGGACGAGGCCGATGCCTATATCGCACGGTTCGGGCTGGACTTGCCGCCCGAGCCGGACGCGCGCATCGTCAGGCCCGATCCTAACTGCATAACTGATCCAGTGCGCGAACTGGATCTCGCGACAGCCGGCATCACATCGATTGTCTGGGCCACGGGTTTTGCCACCGACTATAGCTGGCTGAAAGTCGATGCATTCGACACGGTGGGCAAGCCGAGGCACCAGCGCGGCGTGTCTTCCGAACCCGGGATCTATTTTCTGGGACTTCCCTGGCAGTCGCGCCGTGGGTCTGCATTCATCTGGGGCGTCTGGCACGATGCGAAGCATCTGGCGGACCGCATCTCAACGCAGCGGCGCTACACCGATTACGATACGTCGGCGCGACGCGCGGTCGGGCACGCAAGCTAGTCCGTACTGGCAGGTTCCCGAGCAGGTTCGTCCCCGTGTCGACAAGGCTCGCGGTTCAGGCCATGGCGCGGCCAGAATGGCTTGTGGAGATCGACGGTACGGCAGTTATTCCGGAACAGGCGGGGCGGAGGGCTCCGTCCGCGCGAGCTTCTCGACATGATCGATGAGCGAGTAGTCCGGTCACGGCACGCATGTATCTTACGCGCTGATGACCAATCGTCAGCTGGCGTTGCAACCGGATGCCGGGGCCGATCGCGGGGCGATGGGCACGGCAGACCGATAGGCGCGGTTCGCGTAGATCAGAGGCGATCCTTCTGTGGCGAGCGCAACGTCCTGGACTTCGCCGAAGAAAACGTAGTGAGTGCCGATCTTCTTCCACGACGACAGGGTGCAGCTGAAGGCGACCAGTCCATCGACCGCACGGGGAGAGCCGTTGACGTCGGGAGCCCAGGTCGCGCACGAGAATTTGTCGCCGTCTCCGGTGGTCCATCGCTTCGCAAAACAGTCCGAAATGCCGGATTGATCGTCCCGCAGCAGGTTGACGCAGAACACGCCATTCACCTTGATCGCCTGGGCGGTCGCACTGGTCTCGTTGATGCAGACGAGCAAGGTCGGCTGCGGCGTGTCGGCCGAGACGGATGACATTGCCGATACCGTCGCGCCCTGGCGGCCAGCTGTGCCATCTGTCGTTACGATACTGACGGTGCAAGCCGCATTGCTCATGCCGGCTAAGAACTGATCGCGCAGTACCATGGTTATGGACCTCTAAGGAGCTGACCGCTCGGAGCGAGCGGTATCCTTCACGAGCACCCTTAAGCTGCTCGCCGCCGATCCGCGGATGCGTATCTTGCTCCCTAGAGTTGCCCAACCCATGACTGCGATAAATTATCGGTTTTGAGAGCGATGCTTCTGATTTTCAAAAGTGCCAAGTTGCGGTAGCCAAACGGGCGTGTGGCCGGTGCATCTCTCATCGTGAATTGCAGAAGCTAATGCAATCATACCAGGGTCGCTGGTCGTCCTTGTACGCGCGAGCGCCGCCGATCATCTTTCCATCTAACCGATCGATGTAAACTGCGGAGCCGATGGCTCGACGCCGCTTCTGGCGCGCAGCCGTCATTTGGTGAATACGATCTGCCTGGTAAGAGCCCCGCCGCCCATTAATGTGGCAGCTCTGCCCAAATCATGGGAGCGGACGATCCAAATTATTGTACGTCCCGGGACAAGCTTTCTGCGGACATGCGCCCGTAGGCTTCTTCGAGGTTAGGAACATGGTTCAGGCCATGACAACGTCGAAGGAGCGATCGAATGGTCAAGTTGCATTTTGCTGACATCCGTAGGCTTTGGCCTGAAACGGGCGCGATGATCGGATGGCGTGCGGCGGCAGTGGGCGCGCTATTGGCGGTCGGCACCTTTGTTCCGATGTCGGCGCAGGCGGCCGTGCCGGCGGCTTGCGCCGAGTTGCAGGCGAAATATCCGGACTGGAAAGGCAAGACACTCGTCAACGCCATTAATCCGCATACACCGGGCTATGAATCGATCGATCCCAAGGATCCCAACAAATATATCGGTTTCGATATCGATCTCGGTGAGCAGATCGGCGAATGCCTTGGCTTCAAGCTGACCTACAAAGCTGTGACCTTCGCGGCCTTGCTGACCACGCTGGCATCGGGCCAGGCGGACATCGTGATTTCCGACATCTATGCCACCGAGGAGCGCGCCAAGGCCGCCGATTTCATCACCTATTCCAAGGTGTTCGACGGCGTGCTCGTCGCCAAGGGTAATCCGAAGAAGATCACCGGTATCAACACCTCGCTGTGCGGCACGGCTGCGGCGGAAAACACCGGCTATGTCGAAGTGCCGCTGATCCAGGCGCTGGGGCCGGAATGCAAGAAGGAAGGCAAAGCGGAGCCGACCATCCAGCTCTATGACAACAATGCCAACTGCATTCAGGCGATCCTTGCCGGCCGCGCCGACACCTATATCAACGACGTCAACACCGTCGACAACGCGGTGAAAGCCTATCCGGACAAGCTCGAGAAGGCGGTCGCGGTGACGATCCCCTATCAGGTCGGCATTGCCGTGCCGAAGGACAAGCCCAAGTTCCGCGATGCGGTGAAGGCCGCACTCACCGAGATCTACAAGTCCGGTGATCAGCTCGCACTGCTGAAGAAGTGGAAACTCGATCCGGAAAACCTGATGGAGCCCGGCCTGCTGACGGTGAAGTAACGCCGGCCCGCAAGCAAGGATCACTCTCACGTAAGGGCTTTCTGCCTCCATGGAGCTGTTCCTCCACTATCTCAGCATGCCGTATATGATCGAGGGCATCCAGGCGACCTTGCAGGTCACCGCCCTCGGTCTGTGCGGCGGGCTGATCCTCGGTGTGATCCTGGCATGGATGCAGCTCAGCAGGTTCAAGCCGCTGGCATCCTTCGCCCGGGTCTATGCCGTGATCTTTCGCGGCACCCCGCTGATCCTGCAGATGGTGTTTGCCTATAACGCCCTGCCGCAGATTGGCATTAAGCTTCCCGCCATTCTCGCAGCCGGCCTGGCGCTGGCCTGCAACGAAGCGCCATTCATCGCCGAGATGCTGCGCTCCGGCGTGCTCGGCGTTGACCGCGGTCAGGTGGTGGCCGGTCAGGCGCTCGGCATGACCCCGGGCGTCCTGATGCGCCGGATCATCGCGCCGCAGGCGATCCGGTCGATGATCCCCGCTTTCGGCAACGAAGCGGTCAGCGCGCTGAAGAATTCGTCGCTAGCCTCCGTCATCGCCGTGCAGGAGCTGACGCTGCGCTCGACGCAACTCGCGTCCTCGACCTTCGATTTCTTTTCGATCTTCTTCGCGTCGGGTCTGATCTATCTCCTACTCACAGCGGCGATCGCCGGCATCCAACTGCTTCTGGAATGGAAGTTCGACCTCGATCGCACGGCAAAGCAAACTACATTCATGCGCTTCCTGCCGTGGTACCGCGCCCCGGGCATCGACGATCCCTTGGTTCCGGATGCTGGCGCTCCGCCGGAGCTTCTGCCCGATGGCGGTGTCGCCGAACTACCGCCGCCGCGACTGCGGCCGGAACGCGGCGATCCCATCAAACGCGCGGAGATGCTGGCGCGCAACAATGTCGCCGTCGAGGTCTCCGATCTCCGCAAGAGCTACGACAGGAACGTGGTGCTCGACGGCGTCGACATCACGGTCAGGATCGGTGAAGTGATCGCGCTGCTCGGACCAAGTGGCTCCGGCAAGAGCACGCTGCTCCGCTGTATCAACAATCTCGAACTGTGGAACGGCGGCGCCATCAAGGTCGCCGGCCGCCAGCTCGGCTTCAACGCGCATGGCAAGCCGCTGTCGCCGCGGCTGCTGGCGAATGCCCGCGCCGAGGTAGGCGTCGGCATGGTGTTCCAGCAGTTCAACCTGTTCGGCCACCTCACGGCCAAGGAGAACATCGCCGGCCCGCTGCGCTGGGTGCATGGCGTCGCGCGCGCCGATGCCGAGCGTCGTGCCGATGAACTCCTGGCGCGCGTCGGTCTCAGCCACCGCGCCGATGCGCTGCCGCGGCATCTGTCCGGCGGCCAGCAGCAGCGCGTCGCCATCGCCCGGGCCATCGCGCCCAATCCAAGCGTGCTGTTGCTGGACGAGCCGACGTCGGCGCTCGATCCCGAATTGGTCAACGAGGTCCTCGAAGTGATCCGCAGGCTCGCCGTCGAGGACGGTCTGACCATGATCATCTCGACGCATCAGCTGCGCTTTGCCAGCGAAGTGGCCGACCGTGTGGTGCTGCTCGCCGGAGGCGCGATCATCGAGGAAGGCCCAGCCAGTGAAGTCCTGACCAATCCGCGCAATCCCGTCGCGCAGCGTTTCCTCAATGCGATGGAGGCGGAAGTCTCGTGATCGCTACGCGTCGCAAGTTCGTTCAATGTCTATGAGGGCCTCAGCATGAAGCATCATCTTCTTCCGGTGTCGCCGAAGACCGTTCACTGGGGCTATTTCAGCAAGATCGTGGCACCCGCGCTGACGCTGAAGTCGGGCGACCGTGCCACCATCGAAACGCTGACGCATCATGCCAATGACGATTACGAGCGCATGATCGAAGGCGATCCCGGCGCCGAAAGCGTGTTCAAATGGACCCGCGAGCACAAGGCCGTCGTCCGCCGCGGCTCCGGCCCGACGGAAGGTCCGTTCATTCGCGGCTCAGGCGAAGGCGTCGGCGTGCATCTGCTCACCGGGCCGGTGGCGATCGAAGGCGCAGAGCCGGGCGATGTGCTGGAAGTGCGTATTCTCGACGTGCGCCCGCGGCCGGCCTGCAAGGCCTGTTATGCCGGCAAGTGTTTCGGCTCCAACGTCGCCGCGAATTGGGGCTTCCACTATCACGACCTGATCGAGGAGCCGAAGCCGCGCGAGGTCGTGACGATCTTCGAGCTCGATACATCGGGCGAACCCTTCGCCAGGGCGGTCTATAATTATGTCTGGACGCCGCAGATTGATCCCGATGGCATCCTGCATCCGACCATCGATTATCCCGGCGTACGCGTCGATCACGCGACCATCAGGAAACGCGAAAACATTCTGCCCAATGTCAGGGTGCCGGCACGGCTGCATTTCGGTACCATGGGCCTCGCGCCATCCGAGGAGGATTTCGTGTCGTCGATCCCGCCGAGTTACACAGGCGGCAATATCGACGACTGGCGCGTCGGCAAGGGCGCCAAGATGTTCTATCCCGTGGCGGTGCCCGGCGCGTTCTTCTCGGTCGGCGATCCCCATGCCGCGCAGGGCGACAGCGAGCTCGGCGGCACGGCGATCGAGACGTCGCTGACCGGCGATTTCGAGTTCATCCTGCACAAGCATCGCGACCTCGGCGGTACGCCCCTCGAAGGCCTGACGCATCCGATGCTGGAAACCGCCGATGCCTGGTCGGTCTACGGCTTCACCTTCCCGAACTATCTCGCCGAACTCGGCGCCAATGCGCAGCTCGACGTCGCCAATCATTCCAGCCTCGATCGGGCCATGCGCGATGCGTTCCGCAAGCTCAGGCGTTTCCTGATGACGGTGCACAAGATGAGTGAAGACGAGGCGATCTCGCTGATGTCGGTCGGTGCGGATTTCGGGGTGACGCAGGTGGTCGATGCCAATTGGGGCGTCCACGGCACAATCCGCAAGAACGTCTTCCGCTGCGACTAAGCGGATGAAATTGCACTGAATTCGGCTATGAGGACGATGGCGCGGTGATCGGGGAAGTTGCAGGGCAGGGCGCTGCGTCCTTCGGGATGGCACGGAGGTTGCTTCGCTTCGGCTATGAAGGTCGATGCATGAGCCTCCGTCCGTTCACCAGTGAATCCTACTCTGAAGACGACCGCCCCGAAGCATGGCGCGACGTCCTGAGTTCGATTGGCCTGCAGCCGACGGCTGCGACGACCACGCATCACGGGCATGCCACCGCAGTTCGTCGCACCTTCGAAGGTGTTGCTCTGGCCAAACTGTCTGCCGGCGCACAGGCAATCTCGCCGCTGTCGGATCTCGCCAGCGACCATCCGCTGGTGCTGCTGCCGCTTGAGGATGGCGTCGCGCTGAAGACCGCCGCGGGGCATCAGATCGTCGCCGTCGGGCATCTGCTGCTGCTGCCCCGCAAAGGGGACTGGAGCGTCGCATTCCAGCGCGACATGCGCGCGGTGGTGCTCTCGGTGACGTCGGATCCGCTGCACAGCCGCCGCGCCAGTGCACCCGCCATCGCCGATGTCCAGATCGTAGGCCCCGGCGGCTTCGGCGACGTGTTCGCGCGTATGATGGAACAGGCGGCCCGCAACCTCGAAACATTGTCCGATGCCGAATGGTCGGCGATCGCACAAAGTCTTGCCGATCTGTTACCGACCTTTACACGTCAACTGGCCGAGCCGACGGCTGATCTCAACAGCGGCACGGCGACCAAGGCTGCGACCTTGCATCGGCTGTGCCAGACCATCGAACGACGCCTCGACGATGCGGATCTGACGCCGGCCAGGGTGGCGCAGGCTGAGGGCATCTCCGAACGTTATCTGCAGAAACTGTTCGAAGGCACCGGCAGCAGTTTTACACATTATCTCCGCGAGCGCCGGCTGCAGCGCACCTGGGCCGATCTGTCGAATCCGTCCGAGGCGCATCACTCGATTTCCGAGATTGCCTTTCGTGCCGGCTTCAATGACTCCGCGCATTTCAGCCGCACGTTCCGTCACCGCTTCGGCCTGTCGCCGCGCGAATTCCGCCAGAATGAAGCCGAGCGCCTGACGGCATCGGCGACGGCGGCGGGACAACGCGGCTGGCCGCAGGAAGCGCTGGCGCAGTTGCGCAGCCAGCACGCGCCGTCAACTACGGGGAAGATTGCGCAGCCGGCGCCGGCCGCGACGATCACGCACGGCATCGCGGATGCTTCGAAGAATCTCCGGCACCATCATCTTGCCGCCGATGCATCTCGCGTGCACTGGGGCTATTTCAGCCGCTCGTTGCCGCCGCAGATCGAGATCAATTCCGGCGACACGATCACCATCGAAACACTGACGCAGCACGCATCCGACGATCCCGAGCGGATGATCAAGGGCGATATCGGCGCTGAGAGCGTGTTCCGCTGGACGCGCGATCAGAAGAATGTCGATCGCCGCGGTGCCGGTCCGATGGACGCCTCGATCTATGGCCGCGGTGCCGGTGAGGGCTTTGGCGTCCACATTTGCACGGGGCCGGTGGCGATCAGGGACGCGCAGCCCGGCGATGTGCTGGAAATCCGCATCCTCGACATCGTGCCGCGCGCCAGTCGAAATCCGGATTTCGACGGTCAGGTTTTTGGCAGCAGCGTCGCGGCATGGTGGGGCTATCACTACAAGGAATTTCTCGCCGAGCAGAATGCGCGTGAGGCGGTGACGATCTACGAAATTCTCGATCACGACGACGTGCCATATGCGCGCGCGCTCTATTCGTATCGCTGGGAGCCGCAGACCGATCCGTTCGGCATCGTGCACAACACCTACGACTATCCGGGCATTCCGATTACGCCGGCCTCTGTACGGCGTCGGCATGACGTGCTCGACGGCATTCGCATTCCACTGCGCCCGCATTTCGGTGTCATTGCCGTGGCGCCGCGAGAGGCCGATCTCGTCGATTCAGTGCCGCCAGCCTATTTTGGCGGTAATCTCGACAATTGGCGGCTCGGCAAGGGATCGACGGTCTATCTACCGGTCTCTGTGCCTGGCGCATTGCTGTCGGTTGGCGATCCCCATGCCGCGCAGGGCGACGGCGAGCTTGGCGGCACGGCGATCGAATGTTCGATGACCGGAACGTTCCAGGTGGTCTTGCACAAGAAGGGCAATCTTGCCGGCCAGGCGTTCGCCGATCTCACTTATCCGCTGATCGAGACCGAGAGTGACTGGGTGCTGATGGGCTTCAGCCATCCGAACTATCTCGCTGAATTCGGCGCCAAGGGGCAGAGCGAGGTCTATGCGACCTCGTCGCTCGATCTTGCAATGAAGGACGCCTTTCGCAAGATGCGGCGCTTCCTGATGAACATCAAAGGTCTCACCGAGGATGAGGCGATCGCGTTGATGTCGGTCGCGGTCGACTTCGGCGTGACGCAGGTCGTCGATGGCAATTGGGGCGTCCATGCCATTCTGAGCAAGCGGGTGTTCGATCACACGTCAAAATCATAAGGTCCAGGAGACGCGCTGTTGCAATTCCACATGATCTCCGGCGGGCCGAAGCCGGTCGCGCCGTTCAGCCATGCTGTGGAGACCGACGGCTTCGTGTTCGTCACCGGGCAGATGCCGGACACGCCGGCAATGCCGGGCGTGCTGCCCGATGGCATCGTGGCACAGACCGAAGCGGTGATGGAAAATCTGCGCGTGGTGCTCGCGGGGCTCGATCTCGGCTTCGAGCACATCACCATGACGCGGATTTATCTCACCGAGTTCAAGCGCGACTACGTAGCGATGAACGAGACCTATCGCAGCTATTTTCCGCCGAATCGCCTGCCGGCGCGGACCTGTGTCGGCGTCACGGGCCTCGCTTATGACGCTCTGATCGAAATCGACCTGGTTTGTCGACGGCCCACATAGTCGGTGCGAAGAGATGGAAAGCCTAGTTCGCCTTTTCGATCAGGCTTTCCAGCAGGCGCTTCAGGTCGGCAGTTGCCTTGTTGCCATAGTTCTCGGCGATATGGGCTTCCTGGCTCAGCGCCAGCGAGTTCAACCGCTGGGTCAGTGTCTTGCCGCGGTCGGAAATGAACATCACCACCTTGCGGCGGTCGTCGGGGTCCTGCACCCGGTAGACCAGCGCATCAGACACCATGCGATCGACCATCTTGGTCAGGGTCGGATGATTCAGCAGAACCGTATCGGCGAGGTCGCCCATGGAGTGGCCCTTGCCGTCGGACAGCACTTTCAGAATGCGCCACTGTTCGACCGGCACGCCTTCCTTCTTGAAGCGCGCATCGAGCTGGCGATTAATTTCCCGGTTCGCCTGCGCCAGCAGATAAGCGAGGTGTTCGGTGATGGGCGTGCTCGGCGTTCTGGCCACGGTTGGGAAACTTTGCTGGAAGGGGTGATGAATATTAAGCGACTTTGCCTGATCCATATGCACGGGAATCGTTGAATGTTCAATATTTTCCTCTACGATATTTTCTTTCGCACGATTTTACTGCCGATAAATTGACGCCGCACCGCCGCTGACAACGTCGAAAGGAGAGCGACATGCTCTCGTCACTGCAGATTGCAACGACCGGTGCGCTGCCGATGCCGGCGCCATGGTTGCTGAAGGGCTTTCAGGACAGCGGGGGAGGTCGTGCCGCTATTGCACGTCCCGATTTGTTTCCGCGGCGTCGCAATCGCGAAAAGCTGCGCGTCGTCAATTTTATCGGGCTGTCCGGCCCGGCCGGGATCTGGGGCCTGGCGGGCACCAATAGCATGATGCTCGCGGCATCGGAGATCAATCGGCGCGGCGGCATTCTCGGGCGCGAGATCGAGCCGGTGTTTCATGACGCCGGCGGCGATATCGATGGCGTTGTCCGCACGGCAGCCGACATGATCGCGGCTGGTGATGCCGATGTCATCATGGGCTCTCATATCAGCGCGGTCCGCGTCGCGTTGCGCAAGGTTATCGCCGGGCGCGTGCCCTATATCTACACGCCTGTCTATGAGGGCGGAGAACGCACGCCCGGCGTGATGGCGATCGGTGAGACGCCGCGCGATCAGTCCCGCCCGGCCATCGAATGGCTGGCGAATGAAAAGAAGGCGAAGCGCTGGTATCTGATCGGCAGCGATTACGTCTGGCCGTGGCTGGCCCACAAGGCCACCAAGACATATATCGCCGGCGCCGGAGGGCGCGTGGTCGGTGAGGAATTCGTTGCGCTTGGCGAGCAGAATCACGATGCCCAGATCGCCCGCATCCGGGCCGCCAAGCCGGATGTCGTGGTCATCTCGCTGATCGGTACCGACAGCATCGTGTTTAACCGCGCCTTCGCCGAACATGGTCTCTCGTCGAAGGTTCTCCGACTGGCGGGGGCCATGGATGAAACGCTGCTGCTCGGCATGGGCGCGGATAGTTCCGAGGGGCTCTATTGTGCATCGGGCTATTTCGTCGACCGTGCATCGGCGGCGAATGATGCATTCCGCGCGCAATATGAAGCATCGTTTGGACGCTGTGCGCCTGTGCCGGGATCGGTCGCGCAGTCGAACTACGAGGGGCTTCGGTTTCTCGAATCCGTGGCGACCAAGGCGGGCTCATTCGACGTCCGGCCGATGCTGAACGCGGCGTCCAGTGTGGCCTATCATGGCGCCCGCGGTGAGGTCAGCATGCGCGGCGGGCGGGCGAAAATGCCGATCTATCTTGCCGAAGCAGACGGTCTGGATTTCAGGCTCATCCGGACATTCTAGGTCAGTCGCAGACGATCCGATCGGGACGATCCCGAAAAATAATACTTGAAAAGGAAAGTATTTCTCTTTCTAATGATGCGCGAAAGGCGACACCGTCGTCGCCTTGACGGCGTGGGCATCCCGAAGAAATGCCGTGCCGGTTGCATCGTGGATATCAGGAGAAATCATCGTGGCCGTTTCACTTCCCACTCCCGATCAACTCCTCGCCGTCGCCGATCAGTGCGGCCTCGCGCTGTCCGATGAGGACGTCACCTCGTTCCGAGCGCTGATGCAGGGATCCGTCGATGCCTACAACGTCGTGGCGGCGATGCCCGACGAAGTACCGGAAGTGAAATATCCGCGTACGCCTGGCTATCGGCCCGCGCCGGAAGAGAACACGCGCAACGCCTGGTATCGCAAGTCGGTGGTGAAGGGCGCGCCCGGCGGCAAGCTCAAAGGCAAGACCGTCGCGCTGAAGGACAACATCATGCTGGCCGGCGTGCCGATGATGAACGGCTCCTCCACGCTGGAAGGCTATGTGCCGGATTTCGACGCCACCATCGTCACGCGCATGCTGGACGCCGGCGCCGAGATCATGGGCAAGGTGCATTGCGAATCCTTCTGCATGTCCGGCGGCAGCCACACCAATTCGACGGGCAACGTGCATAACCCGCACAAGATGGGCTATTCCGCCGGCGGGTCGTCGTCCGGCAGTGCGGTCGTTGTCGCGCTCGGCGAAGTCGACATGGCGATTGGCGGTGACCAGGGCGGTTCGATCCGCATGCCGTCGTCCTTCTCGGGCACCTATGGCATGAAGCCGACCTGGGGTCTGGTGCCTTATACGGGCATCATGCCGATCGAGATATTCGTCGATCACACTGGCCCGATGACATCCAGTGTCGCTGACAATGCGCTGCTGCTGGAAGTGCTTGCCGGCGATGACGGTTATGATCCGCGGATCAAGTCGCCGGAAGTGCCGGAATACACCAAGGCGCTCGGCACCGGCGTCAAGGGCATGAAGATCGCCATCGTCAAGGAAGGTTTCGAGCAGCTCGGCGCCGAAGACGCGGTCAATCGCAGCGTTCGCGAAGCCGCCAAGCGCTTCGCCGATCTCGGCGCGACAGTGGAGACGATCTCGATCCCGATGCATCTCACCGCGGCGGCGGTGTGGACTCCGATCGGCACCGAAGGCATGACGCAGACC
Organism: Tardiphaga sp. OK245; assembly: GCF_900108575.1. NCBI lineage: Bacteria > Pseudomonadati > Pseudomonadota > Alphaproteobacteria > Hyphomicrobiales > Nitrobacteraceae > Tardiphaga > Tardiphaga sp. OK245. The sequence continues at coordinate 1,031,845 of NZ_FNWZ01000001.1, read as the reverse complement.
ATGATGGTGGGCGACGGCTATGGCCTCAGCCGGTCGGATCTCTATTCGACGTCGCTGATGGACGCCCATCGTGGCTGGCGCGGGCAGGCGGACTCGCTGTCCGAAACCACCAAGCTGCTGCTGCTGTTCGGCACCTATATCAACAATAATTTCGGCCCTCGTTTTTACGGCAAGGCGCTGAATATCTCGCGTCGCGTCACGGCTGCCTATGACAAGGCGCTGGCGAGCTATGATCTGTTGCTGATGCCGACCACGCCGATGAAGGCGACACCGCTGCCGGCGCCCGGCGCGCCGCGTGAAGAAGTCGTCGGCCGCGCCTTCGAAATGATCTCCAACACCTCGCCGTTCGATATCTCGCATCATCCGGCGATGTCGATCCCCTGCGGCATGGTCGATGGTCTGCCGGTCGGGCTGATGCTGGTCGGCAAGCATTTCGACGAGATGACCATCTATCGCGCGGCTCATGCCTTCGAGCAGTCCGCCGATTGGAAGACGATGTGAGGCATCCATGCAGAAGCGAGGATCGGTGATCACGCATGGATAATCTGATCATGGCGGTCTTCGAGATCGCCAGTTTCGGGGCGATCGTCGTGCTGGTCGTGCTGGGGCTGGGGATCATCGCCAGCATGATGGGGATCTTCAATTTCGCGCAGGGCGAGTTCGTTCTGCTCGGGGCCTATGTCACCTATATCGTCCATTCCGCCGGCGCGCCGGTGTGGCTGGGCATGATCGCTGCACCCTTCGTGGTTGGTGCTTTAGGCTTCGTGCTGGAGCGGCTGATTGTCCGGCGCTTCTATGCCGCGCCGATCGTCGCCATGCTCGGTACCTATGCGCTCGGACTGATCATTCGCGAGATCGTGCGCGGCCTGATCGGCGGACTGTATCTCTCGGTGCCGGAGCCGGTCGGCGGCTCGGTGGCCATCGGCGGCATGCATTTCTCAACCTGGCGTCTGGTGATCATCGTGATCACCGCACTGGTGATGGCAGGGAGCTATCTGCTTCTGGCGCGCACCGCGTTCGGCCTGCGCATCCGCGCTTCGCTGGAGAACCCGGCGCTGGCGCGGGCCTCCGGCATTTCGACCAACGCAATCTATGGCGCAACCTTCGCCTTCGGCGCCGCGCTCGCAGGTCTGGCCGGCGCGCTGATCGTGCCGGTGTTCACGCTGTTCGCCGATCTCGGCATTCGCTTTCTGATTCAGGGCTTCGTGGCCGTCATGGTCGGCGGCATCGGCTCTTTTGCAGGTCCGGTGGCTGGCGCAGGCCTGATCGGCACGCTGAGTGCGGCGCTGCCTTGGGTCATCTCGCCCGTTATCGCCGATGTCGCCGTATTCGTGCTCGCCATCATCTTCATCAAATTCCGGCCGCAGGGCCTCGTTGCAGGAAAAGGGGTTTAGTCCAATGTCTCAAGACGCCAACACTCTCAGCCGTCGCCGCTTTCTCGGCAATGCGGCGCTGTTCGGTACGGCCGTCGCCACCGGCGTCGGCAGCTGGGTCATCCCCGCAGGCTGGGCCAACGCGGCTGCCGGACCGATCAAGGTCGGTGTCGGTACCGATCTGACCGGGCCGATGGGCTATGCCGGCAATGCTGACGCCAATGTGGCCAGGATGGTGATCAAGGACATCAACGATGCCGGCGGTCTGCTTGGCCGGCCGCTGGAACTTTATATCGAGGACACCGCATCCAATGAATCCGTCGCGGTCGGCAATGTCCGTAAGCTGATCCAGCGCGAAAAGGTCGATCTGGTCATCGGTGGCATTACCTCGTCGATGCGCAACGCCATCAAGGACGTCATCGTCTCCCGTGGCAAGACGCTCTACATCTATCCGCAGCTCTATGAAGGCAAGGAATGCACGCCCTATCTGTTCTGCACCGGACCGACCCCGGCGCAGCAATGTGATGAATTCATCCCATGGCTGATCAAGAATGGCGGCAAGAAGTTTGCGCTGCCCAGTGCCAATTATGTCTGGCCGCATACGCTGAACGTCTATGCCCGCAAGGTGATCGAGGCCAATGGCGGCGAGGTCGTGTTCGAGGAATACTACCCGCTCGACCAGATCGATTTTTCGTCGACCGTGAACCGCATCATTTCGAACAAGGTCGATGTCGTCTTCAACACCGTCATTCCGCCAGGTGTCGGGCCATTCTTCAAGCAGCTCTCCGAAGCAGGCTTCCTCAAGAATGGTGGACGGCTGGCCTGCGTCTATTACGATGAGAACACGCTGAGCATCAATCAGCCGGCCGAAATCGAGGGCCTCGCAAGCTGCCTCGATTACTTCAAGGCGCTGACGCCGGAAGATCCGTTCAGTGCCAAGCTCCAGGCGGCCTACGAAAAACAGTTCCCGGGCAACTTCCTGTTCGCGGCTGGCAGCGCCGCGACCGGCACCTATCGCGGCCTGAAATTGTGGGAGGCGGCCGTCAAGGAAGCGGGCAGTGTCGATCGCGATGCCGTTGCCAAGGCGCTCGACCATGCCAAGATCGCCGAAGGCCCGGGCGGTCCGGCCGAGATGGTCCCCGGTCAGCGGCACTGCAAGATGAAGATGTACACGGCAGTGGCCAAGGGCGGAAAGTATGAAGTCGTCGCGCGCAGCGCCGGTCTCGTCGATCCCAAGGAATGCTGAGTCGATAGTTTGAACCTCGCGGGAGTGGCCGATATCACTCCCGCTTCTCTTTCTCTCATGCCGGCGACCTGATGACCGAGATGACGCCACTCTCTGCCGTATCCCTGACGCGAGGCATCAGCGCATCGCGCCAATGGCGCGTGCTGCCGATGATCGAAATTACGGTGCTGGTCATTGGCCTGCTGCTGCCGCTGGTGCTGCAGGACTATCTCACCGTCTACGCCACGCGCGTGCTGATCCTCTGCCTGTTCGCGCTGTCGTTCGATCTGGTCTGGGGCTATGCCGGCATCATGAGTTTCGGCCAGGCCGTGTTTTTCGGCTCTGCCGGGTATGGCGTGGCGCTGCTGGCGCGCGATCTCGGCATTACGTCCATCCTGCTCGTGCTGCCCGCCGGCCTTCTGATCGGCTTTGCCTTTGCGCTGCTGCTCGGCGGCTTTCTGCTGCTTGGTCGCCATCCCGCCAGCGTCATCTTCGTGGCACTGGGTACGCTGACCGGCTCCTATGCCTGCGATCGTCTGGCGCGGGGGTGGTATTATCTTGGCGGCCAGAACGGCATTCCCTCGATCCCGCCGATGACAATCGGCAGCTATGAGCTCACAGAGGGACCTGCCTATTACTACATGGCGATCGGTTTCCTGATCGTGGTCTATCTGCTCTGTCGTTTCCTGATGCGCTCGCAATTCGGCCTCGCTCTGGCCGGCCTGCGCGAGAACGAGCAGCGCATCGCCTTCTTCGGCTACAAGGTGCAGCACCTCAAGGCGATCATTTTCTCCCTGAGCGGGGCTATCGCCGGGCTCGCCGGCAGTCTCTATGCGTTTCATGAAGGCTTCGTCTGGCCCAACATGCTGGGCGTCGTGATTTCCACCCAGGTGGTGCTCTATGTGTTGTTCGGCGGTTCCGGCACGCTGATCGGTGCTGTGATCGGCACCATTGTCATCGAGGCCGTCAGCTTCTGGCTGTCGAACAGCTATCAGGACATCTGGCCGATCATCCTCGGCGTATTGCTCCTGCTGGTCATCTTGTTCCGGCCCGCAGGACTGGTCAGTCTGTTGTTGTCAGAGCGCGAGCGCGTCGGCAGCTTCGGCCGTCCGGGAAAGCGATAGTCATGGCGCTTCTGGAAGCAAAAGGACTCATCAAGATCTTCGGCAAGCTCACGGCGCTGAACGGCGCCGATCTCACCATCGCTGCCAATGAATTTCACGGCCTGATTGGACCCAATGGTTCCGGCAAGAGCACGCTGATGAAATGTATCGCCGGCGCCGAGACACCGACGCAGGGCACCGTCACTTTCGGCGGCCACGATATCACGCAGGCCTCGCCAGCGGAGCGCGCCCGCGCCGGCATGAGCCTGAAGTTCCAGATCACCAGCGTGCTGCCGGCCCTGACGCTGTATGACAACATCCTGCTGGCGCTGCAGGCACAGACATCACTGCTCAATCTGGCGCTGTCACGCACCCGCGGCGTGCTGCATGACAAAGTCATGGCGATGCTCGAACAGTTTCGTCTCGTCGATCGCGCCCACGAGCCGGCATCCGCTCTGTCCCACGGCCAGCAGCAATGGCTCGAGATCGCCATGGCGCTGGCGCCCGAGCCGAAGCTCCTGCTGCTCGACGAGCCGACCGGCGGCATGAGCCTGGAAGAACGCCGCGTCACCGGCGAATTGCTGCAGCCGATCAAGGCGCGCTGTTCGCTCGTCATCGTCGAGCACGATCTCGATTTCATCCGCGATATCTGCGACCGCCTCACGGTGCTGGATCAGGGCCAGATCCTGCAGACCGGCTCGGTGCAGCATGTGCAGTCGTGTCCCAAAGTTCAGGAGGTCTATCTCCGCCGTGCCTGACGATAAATTCCTCGATATCCAGTCCCTGGATGCCGGTTACGGCCGTAGCCAGGTGCTATTCGGCGTCACGCTCAGCGTGCCGTGGCGCGGCGGCGTCGCCATTCTCGGCCGCAACGGCGCCGGCAAAACCACGCTGATGAAGGCTATTGTCGGTGAGTTGCCGGTGCTCGGCGGTGCGGTGAGCCTCGATGGCCGCGATGTCGGCAAACTGCCGACCGAGCAGCGCATCCGCCGCGGCGTCGGCTATGTCCCGCAGGAACATTCGGTGTTCGCGAAACTGTCGGTGCGGGACAATCTCGCCGTCGGCGCGCTGACCAATCGCGACAGCGGGGCAGTCAACCGCGTGCTGGAGATCTTTCCGAAGCTCGGCCAGCGGCTCGATCAGTTTGCAGGCACATTGTCCGGCGGTGAGCGCAAGATGCTGGCGATCGGGCGCGCCATGCTGTCCGATCCGAAAATCTTGCTGCTGGATGAGCCGACTGAGGGCGTCTGGATCGGTGTCATCGAGGAAATTACCGAGCGCCTGATCCTGCTGGCGAAGGACATTGCCGTCGTCATCGTCGAGCAGCATCTCGATCTCGCGCTTCGGGTCGCGAGCCGCGCTTACGTGCTGGATCGCGGCCGGGTTGCGCTGACAGGTTCGGCCGGCGAGATTCGCGACGATCCGAGACTGGTGCAGTATTTGGCGCCTTAGAGCCAAGCAAGGTCGTTGGCACCTACCTCTTTGCAGCCTTTGCTTCAGAGTGAATAATTTCCGCTTTTGGCGTCTCGCATATTGCGAGGGCCGGTACTGCGATCGGGATTTTAGCGCGCTGGAAGCGTCTTGGCTCGGATCTCAAACCGTGTGCAGGGCGCCTGGCAAGCTCCGCCATTTGGGCTGTACGGTGCGATGTGGACGTCCAGCCTTCCGTGCTGCTACTTGTTCGGTCGCATTCATCTTGATCGTTTGTCCGGGCCCCGTTTCGCATGCAGAATTCCACTGGCCAGAGGAGGCGGATGTCGCTGGCGGGCATCCGTCTCGACCGGGCTTCGTCAGTGGCATTGCCCCAGCAAATCGCGGCGCAGATGCGCGACGGGATTCTGCATGGGACGCTGCCGGCGGGCACCCAGTTTCTCGGCTCGCGGGAGATTGCGCGCGAGCTCGGTTGCTCGCGCATGGTGGTGCTGAGTGCCTGGGACATCCTCTACGCCGAAGGCTATCTGGAATCGATGCCGCGCGGCGGTGTCTCGGTCGCCGCAGTCAGCCGTAACGCGGCATCGCCGGCGGGCGCGTCTGCGGATACGTCTCGCATCGCCGGTCCCATCTCTCAGCGCTGGCAGTCGCTGATTGGCTTCACCTACGAGACCAATTGGGCGTCCGATTTCAGCCCCGGTGCGCCCGATATCTCGACCTTTCCGTTTGGCGACTGGGCTCGGTTGCTGCGCCAGACGTCGCTGCACCCCGACAAGGAGGAATGCCTCGATTTGTCCCCCGCCGGGCTTCCCGAGCTTCGGCGCGAGATCGCGGATTTCCTCGGCGCGGTACGCGGTCTCGTCTGCACGCCTGAGCAGATCGTCGTGACCTCGGGTACTTCCAGCGCGCTCGACCTGTGCAGCCGCATGATCCTCGATCATGGCGACGAAGTCTGGGTGGAGGAACCGGGCTTCGTGGAGGCGCAGTGGTCGCTGACGGCGGCAGGCGGTAAATTGGTGCCGATACCGGTGGACGACAAGGGGCTGTGCGTCACCGAGGGCATTCGCCGCGCGCCGAATGCGAAGCTGATCGTGGTGACGCCGTCGCATCAATATCCGCTCGGCGTCAGCATGGGGCTGGAGCGGCGGCTGGAATTGCTCAACTGGGCCAATCGCAACGACGTCTGGATTGTCGAGGACGACTACAATTCCGAGTTCCGGCATCAGGACAGTATGATCGCGTCGCTGAAGTCGCTCGACCGCGAGCAGCGCGTGATCTATCTCGGCACCTTCTCCAAGATCATGATGCCGAGCTTGCGCTTAGGCTACATCGTCGCGCCGGAGCGCTTCGTCGAGATCTTCACCAGGGGCCGCGCGCGTATCGACGTGCACAGTTCCGGCATCGGCCAGCGCGCGCTCGCCGAATTCATGCGCGAGGGCCATCTGCTGCGCCATCTCCGCCGCATGCGAAAAGTCTATGCGGAGCGGCAGAAGGCTCTGATGGATGCGATCCGTCAGTATTTGCCTGATGATCTCACTGTCGCTCCCTGTGCAACCGGTCTTCATCTCGTCGCTCTGTTCACCGAGCGCCTGAAGGCGCGGATGAGCGATGTGGAGGCGGCACGGCTGTTGAAGCAAGGGGGTCTCCACGTGCAGCCGCTATCGCAGAATCATCTAGAGACGCCGATCTATGCCGGCCTCGTATTGGGTTATGGTCGCCTCAAGCCCACCGATGCGACGCGTCTGATCGCGAAAATGGCGCAGATTCTCGGTGTGGAGCCATCTGCAGCGAAAAAATAATCCGACCCGCCATATGCGGTTCCCAGCAATGGCGGGCGCGCCTGCGAGTTGCGCAATCTTCGGCGGGTAGCTCCCTTGCCGCCGCACAGGCGCGATCTCGTCGAACCATCGATAGCGCGATAACTGCCGCACATCCTGCATCTGAATGGATCGGCGCGCCGATGAGATCGTTGCTGCATTCGCGTGCAGCATTTGCACTGTAACCAAGCACCTTGGCCCATCGCTCGCGCGTTACGCTGCGTCCGGCAATCTGGCCTAGTCGTTTCCAGTGAGTCTGGCTCTATCCGGATGCGCGCGACGCGCCAAGATTTGCAGAACGAGGTTCGACAGGGGACGGTGGCAGATGATGGCTGATCGCGGGCGTTTGTTGAGATTGACGGGCAGCGTGCTGCTGATGGCGCTCACGCCAGCGGCGGCACAGGCGCAGACGCGGGCCGAGACCCTGCGTCAGGTGACCGGTAACAACATCCCGACGCTGGACCCGACCACGCCGGGTGCGACGCGCGAGGCGTTCGGTGTCTCGACCAGCATCTATGACCGCCTTGTGGCCTTCGACCGCAAGCGCGACGAAAACGGCGTCTGGGTATTCGACCGCAGCAAGATCCGCGGCGAATTGGCGGAGAGTTATGAGGTTAGCCCGGATGGGCTGAAGATCACCTTCAAGCTGCGCGATACCAAGTGGCACGATGGCACGCCCGTCACCGCAGAAGACGTGAAATGGTCGCTCGATCGTGCCGTCACGGCCAAATCCATTGCCGCGGGACAGATGGGCACCGGCTCCCTGACGAAGGCCGAACAGTTCGCCATCGTCGATGAGCGCACCGTCACGGTGACGCTGCCCAAGGCGGATCGTCTGGCGCTGGCCAATCTCGCCACGCCGCTGGCGCCGATCTTCAACAGCAAGCTCGCGAAGCAGCATGCGACAGCCGAGGATCCCTGGGCGCAGGAATGGCTGAAGACCAACACCGCCGGCTCAGGCGCCTACACGGTCGAGATGTTCAAGCCGGGTGAACAGTTGATCCTGAAGCGCAACGACAACTGGAAGAGCGGCCGTGACGGCAAGCTTCCTTACTTCAAGCGCGTCATCGAACAGACCATCGGCGATCCCGCCACGCGTGCCAATCTGATCGAGAAGGGCGATGCCGACATCGCCACCGATCTGCAGGCCAGCGACGTACCGTCGCTGCAGCAGCGCGGCAAGGTCAAGGTGGAATCGTCACCGCAGACCAACGGCTTCACCATGATTGCCTTCAACACGCAGATGGCGCCGTTCGACAATCTCAAGGTCCGTCAGGCCATCGCCATGGCGCTGCCCTATAACGATATGTTCAGCGCAGCAATCTTCAAACGTGGCTTTCCGCTGTTCGGTGCATCGTGGACGTCGCCGCCGAATGGCGATTTCCCGCAGCCGATGCCGGCGAAGACCGATATGGCCAAGGCCAAACAGCTCCTGACCGACGCCGGCTTTCCAAACGGCTTCAAGACCACTTTCAGCATCAATGTCGGCTCCGCCGCGGTCACCGAGCCGATGGCGGCGCTGCTGAAGGAGGCGCTGGCGAAGCTCAACATTGAGGTCGACGTGCAGAAGCTTCCGGACTCGCAGATGTCGACGCAGATCACCGAGAAGAAGTTGCCGTTCTTCACCGAAGGCTCCACCGCCTGGCTGCCGACCACCGATTACTTCTTCCGCAATTTCTTCACCGGTAACCAGCGCTGGAATTACAGCTCCTGGAATGACGAGCTGGTGGTGAAACTGGCCAATCAGGCTCGGTTCGAGCAGGATCAGGCCAAGTATGACGAGATGGGCAAGCAGATGATCGCGGAATACGTCAAGGAAGTGCCGCTGGTGCTGTTGTGGCAGGCCAATCAGGACGCCGTGATGATCCCGCAACTCGATGGCTACACCTACTGGTTTCACCGCCAGGTCGACTTCCGCGATCTCGCCCGCAAGTAAGCGAAGACGAACGACCCGGCGATGTAGCCCTTGTGCTGCATCGCCGGCCCTGAATGAAAGCGGGACCAACGCGCGTGACGAATATCTGGGAAATCGGAACCGACATCGGTGGCACCTTCACCGATATCATCGCCATCCGGCGCGACACGTCAGAGACGCGGATCGCCAAAGTGCCGTCGCGCCCCCACGCGCCGGTGCAGGCAATGCTCGAAGCCATCGAGGCTGTTGGTCTGCGCAAGAGCGACGTGAAGCGCTTCATTCACGGCACCACCCGGATCACCAATGCGATTGTCGAGGAGCGCTTGCCGAAGATCGCGCTGATCGCGACGAAGGGGTTCGAGGACGTTCTTGAGATCGCGCGCTATCGTCGCCGCGATCTCTATCGCCTGGATATCGCGCCAAAGGCCAAGGCGCTGGTGCCGCGTGAATTGTGCTTCGCGCTCGACGAGCGCCTCGATCACGAGGGTCAGGTGCTGAAGCCACTGGCCGAAGCAGAAATCGAGCGCCTGATCGCCTGGCTGAAGGAGACCGGCGTGGAAAGCGTCGCCGTCTCGCTGCTGCATGCCTATGCCAATCCCATCCATGAGCAGATGCTGGCCGAACGGTTGAAGGACATCGTGCCGTATGTCTCGCTGTCGCACGAGATCAATCCCGAAGCGCGCGAGTATGAGCGCACGTCGTCGACGGCGTTCAATGCAGCGGCGATGCCGATTGCGGTGGAATATCTGAGCGAGCTTGAAGAGCGCCTGCCCATCGGTCCGGGCCTGCAGGTGTTTCACTCCGCCGGCGCCATGATCCCGATCTCGGCCGTCAAGCGCCGTCCGCTGGTGATGGCGATGTCCGGCCCGGCCGCCGGCGTTGCGGCCTCGGTCAGCATCGCGCGCCAGCTCAAGAAATCCCGCGTGCTCACTTTCGATATGGGCGGCACAACAACCGATGTCTGTCTGATCGTCGATGGCCAGGCCGAGATGGCCGACGGCAAGATGCTTGGCGATCGCCCGCTGCGTCAGCCGATGCTCGCGGTGCATTCCATCGGCGCCGGTGGCGGCTCCATCGTACGTGCCGGCGCGGGCGGCCTCACTGTCGGGCCGGAAAGTGCCGGCTCCGAGCCGGGTCCAGCTTGCTATGGCCGTGGCGGCACCAAGCCAACCATCACCGATGCCAATGCGCTGCTCGGCTATCTTAACCCCGAAACCAAGCTCGGCGACCGCATCGGCATCGATGTCGACGCCGCAGCCCGTGTCATCGAACCGATCGCGCAGGGCCTCGGGCTCAGTCTCACTGAGACCGCGCTCGGCATTATCCGCGTCGCCAATGCCACCATGGCGCGGGCACTGCGTCGCGTGACGGTCGAACGCGGCATCGATGGCCGCGACTGTACGCTGCTGGCGTTTGGCGGTGGTGGCCCGATGCATGCGGCGGGTCTCGCCGAACTCTACGGGATTACAGAGATCGTGGTGCCCGCTGCGTCCAGTGCCTTCTCCGCGCTGGGATGTCTGACTGCCGATTTCAGCTTCCTGCAGCAGCAGACGTTGCGCGTTGCGCTGGATAGCATCGATCCGGCCAAAGTCACGCAGCGTATCGAAGCGCTGGTCGAGCAAACCCTCGTGCCTCTGCTTGCCAATGCGATCCCGCGCGACTCCATCCAGATCGAACTGGTCGCGCTGATGCGCTATGCCGCGCAGGCCGATGCGATCCCCGTACCTTTCACGATGCCACTCGATGTTGATACATTGCGGCAAGACTTTCTCGTCAAGCATCGCGAGTTGTTCGGCTATGCGACCAGCGAGAGCTGCGTGATTGAATCCGTGCGCGCGCAGGCCCGCCAGCCCTCGACCACCGAAGTCAGCCGTCCAAAGACGGCGCTGCGCACCATGGCGACTCCCAAACGCCGCTGTTCGTTCGATGGCGCACTGGATGTGATGACCGATGTGATCGATCGCAGCGCGATGACCGACACCATTATTGGCCCTGCGATCATCGAAGATGCCTGGTCCACCGTGGTGCTGCCGCCGCAATGGCAGGCGACGCCGGACAGCAACGGCAATCTCTATGTCGCGAAGGTGGCATCATGAAGCTCGACCCGTTTGCCGTCGAAGTGATCCGCCATGGCCTGTCGGCCGCAGCGGAAGAGATGAGTCTGGTGATGACACGCTCGGCGCGTTCACCGCTGCTCCGCGAAGCCGGCGATCTATCCTCGGCGATCACCGACGCGCAGGGCGAACTGGTCGGGCAGGGCCGTGACATCCCCGTGCATCTCGGCGCCATGGCCTATACGATCCGCGAATTGCTGAAAGTCGTGACGGCTGCGACGCTGAGCGAAGGCGACGTGCTGATCTACAATCTGGGCGCGCTCGGCGGAAATCACCTCAACGACGTCAAGGTGGTGCGCCCGGTGTTCTTCGAGGGCGACATCGTCGCTTTCGCCGTCAGCCTGGCGCATTGGCCGGACATCGGTGGCACATGGCCGGGCAGCTATCTCGCCAAGGCTATCGATACCTTCCAGGAAGCACTGCGGATTCCGCCGATCAGGATCGCCACGGCAGCAGGCGTCAGCGATGCCATCGTCCAGTTTCTCAAGGTCAATGTTCGCGATCCGGAATCCTGCGAGGGCGATTTGCTCGGCCAGATCGCCTGCACGCTGGCCGGCGAAAAACGCATCGTCGAATTGTGCAAACAGCACGGCAAGGCAATGTTCGTGGCGGCGCTGTCGCGGCTGCACGATCTCTCCGAAGCCGAGATGCGCGAAGCGATCCTGGCATTGCCTGACGGTGTCTATGAGGGCGAGGATTTCCTCGACGACGGCGGCCCCGGCGACGAGCCGGCGCGCATCCATGTGAAGATCACGATCAAGGGCGACGAAGCGACGTTCGATCTGTCCGGCAGTTGCGACCGAGTCTCGAATTTCTGTAACACTACATCCTTTATCGCGAAATCTGCGGTGGCCTATAGCGCGCGTATCATGAGCGGGCGCGATATGCAGCAGAATGGCGGCGCGTTGCGTCCGCTCACCATCATCACCCGACCGGGTTCGATCTTCGAACCCGGTCTCACCGCACCGGTGGCGGCAGGCAATCACGAGACCTCGCTGCGCATCGTCGATGCGATCTTCCTGGCCATGCAGGACGTGATTCCGGAGCGGCTGTCGTCGGGCGGCGCCACCACGTCCGGCATGCTCTCTTTCGCCGAGCCGCGGCAGGATGGCTCCTGGAAGATGCTGTACGAGGTCCATGCTGGCGGCGAGGGCGCGCGGTACAACCGGGCCGGCTGCGCGGCGACCCGCGTGCACCTGACGAACACCTCCAACACGCCGGCCGAGGCCATCGAGGCCAACTACAATATTCGCGTCGAGCAGCAGGCGATCCGCTGGGGCTCCGGCGGGGCAGGCGCATATCCGGGCGGTGACGGTGTCGTGCGCAGCTACCGGATTCTCGCACCCAGCATGCATCTGACCAGTTGTGTCGAGCGCAAGATTATTCCCCCGTTCGGCCTGAAGGGCGGCGCACCGGGCAAGACCGCACGCCTTACGCTCACGCGCGGCGACGAGGTGATCGATGTCGAGGGCAAGTCGAACCTCGTGCTGCAACGGGACGATGTCATCACCATCGAGATGTGCGGCGGCGGCGGCTATGGCCGCGCGTGATGCACCTCCGCAAGGACAAAAAGGATAATCGATGAGCAGACTTTTGCGGACGGGCCTCAATGCCGGCGACAGCGCACCCCTGACCGTGGTTGGCGGCGAAGGCGTCTATTTCCATCTGCAGGATGGGCGTCGTCTGATCGACGGCAGCAACACCGGCGGCGGGCTCGGCCATCGCCACCCGAAAATGGTGGAAGCCATTCGTGCAGCCGCGGATACGCCGGTCGTCAACGAAGGCTGGACCTGGATCGGCCGCGAGAAAGCCGCCGATGATCTGATCGGCACCGCCTTTGCGGGCGAAGAGGATTGGGTCGGCGGGGTACGCTTCTGCATCAGCGGCAGCGAGGCCAACGACATGGCGTTATCGCTGTGTCAGGCGCTGTCGCAGAAGACGGCATTGGCGACGCGCGAGCGCGCCTATCATGGCCTCGTCGGTCTGTCGCGCAGCATGACCGTGCAGCCGCACTGGCATGGTGGGCTTGCCGTGCAGGCCGGCGGTTCGCGTCTGCCGGCCCCGATGGCGCCGGTGAAGATCCTGCCCGCACCTGACGGGGCGATCTATGGCGCGCCGCTGAGCAACCAGCCGGTCAAGGACGTGCTCGCCGATGCCGGCGCCGTTCTGGCGGATACGGCGGCGACCATCATCGACTACACGCAAGGCGGCAACTACTACGACGGCGACTATCAGGACGAAGTCGCTGATCACGCCGCCAAGGCGAATTCGATCTGGATCGCCGACGAAGTCGTCACGGGCGCCGGCCGCTCCGGCCGCTGGTTCGCTTTCCAGGGCGCGCAGAGCCGTCCGGATATCGTGACCATGGGCAAGTCGCTCGGCGGCGGCGCTGCGGCGGTCGCGGCCGTGATCGTGTCCAAGAAGATCGTTGAGCAGCTCAAGGGATCGAGCTGGCAGAACTACGGCACGCTGCGTGGCCATCCGATCAGCATGGCCGCCATCAGTGCCTATCTCAATGTGGTGACGGAAGAGGACATTCTGGCACGCGTGCGCGCCATGGAAGTGTTCTTCACCAAGCGCCTGCTGGAAATCGCCCGTCGCCATCCGAGCGTCAGCCGCGTTGCAGGCCAGGGCCTGCACTGGACCGTCGAACTACACGGGCCCGACTGGCGTTCATGGGCTGCCGACACCATGGAAAATCCGATCGCCTCACGCGTCGCCGCACGGGCCATGGAAGCCGGCGCAGTGATCGGCACCAGCGGCGAGCAGACCTCACTGTTCCTGGCGCCGCCGCTGATCATCAGCGAGCAGGATGCCGAGCGGCTGCTCGCAGCGCTCGACCATGGGCTCGAACTTGCCGATGAGGAACACGAGCGTTCCGGCGGCCTCAACTGACACACGACAACAGAGACGTGAAGATGCAAGACGAACAGGACATCCGCGCCGTCATCGCCGGCTATTTCGAAGCGCTGTATCACGGCGATGTCGCCGGCTTCCGTCGGGTGTTGCATCCGCAGGTGCGACTATTCTCGGCAACCGATGGCACGCTCGTCAATCTCGATCTCGAAACCTATATGGGCATGGTTGCCGCGCGGCCATCATCGGCGTCGCGGGGTGATCCGCGCGAGGACGAGATCGTGAGCGTGTCCGTAGCATCGCCGACCACCGCCCATGCCCGCGTCAAGGACATGTATCTGCCGAAGCGCTTCGTCAACGAACTCTCCTTCATCAAGATCGATGGCCGCTGGCAGATCATAGCCAAGGTCTGGCACTTCTTCGCCTGATTAATTGCTGAAATGTACCTGTCAGGAGGCTTGCCGTGAGTGACGTCTCTCCGTTCTGGCCGCCCGGCGAGCCGCACACGCTGCCGTTGCCCGAGGGCGTCCTCTACGACGCGCTGGTGCGGGCGGCGACCGCACGGCCGGATCACCCGGCCACACTGTTCTATGGCGGTGTTGTCACCTATGCGGAATTGTTGCAGCAGGTCGATGCGCTCGCCGGCTATCTGCAGAACATCTGCGGCGTGAAGCGCGGCGACCGCGTCATGGTCGCGCTGCAGAATTCGCCGCAATATGTGATCTCGTATTACGCGGCCATGCGGGCCGATGCGGTGGTCGTGCCGATCAACCCGATGAACAAGACCGCCGAACTCGACTATATCGCGTCCGACAGCGGCGCGGGTGTGGCGATCATCGGCAGCGATCTCGTCGATGTTTTTGCACCGCTGCTTGGCAACGCCATCAACAGCATCATCGTCGCGCACTATCACGACTATGTACCCGAGACATCGTCTTACACGCTGCCAGCCTGCGTGACGCAAAACGGATCGTGTCCCACGGCGCCGGGTTGGCGCGCCTGGGACTATGTGATCGCTCGCAACGAGACGCCGTCGCCGATGACCGCGACGCCGGCCGATCTCTGCCTGTTCCCTTACACATCCGGCACCACGGGCAAGCCGAAGGCCTGCATACATCGGCACTCGAGCGTGCTGTTCACGGCGGTTCTGCAGGCGCGCTGGTACCGGCTCGGCAGGGATGACGTAATGACCGGCCTGCAACCGTTCTTTCATGTCGCGGGCATGCAAGGTTCGATGAACGCGGCGATTTCGGTCGGCGCGACGCTGATGCTGATGGCGCGCTGGGACAAGGACCTGATCCCTGATCTGTTCGAGGCCCATGGCGTGACGTTCTGGAACGCGGCGCCAACTATGATCGTCGACGTGCTCTCCAGCCCGACATTCCGCGAAGAATGTTTTGCAAAGCTCAAGGTCATCACCGGCGGCGGCGCGGCGATGCCGGAGGCGGTGGCCGAGCGGCTGAAGACCCGCTTCAACCTCGAATTCGTCGAGGGCTACGGCATGACCGAGACCATGTCGCCGACCCACATCAATCCGATGGAAGCGCCAAGGCGCCAGTGCCTCGGCATCGCCGTGTACCAGACCGACGCGCGGATCATCGATCCCGACACGCTGACCGAGCTCGGCATTGACGCAATCGGCGAGATCGTGGTCAACGGCCCGCAGGTGCTGCAGAACTACTGGAACAAGCCCGAAGCGAACGAGGCCGCATTCGTCACGCTGGGTGGCAAGCGCTTCCTGCGCACGGGCGATCTCGGATATCACGATCGCGACGGCTATTTCTTTGCTGTCGATCGGCTGAAGCGGATGATCAATGTCAGTGGTTTCAAGGTGTGGCCGGCGGAAGTCGAGTCCATCATGTATGGCCATCCCGCCATCAAGGAGTGCTGTATCATCTCGACGCCGGACAGCTACCGCGGCGAGTCGGTGAAGGCACTGGTGGTCCTGCATGATGCGGCCAAAACGTCGACAACGGCAGACGACATCATCGGCTGGGCGCGTGGGGCCATGGCCAACTACAAGACGCCACGCTCGGTGGTGCTGGTCGACAGCCTGCCGCGCTCAGAGAGCAACAAGATCAGCTGGCGGTCGCTGCAGGAAGCGGAGTGGACATGACGACAGCAACCTCGCCAGCGGCCGAGCTTGGTCCCGAAGGACAGTTCTGGGCCCATCTGCGCGCCGGCAGACTGATGATCCAGCGTTCGCGCTCGACCGGCGAATATGTGTTCTATCCGCGCCTGATCGCGCCCCGCAGCGGCGCAGACGATCTCGAATTCGTCGAAATCAGCGGGTTCGGCACGGTCTATTCGACCACCATCATGCGCCGTCCCGCGAAGCACGGCGGCGACACCAACGTCTGCGTCGTCGAGCTCGACGAGGGCGTTCGCATGCTTAGCCGCGTCATCGCGTGCGCGCCGGATGAGGTTCATATCGGCATGCGCGTGCGGGCCGTGATCGCGCCGGTGGATTTCGGCACCTATGCCAATAGCGAGCAGCCCATCGTGCTGTTTCGTCCCGTGGGAGCCGCGCCATGACCGCATCCTCGTTGCGTGGCAAGAGCGCCATCGTCGGTATCGGCACCTACGGCCTCGGCCGTGCGCCCGGTCTGTCCTCGATGGATCTGATGGCGGGCGCCACTGCGCGCGCGGTCGCCGATGCGGGTCTGCAGTTGAAGGACATCGACGGCATCTGCGGTGGCACGCTATATCACATGTTCCCGACGCTCTCGATGGGTGAGTATCTCGGCATCCGCCCGAAATGGGCTTGCTCCGACATGACCGGCGGCTCGTCCTTCCTGTCGCATCTCCTGCAGGCGACCATGGCCACGAGGCAGGGCTCTGCACCACGGTGCTGATCGCCTATGGCTCCAACCTCAAACAGGCCGGCACCTTCGGCATCCACGAACTGCCGACCTTCGAGAAAGTCTACGGCCTGATGTCGCCGCTGCCCGGCTACGCGATGTGCGCCGCGCGGCACATGTATGAATACGGCACCACGCGCGCGCAGATGGCGGAAGTTGCGGTGGCCGCGCGGCAATGGGCACAGCTGCACCCTGACGCAACGATGAAGGCGCCGCTGACCATCGACGACGTGCTGGCATCGCCGCTGGTGGCTGATCCGCTCTCGCGGCTGGACTGCTGTCTGATGAGCGATGGCGGTGCGGCGGTCATCGTCACCAGTCCCGATCGTGCGAAAGCGCTGAAGCACAAGCCGGTCTATTTCCTCGGCGGCGCCGGGGCGAGCTGGAGCCGCGAGGTCTCGCAGATCCCGGATTTCTGTACGACGCCGACGGCCGAATGCGCGCCGCGCGCGTTTGAGATGGCGGGCATCACCACGGCTGATGTCGATGTGTTGCAGCTCTACGACGCCTTCACCATCAATGTCATCATGTTCCTGGAAGACATGAGATTCTGCAAGAAAGGCGAGGGCGGCGCGTTTGTCTCCGGCGGTCGGATCGCGCCGGGTGGTGCTCTGCCGGTCAATACCAATGGCGGTGGATTGTCGTTTGCGCATCCGGGCATGTATGGGCTGTTCACGCTGATCGAAGCGACGGAGCAATTGCGCGGCAATGCCGGCGCACGGCAGATCGCGGATGCCGAGATCGCGATCGCTCATGGCAATGGCTGCACCTTCTCGCATGAATTTACGGCCGTGCTTGGCAGCGCCAACACGCTGTAATGACGGATCTGTTGATGTCCACACCTTGTGGATAAAGGGCGATCATGTGTGACCACACGCGGTGTTGCCGATAGTGCCCTTAGTTCTTCCTATCGATCGTGAAGTCGAAATTACAGCCTTCATCGGCTTGCGTCGCCGTCTGGCGAAACAGGTACACGAGGCGTTCAAACGGGCCGAGCCATCGCGTGTTTAGCCGTTATGGAATTGACGAAAAAGCGCCCTCGCGGGCGCTCTTTTTTGGCTCAATCCGAGAACGTTCTGACAACAGTTTTCCGGAATGGGCAGGGGACCACTTTCTGGAATGGAATGGTTCTAAAACTTAGGTAGTTGATTTTATTGTTGAATTTGGCTGGGGCGGGAGGATTCGAACCTCCGCATGGGGGAATCAAAATCCCCTGCCTTACCACTTGGCGACGCCCCAAAGGCCAATGCGACAAAGGGCGGGCTGGGCCCGCGGATCGCTTTGGCTCCGTCGGTCTATAGAGAGAGCTCCGCAATTTCAACCACCTGCCAGCGGTGTTCCCCGCTTCCGGATGCGACTGACTTTTGTGCAATTGCGGGTGTCGGCGTCTGCCGGTGCGCGTGAGCCCCCGACGCCCTGAATTTTCCGATTGTCACGGTTGCATAATGCGCGATACGGACTGGGAGCTGGCGCTCGGCGACGTTCCCGAAGCCTGTCCGCGGGCGCGGGCACTCGCCCAACACGCCATAGAATGTGTTCGGAACGACCGTTCTAGAGTTGTATATGCGGGATGTGCTTGAGCGAGACCTCGTCGATGGCCTCGCCATACCCCGCATCCGCGTAGCGGATGACGCCGAGGCCGGTGTCGTTGTCGAGGCTCATGGCGAGGCGTTCTGCCGCGGCGGCCGTGCCGTCGGCGATCAGGGTGACGCCGGCGCTGGTCATGTAGCCGGCATAGCCGCCGCCGCCAGAATGAACGGCGACGAGATCGGCCTGGGATGAACACAGCGCCATCGCGTCGAGCAGCGGCCAGTCAGCGATGGCATCTGAACCGTCGCGCATGTTCTCGGTCATGATGTTCGGATGCGCCATGCCGGCGGCGTCGAGATGATCGCGCGAGAAGGCGACCGGTCCCTTGAGCGTGCCATTGGCAACGAGTTCATTCACGCCC
Source organism: Tardiphaga sp. OK245 (assembly GCF_900108575.1). NCBI lineage: Bacteria > Pseudomonadati > Pseudomonadota > Alphaproteobacteria > Hyphomicrobiales > Nitrobacteraceae > Tardiphaga > Tardiphaga sp. OK245. Next base: position 1,013,199 of record NZ_FNWZ01000001.1, on the reverse strand, counting down.
AGCGCCAGTTCACTGCGCTCGCCATGACCGAGCCAGGCGATGCGTGCCGGCAGGCCTTCGAAAGGCACATACTGGCGAGCGAGCTTGATCCAGTTCGAGACGATCTGATTGTTGCCGAACAGGCGCAGCACGAGATCGTCGATGGCAGCGATATCCTTGGGGTCGCCCGAAAGCGCCATCCAGCGGAACGGACCGATGGCGCGCGCAAATAGCGGGCGCAGATAGGCTTCCGTGAAAATGGGGATGTCGAAGGCATTCGCGACGCCGCCTTCCTTGGCGTGGGTCCGAATGAGGTTGCCGTTGTCGAACACCTCGGCGCCGCGCGCCTGAAAGGTCAGCATGGCGTGCACATGGTCGACAATCGACGCACGGCTCTCCGCCATCAACTGTTCTGGCGCTGACTTGCGCATGGCGCGCGCTTCCTCGAGCGATCGGGTCCGAGGTACATAGCCGAACACAAGATCGTGGGCTGCAGTCTGGTCGGTCACCACATCGGGGATGACGCCGCGCTGGGCGATTTCCGGATAGATATCGGCGGCATTGCCGACGAGGCCGACCGACAACGCGCGACGCTCCGTCTTCGCGGCGGCGATCATCTCCAGCGCAGAATCAAGATCGGGGGCGATCACTTCGAGATAACCGATCTCCTTGCGCTTGCGCGCGCGCTCCGGATCGATGTCGACGGTGAGGATCGCCGCACCGGCCATGCGGCCTGCGAGCGGCTGCGAACCGCCCATGCCACCGAGCCCGGCTGTCAGCACGAAGCGCCCAGCGAGGGTGCCGCCGAAGCGACGTTCGGCGATACGCATGAAGATCTCGTAGGTGCCCTGAATGACACCTTGCGAGCCGATATACTGCCAGGCGCCGGCCGTAAGGCCGCCCCAGCAGATCAGACCCTTGCGCTCGAGTTCGTAGAAGATCTCGGCCTTGGCCCATTGTCCCACGATGTTGCAATTTGCCATGATGACCAGCGGCGCCTTGGCGTGTGTGCGCAGCAGGCCGACCGGCTTGCCGGACTGGATGACGAGCGTCTGGTCTTCCTCCATGGTCGTCAGCGCCTGCACGATCGCCTTGTGTGCTGGCCAGTTACGGGCCGCGCGCCCCAGCGCCGCATAGACGACGAGGTTCGACGGATCCTCACCGACCGCGAGCACGTTTTCCAGAAGGCGCAACAGACCTTCCTGCCGCCAGCCCTTGGCGCGCAGCTTTGGGCCGCCAGGAATCGGAAAATCGGGGTGCCGTGGATTCGCTGATGTCATGGCGGACTCCTGTCGTGTCTCAGGCCAGTGCGTAGCGCGCGATCTCGATGCCCATGGCGCGTTCGACGGAGGGATAGACCGCCGGATCCTTGACGCTGGAGGCAAGCGGAATGATCCTCTTCGGCACATGGAACAGATGCACGTTCATGCCGACCTCGAGATGGCCGACGCTCATGGGTTCAGCCTCGTCGGACAGTGTGGCGATGATGTCCGGGAAGGTCGCGAGACGATTGCCCGATGCATCGACGATGGCCATATATTCGTTCATCACATGCAGCGTGATGGCGCGGTCGCCTTCGCCGATGGTCAGGGTGCCAATGTCGAAGGCTTCCGGTGTGTAGACCACATTCTTCGCAGTGATCTTGCCACTGCCGAGGATGGAGCCGCCGGTGTCCTTGCAGATCGCATCGATCACGGCAGTCGGTCCTTTTGGCTCGGCGGCGAGGATGGCTTCACCGAGGCGCAGCGCTAGCGAGATGCCGCCGAGAGCAGCGTTGTCGCGCACATAGGACGCGCGCACCGGATTGCGGCAGGAGGCAATGAAGCCGCCAGACATGTCGCCCGCGGTACGCAGGATCGGCGAGACCTTGGCGGTGGCGCCGCGCACAGTGAGCTCGATATAGCGGTTCTCGGCGCGGTTGCCGCCGGCAGCTGTCTGGATCATCGGCTCGGGCGAGCCGGCAAGGCCGATCGACCCCATGTCACCGGTCGGATGCGCGCGCATATCGCCGACGGCATCGACCACCTTGGTGCCGAGCAGTGCCGATGGCAGCCACGCATTCATGGTGGACGACTTGCCATTCTGGCCGATGATGAGGCCTTTCAGCGGTTCACCCAGCGCGTCCTGCAGCAGTTGCACGGCGCGGACGTAATCCTTGCCCTGCATCTCCCAGGCGGTGGTCGACGCCGGCGCGCCGATCGCAGCGGCTGTGGCGACCCAGTCGTCATCGTCGAGTTCGTCGATCGACACGAGCTCAGGCTTGCCGACGAGAATCGCGGCGCGGCCGAGCATGCGCCCGTGATCCGCCCAGCCGCCGCCACCGGCAGCATAGATACCGCCGCCGCGCACGGCGGCTTCAATATCGCGTTCGGTCAGAATACGTCCCATCGGAATGTCTCCTCGGCAGATGTTCTTGTGTTCGATACGTGGTCGGTGATCGGAACGGCGGGCGTCACGCCACCGGCAGTCGTTCCGAGAGAAGCAGCGGTGGCCGCACGAATTGTCCGCTGCCGGGTTCGGCGAGAACCTTGCTGCCATCGAAAGCAAGCTGGCCGCGCACGTAGGTCGCAGCCACGGTCCATGGCAGCGTGATGCCGTTATAGGGCGACCAGCCGACCACGTTGTTGCCACTTGCCGCGCCGTCATAGACGATGGGCTTGTCCACCAGCACGGTGATGTCGGCGTCGAGGCCAGGCGCCAGCGCGCCCTTGCGATCGTCGATGCGGAAGTGCCGCGCCGGATTGAACGACATCAGCTTCGCGGCATGGATCAGCGGTAATTTGCGTTCGACGAGGCCCTTTACCAGTAGCGGCACCATGGCTTCGAGGCCGGGGACGCCGGACGCATTGGCAAGCATGTCCGGATTGATCTTGCGATCTTCCGACCAACTGACGTGATCGGTCGAGACCAGCGAGACGCGTCCGGCTGCAAGCTCTGCCCACAGCGCTTCGACATCGGCACGCGGGCGCACCGGCGGATTGATCTTGGCCTTGCCGCCGAGGCGGGAGACGTCGTTCTCCTCGTCGAGCACGAGATAGTGGATGCAGCATTCCACCGTGGCGTGATGACCCTCGGATCGATACCACGCCGCAATGTCATAACCGCGTGCGACAGAACAATGCACCACATGGGCGGGACAACCGGTCTCGGCGCCGGTCTCATAGATCTGCAGCATCGCCAGGATTTCGGCGAGCGGCGGGCGCGACATGGCATGGGCACGCCAGTCGGTGACGCCCTTGGCCTTCACCTTGGCGACGGCATCGCGGATGAATTCGTCGTCCTCGTTGTGGACACCGGCGGCGAGGCCGGTCGGCGCAATGGCGGCGAAGCAGTCGGCGAGCAGCGGCGCGGGGATGCGCGGAAAGCGCTTGGGGTCAGTGCCGAAGGTGGAGAACTTGAAGGCGGCGACGCCGGCCTTCGCCTGTTCGGCGATGCGTGCCGGACCCTCCTCGGGATCGATGGTGCCATAGAGTGCGAAGTCGACGCGCGCCTGCTTGCTGGCATGGGCAATCTTGCGCTCGACTGCAGCAGCCGAGCAGACCAGATCGCCCTCGTCATAGGGCATGTCGACAATGGTGGTCACGCCGCCGGCTGCGGCGGAGCGCGTCGACCAGACGAAGTCTTCCTGATTACGCTGGGACAGCGAGTGGACCTGTGCGTCGATGGCGCCCGGCAGGATCATGCCTGACTTGAAATCCTGCCGCTCGCGCGCGGCAGGCGGCGTGCCTTCGCCGACGGCACCCACGCGCCCGTCGCGGACCGCGACCCAGCCGTTCTCGATGATGTTGTCGTGACCGATCACCTTGCCGGTGAGAACCAGATCGAAATCCATGTGTAACTCCACATTCGCCGCCGGCGAGCCGGCTTTTCGTGATGGCCCTGCCGGACCGTATGTTCTAGAGCCTGTGTTCCAGCCGCGCGATCAGGCGCACGACCGGCAACAGCAGGAGCAGATAGATGATCGCCGCGAGGATCAGCGGCGATGAGTTGTAGGTGAGCGAGCGCGCCAGATTGGCGGAATGCAGCAGCTCCGGCACCGAGATGACGCTGGCCAGCGTCGTGAGCTTCACCAGTTCGACCGTGTTCGAGAGCAGATCGGGCAGCACGTTGCGGATCGCCTGCGGCAGCGTCACGTAAAGCAATGTCTGTGTGGCGGAGAGTCCGGTCGACCGCGCGGCCTCGCGCTGGCCCTTCGGCACGCTAACCATGCCGGCGCGATAGATCTCGCCGTAGTAACTTGCCGAATTGATCAGGAAGGCGACGGCCACAGCGACCAGCGCCGGCACGCGCAGCCCGATAAAGGGCAGGCCCGCATAGACGAAGACCAGCAGCACCAGCGGCGGAAAGGCGCGGAAGAAATCGACGGCGGCGATCGCCGGCCAGCGCAGCAGGCGATAGGGGCTGGTGGTCAGCAACATCACGAGGATACCGCTGACGAGGCCGATCGGGATCAGGAACAAGCATAGCAGAAGCGTCTGCAGCAAGCCCTGCAGCAGGAACGGTGCGACCTTCGCCATGACGTCGAGATTGAAGAATTCCTGCGTGAACTGCTCCATCAGTGCTCACCCCACCGATAGTTGCGTTCGAGCGTACGGGAGGCGATCACCAGTGGAATGAAGACCAGCACGTAAAGTAGCGCGCCCATGGTCAGCGGCGTCGCATTGGCGGACATCGACAGCGCGGAATTGGCGCGGCCAAGAATCTCGTTGACACCGATGGCGCTGCCAAGCGCGAGGTTCTTGGTGATGGAGATCGCGCGGTTGGTGAGCGGCGGAATGCCGAGGCGGACCGCCTGCGGCAGGATCACATAGCGCAGCGTCTGAGCGAAGGTGAGCCCTGTCGAGCGCGCGGCCAGCCACTGGCCTTTTGGCACTGAGGTAATGCCGGCCCAGAAGATCTCTTCGGCAAAGGCCGCAAGCACCGCACCGAGGGACATCCACAGCACGATGAGGCTGGGCAGGACGATGCCGATATTTGGGAAGCCGAAGAATAATACCAGGATGATTGCGAGCGGCGGCAGGGAGCGGAAAATGTCGACGAACACGATGATGAGGAAATTGACCGGCTTCCAGCCGATCGCCCGGAGCGCCGCGAGGCCGAAGCCGGCGCCGATACCGGTGATGACCACTGCGAGACCGGCAAGAATGGTAACGCCGGCGCCCTGCAAAATCTCCCAGCCGTACTTCATCGCGATATCCGCATTGAAGAAGGTGAAGACGAAGCGGTCCCAGTTGCTCATCGCGTCGGCGGCGGTCATGACCTAGTGCCTGATCTGCGCGAGGAAACGTTTGGTGCGATCTTCCTGCGGCCGGAGGAAAACGTCTTCGGCACTGCCTTGTTCGATGACGAGACCGCCATCGAGGAACACGACCTTGTCGGCGGCCTCGCGGGCGAAATTCATCTCGTGGCTGGCGATCACCATGGTGATGCCGCGGGCACGCAGATCCTTGACGACGGCGAGCACGCTGCCGACGAGTTCCGGGTCGAGCGCCGAGGTCGGCTCGTCCATCAGGATGATCTTGGGATTGAGCGCGAGCGAACGCGCGATGCCGATGCGTTGCTGCTGGCCGCCGGAGAGTTGCGCGGGATAGGCCGCAGCCTTGTCGGGCAGACCCACCAGCGCCAGCATCTCCGCGGCACGGGCATTGGCGTCGGCTGTGCTCATGCCGGCGACCTTGCGCAGGGCCAGCGTGATGTTCTTCTGCACGGTGAGGTGCGGATAAAGGTTGAAGCTCTGGAATACCATGCCGATCTGTCGCCGTGCGGCATTGATATCGGTGCGCGGCGACAAAAGGTCGACATTGTCCATGATGATGGAGCCGCCATCCGGCTCCTCCAGACGATTGCAGCAGCGCAGCAAGGTGCTCTTGCCCGAACCGGATGGGCCGATCAGAAAGACCAGCTTGCCCGGCTCAACCAGAAGATCGACGCCCTTCAGGACTTCGGTGGTGCCGAAGCTCTTCCGGACGCCGCGTGCTTCGAGCAGATAGCGGGGTACAGGCGCTGCTGCTGCCGAACTCATGAACAGGTCGGCTTCTGCTCGGTCGCGTCATAGCCGGCAACGCCTGGTGCGCCATAACCGGGATAGATGGTGGTGGTCGCCGATCCGGCCTCGGGCTCGACACCGAACCACTTCACGTAAAGCTTCTTCAGCGTGCCGTCCTGCTTCATGCAGACGAGCGCGTCTTCGAGCTTGTTGCGCAATTCGGTATTGCCGTTGCGCAGCGGCATGCTCCAAACGAGGCCCGTCTTGTAGAGAAAGGCATTCTTCAGCCGCGGATTGTTCTTCACGATCCAGGCGACGACGGTTGCGGCCGAGATGTTGGCGTCGGCACGGCCGGCAAGCACGGCCTGCGCCGCGTCGGTGCTGGTGGCGAAGGATTCCGACTTCCAGCCATATTTGGCCGCGTTGTCGTTGACCCATTTCTCGTAGATCGCGCCTTTCTGCACGGCGATGGTCTTGCCGGAGAGATCTTCGAGCTTGGTGATGGGAGGTGCCGAAGCCAGCGTCATGAAACGATAGTCGGCGTCGACGAAGCCTTCCATGAACAGCAACTGCTGCGCGCGCTCGGGCGTGACGGTCACCACAGCGGCGAGGAAGTCGTAGGTGCCGGCCTGAAGTGCCGGAAGGAGGCCTGCGAACTGCGCGCCTTCCACCGTGATCGGGCGTTTGATGCGCTTCGACATTTCATCAACGACGTCGATATTGAAGCCTTCAAGCCCGCCTGACAGTTTGGGCATGGCATGCGGCGCGAAGGTCGAGTCGATCGCGGACTTCAGCGGTTCCTGAGTCTGAGCGAATGCGGGACTGGCAAGGGCCAGAAGCCCGGCGGCAAGGATCATTGCTTTCATCGAACACCTCCATTGGTGCGGCCAGGCCAAGCCGGCATCTGGCTCCGCGGTCCCTGTCATGAAGGCTAACGCAATTGCGCATCGGGGGGATATCCCATTTGGTGGACATCCTATACGCTCTCGCTGCAGCGCGGAAAAATCGACTACAGACCCGGATGACAATGGAATGGACATTGCGACGTTGGTGATGACAGCCGTGGTGCTCCGTTGCGGAAATGTGCGCGAGGCCGCGCGTCAACTTGGACGCGCACCCAGTACGCTCTCGGCAGCGGTGAAACGGTTTGAGCGCTCCATTGCGGCGCCGCTGTTGAATCGCGTGGGTGCCGCGAGCTTTCTCACGCTCGAGGCGCGGCGCATGCTGGATGAGATTGAAGCCGCAGCGGATGTCGCGATGGGGATGATCGCGCCCGATAGGGCAGGCGATGCAGCGCGGGCTTTCTGCGCCGAGTGTGATGTCAGTCTCACAGCCTTGCAGCGTGTCGCATTGGTGGCGGAAACCGGCAGCGTTCGTCGTGCCGCACGCATCATCCGTCTCGGTCAGCCGCAACTCGCGCGACAGATTGCACGCGTTGAAGATGAACTCGGCAGCGTGTTGTTTCATCGCTCCCGTATCGGCGTCACGCCGACGCCGGCATGCCAGTTGCTGGTCACGTCGCTGGCTGAACTTGAAAAAACCATGCAGCGACTGTCGCGGCGCGCGCGCGAACGTTTCCGTTCGACCAATGCCACGATCAGGCTCGGGGCGGTGATGCCGCTCGGCCATGAAAGCAATGTCGCGCGGCTGCTCGCCTTTCTGGTCGCCGCCTGGCAGCGGGATCGGCCGACGCAGCCGCTGTTTGTCACCAATGGTACTGCCGAGGATCTGCTGACCGGCCTGAAAGACAAGCGGTGCGACGTCGCGTTGATCGACAGCGACACGATCCCCGCCGATGTCTCGTCGCGCGCGCTGGTGCGATCGAAACTTGTGGTCGTTGGCGCGCGCGGGGTGCTGGGTGACCAGCCCGATGTCATGCAGGTGCTTCGGCAACAGCCGCTAGCGCTACCCAGCCGACGTACCGGGCTCGGCCAAGCCGCGCACAAACTGCTGGCGCAATTGCTGCCTCAGGCAGAGATCGATGCGCTGACAATCACGGAAATCGACTCGATCCCGATCATTGCCAACCTGATGCTGGATTTCGGCTTCGTGTCAGTACTCCCCGAAAGCGCACTCGTCTCGTTCGATGCACGCCTCGTGGCGCTGCCGGTTGATCCCGGGCTTGAACTTATCCTGTCGCTGGTCTGGGTACAGACCGAAGGCGCGCGGCGCGGCGCCCGCTCCATTCTTGCTGCCCTGCGCAACTATGCGCCGGCAACGCCAGCCGCCGCCATGATGGTGAACAGCGATTGATTTGAATGAGCGTGTCTATCCGCTGTCGCAGATCATGAATTATAATTCTTGATCTTTTCCAGTTTCGTGCATTATGCTGCAGAGATGCGAGCGCGGGTGGAGGGCAATGCTCCCACCTAGCGTCAACCTGCATTGGTAGGCCGGATCAACCGGTCATCAATTATTCCGAGGGGAGACGAGCCGATGACCACCAAGGGGTTTCTGCGTCCGTTGACGCGGCGCGCCATGCTGTCCGGGACCGCCGGTGCAGCAACATTCATTGCGACGTCGCCGCTTCATAGCCCGGCCATCGCGCAGAACGCGCCATTGAAGGTGGGGATGATGCTTCCCTACACCGGGACCTATGCGAAGCTCGGCCAATTCATCGATGACGGCTTCCGTCTTTATGTCGAGCAGAAGGGTGGCAAGCTCGGCGGGCGCGACATTGCGTTCGTGCAGGTGGACGATGAATCGAAGCCGGAAGCAGCCACCGACAACATGAACCGGCTGGTCGGCCGCGAGAAGGCTGACGTCGTTGTCGGCACCGTTCATTCCGGCGTGGCCATGGCCATGGTCAAGGTCGCGCGCGACACCAAGACACTGCTGATCATTCCGAATGCTGGCGCCAATGACGCGACTGGTCCTGCTTGCGCGCCGAACATCTTCCGCACGTCGTTCTCGAACTGGCAGAGCACCTACCCGATGGGCAAGGTGATGGCCGATGCCGGCATCAAAAACGTGGTCACGATCACATGGCGTTACACGGCCGGTGCCGAGATGATCGGCGCCTTCGCTGAAAACTTCACCAAGAACGGTGGCAAGATCGTCGCGGACCTGACGGTGCCATTTCCGGAGGTGGAATTTCAGGCACTGATCACGCAGATCGCGCAGCTGAAGCCCGATGCCGTGTTCAGCTTCTTTGCAGGCGGTGGTGCGGTGAAGTTCGTCAAGGACTATGCGGCGGCGGGCCTGAACAAGACCATTCCGCTTTATGGCGCAGGCTTTCTGACCGACGGCACCATCGAAGCGCAGGGTGAAGCCGCCAAGGGCATCAGGACGACACTGCACTACGCGGACAATCTCGATAATCCCGCCAATCTCGCCTTCCTCAAAGCCTTCAAGGCCAAGACAGGCAAGGATGGCGATATCTACGCCGTACAGGGCTACGATGGCGCGGCGCTGCTGGATATCGGGCTGACCGCCGTCGGCGGCGACTTCAATGCGCGCGACAAGATGATCGCGGCGATGGGGGCTGCGAAGATCGACAGCCCGCGCGGGCCGCTGTCCTTCAACAAGGCGCATAACCCGATCCAGAACATCTATCTGCGCGAGGTCCGCAACGGGCGTAACGAGATGATCTCGGTCGCCCAGGCCGATGTCGACGATCCCGCGCGGGGCTGCAAGATGACCTGACGCATCGTTGCGCGGTCTTTTGATGGAGATCGAATCGTCGAAGCCTGTTGCGTGCAAGGCCGTCCGTGAAGGAGGTGGCGCAGCGCAGCCAGGTCCGGCCTCATGCTTGATTGCGCCGGCGACTGAAGGTGGCCCGCCGTGGTTGGATTGATCTGATGGACCTCATCACGCTAGGCGTTCAGTTGCTGAATGCGGTTCAGTATGGCGCAGTCCTGTTCCTTGTCGCGAGCGGCCTGACATTGGTGTTCGGCATCCTGGGGGTCATCAATCTCGCCCATGGCGCGTTCTATATGCTCGGCGCCTATCTGGCTTACTGGATCACGTTGATGACCGGCAGTTTTGCCGTCGCCCTGCTTGGCGGCGTGCTGATTGCCTTTGTCGTCGGCATTCTGCTTGAGACCGTCTTCGTTCGTCTTCTCTATGGCCGGGATCATCTGGCACAGGTGCTGCTCAGCTTCGGTCTCATTCTGGTCATCGACGAAATCAGGCAGTTGCTGTTCGGCAAGGACGTGCATGCGGTTGCTCCACCCGCATGGCTGTCGGGATCGATCCAGCTTACCGACAACTTGTCCTATCCGGTTTACCGGCTGGCGATCTGTGTGTTCTGCCTGATGGCGGCACTCGTCATCTTCTTCGTGATCACGCGCACCAAAATCGGCATGATCGTGCGGGCAGGTTCGGAAAATCGCGAGATGGCGCGCGTGCTCGGCATCAAGTTCGACCGGGTCAATCGCTACGTCTTTGCCGCCGGCATTGCACTGGCGGCGCTCGGCGGGATCCTGATCGCGCCAATCTCAACAGTGTTTCCCGGCATGGGGGATGGCATGCTGATCCTGTCCTTTGTCGTGGTCGTGCTCGGCGGCATCGGTTCGGTCGCTGGCGCAGCCGTCGGCGCACTGCTGATCGGCCTCACGGATACGTTCGGAAAGGTGTTCTTTCCCAGTGTGTCCAGCATTCTGATCTATGTGGTGATGGCAGCCGTGTTGCTGTGGCGGCCCAGCGGAATTCTCGGACGCCAGGATGCTTGATATGAGCATGCCCAATCTGCGGGTCCGATTGTTCGGCATCGCCTGCCTGGCTATGGCGATTGCGCTGCCATTCTGCGTATCGACCTATTACACGCAGTTTTTTGCCAAGGCGCTCATCATGGGCATGCTGGCCATGTCACTGAATCTCGTGGTCGGCCATGGCGGCTTGGTGAGCCTGTGTCATGCCGCCTTTTTCGGTCTCGCAGGATACGTGCTTGCGCTATTGTCGCCTCGTTATGATGCGGCGTCGCTGTTAACGACGCTTCCAATTGCGATCCTGTGCTCCGGCACTGCGGCCCTGCTGATAGGCGCACTGGTACTGCGCACCCGCGGCGTCTATTTCATCATGGTGACGCTCGCCTTCGGCGAGATGCTGTTCTTCTTCTTCCACGATACCAAATTCGCGGGTGGATCGGACGGTATCTCCATCAATATCCGGCCCGAGATCGCCATTGCCGGCCGCCAATTGCTCGATCTCGACAAGCCCATGACTTTCTACTTTGTCGTGCTGGGTTTCCTGGTGGGCGTGATCGCTTTGCTCACGATGGTGGTCCGCTCAGCGTTCGGGCGGGCGCTGGCGGCAGCCCGGGACAATGAGCGCCGGGCACGGTCGCTCGGCTTTCCGATCTTCCGCCTCCGCCTGACGGCGTTCACCCTGTCTGGCGCGCTGGCGGGCGTTGCCGGTTATCTGGCCGCGGCCCAGTTCGGCTTCGTCGCGCCGCAGATGCTGGGATGGCACCAGTCGGCGACAATCCTGGTCATGGTGCTGATCGGTGGCCTGCGCTCGGTCACCGGGCCGCTGGTCGGTGCGCTGGTTCTGATCGGTATGGAAGAGGTGCTGAAGGCGCATCTCGACAACTGGAAGCTTGTCGAAGGCTTGATCATCATCGGCATCGTTATCCTGCTACCCAACGGTGTCCGGCAGATTTGGTCGATGGTGTTCGGGGCGTCGCCGCAACGCGCGGCCGAAATCAAGCCTGCAGCTGCGGAAGCTCGTCATGCATAACATTGCGCTGCGTGCCGTTGGATTGCAGAAGCGCTTCGGAGGCCTGCTGGCCGTTTCCGATGTGTCGATCGACATTCGCGCCGGCGAGATCCATGCGGTGATCGGCCCGAACGGTGCCGGAAAATCCACACTGATCAATCTGCTGGCCGGCGAGCTTCTGCCAACCTCGGGTGAGGTCTTGCTGAATGGCGAGGATATCACGTCGTTGTCGCCGGACCGCCGTGCGCGCGCCGGTCTCGGCCGCGCCTATCAGAAGACGACGTTGTTTGCGCAATTCAGCGTGCACGAGAATGTGCGTCTTGCGGCGCAGGCTCGTTCAACCGCGCCGCTCCGGATGTTTGGCGGCACGCGGTCCGACCGGCCATACCTCCAGTTGGTCACCGATGCGATCGACCGGGTTGGGTTATCCGCGCGCTCGCAGATCGTTGCCGATAAACTGAGTCACGGCGAACAGCGCCAGCTCGAAATCGCGATGGTGCTGGCGACCAATCCACGAGTCATTCTGCTCGACGAGCCGCTGGCGGGCATGGGGCCATCGGAAGCGCGAGGCATCATCGGATTGATTGCGTCGCTGAAGGCCGACCGTGCGCTGCTGGTGGTGGAGCACGACATGGATGCGGTGTTCGAACTCGCGGACCGGTTGACGGTGATGCAGGACGGTCGTGTCATCGCCACAGGTTTGCCTCAGGACGTGCGCGTGGATTCCGGCGTGCGCGCCGCCTATCTCGGTGCTGATGGAGGCATCGCATGACGGCCTTGCTGGAGGTGGAAAAGCTCGATGCGTTTTATGGCACCAGCCAGATTCTGCACGGCATCGATCTGACCTTCGTGCCGGGCGAGCAGGTGGCGCTAATCGGTCGCAACGGTATGGGCAAGACCACACTGCTGCGCTCGCTGATGGGATTGATGCCCCTTTGCCGTGGCAGTTTGCGTTTCCACGGCCGTGATATCCGCAATGCAGCACCCGAAACGATCGCGCGATGCGGCATGGCGCTGGTGCCGGAGGGGAGGGGCATTTTCGGTTCGCTGTCGGTCACCGAAAATCTGGTGATGGCCGCGCGACAAGGAAATCATGGTCGTCAATCCTGGACCCTGCCGAAGATATTTGAGCTGTTTCCGCGTCTGCACGAACGTCGCAACAATGGAGGGCATCAACTGTCGGGAGGCGAGCAGCAGATGCTGACCATCGGTCGCGCGTTGATGACCAATCCCGATATGATCATGATCGATGAAGCCACCGAAGGTCTGGCGCCGCTGGTGGCGCAGTCGATCTGGCAGACGCTAGCGATCGTCCGGGGTGAGGGCATCGCGACCATCGTCGTCGACAAGGATTTCCGGAGTCTGGCAAAAGTCGCCGACCGAATGGTGATCCTGTCGAAGGGCTGCGTGGTATTTGACGGAACGCCGACGGCATTGGCTGCGCAGCCCGGCGTGCTGGAGCGCCATCTCGGCGTTTGAGCGATTAGGCCACGACGACGGTCAGCGCATCGTCATCGGCCGCAAGAATATTGTCGGAAAGCGGCTCCGGCCATTGCACGACCAGACAGCCGAACAGATCGTTGAGTTCTTCCCGGTCAATGACGTCATAAAAACAGGGCGTCGTTGCGCGCGCGATGAAGCTGTGCAGCAGGTGCGCGGCGTCGTAGTCATAGACGATGTCGCCGGGAACGCTTCCCGGCTTGCGCAGCAGGAAGGTTCGCAGGCTTGTCAGGCATGCCTGCCCGCCGTCTGTTGCGGCAAAGGAGAGCACGGCTGTCTGATGCGCGATGCGTGGTCCGTCCTGCATCCGGTCATACATCGGCAGCGCATTGGCGCTGATGACATCGGCGAGATCGCGGAAATCGTTTGAGATATCTTCGGCGTGCAGGGTATTGCGGATCGCCATCGCACCGACAGGATCGAAGCCGCGTGCTTGCAGAAGCTCGCCCAGTGTCACGACGCAGCGCTTCTCAGTCCGAAGGCCTGGGCATTGGTGTTCAACACACGCGACACCGCGCCGACCAGTTGCGCGGCAGCCTTGTCCTTGCTGAGACCGGCCGTATCGACAATGGCGGATGCGCGGGAATAAAGCGGTTCGCGGCTCAGCAGGATTGTGCGCAATTCCTGCATGGCGGAGCGGTCGTCGGCCATCGGGCGCAAGTCACCCTGGCGGCGGACGCGCGCCATATGCTCCTCGGGCTTGGCCTTGAGCCAGATCGTGTAGAACGACGACAATACCCGATCGAAGGTTACGGGTTCCGAGACGATGCCGCCGCCGGTCGCAAGGACGATGGGCTCCTTGCGTCCCAGCAGGCCGTTCAGCGCGGCCTGTTCCATGCGGCGAAAGCCCTCCTGTCCATAGAGGGCGATGATCTCGGCGACCGATAGTCCGTTGTGCTGCTCGATCTCCTTGTTGAGTTCGACGAAGCTCCAGCCGATCTTGTCCGCCAGCAATTTGCCGAGGGTCGATTTTCCGGCGCCGCGCAGCCCGATCAGGGCGATGCCGCTGAATGACATATAATTCTGGAACTGACCGTTCCCGCGTCCGGCGAGAACATCCTTGGCCTGGGCGATCTGGTTCGGTGTCGCGTTACGAACGAGGTCGCGAATGACCGGCCACTCCGTTGTCGGTTCGTCCGCCGGAATCAGATCTTCGAGATGGGCACCCATGGCGCCGGACACCCGGCGCAGCAGCACGATAGACACGTTGCCCTTGCCGCTTTCCAGTTGCGCGATGTAGCGCTCCGAAATTCCAGACACTTTTGCCAGCACCTTTCGCGACATGCCGCGCAGGCCGCGCATGGTGCGGACACGCTGACCGAGCTGTTCAAGAAAGGCGGTTTCGGGATCGGCCTGGTCGGTCATGTGGCGTGCGTGCTCGCAGAGGATTTCAGGAAAGATAATTCCGGATGCGATTGACAGCAACCGGAGTTGGTGACTTTATATGAATTATAATTCAAAAAAGACGATAGGGAGAGCACCGTGAGCAACGGTTGTGGAATCGCCCAAGGTGCAGACGCATCATGAGTGGGCCGTCCAGTTCTTACAATGCGGTGACCTGGCTTCTCGACCGCAACATCGATGAGGGCCGTGGCAGCAAGCTCGCCTTCACCGATACCGTGACCGAACTGACCTATGGCGACCTGCAGGTAAAAAGCTGCCAACTGGCCAATTTACTGAAGCGGCTCGGTGTCCGGCGCGAAGAGCGCGTCGCGATGATTATGCTCGACACCGTCGACTTTCCTGTCGTGTTCCTCGGCGCGATCCGGGCCGGCATCGTCCCGGTGCCGCTCAACACTCTGCTGACCTCGGACCAATATGCCTATGTGCTGGCCGATTGCAGGGCGCGCGTGTTGTTCATTTCCGCGGCGTTGTTGCCGGCGGTCGACGAGATGCTCGGTCGTTTGCCGGATCTTGAGCATGTGATTGTGGTCGGTGGCGCTGGCAATGGCCGCAAGAGTCTGGCTGACGAAGTCAGGAATGAGAGCACAAGCTTCGCCACGGTCGCGACCCATGCGGACGAACCTGCCTTCTGGTTGTATTCGTCCGGATCCACGGGCATGCCGAAAGGCGTTCGCCATCTGCACGCCAGTCTGGAGGCAACGGCGACCACCTATGGCAAGCAGGTTCTCGGCATCCGCGAGGACGATGTCGGACTGTCTGCGGCCAAATTGTTCTTCGCCTACGGCCTCGGCAACGCCATGACATTTCCCATGTCGGTTGGCGCCACGACGGTGCTCAATCCGGAGCGACCCACGCCGGCCACCATGTTTGGCCTGATGCGCCGATATCAGCCGAGCATCTTTTTCGGGGTGCCGACATTGTTCGCAGCGATGCTGAACGATGAGGGGTTCAAAACGGAGGCTCGCCTCCCGCGCCTGCGCATTTGTACCTCCGCTGGCGAAGCACTTCCGGAGCCGGTGGGGAACGGCTGGAAGAGCCGCTTCGGCGTAGATATTCTCGATGGCGTCGGCTCAACCGAACTGCTGCATATCTTTCTGTCGAATGCTCCCGGCGATATCAAATACGGCACGTCCGGCCGGCCGGTGCCAGGCTATCGTGTGCGGCTCGTCGATGATGCGGGCCTCGATATTGCCGATGGAGAAATCGGCGAGTTGCTCGTCGATGCTCCGTCTGCCGGTGAGGGATACTGGAATCAACGCAGCAAGAGTCGTCGCACCTTCGAGGGGCATTGGACACGCACCGGTGACAAATATGTCCGCGATGCCGACGGGCGCTATACGTTCTGCGGACGTGCCGATGACATGTTCAAGGTGTCCGGCATCTGGGTGTCCCCTTTCGAGGTCGAGAGCGCGCTGATCGCGCATCCCGCCGTATCCGAAGCGGCGGTCGTACCGGAGGCCGACGCCGAGGGGCTGTTGAAGCCGAAGGCCTTCGTGGTGCTGAAGCCGAATGCCGTGGTCGAGGGCCTACGCGAATCCTTGAAGGATCACGTCAAGCAACGGATCGGTCCGTGGAAATATCCACGCTGGATCGAGGTTGTCGATTCCCTTCCCAAAACAGCCACCGGAAAAATCCAGCGCTACAAATTGCGCGACGGAGCGGCGGTCTGAAACCGAGAGATGGATGACAAGATGAGCGCATTGCAATCTGCGGGACGGCTGACCATCGGTGCGTCCGAACTCGAATATCGCATGATCGGTCCGCAACCCGACGTGGCGCCGACAATCGTGCTGCTGCATGAAGGGCTGGGCTCGGTCGCGCTGTGGGGCGACTTCCCGGACAAGCTTCAGGCGGCGACCGGCGCAGGCGTCTTCGTCTATTCACGCGCCGGCTACGGGTCCTCGACATCGGTGACGTTGCCGCGGCCACTCGATTACATGCATGTGGAAGCGCTGGAGGTGTTGCCGCGACTGCTCGATGTCATCGGCTTTCGCCGCGGCTTGCTGGCCGGTCATTCCGATGGCGGATCCATCGCGACAATCTATGCCGGCGGCATTCAGGACCATCGCATCCGCGGCGTCTCGATGATCGCGCCGCATTTCGTCGTCGAGGATATTTCCGTAGCGTCCATCGCCGATATCAAGAGGGCGTACGAACAGGACGACCTGAAAGCCAAGCTCGCGCGCTGGCATGATGACGTCGACAACGCGTTTTATGGCTGGAACGGCGCATGGCTCGATCCGCAGTTCCGCGACTGGGATATTTCCGACTATCTCGCTTATGTGCGCGTGCCCGTGCAGATTTTGCAGGGAGCCGACGATCAGTACGGCACCATGAAGCAGATCGAGATCGCCGAGGTCGAATGCTATTGCCCGGTGGATGTCGAGATCATTCCCGGCGCTGCGCATTCGCCCCATCGCGAAGCCCCCGAGGCAACCTTGCGGGCCGTGGCGGATTTTGCCAATCGCCTGCTGCATTTTCACGGCGAGGGCGAATTACGCGCTGCGTAAGCGGGCACGATCGTGACTGTCACTCCCTCTCTTGCGATGCCGCGCTGGCCCTATCGGCTCGGCAAGCAGACGAAGGCTGATCACGACACGCTGACGCAGGCCAAGGCGCTGGTCCCGCTGCGCTATGCCCGGTTCGTCCCGGCGGATGATCCGGCGTTGCGCTACGGGCTCGCGCTCAACGATGCCGGCTTCTTCTGGGAGGCTCACGAAATTCTCGAGGCTGTTTGGAAGGTCGCGCCGCAAAGA
Source organism: Tardiphaga sp. OK245 (assembly GCF_900108575.1). Taxonomy (NCBI): domain Bacteria; kingdom Pseudomonadati; phylum Pseudomonadota; class Alphaproteobacteria; order Hyphomicrobiales; family Nitrobacteraceae; genus Tardiphaga; species Tardiphaga sp. OK245. Next base: position 995,916 of record NZ_FNWZ01000001.1, on the reverse strand, counting down.
GGGCGCGACCGGATTCTGCTTCGCGCCTGTATTCAGGTTGCCAATGCCAATCTGAAACTCAGTCTGCAGCGGCCGCGCGCGGCACATCGATTGCTACAGGACGCACTGTCCGAACTCGATGAACTCGCCATGCGCCCGCCGGCGGGTATTGCCGGAAGCTTTTCCGAGCACTTTCCGGTCGCGATGCTGGCGTCTGCGCTCGCGCATCAACTGGCGGTCGACGAGGCCGAGCGGGGTCCGGTCAAGATCACCGGAACATGAAAGAAAATGCATAATTCTATCGGATTTCCCTAGACGCCCCCAATATCATGAATTATTGTGCATATAACCAAGGCGCACGGCGCATAAATCAAGACTGTCAAAGGGTGGAGCATGGCCGCAGAGCAACGCGTTCTCTCGAACGGCGCCAAATTTATCGACTTCCAAACCGATCCGTCGCGCTACCGCCACTGGAAGCTCAGTGTTGATAACCACGTGGCGACGCTCACCATGGATGTCGATGAGAATGGCGGTCTGTTCGAGGGCTATCAGCTCAAACTGAACTCCTACGATCTTGGCGTCGATATCGAACTGGCGGATGCCGTGCAGCGGCTTCGTTTTGAATATCCCGAGGTCAAGGTCGTGCTACTGCGCTCCGGCAAGAACCGCGTGTTCTGCGCTGGCGCCAATATCCGCATGCTGGCCGGCGCGACCCACGCCCATAAGGTCAACTTCTGCAAATTCACCAACGAGACTCGCAACGGCTTTGAAGACTCGAGCGAAAATTCCGGCCAGCGCTTCATTTCAGTGATCAACGGGACAGCTGCAGGCGGCGGCTATGAACTGGCGCTGGCCACCGATCATATTATCATGGCGGACGATGGTTCGGCGGCGGTGGCGCTGCCGGAAGTGCCGTTGCTGGCGGTGCTGCCGGGCACTGGCGGTCTGACGCGCGTGGTCGACAAGCGCAAGGTGCGCCGCGATCACGCAGATTACTTCTGCACGATCGAGGAAGGCATCAAAGGCAAGCGCGCAGTGGCGTGGCGGCTGGTCGATGACATCATTCCGAACAGCAAGCTTGAAGCCAAGGTCGCGGAGCGGGCCAAAGAGTTTCTGGCGACGTCGAAACGTAGTGGCGCCGGCGATGGTCTCAAGCTGGCACCGCTGAATCGCCGCTTCGATGACAGCGGTATTCGTTACGGTCTGGTCAATGTCGATATCAATCGCGCAGAGCGAATTGCTACCATCTCGATTAAAGCGCCTGACGCTGCGGCGCCGTCGGATGTCGAGGGCATGATGGCGCAGGGCGCTTCCTTCTGGCCGCTGCAGGTGGCGCGCGAGCTGGACGACGCCATTCTGCATCTGCGAATCAATGAACTCGAGACAGCCATGCTGGTGTTCAAGTCGCATGGCGAAGGCGCCAATGTGCTGGCTCATGACGCCTTCCTCGAAACGCACAAGGCGCATTGGCTGGTCAACGAGATCCGGCAATACTGGAAGCGGGTGTTGAAGCGCATCGATGTGACCTCGCGCACGCTGGTGACGTTGGTCGAGCCGGGCTCGTGCTTTGTCGGCACCTTGGCCGAACTCGTCTTCGCTGCGGACCGCTCCTACATGCTGGTCGGCCAAAAACAGGGCGACAACCGCGCGCCGCCGGCTATCGTATTGAGCGCGATGAATTTCGGGCCTTACCCGATGAGCCACGGGCTGACGCGGCTACAGTCGCGCTTCCAGGCCGATCCGGAGGATGTCACCCGCGCGAAAGCGCGGATCGGCGAGCCGCTCGATGCGGAAGCCGCGGAGCAGCTCGGGCTCGTCACCTTCGCGCTCGATGATATCGACTGGGATGACGAGGTGCGCGTGTTCTTCGAAGAACGCTGCAGCTTCTCACCCGACAGCCTCACAGGCATGGAAGCCAATCTGCGCTTTGTCGGGCCGGAGACGATGGAATCGAAAATTTTCTCACGGCTGACCGCCTGGCAGAACTGGATCTTCCAGCGGCCCAATGCGGTCGGCGAGAACGGCGCGCTTGGACGTTACGGCACCGGCCAGAAGGCGCAGTTCGACATGACGCGCGTATAGCGTCCGCAACTGGAACAGCGCGGCCATGTGTCACTCTTTGGATAAATGCAAGTCGGTGGCTTGCCCAATTCGAACGATCAGAAATACAGCGGGAGATCTCAGTCATGAACATCATGAATGTCGACTACAGCACCAAGATTCCGAACAACGTGAATCTGGCCGAGGATCGCCAGGTGCTCAAGGCGCTGGAGGGATGGCATCCCGGCTATCTCGATTGGTGGAACGACATGGGGCCTGAAGGTTTTCAGGAATCCCTGGTCTATTTGCGCACCGCGATATCGGTCGATCCCAAAGGCTGGGCCAAGTTCGACTATGTGAAGATGCCTGAATATCGCTGGGGCGTGTTGCTGGCGCCGCAGGACGCCGAGCGCAAGGTGAACTTCGGACGACATATGGGCGAACCCGCCTGGCAGGAAGTGCCCGGCGAATATCGCGCGATGCTCCGACGTCTCGTTGTCATTCAGGGTGACACGGAGCCAGCGTCGGTCGAGCAGCAGCGTCATCTCGGTCAGACCGCGCCGTCGCTCTACGACTTGCGCAACCTGTTCCAGGTCAATGTGGAGGAGGGACGCCATCTCTGGGCGATGGTCTATCTGCTGCAGAAATATTTCGGCCGCGACGGCCGCGAGGAGGCCGACGATCTTCTCCGTCGCCGCTCGGGGGATGCCGATGCGCCGCGCATGCTCGGTGCATTCAATGAAGCCACGCCGGACTGGCTGTCCTTCTTCATGTTCACCTTCTTCACCGATCGCGATGGCAAGATGCAGTTGGAGAGTCTGGCGCAATCCGGCTTCGACCCGCTGTCGCGGACCTGCCGCTTCATGCTGACGGAGGAGGCGCATCATATGTTCGTCGGCGAGACCGGCGTCGGCCGCGTGCTGCAGCGAACCTGCGAAGCGATGAAGGCGGCGGGGATCGAGGATCCCAACGCCATAGAAAAAATTCGTGCGCTCGGCGTGATCGACCTGCCGACCATGCAGAAGAAGATCAACCTGCACTATTCGCTGTCGCTCGATCTGTTCGGCTCGGAAGTCTCGACCAATGCCGCGAATTTCTACAATTCCGGACTGAAGGGCCGCTTCCAGGAGACCAAGATCGAGGACGATCACCAGCTCACTAACGACATCTATCAGGTCCTGAAATTCGTCGATGGCGAAATCAAGCTGGTCGACGAGCCGGCGCTGACCGCGCTCAACATGCGGCTGCGCGACGATTACACCGCGGATTGTGCCAAGGGCGTCGAGCGCTGGAACAAGATCATCGAGAAAGCCGGCGTCAATTTCCGCTTCGATCTGCCTCACACCGCGTTCCATCGCCAGATCGGTGAATTCCGCGATGTGAACGCCTCGCCGAAGGGCATCATCATGAGCGATGCCGCCTGGGCGAAAGCCAGGAACGACTATCTACCGTCCGTTGACGACGGTGATTTCATCGCATCGCTGATGACGCCGGTCAGCGAGCCCGGCAAGTTCGCCAGCTGGATATCGGCGCCGAAGGTCGGCATCGATAACAAGCCGGGCGACTTTGAATACGTAAAGATTGCGGCCTGAAACGAGCGGACGCGGCGGAGGGATTTCCAGCTCCCCCCGTCGCTGTCAGTCCTCGATGGCACGTGCGGGATTTGCCATGAACGCCCCTTTCAAACAGCATCTGATCGATCCGGAAATCTGCATCAGGTGCAACACCTGCGAAGAGAGCTGCCCGGTGGATGCGGTGACGCATGACGACAACAACTATGTCGTCAACGCAGAGATCTGCAATTACTGCATGGATTGCATCTCGCCATGTCCGACCGGCGCGATCGACAATTGGCGCGTCGTCGCGGCGCCATATTCGCTCGACGAGCAGTTCTCCTGGAGTGACCTGCCGGCGCAGGAAGAGATCGCGGACAACGGCGCTGGCGCGGGCGCCATCGAGGCGCTCGAGGATGAGATCGGCGCGTTGCTCGAAGAAGCACGCAAAGGGCTAGGCGGTAAGCCCGTCGCGCCGCTGTCATCGAGCAAGGCGTCGGTCAATCTTTATAACCGCGGCAAGCCCGCACTGGCCACGGTGACCGGCAATTTCCGGCTCACCCACGCGACGGCCGACTCCGACGTGCGCCATATCATCCTGGATTTCGGCGAGCAGCCGTTTCCCATCCTCGAAGGCCAGAGCATCGGTATCGTCGTGCCGGGCCTGGGCGCGGACGGCAAGCCGCATCAGGTGCGGCTCTATTCGATCGCTAGTTCGCGCGATGGCGAGAAGCCGAATACCAACAATCTGGCGCTGACCGTGAAGCGTGAAGTCGGTGGGCTTTGCTCGAACTATCTCTGTGATCTGCCGCGTGGCGCAAAGGTCGAAGTCACCGGGCCATTCGGTGCCACCTTCCTGCTGCCGAACGATCCGTCGGCGAATGTTCTCATGGTCTGTACCGGCACAGGCTCTGCGCCATTCCGCGGCTTCACGGAGCGTCGGCGCCGCGCGATGCCTGGCGCGCCCGGGCGGCTGCTCCTGTTCTTCGGTGCGCGCCGCCCCGAGGAGCTGCCCTATTTCGGTCCGCTGCAAAAGGTCCCAGAGGAGTTGCTGGGCAAGCACTTCTGCTATTCGCGCGTGCCGGGCGAGCCACGGATCTATGTGCAGGATCGTATCCGCAGCGAAGCTGCTGCGATCACGTCGCTGCTGTGCGACGCGCAGACCCACGTCTATATCTGCGGGTTGAAAGGCATGGAAAGCGGCGTTGAAGAGGCCTTCGCCGATATTTGCCGCGCCGCGTCGATGGATTGGTCGGATCTGAAAGCGGCGATGCGCGGCGGTGGAAGATATCACGTCGAGACTTACTGATCGATGTTGCATCCGAACTGGCAACGACCGGTTCGACTGAACAGCCCGAACAAGAACAAAGACGGGTAAGTTGTGGGGGAGAGAAGCGATGGTTCTGGACCGCGACAATGCGGCTGGCTCGGGCAGTCCATTTTTTCTGACGCCGTCGGTTGACGCAGAACAGCGATCCGACGGTACGATCCTTCTTCGATCCGATACAGCACTGCGTCCCTATGCGCGTTGTGTCGGGGACTGGCTCGAACATTGGGCACAACAGGCACCGGAGCGGATCTTTCTGGCGGAGCGGTCCAGTCCGGATGTGCCTTGGGTGACGCTGAGTTATGCAGAGACGCTTCGGCGGGTGCGCGGCGCGGCTAGCTGGATTCTTGCACAGGAGATGAGTGCGCAGCGGCCCCTCGCAGTGCTATCGGACAACGGCATCGAGCATGCGGTTCTGGCCCTGGCAGCGATGCATGTTGGTGTGCCCGTCGCTGCGATTTCGCCGGCTTATTCGCTGATGTCGAAGGATTTCGAAAAGCTGCGTGGCGCGATCCAGCTTCTCGATCCCGGTGCCATCTACGTCTCGGACTTGCAACAGTTCGGTCCGGCCCTCGCTGCGATAGGCCCGTTTCACACTGCCGCCATCATCGGCGGTGGCGCGGCTGCCGGGGTGGGATACTCATACGCCGATGTGATCTCGACGCCGGCGAGCGCGGCGATCTATCATGCCTTCGCAGCGGTCGATGCCGATACGATCGCCAAATTCCTGTTCACGTCGGGATCGACCGGCGCGCCGAAGGCGGTCATCAATACTCAGCGCATGCTGACCTCGAGCCAGCAGGCCAAGGCACAGACTTGGCCGTTTCTCGAAACTCAACAGAGCGAACTCGTTCTTCTCGACTGGCTGCCCTGGAGTCATACCTTCGGCGGAAATCACAATTTCAATATGGTGCTTCGCAATGGCGGAACGCTGTACATCGACAGCGGCAAGCCCGCGCCCGGATTGTTCGCGACGTCCATTGCCAATCTGCGCAGCGTCATGCCGACGGTCTATTTCAACGTGCCGCGTGGCTTCGACATGCTTATCGCAGCCCTGCGGAACGACGATGGGTTGCGAGCGCCATTCTTCAACGAGGTCAAGTTCGTCTTCTATGCCGGCGCGGCTCTGCCGCAGAGCACATGGTCGGCGCTGGAGACACTTTCCATCGAAACAATCGGGCGCTCGCTGCCGATGGTCTCCGCCTGGGGATCGACGGAAACATCGCCGCTCGCGACCGATTGTCATTTTCAGGCGCCGAGATCAGGTAATATCGGCGTGCCGATTCCCGGTACGGAGCTAAAGCTCGTGCCATCGGACGGCAAGTTCGAGGTGCGGGTGCGCGGGCCTAATGTGACGCCGGGCTACTGGAAGGCGCCGGACCTCACCGCGAAAGCTTTTGATGCGGACGGCTTCTATCTGATCGGCGATGCCGTTGCATTTGCAGATCCGGATGATCCGGCGCAAGGCTTGCTGTTCGACGGGCGCATCGCCGAGGATTTCAAGCTGACATCAGGCACATGGGTCAACGTCGGAACGCTGCGCGTGGCAGGAATCTCCGCGTTGGCGCCGCTGGTTCAGGATATTGTCGTAGCCGGCCATGGCGGCGAGGATGTGCGCTTCCTTCTTGTTCCCAATCTGGCTGCCTGCCGCGCTGTGTCCGGCCTGCCGGAAACAGCGAGCATCGATGCCGTGCTTGGCTGCGAAAATGTGCGTTCGTCCGTAGGGGAAGGGCTCGCGAGACTGAAGGCGGCAGGCGGAGGGTCTTCCACCCATGCAACTTGCGCGCTTTTGCTGGCAGAGCCGCTATCTGTCGATGGCGGCGAAATTACTGACAAGGGCTACGTCAACCAGCGCGCCGTTCTGGCGCGCCGTGCAGTCGACGTCGAAGATCTGAACAGAGGGGTCTCGGGTCGTCTGATAATCTGCGCGAGTGTCGAGCAATACACCCGTCATGCCTAGGACGTTCAGAATCCGAACGATGCTTCGGGATTAAAAATATTGCGTTGATGGAAGGCATCAGGTCGAGCGGCCACACGCAAGAATCTGCCGATGCGATCAACTGTCACATGCGGTGTCATGCCGTCGTCACACCCCAGCGCGGCCGCCGTGGTCAAATGTGGCGCTCTTCCCCAGAGCACATGGACCGGCGCGAGGGCATTCGCGCGCTCCACGAGGTCGCCTTTCCCTCCAGGAGGCGACCTCGTTTGTTTTCGATGAACGGCTCATGCGGAGTGTTCGCGGAACGTGTCTGATCCGCATGCGTGTTAAGTTGCACTGAGTTCTACTCCCGGTGCAGACCGAAATCCGGCATTCTTCTCACACAGTGAGATTTCACGCGACGCACACGGCAACTCCCGGCGCTGCACGTCGCTGCATCATTCTGGTCTGTCAGGGTCGAGCGAAGAACCGTTGATGCGACGGATCGGAAAAATTTGAAATCCTATTCCGCCGATCGCTCGAACTATGAAGTTTCTTCTCAGGCAAACTGAGTATGATGGCCGCGATCCGCAATCGGATTGCGCGGTGCCGATGCTATCGTTCCGTCAAGCACATCGACTGGACAGGGCGAGCAATAGTAATGCGGACGATTGGTTTGATTGGTGGAATGAGCTGGGAAAGTACTGCTGTTTACTATCGCCGGCTGAATGAGCAAGTCCGCGCCGAGCTCGGTGGGCTCCACTCCGCGGATATTCTGATGCGTTCGATCAACTTCGACGCGATTGTCAGCTTGCAGAAACAGGGGCGTTGGGACGAGGCCTGTCAGGTTCTCGCTGACATCGCGCGCGATCTGGAAGGGGGCGGTGCTGGTTGCATTCTGATCTGCACGAATACAATGCACAAGCTTGCCGACGAAGTGCAGCAAGCAGTGTCGATCCCGCTTCTTCACATTGCCGACGTTACCGGCGCTGCCGTGAAGGCTGCAGGGCTACAGCGGCCGCTACTTCTGGCAACGCGCTACACCATGGAGCAGGACTTCTATGTGACGCGATTGCGCGAGGGGTTCGGGCTAGATCCCGTTATTCCCGCTGAGGACGATCGTGTGTTCATTCACGACATCATCTTCGATGAACTATGCCAAGGTGTTGTTCGCGAGGAGTCGCGTCGACTCTATCTCGATGCAATTTCACGAGGAAAAGAGCGTGGCGCTGACGGCGTAATTCTTGGTTGCACCGAGATCTGTCTGCTGATCGGCCCCGAGCACATCGATCTTCCCGTCTTTGATTCAACACTTCTTCACGCGGATGCTGCGCTCGCCTTTTCCATGGCGAAGGAAGAACCGCGACCACGTGCTGCATGACATCGGCCTGATTGTTCTTTGGATTGGCATCGATCTTGCTGGTCTCTCTAACCTGGAAGGCAATGAGGCTTTCGTATGAGTGATATGCGTACTGCGCAACGTAAGATCTCGCCGGTCCTCGATCACGTGGTCATCAACGTGATGGGCCAGCTTGATGAGGCTGCTGCGCAATATATACGCCTCGGCTTTCAGTTGACGGAGCGCGGCCACCATACACTTGGCTCCAGTAACAACCTGGCGATCTTCGGCACGAACTATCTCGAATTGCTTGGCTATCTGCCGGGGCGCGAAACGATGCGTGCTGATCTCTGGGCGCATCCACCAGGATTGAGCGGTCTGGTTTTCAAGTCTGTCGATGCCGATCTGGTTTATGCGACACTGAAGGACAACGCCGTTCCCGTCATGGAGCCAATGAGCTTCGCGCGGCCGGTCGAATTGCCGGGCGGCGCCCAAGACGCGCGTTTCAAGGTCATCCGCGTGGCGGGCGACGAAGTGCAAAACGGCCGCACGTTCTTCTGCCATCATGATACGCCGGAACTGGTGTGGCGCCCCGAATGGCAGACGCATGCCAATGGTGCCACTGAAATCGTCGAATTTGTCATCGCCTCGCAGCAGCCGGCGCGAACTGCAGCGCTCTATGAACGCATGTTCGGCGCACCGCTTCTGACGCCGACGGATGGCGGCTTTTCGTTCAATGCCGGTGCCGCATCGATTGTCGTGCTCGATCCTGCAGCGGTCGCGGATCGCTATGCCGGTGCGGCGCTTGCCAGCGAGGATGGCACTGATCGCATGGTCGCGCTGGTGTTCAAGGTCGCGTCGCTCGATACGCCGCGCGCCGTGTTCGATGCGGCCGGCGTTTCCTTCAAGCCCTATGCTGACGGAATCATTGTGTCGCATGCCGACGCAGCCAATGTCGCTCTGGGGTTCACGGTGTGATGGTAGCGCTCCCTAATGATTTCACTCGGAGTTTTGCGCTCGACTATGACGGCGCGCGCGTGAAGTTTCGCAACGCTGCGAATGACGTCGGCGCTGCGTTGACCACCTACACCCATCCGGCGCTCAAGGGCCCGAATGGCCAGGATCTGTGCATCGACGTGGCGCGGCTCGGCGATCCGCGCGCAGCTTCGCAACTGGTGATCCTCAGCGGTACGCACGGCCTTGAAGGCCTCAGCGGTTCGGCGGCGCAGATCGGTTGGATGCAGAGCAGTTTTGCACGCGCCCTTCCGCGCGGCGTGTCGATTCTTTTCGTTCACGCGATCAATCCCTACGGCTTTGCCTGGGGGACGCGGACCACTGAAAACAATGTCGATCTCAATCGCAACTTCATCGATTTTGCTACGCCCCGTCCGGGCAATCCGGGCTATGCGAAGCTCTATCCGCATCTGCTTCCGGAGGACTGGACGCCGGCAACGCTGCAGACCTACGCCGATGCTGTGGAAGCCTTCAAGGACGCGCATGGGGACGACGGTCTATTCGACACGCTGGCGCGCGGGCAGTACGATTTTCCGGATGGCTCCAATTATGGCGGCTCCGGGCGCGAGTGGTCCAATCTGACTCTGGAGACCATCGTCGCCGATCATCTCGGCGCGGCCGAGCGCATCGGCTTCATCGATTGGCATACTGGCATCGGCGATTTCGGCGAGTCCTTCTTCCTGTGCTTCAATCCCGAAGGTGGCGCGCTTCATGCGGAAGCTGTGCGCTGGTGGGGGCGTGACCGCATCGCCGGCCAGAAGCCGAACAATTTTGCACGGCCCAATTATCAGGGACTCGTGTTTCACGGCATGACCAGGTTTCTCGGCGCGCGACCGATGGTCGGCGCTGTGATCGAATTTGGCACGCGCGGTACCAAGGTCCGCCGCGCCTTGCAGCTCGACCTCTGGCTGAAGTTCAAGGCCGAGAAAGACAGCGAGCGCGTTCGCATGCTGCGCGCAGACCTGCACGATTGCTTTGTCCCGGTGTCGTCGCACTGGCGTGAAGAGACTACAGAACAAGCCATTTCCATCACTCAACAGGCGGTGGAGGGGCTGGCAAGCTGGTCCCTCTCTGCCGCAGCCTGAACCAACGGAGCGAGATAGATCATGCGAGCAGTTGTCCTTTACGAACACGGCGATAACGATAAGCTGCAATTCACGGCGGATTATCCGACGCCGAAGGCCGGCGAGGGCGACGTTGTTATCCGCGTGCGGGCATCGTCGATCAACTATCACGACGTTTTCACCCGCCGCGGTATGCCCGGCATCAAGGTGCCTCTGCCTGTCATCATTGGCCTCGACGTGGTCGGTGAGATCACCGAACTTGGCACGGGCGTCACTGGCTGGAGCATCGGTGATCGCGTGCTGATCGATCCGGTCAACCGCGTCGAAGGTGGCCTGATGGGCGAGACCCAGGACGGCGGACTCGCCGAATTCTGTCGCGCCAAGGCGCATCAGCTCGTCAAGATTCCGGAAGGTGTCAGCTTTGAGCAGGCGGCCGCGCTGCCGGTCGCCTATGGCACCGCAATCCGCATGATGAACACCATCGGACAGATCAAGGCCGGCGAGAAGGTTCTGATTTTGGGCGCCAGCGGCGGCGTCGGCGTGTGTTGTGTTCAGCTCGCCAAGCTGGCCGGCGCCTACGTGATCGCCTGCGCCGGCAGCGAGGAGAAGGGCAAGAGGCTCACGGAGCTCGGCGCGGACGAGATCATCCTCTACACCCAGTCCGATTTCATGAAGACGATCTATGAGCGCCACGGCAAGCCGCATCGTCGTCGCTTCGTCGAAGGTGGCGGTGTCGATGTGGTCGTCAATTTCACCGGCGGTGATACCTGGGTCAAATCGCTGCGCTGTCTGAAGCTCGGCGGCCGCATTCTGACTTGCGGTGCGACTGCCGGCTACTCGCCTACTGAAGATCTTCGCTTCATCTGGACCTTCGAACTGGAGATCAAGGGCTCCAACGGCTGGGAACGTGACGATATCACAAAACTGTTCGATCTCGTCGCCGCCAAGAAGCTGCAGGTACTGATCGACAAGACCTATCCGCTGGAGGAAGCGAAGGAGGCTGTGCGCATCATTGAAGATCGTGCGGTATTCGGCAAAGTCGTGGTGACGCCGTGAGCAAGCCCGACGTCAAGATTCTGACGGCTGCCGAGATTCAGCAAATGCTGGATGTGTCGCCGTTCAACCTGTTCCTCGGCCTTGAGGTGATCAAGGCCGATCCGGCAACGCAGGAAGTGACGATGCGCTCGCCGATGCGGCCAGAATTCGAACGTCGGCCGGGCTCCAAGCAATGGCATGGCGGTGTCATTGCCTCGGTCATTGACACAGTCGGCGATTTCGCCGTCGGCATGATGGTCGGGCGCGGCCTTCCGACCGTGAACTTCCGGGTCGATTACCTGAAGCCGGCTGTTGATACCGCCTTGGTCGCCGTGTCGCGGGTGCGCCGTGCCGGCAAGAGCGTCGGTGTCGCTGACGTCGATGTGTTTGACGAAAAGGGGGCGCTGCTCGCCATCGGCCGCGGCACCTATTCGACGCTTGAAGCAAAATAATAGCAGGGCCGGGCGGCGCACGATGGCGGACCGGTTCCTGTCTGCAACAAAGGAAGAACAATGAGCGGTTTTAGCAGACGTGATTTTTTGATGACGACGGCCGGCGCTGCTTTAGCCTCCGGCTTTGCCGGTTCTTCCAAGGCGGCAACCGGGGCGCCGAAGCGCGGCGGCACGCTGGTCGGCACATGGGGTGGATTTGAGCCGCAATCGCTGTTCGTTCCAGCGGGTGGCGGCTCCAGTCCGTATTTCACGTCGACCAAGGTGTTCGAGCGGCTGATCCGCCTGACCGCCGATCTCAAATTCGAGCCGGTGCTGGCTCTCGGGATCGAACCGGCAGAGGATTTCCGCAGCTACACGATCAAGCTACGTCCGAACGTCACCTGGCATGACGGCAAGCCACTGACCTCGGACGATCTGGTCTTCAATGCGATCCAATACTGGAAGCCGATCTCCGCTGGCGTCACGCTCGATGCTCTGCTGACCGCGGAGGCCGTGGATCCGCTGACCGTGGTGCTGAAATTCAAAGTGCCGGTGCCAGAGTTCTTCCTCAAGTCCGTGCTGGCCGGCAAAGCCGGTCTCGTCATTCCCAAGCATATCTATGACGGGTCGAACATCATTACCAATCCGATCAACAACACGCCGATCGGCACCGGTCCTTTCAAGGTCAAGGAGTGGGTGCGCGGCAGCCATGTCGAATATGCCCGCAATGACAATTACTGGAATTCGGGCTTGCCCTATCTCGACAAGCTGGTGATCCGCTGGTGGCGAGATCCGGCGTCGCGGTCGGCTGCGTTCGAGGCTGGCCAGCTTGATATAGGCACATTCAATCCGATTCCTGCGCCGGACATCGCGCGCCTGACGGCCACCAAGAAGTTCGTTGCCGAGACCAAGGGCTATTCGAATTCGGCGTGGATCACGAGTGTCGAGTTCAACCAGCGTCGCGAGATCTTCAAGAAGCGCGAGGTGCGTCAGGCCCTGCTTCATGCGATCGACCGCAGCTTCATCGCGGATACGGTTTTCTTCGGTCGCGCGCGTCCCTCGCTTGGTGCTCTCCACTTCTCGAATTCGATCTTCTTCACCAAGGACGTTCAGGATTATCCGTTCGACGTTAGAAAGGCGGCCGCGTTGCTCGATGCTGCCGGCTATCCGGTGAAGGCCGGTTCGCGCTTCAAGATGAGCCTGGTATCGGCCGGATGGTTCGAGGAAAACGTCAAGATCGGTCAGTATCTGAAGCAGGCCTTCGAGGACGTCGACATCACCGTCGATCTGGCGATCCCCGATCGCGCGACCTCGCTGAAACGCATCTACACCGACTATGACTATGACGTCGCGGTGTCGAACAATTCAGCCAGCATCGAGCCGATCCCGCAGACAACGCAATACTACACCACCGACGGTATCGTGAAGGGGGCGGCCTTCCGCAACGCCACCGGCTATTCCAATCCGAAGATGGACGAAACCGTCAGCAAGATGGCGATCGAGACCGATGAGAAGAAGCGCGTATCGCTGGTGCACGAGTTCGACAAGCTCGCAGCGAGCGACGCGCCGGTCCTTCCGATGGTCGACCTTGAACCCGTGACGATCGCTCGTTCTGATGTCCGCGATCATTCGCTGACAGCGGACTTCATGGGCGAAAGCTGGGCCGAGGTCTGGCTGGACCGCTGAGAGCGGAGGCAAACGTGCGTCGCATCATCATCCGCAGGCTCGTGCAAATCATTCCGCTGATCTTCGCGGTCATTGTGATGAATTTTGTTCTGATCCATCTGGCGCCGGGGAGTCTGTTCGACGTGATGACGTCCGAACAGCAGATCACCGACCCGAAGATGCTGGATCAGCTGCGTCACACCTACGGCGTCGATCAGCCGGTGTCGGTGCAGCTTGCCAAATATATCTGGTCGGTGATGCGGCTCGATCTCGGCTATTCGTACCGGCAGAACGCGCCGGTGTTTGATGTGATCATGCAACAGCTTCCAGCGACCTTGATCCTGATGCTGGCGGCAATCGGAATTGCTTTGCTCGTTGGCGTCACGGCCGGCGTGCTGGCGTCGATCAAGGTCAACACAATCTGGGATAATCTGATCTCGCTCGGTGCGGTATTCTTCTTCGCTGCACCGAGCTTCTGGCTTGGCATCATGATGACGGTGATGTTTGCGGTGAAGCTCGGCTGGTTTCCGGTGGGCGGCATGCGCACCATCGGCGTCGACGAAAGTGCCTTCGGTGCCGTTCTGGATGTGATGCATCATCTCGTCCTTCCCGCAACGGCACTAGGACTGTTCTACGCGGCGACCTTCGCGCGCGTGATGCGGGCCTCCATGTTGGAGGTGGCCCGGCTGGATTTCGTGCGGACGGCGCGTGCCAAAGGCCTGTCGGGCGGACGCGTGGTCATGGCGCATGTGATGCGCAACGCGATGTTGCCGATCGTCACGCTGCTCGGATTGCAGCTTGGCACCATGCTTGGCGGCAGCGTCGTCATCGAGGCCGTGTTCAGTTGGCCCGGCATCGGCAGCCTGCTGTTCGACAGCGTGATGAGTCGCAACTTCCCCATGGTGCTCGGCGTGCTCGTCCTCGGCTCGCTGCTGGTCGCGGTCTGCAATGCCACGGTCGACCTGCTTTATCTGCGGCTCGATCCCCGCATCAAGGCGAGGTAGGTCATGCTGACATTGTTCTTCGACTTCGCCCGGCGCTTCGCCCGCAACCGCGCGGCGCTGGTCGGTCTGTTTCTCGTCCTGGTCGTCGTCGGTGTTGCTATTGCCGCGCCATGGTGGTTCCCGCGCAACCCGCTTCGTATTGTCGGGCGGCCGGAGATCTGGCCCTTCATGTCGTCGCGTTATCCGCTTGGCACGGATTCTCTGGGTCGTGACATTGCAGCGATGATTGCCCACGGCGCCCGCACCACGCTCCTGATCGGCCTCTGCGCGAGTCTGACCGCCACCATCATCGGCATCACTGTTGGTGCCACCGCGGCCTATGTCGGCGGTTGGGTCGACGAGCTGTTGATGCGTCTGACCGAATTGTTCCAGACCATTCCGAACCTGATCTTCGTGCTGACCATCGTGTCGATCCTCGGGCAGAAGATCGAATATGTCACAATCGCCGTGGGCGTCGTGACCTGGACGCCGATCGCACGGCTGACGCGTGCAGAGTTCATGTCGCTGCGCGATCGCGAATTCGTGCAGGCCTGCCGCGCCATGGGGATGGGCAGCCTGCGGATCATGTTCGGCGAGATACTGCCGAATGCACTGCCGCCGGTGATCGTGCTGTCATCACTGGTCGTTGCCGGGGCCGTTCTGTTCGAGTCCGCTGTGGCATTCCTCGGGCTCGGCGATCCCAATGTCACCAGTTGGGGACAGCTGATCGGGGACGGCAGGACGCTCATCCGCTCGTCCTGGTACATCTGCGCGGTGCCGGGTCTCGCGATCATGCTCACTGTGCTGGCGCTCAACCTTGTAGGCGATGGCCTCAACGATGCGCTTAACCCCAAGCTGCGGGATCGCTGAGATGATCGTGGGCAGCAAAGCCGTTCCAACGCCAATCCTCTCCATTGAGAACCTGCAGGTGTCATTGTTCACGCGCCGTGGCATTTTGCCTGCGGTCGATGGCCTGTCGCTGACAGTCTTGGCCGGCGAGACGCTGGCCATCGTCGGTGAATCCGGCTGTGGCAAGTCGCTGACGGCGCTGGCGATCATGCGGCTGTTGCCGAACCCGCCGGCAAAGATCGTCGGCGGTGCTGTCCGCTTCATGGGGCGTGATCTCGCTGCCCTGTCCGAGCGCGAGATGCAGCGGGTTCGCGGCAAGGACATCTCGATGATCTTCCAGGATCCGATGACATCGCTGAACCCTGTGGTCGCCATCGGGGATCAGCTGATCGAAGCAATCCGGCGCCACAATGACGTGTCGCGTCACGAGGCGAGGGACCGTGCGGTGGAGTTGTTGCGCCGCGTACGCATCCCGGATGCGGAGCGCCGCCTTAAGGATTATCCGCACCAGATGTCCGGCGGCATGAGCCAGCGCGTCATGATTGCCATGGCGATTGCCTGTGGGCCGAAGCTCCTGATCGCCGACGAACCGACCACGGCGCTCGACGTCACCATCCAGGCGCAGATCATCGAGCTGATGAAGGAATTGCAGTCCTCATCCGATATGGGCCTTATCATTATCACCCATGATCTCGGCGTGGTTGCCGAAGTCGCCGACCGGGTGGCCGTGATGTATGCCGGCCGCAAGGTCGAGGAAGCGCCGGTGGAGGCTTTGTTCGAGCGGCCGCTGCATCGCTACACGCGGGGGCTGCTGGGGGCGACGCCGTCGGCACAGCGCCGACGTGGCAGTCGTCTCGTCGAAATTACAGGCAACGTGCCGGCGCTGTCCGATTTGCCACAGGGCTGCGCCTTCCAGAACCGTTGTCCCGATGTACTCGATCGCTGCCGTGCCGAGCGACCACAGCTGGCGCCGTTGCTACCGCACCGTTCCGCCGCCTGTTTTGCTGCCGAGAAGGAGTTATCGCGCGATGCCGCTGCTATCGGTGCTTAGTCTCTGTGTCCAATACCAGAGCGCGCAGGGTGTCGTGCGGGCGGTCGACGATGTGAGTTTCGACCTTGAGCCCGGCGAGACTGTGGGGCTGGTCGGGGAATCCGGCTGCGGCAAGTCCACGCTCGGCAAGGCGATCATGCGTCTGGTGCCGACGTCCGACGGACGCGTCTTCCTCGATGGTGACGATGTCACGCGGATGCAGGCCGGCGCGTTGAAGGCCTCGCGGAAGTCGATGCAGATGATCTTCCAGGATCCTTATGGATCGCTCAATCCACGCCACGATGTCGGCACCATCGTCGGGCAACCGCTCAGCGTCGCCGGCTGGTCGCGCCGTGATATCAAGGATCGTGTCATCGAGCTGATGGGACAGGTGGGCCTACCGGCCGACGCGATGCGGCGCTATCCGCATGAGTTCTCTGGCGGCCAGCGCCAGCGTCTCGGCATTGCGCGTGCACTTGCGCTCAAGCCCAAGGTCATCATCTGCGACGAGCCGGTATCTGCGCTGGACGTTTCGGTGCGCGCGCAGGTCATCAATCTGCTCGAGGACCTGCAGCAGGCAACGGGCGTGTCGTATCTGTTCATCTCGCACGATCTTTCGGTCGTCGAGCATATTTCGGACCGGCTGATCGTGATGTATCTCGGTCGGATCGTCGAAACAGGCCGCAGCGAGGACGTCTGGGATAGACCGGCGCATCCTTATACGGAGGCATTGCTTGCCGCCGCGCCGATCGCCGATCCGCGCACCGCACGCAGCCGCACCCGCAGCGTGCTGCAGGGTGAGTTGCCCAGCCCGCTCAATCCGCCGCCAGGCTGCAGCTTCAATACGCGCTGCCCCTACGCTCAGGCGCTTTGCCGCGAGGAGCGACCGATGCTGCGCGATGTCTCCGATGGCCGCAAGGTGGCCTGTCACTACGATCTGCTTGAACAACCCGCGGCGCTGCCGCGTGTCGCGCGGGTGGCCAATTGAGTTCTCAGAAGTGGAGCATTGCCAATGCGGTGGAATAATCTCGGTGACCTGATCGATCGCAGCGGTGACCTTGATCGGGAGGCGGTCATCGATCTGATCGATCCCGCGCATCCCAGGCGCTACACGCACCGCCAGATCGACGAGATGGCAAACGGGGTCGCCCAGTATCTTGTCGATAGTGGTTACAAGCGCGGCACGCATGTCGCGATTCTGTCGTTTAACCGCGCCGAATACATCATTTGCTATTTCGGCATTATGCGCGCCGGATGCATCGCTGTTCCGGTCAATATCAAGGCTGCGCGCGACACGGTCGATTTTGTAATGGACGATGCGAAGATCGCGTTGGCCTTCGTCGACAATGCCAATCGGCCGATGGTGCGCGGCGGCATTCCCGTCATCAATTTCGATGACAATGGCCCGGAGGGCTTTTCCGCGACGATCAAGCCCGCCTCGTTTACAGCGGTCGAAACCACGCGGGAGGAGGTCGGGCAAATGCTCTACACCTCCGGCTCCACCGGCCGGCCCAAAGGCGTGCCGCTATCGCATTACGGACAACTCTGGGCGATCTCGACACGGACCAGCGGTGCGCTCAATCAGGATGATCGCTACATCATCGCGCAGCCGCTGTTTCACATGAATGGCCTGTTCGCCATCAAGACGATCTTCGCTCAGAATGCGTCTGTGGTGGTGCTGCCGTCATTCGAGACCCGCAGTTATATTGAGGCCATCGCCAAGTACAAGGTGACCGCCGCCACGGCCGTTCCCACCATGTGGGCCCGTGTCGTCAAGGAAACGGAACTGCTGGCGAAGAATGATATAACCTCGGTTCGTCGCCTGATGCTTGGATCGGCGCCGATGACCATGGGTCTGTGGGACAGGATCAAGCAGGCACTGCCCAACGTCGTGATGACGATGGGCTATGGTACCACGGAAGCGGGGCCGGCGGTGTTCGGTCCGCATCCCGACAAGATCCCGACGCCGCCGTTAGGGTTGGGCTATCCGATCCGCGTGGAGGATGTCCGGCTCGTCAATGGTACCGAGAATGAAGGCGTGCTGTTGATGCGGAATCCAGCAGTGCTGGATCACTATCACAATCTGCCGCAGCAGACCGCCAAGGTGCTGACCGATGGTTGGTATTACAGTGGCGATGTGATGCGCCGCGATGCCAACGGCTTCTATTTCTTCGTAGGCCGTGCCGACGACATGTTTGTCTGCTCCGGCGAAAATATCTATCCGGGCGAAGTCGAAAAGCTGTTGGAGCGTCACCCGCAGATCCAGCAGGCGGCAGTAGTGCCGTTGCCCGACGAGGAACGGAGCCAGGTGCCGGTTGCGTTTATTGTCACGCGCGAGCAGCCCACGCCGAGCTTCGACGATATCCGTCAGTTCGCCATCGCCAATGGTCCGGCATATCAGCACCCGCGCCGCGTTGAGTTCGTCCATGAATTGCCTTGGGCGGGCACTAACAAGATCGACCGCAAGGCGCTGATCGACCGGGCGCGAAGCCTGGAAGCCAGTCACGGCTGGTCCGCATGAGCGGGCTAACAGGGAAGATCGCGCTGGTCACCGGTGCAAGCCGGGGGATCGGTCAGGCTATCGCGCTTCGCCTGGCGAAGGACGGCGCAACCGTCGCGATCCATTACAACGCCTCGGTTGATGCGGCGAATGAGACTGTGGCGGCCATTGCCGCTGCTGGGGGCAATGCCTTTGCCATCAAGGCCGATCTCTCGGAACGCAGTGGCGCAACTTCCCTGGCCGCTGGTCTAGGTGCCGAACTGACCAAGCGTTATGGCAGCCCTGCATTCGATATTCTCGTCAACAACGCCGGCGTCGGAAAACGCGCGGTCATTGAGGATATTTCCGAGGACGACTTCGATCTTCTGCTGCAGACCAATCTGAAATCGCCGTTCTTTCTGATCAAGGCACTGATGCCACATCTTCGCAATGGCGGACGTATCATCAATATCTCGTCGATGGGGACGCGTTCGGCCTATCCGACCATGGCCGCCTATGCGCCCGCCAAAGCGGGTCTGGAAGCGCTGAGCCGCTTGCTGGCCGTTCATCTCGGTGGTCGACAGATCACGGTGAATTCCGTGATGCCCGGTGCGACCTCGACGGACATGAACATCGTCGCGCGCGATCCGGTGGCGAGCCGCGCAGTGGCTGAGACCATCGCGCTCGGCCGGGTCGGGCAACCCGACGATATCGCAAGGGTCGTCGCCTTTCTCGCGTCGGACGAAGCGGGCTGGGTCACGGGCCAGCAGATCGATGCCAGCGGTGGCCAGCGACTGTAACGGGCCACGCGTTCAATCAACAAACCGGTATGCGCGACACGCGGTGGCGGATTCACCTTAGTGCCGCGTCAGCGAAGGCGTCGCTTTTGACGCCAGGCTGCTGCTCGAATGCGCAGCGGTGACAATTGTTTATGCTCGCGAACTTCCAAATCTCGCAATACCATTGCGTCACGATGGCAATGAACGGCAGAAATATTCTGCGTGCACCCTTCATCGGAGGCCAACATGCTCGACGAGCTCGACCGCAAAATTCTCGCGGCACTCCAGGTAGACAGTAGCCTTTCCATGCAGGACCTCGCCGATCGCGTAGGTCTGAGTTCCACGCCGTGTTGGCGCCGCATCCAGAAGCTCGAAAGCTCTGGCTACATCAAGCGACGCGTTGCACTTCTCGATGCAGATAAGCTGAATCTGGGTGTCAGCGTTTTCATCGCCGTGCGAACGAACCAGCATAACGCGGAGTGGGTTCAGCGTTTCCGGAAAATCGTCGTCAGCTTCCCCGAGGTGGTCGATTTCTATCGCCTGAGCGGTGACGTGGACTATCTGATCCGGGCTGTGGTCTCGGATATCCGGGCCTACGACGATCTTTATCAGCGGCTGATCGCCAAGATTGATCTGCATGATGTGTCGTCGATGTTCACGATGGAGCAGATCAAGTCGACGACCGAATTGCCACTCATGAATGCTTTGGTGAAGCAGGGGCGGGGCGATATCTCGTCGGCGGCGCATTCCCTGTCACATTGAGACGCCGCGGCTCCGAAGCTGCCGCATGGAGTGTAATCGGTCGTGTGCTGCGGCGGTACGTGCCGGCCGATCGCATCTGCGTCTTCTACGGTTCGACGGGGGTTGGCAGAGGCATTATGTGCGCCAAACGAAAAACCCGCCGGTTAGGGCGGGATTCAGCGGTCATCTCGATTTTGGTCCATCATTCAAAGCCACAAGCGTACCGCCCCCCGCGAAGGGGGCTGTTTCAAGTTCGTTTGAGTCCGGTGATATGGCTGCTTATGCCGGGCGATTGGAACGGGCAGGGAACAGAGCCCCTGATATTCCCGTATTGAACCGCGATTTCGCGTTCTGTTCTGCCGCGAGCTGCCTGATTGAGGTGCCTCGGTCGGGAGAACTTATTGATTTAACAGGGGAAAATGGTGCTGCCAGACAGGATTGAACTGTCGACCTCTCCATTACCAATGGAGTGCTCTACCACTGAGCTACGGCAGCATGCTGGGTGCAGGAATCAGCCTCGAGGGCGCCTACCAAGCGGGGCGATCCTTGCCACAAGGTCACGGGCGGCGCAAGCGCGGGTGGCACTTAGAATGCATCATTATAACAGGGGTGTGGTCGGCCTGTTGCGGTTGCAGCCGCCTTGCGTTTCGCCATTGGCGAGTCGATCCGGTTCCCCATGGCCTCGATAGCCGCCGGCAGAGCCTTCATTGGCCGGATCATCACCTCGAAGTCGATCAGCTCGCCTGACGCGTTGAAGGCGGTTATGTATGGGGTCACAGGATCCAATCTGGCGCATCTGTGCACGCCATTCGATCGACCATGGCAGCCCATGACCGATAAGCCGAGCAAACCCGCCAAGGAAAGTGCAACTGCCCGTCAGGACAGGCTGCGCCAGGCGCTGCGTGAAAATCTCAAGCGCCGGAAGGTGCAAATGCGCGGGCGCGCCAGTCAGGCCGGCGATGCCGTCGCAGTCGAGGCGTCATCGGACGCCGATAAGATACAGGACTTCTGTTCAAGACCCGTCGATCCCGATCGGGATTGATGGCACCTGTCCGCCGCGTGAGCATGCGAGTTTAAATGTCATCAGAATCCCAGGCATCATCCAGCGCCGAGCTGCCGGCCTACGCGCCGCGGGCGGCGCTGCCGCGTCACGATCAGACTTTTCCCGCGCTGACGGCGGCGGAGATCGAGCGGATGCGCCGCTTCGGTGAGATCCGGCATTATAAGGATGGCGATTGCCTGTTCGAGACCGGCAAGCCCGGTCCCGGCATGTTCGTGGTGTTGTCCGGACATGTGACGATCACCCAGCGCGACGGTTTCGGCCGTATCACGCCGGTGGCCGATCAGTGCACCGGACAATTCGTCGCCGAGATCGCGCAACTGTCGGGCCGCGTCGCGCTGGTTGACGGTCATGCTGAAGGCGATGTCGAGACGCTGCTGATTCCGCCGGAACGGCTGCGCGCACTGCTGATCGCGGAAGCGGATCTGGGCGAGCGCATCATGCGCGCGCTGATCCTGCGTCGGGTGAACCTCCTGCAGGGCAGCGCTGGCGGTCCGGCTTTCATCGGCGCAGCCAATTCCAGCGATGTCATCCGCCTGCAGGGCTTCCTCTCCCGCAACGGTTATCCGCATCATCTGCTCGACCCAGCAACGGACAAGGACGCCGCCGATCTGATCGCGCGCTACACGCCGTCGCCGGAGGATCTGCCGCTGGTGGTGGTGGCCGACGGCACGGTGCTGCGCAATCCGTCATTCTCCGAACTCGCTCGCGCGATGGGCATGATCAGCCATATCGCCAAGGGCAAGACCTATGACGTTGCCATCGTCGGCAGCGGACCTGCGGGCCTGTCCACCGCGGTGTATGGCGCGTCCGAAGGCCTGTCGATCGCGGTGTGCGATGCCAAATCATTCGGAGGACAGGCCGGCGCCAGCGCGCGGATCGAGAACTATCTCGGCTTCCCCACCGGCATCTCCGGGATGGCACTCACGGCGCGTGCTTTCAATCAGGCGCAGAAGTTCGGCGCCGATATCATGATCCCGGCGGCCGTGAAGTCGCTGGACTGTTCACGCAAGGACGGACTGTTCGCTCTTGAACTTGACGACGGCGATGTCATGCGTGCCAAGGCCATCGTAGTGGCATCGGGCGCACGCTATCGCCGGCCGGATATCGAGCGGCTCGCCGATTTCGAAGGTCGCGGCGTCTGGTACTGGGCATCTCCGATCGAGGCCCGGCTCTGCAGGGAGCAGGAAATCTACCTGGTCGGCGGTGGCAATTCGGCAGGTCAGGCGGCGGTGTTTCTCGCGAGCCATGCCAACAAGGTGCATATGGTGATCCGCGGCGGCGGCCTCGGCGCCAGCATGTCGCGCTATCTGATCGAGCGCATCGAGGCGACACCGAATATCGAGCTGGTCTTCAACACCGAAGTCGTGGCGCTGGAGGGGACGCAGGAAGTGGGGCTCGAACGGATCTGTACCCGTAGTCGGCTGTCCGGCGAGGAGTCCTGCGCTGACATCCGCAATCTGTTCCTGTTCGTCGGCGCCGATCCCGCCACCGAATGGCTGGCGGATTGCGGCGTCACCCTCGATCGTCATGGCTTCATCATCACCGGCATTCCCGCCAATGGCCGCAGCGTGCAGGCGCTGGAGACGTCGGTGTCCGGTGTCTTTGCGGTCGGTGATGTGCGCTCGGGTTCGGTGAAGCGTGTCGGTGGCGCGATCGGCGAGGGCGCCCAGGTGGTGGCGGCGCTGCATGGTTTTCTCGGCGATACGGCCACGCCGACCCTTTGAGCCGATAACGGGAGATCATCATGCCCAAAGGCTGCACGCATATTTCCGGCATTCGCGATGTGACACCCAGCGCACTCGGTTGCGAGGAATGCCTGAAAACGGGCAGTATGTGGGTGCACTTGCGGATCTGCCGGACCTGCGGTCACGTCGGCTACTGCGACGACTCCCCGAACAAGCACGCGATCAAGCATTTCCACGCCACGAAGCATCCGATTATCGAAGGCTACGATCCGCCCGAAGGCTGGGGCTGGTGCTATGTCGATGAAGTCATGTTCGATTTGTCGGATCGAAAGACTCCGCACAACGGGCCGATTCCGCGCTACTACTGAAACAATCGTCCCGACGCGGCTCTATTGATCGAGCGCGAACGTCTTGAACGAAACGGCGCCTTGCACGCAAATCTATATGATGACTATCAGCCAAAAACTATTGGCAAGTTCCCGCGCTGCACTCTAAGATTTGAAAAGTTCTAAAGCAGGGGTGCATCATGGTTTTGGGAATGAGCTTGGCAACGTTCACGTTGCTTCATGTGGTGGTCAGCCTGATCGGCATCGTCGCGGGCCTGGTCGCAATGGTCGGCCTGCTGAAATCAAAGTCGCTGCCCGGCTGGACCGGTCTGTTTCTGCTGACGACGATCCTGACCAGCGTGACCGGCTTCTTCTTCCCGGTCGAGAAATTGCTGCCGTCGCATGTCATCGGCATCATTTCGCTGGTGCTGCTGGCGATCGCCTGCCTGGCGCTCTATGGCCAGAAGCTGGCGGGGCGCTGGCGCTGGATTTACGTGCTGACTGCGATGATCTCGCTTTATCTCAATGTGTTCGTGCTGGTGATCCAGAGCTTCCTGAAGGTGCCGCCCCTGCACGCGCTGGCGCCGAGCGTGCCGCCGAGTGAGCCGCCTTTTGCGATCGTTCAGGGCATCGTGCTGGTGTTCTTCGTCGTCACGACCTTCCTTGCGATCAGGAAGTTTCGCCCGATGCCCGGCGGCTTCGCCTGATCGTAGCGCGGCGATCTCCCGCCGATAGCCGCTAGGCTTTGCCTTTTCGGGCGGGCGATTCCCGGAGGATCGCCCGTATCTCGCCGAAGGTGCGCTTCACGAGCGCCTCGGGCCTCTCGCTTGCGTCCAGCGCCAGCCAGATCTCGCCGCCGATCCGCATCGCGCCCGTCGTGATCATGGCGACCAGCCGTGCTTGTAATTGCCCGGATTTGTCTTTGGCACGGTTGCCGAGCGCGGCAGCGATGGCGCGCTCCATCTTTTCGTATTTCACGTGGTCGCGCGCGCGCAGCGCGGGATTGCCGTGCTTCAATCGCGCAATGGCGATCGCCTCGGAGCTCTCGAGCTGCTGTGCCATCGAGAGCAAAGCATTTTCCGCGGCCAGCAGCATCGGCTCGTCCGCGGGCCTTGCGGCGATCGCGGCCACAAGGAAATCCGTGCTGGCATCCTGCCACGCCAGCACCAGGTCTTCCTTCGACGCGAAATAATGGAAGAAGCTGCGGCGCGAGATCTCTGCGGCGGCCGCAATGTCGTCCAGCGTCGTTTCCTCGAAACCGCGCTTAAGAAACAGCTCCATCGCGACCTTGGTGAGCCGCTCTCGCGTCTGCTGGCGCTTCCTTTCGCGCAGGCCGGTCGGCGGCGCAGCAGGTGCCGCAACCGATTCCGCTTCTGTTTTCCTCGGCTTAGCCGGCATCCTGGCGGTCACAACAATCCTCGATCTGCACCTATTGCAAGTTTGCACTGAGTGCACATTTATGTCCGGCGGCCGCGCCGCGCAACGATTCTCGATCCTGGGGAGATATAAGCATGACGGACTGGAGCATCGACCATATTCCGCCCATGACCGGCAAACTGGCCGTGGTGACCGGGGCGACAGGCGGCCTCGGCTTCGAGACGGCAATTGCGCTTGCGGGAGCCGGCGCCGAAGTGGTGCTGACCGGCCGTAGCGACACCAAGGGGAGCGCTGCGATCGAGCGCATCTGCGAGCGACATCCCGACGCGATCATCAGCTATGAGCACCTCGATCTCGCCAGCCTGGACGCCGTCGCTACTTTCGCACGCCGTTTCGATGCGATGTACGCGTCGCTTGATCTGCTGATTAATAATGCCGGCGTGATGGCGCTGCCGACGCGCCAGACCACCGCCGACGGCTTCGAGATGCAGCTCGGTACCAATTATCTCGGTCACTATGCGCTCACGGCGCGTCTGCTCCCTGTGCTTCGCCGCAACAAGGCGCCGCGTGTGGTCAATCTCAGCAGTCTTGCGCATCGTTCGGGCCTCATCGATTTCGACGATCTTCAGGGCGCGACATTCTACAAGCCGTGGAAAGCCTATCAGCAGTCGAAGCTCGCGATGCTGATCTTCGCGATCGAGTTGCAGCGGCGCAGCGATGCCGCGGGCTGGGGTCTGATGAGCAATGCCGCGCATCCCGGTTTCGCACTCACCGATCTCATTCCGAACGGTCCCGGCAGCGGTGGCTTGATGGGGCTCGGAAGCCGGTTGCTGCGTCCGCTGAGCCATTCAGCCGCCGCCGGTGCCTTGCCGACATTGTTTGCAGCCACCTCACCCGATGCGAAGCCAGCTGGCTATTACGGCCCGAACGGCGTCTACGAAATGAAGGGGCCGCCGGCTCCCGCGAAGATCATGCCGCGAGCTCAGGATGCCGCCGTCGGCGCGCGGCTGTGGGAGGTCTCAGCTGCGCTCACCGGCATGTCGTTTGATCAGGTCGCAATTGCCGCCTGATTGCGTCGCGCGATCGACTGTCAGTCATCCAAAGGAAGTCTCATGAAAGTCATTCTGTTCGGTGCGACCGGCATGGTTGGGCAAGGCGCGCTACGCGAGTGTCTGCTCGATCCCGATGTCGAAGCCGTGCTCGTGGTCGGCCGCAGTCCTACCGGGCAACGCGATGCCAAGTTGCGTGAGATCACGCATACGGATTTTTTCGATCTGTCGGCCATCGCGCCCGACTTGACGGGCTATGGCGCCTGCCTGTTCTGCCTTGGCGTCTCGTCGCTGGGCATGAGCGAGCCGGACTATCGCCGGATCACCTACGACATCACCCTCGCGGTGGCGAACACGCTGGCGCGGCTCAATCCTGGCATGACCTTCGTCTACGTGACCGGCCAGAGCACCGACAGCACCGAGCAGGGCAGCGTGATGTGGGCGCGGGTCAAGGGCAAAACCGAGAACGACTTGCTCAAGCTGCCGTTCAAGGCGGCCTATATGTTTCGCCCCGGTGGCATCCAGCCGCTGCACGGTGTGCGCTCGAAGACGGCGTGGGTTCAGGCGATCTACACCGCGACCGCGCCTCTCTGGGAGCTGCTGGTCCGGATCGCGCCAAAAGACGTCACCACGACGGAGAAAGTCGGCCGCGCCATGATCCGGGTGGTTCGTAACGGTTATTCCAAGCCAATCCTGGAAACCCCGGATATCAATCAGGTGGGAGCGTAAACGGGCCGATTCGGCCCTTTTTCAGATTTGCTGCCGGCCTCATCGAAAAACCGCAAATTTCGACGCTTTTGCTTTAAAGAGGCCATCCGCCCTATAGTCAGGGCACAGCAATCAGCGGGAATCGGTATGGATCGCATTCGCATCGTCGGCGGCAGCAAACTCAATGGCACGATCCCGATTTCGGGCGCCAAGAACGCGGCGCTGCCATTGATGATCGCCGGTCTGTTGACCGACGAGACGCTGATTCTCGACAACGTGCCGCGTCTGGCCGACGTCGCGCAGTTGCAGCGCATCCTCGGCAATCACGGTGTGGACATCATGTCGGCCGGCAAGCGCCCGGGCGACCATGAATATCAGGGCCAGACCCTGCATATCTCCGCCGCCAACATCATCGACACGACAGCGCCCTACGAACTGGTCTCGAAGATGCGCGCCTCCTTCTGGGTGATCGCGCCGCTGCTGGCGCGTATGCACGAAGCCAAGGTGTCTCTGCCCGGCGGCTGCGCCATCGGCACCCGTCCGGTGGATCTCTTGATCATGGCGCTGGAGAAGCTCGGCGCAGAACTCACCATCGACGGCGGTTATGTCATTGCCAAGGCCCCCGGCGGCCTCAAGGGCGCCGAGATCGATTTCGCCAAGGTCACCGTCTCCGGCACCCATGTCGCGCTGATGGCCGCGACGCTGGCCAAGGGCACGACCATTATCAACAACGCGGCGTGCGAGCCGGAAATCGTCGACGTCGCCGACTGCCTGAACAAGATGGGCGCGCGCATCTCCGGCGCTGGCACGACGACGATCACGATCGAGGGCGTGGCCAAGCTGAATGGCACGCGCCACACCGTGCTGCCGGATCGTATCGAGACTGGCACCTATGCCATGGCCGTGGCCATGACCGGCGGCGATGTGCAACTTTCAGGCGCACGGCCTGAATTGCTACAGTCGGCGCTCGACGTACTGGTCGAGGCCGGCGCGACGGTGACGCCGAACAACGACGGCATCCGCATCTCGCGAAACGGCGCGGGCATCAAGCCGGTGAACGTGTCGACGGCGCCATTCCCCGGCTTTCCGACCGATCTGCAGGCGCAACTGATGGCGCTGATGACGACAGCCACGGGCTCCTCGCATATCACCGAGACAATTTTCGAGAACCGCTTCATGCATGTGCAGGAGCTGGCCCGCTTCGGCGCGCGAATTCACCTCGACGGTGAAACCGCGACCATCGACGGTACGGCCAAGCTGCGCGGCGCGCCCGTGATGGCGACCGATCTGCGCGCCTCGGTCTCTCTGGTGATCGCCGGCCTCGTCGCGGAAGGCGAGACCATGGTCAACCGCATCTATCATCTCGATCGCGGCTTCGAGCGGCTCGAGGAAAAGCTGTCCGCCTGCGGCGCTACCATCGAGCGCATCAGCGGATAGGATTCTCTCAAAGGGGTCGCCGTGACGGGTCAACGCAAGCTGATTGCACTGGATGCCGACGACCTCGCGGTGATTTCCGCGCATGTTCAGGATGCGGCTGTCAATGTCGGCGACATTATCTGGCGGCAGAGCGAGAAGCGGCTCGTGGTCGGCATGAGTCGGCTCGACTGGGATCAGACGATTTCAGGGGAAGTCACGCCGCGCCGGCTGGTCTCGGCGCTGCGCTTCGACCGCGTGCTGGCCTGCAAGTCCCGCGATATCGATCTCGAAACGCCCGACATCGCGCTGGAACTGTTCGGCATCGAATTCCATGCCGCCGAGCCTCCTGGCGGTAGCGTCGTCCTGATCTTCGCCGGTGGGGGCGCACTCCGGCTGGATGTCGAGTGTCTCGAGGTCGAACTGGCCGATCTCGGCCCGGACGATCTGACCAGCGATGCCGGCACCGAGGCCTCCGGTCTGGACGCCTGATCCGCTATTCATCCTTTCCATGGCAGCACAGGGTTGACGGCCCTTTGCCGCCGCGCCATTGAGCAGGGGGCCTTGGCCGGCAAGGCCCCGCCGGAACACCAGAATGCCAATTCGTATCGATACCGCCAGCGCCGATTTCACCCAGCGCTTCAATGCCTTCCTGACCATGAAGCGCGAAGTCGCGGCCGATATCGAAGCCGCCACCCGCGCCATTGTCGACGATGTCGCCGCTCGCGGCGACGTGGCGCTGTTGGAGGCGACCCGCAAGTTCGATCGGCTCGACCTCAAGGCCTCGGCTCTGCGCGTGACCCCTGCCGAGATCGATGCCGCCGTGGCCGCCTGCGACGCAGAGACCGTCGAGGCCCTGACATTCGCCCGTGATCGCATCGAGCTGTTCCACAAGCGCCAGCTGCCCAAGGACGACCGCTTCACCGATGCGCTGGGCGTCGAGCTTGGCTGGCGCTGGAGCGCCATTGAAGCTGTCGGTCTCTATGTGCCCGGCGGCACCGCCGCCTATCCATCGTCGGTGCTGATGAATGCCGTGCCGGCCAGGGTCGCCGGCGTCGAGCGCATGGTGATGGTGGTGCCGTCGCCGGACGGCAAGCTCAACCCGCTGGTGCTGGCCGCCGCAAAGCTCGGTGGCGTCTCCGAAATCTACCGCGTCGGCGGCGCGCAGGCCGTGGCCGCGCTCGCTTACGGCACCGCGACCATCGCGCCGGTGGCCAAGATCGTCGGTCCCGGCAATGCCTATGTGGCCGCTGCCAAGCGCCAGGTGTTCGGCAAGGTCGGCATCGACATGATCGCCGGTCCGTCGGAAGTCCTGGTCATCGCCGACGATACCGCCAATGCCGACTGGATTGCGGCGGATCTGCTGGCGCAGGCGGAGCACGACGCCAACGCGCAGTCGATCCTGATCACCGACAGTGAGCGCCTTGCGGACGATGTTATCCTTGCCGTCGAGGCCCAGCTCACCACACTGCCGCGCGCCGAGATCGCGCGTGCGTCGTGGGAGAGTTTCGGCGCTGTCATTCTGGTCGATAAGCTCGATGACGCCGTGCCGCTCGCCAACGCCATCGCCGCCGAGCATCTCGAAATCATGACGGCCGATCCTGAGGCGTTCTCGCTCAAGATACGCAATGCCGGCGCCATCTTCCTCGGCGGCCATACGCCGGAAGCGATCGGCGACTATGTCGGCGGCTCCAACCACGTGCTGCCGACGGCGCGCTCGGCGCGGTTCTCCTCGGGCCTCGGCGTACTTGACTTCATGAAGCGAACATCGATCCTGAAGTGCGGGCCGGATCAGCTGCGGGCGCTGGGACCGGCTGCGATGACGCTGGGCAAGGCCGAAGGCCTCGATGCCCACGCACGTTCGGTCGGATTGCGCCTCAATTTGCGATGAGTAATGCCCCTCCACCAGAGG
This sequence comes from Tardiphaga sp. OK245, assembly GCF_900108575.1. Taxonomy (NCBI): domain Bacteria; kingdom Pseudomonadati; phylum Pseudomonadota; class Alphaproteobacteria; order Hyphomicrobiales; family Nitrobacteraceae; genus Tardiphaga; species Tardiphaga sp. OK245. Next base: position 966,157 of record NZ_FNWZ01000001.1, on the reverse strand, counting down.
ATGACAGCAACAACCGCATCGTCGCGGTGACGCTCGATGAGGAATCGATCGGCCGTTCCGGGCCGGATATCGAGCATGAGCGCGCGATCGCGATCTACGACCTGATCGAGCAGAACCTGTTCGCGCCGGAAGGCGCACACGTCGGCCCGTTTACGCTGCATATCGGCATCACCGGCAGCCGGCTGATGTTCGACATCCGCCGCGAGGACGGTACGCCTGTCGTTGCGCACCTTCTGTCGCTGGGGCCGTTCCGCCGCATTGTGAAGGACTACTTCATGATCTGCGACAGCTACTATCAGGCGATCCGCACCGCTACGCCTGACAAGATCGAGGCCATCGACATGGGCCGCCGTGGCATCCATGACGAAGGCTCGCGGACGCTGCAGGAACGATTGGCCGGCAAGGTGCGCGTCGATTTCGAAACGTCGCGACGGCTTTTTACGTTGATCTCTGTCCTTCATTGGAAGGGCTGAGCAGCGCATGATCCCGAAAAGTGGATTCCGGTTTTCGGACCCGATCATGCGCCAGAAAAAGCGAGCGTAAGCGCATGGCCGCGCCGCCACGCGCGCGTACGCCGCAGGCGGTGTTGTTTGCCTGTGGCCAGAACAGCGTGCGCTCGCCGATGGCCGCCAGCCTGCTGCAGCAGATGTTTCCGCAGGCGCTGTATGTGAAATCCGCCGGGGTGAAGAAGGGCGAGCTCGATCCCTTTGCGGTGGCCGTGATGGCCGAACTCGGCCAGGACATCTCCAGACACAAGCCCATGACCTTCGAGGAACTCGAGGACTGGGAAGGGCTCAATTTCGATCTCATCATCACGCTGTCGCCGGAGGCGCATCACAAGGCGCTGGACCTGACGCGCACCGATGCCGCCGAGGTCGAATACTGGCCGACGGTGGATCCCACGGGAACCGAAGGTAACCGCGACCAGAAACTGGCGGCCTATCGCGAGGTCTGCGATGGGCTGCTGCTGCGGATTCGCAAACGTTTCGCGAAAGGCGGCGCCGCCAGCGGCTAAATAACCGCACCGCGGTTGTCGAAGCAGGGGGCTTCCGATAGGTTCCCCGCGCATTTCCAGGATCATCAGCCCGCATGCTCGGCCGCCCCAAATTCGTTCTCGCCTCCGGTTCGCCCCGCCGCCTCAGCCTGCTCAATCAGGCCGGGATCGAGCCCGATGCGCTGCGTCCTGCCGATGTCGACGAGACCCCGAAGCGGGGCGAGTTGCCGCGCGCCTGCGCCAATCGTCTGGCCCGAGCCAAGGCGGAAGCGGCGCTGAAGTCGGTCCAGCTCGACGACGAACTCCGCGGCGCGTTCATTCTCGCGGCGGATACCGTGGTCGCCGTCGGCCGCCGCATCCTGCCCAAGGCGGAACTGGTCGATGAAGCCTCGCAGTGTCTGCGGCTGCTGTCGGGCCGCAACCACCGTGTCTATACGGCGGTCTGCATCGTCACCCCCAAGGAAAGCTTCCGGCAGCGGCTGATCGAGACCAAGGTGCGCTTCAAGCGCCTCAATGAAGAAGACATCTCGACCTATATCGGCTCCGGCGAGTGGCGCGGCAAAGCCGGTGGCTATGCCGTGCAGGGCATTGCCGGCTCCTTCGTGGTCAAGATGGTCGGCTCCTACTCCAATATCGTCGGCCTGCCGCTCTATGAGACCGTCTCCCTGCTGGGCGGCGAAGGCTTCCCGATCCGTTTCGGTTGGTTGAATGCAAGCTAAAGTGTCCAAATCCGGCGAAAAACCGTGCCCGATCTGCGGCAAGCCCGCGGTGGAGGCCTCCAAGCCGTTCTGCTCCGAGCGTTGCCGCGACGTCGATCTCAATCGCTGGCTGTCGGGTTCCTATGCGATTCCCGGCAAACCGACGGATGACGAGGACGCCGAATAGGCTTGACGGGCATTCGCGCTGTCCAAGCCGGTCCGAAGCGATCATTTCCCATTGTTTTGACGGGAAAATCTTCGTTCACAGAAATGCCATCGGGCGGGTGGACAGGGCCGATTTGCCTGACTATAAACCGGCGCTCCCTGGACCTGATCCGGGGCGGCGCCCAGGTAGCTCAGTTGGTAGAGCATGCGACTGAAAATCGCAGTGTCGGTGGTTCGATCCCGCCCCTGGGCACCATCTCATTGTAGATATCTTTCCCTTCAATAAGTTAAACCCTATCAGTGCGTTGCGCTTGCCCGACTGCCTAACAAGGGTGCGCAACAATGCTGTTTCGGGTGGTACGTCCAATGAAGCGGAAAAGCTCGCGATCTGCCTACTTCGTGCAGCGCATTCCAGCCGATATAAAGGGCAGGGTCGTGGGGCAAAGGCTCGCGATACCATTCGGCGACAGCGTCAAGTTCGTCACTCCAACTGCGCGTGCCCAGTCGATCACCTTTTCGCTTGGGACTGATGATCCTGCTCAAGTCAAAATCCTACAGGCGGCTATCGGCAAGTGTGCCATCAATATCGAATAGCAGCGCCTTCCCCGATCTATTCAGCATGGTAACGTCCTTCCGAGCAGGGACAAATTTATCGCGTTTAATTAAGCCGTTCCGCAGTGGGTCAAGATGCGAAATACTCGCCCGGAGCACGTGCCTTCCGGGTTTTCGCTGACAACGAACATGCCGCTGTAAAACAAGAACTGACGCTATGTGCCCACGAGTAGACTTGCCGACGAATCTCGCATTACCCCAATTTGCGGCAAAATCTTGATATTAGAATTGGCCTGCTGTGCGTAGAAGCACAGAGATTCGTAGCCGTTTCTATGAATCCCAGTCCTGCGCTGCCGCTCCGAGAACCTCACTAAAGCTCTCAATCTGGCGGAGAGCGCCGGAGAAGTCGTGTTTTCCATTAAAGGCATGGCGAACTGCAACGCAGTGGCAACCGGCAGCTTTCGCCGCCTTCATGCCCGCGGAAGAATCCTCGAAGACGAGGGTATCCTTCGCGCTCACCCGCAATCGGGAAAGCGCTAACAGATAGGCTTCCGGATCGGGCTTATGACGCGCCACATCTTCCTGAGTGATGACCAGGTCGAAGGAGTTTTGTAGATCGAGCTTCGCCAGCACCTTCTCAACCATCCAGGTGGCAGCCGAACTGACCACTCCGATTTTTGTCCCGCTGCTCCGCGTTTCAAGAACGAATTGGCGGGCTCCCTGCGTTTCAGAGACTTCCGCCTCGATCAGATCGAGATAGAAGCCGCGGAAGCGATCATTGAACTCATCAAATGGCGGTCTTAGATCGTATCGTTTGAGAAAATGCCCGGTGACCGTGGGCCAGTCTTCGCCCATCACGTCAGCATAGATCAGGTGGTTGGCTTTCGCTCCATAGGACGCGCAGGCCTGAGCTAGTGCTCGTGCTTTCAAAGCCTCGCTGGCTGCAAGAGTGCCGTCCAAGTCAAATAGGTAGGCTTTCATCTTCGATCCGTATGAGGTCCGATGCCAGATAGTACTTGATGCGTTATGTAGGCAAAGGACCATTCACCGTTGCTCGCGACAAGTACGAAATTCTTGATATACTCGCCAATACAGGAGCGACGATGAGTCCGGGTCGGGTCGGTCGCTACAAGGGTGAACCAGCGGCAAGTCTGCCCATTTCCGCTAGGCCGCCGGAAGCGGAAGTCAATTCATAGCAGTGGCGGCTTTGCGCCACATATTGCGGATTGATGGTGTGCCGTGGAGGCGATTCAAGCTCCCAAAACTGGAGCCTCTGATCATGAGGGTGGGCCTCGATCAGGTTTCGACCACGTTCCCTCACCGACTTGAAGGTTGCAAATGAAGTCCTGCCTCGGGGGGGATCCACCAAGACCATTGCCCCCCACCCCCCAACATGCCCGTGGCTGCTGCGCACCATCATGATTAGCATGAAGGATGGCATTGAGTGATGGATGGCAACACCTCCCACCATAGAGCCCGCCTTACGAGCACTCTTGGGGTGTCGTCCTCCATACATTGCACGGGTGTGTCGCGGTCGCGCCCGAGAAAGAGCAGCATGAATCACCTTATCGCTTTTGTGCCGTGCTCTGCAGGTTTTGCTGCGTTGGCATTTGCCATGCATCGCTACCAATCGATATCATCGGCAGGTCGCCGCCGCTGACCACGACGCGAGTCCTTCGAATGGTCGGCGCGGGTGCACTGTGTTTTGCGCTCAGCACTCAGTACTTCGCCGGATTCTGCTCTTTGCGCCGGGCCGCCGGCGCATGTCGGATCTCATTCTACCAATCAAAGTGCAGGGGCGAGCAGGTTGGTGATTGCCCCGGAATGTTTTACGGATGTGGCATGTCGCAGCATCCGCTCTTTCGCATTATCAGCCGATTCAAGCGTGAACCCTCGCGCACTGGCTCACTGATCATTACCTTCTATGGCGACGCAATCTTGCCGCGTGGCGGATCGGTATGGCTCGGCACATTGCTGGCATTTCTGGACATGCTCGAGATCGACGGCGGCGTGGTGCGCACCGCGATGTCCCGGCTCGCAGCAGATGGCTGGCTCGATCGCGAGAAGGTCGGCCGCAAGAGCTTCTACAAGCTGGCTCCAGACGGGCAGGAGCGCTTCGCGTCAGCCGTAGCGCATGTCTACAACCCGCAGCCCTCCGAGTGGCAGGGGCTTCTTGAATTGCTCCTGATCTCCAATGGCGGGGATCGCGAGGTGTCGCGCGCCGCCTTGACCGAGGCGGGGTTCGGCAATCCGATGCCGGGTGTCTGGGTCGCGCCATCCGGCACCGCCGTGCCATCGGCAGCGGCCGGTGCGATCCGGCTGGAAGTATCGGCCGATAACGAAATGGGGCGACGCCTGATCGGGGAGTCCTGGCTGCTGCCGCGGATCGCCGATTCGTATCGGGATTTTCTGAAGACTTTCGCGCCGCTCGAGGCGTGGATCGCCGGCGCGGATGCACTGCCGCCGGCAGATGCGATGCTGGCGCGCGTCCTGCTGATTCATCAGTACCGCCGTGTCCTGCTGCGCGACCCATTGCTGCCATCGGCGCTGCTACCGGCGGATTGGCCCGCCGCAGAGGCTCGTGCGCTGTGCGGACGGATCTACCGGGCCTTGCTCTCAGCCGCCGAGCAGTGGCTCGACCAACACGGCGCAAGCGCGGGCGGACCATTGCCAGCGCCTGGCATGGAACTCGCCCGCAGGTTCTCGGACCAGTAGCCATTATGTTACAAAAATATCTTGATATTCGTTTTTTCCGTTATATGTTATGGGAAACATACGGGAGGACGAGGCATGTATACGCAGGCCCTGAATGCGCCGCAGGCCGACGACCGGCATCTGGAAGACGCTGATAAATCCGCTCGTTTCGAGGCCCGCGTCGCCAATGAGGAGCGCATCGAGCCCAATGACTGGATGCCTGCTGCCTATCGCAAGACATTGACGCGGCAGATTTCCCAGCATGCGCATTCCGAAATCGTCGGCATGCTGCCGGAAGGCAACTGGATCACGCGTGCGCCGACCCTGCGTCGCAAGGCGGCACTGCTGGCCAAGGTGCAGGACGAGTGTGGGCACGGCCTCTATCTCTACGCGGCCGCGGAAACGCTCGGCACCTCGCGCGAGGAACTTGTCGATCAGATGCTCAGCGGCAAGGCGAAGTATTCGTCCATCTTCAACTATCCGACGCTGACCTGGGCCGATATCGGCGCGATCGGATGGCTGGTGGACGGTGCCGCCATCATGAACCAGATTCCGCTGTGCCGATGTTCCTACGGCCCCTATGCGCGCGCGATGATCCGCGTCTGCAAGGAAGAGTCGTTTCATCAGCGCCAGGGTTACGAGATCATGGTCACGCTGTCGCACGGGACGCCCGAACAGAAGGCGATGGCGCAGAGTGCGCTGGATCGCTGGTGGTGGCAGTGCCTGATGATGTTCGGCCCGCCGGATGGCGAGAGCCAGCACAGCGATCAGTCGACCCGCTGGAAGATCAAGCGCTTTTCCAACGATGAGTTGCGTCAGAAATTCGTCGACGCCACTGTTCCCCAGGCCGACTATCTCGGCCTCAAGATCCCGGATGCGGATCTCAAGTGGAATGCAACGACGGGCCATTGGGATTATGGCGCCATCGACTGGAAGGAATTCCAGGACGTGCTGGCCGGCAATGGCCCCTGCAATCGTGATCGTCTCGCCGCGCGCCGCAAGGCACATGACGATGGCGCATGGGTCCGCGAGGCCGCCGCGGCCTATGCGGAGAAGCAGCGGGCACGCCGCGCAGCTGTCGCGGCTTGAACGGACAGGAGCTGATCATGAGCACGCCGAACATCCAGCTTTGGGAAGTCTTCATTCGCAGCCGCAACGGGCTGGCACATAAGCATGTCGGATCGCTGCACGCCGCGGATGCCGCCCTGGCGATGCAGGCGGCGCGCGATATCTACACGCGCCGCGGTGAGGGGCTGTCCATCTGGATCGTCCCGTCGGACACCATCGTCGCCTCGGATCCCGCCGAGAAGGACATGATGTTCGAGCCGGCACTGTCGAAGATCTATCGGCATCCGACATTCTACGATGTGCCGGACGAAGTTGGCCACATGTGAGCAAGCGCCCGCGCTGCTTCTCTCGCGCACGCATCATGCTCTTACAGCAACAGAATTCTTGCCAGCAGGATCACAGGCCATGGCCGCAGCTTCGATCTCGGTAACTGAGAGCCCCCTGGTGCTCTATGCGTTGCGTCGTGCCGACGACGCGCTGATCCTGGGACACCGGTTGTCGGAATGGTGCGGCCATGCACCGATGATGGAAGAGGATATGGCGCTCGCCAATATGGGCCTCGATCTGATCGGCCAGGCGCGTGAGCTGTATAGCTACGCGGCAAAGGTCGAAGGCAACGGCAATGACGAGGACCGCTACGCCTATCTGCGCGACGTCCGCCAGTATCGCAATTGTCTGCTGGTCGAGCAGCCGAACGGCGATTTCGCCCGCACCATCGTCCGGCAGTTCTTCTACTCGGCCTTTGCCGATTCCTACTGGCGCGCCATGATGGGTTCAAAAGATGCCACCCTGGCTGCGATCGCCGCGAAATCCGAGAAAGAGAGCGCCTATCATGTCCGGCATTCGTCCGAATGGGTGATCCGCCTTGGCGACGGCACGGCCGAGAGCCACAGTCGTGCGCAAGCCGCAGTTGACGATCTTTGGGCCTTCACCGGCGAGCTGTTCCATACCGATGACAGCGATGCCGCATTGATCGCCGATGGGCTGGTGGTCGATCCGGAAAGCCTGCGCGCTGGCTGGACCGACAACGTGACCGGTGTTTTGCAGACGGCGACGCTGGCATGCCCGAACAAAAGCTGGATGCAGAAAGGCGGGCGTTCGGGACACCACAGCGAGCATCTTGGCCACCTTCTCAGCGAGCTGCAGTCGCTGCAGCGCTCGTTCCCGGGTGCAACGTGGTGATCGCCGACACCAATGACAGTGTGTTGCGGGCGCGTGCATGGGCTGCAGCCGCCGAAGTAGTCGATCCGGAAATTCCGGTGCTGACCATCGCGGATCTTGGCGTCCTGCGCGACGTATCCATTGTGGACGGACAGGTCGAGGTCGCGATCACGCCGACTTATTCGGGATGTCCGGCAATGAACATGATCGCGCTGGAAATAGAACTGGCCTTGGCGCGCGAAGGCATTCGGAATTCGAAGGTCAGAACGGTATTGTCGCCGGCCTGGACAACCGACTGGATGAGCGACGATGGCCGCCGCAAGCTCAGGGAATACGGTGTGGCGCCACCGCAGACCGGGAGCGGCCGCCGGGCGCTGTTTGGTGAACAGCGTGTGGCCTGTCCGCAATGTGGATCGACCGATACCGAAGTGCTGTCCGAGTTCGGCTCGACGTCCTGCAAGGCGCTGTGGCGCTGCACGGCGTGCCGCGAGCCCTTCGACTATTTCAAGTGTCATTAGGACGACTGCCCGATGTCCCATACTCCCAAATTCCATCGCCTCGCGGTCGATGATCTGCGCCGCGAGACCTCCGATGCGGTGTCGATGACGTTCGCAATTCCCGAAGATCTCGAACAGGATTACGCGTTTGCGCCGGGGCAGTATCTGACGCTGCGGACTATGATGGATGGCGAGGAGGTGCGCCGGTCCTATTCGATCTGCTCCAGTCCTGATGATCGCGAACTGCGCATCGCCGTGAAGAAGGTCGACGGCGGTGCCTTTTCGAACTGGGCGCTCGAGCAGATCAAATCGGGAGACGAGCTCGACGTCATGACGCCGACCGGCCGCTTCGGCATCGCGCATGCGCCGGAGCAGGCGCGCATCCATGTGGGCTTCGCGGCGGGCTCCGGCATCACACCGATCATGTCGATCATTCGCGGCATTCTCGCGCGTGAGCCACAGAGCCGCTTCTTTCTCTTCTACGGCAACCGGACGGCCTCCGGCATTCTGTTTCTTCAAGCACTGGAGGAATTGAAAGACCGGTTCATGGGCCGTCTGTCCGTGTTCCACGTCCTATCTCAGGAAGAACAGGACCTGCCGATCCTGTATGGCCGGCTGGATCACGACAAGGTCTCCATCCTGCTGCGTGCGATGGTGCCGGCGAAGGCGATCGATCATGTGTTCATCTGCGGACCGGTGGCCATGAGCGAGGAGATCGCGGCGACCTGTGCCGAACTCGGCGTCGCAGCCGAGCATGTTCATGTCGAGCGTTTCGTCTCGGGCCTGGGTGGCAAGCCACGGCCGAAGCCGGTCGTGGCTCCGAAGGCGCCCCCTAAGGCGGTCGCGGCGCTCATCGTGGACGGCAAGCGCAAGGACGTGCCGATCGTCGAGGGGGAATCCATTCTCGATGCGGCGCTTCGCGCGGGCATGGATCTGCCCTATGCCTGCAGGGGCGGCATGTGCAGCACTTGTCGCGCGAAAGTCGTCGAGGGCGACACGCAGATGGATGTCAATTATTCGCTGGAGCCGTGGGAGCTGGAGGCGGGCTTCGTGCTCACTTGTCAGGCACATCCGGTGTCTGCGCGCATCACCGTCGACTATGATCAGGTCTGATTACTTGCTGTCGCGCATGATCGCATAGGCGGTCTGGGCCAGCGCGACTGGCTTTGCGTCGCTTGCGGTTTCGATCGTTACACTGCCGAACGCCATGGTGCGCCCGAGCCTGACTACACGTGCCTGAGCCAGCAGATCGGAACGCATGGCCGGTTTGAGGAAGTGGATAGTCTGATCCACTGTGGTCATCGGCAGATAGCCGCCCGCTGCCGAAGATATCGCGAACACCATGGCGGTGTCGGCCAGAGACATCAGCGCCTGTCCGCAAACCACGCCGTTATCGCGGCAGAGCCTGTCCGAGAACTTCATGCGCAAGATAGCGCCGTCACCGCCGATGCTTTCGATTGAGAGGTCGAGGTCCTGCACCCATGGGGCAAAAACGGTCTGCAGCAGATGAGTGGCAGTAGAGGCGTCGAAGGTCGTCATCACGGAGCATCCTGCATTCGATGTGAAGAAATCATCCAAGCGTTACGGGCAATGATGTGAAGCCGCGGAACCGGGCGCGCCGGGCCCGCTGTGCAGGACCGGAGGCGGCGAAATCGGGGAAGCGAGCCATGAAGCGTGCGATGGCGATGCGGCCTTCCATGCGGGCGAGATTGAGACCCGCGCAGACATGGGCGCCCGAAGCGAAAGCCAGATGGCGGTTCGGCGCGCGGCTGATGTCGAGTTGATCAGGCGTAGCAAATTGCGCGGGATCGCGGTTCGCGGCGCCGATGCACAGCGTGATCAGCGTGCCCCTCGGAAGTGCGATGCCTCCGAGCTCGGTCTCGACCGCGACGCTGCGGTTGCCGAGCTGATTGGAGCTTTCGAACCGCAGGAATTCCTCGATCGCGGGGCGGATCAGCGCCGGCTCGTCGATCAGACGCTGCTTTTGCTCCGGAAAGCGCAACAGCAGTTCGAGGCCGTTGCCGATCAGATTGGTCGTGGTCTCATGGCCGGCATTCAGGATGAAGATACAGTTCTGCAGCAATTCACTTTCACTGAGCCGTTCGCCGCCAGCGGTTTCGCCGGCGATGAGACATGTCAGGACGTCGTGTTCGACATCGCCCGGCCGTGCTCGCCGGTCCGCGACCAAGCGGCGCAGATAGTCCAGGAACTCGGCGACGGCGATTTCGCCGCGTGACTGCACCTCTGCCGACAGCGTTGGTTCAAGGGCGCCGAGAATGGCAAGCGACCAGCCGCGCAGCGGGCCGCGTTCGTCATGGGGCACGCCAAGCAGGTTGCCGATCACCTCGATGGGGATCGCCGAGGCGAAATCCTCGATCAGGTCGGCATGGCCGCGGGCCGCGATGTCGTCGAGCAGGCGGTCGACCAAAGCGACCAGCCGCGGTTCGGTTTCAGCGATTGTGCGGGGGCTGAGGGCGCCGGCAATGAGATGGCGAACGCGCGTATGCAGTGGCGGATCGTTGAACACGAGGCTAGTCGTGTGGTGTTCGAACAGCAACGAACCGATGCCGTATTTGGGCGCGAATTCCACCTTCTTGTCGGAACTGAAGCGGGTCGTGTCCTTGTAGATGGCCTCCAGATCGCTGTGCCGTGTTAGGAACAGCGACCCATCTGCCATCCGGTGAAGCGGATCGTGCGCCTGAAGGGCGCGGTAGGTCGGATAGGGGTCATCGTAAAAGGCGTCGGGCAATGCCTTCAACGAAAAGCCGCGGACGAGCTCCGCATCACCGATCGCCGCCGCGCTGGCCATGAGCTGCATCTCCACCGATCATTGACGCTGAAGGCCTCAGGCCAGAATCTCGCTGATCTGAACCGTAGCCTGAGTATCGGTGAAATTTGGGATGTCGGCGAAGATCTCGCGGCCATGCGCCTTGCCGGCAGCCTTGAAATTGTCGAGCGACCCGAAGGTCAGCAGCGCCATCATCTGGAAGTCCGGTGCGCTGCCGTCGGGTTTGCTGACGCCCTTCACGACCTGGGTATTGGTCAACCCATGCGGTGTCCAGCGTTCCCTCACCAGCGGCATATGCTTGCTCAGATAATAATCGAGGTCGAATTTCGTCTCGGCTCCGGCGGGATACATCACTGTGACGAGGATCATGGTGGTCTCCTGAATAGATTTCGGGTGTGGTGGCGGGCAGCCAATGGGCGCTGCCCAATACAAGAATCAGGGGCGCACGGCGTTCATCGTGAGCAGTTCATAGGTCGCCGCCGTTTCGTTGGTCGCGGTGGTGATCTCGACGTCCCAGCGAACCTCGCCATATTGCTTGTTGCGCGGCGACTTCTCCTTCGCGGTCAACCGTACCTTGATGGCCTCTCCGGGTTGCACCGGCTTGATGAAGCGCAGCGAGTCGAGGCCGTAATTGGCGAGCACCGGGCCGGGATCGGGATCCACGAACAGTCCGGCAGCGAAGGACAGCAGCAGGTAGCCATGGGCGACGCGGCCGGGAAAGAACGGATGTCCCTTGGTCGCTTCCTCATCCATATGGGCGTAGAATGTATCGCCGGTGAAGTGGGCGAAGTGCTCGATGTCCTCGAGCGTGATCGTGCGTTCCTTCGACATGAAGGTCTGCCCGACATCGAGATCTTCGAAGTGATAGCGGAACGGATGTCGTTCCTTCTCGACGATCGGCGCGCCTTTGGACCAGCTTCTGGTGATCCCGGTGAGCATGGCAGGTGATCCCTGCAATGCAGTGCGCTGCATGTAGTGTTGCAGACTGCGAATGCCGCCGAGTTCTTCGCCGCCGCCGGCGCGACCGGGACCGCCATGGACCATCTGTGGCATAGGTGAGCCATGGCCGGTCTGTTCCTTGGCGCAATCGCGATCGATCATGACCAGGCGCCCGTGGAAGCTGCCGATGCCGAATACGAGGTCGGATGCGATTTTTGTATCATGCGTATAGACCGATGCGACCAGACTGCCGCCGCCACGATTGGCGAGCGTGATCGCGTCATCCAGCGCGTCGTAGCCCATCACGGTACAGACCGGGCCAAATGCTTCGATCTCATGCACGCTGACGGCACTGGCGGGATTCGCGCAATGCAACAGCAAAGGCGGCACGAAAGCGCCGCGTGCGGCGTCCGCACCCTCGACGGAAAAATGGTCGGGATCGCCGCTGACCAGTTCGGCTTCGCTGCGCAGCTTCGCTACATGGGCGAGTACGTCGCGCCGCTGGTCTAGTCCCACCAGCGGGCCCATGCGCACGCTTTCCAGTTCGGGATTGCCGATGGTGATTTTGGCGAGTCGTTCGCGTAGCGCCGCGATGACGGCATCGACATGGGCGGATGGTGCCATAGCGCGGCGGATTGCGGTGCATTTCTGTCCCGCCTTCACCGTCATCTCCTTCGCCACTTCCTTGATGAACAGGTCGAATTCCGGCGTGCCAGGCCCGGCATCGGGTGCGAGGATAGCGGCGTTGAGCGAATCCCGTTCGGCCACGAAACGAACCGCCTCCCGGGCAATAATCGGATGTCGCTGCAGCTTCTGCGAGGTCTCGGCCGAGCCGGTGAAGGACACCACGTCCTGGCAGGTGAGGTGATCGAACAGGTCGCCGGTCGAGCCGACGACAAACTGGAAGGCGCCGTCGGGTAGAATGCCGGACTCGGCAATCATGCGCGCCAGCGCATGCGCCACATAGGACGTGACGGTCGCGGGCTTGGTCACGACGGGAACGCCGGCCAGTAATGCGGGGGCGAGTTTTTCCAGCATTCCCCAGCAGGGGAAATTGAACGCATTGATATGAACCGCGACGCCATGCAGCGGCGTCACGATATGCTGGCCGGCGAAGCTGCCGGTTTTCGACAGCGATTCCACGCCGCCATCGAGCATAAATTTCGCATTGGGCAGTTCACGGCGACCCTTGCCGGCATAGACGAACAGGGTGCCGATGCCGCCGTCGACATCGATCATGTTATCGGTGCGGGTCGCGCCGGTCTGGAACGACAGCTTGTAAAGCTGCTCCTTGCGCTCGGTCAGATACTGACCGAGTTTCTTCAGCATGTCCGCGCGCTGGTGAAAGGTCAGTCGCCGCAGATGTGCGCCGCCAGTGCCGCGGGCATAGTCCAGCACCTTGCGCATATCGATCCCGCCACTGATCGCTTGTGCGATCACGTCGCCGGACACTGCGCTGGCGATCTCGATCAGGTCGCGCCCGGGGGCCGCCCATTGTCCGCAAACGAAGCTTTCGATTTTCATGAGATCGCCCTTCTTTGTGAGTGGCCGAGTGGGGAGGCTGCGCTACTTGCGTGCGGTGGCACGTTTGGGGACGGGAGCGGGCTGCGCCAGCAGATCGCGCGTGCCGTCGGTGATCAGCCGTGTGACCAGGTCGGCATAGTCCCCGCGGGTGAACGGGCCCTGGCTCCTGAACCAGAGGTAGTGCCAGTTGACCATTCCGAACAGCGACATCGTCACCGGCTTGAGCATCGTCGTGCCCGCGAGCTGCGGGGCGATCCCGGATACGGCGCTGGAAAAGATGCGCACGAGTTCGCGTTCCATGTTCTTCAACGCGGATTGGCGCTCGTCGGACAGGAACCGCATGCTGCTGATCTGCACGCTGTGCTGTGCGTCGGCGTCGCGATAGGCCTCGAGCAGCGCCGCCACCAACTCGCGCAACCGCGCGGCGGGTGCCAGATCGGGGTGGTCGGCAGCCTCGACGACTTGCAGCAGGTCTTCGAGATGGACGCGGATGACGTCGAACAGAAGCTCATCCTTGTCCTTGTAGTAATGATAGAGATTTGCCTTCGATACCCCGCATGCAGCGGCAATCTTGTTCATGGATGCACGGTCATAGCCGTATTCGGAGAACAACTCCGCTGAGCGATCGAGGATCGCGCGGCGCTTGTCGTCGTAGTTATTGGCGCGAGGACGGGCCATGTTGAATCGAAGTCCTTTGGAATCTAGCTCTGCGGCCGGCGGTCGAGGATGCGTCTAGCCTTGCCGGCCGAGCGTTCGATGCCGTCGGGGTCGCGGATGATGACGCGCGATGTGATGCCGATGGTGTCCTTGATCGCCTGCTCCAGCCGGTTGGCGGCGGCCTGACGGAGGTCTGACGCAGAGAATTCGGGACGTGCCTCGACGTGAATCTCCATCTCGTCCATGCGACCGCTTCGCGTCAACACGATCTGGTAATGCATCGACAAGCCAGGGATGGTCTGCAGCTTTTCCTCGATCTGGGTGGGAAACACATTGACGCCGCGCAGGATGATCATGTCGTCGGTTCGGCCGGTAACCTTCTCCATGCGTCGCATGGCGCGCGCCGTGCCGGGCAGCAGGCGGGTGAGGTCGCGCGTTCGGTAACGGATGATCGGCATCGCCTCCTTGGTCAGCGATGTAAACACCAGCTCGCCTTCCTCGCCGTCTGGCAGCACCTTCCCGGTGTGGGGATCGATCACCTCCGGATAGAAATGATCCTCCCAGATATGCAACCCATCCTTGGTCTCCACGCACTCGCTGGCGACGCCCGGGCCCATCACCTCCGACAGGCCGTAGATGTCGACGGCATGAAGATCGAAGGCTTCCTCGATCTCCTCGCGCATCGCATTGGTCCACGGCTCGGCACCAAAGATGCCGATTCGCAGCGACGACTTGCGCGGATCCAGGCCCTGCTTCCGGAATTCATCCAGGATTGCCAGCATGTAGGATGGCGTGACCATGATGATATCCGGCTTGAAATCGGTGATGAGCTGCACCTGCCGTTCGGTCATGCCGCCGGAAACCGGGATCACCGTGCAGCCGAGACGCTCCGCGCCGTAATGCGCGCCGAGACCACCGGTGAACAGGCCGTAGCCATAGGCGTTATGCAGCTTCATGCCGGCGCGTCCGCCTGCGGCGCGGATCGAGCGAGCAACCACATCGCTCCAGGTGTCGAGGTCGCGCTTGGTGTATCCGACGACGGTGGGCTTGCCGGTGGTGCCCGACGAGGCATGGATGCGCGCGACCTGTTGCTCGGGCACGGCGAACATGCCGAACGGATAGTTGTCACGCAGATCGGTCTTGGTGGTGAACGGAAATTTCGCGAGATCGTCGAGGCTCGTGAGATCGTCCGGATGAATACCGGCGGCGTCGAATTTGGCGCGGTAGTGCGGGACGTTGTCATAGGCATGGCGCAACGACCATGCGAGTTGCTTCAGCTGCCAGGTCTGCAGGTCTGCGGTGGCGGCGACTTCGTAGCGGTCCAGTTCAGTCGGTTCGGGTCTGAGCTGGTCCAGCTTGCGCAACGGCATTTGAAACATGGAATCCTCCCGGATCGGCTTTTTATTGAGCTAGGGTGGAATTCGGCGGCACCAACTCGCCCGAAATGGTGCGCGAGTGGCCGCGGAATTCGGCAACGACGATATTATTGCTGTCACGCACCGTGACATCGTAGATGCCACCACGCCCGGCCTTCGAGCGTTCGATGGCGTGGGCGGTGAGCGTCTCGCCGGCAGCAACAGCGCGGATAAAGGTCACGGCGCATTGTTGCGCGACAGCGCGCTGATTGTAGCTGTTGCAAGCGAAGGCGAAGGCCGAGTCGGCGAGGGTAAAGATGAAGCCGCCGTGGCAGATATCGTGGCCATTGGTCATGTCGAGCCGCACGCTCATAGTCAGTACAGCTTCGCCGGGCGCGACCCGCTGGATCGACATGCCCAGTGCCTTGCTGGCGCGATCATCGTGCCACATCGTGTCGGCACAGGCCTGGGCCATGGTCTGCGCCGCGGTCTCGGCTGCTGCCTCACGCGACTCCATCACTGCCTCCCGACAAAGCGCGGTGCGCGCTTTTCCATAAAGGCGGTGACGCCTTCGAGATAATCCGGCGTCCGGCCGGCCTCTCCCTGCAGATCGCATTCGAGGTCGAGTTGCTGGTCGAGACTGTTGGTCTCGGAGGCATCGAGCGCCCGTTTCATCAGCGCAAGTCCTGCCGTGGGTTGGGTCGCAAAATGCGTGGCGAGACGATGCGCCTCGGTCATCAGGTCGGCGTCATCGACCGATTTCCAGATCATGCCCCAGGCTTCCGCCTGGTCCGCGGGAACGGGTTCGGCGAGCAGTGCAAGCGCGCGGGCCCGCGCGGTGCCCACCAGTCTCGGCAGGATCCACGTGCCGCCAGCATCCGGGACGAGGCCGAGCTTGGCAAAGGCCTGAATGAATTTCGCGGAGCGCGCGGCGATCACGATGTCGCAGGCGAAGGCCACATTGGCGCCCGCGCCGGCCGCGACGCCGTTGACGGCACAGATCGCTGGCATCGGCAGGCTGCGCAATTTGCGAACCAGCGGATTGTAATAGGTCGCAATGGTGACCGAGAGATCCGGTGTTTCACCCGGCGTGAACACGCCGTCGGAGAGGTCCTGCCCAGCACAGAAGCCGCGGCCGGCGCCAGTCAGAATGATGGCCCGGCAAGACGTGTCGGTTTCCGCAGTCACCAGCGCCGCCATCAGTTCGGCATGCATTGCAGCGCTGAACGAGTTCAACCGGTCCGGCCTGTTGAGCGTGAGAACGCGATAGCCTTCGCGGATATCGGTCGTGACGAGGCTCGTATCCACCGCTTCCTCCCTATTGTTGCTTCGTCGTTATTTTTCGGCTCTGCGCCGTTGTGAAGCAGACGTTACTATTGACCAACCGTCCGGTCAATTATAAAAGTCGACCCGGGATTTGGTGCCATCGCGCGCGGTTTGGCCGCTAGGATGCACGCAAAGCGCCGGGCACGCTCAAAAATG
Source organism: Tardiphaga sp. OK245 (assembly GCF_900108575.1). Taxonomy (NCBI): domain Bacteria; kingdom Pseudomonadati; phylum Pseudomonadota; class Alphaproteobacteria; order Hyphomicrobiales; family Nitrobacteraceae; genus Tardiphaga; species Tardiphaga sp. OK245. Next base: position 949,583 of record NZ_FNWZ01000001.1, on the reverse strand, counting down.
GGCGGCCATCACAGGGGAGGAAACGAGATGACGTGCCACTCGCATTTCAAGAGCCTTGCTATTGCCGCAGCCATCGCGCTGCCGCTGTCGGGATTGTCCATCTACAGTCCGGCGCTCGCACAGCAGATTGTCAAAATCGGGTCAGTGTTGTCGGTTACAGGTCCCGCGTCGTTTCTCGGCGAACCCGAAGACAAAACGCTGCGCATGTATGTCGACAAGATCAACGCCGCTGGCGGCGTGGCCGGCAAGAAGATCGAACTCGTGATCTATGACGACGGCGGCGATGCCAACAAGGCGCGCACATTCGCCACCCGTCTGATCGAGGACGACAAGGTGGTCGCGATGGTCGGAGGCTCCACCACGGGCACCACCATGGCGATGGTGCCGGTGTTCGAAGAGGCGCAGGTCCCGTTTATTTCGCTGGCGGGTGCGATCGAAGTGGTCGATCCCGTGCGCAAGTTCATCTTCAAGACGCCGCACACAGACAAAATGGCGTGCGAGAAGATCTTCGAAAATCTCAAGCAGCGCAATTTTACCAAGATCGCGATGATCTCCGGCACCGACGGTTTCGGCGCTTCGATGCGGGCGCAATGCGTCAAGGTCGCCCCGACCTATGGCGTGCAGATCGTCGCCGAGGAAACCTATGGCCCGCGCGACAGCGACATGACGGCGCAGCTCACCAAGATCAAGGGTGTTGCCGGGGTGCAGGCCGTGGTTAATCCCGGTTTCGGACAAGGGCCCGCGATCGTGACGCGCAACTATGCGCAGCTCGGCATGTCGGCGACCCCGCTGTATCAGAGCCATGGCGTGGCATCGAAGAGTTTCATCGAACTCGCCGGTCCAGCTGCGGAAGGCGTACGGCTTCCGGCCGCGGCGCTTCTGGTCGGCGACAAGCTGCCGGACGGCGACCCGCAGAAGAAGGTCGTGGTCGACTACAAGCAGACATTCGAGGCGACGGCCAAGCAACCGGTCTCGACCTTTGGTGGTCATGCATATGATGGGTTGTACATCATGGTTGAGGCGATGAAGCGCGCCAACTCCACTGACGCCAAGAAAGTGCGCGACGAAATCGAGAAGACCAAGGGCTTTGTCGGTACCGGTGGCATCGTGACCATGTCTCCGACTGACCATCTGGGCCTCGATCTATCCGCCTTCCGCATGCTGGAAGTGAAGGGCGGCGACTGGGCCCTGTTGCCACCCGGTACCTGACGTCACAAACGGCGATCTCCGCGACACATATCGTCGTCCGCGGAGATCAATCACTCTCGCTCCACGCAGAACAGATTGTAGTGGCAATGAAAGGCCGTTGGCACGCATGCCCGAGTTTTTTCAATTCCTGGTCTCGGGCCTGACGATCGGCGCCGTCTACGCCCTGGTCGCACTTGGCTTTACCCTGGTCTACAATGCCTCCGACGTGGTGAACTTCGCCCAAGGCGAGTTCGTCATGCTGGGCGGAATGGTCACGGTGTTCGTTCATGCGGCCGGTGTGCCGCTGCCGCTTGCGGCGCTGGTCGCGGTCATCGTGTCGGTCGTCCTTGGCCTGTCGCTGTACTGGCTCGCAATCGCGCCGGCCCGCGGTGCGTCGGCCGTGTCGCTGATCATCATCACCATCGGTGCGTCGATCCTGCTGCGCGGTGCGGCGCAGATCGTTTTCGACAAGCAGTTTCACAAGCTGCCGGCATTCTCCGGCGATACGCCGGTGCAGATGCTGGGCGCCGCGGTTCAGCCGCAGAGCTTCTGGGTGATTGGCGGCACCGCCGTGATGGTCCTGCTGCTCTACGTCTTTCTCGAACGCACCCTGCTCGGCAAGGCTGTGCTCGCCACATCGGCCAATCGGTTCGCCGCACGGCTTGTCGGCATCAACACCACGACCATCATGGCGTTGGCTTTCGGCGGCTCGGCCGCCATCGGTGGTGTTGCCGGCATCCTGATCACGCCGATTACCCTGACGAGCTACGATGTCGGCACGTTGCTGGCGCTGAAGGGCTTTGCCGCAGCCATGCTCGGCGGCATGGGCAATCCGCTCGGTGCTGTTGCTGGCGGGCTGCTGCTCGGGTTGCTCGAAGCGTTCGGCGCCGGCTACATCAGCTCAACCTACAAGGATGCGTTTGCCTTCATCGTGATCCTCGCCGTGCTGTTCGCCGCGCCACAGGGGCTGTTCGGCCGCCGTACCATCGAGAGGGTCTGAGCGATGCTTGCAGCCCTGCGTCACCGCTATGGAATTCTGCTGGTGCTGGCGATCGTCATCGCCGTTCTGCCGCTGGCATTTCCGTCGAGCTATTATTTCCGGGTCGCGTCATTGGTCTGGGTCTCTGCCTTCGCGGCGATCGGCCTGAATATCCTGATGGGCAAGGCCGGGCAGGTCAGCCTCGGCCATGCCGGTTTTTTCGGGATCGGCGCCTATGCGGTGGCGATCGGCCCGACGCATCTCGGCATCTCGTCGCTGGCGGCGCTGCTGCTCGGCTGCCTGCTGTCGGCGCTGCTGGCCTTCCTTGTCGGCCGCCCGATCCTTCGTCTGAAGGGGCACTATCTCGCTATCGCAACGCTCGGATTCGGGGTGCTGGTGGCACTGGTCATCACCACAGAAAGCCGCTGGACCGGAGGTCCGGATGGTATGTCGGTGATGAAACTCACGCTGTTCGGCTGGCGCGCCAGCGGCTCCGATACCTGGTACTGGATCACAGGCGGACTGCTGCTCGCAGGTACATGGATCGCACTCAATCTCGATGAGACGCCGACCGGACGCGCATTTCGGGCGCTGCATGACAGCGAGATCGCTGCAAGGGTGACCGGCATCAACGTCAATCGTTTCAAGCTGCAGGCCTTCGTCATTGCAGCGGTCTACGCCTCACTGGCGGGCTCTGCGCTCGCGCTGATGAACGGCTTCGTCAATCCGGATCAGGCCGGCTTCCTGCATTCCATCGAACTCGTGACCATGGTCGTCCTCGGCGGCCTCGGCTCGGTGCTGGGCAGTATCGTCGGGGCGGCCGTGTTGATCATGCTGCCGCAGGTGCTTACCGTGTTCCAGGAATACGAGAACCTGATGTTGGGTTTCATCATCATCGTCTCGATGATCTTCATGCGCGAGGGCATCGTGCCCGTGCTGTCGAAATTCATGACGGGGCGGCGCGCATGACCATTCTCAAAGTCAGCGACATCGGCATCTCATTCGGAGGTCTCAAGGCCATCGACGGCGTCGGCTTCTCGGTGGAGGCTGGTCAGATATTCTCCATCATCGGGCCGAATGGTGCCGGCAAGACCACATTGTTCAATGTGATCTCCGGCATCTACGAGGCCAGTCAGGGTCGTATCGAACTGGCAGGTCAGGATGTCACTCGCCTCGAACCCGATGCGCTGGCGGCGCGGGGCCTGTCCAGAACATTTCAGAACCTGCAGATATTCCAGCGCATGACCGCAGCGGAGAATGTCATGGTCGGCCGTCATCTGCAGGAAAAGTGCAACCTGTTCGCGGATCTGTTGCGGCTGCCATCGGTGACGCGCCAGAACAAGGAGACCCGCGCGGCTGCGCTTGCTTTCCTGAATGAGGTCGGCTTACGGGACCATGCGGATACGCCGGCTGGAGCGCTATCCTATGGGGCCTGCAAGCGCCTTGAGATCGCACGCGCGCTGGCTGCCGAGCCGCGTGTGTTATTGCTCGACGAGCCGGCGGCAGGCTGCAATTCAGTGGAGACCGAGGAGATCGACCGGCTGATCTGCCGGGTGGCGGCGAAAGGAATCGCCGTGGTGCTGGTCGAGCATGACATGAAGCTGGTGATGAAGATCTCTGATCGAATTCTGGCGCTGGAGCGGGGACGGCCGCTCATTGAAGGTAGTCCGGGCGAGGTCCGCGCTAATCCAGCCGTGCTTGAAGCCTATCTCGGCAAACATGGCGCACGGGAGGCTGCCCGTGCTTGAGATCTCCAATCTTCGTAGTCGCTATGGACGTATCGAAGTCCTTAAGGGCATCAGTCTCGACGTGCAGACCGGCGAAGTTGTTGCGCTGATCGGTTCGAACGGCGCCGGAAAGACGACGCTGCTGCACGCGCTATCCGGAGTTCAGCCGATCAGCGACGGTCAAGTGACGTTTCTTGGTGAACGCATCGATGGCTTGCCCGCCCATCGCCGCGTGGCGCGCGGCATTCTCCAGTCGCCAGAGGGGCGGCAGATATTCGGCCCGCTCACCGTGGAGGATAACCTGCGACTCGGTGCCTATCTGCGGCGCGACAAGGACATCGCCGAAGATCGCGACAGGATCTTCGGCATGTTTCCAATTCTAGCCGAGAAGCGAAATCAAATAGCAGGGGGCCTGTCAGGGGGGCAGCAGCAGATGCTGGCCATCGGTCGCGCTTTGATGGGGAGACCGAAGCTGCTGCTGCTAGATGAACCTTCGCTCGGTCTGTCACCCCTGCTTGTTGATCAGATACTGGCGGCCATTGTTTCGTTACGCAGCCTCGGCATGACCGTACTGCTTGTTGAGCAAAATGCCATGGCAGCGCTCGAAATCGCTGACCGCGGTTATGTGATTGAAACCGGCCATATTGTCCATGCCGGACCCGCATCGCAATTGCTGTCAGATCCCAAAGTAAAAGCGGCTTATCTTGGCTTGGAATAACGTAAGCATGGTCGCTTGTGGCGCAAAGCTGTCATTCGATCCCTTTGCGATTCCATGGGGGCGCGTATGACCCGCATTCCGCCGACCTAGTACGCGAGATGACGCCGCGCCTGACAGCACCGCTGTCAACTCTCGTCCTCGACGAGCTGTTGTGAGCCATCCAACGATGCAGCAACGTGTGCTTGCGAGAAGCAAGCACCAGCGGACAGGGCCTGTCCTTTATGACGCAAAGCGAAGGATGCGCTCGACCATTCTCACATTGGCGAGATCGAGCATCCGGTTGTCCAGTGTCACGGTGCCATGCCCGTCCCGTTCGGCGGCGCGCATCGCTTCGATGATCGTCAGTTTCCCTTTTTGTGCGTGCTTGGCGCTGTGGCCAATGCCTGTTCGAGATGCAGACGCATTTTGGCGGAGGCTTGGCTGAAATCTTCTGTTGCAATCGCCTCGATGATTGCGACGTGCTCACGGCACCAGTCCTGGACGCGGCGGCTGTTCGTGTAGCTGCCGAATTCCAGCAGCCGCCTCAGCCGGTTCTGGTGCTGGACCGCTTGAACGAAGAAAGCGTTGCCACTGAATTCAGCGCACATTTCGTGAAACGCTGCATCTGTCTCGAACAGTTGCGCACTGCTGACGGAGGCGATGTCAGGATGCGAGATGAGATACAAATGTTGTAAGCGTATTCGTTCGATGGCGGCCAGATCCGGCTTGAAAGTCGGTAGCAGGAAGCAGGCCGGTTCGAGCGTGAGCCGAAATTCGTAGCTGCCTCGCAACGAGACGAGGGAATCGAAGGTGGGAAGGAAGGTCCATCCGTGTCCCTTATTCTTCGCGATCAAACCGTCCTCGGCAAGTCGCGACAGGGTGCGCGTCAGCGCTACACGGTCGACGTCGTAGCGACGCGCGATTTCGCTCTGGGTCATGGAATTTGGAACGGCGTTATCCAGACGATCACGCACCAGCCGCTGATAGAGTTTCTCGTCTGCCGTCGAAGGAACCTCGATCTCAATGCGATGCAATGAGTCGAACGGCTTGCGCAGGAAATATCCGTGGTTCTTCCGCGTATCGACGATACCGCGCTCGGCAAGAAGGTTGAGCGCCGAGCGGATCGGGGTTCGCGAAACGCCGACAAGGTCGGCGAGCTGCTGCTCGCGCAGATGATGGCCAGGCTCCAGCTTGGCGTCGCGGATGACGTCCAGAAGCTGATTGGCCAGGTGGAAGCTGCTCTGACGGGAGGAAGGCGCCATTTTAGCGGAGGTTTCGAAGGTTCATAGCTAAAGTACGGTACGTTTCATTCAATACAATATGACCATCGCATGTTCCAAGCAATATCTGGGTGATAAAAGCTTAGGCTTGAGTTGCCTGTCGATGAGGCTTGACGAAGCTGGGGGCATTGATTGTACGTTATGTATCAATAAAACAATCAAAGCACAGGTGCCACCATGCCACGCTTGCGCATTGTCTGCGAAATATTGCTGCTCTGCCTGGTCGGCCCGGCTTTGCTTTCCAGGCAGGTCATGGCCGCCGACCTCTCTGCCGCTACTCTCGTGGAAAAAGCAGCGCTGACCTACGGCGTCGCCGCCACCTTCGCGCCGTTCGAATATCAGAAGGACGGCAAGCTGACGGGCTTCGACATCGATATGATCGGTGCGTTGAGCAAAAAGCTTGGCGCCGAGGCGAAGCCGATGAACATGGAGTTCAAGGGCCTGATCCCCGCGCTTCAGGGCGCGCGCATCGATCTCATCAATTCGGCCATGTACATCAATGAGCAACGCGCTGCTCAGGTCGACTTCATCCCCTATCTGAAGATCGGCACCTTGGTCGTCGTTCAGGCGGCCAATCCCGGAAAGATCACGGGGCGCGATAACTCCCTGTGCGGCAAGACCATCGCCGTCACGCTCGGTGGCATACAGGAGAGCTACGCGCGGCAGGACGACAAGCGATGCCGCGATGGCGGGCTCGCAGGCGTCACCGTGATGACGCTGCCTACTGCGCAGGATTCGGCGTTGACGCTGCGGCAGGGGCGCGCCGACGCGCTGTTTAACGCCACGCCAGGCGCCGTCGAACTGATGGACAAAGTGCCGGGCGTCTACACCGTGGTCGGGGCTGAGTTCGAGGCGAATACCCTGATCGGCATCGCAGTGCGCAAGGGCGACACGGCGATGAAAGCGGCCATCGAGGCCGCGCTCAAGGAGATCGTCGCCGACGGCACTTACAAGACGCTGATCGAGACCTGGAAATTTCCTGCCTCCGTGTCGCTGCTCAACTGAGGGGGCGTTGTCGTGTCAATCGAACTCGTCTGGCACTATCTCGTTTCACCAAGCTTCGTTCACGGCGCCGGGATGACCCTGCTGCTGACGGCGACCTCGCTGTTCTTCGGCGTCATGATCGGTCTCGTGCTCGCGCTGATCCAGGAAGGCCGGACGCGCGCGGGACATGTCGTAACGTTTTTTTACCTGTGGCTGTTTCGCGGCACGCCGGTGCTGTTCCAGGTCATCTTCATCTACAACGTGCTGCCGTCGTTCGGCATCAAGCTGTCGGCATTCGTGTGTGCCGTGCTGGCGCTGTCCTTGAATGAGGGCGCGTACATGGCGGAAATCTTGCGGTCGGGTCTGCAGGCAGTGAAGAAGGGCCAACGTACTGCCGGCCTCGCGCTCGGCATGACCGGCAGCCAGATGATGCGCTATGTCGTCGTTCCGCAGGCGGCACGAATCGTCTTGCCGCCGATCGGTAACCAGATGATAGGTATGCTGAAGCTCAGCGCGCTGGTCTCGGTGATCGCCGTCGAAGAATTGTTACTGGTAGCGAACCAGACCGCGAGCGCCGACTTCCGCTACTTCGAGGCGCTGACCGCGGCCGGCATCTACTATCTCGCGATGACCACGGCGTTTATGGGCCTGCAGATACTGATCGAGACGGCGCTCGATCCCAAGAAGCGTCAGCGCATGCGGCGGGTTTCGCTAACCGAGCGCATGCTCGGGACATCGAAATCGTTCGCTGTTCGATAGGCGCAGGTAATGGTCGTGGAGCATTTTCTTGAGATCGTCGGCATCAACAAGAGCTTCGGATCTGTGCAGGTCCTGAAGACTTGCAGCATGACGGTTGCAGCGAAGGAGACCGTTGTCGTCATCGGTCCGTCCGGTTCCGGGAAGTCGACGCTGCTGCGTTCGATAAATCTGCTGGAGCCGGTCGACAGCGGTGATATTTTCTTCGCCGGTGAGAATATCACGCGCGAACGCAAGAAGGCGCATCTGTTGCGCCAGCAGATAGGCATGGTGTTCCAGAATTTCGAGCTGTTTGCCCATCTTTCTGCGGTCGAAAATGTGATGCTTGCGCCAGTGAAGATCCTTGGCGTCAGCTCTGCCGATGCTCACGACATTGCCGTTGATCTGTTGCGGAAAGTCCAGATTCCGGAAAAAGCGGATGCCTTCCCCGACGAGTTGTCCGGTGGTCAGCAGCAGCGTGTCGCCATCGCCCGCGCGCTCGCCATGCGTCCCAAGTTGATGCTCTACGATGAGCCGACATCCGCACTCGATCCCGAAATGATCCGCGAAGTTCTCGACGTCATGGCCGAGCTGAACGCGGAGGGTATGACGAGTATCGTTGTGACTCATGAGATGGGGTTCGCGCGCCGCGCCGCCGACAGGATCGTCTTCATGGAGCAGGGCGAGATCATCGAAAGCGCGTCGAGCGATCAGTTCTTCGGCGGGACGGTCAATGATCGGGCGCGTCGGTTCCTCGATCAGATCCTTCACTGAGCACATGTTCGGAGTCCGTTGAATGCCCTTGTCCCCCGATGCCGCCCGCATGAAGCGCGAACTGGCGAGCCTCGTCGCGATCGACACGCAAAACCCTCCCGGCAACGAAGCGCGCGCCGCGCAATTTCTGCGCGGTCTGCTGACGACTGAGGGATTTGAAGTCGCGCTGCAGGAGTACAAGCCGGCGCGGATCAACGTCATCGCGCGGCTCGAGAACGGCGCCGGCCCGGTTTTTGCCTTCAACACCCATATTGACGTCGTACCGGTGGGCGATGGCTGGTCGTCCGACCCCTTTGCCCTGAAGGAGGCGGATGGGCGGCTCTACGGTCGCGGCGCGTGCGACTGCAAGGGCCCGCTTGCGGCGATGCTGGAGGCCATGCGCATGCTCGCTGCGGATCGCGCGGCTTGGTCGGGCACTCTGTTAGGCGTCTTCGTTGCCGACGAGGAGATCGCCAGCGAAGGCGCCAAGTTCTATGCCGCCAGTGCTCCGAAGATCGACGCTGCCGTTATCGGCGAGCCCACCTCCAATGCAATCTTCACCGCGCATAAGGGAAGTCTGCGCCCACTCGTGCGGGTGCACGGCGTGTCGGCGCATTCCGGTACGCCGCATCTCGGGGAGAACGCGATCTACCGTGCCGGTGAACTTCTGGGTCTTGTTGCCGAACATCATGAAGGCGTTGTGCGTCATCGCACCCATCCTCTCGTGGGAGCGGCAAGCCTGACGGTGACCCGCATGAATGGCGGTCATGCGGATAATGTGCTGCCCGGCGCTTGCGATCTTCTGCTTGATCGCCGGATGGTGCCGGGCGAGGACGAAGAGGCGGTCAAGCGTGAAATCGGCGACTTGCTCGCGCTCGCCCGTGAACGCTTTGGCGTGCGTGCCGAGATCATCGGTTACAACGCAACGACCGGCGGTGCGACGGAGACGGCCCTGGACACTCCAATCGTGCAAGCGAGCCTCGCCGCAAGCCGGGCCCATGGTGCGGCCAAGCCAGGCCCCTTCGGTTTCCAGGGTGGCTGCGATCTCGTGCATTTTCGCAGCATCGGCGCGCAGGGAACAGTGATCGGCCCGGGTGATCTCGCCGTTGCCCACAAGCCCGATGAGTTCGTACCGGTGGATGAGTTCGTCGCCGCCAGCTTGATCTATCGCGATGTGGCGAAAGCCATGTTGCAGAACGGAGCTTGAGCTGGTGCGTGTCTCGCTGCACTCGACTGATCTGCATTATAGCGGTGGCCTCGTGCTACACACGGCGTCGTCCGGCAGCATTCCGTATCTGAAAGAAATTTATCTGCGGCTCGACGATGGCGAGACGATCGGTATCGGCGAAGTGCGGGCCAACATCGTCTATCTCAACGGCTTCGCTGAAGGCACCGTGGTGGAATGCGCTGTTGCGGCGATGAGCGCCGTGGACTGGACGCGCGATCCGGTCGAGCTGCTTGCGACGATGGCAGATTGGGGAGAGCCCTTGATCGCTCCGGTGCGCACGTTGATCGACTGCGCGCTGCATGATTTCGTTGCGCGCCGCGAACACCTGACCGTGGCCGCCTGGCTCGGCGCCTCCTCGCAGAAGGTGGTCCACGAGACCAACCAGACATTGTTCTGGTCGCCGTTCGACGAATTCCTTGCGCAGGCACAAACCTATGTCGATCGTGGCTTCAGGGATCTCAAGGTTCGGGTCGCCGCCGCTGATTTCGCCGAGGACCTGCGCCGGATCGCGATGCTGCGTGAGCGTTTCGGCACGCAGGTCAAGATTGCCGCGGATGCAAACGGGCGCTGGTCGGCGGAGGAAGCACTTGAGAAGCTCGACGCGCTGGCCGTCTACGACCTCGCTTATGTCGAGCAGCCCGTTCCACCCGGAGCCTGGGCGGCCGTCGATTTGCTTGCCGATCGAAGTCCGTTGCCGGTGATGCTCGACGAAAGCGTCGCCACGCCGGATGATATCGCGCGAATCTGCACTTATGGCGGTCGGGTTTTTGCGCATCTCAAACTGGTAAAGCTTGGTGGCATTGCGCCGACCGTGGCTGCGGCGCGGCGGCTGTCAGATGCGGGCATCCCTTTTATGATCGGCCAGATGAACGAAGGCGGTGCCGCGACCGCCGCAGCGCTGCACGTGGCCTGCGCGACGTCACCTGCCTTTGCGGAGCTCTACGGCGCTGACGGGCTCATCAACGATCCCGTCTCGGGCGTCTCGTACATGGCAGGGACCGTGTACACGGACCATGCATTTGGCCTCGGTGTCGCTTTCGACACTGCAGCCACCCACCTCATCGGAGACGGCAGCTATGGATAACAACGGCATTCGGCAGGGCTCGGAATCAGCTTTCCCGAAAGCGGAATACGACCAGCGGATTGCGCGCGCGCGCAAACTTCTGGCTGCGGCGGGCATCGACGTCATGGTCGTGACCGGGCCAGAGAATATCTTCTATCTCACCGGGCAACAAACGCCAGGCTACTACACTTTCCAGGCGCTGGTGTTGCCGGTGGAGGGCAAACCCGCATTCGTCGTCCGGCAGCTCGAATATTTCAACTTCACCGCAAACACCTTCATCGCGAACGCGGAAATCTATCAGGACGGCGATCAGCCGGTGAACTTCCTGGTCAACGTCATCAAGGCGCGCGGCTGGTCGTCGAAACGCCTTGCGATCGACAAGCGCGGCTGGTTCCTTCCGATTGCCACCTATGAGTCGCTGCAGGATAAGCTTGGCGCATTCCATGACGGCGCCGGGATCATTGAGCAGCTCCGGATCGTGAAGTCGACTGCCGAAATCGAGAAGATTGCGGCGGCGGCCTCTTACGTCGAAGCCGGCATGCGCGCTGGGCTTGCGGCGGTGAAAGCGGGTGCGAGCGAGAATGATTTCGTCGCGGCCATGGTAGGTGCGGCGATCTCGGCGGGGTCCGAATATGTCGGCATGGAGCCGCTGGTCTCCGCCGGCCGGCGCTCGGGCGTACCGCACGGCACCTGGCGCCGCGGCAGACTGGGGATGAACGAGCCTGTCTTCCTCGAAATGGCCAGCAGCCACGATCGCTATCACGCCGCCTTGATGCGCTGCGCCTGGGTCGGGGCGATGCCGCAAGTGGCGGTCGACATGGAGAAAACCTGTCAGGAGGGACTTCAGGCGGCGATCGAGGCGATCCGTCCCGGTGCGCTGTGCGAGGCGCCGCATATCGCTTGCCAGCAAGTGATCGACCGTGCCGGCTATACCGACAACTTCAAGAAGCGCGCGGGCTACAGCATCGGCATCGCCTTCGCGCCCGATTGGGGCGAGGGCGGCATCCTCAGCCTCTATACGGGCGTCACCACGGAGCTGCGGCCGGGGATGGCGTTCCACATCCCGGTAGCGCTGCGCGTCTTCGGTCAGTTCACAGTCGGCGTCAGCGAGACGGTGGTGGTCACCGAAACCGGCTGCCGTGCGCTCAGCGCGATCGATCGTCCGATCCTCCGCATCCCCGGCTGACACCACAACAATTCAACATTCGGAAGGACAGGAATTATGGAAGATATCACTGAGTGTCATGCGCGGTTGCGCGGACTATTCAACATCACCGTCACGCCATTCAAGGCTGATGGTGCGTTCGACTATGTGGGCCTGGCCCGGAATATCGAGCGGGTCATCAGCCTCGGCTTCGACGGCATTCTGATCGGCGGCACCTATGGCGAGTTTCCGGCCATGTCGGCCGAGGAGCGGGCCGATCTGTTCCGGCGCGTGATGGACATTGTCGGCGACCGGGTTCCTGTCATGCTGTGCAGCGCCGGATCCGACGTCCGCGTCGTCCGTGAGTTGACGGCGCTTGGCGGCGACCTTGGTGGTCTGCCGATGGTGACGCCGCCGTTCGTTTCGGAAGTCACGGATGCGCAGATCGTGGCGTTTTTCCGCGACATGGTCCCGCTCTCGCGAACCGGCGTGCTGGTCTACAACGCACCCGGCATCGGTATCACCCTGTCGCCATCGACGCTGGAGCAACTCGCCGAGATTCCCGGCGTCGTCGGCGTGAAGCAGGGGGATCTGTCTCCCACAGCGATCGATCAGATTGCCAATCGGATCGGCGGTCGTATCCGTCTGTTCTGCGCTTCCGATCTCGCTTTCCTTGGTCCGATGATGTGCGGCTTCGACGGTATCAGCTCGACCAACAGCTGCGCGCTGCCGGAGCTCATTCTGGCCGCCTATCGGGCGCTCGAAGCCGGCGATGCAGCGGTGGCGCGCGATCTGCATCGGCTTTGGTATCCCTTCCGGGCTCTGGCGCGAGAATTCGGGCAGCCGCAGACGACCAAGGCTGCCATGAACCTGCGTGGTTTCGATGGTGGCTCGGTCCGTCCGCCGCTACGGGATCTTGAGATTGCGAACATCACGGCGGTTGCCAAGGTGTTGCGCGAACTGGCCGCCGATCGGCGTTCGGGATTCAGCGCTGACCTTGCCGCCTGACCAGAATACACGCGCGGCAAGAACATGACGCGTGACGACACCATCGCAAACATCACACAGAGGAGCAGTCAATTGAATCGCAGGCAGTTGCTTAAGAGTGGTGCGTCCGTTCTGTCCTTCGCTGCCATGTCGGGTCTGGCCCGACCTGTCCTTGCTCAAACGAGTCCGGAGATTGTCATCGGGGTCTTATTCCCGATGTCCGGCGCGAACGCGCAGATCGGTATTGATGCGCGCCACGCGATGGAAACGGCGGCAGATATCGTCAACAATTCCTACGATCTCGATTTGCCGATGGCAAAGAATGCCGGTCTCGCCGGGCTGGATAACGCCAAGATCAAGCTGATCTTCGCCGACCATCAGTCCGATCCCCAGAAGGGGCGGGCGGAAGCCGAACGCCTGATTACTCAGGATAAAGTGTGCGCTCTGATCGGGTGTTATCTGTCGTCGGTTTCCTCCACTGTCAGCGCCATCGCCGAACGCTATGGCTTGCCGTTCCTGTGCGCCGACTCCTCATCGCCAAGTCTGGCGCGCCGCGGCCTCAAATTTTTCTTCCGCCCGGCTGCGCAGGATGAAATGTTTTCGGCCGCGATGTTCGATTTTCTCGATGCTCAGAAGGCGAAGGGCAAGAAGGTCGAAACCGTCGGCCTGCTTTTCGAGGACACGATCTTCGGTACCGATTCGTCAAATACCCAACGCAAGCTGGCCGCGGAGCGCGGCTACAAGCTCGTCGTCGACCTCAAGTACAAAGCCAATTCACCATCGCTCACCGCCGAAGTGCAGCAGCTTAAATCCGCAGATCCGGATGTGCTGCTGCCCTCGAGCTACACCACCGATGCAATCCTCTTGATGAGGACGATGGGCGAACTCGGCTATAAGCCCAGGAATATCGTGGCCCAGGCGAGCGGCTTTTCTGACAAGGCGTTTCTCGACGCGATGGGAAGCAAGGTGGCCGGCCTCATCTCGCGTGCGAGCTTCTCGCTTGATATGGCACAGAAGCGACCGAGTGTCCTGAAAGTCAATGATATGTACAAGGCGCGCTCCAACCGTGACCTGAACGATAGTACTTCGCGTGAACTGATGGGGCTGCTCGTGCTCGCCGACGCGATCAACCGTGCCAAATCGACCGATGGCGAGAAGATTCGGGAGGCTCTGGCGGAGACAGATATCCCGGGTGAGCGCACCATCATGCCGTAGAAACGCGTCAAGTTCGGCGCTGACGGGCAGAACGCCGATGCCGATCCGGTACTGGTTCAGTATGTCGGTGGAACGTTCGTCACGATCTTTCCCACGGCAGTGGCGATGGCCGAGCCGGTGTGGCCGATGAACGTCTGATGATATAGTACGAGGAGGCATCGGCGTTGGTCGATGCCTCCCGACTTGTCGATTGTCCTCGGTTTCATGCTCCCTCGAAACTGTCGTCTTTCGCATGCCGCAGGGATTCTCGAGAAGGTCTGGCTGATGTAGCGCCGCCATGAGCCCCGCGTAATGAAATAAGGAGGCTACAATGCCATCCGTCGATCTGAACTCCGATCTCGGCGAAGGTTTTGGCACTTATCGTTGTGGCGACGATGACGCCATGCTCTCGATCGTCACGTCAGCCAATGTGGCATGCGGTCTTCATGCCGGCGATCCCGAGATCATGGCGCGGACCTTCGCCATCGCGCGCGAGCGCGGCGTCGCTGTCGGCGCCCATCCCGGATTTCCTGATCTCTGGGGCTTTGGTCGCCGCCGTCTGCCGTTCTCGATCGGCGAGATCGAGCGGCTTGTCGCTTACCAGATCGGCGCCGCCGCGGCACTCGCCGCCTATGCCGGTCATCGCATCACTTACGTGAAGACCCACGGTGCTCTCGGCAATATTGCCTGCGAGGAGCGCGATATCGCTGATGCGGTGGTCCGAGCGGTACGCGCGGTTGACCCCGGCCTTGCTTTGCTGGCGGTAGCGCTTACCGAACTGGTCGCTGCCGGCGATGCAGCAGGTCTTGACGTTTATCAGGAAATCTACGCCGACCGCGGCTACACCGAAACAGGGCAGTTGATTTCGCGCAGCCTGCCGGGCGCGATGATCGACGACGCTGAGCTAGCGGCCGCGCGGGTGCTCGAGATGGTTGAGACGGGCGCGGTCATTACCGCGCGCGGGAAGCGTCTGCCAACGCCGATCTGCTCAATCTGCGTCCATGGCGATTCCGTTCACGCTGTTGCAACCGCGCGTCACCTGCGAGAGCGACTGGAGTACGCTGGCGTGACCCTGAAGCCTTTCGGATCAAATTCGAAATGACGCAGAGAACCGAGTCGGATTGCGCCGCGCCGTCCGCAAGCGCATCGCGATGGATGAGAGTGGTTTGCTGGCGCAATAGCGATAGAGGATTAGCGATCATTGGGCCCATTAGTTTAGTGACCGCTTCTCGCGCAAAGCGGTCGTTGAGGCGCGTTTAGATCTAGCTGGCTCCACTGGCTGGAGTTGGTCCGAATTTTCTCCTGATGGAGCTGACCGATCGAAGTTGCTGTGCCTTCACGCGTGATGAGGCCCCGTACCCTTTATGCCGGGCCGCTTCTGGTTGGACGCGATTTGATGTCGTTTATCATCGGCGATGCCGTGGCGGCAGTCGATCAGGCAGGGACCGCAATTTCTAGTCCGTAGGGTCTCAAGCCCTGTTGTTCAACACGGCCATATCAAAATTCGCTCGAAGTATGCAGCGAGTTGAGCGTGGCCGTTCAACGGAAGAACGTTGGCGATATATTGATCGGGACGAACAACGACCATGCAGCCCTGGTCGCGGTCAATGCCTCGCATCGTGAAGATATCGCGATCACCGCTGCTGTCTGCGCAGAAGATCTTCTCGTAATCCCGCAATCGATAGCGTCCTTTGCTTGGCAGCAGAAGGTGCGGCATGGCTTCGATGGCGAGGTCGCCGTGGCGTTGCTGGAAGACGGCCCGCACATCGATGACGGAATCGATGTCGTCATCTGTCGGCGTGTATCGTCTCAGAGGAGACGCCTCGGCACTGGCGAGGAACTCGCAAAGGGCGCAAATGGCTGAGCCGGGCATCGCCGAATCCTGAAATCCGGCGAATGCAAAGATGCGCCAGCGCCCATCCGCTTTGATGGTGTGCCCAAGATGAATCGGTTTCGCGTCCGCGACACGGATCACCGGCGCGGAATGAAAGCGCATCCCAATCGTCAGTCCCGAGGCCAGGTGTTGATAAGTGGGTTCGGCGGTGAGAAGCGAGGGGCGGTAATGTGCGGCGGTTCCCGCGGTGTAACGCCCGTGTTGCACGAAATATCTTTGTGTCTCGGCGGGATCGAATTGCTTGGATGCGTCGTCTGGTTTCGCATCTGCTCTTGAAGCCGAACTGATGACCTGCGCCCATTCACGATCGAAGTCGATCAATTCTTTCGCAATTTCATGGCGCTCCGCGGAGTAGGAATGCAGAAGTGCGGGCGCGGATCGCTTGCGCAACACCGAAGCCAGCTTCCAGCCGAGATTGAAGCCATCCTGCATGGAGACGTTCATGCCTTGACCCGCTTTTGGGCTGTGGGTGTGACAGGCGTCGCCGGCGATGAACACGCGGGGCAGGCGCGTGCTGTCTCCATCAGGCACATCGTCGAACTTGTCGCACAGGCGTTGGCCGATTTCGTAGACCGACCACCAGGGGACTTCCTTCACGTCCAACGTGTACGGCTTGAATATCCGCTGCGCCGCCGCGATGAGGTCGTCGGATGTGATTTTGCGGTCCGATACGCGTTCGCCGTGGTGAAGTTTGTCCATCTCGATATACAAGCGAAACAGATAGCCGCCTTCTCTCGGGATGATCAGCATGCTGCCGTGTTGGTCGGACTGGATCAGCGATTTGAAGCGGACGTCCGGAAAGTCGGTGACGGCCAGAAGATCCATGACGCCCCAGGCGTGATTTGCCGAGTCGCCGTGCAGAGTGCGTCCGATCGATCTACGCACGGTGCTGCGCGCGCCGTCGCAGCCGACCAGATAACGCGCCTTGATCGTCTCGGTCTTCCGTTCCTGATTGGGCATCAGCCACTCGAGGCGGGCGGTCACCGGATACTGCGGTGTCGTGTCCTTGGGGGTCGTACCGTCGACCGCAAGATCGATCAGGCGCCGGCTGTAGAACGGTCTCAATTCCGTTGGGGAATTGCGCATAATGTCCAGGTAGAAATCATGAATGCGCGCCTGGTTCAGCACCACATGCGGAAATTCCGACAAACCGTCCTCGGTATCTTGCACGCGTCCGCTGCGGACAATGTTCTCCGGCTGCACCTCATCGGGCTTCCAGAACACCGTCTCGTTGATCCAGCAGGCTTCCTTCAACACGCGCTCGCTGAATTCAAATGCCTCGAACATTTCCATCGTGCGGCAAGCGATTCCATCCGCCTGGCCTCGCAGCAGGGGCCCGGGCTTTTGTTCGACGATGCAGGTCTTGATGTCCGCGAATTTGGATAATTGGGCTGCCAGCGTCAATCCGGCCGGACCGCATCCGATGATCAAAACGTCGACCTCGGCAGGAACAGTGCCAGAACTTCCTGCAGCGTCATCACGCTGCGCCCGGTCAGAGATATGCGGATCACCGGGCTCAAAGCCGTTGAGATGAAACTGCATGGATCCTCCCAGGATCAGGTAGCCGTTCGTCGTCTTCGTCGACAGTACGATAAGTGCACTGTTGTGGCGTTGCGCCGGAGCACTATGCTGGCCGGATCGTCACGTCGCACTTGATCAGCATGCTGATGATCAGTATACGTGTCAAGTGGAGCTTTGGTATACAGATGAGCGATAACCTTAACAAACCAGGACACCTTGCCCGCCGGTTCCAGCAGGTCGCGGTCGCGGTATTTCATGCCGAGGTTGAGAAAGCCGGCTTTGATCTTACGCCCGTTCAATATGCGGCCCTGACTGCGATCAAAAAATCGCCTGGGATAGATCAGGTGACGCTCGCTGCATTGATCGCCTATGACCGCACCACCATCATGGGTGTTATCGATCGGCTAGCGCAAAAGGGGCTTGTACTTCGCCGCACGACTGAGAGAGATCGGCGTGTTCGCGAACTGGTCATCACGGACGAGGGACGCAGTATACTCCAAAGGATCGAGCCGGCTGTCCGGTCGGCCCAGAAGATTATGTTGCGTGGTCTGAATTCGAACGAGGCGAACGAACTGGTGCGGTTGCTGCAAAAGACAATTGCCGCAGGCAACGAATTGAGCCGCGCGCCGCTGCGAGCTAAGACCGTAGGGAAGAAGTAGATCCGAGGCGGGCTCCCGACTCGGGCTTCAGGAGGGTCGGAGAGACTTATCGACCCTCTAGCGCAAAGCGATCGTTGAGGTGCGGTTAGGTCTAGCTAGCTCCCGCGAGCTGGATCTAGTCCAAACTTCCTCTTAATGGGCTGCACCGACCAAGATTGTCGTGCTTCTCGCGTCTGATGAGGCAGCGTACTCCTTATACCGAGATGTTGGTGTCAACTGCTCTTGTCGAGTTCAACCGCTTTGATTTATGCGAAGGCGCCAGATCGTACGAAATCTTTTCGATTCCGGGATCAGCCGGGACTAATTGTGCGAGTGGGATGTTTGTGCATCAGCCATTTTGACTAAGGCGTTACTTCCGTTCTACCTGAGAACGCGACAACGAAATCGCAACGAATTGGGTGAAACGTCCGTGAACAAAACGTAGTGGGAGCACCTGCCGCAACAATAAATATCAACAACTTAGGAGATATGCACTGCGTTCGAGACGCAAGGACCGTCCGCTTCATACGGCCACGATCAGCGAATGTCGGTATCGGTGGTTGCACGTCCGCGCTTTGAACCTACCTGCGGGTCAGTATCGGGCACTCGGAGCCATCGCGAGCAGATCGGAAGTCTCTTCGTGGGGTGGCGGGATGCGGGGGAGGGTGGACGGCGGTGGCGGAGAGCGATTTTTGGCATCGTGCCAAACCGAGGTGCCCCGCTTTTACCTGGCCGCCAATCAGGCTGCCCTCCGATCGAAAACAGTGTTTCTGCGGTAGCGGAGCACCGGACTTAAGCCAACAATGCTCACGTCATCATACTGAGGACAAACAGCGGTTCGTCGTGTCGGTGGTTGCGTATCCCTCCTTGGGCACCAACGCTCCAGGCCAGCCGATGGTGCTGGCAAAGCCAGCGAGCATGTAATTCCCGTAATCGCACGGCGCGCTTGCCGAGTTCGACCGTCTAAAGCTCTCTCCCGTCGGGCGGCGACGCGAGATCACCCTCACTGGCTGGCGGAAAAGGCGGAGCATCCCTGCCTCTAAAGAGAATGAAGCTCCACCGGATCTTGCAGGGGCCATTATAGCCAGTTTCGGTAGCGAGGAAGGTCCGTTGGCTGGGATGATCCTCGAACCTGTTGATAGAGGGATAGAGGGCGGGCCGCCCCTGCCAAGAGCTCGGCGGCGAGCGAACCCGACCTGCTTTGATCGTTCTCGCTCAGATCGTCCATTTCGGGTATTTGAGAAAAGTGAGTACTTGGACGTCCGCTCCCCGCGGGGACAACGTCTCGCTGTTGTAATGGGAAATTCCTCATGCGGAAGACTATGGCGCTCGATCGACGAAGTGTTCTTGCGTTTGCTGCGATCTTGGCCCTGCCGCGCCTTGCCGTCGCGCAGGTGGCGCCCGAGCGGCGGCGCGTCTCATTCCTGCTGAGCACCGCCTATGACGAGCCTATGACCGTTGCGCGCCTGGCAGCGATGAAGGTCCGACTTGGCGAGCTTGGATGGGTCGATGGGCGCGTGATCGAGTATGAAGCGCTGTCGTGTCTGAACGATCCGGTCCAACGCAAGGCGATGGCCAAGCAGATCGTGGCGCGGACGCCGGATCTCATCATCACGGGTGGTGTGCTCGATGCGCAGGCCATTCTGAACGAGACCCAGACCATTCCGCTCGTCTTCTCGACGGCCGCGGATCCGGTCAGCAGCGGATTTGTGCAGAGCCTGGTGCGCCCTGGGGGAAATGCCACGGGCTTCACGACCAGCCATCCATCGATGGGCAGCAAATGGCTGGAGATCCTTTTGGAGCTTGCACCTCGCGTCAAGCGCGTCGGTGTGATCTTCAATCCGCTCTCCGCGCCGCGCAATGGCGACTACTATCTCGATCCGTTGAGGGAGATGGCGTCATCTTTCGGCGTTGACATCATCCCGCTTCCGATTTCGGATCCGGACAACATATCCGCGCAGATTGCCCGGCTCGGCGGTGCACCGGCCGGCGGACTTGTCGTGACACCGGATGCGTTCACCGTCCTCAACCGCAAGGCGATCGTATCCGCTGTAGCGGCAAATGCGGTCCCGGCGGTCTATTCCTATCACTTCTTCATGAGTGAAGGTGGCCTGGTCTCCTATGGATTCAAGTATGAATCGGCGGCGTCGGAGCGCTCGGAGCTAGTGGAGGCGATGGTCGAATATATCGACCTGATCTTGCGCGGCGCCAAGCCCGCGGAGCTGCCAGTGCGATCGCCGCGCACCTATCAGCTGATCATCAATCTCAAGACCGCGAGGTCACTGAACCTGACGGTGCCGCCGGTGCTGCTGGCCCGCGCCGACAAGATCATAGAATGAGTGTGATCGGCGCCGATCGCGATGCACGACCGCCGGTGCGCGGCGGTCTGTTCCGCAAGTACCTCGTGTCCTTTCTGGTGGTCGTTTCGGCGGCGCTGATCGCCAATAATGTGATCGACGCGATATTCTCCTATCGCGAGCAGCAGCGCCTGCTGATCGCTGTGCAGCGCGAGCAGGCCAGCGCCGCGGCGGACAAGATCGATCAGTTCCTCAAGGAGATCGAGCGGCAGCTCGTCTGGTTATCCCAGCTCTCGCTGCAGATGCTTCCGCCGGAGGAAATGCGCATAACCGGCATTCGCCTGCTGCGCCTGACGCCGGCGATCTCCGAAATCGCCCAACTCGATCCGCAAGGTCGCGAGCAATTGCGCGTGTCGCGCTATGTGCGTGACATGGTCCGCAGCAATACGGACCTTTCGCAGTCTCCCGCATTCGTCGATGCGAAGGCACGCGGCATCTATTACGGGCCGATCTTCTTCTTCCGCGAGACCGAGCCGTATATCACGGTTGCCGTGAGCGGCGCGGATGGCGGCGTGATCATCGCCGATGTCAATCTGCGCTTCATGTGGGATCTCGTCTCGCAGATCAAGGTCGGCAATGAGGGCAATGCCTTCGTCGTCGATACGAGGGGGCGTCTGATTGCCCATCCCGATCTCCGCCTCGTGCTCAAGAACACCGACTTGTCGGGGCTTTCGCAGGTTGCGTCCGCGCTCGCGGGAAGCGCAGGCAGCGATGCGGATTCCGTCGTCACCGATCTGGCGGGAAAACGCGTTCTTTCGGTTCACACATCCATCGCGCCGGTCGGCTGGAAGGTGTTCGTTGAACTGCCAACTCACGAAGCCTATGCGTCGCTCTACGCGTCGATGCTCAATTCGGCGCTGCTGCTGCTTGTCTCGCTGTTCTGTGCGTTTATCGCGGCGCTGTTGCTCAGCCGTCGTATGGCCGATCCGATCCGTGCGTTGACGGAAGGTGCAGAACGCATCGGAAGCGGCGATCTCGATCAGAAACTCGTCATTCGGACGGGCGATGAACTGCAGACTTTGGGTGAGCAGTTCAACCGGATGGCAGAGCGCCTGCGGGAGTCATATCTGACCCTTGAAGGACGGGTTGTGGCGCGGACGACCGAGCTCGCGCAGGCGCGCGATCAAGCGATCGAGGAACGGGCAGAAGCGCATCACGCGCGACAGGCGGCCGAACTGGCCAATGAAACCAAGTCGCGCTTCCTCGCGGTCGTCAGTCATGAACTGCGGACTCCGCTCAACGGCGTGATAGGCGTGCTGCAATTGCTCGATAATAGCCGCCTGGACGAGCGTCAGATCCGCTTGCTCACGGCCGCCAAGGTCTCGGGCGATACTCTGCTCGCACTGATCGAATCGATTCTCGACTATGCCCGCCTCGAAGCAGGCGCCGACAAGCTCGAATTCCGCAGTTTTCGCCTGGATCAACTGATCGAAGCAGATCTGGATCTGTTGAGGGAGGAGGCGGAGGCGAAGGGATTGACGTTGAGCCTGTCGATGCGAGGCGATGTGGCCGTGGATGTCGCCGGCGACCCGATCAAGCTGAATCGATTGGTGCTCAATTTACTCGGCAACGCTGTCAAATTCACCGCGCGAGGTAGCGTCCAGGTCGATCTCGCATTCGATACACTGGATGCTCCCGGCATGCTCCATCTGTCGGTTACGGATACGGGTATCGGAATCGCGCCGGATATTCAGGAGCGCATCTTCGAAGACTTCGTGCAGGCTGACAGCGATATCGAGCGTCGGTTCGGCGGGACGGGGCTTGGCCTCGCCATTTCCCGCCGGTTGGCGCGGCTGATGGCCGGCAATCTCTCGGTCCGCAGCGAACTCGGCAAGGGAAGCACGTTTACTCTGTCCATTCCCCTCGATCGGGCGCAACTGGTGCCGGCCGTTGTCGAGACGAGACCTCCGGCGACGAAGCTGTCCGTGCTGCTCGTCGATGACGATCCGGTCAATCGCGACGTGGGGCATGCCCTCCTTGTTCGTCTCGGTCACGAGCCAGTCGTAGCATCGAGTGGGGCCATGGCTCTGGAGCTCGTTCGCTCAGGTGCCTTCGACGTCGTACTCATGGATGTGCATATGCCGGAGATGGACGGCATTGCCACGGCCAGGCTCATTCGGAAACTGCAGCTTGATCGATCGCCACGGATTATCGCACTGACAGCCGACTTGTCGGATCGCACACAGGGACGGCTCACTGCCAATGGCATCCGCGCGCGCGTCGGCAAGCCGATCACGCTACAGGCGCTGCAATCAGCCTTGCAGGCGGGTGTCGACGATCTGCCAGGCGCCCCGGTTGGTGCGTCCGAGCTAACCGCTGGTTCTCTCATCGATGACGATTTCTTTAACGATCAGGAAGAACTGCTAGGGGTGCCCCGGTTGCGTGGTCTGCGCACCATCTTCCTTGACACCTGCCTTCCGCTGACGCGGAGCATGGTGGAAGCGGCCAGCATGGGGGATCGGCATCACATGCAACGCCTGGCGCATCGGATCGGCAGTGCGGCCAGTGCGCTCGGTCTCGAACGTCTGTTCTTCCAATGCAACGGGATCGAGGCTGATGCGGCGCGATTGCCGGCAGATGCGCTTGAAGCTGTTGCCGTCCAGCTGGAGGCAACCTGCCGTGAATCTATCGCTGCGCTCAATGAACGGTTGCGAGAGTCCGAACAGGCCTAGCGCTTTGATTCGAGCATGAGTTTGTAACCTATGCCCGTCACGGTCGTGATCAGGGGCTGGTTGCTGCCGCTGGCGAGTTTGCGTCGGAGTCTGGCAACGAGGGCGTCGACGGTACGTATATCGACATCGGTCTGCCGATTGCTGACGACTTCGATCAGATACTCCCGGCTGAGCGGCCTGCCGTCGGCGCCGACCAGCGCTGCGAGCAGATCAAATTCGGCGCGCGTGAGATGCACCAGCTCGCCGCCGAGCGTGGACAGTTCGCGTCGCACGAGATCGATGATCCAGCGTCCGAAGACGATCGTGGTGCCGGCGGTCGCGGCGTCACGCTCGATCGCGCGGCGCCTGAGGACCGAGCGAGCGCGCGCGAGCAGGTCGCGCAGGTTAATCGGCTTCGTGACGTAGTGATCGCCAGCCACCTCGAGGCCAAGGATCCGATCAACTTCGGTATCGCGGCGCGTGACGAATATGATGCCGGCCTGGCTTACGCTCTGGATCTCTCTCGCGAGTTCGAACCCATCGCCGTCCGGAAGCTGAACGTCGATGAAAACGAGCTCGGCGCCGTTCTTCCTGATCTTCTGACGGCACTCAGCGCAATTTGCCGCTTCGGCGACGTCAAAGTTGTGATCGGTGAAGTAACCGGCCAGCATGGCCCGCGTCACGGGGTCGTCCTCGACGATCAGGAGCCGGTCGCGGCGCTGCGAATCTCGGTTAAATGAAGGGACCGGCGCCGACATCTTGTGCTCCTGCCGTATCAATGGAATGGCATCTGACCGAAAGCAAGTGATCTGTCCGTTGTTGCCATCTCTGGAGTCTAGTAGCGGATCGAGCCGCCGGCGAACACCATCCAGCCGTCGAGGCTGGAAGCGCTGGCGCGTCGTTCGCTCAGCTCCACGAAGCCGGACAGCGACGGGGCGTCGGGTGCCTGCGGCGCGAGCTGGAAGCGCATACCGCCACCATAGTTGTTCGCGCGAATGACGGGGATTTCCAATACGGTCGGCATTTCATAGCGGCGCTCGCCAGTAGCTGCAAAGACGTAAGGTACGATTGCATGCGGTTCGGCGATGAACGGGAGCTGGGTGCTCCAGCCGAACTCTCCGCGTCCCACCCAGCCTGTATCGCCGGCGAGCGTGCCGGCGGCGAAGCCGGACAGCATGTTGGTGCCAATGATCGGAAACTGCTCGGATGTGAGCATCGGGCGACCGAATGATGTCTGGCCTGCGAGTCCTGCCGAGAGAAACAGATTCTCGGGAAGCGTTTGCATGACGTCGATGCGACCGTCGAGCTTGCTGAATTCGGCGTCTGCGCCTTGCCGCGAAAGTGGGAGCAACGGCGTTGCATCGGCTATGGAGCGGGCCCCAAGCGCATTGATGCCGTGAGAATAGGTTGCCGTGTAGCTGAGGGTGGTTCCGCTTTCGCGTAGTCGCAGGATGCCGTCGAGGCCGACGCGTGGCACGCGCGTACGGTCAAGCGATAGCGGCGTGGCCGGTGTCGTAATCAGCGTGCTGACCTGTTCATCTGTGAGATCAAATCGCGCATTGAAGCTCAGTTCGGTGTCGCGGCGTTTGACAATATCGTAGGCGAGTTTTGCGCGCCCTTGCCGGAAAACACCCTGTGATGCGAATATCGCATCAACCCGCGGGGTCGTGCGACCATCGGTGACGCCGAGTTCGAACCGCCAGCCGTCGATACCGAGTGGGACGGCGAGGTTTGCACCGAGATAGCGGCGCGTAGGATAGGGCGTCACGAAATCATTGTCGGGCAGTCCGGCG
The DNA here is from genome assembly GCF_900108575.1 of Tardiphaga sp. OK245. NCBI lineage: Bacteria > Pseudomonadati > Pseudomonadota > Alphaproteobacteria > Hyphomicrobiales > Nitrobacteraceae > Tardiphaga > Tardiphaga sp. OK245. Next base: position 924,770 of record NZ_FNWZ01000001.1, on the reverse strand, counting down.
ATGGAGATCGAGATCTGTTCGCCAAATCCCGTCAGATTGTTGAGCGAGAAATACGTTGCCGCCTGCCACTCGCCAAAGGATTTGGGCATGCCATTGTCGAGATAGAGGCTCGCCGAGACTGGCCTGTACCGGCCGCTAAGCACCAGAACAGAGCTGCCGACGGCCGAGCCGGAAGCAAAAGTGGCATTGAGAACGAGACCCGGTGTATCGCCCGCAATCAGCAATTGCCGTTCGAGTTCGCTCTGCGTGAGGCGTCGCTTGTTGAGCAACGGCGCCAGCACGGCTGCAACGCGAGCAGCCGATGTTCCGGACAGGGTGCTGGTATCGAATTTCTCGACATAGCCGTCAATGACGCGCAGCTTTACACGTGCGCGCCGATCAAGTTCCTGGGGCAGGATGACGACGCGCACGAGCGGGTAGCCTGCGCGCACATAGGCTTGCTGCAACTTGTCGGCAAGGCCGAACAGATCTGCGACCGTAACGGACCTTCCCAGCAGCGTCGCCGCGGCTTCTTTTCTCGCTATGGCGATCTCATCAAATTCGCCTTCGATGTCGATCCCGGTTAGGATGAAAGTCAGCTTTTTGGCAGCGTCCGGCACGGTTGAGCCGGCGGCGATTTGCGGCAAGGTAATACGAGTCGATGCGGGCGGCGTGGCAATCGTGGGTGGTTGTACGAGGCTTGGTGCGGGAGCGGGGGATTGAGCGAGCGCGCCGCTGCACGGCGATCCCAAGGCGATTGCGATCAACGCCAAGGATTTCTTTGTCGAACGAATAGACATCAAGACAGCCCCAGAACTTCCCACGTGCAGTGCGCATGCATCCGTCGGTCATGCGCAATCCGACGACTGGCATCGTCAGGCTGCAGCGACGCGGCGCATATATGCATGGATAGTTTGGGCATGCATCAACCATAACGGTCGTTGATGGCCGATGTGAACGAGCGTTCACACGGTGTTCGAAACTGATTGCATCCAGCCCCTAATAAGACGCTGGTATCATGGGCATCGGCCGCGTTTGCGCAGCCCGGGGCGGTTCTGCGCTCAACCAATGCAATTGATCGCTTAGGAGTTGAGCAGGTGAGAGATCGTTTCGGCACTTCCATTCGTTGTGATTCCGCTTCGCATGCGCTCAAGCGCGCGATGGCACGGTTGATCCTCGTTGCCGCGATTGTCGCGGGCGTGGTCGATGTTTTGCCGGCCCGGGCGCAGCAGGAAGCACCGAAATATGAAGTCACCGGATTCCGCGATGCCCGTTTCGGCATGACGGAGGCGGAGGTGCGGGCCATCGTGACGAAGGCATTCAATGTCAAGGGGACCGACATCGCGAGCAGCGTGAACAGCATCGAGGGCACGGATGTCCTGACCGTCGCTGTGCCGTCGCTCGATCCTGGTCCGGGCGCTGCACGGGTCGCCTACATCTTCGGCAACAAGTCGAAGAAGCTCATTCAGGTCAATGTCGTCTGGGGCGAGGTCGCCTCCACGCCGCCGGTCGATCCCAATGCGATGATCACTGCCGGCACGCGTCTTGAGCGCTATCTCGCAGGCTTTGTCTGGAAGAAGGACACGCTCCGCTCCGGCATTCCCGTTGGCGACAATACGATTGTGCTGTTCGCCGGCGAGGATGAGAAGAAGGGGGCGGTCCGGCTGATCGCCGATGGCGTCAAATACCAGATGCAGCGCGAAGGCAATCAGACCACGTCGCCGGACCCGAAGGGGCCGCCGAAGCTGATCATCAACTACATCGCTGAACGCGACGATCCCGACATTGCGCGGATCGAGCGCGGCAAATTCTAAACAGGGCAGACAAGACGACCTCGGGAGCGCCGGTCAACGGCGCCCGTGCAGGTGACAGGAGCTGGGCATGACACAGACATATGACGTGACGCCGATCCGCGGCAGCGTGAGGGCGGCTTTCGCACCGCTGGTGTTCGGCTGCGTGGTGTTCAGTGGCAGCATTGCACTGGCGCAGACGCTGCCGGGCGGAGGCACCGTGACCCATGGCGCCGCGAGTATCGCCGCGCCGTCGAACGGGACGCTGAACGTCAACCAATCCTCGAACAGCGCCATCATCAACTGGAATTCGTTCTCGATCGGTGCCGGTGGCACCGTCAACTTCAACCAGCCGAGCGCGGCGGCTGCCACCCTCAACCGCGTTACGGGTACCACGCCCTCCAGCATCGCCGGCACGATCAACGCGCCCGGCACCGTGCTGCTGGTTAATCCGAACGGTATCGCGATCACTAATACGGGTGTCGTCAATACTGGCTCTTTCGCGGCCTCAACGCTCGACATCAGGAACGAGGACTTCCTATCGGGCAAATACAAGTTTACCGGTAACGGCTCCTCGGCTGTTGTCACCAATGCCGGCCGCATCAACGTGTCCGACGGCGGCTTCGCAGCGTTGCTCGGTGGCCGCGTCGCCAATGACGGCGTCATTTCGGCGCGGCTCGGCAAGGTCGGTCTCGGCTCCGGCGAGATGATTACGCTCGATCTGTCCGGCGACGGCTTCCTGTCGGTCGCTGTACCGTCCAACCAGCTTGGCAATCTCGTCGATGGCACCGGCAAGGCGCTGGTGACCAATAGCGGAAAGATCCGTGCCGATGGCGGACAGGTGTTCCTCAGCGCCGCCACGGCGAACAACATCCTGCGCGATGCGGTGAACGTCCCGGGCACGATCCGCGCCAATTCGGTCGGCACCCGCGCCGGGCGCATCGTGCTCGGTGGCGGCGAGGGTGGCCGCGTCAACGTGTCCGGCCGTGTCACGGCGACCGGCAAGTCGCGCAATCAGGTGGCTGCCAAAAAGACAGGCGGCCAGATCGACATCAGCGGCGCCGAGATCGCGCTGGCCGGTGCGCGCATCGACGCGTCGGGCGCGGCCGGCGGCGGCGGCGTTCGCATCGGTGGCGATGCCTATGGTCGCGGCGATTTCCAGCATGCCGTCAAGGTCACGGCGGATTCGGCGACGGTGATCCGCGCCGACGCGCTGGACAGCGGCAAGGGCGGCAAGATCGTGCTGTGGTCGGACGGTCTCACCAGCGTGCGCAGTACGTTGTCGGCGCGCGGCGGTGTCAATGGCGGCGACGGCGGCCTCATTGAGACCTCGGGCAAGCAGCTTGATTTCGCTGGCATCCGCGTCGATGCGTCAGCGCCGAAGGGCCGCACCGGCGACTGGCTGCTCGATCCGGTCACACTGACCATCGATTCCGCGGCGGCGGCGACCATCGGCGCCAATCTCGGCGCGGCCAATGTCACGCTGATCACCACGGCATCGTCCGCGAGCGGCCCGGGCAACCAGACGCAGGGCGCCGGCGATATCATCATCAATGCGCCGATCTCCTGGACATCGGCCAATACGCTGTATCTCAATGCCTATCGCGACATCCAGATCAACGGCACGATATCCGGCCGCAACGGGACGCTGTGGCTGACGTCGCCCGGCAGCATCTCGCAGACCGCGCCGATCATGGTGTCTAACCTGGTGCTCCCGATGACGTTCACGTCGGTATCACTGACCAGCGCCGGTAATGTCGTCGGCCGGCTGTCGAGCGATACAGCGAGTGTGGGCTGGGGGAACGAAGACCCACAGCCGTTTACTCCCGGTTCGGTGGCATTCACCAACAACGGCAATCTGGTAACCGGCGACCTCATTGGGCGCGATATATCGCTGGTGATCGGCGGCTCGCTCACTTTCGAAGGCAGCATTCGCGCAACAGGGACGGCGGCCTCGACCTCGACATCGATCGTGGCGTCGGGCGACGTCACTGCCGGAAGGATCGGCAGCATTGTCGGCGGCAATATATCGATCACGTCGGGTGGTGCGATCACCACCAACTCGCTGGGCTCGTTCGACACGATCAATCTGCGGTCGGCCGGAAATATCCAGATCAACGATCACATTTCCAACTTCAACAGTGCGCTGACTTCGGTGACGCTCCGCTCCGACAACGGCCTCGTCAACTTCGCGTCCAATGCGCGGGTGAATACGGCCACGCCCGTCGAAATCTTTTACAATCCCTATGCGGCAACCGGCAGCTACGCCAATACGATCAACTATTCCAGCATCACGCAGAGCGGCTACGGCGCGACCGTGGCAGCGTATATGCTGGTGAATGATGTCTACCAATTGAAGGGAATCGAATCCAATCTCGGCGGTACCTACGCGCTGGGCCGGGACATCGATGCCAGCGTGACGTCGACCTGGACCTGTCTGAGCGGCATCTGCCGCGGCTTCGATCCGATCGGTGCGTTTGGAGATGGTCGCCCCTATCAGGGCTTCACCGGTACGCTCGATGGCCGCGGCTATGCGATCCTGAACATGTACCAACGCCGCGGCGAAGGGCAGGTCGGCGGTGGCGATGTCGGCGTGTTCTACCAGAACAATGGCACGATCCGGAATGTCGGTATCATCGGCGGTTCGTTCAGTGGCAATGCCAGCTATGTCGGTTCGATCGCCGCAGAGAACAATGGCACGCTGACGAATGTTTATTCGACGGCGAGCGTGACCAACATCGCCAGTTCGCTGGGCGCGGGCGGTCTGGTGGCACGCAATAATGGCATCATCAATGGCGGCTCCTATTCGACCGGTGCCATCCGCGGCTATGTTGTTGGCGGCATCGCCGGCTACAATTACGGTACCATCCAGGACTCCTATTCGGCCGGCTCGGTCACCGGCGCGACGGCAGGTGGCATTGCCGGCATCAATGGCGAAGGCGCCATGGTCCGCTGGACTTATTCGCTTGCCAGCGTGAACGGCACGAGCTGGACCGGCGGTCTTGTTGGCGAAAATCAATGGAGCGTGATGGGCTTCGCGTCGCTTCAAGATTCGTATTTCGCGGGCGTGGTGTCCGGCACCAATGTGGGTGGCATCGTCGGGCGCAACCAGTTCCGCGACTGGGATACGATGGAAAGCTTCAATTCCCAGCACAGCCAGTCAGCACGCATCTGGCATGTTTACTGGGATCAGGCCACGTCCGGCACCAGCCGCGCCTTCGGTCGCTCCTATCACGACATGCCCGGCGGCTGGACGTCGGAGCAGATTCAATATGTTGCTGCGCTGAACACGAATTCCGACAACAGCCCGTATTCGCTCAACTCCTACAGCAATTTCAACGACCCGAACTATCTCAATGGATACCAGGAAGGCAACTTTCACTCCCACTGGTACATGGTGGACGGCTATACGCGCCCGTTCCTGAAGGCCGAATATTCGACCAACATCCAGAACCTGCACCAGTTGCAACTGGTGAATATGAACGGTGCTGCCAGTTACAAGCTTGCGCGCGACATCAACGCGTCGGCAGAATTGTCCACCGGGATGTGGAAGGGCAACGCCTTCTCGCCGATCTCGCCGATCAGCTATAGCGGTTACACGACGAAGTACTTCATGCGCCTGCAATTTGGCGAGAATCGACCGTCCGATTCGTATGAGGTCTGGAACAATGGAGTGCGCGAGGTCTACACGACTGTTTATACGCTGGGCGAGACAGGATATTCGCAGTCGGGACAGTACGCCGACTACGCGAAAACGGCAGCCTCGTTCACCGGAACATTGGACGGCCAGGGTCACGCGATCAGAAACCTCTTCGTGAATATGACCGACGGCAATCATGCGGGCGTGTTTGCCTATCTGGCATCCGGCAGCGTGGTGAAGAATCTCGGCGTCGTCGATAGCAGGATCATAGCCGACTGGGGATCTGCCGGCTCGATCGCTGGCGTGAGCGACGGCACGATCTTCCGCTCATGGGCGTCGCGCAGCGATGACGCGAGCGGGGTCTATTCGAACTGGGCCGCCGGCGGCCTGGTCGGCTACAATCGCGGCACGATCGAAGAGTCCTACAGCACAGTCGCGGTCGAGGCTGTTGGCCAGCAGTCTGATTACGTCACCTTTGTCGGCCAAGGGGGCGGCCTCGCCGGCGTCAACGTGAACGAAAACGGCGGACCCGGGCGGATCGTCAATTCCTATGCGACGGGCCTCGTGCGCGGCAATGGCACGATCGGCGGTCTCGTCGGTACCAATGCGACCAATGACGGCACGGGCACCATCATTAATTCCTATACGACCGGGCGGCTCGACCGAGCCTGGAACTATGGGGTGCACTTTGTCGGCTCGGTCGTCGGGCGCAATGTAAGCGACAACGGGCGGACGGGAACGGTCACCAATACGTATTACGATTCCAGCGTCTCGAATCCGTCCTGGCTCAATCCCAATCGTGGCCAGACCTTCGTCGGCACCGGCCTGACCACGGCGCAGATGCAGGATCTCAACACGTTCCGCACCGTCTATACCGGCTGGGATTATCGCAACGTCTGGATCCCGTCGAACAGCGCGGGCCAGTCGGACGGCGTCGCGCGCTATCCGGAATTCTACTGGGCCAATCACGTCGCCGTCGTCGAGACATCGAATGCCACGCGCATGTATGGCGATGCCAATACGACGCTGGCGGCGATGATCTACGGCCTCAAAAACTACGATACGCCGAACAAGATTCCGCTTGCCCTGAGCACTACCGCCAATCAGTCGTCGGGCGTCGGTACCTATGCCGTGACGGCGGGGATGACCGTCCTGCCGCCGCAGGCTGTCGGCGCTGGTGCCCCGAGCCAGGGCGGGTTTGGACCGCAATATCTCGGCATGCGGATCAACAACGGGAACGACATCCTGTGGGATCGGAATTCGACCGCGCAGCAGATCGCGGATCGCATCAATCAGTTCACCTCGCAGAACGGCGTATCCGCCACGGTCAACGGCAATGGTGCGATCGTTCTTACCGGTACGTCGGACTTCTTCCTGGTTCCGATGGGCGTGACTATTGGCGATGGCGTGGCATGGCTGCGCATGACGCCGTATGTGACCAACCGTCCTACCCAGCTCCAGCCCGTCAGCAATGACGGATCGACCTATCGCATCGTCAATCTGCCGAGCGGGCAACTGACGGTGACGCAGCGTGCGATCACGGTGGCGGCCGATGCCGGTCAGGGCAAGACCTATGGCGACACAGGTTCCGCCCTCACCTGGCAGGTGACCAGTGGATCGTTGGTGAATGGCGACAGTCTCACCGGCACGATCGGCCGCGCCGCGGGCGAGAATGCCCGCAACTATGCCATCAATCAGGGCTCGCTCGCCGCATCCTCGAACTATCGGGTGAGTTTCGTCGGGAACGATTACAGCATCGCCAAGCGCACCGTGACGCTGTCGCTCACCGGCACGGTGGAGAAGCAGTATGACGGCACCAACACCGCCGCGCTCGGCACCAACAATTTCACGCTGAGCAATGTGGTGGTGGGCGATTCCGGCCTGCTGTCGGTGACGAACCTGCCGACCTCGGGCACCTATGACAATGCCAATGCTGGAAGCGGCAAGACCGTCTCGTTCAATCTCGGTTCCGGCGGCCTCACCGGCAGCGCGGCCGGCAACTACACGCTGGTCGTCAACAATAGCCGCAATATCGGTAACATCACCAAGGCGGCGCTGACCATCACGGCGAACGACCAGTCCAAGACCTATGGCGATACGCTCGCCCTCGGCAGCAGCGGTTACAGCATCGGCGGCACGCTTTATGGCACCGACCGCGTGACCGGCGTGACGCTGGCGAGCCTCGGCGCGGATGCATTGGCGAATGTGACGGGCGCGCCCTACGGGATCACGGCCAGCAATGCGCTCGGCAATGGCCTCGGCAATTACACAATCAGCTATGCCGGCGGTTTGCTGTCGGTCACTGCGGCGGACATCATCGTGTCGGCGAATGGTGGCAGCTCGGTCTATGGCCAGTCGCCGTCCAATCCGGGCCTCTCGGCGAATGGTTTGAAGAACGGTCAGGATGTCGATGCCCTGACCGGCCTGAGCAACTCGTTCGGCATCCTGCCGACGACGGGCGTGGCTGGCGGTCCGTATACGCTCAGCGTGGCGGGAGCACTGACCAATGCGAATTATCGCGTGGCGGCGCGCAACGACGCCAGCTGGACCGTCACACCGGCGTCTATCGTGGTCTCGGCCAATGGCGGCACATCGGTCTATGGCAGCTCGCCGCTCAATCCTGGTCTGTCGGCCACCGGCTTGCAGAATAACGAGGGCGTCGACGTTCTTGCGGGCCTTCGCAACTCGTTCGGCATTACCGCGACCAGCGGCGTGGCACATGGGCCATATGCGCTCAGCGTGCTCGGCACGCTGGCCAATCCAAACTATCAGGTCTCCGCGTTCAATCCGGGTAGCTGGACCGTCACGCCAGCCTCCATTGTTGTCACGGCCAATGGCGGCACATCGGTCTATGGCAGTTCGCCGCTCAATCCCGGCCTGTCGGCCATCGGTTTGCAGAACGGTCAGGGGATTGAGGTTTTGACCGGGCTCGTCAATTCGTTCGGCATCACCGGCCGGACCGGCGTCGCGGGCAATCCCTATTTGCTCGACGTAGCCGGAACGCTGACCAATCCGAACTATGCGATCTCGGCCCGCAACAGTGGCGTCTGGATCGTGACGGCCGCGCCGCTGACAGTCACCGCAGATCCCCAGAGCAAGATGTTCGCAGAGCTTGATCCGGCGCTGACCTATCGTCTCACCGGCGGCACGCTGTTCAACGGCGACCGCTTCTCCGGCTCGCTGGAGCGCGCGCTGGGTGATGTGGTGGGCGACTATGCCATTCGGCTAGGCTCGCTCGGCGTTTCGCCGAACTATGCGCTGAGCTATGTCGGGGCGGTTTTCACAATCAAGTCGTTCAACGTCTCACTCGCGCCACCCCCCGGTCAGATCGCCGTGGTCAACCCGGCCGCGCCAACGGCCAATACGATGTCGCCGTCTCCTGTCGGCAGTGCGAGGTCCTCCTTCGATAGCCTCTTCCAGGAGCCGCCGAGATCGCCGGCTCCAACCGGAATCGTCGCCGGCAGTGCTGGCGGGAGAACCAACACCAACGGATCGTCCAATGATGACGTGACGAACTCCATCGGTGGTGAGCGACGCGACGAGAGAAAACGGAGGAACGGTCGGTGAAACGACTCTCGCCGGCAGCTCCGCGTTCTCTGAACTGCTCTCAAATCAACGAATAATTGTGATGAGAGACGTGTGCTGAAAGAAAGGATTGGAACTCTTGGCGCCGCGCGATCGCTCTTAGCTCACGCCAAGCTTAAAAGCACTAGAGTTGCCTATGCGTGCGGATACGACAGCATCGCAACATTCTATCGCGTGTTCCGAAATGCGACGGCGATGACGCCCAACGACTGGCGTGCGATGCATCGCAAGATCTAACCCGCAGTTGCTTCAAGAACGATCGTGCCATGGGATGACCGCTTCTGGTGCAAAGTCGTCATTCGATCCCTTTGCGATTCCATGAGGGGAGGGTCGGGGATGCGCATATGACTCGCATTCCGCCGGCCTAGTACGCGAGATGATGCCGTGTCTGATCGTGCCGCTGTCAATTCTCATCCTCAGCGAGTTGTTGCAAGCCATCCAACGATGCAGCAACGTGTGCTTGCGAGAAGCAAGCGCCAGCGGACGGGGCCTGGTCCTTTATGACGCAAAGCGAAGGATGCGCTCGGCCATTCTCACATTGGCGAGATCGAGCATCCGGCCGTCCAGTGTCACGGCGCCGTGCCCGTCCCGTTCGGCGGTGCGCATCGCTTCGATGACGCGTTTCGCCGAGGCGATGTCGCTGACTGACGGGACGAATGCGGACCGCGTCGGCTCGATCTGGTCGGGATGGATCACCTGCTTGCCGTCATAGCCCATGCTTGCCGCCTTGACGGCGGAGCCGAGCGTGCCTTGGTGGTCCCGGAATGCGCCAAAAGGCCCGTCGATCGCCCTCAGCTGGAAGGCGCGCGCCGCAATCAGAATCCGCATCATTGGATAGGCGAAGAGGTCGAGCGCTGTTTCCCGGTGCTCCTCTGCTGCGGAGGCGACGTGCCTGTAGCCGCGCGGGGACAATCCGATCTCGTCGCTGCGCGCGCCGATCGAGGCGCTGAAATCGCCGACACCGAAATGCAGCGCGGTGACCGTCGCATGCGCAGCGGCGAGGGCATCGACATTGACCACGCCGAGCGCGGTTTCGATCAGGAGCTCAAGCTCCAGCGGATGGTTTCGGTCGCCGCGATGCTGCGACAGCCGCTCGCCGATGCCGATCACATCGGTCACGCGTTCCGCTTTCGGCAGCAAGACGGCGTCCAGTCTTGCGAGGCCGGACAGTTTTTCGACTTCCTCCGCGATGGACGGGCTGTCGATCGCATTGATGCGAACCGTGACGGTCTTCTGCCCCCAGTCCAGCCGCGTGATGGCATCGATCGCCGTCCGCAAGGCGGCGTTCTTTTCGCCGACGGGGACAGCGTCTTCGAGATCGAGAAACACGGCGTCCGCCGCAGATCCCGCGGCGCGCTCGACCATGCGTTCGCGATGCGCCGGTACGGCAAGATAGGTCCGCGTCAGTCGAGGGGCGCTCATAAGCGGGCTCGTTCTCGGAGTTCAGAGAGGATCGCGTCGGTGTGCTGCCCGACCGCGGGGACCGGACCCATCTGCGGCGTCAGGCCGGGGATCGTGATGGCCGGGAGATAGCTGGTGACAGCACCGTTCGGCGTTTCAACATCGACGACGCGATGGCGGCTGTGCAGTTGCGGGTGATCGAGAAATTCCTCGACGCTGTTGAGGCGCGCATTGGCGATCGAGGCCAGCTCTAACTGGGCCAGCAATTGGTCGCTGGTGGTGCCGGCAATGCGGCTTTCGATCAGACGTTCGAGCTCGTCGCGGTTGGTCATGCGATCCGGATTGGTCACGAATCGCGGATCGATGGCGAGATCGGCATCGTCCAGCACGTTCGTGCAGAGCGAGAGCCATTCGCGTTCGTTCTGGATTCCGAAAAACACCGTCTTGCCGTCGCCGGCGCGAAACGGACCGTAGGGCGCGATCGTGGCGTGGCGCATGCCGGTCCGTTTCAGCGGCTTTCCGGCGCCCGCTGTATAGAGCGAGGGATAGCTCATCCATTCGGTCATCGCATCGAACAGCGACACCTCGAAGGCGGTGCCGCGCCCGGTGCGTTCGCGCGCATAGAGCGCCATCAGAACGCCGTTCAGCACATACATGCCGGTGGCGATATCCGCGATGGCGATGGCGCCCTTGGCGGGATGGTCTTCTGAACCGTTGATCGAGAGCAGGCCGGTCTCGCATTGCACCAGCAGGTCATATGCCTTTTTGTCGCTATACGGCCCGCCCGATCCGTAGCCGGAGATGTCGCAGGCGATCAGGCGGGGAAAGCGCTCAACCAGCGCCTTGGCATCCAGCCCCAGCCGCTGCGCCGCTCCCGGCGCCAGGTTCTGCAGAAAGACGTCGGCACCGGCGAGCAGGCTTTCCAGCGCGTCGCGGTCCTGCGGCTGCTTGATGTCGAGCGCCAGGCTTTCCTTCGACCGGTTGGTCCAGACGAACTGGCTCGACATGCCGTTCAGGACGAAGTCGTAATCCCTGCAGAAATCGCCGCGTCCCGGCCGCTCGATCTTGATAACGCGGGCGCCCCAATCCGCCAGATGTCGGCTGGCCAAGGGCGCAGCAATCGCCTGTTCGAGCGATACCACGGTGACGCCCGACAGGGGCAAGGCGCGCTTTTCTTGATCCATCTGCTGTCCCGACAGTATTGCTCCGGGCACTCTTAACCGCGTCGGTGCACGCAGGGGGCATACTGGTTCGCCATTGCCGGTATAGGCTGAACCAATGGCGTGTCAGTCAGGGGCCTTGTCCCAGATCGCGGCATGTTCGCGCGCCAGTGTGCGGATGGTCTCTTCCGCGGCCAGTGCGGCCGCGGTCTGCGGAATGCCGGTGGGCAGGCAGAGACCCACTGTGCGATTGATGGCGGGGTTCGCCAGCCGTCTCGACAGGATGGGTGTTTCTGCGACCCGGGCGACCCCGGAGGAGTTGATCGTCGCGGCGGTGCCGTTGCGCACAAGTTTCATCATAACCGGCAGGGAGTCGATGTCGGACATCACATTCAGCGGCACGCCGGCTTCCGAGAACGCTTGCTCGACGAGAAGGCGCAGCCCGTTGGTTCTGTCCGGAAGGACCATCGGGACATCGGCTAGGGATGCGAGATCGCAGGTCGTCGCTTCGGGATCGCCTATATCGGGGGCGCCGAATACGGACAATTGCTCGGTAAACAGCGGCCTGACGGTCATGCCCGGCGCGTCGGAGCCGCGAAACAGGATGGCCATGTCGAGGCGGCCATTGGCCAGCAGCTCGTTGAGATAGCCGCTGAAGCTCTCGAAGAGCTGGAGCTTCACGCGGGGATGGTCGTGCCGCAGGCGCTCCACCAGCGGCACGGCGAGCACTGAAGCGATGCTGGTGGGAAGGCCGACGGCCACGGGTCCGACGGCGCCGCTACCCTCGTCAGCAATGTCGGCCGTGAGCTCCTGCATCTGCCGCAATACGATGCGGGCATGACGATACAGTTTGGCGCCCGCATCGGTCGGCTTCACGCCCGTCGCGCTCCGCAGCAGAAGCGGCACGCCCAGATCGTGCTCCATCGCGGCGATCTGCTGGCTCAGCGAGGGCTGCGACACCGCGAGCAGCACCGCAGCCTTCGACAGGCTGCCCATGTCGACCACGTTGACGAAATAGCGAAGCTGTCTCAGTTCCAAGGCATCGATCCAGTGAAGATGCGGGCAAGCTCATTTGCTTACACCGAACCGCACTTCGCTGGCCATTGCCAGCGGTGGCGATGGGGCCGGCGCCTGATCTTATACCCCTCAGAGCAACAGCCTATGGGACGGAGCCCCGGCGAGTATGCCAGAAGGACAACAAAGGCGCGCGAAGCGCTGCATCGACAAATATCAAGGGGAGGCTCCACGTGCGCCGTCTGTTTATTGCACTGCTCTGGATCGCAGCTTCGCTTACGTCTGCACGGGCGGACAACTATCCGGACCGCCCAATCACGCTAGTCGTGCCCTATGCGGCCGGTGGCACCACGGACGTGCTGGCTCGCATTCTCGCCAAGGCGCTCGGCGCCGAACTCAAACAGACAGTGATCGTCGAGAATGTCGGCGGCGCCGGCGGCACGATCGGCACCCAGCGTGTGGTTCGGGCCAAACCCGACGGCTACACGCTCAATTTCGGCAATATGGGCTCGATGGCGGCGATCGTGCCACTGTACCCGAATCTGGGCTTCGATCCGCGCAAGGACCTGACCGGCATTGGCGTGTTCGCGAATGTCCCGATGATGCTTTCAGTCAGCAAAAAGAGCGGCATCGAGAATCTGAGCCAACTGATCGAGCGCCTCAAGGTGCCGAATAACCGCATCACCTTCGGGCAATCCGGGGCGGGCTCGACCGCGCAGCTCGCCGCAGCGATGTTACTCTATCTGACGCAGACCAACGCGATGCTGGTGCCCTATCGTGGCTCGGGGCCTGCCATCCAGGATTTGATCGCTGGCAATATCGATGCGGTGATCGACCAAACCGTCACGATGATTCCGGCGCATCAGAACGGGCTGGTGCGGGCCATCGGCGTCACCGGGCCGCAGCGACTGGTGCAGGCGCCCGACGTGCCGACCTTCGTCGAAAGCAATCTGCCGAAATTCGATCTGCAAGTGTGGAATGCGCTGGCGGCCCCTGCCGGCACGCCACCCGAAGTGATCGCCAGATTGGAAGTTGCGCTCGCCAAGTCGCTCGAGAATGAAGACGTTAAGGCGCGCTTCGCCGAACTGGCGGCGCAGGCGCCATCTGCGCAAGGCCGCACGGCCTTGCAGCAACTTATCAACTCGGAGGTCGACCGCTGGTCGATCATCGTGAAGGAAGCGAAGCTCGAACCCTGACACGCGCGAGATGAATTTATCTCTCGCGAGATCGCCGCGCGGCTAGGCGGGATCGATGACTATCTCAAGGTTAAGTGTCTTTGCATGGGCGGGATCTGATTGGCACCGTTGAGCCCGAATGCGCGTCCGCGAGCAACTTAACGTCACGCTTAGGCACTAAGTTATTTTGAATTGGACAGGCTCATTGTGGCGCAGAGCGGATATCAAAAACGTCAAGCCGGAGTATTCGCGTTACGCTTCATCAGCAGATTAGGCGAGCTCAGTTGGTCTTGAGGTTGTAGAGCTTGCGCAATCTTTCTTGCGTGCCGTCAATCGCGCGGACTGTATTGAGCTCTGCGGTGAGCCTCAATTGCACGTCGGCTGCTCGGTGAAGTGAGAGAATGCCCCAGTTCGTCTCAAAGCGAGGGTCTGCGATCTCGTCAATGATCACGGCCGTGACATCTTCGCACCCGTAGCAGCTGCGGATTTGCAGCAATGCCGCATGTTCGAGGTCGTGTCTGGAAAGCAGCGACTTCGCCATAGTGCGTATTCCCTTGCGTCATCGTTTGAGCCAACCCTGAAGATCAGATCAGGCCTTTAGTTTCGCAGAAACGGCAAGTATGGCGGGCGACTTCTAAATCATCACCAGCTTGATCTCACCGTCGTTGGCTGCAACCAGTTCCATCTGCTCGCGCGCCAGTTTCTCGATCAGCGGCCTGTTGGCGTGGAAGTACCTTTTGGCCTGATCTTTGGTTGGAAACTTGGTCGTCAGGGTACACGCAATCCGGCGGTTGCCGTGTCTTATGTCGAACGCCACGCGCTGAAAGTCATCAGGCGCCTGAACCTGTGTCGAAATAGCAATCATGTTTGGATCCATAAAGCTCGGCGAAAACCCGAACTCCAGGAATATTACGACGTCTATGTGTTCAATGTATGTGGACGAGGGCGGCAAACGGCCTGAAGGCGATCTCGCTCTCGCTGCGGTTCTCCGTCGGTTAGCCCAGGATAGATTGGTATAGAGCCAGGTAGCGATCTGCCATTCTATCGACGGTAAAGTGCTCAGAAGCCGCCGCCCGGCAGGCGCGTCTATCCAGTTCGCCAATGCGCTCAACGGCTTGTACGGCTTCGAGGGCACTATTGACCAGGAAACCTGTCACGCCATCCATGATCAATTCAGGCATCGATCCGCGGTTGCGCGCGATCACGGGTGTTCCGCAGGCAAGCGCCTCAACAACTGATAACCCGAATGGTTCGTCGAAATTGATCAGGTGAAGCAATGCCCGTGCCGATCCCAGAACGCGTGTCCGCTCCAGACCTCCGACCGAACCGAGATAAGTCGCGGACCTTCCCAGTGCTGGCACCACATGACGTCGATGATAGTCCGCATCCTGAACGATACCGGCCATGATGAGGTGGCGGCCAACCGCTTCGGCAGTTGCTATCGCTTCCGCAGCCCCTTTATCGGGATGAATGCGACCGAAGAATAGAAGATCGTCGCTGCCAAGCGGATCGAAGGGAAACTCGTCGATCGGAATGCCGTGATGGATCGTTGCCGCATAGCGAAGGTCGGGATGGCGATTGGCATCGCTGATTGCGACATAATGGACACGATCCTCATACTCCTTGAAAACCGGAACAATACGGGCTGATGAAAAGCCGTGAATGGTTGTGACGACTGGCGTGTCCACAAGGCGAGAGAAGCCCAGCGGTACAAAATCTGCCTGATTGTGGATGATGTCGAATTCGCCGGCCCGCTCGAAGACATTTGCAACATGCAGGAGTTCCCACGCCTTGGCGTCGAGCGACGAGTCTTCAGAGTATGGTGCCGGGACGACACCGGCGAGATTTCCCGACGTCAAACTGTCCTTGGTGGCAAACAGTGTGACGTCAACTCCCCGCAAGAGCAGTGCCTCCGTCAGCAAGCTCGTCACGAGTTCCCACGGGCCGTAGTGCCGGGGAGGAGTTCGCCAGGATATAGGCGCTAACATCGCGACACGCATCGTGTTTAGCCTCGCAGGATGGATGGCGGATAATCAGCTACGTCAATCCGGGCACGGCGGATATATGGCCGACGGATTGGTGGAGGCCCGCTGTAAATTGGATTGACGCGACGACTCAGGAGCGCATGGTGAATGTCGTCGATGGCTGGTTCGATGGTGTCATCATCACTGCAGAATGAGAGGCGCTCCGCCCGTCATCTGTCAAGAGCAAGCGCCCCGATCGCTGCAGAACGGCGCGCGGCGCCTTCAGATAAACAGGCAGGAAGCGACCTTTTGTAAATGCTGTTTCGAAAGTGAGGCTCGACATGGTGGCTATGTATCGCCAACCAAACCTGGAAGTCACAGTCACTCCACATCCCCTGCTTTTCTGGGAATGGCAGGTGCAGGACGATGGTGATCTGTTCAACAGTGGCTTCAGCAGCACGCGGTGGAAGGCTCGGTATGATGGAAACGCAGCGCTTTTCGAGGTCCTGGCAGGCGGATTTTACTCTGAGCCTCTGTTTGACTGATTGTTAAAAGTGCCGCAACGCGGTCTTGCCCGCAAGGCAATCCGATCTTGCTGGGCTAGCGCGGTTCTTCAATAGGCGCCCAGTGCGTGGGATCAATCCGGGTGACGTTGACGCATCCTGCTTCAGCCAGGGTAATAATCCAGTCGCCGTCGTTCCACCATGCGCGGCAGGCGGTTCGCATTTTTTCCGCCTCGGATTCCATGGCATGATCCGAATTGTCATCGTATCCGCCAGCCAGGAATATTGGCGTTCCGTCTTGTGGTGCGGTGTCTATAGGTAGCCAATTCAACGGTTCATGTCCTTGCAGTGGTTGGCGAACAAAGGTGATTGTTTGCCTGAAGCGACGACTACATGCCGCGCACGCGTCTCATGTTGATTTTGCGACAATGTGGGGCGGACGTCGGTGTTTGAAGGCTGAGATGCAGAGAATTCCTTTTTCGGCTTCGTCGGCAAGAAGCATAAGTAGCCGGTACACCTCGGGACTGCTTTGGGCGGTTGCCAAACGTCTGTACCGAGCTGCACGCGCGCCGTTCATGGAAAGGCGGTCGTTAGATGCTGCGTGTTTGCCAGCCTGATGGAGGTCATGTGGTCGTCCGAATGACTGGTTGCGAAGCGATAATGGCATCGAGTGCTGCTCTACCGAGTTGCCGCGCTTCATCTTCGTAAAGCGGTGATGGCATGTCGCCCATCGTATCCCAGGTCTTTCTGATTGCCTTCGCAGCAACCTCGACCGCCGCATCATATTCGGACTGCTCGTTACATCTGGCGTGCTGCGGCGTGTGTTGAAGGTCATTCACGGCACTGAATTCCAGCTCTGACATTGAGAAACCCTCTCAAGTTGAGATCGTGCAAGATCTGCTTCCGTTCAATCGAGGATTTGGCGTCACGCAGATTATGACGCGTTCTGACCGGAGGTGATTTAGCCCTGCTGAATAACGACGGCGGCAACAATTAAGAAGAGCTAAGAGGAGGGACAGTAGTACCAAAGGCAGAGGCCGATCCCGGATATTGATCGTCCAACGCTCTGATATGGCCACCCCTTGTTGAGGGGGAAACAGTGCTTACAGACGCCGGTAGAAGCCGTGGTTCTTGCAATGATCTTTAGATCTTACGCTTCCAGTCGGAAATTACGAATGGAGGATATTATTTTGGAAGCACGAATTGTGTCGCTTCCGGTGTTTGTAGCCGATGCTTCTTCGCATCGGCGATTAGTTGCAGTTGTCCAGCTTTTCACATGGCAAGCGTTCGCTCATCTCCGTGAGGGAGTTGAGCAGCTGTCGCAAGCGCGATCATCGCGGCGTGCTCAGCTTCGAGGTGAGAAGCTTTCGCTGTCCGGACCTGTGTTGTTGCGATTCCAAAGTACATTCGGAGGTAGGCATGGCAGTCCCGAGACATTGGGCGGGAGCGCGACCGAACTCTCTGTCACCGGTGAATGCCTAAGGACGGCCGATGATGCGGTGCAGTAGATTCCCCTTATGTTCGCGAGTCGACCTAATTCGAAGGTTCTGATTTGTCGCCGGAATCGCTGAGGTCAATCCACTGGACTGCGCGTGCCTTGGATGGCTGCTTCAGGAATAGGGACTGCCTACCGGTACATGCGACTGCAGTATGGCGGGAGTGAAGAAAGCCGGATGTCGTCGTGCGGGTCTGCGTCCGGCTCTAGGCGGAGCGGTGCAGACGATATTTTCTGTCGACGACAGGTGGCGTTGCAACGAGCTTTACAGTCCACTTTGCTGCCGATGCATCCATCACGACGGATCTCACCGATCCCGTGACTGTTTGACCGTTCAGCTGAAGTGCGCGCGGCAGCCCGTGATATTGAGCCAGGCGAGCGCGCCTTGCCTCGACGAGGTCCGTGATTTCGATGACCTGCATCTGCGACTCCAGAGTTGGCGCAGTACGCTCGACAAGACCCGCGCTACAGGACGGGTAGCATCGTATGGTTAATGAAATGCGTCAGATCGTCTTCAGCACTTCCGATGCTGAAGGCAAGTCAGCGGGCGGGATTGCCATCCAGATTTTGGGACCCCGTATGAGCGCTCGCGGCCCTTCATTGTCGCAAATGAGCCACTCGGTTTCGTCCCAGATGACGAGGCATGGAAATGTCTGAGGCAGCTTGTCCTTGTTTCCGCGTATCCATGTTCCACCCGCAACGATGATCCTTTCATCGTCCTTCGGTGCGGTGCTGATTGGTTGCCACCCGTCGCCCATTTGATCGCCCCTTTGTCTGCGCCTCAGTGCGACTCAAACGCCAGGCCGCAACGTCCAGTTAAAGCGTGCAGACCTTGGCTGCCACATGAAACTTGCTCCCGATTGGCAGGCAGCTAGGCGATTACGGAAGGGCTGTGCATCAAGTCGCATAGTGTCGCGACGAATTTGATTGACCGTCACGGGCATAGGCGCATGGTTCCACCATGGCCTTCAATTTCACCTCCGACGTCAAATCCAAGCAAAAAGATTGCTGGCTAATTTTGAACTTCAGCGGAGAGGAGATTTCCCTGTCGTTCGACGATGCAATCGAGCTTAAGATCCAAATCAATCACGTCCTGGAAACGGGAACTCCCAACGAACGGAAGATCGTGAGCGAAGCTGACAGCTGGTCGGCGCTGTGTGTGCCAAATGCGGGCGGTTTCGGGGTTGCCTTTGTCCTGTCGGCGACGTCGACGATAAAACTATGGCTGGATGCCAGGCAGGCCGAGCGCTTTTCTGCAGAACTTCAGACGTTTATCGATCTGGTTGGGAGTCGGAGTTGAAGGGCTTCTGGCATGGCTATGTCGAACTGGTATTGGCCGGCGTGACGTACGAAGCCAGTTACGACATCCTGGATGGCATGGTTCAATTGACCATTGGCCAGTTGATCGTGGTCGCAGAACCGCTGCCGGGTGCGACGTATGAGGAAAGTGCGCTCTACGCTTTGGAACAGTTCGCGACCGGAAAAATCGTCGCGCGGGGCTAGAGCCGTTCCCCGGGGGGGCTGGGTCAGCTCGCTGCCACTTCGCCTGCTTTTGTCGTCTCATAGGCAATGTCTGTCTTGTTCATGATGAGGGGCGATAGCCACCCGAGATCGACAAGGCGCTGGTATTTGCTGCGATCGATATTGCCAGCCGTATATTTTGCGCCGCCGTGCAGGACGATCTCGCGGATCAGTTCCAGGTCTTCATGTGTCATGATTGCTCCATCTGGCATGATCGCCGATGCGCGTCGGAGCGCCCCGGAAGGGGATTGGACATTTTGATTGAATTTTCTGGTTCTCGATCACCGCGAACGCGGTAGCGCTATCGAGCGCATGGATCATGCGTCGGGTGCCCGTGACCTCAGATGCTGCAGCTATGCTGGCGATGCGCTCTGTTCGACTATTTCTTTCGGGGCTTTTCCGCCTCGGGGTGCATCAGGCCCTTCATGGTCGGAGCTGCTGCGATCGTCTTGGCCTTGTCCTTCTTGGGCTTCTTTACTTCGCGATTGTTCCGTTGTTCGCCTTTGGCCATGGTTTGGTCCTCCGCCCGCACTGGGCTTCGGTGACATTAGCACGTCGGTTGGGTCTCCCGGAGATTATGTTGCCTAAAGCCGCTGTCGCATCGCGGCATCGCGGGCGGACGACCGCCACCCGTCGTCCTGGCAGCCGACAGCCGCATCAATTCAGGAGATGGAAGTTTGCCTGATTGACTCCTTCCTGAATTCAGGGTTGCTATCGTTGAGAGACAACCGGGAGAACTGAAGTGACCACTGGCGTAGTAAAATGGTTCAATGCGACGAAGGGCTTCGGCTTTATCCAGCCGGACGATGGCAGCAAAGACGTCTTTGTTCACATCTCGGCCGTCGAGAAGGCGGGGCTGAGCACTTTGAATGAAGGGGCCAAGGTCAGCTTTGAGGAAGTGGCCAACCGTGGCAAAACGTCGGCAGAAAACCTTCGGGTTGGCTGATCGGGCCTCTTTTGGCTGGCGCCGCAAGTCTGGTGGCGCCCGGCTGTCGCCCAAATGACCACATAACTGGCAGCCCGTCGGACTTGTCCCGGCGGGCGTTTTGCGATGATTTCAGCGGCCGGTTGGGTGTCGCGTCGGTTTTCGCGACTGATGGACAGGAATGCTCATCGGGGCCAAGTGAATTCAGGCGGCCGTGCAGCTATCCATATCGTTGTGCATGATTGTCTGGCTGGCGCGGCTATCCCATTTGACCGTGACGCTGCTCCAGTCCTTGGCGATGACGGTGCCAAAGTCATTCTTATCGTTCTTCCAAAAGACTGTCGTTCCGAGAACGAGCGCCCTTGATTTTTCACCGGTCACTGTACGTCTCCCAAAAGTTCTACTTGCCGTTTGGTGAAAGGTGCCAACCACGGACGAGCCGGGCGTGCTGAGAGGCCACGTCCGATTGCCCTTGTAAAGCTAAGTCAGCTCTTATTTGTCCATCGCTGCGAGCAGGCTTCTTATATCGATCGTCGCGATGTTCGAGTAACTGTCCGAAATCGCATACGGGAAGATAATTTGATCGCCATGCCGCATTGCGCCGCATGTATAGACGACGTTCGGCACATATCCTTCGCGCTCGGACGGCGCAGGCCGAAGGAGCGGTTCGTCCAGGCGCCCCAGCACCTTCGTCGGGTCGTTTTTGTCGAGCAGTGCTGCTCCTATCGAATACTTGCGGATCGGGCCGACACCGTGGGTCAGCAATAGCCAGCCCTCATCTAATTCGATAGGTGAGCCGCAGTTGCCGATTTGAATGAACTCCCAAGGGGCGGCCGGCTTCAGGATCGGCGTGCCGCCATCCCATGTATAAAGATCATCCGAATAGATCAGGTAGAGGTTTTCATTGTCTTGCCGCGCGAGCATCGCGAACCGCCCGTCGATTTTCCGGGGGAAAAGTGCCATGCCCTTGTTATGTGATGCGCTGCCTCTGAGGGCTGAAAAGCGAAACGTGACGAAGTCGGACGTCTCGATGATCTCCGAGCGGATCGCCCTGCCGCTATAGGCCGTGTACGTCGCGTAATAGACCGTTCGCTCGGAATCCTCGAATTTCACGAAGCGCGCATCCTCGATGCCGTTAGATTGCGACTCCGTAATCGGAAAAATGACCCGCTCGCTGATATCCTCGCTGCTACGAAACGTGACGGCGACATCCCCGCCAGGCCCAGACCCGAGGTGCTGAACTGCTGGATTTGATGCGAGGCGTGCGGTCGGGTCGATGCTGACAGTCCCGTCGGCGCCAACCAGACCTGTGCGAAATGTCAGGGATGACACATGGCCTTCACCGACTGCGCGCAGGCTGAGGATGAAGCGCAGGGCACCGGCTGTTGTTCCCGATTGATCGGGGTGAGGCACGATGCTCGGATTGAAGAGTGCCGATGCTTCAAACGAGTATTCACTCAGGAAATAGGCGCCGACTAGCTGACGCTGAATCGTCGTGAACCGGCTATGGTCGCGGAACGCATCTTCCATTTCGTCAGCGCGGGCCTCGAATGTCTGAAGCAGATTCCGGTGGCGGCCCAGAAAGTTTTCAAGCACGTCGGCCAACTGATGCTCTGCCTGCTCGGGACTGAGCGCAAGAATCCGGTCGACAATATGATTGGCGCGCGTTTTATCTGTCGGATTGAGATCGCGTGGCTCCGTCGCAGGTTTAAACGGCCGAACGATGACTCGGGACGCATCGGGCCGGAGATAGAGCGCTTGGCGATTCAGTATCGGAGATGAGGGCAAAAGGAATCTCAATTATCTGCTGAGAGGGGGAGTGCAACGTGATCAGGCCACGCGGGTCGCGGACTTGGATTGATCCTCGGCGATACGTGCCATGTGCCGAATTTCGGATAGTCCGAGCAGGTAGGATACGACTGACTCGCCACCGCGGTTCTCATTCGCACGGTCCGGATGCAGTCCGTCACGACAGCTTCCTGTCTCCAGATCGACGAGCGGGATAGAAAGGTCATTGCTGCCGAGGAACCATGCGAAGACCCGGGCGGCTTCGCTCTTCCATTCAATGTTCTGGTCGGCGCGCCACGCCGCAAGGCTGGCCGCGATGGTGGCAGCAGCCTCGACAGGCTGTTGGTCGAAGCTGCGTGGCTGGCGCCGGATGTCGTGAAATCCCTCCGTGCCCACCGGCCTGAACTGACCGCTGGCTGAGGTCTGCTGTGTCAGCAGCCAGCGCAGGCTTCTCAGCCCGGCATTGAGATAGTCCGGCCGTTTCATCGCAGTGCCGGTGAGAATCAAAGCCTGGCAGAGTCTAGCGTTGTCATAGGAAAGTCCGTTTTCGAACCACACCCAATCGCTCGTCTCGACTTTCTCAAGAAGCGAGACGAGCCTGTCGGCCAGAGCCGTCCGGATTGCATTGGCACGGCTATTGTCGGTGACGGTCGTGCAATACGCATCGAGTCCCAGCAATACGAACGCCCAGGCACGGGGCGAGAGGAAATCGCCGACCTTTGGTAAGGCCTCCGCAAAGAGTGCTGCGGCCCAGGTCCGCCGAGAGGGGTTCGCATCCGAAAGAGCGCAAACGCCCAGTGCCCAAAGCGTGCGCCCATGACTGTCTTCCGATCCGCTTTCTTCCAGCCAGCTGCGATCGAAAGCCATGAAATTTCGAAACCGGTGCGTTTCGGGATTCCACGCATGCTGGACGAAAGCTGCAAAGCGGGAGGTCAGGACCTCCGACAGACGTAGTTCCCCGGGCGTGTTCAACGCGCATGCCAGCAGTAGCGCGCGGGCATTGTCGTCGATGCAATAGCCATGCAAGCGATCCGGAACACTGTGAACCGCATGCTGGAACAGTCCGGTGTCGTCGCACATCGACAGGAAGTGACCAATCTGCATCTCGGGAGGCGCGCGACTATCTCGCAGGAGCGTACTCGTATCCGACTTTGCAATGGTCTTGAGCCGGTGGCGGCGACCCGCGTTCTCGAAAACGGACATGTATCGCTCGGCCGTCCGTTCCCAGGTCATGGAGCGGCTGCTGGCATAGGCGCGCTTGCGCATCGCTTGGCGCAGTGGTGCGTTGATCAGAAGCTTTTCGATCTCAACGCCGATCGCATTCGCATCCGCGAACGGGACGATAATGCCGCGGCCGTCGGCGAGCAATTCGCGAGCATGCCAATAGGGAGTCGATACCACGGCCTTTCCCAAGCCAAAACTATAGGCCAGGGTGCCTGACGTCATCTGAGATTCGTTCAGATAAGGCGTGACGTAGACATCGCACATCGAGATGAAATCGAGCAAGGTCTCCTGATCAACGAAGCGATCAAGGAAGACAACGTGATCCGCGACGCCAGCTTCGCGGACCCTTGCAATGAGGGATTCGCGATAGGTCTCGCCTTCGTCATGTACCAGATTTGGATGGGTTGCACCCAATACGACATAGACCGCACCCGGACAGGTGCTCAGAATGGACGGCATCGCATCGATCATGAATTCGATGCCCTTATTAGGTGAAAGCAGGCCGAAGGTCAGAATGACAGACCTGCCGGCAAAGCCGAGCCTCGTCTTTGCATCGTCGGGCTCCACAAAAGCGAATTCCGGAATTCCATGTGGAATGATCTCGATCTTCTCTTCGGCGACCTGATAGATGGTCCGAAGCAGTTCCCGACCTTTCTCCGCCATCACCACCACTTTCGACGACATCTCGACAACGCGTGTGAAGACATCCTTTTGTGCGGCGGTGGGCTCTGCAAGAACCGTATGGAGTGTCGTCACGATCGGCATCTTGAGCAGCGAGAGAAGTTGGATGATATCGCTCCCGGCTTCGCCGCCGAAGATACCGAATTCATGTTGAAGCGACACCACGTCGAAATGACCGTTGTTCAGGAATTCCGCTGCACGTATGTAGTCGTTGATCAGCTCGTCATTGATCTGAATGCCAACGGTGGCTGGATAGTCATAGAAATGACCATGATCGGTCATCGCCACGATGACGGTTTTGGAGTCTGCGCGGGCGGCTGCTACTGCGCTTTGCAGATCGGTAGTGAACGTGGCGATCCCACATCGGCGTGGAAGTGAATTACCAATGAATGCAATGCGGCTGAACACCGTCAATCTGCTGCCTCGCGATTTCAATGTTGAAAGGGCAATCGCTCAAAATTGGCAATGCTGCGCCAGCCGCGGCATATCGGACAATTTCGTGACAAAAGCAGCGCGCTCGGCAGGGACCATCAGGGTCATCAATGCGCGCGTGCGCAGGGTGCGCTCTTTCTTCGCGAATAGCCATCAGTATCTTCGAGGGCTGGGAGTTGGAACAAGTCGGTGGGAGGTTGGCGATAGAGCGGTGATAATAAATCGGTCTTTCAGTGCCAGCCGTGGTAACGCTCGGGCTCACACAGCGGGAGTACGATATGGCCAAGGGAAATCGCGAAACCAAGAAACCGAAGAAGGTGCCGGTCAAGACGATCGCTGCTGCAGAGAGCCTCAAGGGCGGCGGTCCCAAGATCATGCCGGCACTGGGGGCGGTCAGAAAGAAATAGTACCACTCCTCGCGCGGTAGCACTGGACGTTTCCCGTCCGGCGTTGAACAGAGAGCCCGCTCACGCGGCGACGATGCGCGAACGTTACGTCATCGAAATGTTCGCAGATCGAGGAAAGACATGTCGATCAAGACGGCCATTCGAGATGCGTACGGCACACCAGCGATGTTCGCCGGCTCCAAGACAGGGCAGGAAGATGCACCGTTTGTTTTCATCAATGTTGGCGGCGAGGAACGTCGGATGAGATCTGCCGAGTGGGAAGCGCTGCCGCCATGGCTAGGCGAGCGCCCGGCCTGCTCGAGTCTTGAGCATCGACGGCTAGCCGAGCATTTGGGTGTCGCCGCAGATCGAAATAGCCTGGCCCGAGATCGTGCGTCCGCGCTGGCTGGCCAGGAACAGGATCTGGTCGGCGATCTGTTCCGGTGTGACGTAGTCCTTGATTGACGTATAGGAGAACGCCGTTTTCTCCATCTCCGCGAAGGAAATGCCGCGCTGCTGCGCCTTGGCTTCCAGCACGCGGCGCTGGCGATCGCCCGCGACGAGGCCGGGCAGGATCGCGTTGACGCGGATGTTGTCGGGGCCGAGCTCGATGGAGAGCGATTTCGTGAAGCCGATGACGCCCCATTTCGCCGCCGCATAGGGCGAGCGCATCGCGAAGCCCACGCGGCCAGCCGCCGAGGACAGGTTGACGATGGAGCCATTGCTGCTCTGGCGTAGCAGCGGCACGGCGAGGCGCGTGCAGTTGAATTGCCCGGTCAGGCAGATGTTCAGGCAGCGATCCCAGTCATCGGGGTGCATCTCTTCGACCTTGGCGGTCGGGCCTGCAATGCCGGCATTGTTGACGAGGACATCGAGGCCGCCGAGTTTGGCTGTTGCCTCATCGAACAGCCTTTGAACTGACGCACGATCAGCAACGTCGCAATGGGTCTGGGTGATTGTGGGATCACTCGCTGTGAGTGCGGCAAGAGCAGCTTGGTCCACATCGCAGACATGAACGCGTGCGCCTTCGCCGGCAAAGGCGCGGGCGATGGCCAGGCCGATTCCATTGGCGCCCGCGGTAACGATGACGCGCAAACCCTTGATGTTGAGATCCATGGTGGCTCCGGGGACTCTGTGAGAACTAGGCGGCGAGGCCGCCGCGCGACAGGATGAAATTGGCAGCGCTGGTGATATCGGCAGCGATCCCGACTTTGGCAGCTTCGGCATCACCGATCTCGATCGCCTTGCGAACGTCCGCATGAAACCGAATGGCTTCACCCTTGGCGAGACGATCGGGATTGCCGCGCAGATCGAGATTGATGACGGGGCCAGCCTTGAGCCAGAGCGCACGGATGATCTCGACCAGGATCGGCGACTGCGCGGCCTCGTAGACGGCAAAGTGAAACGTCTTGTTGAGTTCGACGGCGCGCGGCAGGTCGGGTGCCTTCATTTCGCTTTCTGCGCGCATGGCCGCTTCTGCGATCGCGATGGAAGCGAGATTGCGGTCTCCACGTAGTTGCGCTGCCTCTGCTGCGGCATGACCCTCGATAGCGATACGCACCTTCGTCAGATCGCGAAACTGCGTGGCCGACATCACGGGCACGCGCACGGCACGGTTTGCCGCGACTTCCAATGCCTTGTCGGCGACGAGGCGGGACACCGCTTCGCGCACCGGCATGATCGACACGCCGAGCACTTCGGCGGCCGTACGCAGCGACAGCTTTTCGCCAGGCGCGAGCCTGCCCGAGATGAGCAGATCCGCCAGTTGCGCATAAGCGCGCTCGCCCAGCGTCTGGCGGTCGAGCGGCTCCACAAGGGTCAGCGCAGTCGGCAGGTTCAACGCGGTCTCCGGGTATCGTCGCGAAATTGCAGGGAGGGACTCGACAAAGTCCCTGTCTTTTGCAACTCTAACTGTGATCACAGATCACGGCAAGCGGACAAAGCCCTCTCAACAGAAGAGCGCAGCGCCTGCCGGAGGGGAAACAGCCGCGCCGCGCGGCCGTATCAGGGAGACGAATCTGATGTCGAACACCAATCAATTCACGCGCCGCAGTCTGCTGAAGACCGCGGGCGGTCTCGCACTTGCTTCCGGCCTCTCTGCGCCATCGGTTCTGAGCGCGCAGACCTCCGACGTCATCCGCATCGGCCATCTCACGCCGCGCACGGGCTTTCTCGGGCCGCTCGGCGAATATGGTGTGATGGCCATCGATCTTGCTGTTGAGGAGATCAATGCCGCCGGCGGCATGATGGGGCGCAAGGTTGAACTGCTCAAGGAGGACTCGATCAATCCTCAAACGGCCTCGACCAAGGCGGAGCGCATGATCGAGCGCGACAAGGTCGCCTGTATCATCGGCGAAATTTCTTCGGCATCATGTCTGACCATTGCGCAGGTCGCCACGCGCAACAAGACGCTGTTCATCAACACCGGCGGAAATTCCGATGCGCTACGCGGCAAGGACTGCCAGCGCTATATGTTCCACGTCGAGTCGCAGAACTCGATGTATGTAAAGACGGTCGGCCGCTCGTTCCTGCGCGATGGTCTCGTGAAGGGCAAGAAGTGGTATTCGCTCACGGCCGACTATGCCTTCGGCCATGACCTGTTGAGCGTCTCGAAGCGCTTCATGCAGGCCAATGGTGGCAATTTCGCCGGCGACGACCTGGTGCCCACCGACGCCACGGACTTTTCTGCCTATCTCCTCAAGATCCGCGAGGCCAAGCCCGATCTCGTAGTGATCAATCTTGCTGGCAACCAGATCACCAACTTCCTCAAGCAATATGCCGAATTCGGTCTGACTTTCCCGGTCGGCGGTTTCGGCTTCGACACGGCTCTGGCCTGGGCTGCTGGCAAGGGCAATTTCGTCGGCACCTGGCCTGTGGTCTGGCATCATCTGCTGGACACGCCCGGCAGCAAGGCCTTCGTCGCTGCCTTCACCAAGAAGTACAACAAGCCGCCGGAGAATCAGGCCTGGGGCGACTACATCGCCACCAAGATCGTGGCGCAGAGCATCAACGAGCTGAAATCGGCCGAGTCGCCGAAGATCATCGAGCATTTCGAGAAGGGCGCGAAGTTCGATCTGCTGAAGACACGTCCCGGTTACTTCCGCGCATCGGATCATCAGCTGATGCACGAAATGTATGCGGTGACGGCGCTGCCTGCGGACAAGATCAAGAACCAGTGGGACATCTTCTCATCGAGCCCGGCTGTCCCGGGGCCGGATGAACCACTCGAAGTGATTGCGTCCACCGCGGAAGAGAACGTCTGCAAATTCCCGAGCTAGCAACAATGTCGGCGTTTCGCCTTCCGGTGAGACGCCGACATTCTGCTCGCGAAGTTGCTTCGGTCTCGTCCTTCCGACCCCTGTCAGATGCGCGTCAGCGCGCGACTGCGGAGCCCATATCATGTCCGCCATGTTGCTCACCCAGCAGATCCTCAACGGACTGCTTGATGGTGTCTATTATCTTCTGATTGCGCTCGGCCTGTCGCTGATCTTTTCGCTCGGCGGCATCGTGAATCTCGCGCATGGCGCGTTCTATGCGATCGGCGCCTATCTTACCCTTGTTATTTCGCCCTATCTCGGCTTCGGCGGTGCATTCGTCGTAGCGCCCGTTGTTGTTGCGCTGCTCGGTGTTGTCATCGAGCGGACGTTGTTCCGGCGCTTCTATCGGTCAGATCCCATTCTCTCGCTGCTGCTGACTTTCGGGCTCGCGATGGTCGCCGAGCAGGCCTTGCGCATGATCTTCGGCGCGCCGCCTTTGTCCTATTCGATCCCGCCAGCGCTGCGAGGTCAGGTCGCGATCGGAAGTTTCATCTATTCGTTCTATCGCGTGGTGCTGCTCGGCATTGCCGTGGCCTGTGTGGTCGGGCTCTGGGTGCTGCTGCAGAAGACCTCATTCGGCCGCGTGGTCCGGGCCGGCGTGCAAAATCCGGACATGGTCGGAGCGCTCGGCATCTCGCTACAACCTTACATGTCGGTGGTGGCTGCGCTGGGTATTGGTCTGGCGGGACTCGCGGGCGTGTTGCTGGCGCCGATCTATTCGATCCATCCGGCGATGGGGCAGGAGATCATCACCCCCGCCTTCGTGGTGGTCGTGATCGGTGGCCTCGGCTCGTTCTGGGGCGTGGTAATCGCTGCGCTGCTGGTCGGATTGGTCAAGGGCGTCATGGTCGGCATCGGCTATTCGGCGGCGTCCACGGCGGCGATCTATTTGTTGATGCTTCTGGTGCTGCTGTTCCGGCCGCGCGGCTTGTTCGGCGAACGCATCATGCGGTTCGAGTAAGGCGATGCCAATGTTGAATCGTCTTCCCGTTCCATTGCTGATCGCGGGCGTCGGCTTGCTCATCCTGCCGCCGATCTTGCTGGCGCTCGGATTGACCGTGACGTCGGCGACGGAGATCGTCGTCTTCGCACTGGCCTGCATGGCCTTGAATATCCTGGTGGGGCACACCGGTCTCGTCTCGTTCGGTCATGGCGCCTGGTTCGGCCTTGCCGCCTATGCTGCAGCGCTGATCCAGCGCAACTGGATGCCGAATTCATTCGTCGGGCCGACGCTGCTTGCGCTTGTCGTGGTGGCCATCACGGCGGCTGCCTTCGGCTACCTGATCCTGCGCCGCCGCGGCGTGTATTTCTCGCTGCTGACGCTAGCGCTCGCGGCCATGCTCTACAGCGTTTCGTTCCGCTGGACTGACGTCACCGGTGGCGAGAACGGCCTTGGCGGCATCACCCGGCCGATGCTGCTCGGCTTCGACCTCGATGCGGGTGCGACCTATTATTGGTTCGTGGCGCTGATCGCGTTTCTCGTGCTGATCCTGCTGTGGCGCTTCCACAATTCCACGGTCGGTTCGGTGCTGGTGGCGATCCGCGAGAACGAACAGCGCGCGCGCTTCCTCGGCTATCCCACCAATCGCTACAAGCTCGCCGCCTTCGTGCTGTCGGCTACCATCACCGGGCTGGCCGGCATTCTGCTGCTCTACAAGAACCGTATGACGTCGGCGGATCCCATTTCGGTGGCGTTCTCTGGCGAGCTTCTGGCCATGGTCGTGATCGGCGGCATGCGCAGTTTCCTCGGGCCGGCGCTCGGTGCGCTGTTTTTCATTCTGTTTCGTGAGTTTCTCGGCATCTATTCCGAGAACTGGTTGTTCTGGTTCGGTCTGGTTTTCGTTGGCTTCATCATCTTCTCGCCTACCGGCCTAATCGGTATGGGCGAGCGGCTGATCGCGCCATTCCGCAAGAAATTGGAAGAAGACGCGGCAATGTCGGCGCGGCGCATCGAAGTGCTACCACTGCCGGAGTTTTTGCGACCGAAGTCGTCAGTCGACGGAGCGGTACTCGCTGCCAGCCATATCGTGAAAAGTTTCGGTGGCATCAAGGCCGTGCAGGGCGTCGATATCGCCATCGCCGATCGCACGCTGCATGCGCTGATCGGTCCGAACGGTGCCGGCAAGACCACGGCGTTCAATTTGCTGTCGGGTATGTACAAGCCGGATCAGGGAAGCGTTTCGCTGATGGGCATGCCTATCGCAGGCCATACACCGGAAGATATTGCAAGGGCCGGCATTGGGCGTTCGTTCCAGATTACCAACCTGTTTCCCGCGCTCAGTGTTGGCGAAAATATCCGCCTCGCGGTGCAAGCACGGCATCCGCGGCGCTTCGATCCCGTGACCAACGCGCTATCGATTAGCGCAATCAACGCGGAGACCGATGCGGTGATCCGCTATCTCGGCCTCGCTGGAATCGAGAAGGCAGAGGCAGGCATGCTGTCTTACGGCGGCCAACGCCTGCTCGATATGGGCGTCGCGCTGGCTACAGCGCCGCGCGTCCTGTTGCTTGACGAACCGCTTGCAGGCCTCGCTGCTGCCGAACGTGAACGTATCGGCGCGATTATCAAGCGCATCTCGACCGATTTGCCGGTTCTGCTGGTCGAGCATGACATCGATCGGGTGTTCCAGCTGGCCGACCACGTCACCGTTATGAATGAGGGGCGCGTATTGCTGGATGGCTCCGTCGAAGAGGCGCGGTCCAGCCCGAAGGTGCAGGAAGTCTATATCGGGTCGGGTACGACGGCTGTGGCTGCGCGTCCGCGCGAGACCGCGGCGGGGGCGAAGCCGCTGTTGACGGTGAAGAATGTCGATACGTTCTATGGCAAGAGCCATATTCTCAACGACGTCAATTTTACCCTGCACGAGAACGAGATCATCGCACTGCTCGGGCGCAATGGCGCGGGTAAATCGACCCTGCTCAAGTCGTTGATCGGGATCGCGCCGGCATCGAATGGCTCTATTCAACTGGCAGGCAGCGAGTTGATCGGCCTGTCGTCTGCGGAAGCTGCGCGGCTCGGCATCGGCTACGTACCACAGGGACGCGCCTTGTTCGCAGGCATGACCGTCGAGCAGAATCTCGAACTTGGTGGTCTCAAGCGGCAGACTGGCAATGGTGTGCATTGGACCCGCGAGCGCATCTACGACTATTTCCCCCGCATTCGTGAGCGTCTCGACAGTCCTGCCGATTATCTGTCAGGCGGCGAGCAGCAGATGGTAGCCGTGGCGCGCGCATTGTCGGGCGACGTCCGCGTCTTGTTGCTGGATGAGCCATTCGAAGGATTGGCGCCCGCGGTCGTGGAGCAGTTGTTTGAAACCTTTGACCGGCTTCGCAAGGAAATTGCCATCATCATCGTCGACCATAATCTCGATCTGGCTTTGGCTTTGTCCGATTCGACGGTGGCGCTGGAACGGGGCAAGGTCATTCATCAGGGGCCGTCGAAGGCCCTGCGTGACGATCTCGATCTGCGCCGCAAGGTGCTGTGGCTGTGAGAACATCAATGACACTGAACAATCGACATGTAGCGATCGTCGGCGTTGGCTTGATCGGACGCGCCTGGGCCGCGATTTTCGCGCGCGCTGGATGGACCGTGCGGCTGACAGATCCGCATCGCCCGACGCTGGATGCTGCGCCCGGGCTTATTCGCGATGAACTGCATGCGCTCGCCCGCCACGGACTTGCCAATGACCCCGACGGCGCCGCCGCGCGCATCTCGATAGCGGAAAGTCTGGCCGATGCGGTGAAGAACGTTTCCTTCGTACAGGAGAATGGCCCGGAGAACGTCGATCAGAAGATCGCCATCTTTTCCGAGCTGGATCGTCTTGCGCCTCCGGATGCACTGCTCGCATCATCCACCTCGGCAATCGTCGCCTCTCGCTTCACGGAAGCGCTTCCGGGGCGGGCGCGCTGCCTCGTCGGTCATCCCGTCAACCCGCCGCATCTGGTGCCGCTGGTCGAACTATGCGGCGCATCCTGGACCTCGCAGGAGACTATCGACCGCGCGCGTGAGATCTATCGCGAGATTGGGCAGGTCCCCGTGACCGTCAACCGCGAGATCAACGGTTTTATCCTCAATCGGCTGCAGGGCGCGCTGCTGGCGGAAGCGTTCCGTCTGGTCGGCGAAGGTTATGTCTCCGCGGAGGATCTCGATCACACCGTGAAGGATGGCCTTGGCCTGCGCTGGTCGTTTCTGGGCCCGCTGGAGACCATCGAGCTCAATGCGCCCGGCGGCATCCCCGATTACTGCGCGCGCTACACCGGTTTCTACAAGGAGCTGGCCGCTGCATCGGCAGGGCCGGAGGTTTATCAAAGCCCGAATGTCGACCGGGTGATAGCGGCCTGGCCGCATCAGCCGTCGCCCGACCGAATTGCGGCGCTCACACAGCAACGAAACGAACGCCTCGCTGCGCTCGCGGCCCACAAGGCCGCGCAGGGCGAAAAATCCTGACTACACCATCTCTTAACAGCAAGACGGAGACTGACATGAGCCGCAAAGTCATCATTACCTGCGCCGTGACGGGCGCTATTCATACGCCCTCAATGTCCAAGGCATTGCCGGTGACGCCGCAGGAAATCGCCGACGCCGCCGTGGATGCGGCGGAAGCCGGCGCCGCCATCGTGCATCTGCATGCGCGCAACCCGAAGACCGGGCAACCCGATCAAAGTCCCGAAGCCTTTGCGCCGTTCCTGAAGATCATCAAGCAGCGCACCAATGCGGTGATCAATCTGACCACCGGCGGCGCGCCCACCATGACGGTGGATGAACGCGTACGGCCTGCCGCGGTCTACAAGCCGGAAGTGGCGTCGCTCAACATGGGCTCAATGAATTTCGGGTTCTTCGGGATGCTGAACCGCTTCAAGAAGTTCGAACATGATTGGGAATTGAAGCACCTGCAGAACAAGGACATCGTGTTCCGCAATACATTCCAGGACATTGAGTATGTGCTGAAGACGCTGGCGGAGACGGGCACGCGCTTCGAGTTCGAATGTTACGACACTGCGCATCTCTATAATCTGGCCTACTTCCTCGAACAGGGGCTGGTGAAGCCGCCGCTGTTCATCCAGACGGTGTTCGGTTTGCAGGGCGGTACAGGTGCACATCCCGAAGATGTGCTGCACATGAAGCGCACGGCGGATCGGTTGTTCGGCGACAAGTATGTCTGGTCGGTGCTCGGCGCCGGTCGCAATCAGCTGCCGATCGCGGCGATGGCCGCGGCCATGGGTGGCAATATCCGCGTCGGTCTGGAAGATTCGCTGTGGGCGGCGCCAGGTCGCATGGCCTCCTCGAATGCCGAGCAGGTCACGCTCGCGCGCAAGATCGTCGAAGGCTTGGGTCTTGAGATCGCGACCCCGGATGAAGCGCGCGAGATGCTTGATCTGAAGGGTGGAGACAAGCTGGAGGTCTAAGCTATCCCTGGAGGAGGCGGACAGTGCAAGAGATGTCCGCCTGCTCTGCTTTGGGGGAACCCTGCTGGCGAATGCCCGCTTCTGACACAAAGTCGACGTGATGCGTTACCGCTCCTGGCGCAAGGCGGACATTTGGCGCGTTGGATGTTGCGCGGATCGCATACTTTATCATTCATGAATTTGGCATTTCTCAACCAAATCTCTCCGTATGGTTCTGTTCACCATCCGCTTTAGGGAAGTAGCGAGCCGCATAAGAGATGCTGCGTCATGTTCGAAGATCAACTTCGACAAGGAGGCGTCAATGGCCCTTATCATTATGCCGTTTTTGGTGACCGCAGCGGCTGTCGGTATGTTTGTCCTGGCAACCGAGCGCGCCGATGACAAACAATGCGGTTAGGCGCGCGGCTGGTCAGATTTAGAAATCTCCGGCTGATTGGAGAGCAACTGAACAGCTTCTGAGATCAACAAGGCTACATCGCTTAGATCCAGGCGTTGGGCCCGGCCTCGCATGATGTGCAGATCGTTTTTCAACAGGATAAGTTGAGCGCGGCGAGAAACATCAGGCATTTTACGTTCCCTAGCGTGGGAACCGCCCAGCTTCTTCATACGAAATGTGGAATAGCGCCGCATTACTGCAGATGAATGTTCAATGCATCTCATATGACGTCAGATCTGTCATGCAACTCGCTCCGGTCTGATCACTCGCTTGTTATCTTTTGGGCGTAGCCGCTTCTGGATTTGGCCGAATTGATAAGGAAAGTCGGAGGGGTTTGCCGGTATGCGAGTCCGCCGTTGGTTCAAAGCGAGGGGCAAACCAGAATCACGCTGGCTCAATTAATCAGATCCAACGCTGGCTTATCGCGAGATCCTTGGTGGCTGTGTCGAGCGGCGCACGACGAGCAGGGGCGCTGTGACGACATAAGGCGCATCGCCGCGGACGCCTTCGATCAGGTCGAGCAGGAGTTGGCCGGTCTGTTCACCCATCTCGCGGTGGCTGATGCGGATCGTGGACAGCGGCGGATCCACCAGATCCACCAGCGGCATGTCGTTGTGACCGATCACTGACAGATCTTCCGGACATCGCCGGCCCGTTTCGCGCAACGCTTCATAGATGCCGAGCGCGAGGAGATCGTTGGCTGCGACGATGGCGGTGGCCTCAGGCTGTCGTGCGAGCAGTCTGAGTGCGGCAGCGCGTCCTGCCTCGCGCGTGAATGCTTCAGCCTCTTCGATATCATTGTCGGCCGGCGCGAAACCGGCTTCGTGCATTGCCTCCAAGAAACCGCGGCGGCGAAGCGATCCGGTCGATAGCATTTGCGGGCCGGCGAGGTGGAGGATGTGGCGATGTCCAAGTTCGAGAAGATGCGCAACCGCGAGCCGCATGCCGGCCACATCGTCCGAGACCACCGAAGGCACACGCGCCTCAGCCTCCGCGCGATTGACAAGCACGACAGGGACTTTCCAACTCAGACAACGCTCGATCGAATTATCCTTGAGCGCGACATTCGCCAGCACGAGGCCATCCACGCGGCGCGCCACGAGCCGTTGAACGATGTCGTCGGTGCCCGTCCGTTGCGGTTGCGGGTCGGCGACAATCAGCGCGTAGCCGCGCGCCGATAGCACGTCTTCGAGGCCGCCGATAATCGGCGAGAAGACCGGGTTCGCGATGTCCGGGACGATGATGCCGACCATGTTCGAACGGCCACTGCGCAGACTCGCGGCCACCGTGTCCGGGCGGTAACCCAGCCGCTCCGCTGCTTCCAGAATCCGGCGCACGACCGGCTCGCCGATCCGTCCGCGGCGGGCAGGGTCGAGCGCGCGCGACACGGTGGAGGGGTGCACTCCCACCTCGCGCGCCACGTCTTTGATTGTCGTCATCCCTGCCACGATCTCCAAACTAGCTGGTGCGGTTGACTTGCGCAATCGATTGCACTACATGTGCAATCGATTGCGCAACGTGGACAGCCAAAAATTCGCAATGTGAGGGAGTGTCGATGATCATCACGCGTCAGGAGGATGTGACCGACGTTGTGCTTGCCGCGATGAGCGGTGCGCCGAACGAGCGGTTGCGCACGGTCATGGCCGCTTTCGTTCGTCATCTGCACGAATTTGCCCGCGAGGTTCGGCTGACCGAGGCGGAATTCGAGTTTGCTATCGATTTCCTGAACCGCATCGGCCAGGCGACAAACGACACCCATAACGAGGGCGTGTTGTTCAGCGATGCAGTCGGGCTCTCGACATTGGTCTGCCTGTTGAACAACGGCCAGGATGGCGCGAGCGAGACCGCCGCAGCGTTGCTCGGGCCGTTCTGGCGGGCGAACGCTCCGCGCGTGGAGAATGGTGCCTCGATCTTGCGTTCGCCGACGCCCGGTGCACCACTGTTCGTCGATTGCCGCATCACCGACGCACTGGGAGCGCCGCTCTCGGGTGTCAGCGTTGATGTCTGGCAGGCCTCGCCATCGGGAATGTACGAAAACCAGGACGCGGGTCAGGCTGACATGAATTTGCGCGGCGTGTTTGAGACCGATGCGAATGGCCGCTTCGTGTTCCGCTCGGTCAAGCCTGCTGGCTATCCGGTGCCGACCCATGGTCCGACCGGGGAGATGCTGGCCGCGCAGCGCCGGCATCCGTTCCGGCCGGCGCATCTGCATGTGCTTGCCTTCAAGCCAGGCTTCAAGACGCTGATCACGCAGATCTTTGTCGATGACGACGAACATCTGGAGAGCGACGTCGTATTCGGCGTGACGCGCGCGCTGATCGGCGATTTCCGCAAGGGCGAAGGCGCGCCGCCAGCGCCAGATGTCGCTGACGAATGGTTCAGCCTCAACTACACATTCGTCATGGAGCCCGGCGAAGCCGTGCTCCCGCATCCTCCCATCAAGTGAGCTGTCGATGTCGGATATTCTCGCGAACAAGGTAGCCGTGGTGATCGGCGGTTCGGGCGGCATCGGGGCCGCGGCCGCGCAAGCCTTGGCCGCCGAAGGCGTGCGTGTCGTCGTGACCTGGCGCTCCGGCGAGGCAGCCGCCAACGTGTTGCTGGCCGGCCTTCCGGGCGAAGGCCATCTCGCCAGACGCGCGGTAATTGAAGATAGCGCAACGCTGACGGCGCTTGCCGGCGAGGTGGAGCGAGCGTTCGGCCGCTGCGATATTCTCGTCAACACCGCCGGCTACACGAAGCCGATCCCGATCGGCGATCTCGACGCGCTGACCGACGAGTTCATCGACGACATGTTCAAGGTGAACTGGCGCGGCCAGTTCGCGGCTATCCGCGCTTTCGCACCGCTGCTCAAGGCGAGCGGCGACGGGCTTATCGTCAACGTTTCCTCGATTGCGGGGCTGAATGGCGTCGGCTCCAATCTGGCTTATGCGGCGATCAAGGCCGGCATCGACACCATGACCAAGTCGCTCGCGCGGGCGTTGGCGCCGGCAGTGCGCGTGATGGCGGTGTCGCCGGGCGTGGTGGCCACTGACTTTGTGCCGGGCCGTGATGCGGCCGCGCTTGAAAAGGTCGCGGGGACCATTCCGCTCAAGCGTGTTGCGACGGCCGAGGATGTCGGCCGCGCAATCGCGGCCTGCGCCACCCACCTGACCTATTCCACCGGCTCGCTGATCGTCGTTGACGGCGGCCGAGCGTTATAAGGAGAGATTGATGCGCCCGATGCTCGACAAGATCGTCATCACTTGCGCCGTCACCGGCAATCTGACGCGGCCGGACCAGACCCCGCATCTGCCAATCACGCCGGAAGAAATCGCCGACGCCTGCCTCGGTGCCGCAGAAGCCGGCGCGGCAGTCGCGCATATCCATGTGCGCGAGCCCGGCACCGGCGCGCCGTCGATGAAGCTCGAATATTATCAGGACGTCGTCGGACGCATTCGCGCGCGCAATCGCAACCTGATCCTGAACATCACCACCGGGCCCGGCGGTCGCTTCGTGCCTTCGCAGAACGATCCCAAGGTCGCCGCCGCCGGCACCACGCTGATGAACCCGGAAGAACGCGTCGCCCATATCACGGCGTTGAAGCCCGACATCTGCACGCTCGATCTCAACACCATGAATTCCGGCGGGCAGGTGGTGATCAACACGCCCGGCAATGTGCGCCGCATGGCCAAGGTCATCCGCGAGGCCGGCGTGAAACCCGAGATCGAACTGTTCGATTCCGGCGATATCGCGCTGCTGCACGATCTCCTCGCCGACGGTACACTCAGCGGCCCGGCGCTCACGTCCTTCGTGATGGGCGTCAAATATGGCTTCCAGCCGTCGCCGGAAACGGTGCTGTATGCGCGCGGTCTGCTGCCGCGGGATGCGCATTTCACGGCCATCGGCATCGGCCGCTCCACATTTCCCATGGTGGCGCAATCGGTGCTCGCCGGCGGTCATGCCCGCACCGGTCTGGAAGATGCGGTGATGCTCGGCCGCGGCGTCCTGGCGCCGTCGAACGCCGTGATGGTGGACAAGGCACGCCGCATCATCGAAGAACTCGGCGCGCAGATCGCGACGCCTGCTGAAGCACGCGCGCTGTTCGATTTGCCGGGCGCCGCATAACACAGCATTCGAGGACTGAAATGACTGCAGCCGCCAAGACTTCCTCCAGCGTCACCGCAAAATGCCTGCGGGTGGCCGCCAAGGCTGATCGCATCGAGAATGTGGCGCTCGGCATCGAGCAACGCACACTCGCCTGCGCCAGGCCAGGCGATGCGCTGGTCGAGATAAGGGCCGCCGCGATCAATCCGTCGGACGCCAAGGCGACGCTCGGTCTGATGCCGCATGCGGTATTTCCGCGTACGCCTGGTCGGGACTTCGCCGGCGTCGTGATCGACGGACCGGCCGACCTGATCGGCAAGGACGTGTTCGGCTCGTCCGGCCAACTCGGGATCGGTCGCGATGGCACCCATGCCACGCATCTGGTGGTCGAAGCGTCTGCGCTGGTCGAGAAGCCGATCAATATCAGCCTCGCGGAGGCGGCCGGCGTCGGCGTGCCCTTTGTCACCGCGCAGGAAGGCTTTCGCCGCAGCGGCATGCCGAGACCCGGCGAGACGGTGTTGATCCTCGGCCTGAACGGCAAGGTGGGTCAGGCGGCGACGCAGATCGCATCATGGCAGGGCGCCCGCGTGATCGGCGTCGTCCGCAAGGACGAGCTATATGCCGGCCATGCCCATGGCGAGGTGACCGTCGTCGATTCCAGCCGCAATGACGTCGCCGCGACCGTGCGCGAACTCACCGGCGGCAAGGGCGCGGACATCGTCTACAATACCGTCGGCGAGCCCTATTACGACGCCGGCACGAAATCGCTCGCGCATCTCGGCCGCCAGATCTTTATTGCCTCCACCAAGGCCACCGTGCCGTTCGATATCTTCGCCTTCTATCGCGGCAAGCACACCTTCTTTGGTGTCGACTCGCTGTCGCTGTCATCGCCGGAAGCCGGCGAGATCCTGCGCGAATTGGTGCCGGGTTTCGCCAGCGGCGCGTTGAAGCCGTTTCCGATCAAGCCGGATGCGATCTACCCGCTGGAGCGCGCCGCAGAGGCCTATGTCGCCGTGCTCGGCTCTTCGCGCGACCGTCTCGTTTTTCAGCCGAACGGGTGAAGTCATGCATGTCGTCCGCCTGAACGATGCCCCGCGCTACGAAGCCCCCGGCCACAATGACATGCGGATGTTCCGCCTGCAGGGCCGCGACGCCGGGCCGGGCGATGTGATGTGGCTCGGCATGAGCCAGATTCTGCCGGGCGGCGGCATTACGCCCTCGGCCTCGCCGGAGGAGAAGTTCTATGTCGTCCTCGAAGGCGAAGTAACCTTCGAGACGCCGGATGGCATCGCCTCCCTCGGCATCTGGGATTCCTGCCGCATCGCGCCCAACGAGACGCGCGCGCTGCGCAACGAGACGAAACGACCGGCGGTGGTGTTGCTTGCAATGCCGCTGCCCAACACCGCCAGAGGCTGAAAGCCCGGCACTTGGTTTTTTAAGGGAGAAAATGATGGATCGCCGACACTTCATGATTGGCTCCGGCCTCGCCGCGACTGCGGCGCTGATGGGCAGCGGAGCCTTTGCACAGACTTATCCGAACCAGCTCGTGCGTATTATCGTGCCGTTTTCGGGTGGCAGCCTCACCGACATCCTTGCCCGTTCGGTGGCCGAGAAGCTTGCTGCGAAGTGGAAGCAGCAAGTCATCGTCGAGAACAGGCCCGGCATCGCCGGTGTCAGCAGTGTCGCCAAAGGCCCGACCGATGGCTCGCAGATCATGCTGACCTCAAACGGCCACAGCGTGATCGGCGTGGTCAACAAGAACCTCAACTTCGATCCGATCAAGGATTTCGCTGCGATCAGCCGCGTCGGATCGACGCCGTCCATCCTGATCGTGCCGCCGGATGCGCCGTTCAAGACGCTGGCCGAACTGATCGCTGCGGCAAGGGCCAAGCCGGATTCGCTGAGCTACAGCTCTGCCGGCGTCGGTAGTTCCACCGGTATCGCCGCCGAACTGTTCAGGCATCTCACGCAGACCAAGATGGTGCTGATTCCGCATCGCGGACTGCCGGAATCCCAGATCAGCATCATGCGCGGCGACACCTCGGTTGCCTTCACTTTCTTCGGCGTCGGTGGCGACCTGATCCAGTCGGGAAAGTTGCGCGCACTGGCAGTCACCGGCAAGAGCCGCATGGCGCAACTGCCTGATGTACCAACCTTCGCCGAGGCAGGGCTCCCCGAATTCACCTACGATAGCTGGTTCGGCATGCTCGCCGCCGCGGCGGTGCCGAAGCCCATCGTCAGCCAGATCGCGCGCGATCTCGCCGAGGCGCTCAGCGATCCGGCCCTGATCAAGCAGTTCGCCGCGCAGGGCGCCGACATCGCCAGCTCGACGCCGGAAGCGTTCGAGGCCGAATTGCGCAGCGATGCGGAGCGTTATGGCAAGCTCATCGCGATGTCGACGGACGGGGCGGCCAAGTAGGAAGGCAGGCCTGCAGCACGCGACGCGTCTGCAGGCCCGTTAGCGCTACTTCGCGATATACGCGTCCGGCGTCGGGCAAGTCCGGTCCTTGTAGGGGATGAGCCAGGGCGCATAATTGGCCTTGGTGATGATCGCACCGGGGATCGTGATCTGCTTCGGCGCACTCTGGCCGCGAATGGCATTCAGGCCGACCGCGGTGGCGACGCAGCCGATCTTGAAGCCGTCGAATTCGGCGATCGCCAGCAGGCTGCCCGCCTTCACGGCTTCAACTGCTTCCGGCACGCCGTTGATCGAAACCACAGCAACGTTCTTGCGGCCGGCGGCATTGAGCGCCTCGATCGCGCCGAGCGCGGACGCGTCGGCAGCGGCGATCACGCCGTCGATGGTGCTGAACTGCTGGATCAGGTTCTCCATCGTCTGCATGCCGAGCAGGCGCTGGAAGTTGGCGGGCTGCGAGGCCAGTACTTTGATATTCGGATAGTCCTTGGCCGCAGCGTCGAAGCCGCGCTTGCGCTCGTCACCCGTCGTGGAGCCCTTGACGCCTTCGAGGATCACCACATTGCCCTTGCCGCCGAGATGGTCGAACAGGGTCTTGGCGATGTCATAGCCGAGCTTGTAATCGTCCTGACCGACAAAGGAGAGATAGGGGGCGTCGCCGCCGCGGTCGTTGTAGTTGATGATCGGCAGGCCGGACTCGATCAGGCGCTTGATCGTTGGCAATTGCGCCTTGGCGTCGATTGGCATGAACAGCATCAGATTGGGCTTGGTCACGCCGACGTCTTCGAGCTGCGACATGCCTTCGGTGATATTGTTCGGCTTGGTCGGCGTGTAATATTTGACCGTCGCGCGCATTTTCTCCGCCATCTGCGCGACGCCGGCGCGCACACCCTCGAAATGCGGGTCCACCTGGTTCTTCGTGAAGGCTGCAATCACTTCGCCATCGGCGCGCACCGCCGAATTGAACAGGGTGCCGCATATGACGGCGGCAAGAACGCATCGGATAGATCTGGTGGTTCGCATGATGGCCCCTCTGGTTGTGAATGACGAGACTGTGGTGAACTGGTGATGCCGGGTCTATCCGCTCCCTGATCGGCGTCGGCTGATGACGAGATCCGCAATGATGGCGACCAGGACGACGGCGCCGTTGACGAAGGGATGCCAGGTCGCTGCAACATTCAGCAGATTGAGGCCGTTGACGATGATGGTGAGCAGGATGGCGCCAAGCACGGTGCCGACGATGTTGCCGTTGCCACCGAACAAGGATGTGCCGCCGACCAGAACTGCGGCGATAGCAGGAAGCAGCAACGGCTCGCCGATTCCGGGCTCGGCGGCATTGAGGCGTGCGAGATAGACGAGAGACGCGATGCCCGCCGTCAAGCCGCTGAGCACATAGAGCAGCAGCCGACGACGCTCGACCGGGACGCCGGACAGCAGCGCGGCGGTCTGGTTGGCGCCCATGAAATACGCCTCGCGGCCGAAGGTCGTGCGGTGCAGGAGGATGCTGCAGGCGAGACAGACCACAAGCGTGATCCAGATCGGCAGCGGAACGCCGAGGAAGAAGCCGGTGCCGAAATAGCGAAACGACATCGGCATGCCGTAGATCGTCTGCCCGGCCATGAACCAGTAGGCGATGCCCTGCGCCACCCACAGCATGCCGAAAGTCGCAAGGAAAGGCGGTAACTGCAGGCGGTTGATCATCAGCCCGTTAGCGTAACCGATCAGCGTGCCGGCGCCGATGGCGACCGCAACGCCGTACCACGGATTGCCGGTGGTCTTGATCGCGGCTGCGGCGAGACAGGCCGACAGCGTCAGATTGGCGCCCACCGACAGATCGAGCCCACCGCCGATGATGACGAGTGTGAGGCCGGACGCGACGAGAAACAGCAGGCTCGCCTGCCGCAGCATATTCAGCAGATTGCTCACCGACGCGAATCCCGGATCCACCGCGGTCAATGCGCCGGCGATCAGAACGATCAGCACGAACCGGCCGAGCAGGGCCGCAGCGTCGGGCGACAGGGACGATGGGCGGATATCGAGCGTTGCGGGGATCGTCATGCCGTACGCCTCACGAATTGCTTGCGCGCCTGGTCGATCAGCAACGCGAGGATGAGCAGGATGCCGATGCACACGACCTGCAGCGACGAGTCGATGGACAGAATGTTGAGTCCATTGCGCAGCACGGTGATGGCAAGCGCGCCGAGCACGGCACCGAACAGCCAGCCCTGTCCTTTTTCGAAGGAGGTGCCGCCGAGCACGACTGCGGCGATCGCCTCGAACTCCATGCCGATGCCGACGGTCGGATGCGCTGAATTGGTGCGTCCGATCAGCAACACCGCCGAAAGGCCGATGATCGTGCTGCCGAGCACATAGACGGCGAGGTGCACGAGATTGGCGCGAATGCCGGCGAGACGCAGCGCGTCCTTGTTGCCGCCGATGGCGATCACGTAGTTGCCGAGCCGAGTGCGATAGAGCAGTAGCCACAGCGCGGCATAAAGGGCGGCCGCGATCGCGATCGGCGTCGGAATGAACCAAAGCTGGGAGCGATAGAAGGTTTCGATGGCAGGCGTGAAACCGCCGACCGGATCTCCATTGGTGAGCACCAGCGCAATCCCCTGCATCAGCCCCATGGTGCCGAGGGTGACAACAAAGGCAGGGAGCGACAGATAGGCGATTAGGATGCCGTTGAGGGCCCCGAATGCAATGCTCACCGCCAGCGTCGCCGTACAAGCGGCGAGCACGCCCCATCCGGCAAGAAGCGCCTCGGCGACGATGACGCCGCTCAGCCCGAGCAGAGCTCCGGCCGACAGGTCGAGGCCCTCGGTCATAATGATGAGCGTCATCGGCAGGGCGAGCATCAGCAGTAGCGAGGTCTGCAAGCCAACATTGATGAGGTTGGTCTGGGACACGAATCTCGGATTGACGATCGTGAACAGCACCAGCATCAGGATCAGCAGGAGGCCGGCGCCGGGGATTGCGCTGAGGAACTGGCCGATGCCGGACCTGCGCTGCAGCTGGA
The DNA here is from genome assembly GCF_900108575.1 of Tardiphaga sp. OK245. NCBI lineage: Bacteria > Pseudomonadati > Pseudomonadota > Alphaproteobacteria > Hyphomicrobiales > Nitrobacteraceae > Tardiphaga > Tardiphaga sp. OK245. The sequence goes on along the minus strand of NZ_FNWZ01000001.1, from coordinate 881,430 downwards.
TCGTCACGCTCATTGATGCACCGCCAGTTCGAGGATGGCCCGCTCGGTTAGCTGGTCGCCGGCGAGATGCCCGACGATGCGATGGTCGCGCATGACATAAGCGCGGTCGCAGAGCTGAACGAGCTCCGGCAGTTCCGAACTGATGACGACAACACCGGCCCCGCCATCGACCAGTTGATCGATCAGGCGATAGATTTCGGCCTTGGCGCCGACATCAACACCGCGCGTCGGTTCGTCCAGCAGAAACAGTTTGGCTCCCGCGGCCAGCCATTTGGCCAGCACGACCTTCTGCTGATTGCCGCCGCTGAGGGTGTGGACGTTCTGGCGCGTGCCATGGGCGGCAATGCCGAGCTGTGCGATCAGCCCGCGTGTGTCTCGCTCGGCTTTGGCCGGTGAGAACCAGCCGGAGGCGAAGCTGCGCCACAACGAGGCGACCGTCGCATTGTCGCGGACATCGAGTGGCAGCGCCAATCCCTCCCGTTTGCGATCTTCAGGGAGCAGGGCCATGCCCGCACGCACCCGTCTGTCCAGTGTGGCCGGCGCGCGCGATCCGAACAGAGCGATCTCGCCGCTGGCGATTGGATCCGCGCCGAACAAGGCGCGGACCACTTCAGTCCGGCCGGACCCGACGAGGCCGGCAAGCCCCACCACCTCGCCGGCGAGAATTTCGATGGAGATGTCCGACAGTTTGGCCGTGTTCACATCCCTGGCGAGCAGGACAGGCTCGCCGGGCGGGCGCGGCGTCCGTGCGAGTTGCGATCCCGATGGCCGTCCGATCATCGCGCCGACCATCTCGGCCTGGCTTTTCTGATCGCGCAGCACGCTGGTCACGACGGCCCCGTCGCGCAGGATGGTGATGCGATCGCCGAGCATCTGCACCTCCTTCATACGATGGGAGATGTAGACGATGGCGACGCGCTTTTCCGTCAATCGCGCGATGGTTTGAAACAGGCGATCTGATTCACGCTCGGAGATCGCCGCTGTCGGCTCGTCCATCACGAGCACCCGCGCGTTCTGCGAAAGCGCCTTGGCGATCTCCACCATCTGCTGCTGGGCTACGCCGAGATCGGCGGCGTATGCGTGGGTGTCGTAGTCGAGGCCGAGATCGTCGAGGATGGTGCGTGCGGCTGCATGCATGGCCGCGGAATCGACGAGGCCGAAGCGACTGAATGCGGCTTCGCGACCGAGAAAGATGTTCTGCGCGATGTCCAGATACGGGATCAGCGAGAATTCCTGGAAGATGACGGCGATACCAAGCGCGCTGGCATCGGCCGGGCGGGCGACGGCGACTCGCCGGCCCTCGATCTCGATATAGCCGCGATCGGCCGCATAGGCGCCGTACAGCGTCTTGATCAGCGTCGACTTTCCCGCACCATTCTGGCCGAGGATGACATGGACCTCACCGGCATAGACGTCGAGCGATACGTTCTTGAGCGCATGCACGCCGGGAAAGGATTTGTCGATACCGACCAGACGCAGCAGCGGCGCATCGGCTTCGCTTCCGGTCGCCCGCGGCGCAGACCCCTTTGGGGCGTGCAGCGTGCGGTCCCCTTGCTCATTTTGATTTTCAGTGCCGTGCATCATTGTCGGCCTCGTTCGGCCCGATGACCCGGGGCCGGCGGGAGGTCACATCCGGTCTATTTTTGCACGGGAATGGCGGCGATCATGTCGAGCTCGACACGGGCGCCCTGGGTCGAGAGCTGGTTGATGCAGATGGTGGTGCTGGCCGGCGTCCAGTCGCCGAAATATTCCTTCATCACCTTCACCATACCGTCCTGGTCCCGGATGTCGGTCAGGTACTTCGTCACCTTGACGATGTCGGTCCAGGTCAGCCCTTCGTGATCCAGGATCGACTGGATCGTCTGCATGGCGCGGTGGGTCTGGTCCTCGATCGAATTCGGATGATCGTGCTCCTCCAGAACATGGGGATGCTTGTGATAGAGCGGCGAGGGCGTTGCTCCGGAAATGAAAAGCATGCCGCAGGGCACTTCGACACGGATCGCTGGCGCATAAGGCATGTCCGGCTTCCGCTCCGGCATCGTCTGGATTTCCTTGACGTGCGGATTGGTGGGCGAGGTCGCAAAGGCCGGCTTGGCTGTCATGATCATTTCCTCGATGGCGGGCGTTGGTAACCTCGTGACCTTCTCGCGAGGGGCATCCGATCAACCCGTCACGAAGCGTGAAGTCAAACTATCTTTGAGTCAAGATAAAATATCTTTGCAGAAAGATAGATGAATTTGCATATATTCGGTGCCCCGTGCCTATATGCTGATCAGCATGACTACCGATTCGATTGATGAGATCATTGCCGGCTGGAGCCGGCGGCGGCCCGACCTCGACGCCGGTCACCTCGACGTCGTCGGCCGGATTGTCCGGCTGTCCGTGCATATGCGCAGCGCCATCGAGCCCGCACTCGAGGAGCAGGGCTTCAATTGGGAATTGTTCGACCTGCTTCTGACGATCTACCGCCGCGAGGCCGATAGCAGTATCGGTGTTCGACCGACTGACCTCTATGCGGAGTGCCTGCTGTCGTCGGGCGGGCTCACCGCGCGGCTGCGGCGTGCCGAGCAGGACGGCTTCATCGTCAGGCGCCAGGATCCTGAAGATGGCCGCGGCGCGCGGATCACGCTTACGGCCAAGGGGCGCAATTCCGTCGACAAGGCGATTGCCCAGCACTTCAAGCTGTCCCGGTCGGTCGACGAGGTGCTGACAGCCAACGAACGTCAAACGCTCACGCGGCTGCTGCGGAAACTTCTGATTTCGGTCGAGAAGCCAGATCTGTAACGGATCGCTTTGAACGCCCCGCTGTCAGCAAATTCGGATCAGTCGCCGACACTTTTCCATGCCACCGCCGCAGCGTGCGTCAGGTTTGGCTTAGCTTTGTCAGTGCCGTATTCTGACTTCTCTTTTGGTGGTGTCAGAAAGATCTGATGAACGTGTCCTGGTCGGCAGCTTGATCGCGGCGACAGAATCGCGCGCAAGCAAAACCGGCTTCAGTACGATCCGATCGTTTTGAACCGGCGTTCCCTTGATCATCGCAATAAGGATGTGAGACGCCTGCGTTCCCAGTTCCGCAGTCGGTGTACTGATGGTCGTCAGCGCCGGTGCTATCGCATCCATGAACAGCATGTCGTTCATGCCGACCAGCGAGATGTTGCCGGGACATGAAATGCCTTTGTTTCTCAGGTGTCGAAGGCAGCCTACGGCCAGCATGTCGTTGCCAGCCACAATCGCCGTAATATTGGGGTTCTCCGTCAGCAAACGCTCGCAAGCGAACTCGCCTTCCTCGACCGTAAAGGCCTCACCGAAGACGGCAGTGGGCGCAACTCCGTCTTGAGCCAGGGCTTTGCAAGCGCGCCGGAAGCCGCGATAGCGGTGGTAACCCGTCGACACATTTTGCGGGCCGCCGACATGAGCAATTTGCCTGTGCCCACACTCGGCGAGATGATGAACCGCCAGTTCCATTGCCTTCGCGTCGTCGACCCGGACGCTCGGAATGAATTCGCTTTCAGGATCGCGAAACACCGCGACGACCGGAATATTCGCCTCGACGCAGGCTGCGATGCCGGGATCGTTTCGCTCGAAGGTCGCGACGATCAGCCCCTCGACGCCTTGCTGGATGAAACGATCGATCAGCGCGGCCTGCCTGAGCGGATGGTTGTCGGTGTTGCCGACAATGGTGACGTATCCAATCTCGGCGAAACTGTCTTCGATCGCGCGGACAATCGGCGGATGCACGGGGTCACCCAGATTTGAAACGATGACGCCGACGGTGCGAGATCGCTGGGTCCGAAGCGCCGATGCCATGGCGTTGGCCCGATATCCCAGCTTCTTTGCGCAAGCTTCGACGCGCTCGATCATTTCTGGGGAGATCAGGTGGCGCTTCTCGGGATTGAGCCCGCGCGACACCGTTGACCAATGGACGCCAGCACACTTCGCGACATCAATGATTGTCTTACGCGACGACCGCTCCTGAAGCGCGGGTGACGTCTTCTTGGTGTTCTTGGTTTTTTTGGGCATCGCCATCCAGCCTGCTCGCGCGCGTCGTCGTATCCGCTAACGATCACGTGAGAATGCCTCATTTTGCACAAATTGACAAACGTGTGCAGAGTTTCTTGACAAACGTGTGCACGGGAATGATGGTAGCGAAAATCCGCTGCATGCCTTGGTGCAATGCAGCAGAAGCGCCCTAACGGCGTCGACGATCAGGGATGGAATGATGGAGAGCTTCGTCTATCAGGCGGTGCCCATGCGGGTCGTCTTCGGCTCGGGACGGCTGGCAGATCTGGCCGCCGAGCTCGACCGACTCGGCGTTAAGCGCGCACTCGTTCTGACGACAGACCAGCAGAAATCTCACGGCGAGCAGATTGCCGCCCTGATCGGTGACAGAGCGGCGGGCGTCTATGCCGGAGCGGTGATGCATACGCCGGTTGATGTGACCGAACTTGCGATGCAGCAGTTCAAGGCTCTGCAGGCCGACGGCATCGTCGCGGTGGGCGGTGGTTCGACCATCGGGCTAGGCAAGGCGATCGCGCTACGGACCGACCTGCCGCAAATCGTCGTACCGACCAGCTATGCCGGGTCCGAAATGACGCCGATCCTGGGTGAGACCCGCGAGGGACTGAAGACCACGCAATCGAGCCCGAAGATACTCCCCGAAACGGTCATCTACGACGTCGACCTGACACGCACATTGCCGCCTGCATTTGCCGTGACATCGGGCGTCAATGCAATCGCTCACGCTGTCGAAGCGCTCTATGCGCGCGATGCCAATCCGGTCGTGTCGTTGATGGCGGAAGAGGGCATTCGCCTGTTCGCTGGCGCGCTGCCGAAGCTTGCGGCTGGCGAGGACAACGCGGCGGCACGCGATGATGCCCTGCGCGCTGCCTGGTTGTGCGGCGCCTGTCTCGGCGCCGTCGGCATGGGGCTGCACCACAAGCTCTGCCATACGCTGGGCGGTACGTTCAATTTGCCACATGCCGAAACCCACACGGTGATCCTGCCGCATGCGATGGCCTATAATGCTCCCGCCGTGCCGGTTGCGGCGGCTCGCGTCGCGCGCGCGCTTGGCGCCGGACAGGCCGCGCAGGGACTGTTCGATCTTACGCAGGGACTTGGCGCCAAAGTCGCGCTGCGCGATCTGGGAATGCCGAAGGACGGCATAGAACGCGCCGCCGACCTTGCCGTCAGCAATGCCTACTGGAACCCGCGGCCGCTGGAACGCGATGCCATCCGCGATCTGATCGCGCGGGCCTGGGCGGGCGAACCTCCGGTCGTAGCGGAGGCGTTGCGATGACGGCGACACGCACGCTCATCAAGTCCGCCACGATCCTGACAATGGACGACACGATCGGCGATCTCGCGCAAGCCGACCTGCTGGTTGATGGCGATCGCATCGTCGACATCCGGCCGGGCCTCGATGCCGGTGACGCGGAGATCGTCGATGGTCGTGGCCGCATCGTCATTCCGGGCCTTGTCAACGCGCATATGCATACGTGGCAGACCGCCTTGCGCGGCTTCTCCGCGAACTGGACGCTTCCCGAATATTTCCGCCGGATGCATGCGGGACTGGCCACGGTCTTTCGTCCCGAGGATATTCATATCGGCACGCTGATGGGCGCGCTGAACCAGATCAATTGTGGCACCACCACGCTGGTTGATTGGTGTCACAACAATCCAACGCCTGCGCACAGTGATAGCGCCGTCGCAGCGCTGAAAGAGAGCGGCATCCGTGCCGCCTTCTTCCACGGCTCGCCGAAACCGGAGGCGGCGCCGGGGCAGCCGCACTTCTCCGAGGTTCCGCATCCGCGCCGTGAGGTCGAGCGCTTCCTGGCAGGGGCGCTGTCTAACCGCAGCGACCGCGTCACCCTCGGGCTTGCGATTCTTGGTCCTCATTATTCGACCATGGATGTTGCCATCCATGATTTCGAATTGGCGCGTGAGTTCGATCTGATTGCCTCGATGCATCAGGGCGGAGGCCCGGCCAAGACGCCGGGTGGCTGGGCGAGACTGATTGCAGCCGGCCTCGTCGGTCCCGGCATCAACATCGTGCACGGCAACGATCTTCCCGACGATCTGCTGCGTCAGCTTGTCGATCTCGGCGTGTCGTTCTCGGTCACGCCGGAAAATGAAATGAATCAGGGCCACGGCTACCCGATCACCGGGCGGCTGTTGAAGCTGGGATCGCGGCCATCGCTCGGGGTCGATCTGGAATCCGTGCTGCCGGGCGACATGTTCAACGTCGGTCGCATCGCACTGTCGATGCAGCGCGCGCTGGACAATGCCGAGAGCCGGCAGGCCACGGGTGCCATTCCAGCGGTGACGACAATCACGACACGCGAGGCCTTGCGCTGGATCACCATCGAGGGCGCCCGCATGCTCGGGCGCGAAGACAGCATCGGCTCGCTCACGCCGGGCAAGAAGGCGGATCTGGTCGTCATTAATGCCACGGACCTGAATCTCTGGCCGGTCCATGATCCGGTTTCCACGGTCCTGATGCAGTCCAGCATCACCAATATCGAGGCGGTCATGATCGATGGCATCTGGCGCAAGCGAGGCGGACGCCTGCTGGCGGAGAACATCGACCACAAAAAGAATGAACTCGAGCGATCAGGCATGCGCATCGTCTCCGAGATCGAACGTCAGGAGAAAGCGGCATGACAACCCCGTCGAGAGATCAAGCTCAGGCCGTGGCCTGGATCGGCGTTGGCAAGATGGGCTTGCCGATCGCAGGCCGTATGGTGGAGGCCGGTATCCGCGTCACCGGTTACGACCCGGGCCAACAGCGCTTGGTGTTGGCACAGCAGCTTGGGCTTCAGACGGCCAACTCGGCCGCAGGCGCCGCTGCAAACCACGCCATCATCTTCACATCGCTGCCCGACGATGCGGCGCTGCGTTCCGTGGTGCTCGGACCAGACGGCCTGCTGAACAAGCTGACACGTGGTGCGGTTCTGATCGAGACGAGCACGGTCAGCGCCGAAGTATCGGCTGAAGTTGGTGTTGCGGCAGAGGCGAGCGGCGTGGCCTATCTGCGCGCGCCGGTGTCCGGCAATGCAGCGATCGCGCATACCGGCGCGCTGACCTGCTTCGTGTCGGGGCCGCGCGATGCGTTCGATGCGGTTCAGCCGGTGCTGGCGACGTTCACCCGCGCGCAAACCTATCTCGGCGTGGCTGAAGAGGCGCGATTTGCCAAGCTCGCGGTCAATCTGATGATCGCGGTGTCTGCCGGAATGATGGCCGAAAGTCTCGCGCTGGCACGCAAGGGCGGCATCTCCTGGCCGGATATCCTCAAGGTCCTGGATGATAGTGCGGTCGCCTCGCCGATGGTCAAGTACAAGACGCCGCCACTGGCCACGCGCAACTTCGAGTCCACTTTCTCGTGCCGGCAGATGGCCAAGGATCTCGACCTCATCATCGGGGCCGGCCATCACGTCGGCGTGCCGCTGCAACTCGCAGCGCAGGTGCGAGAAATCTACGGATCGCTTGTTGCGCAAGGAGATGGCGAATCCGATTTCATCGCCACCGTGCGCCACGTCGAGCGACTGTCGGGTCTCGGCGAGCCGAAGCTTGGGTGAGGGGAGGCCATGCGGAATTTCAACGAGAACACCATCACCGACGCCGTGCTGGATCGCATCACGGATGCCGGCCAGCCGCGGATCAGGCAGATCAGCGAGGCGCTGGTGCGCCATCTGCATGCCTTCGTCCGGGAGATTCGGCCAACCCAGAGGGAATGGGAGCAGGGCATCGAATTCCTGACGCGTACCGGTCACATGTGCGACGATAAGCGCCAGGAGTTCATCCTGCTTTCGGATACGCTCGGAGTGTCGATGCTGGTCGACGCTATCAATCATGGTGCCGAAAAAGGTGTGACGGACACGACCGTGCTCGGGCCGTTCTTCGTCCAGGCGGCCCCGGAGAAGAAGCTTGGCGAAGACATCTCCGGTGGCATGGAGGGCGATCTGATGATCGTGACGGGATCGGTCTCGACGCCGGATGGTAAGCCGATCGCAAATGCGACAATCGACGTCTGGCACTCCGACGACGACGGGTATTACGATGTTCAGCAGCTCGACAAGATCGGCGATCTTGCAATGCGCGCGCGGTTTCATGCCGATACCGAGGGCCGTTTCCGCTTTTGGTCGATCAAGCCAGCGGCCTATCCGATCCCGCATGACGGGCCGGTCGGCGATATGCTCACGGCTCAGGGGCGTCATCCGTGGCGACCTGCCCATGTTCACTTCATGATCTCGGCACCTGGCTTTGAGCAACTGGTGACACATGTGTTCGTTGCGGGCGACAAGTATCTCGACTCCGACGTCGTCTTCGGCGTCAAAGATACGCTCATTCGCGAATTCGTCCGGAAAGATGCCGGCGAAGCTCCCGATGGGCGCATGCAGAACACGCCTTACTATCATTTGAATTACGATTTCGGTTTGAAGCCAGACGCCAATAAGGCGCATGCTGTCTAGCTAACAATGCGCATCAAGGGCCGCAGAGCCTGAGCGCTGATATGGAAGGGGAGGATGCTATGGGAGCGCCAGTGAGCGCCGAGACGGCCGTGGTCCGTCTGAACGAGATCATTGGGGCGCGCGCGACGATCGCGCGCGGCGTGCTCGATGATCACGGCCGCAGCGAGGCCTATCACGCCAGTCGTCCACCGGATGTCGTGGTGTTTCCGGAGACCACGCAGGAAGTCGCTGAGATCGTGAAGCTCTGCGGCGAACTCGGCATGCCGGTCGTTCCATTCGGCGCGGGTACTTCACTCGAAGGTAATGCAGCATCGGTGGCTGGCGGCGTCTGTATCGATTTTGCGCGGATGAACCGCGTGCTCCGGGTGCATGACAAGGACCTCGACGTCGTCGTGCAGCCTGGCATCACCCGCAAGCAGCTCAACGCGCATCTGCGCGACACCGGATTGTTCTTTCCGATCGATCCCGGCGCCGATGCGTCGATCGGCGGCATGAGCTCGACGCGCGCGTCCGGAACTATGGCCGTCCGCTACGGCACCATGAAGGACAATGTGCTTGCGCTCGAAGTCGTGCTGCCCGATGGGCGGGTGATCCGCACCAGCCAGCGCGCCCGCAAGTCGTCAGCCGGTTACGATCTTACCCGGCTGTTCGTCGGAGCCGAGGGAACCCTTGGCGTGATCACCGAAATTACGTTGAAATTGCATCCATGGCCGCAGGCGATCTCGTCCGCGGTCTGCAATTTCGGGCGGCTCGATCAGGCGATCGGTGCCGCGATTGAAGTGATCCAATCGGGCATTCCGGTCGCGCGGATGGAACTGCTGGATGAAGTCATGATGCGCGGCATCAATGGTTATTCCAAACTTGGCTATCGCGAGGCGCCGACGCTGTTCTTTGAATTCCACGGCACCGAGGCGAGTGTCGCGGAGCAGGCCGAACTGGCGGAGGCGATCGCCGCCGAACATGACGGCCAGGGCTTCCAATGGGCGCGTGCGGCGGAAGACCGGACGAAGCTGTGGCATGCCCGCGACAACACGCTTTATGCGGGTCTCAGCCTGAAGCCGGGCGCCAAGGCCATGATTACGGATGTCTGCGTGCCGATCTCACGGCTGACGGAATGTCTGACCGAAACGCGCCGGGACATCGATGCCAACGGACTGATCGCGCCTGTGGTGGGCCATGTCGGCGACGGGAATTTCCATCTGCTGATCCTGATCGACCAGGATAATGCCGACGAAGTCGCGCGCGCCAAGGCGCTGCACGCGCGGTTGGTGGCGAGGGCGATCGCGATGGAGGGCACCTGCACCGGCGAGCACGGCATCGGCACCGGCAAGATCGGATTCCTCCAGGACGAGCTCGGCGACGCCGTCGATATCATGCGTGGCATCAAGGCGTCGATCGATCCGAAAGGCATGATGAACCCCGGCAAGATCTTCTTGCCCAATGCACCGGTGCTGACATGACGCAGCTCGCTCAGTCCAAGGCGGCCGTGTCGATCGTTCAAGCAGCGCCGCCGCTGTTCGAACTGCGCGGCATCTCCAAGGAATTCCCGGGAGTGAAGGCACTCGACGATGTGTCGTTCTCGGTCTGGCCAGGCGAGGTGCACATGCTGCTTGGCGAGAACGGAGCAGGCAAATCGAGCCTGATGAAAGTGCTGTGCGGGGCCTATCGCGCCGATAGCGGCTCGTTCCACTACAACGGCGAAACAGTCGAGATCGCGTCGCCAGCCGATGCGCAGAAGCTCGGCATCGCCGTCATCTTCCAGGAATTTTCGCTCGTCCCCTATCTCGACATCGCGCAGAACATCTTCCTCGGACGGGAGCCAGCAGGACGTGTTCCCGGCACGATCGATCGCAAGAAAATTCTGGCCGATGCCAGGCGTGTGCTGGCTTCAATTGGATTCGACATCGATCCGGCGATCCGGATCGAGAAGCTGGGCGTCGCCCAGCAGCAGATGGTGGAGATTGCAAAGGCCATCAGCCAGAACGCGCGAATTCTCGTGATGGATGAGCCGACGGCGGCGCTGTCCGATCGCGAGACAGAATTGCTGTTTGCACTGATCGCGCGGCTCAAGGCGGATGGCGTTGCCATCATCTACATCTCGCACCGGATGGCGGAGGTGTTCTCGCTCGGCGACCGCATCACGGTGCTGCGCGATGGGCGCCGTATCGATGAGGTGCAACCCGGGGCCGTGTCGTCGGACGATCTGGTCCGGATGATGGTCGGTCGCAGCGTCGACATGAGCTATCCACGGAATTTCGCTGAGGCCCCTGGCAAGGTCATGCTCGAGGTGAAGGGTCTCTACTCTGCCTCGGGCATTGCGGGCATCGACCTGGTGGTGCGGCAAGGCGAGATCGTCGGGCTGTGTGGGCTGGTCGGCTCGGGGCGCACGGAAGTGGTACGGGCCATTTTCGGGGCCGACAAGGCGACCGCGGGACATATCCTGTTCAACGGCCAGGAGAAGTCCGGTGGTCCGGACGAAGCGGCCAGACTGGGGCTCGCGCTGATTCCGGAAAGCCGCAAGGCAGAAGGTCTGGCTCTGATCCGCTCTGTCGGAGACAACCTGATCGTTTCCGCGCTACGCAAGATCTTTCCGCGTGGCTTCTTCGATCAGGGGAAATCCAGGCAGGTTGCCAATGATCTGATCCGGCAGTTGAGGATCGCGACCCCATCGGACAAGCAGGCCGTCGGCCTTCTATCCGGTGGCAACCAGCAGAAAGTCGTCATCGGCAAATGGCTGGCCGCTGGCGCCAAGCTGTTCATCTTCGACGAACCGACACGCGGCATCGATGTCGGAGCGAAAGCCGAGATCTTTGCGCTCATCGACCGACTGGTCGCGGATGGTGCCGCTGCGCTGATGATCTCGTCGGAGCAGGCGGAAATCTGCCACGTCTGCGATCGCGCCTATGTCATGTGCGACGGGCGGATCGCGGGTGAATTGGCTCGCCACGAACTGAGTGAGGAAAACATCGTGAAGCTGGGGATGCATCATGCGTGAACAAGCGATGGTATTGAACACCAATCCGCTTCAGCGGATTCCCGGCGTTGCCGTCATGCTGGTGCTGCTATGTGTTGTCTTCAGCCTGATGACGCCCGGCTTCCTGACGGTGCCGAATATTTCCAACGTGCTCGTCCAATCGACGATCCTGCTGATGCTGGCGCTGCCGATGACGCTGATCATCATGACTGAAGGTCTCGACCTGTCGATGGGCGCCGTCTTGACGCTGACCTCGCTGATCGTCGCCATCGTCGCTTTGGCCACAGGCTCGTTGCTGCTCGGCCTGCTTGCGGCTCTGGTCGTCGGAATCGTGTTCGGGACGATCAACGGCTGGCTGGTGGCCGTTGTCGGCATTCCCCCTTTTGTCGCCACGCTGGGCACACTCGGGATGGCGCAGGGGCTCTCGCTGATCGTCAGCGATGGCCAGAGCGTTGTCGGCATGCCGGCCGCCGTTCGTGGCGTCTATTCCGGGACGCTCGGCGGCGTTCCGCTTCCGATCGTGCTGGGACTGGGAAGCTACCTTGCCTTCCACGGATTGCTCTACCACACGCGTTTCGGGACTTACATTTTCGCGCTCGGCGGCAACCGTGAAGCGCTGAAATTCGCCGGTATCTCGGCACGTCGCTTGCTGATCCTCGTCTACGCGCTCGGCGGCGCCATGGTCGGTCTGGCTGGTCTCCTGATGACCGCGCGCATGAACTCTGGGCATCCGACCGCTGGCCTCGGTCTTGAGTTCGATGCCATTGCAGCGGTTGCCGTCGGCGGCACGTCGTTCGAGCGCGGCAATGGTTGGCTGCTCGGCACCTTGCTCGGTGTGGTCACCGTGGGTGTGCTGCGCAACGGATTGAATCTGCTGGCGCTGCCGTCTTCGATCCAGGTGGCAAGCGTCGGCTTGCTGGTAATTGCAGCCTTGTTCGTCGATGGATTGCGGAGCCGATCATGACCGATATCTCAAAGCCGATCACAGGCGGCAGAATGTTGCTTTCCGACGAGATGATCCAGGTGTTCTATCGCCTGCTCGCCGCGTTTCTGATCTGTGCGGCGCTGACCATCCTGACCAACTCGTTCCTCAGTCTCGGCAACATCCTCAACGTCCTGCGTCAGGCGAGTCTGCTGTTCTTCATTGCGTCGGGTCTGACGCTGGTGGTGCTGACAGGTGGCCTCGACCTTTCGATTGGTGCCAATGTTGCTATTTCCGCCTGTATTGCGGGGACGGTGATTCATCAGACGGGCTCGCCGACCTTGGGGGTACTGACAGGCATCGGCGTCGGTGGCGCGGTCGGGATGCTGAACGGCGTGATGGTGACGGCGCTTCGAATCCCATCCTTCATTGCGACCTACGGGATGCTGTGGGTGCTGCACGGCATCACCTACTGGTACATGGGCGGAGAGACCATGCACGGCTTCCCGGCTGGCTTTCGCCAGATCGGCAGTGGCTATTTTCTCGGTCTTCCGATCCCGGTCTATCTGTTGCTGGTCTTCCTCGCCATCGGAACCATTTTCGCGCAGCGCACCACATGGGGACAGGAAATCTACGCCATCGGCGCCAACCCGGTTGCGGCGCGGTTGTCGGGTATTCCCGTCGCTCGCCGACTCCTGCTGGTCTACACAGTGTCCGGCGCAATGGCCGGGCTCGCCTCGATCATCTTTCTTGCGCGATTGAACTCTGCCGAAGCCGACATCGGCGAAAGCCTGACACTGCCGGCGATCGCGGCGGTTCTGATCGGGGGCACCTCGCTGTTTGGTGGTCTCGGAACGGTGTTTGGCACGTTCGTCGGCGCACTCATTTTGACCCTGGTCCTCAATGGCATGAACCTGTTGTCGGTCAACGCGAGTTGGCAGCCACTGGTGACAGGCGTCATCGTCATTCTGGCAGTATGGCTGGATATGAAAACACGGCGCCGTGCGGCGTAAGTGTTCGACCTTAAAAAACAAACGGAGGGAACGACTATGAAGAAAGCCTATGGCGCGCTTGCTGCACTGCTTCTGACGACATCACTCTCATCCCACGCGTTCGCCGACGGCGAGACGATCGCGGTGTTTACAAAAAACCAGACCAATCCGTACTTCCAGACCGTGCGAGTCGGGTCTGACGCAGCCGCCAAGGCGATGAAGGCAAAGACGCTGCATTATATTCCGACAAAGCCGGACAGCATCCCGGAGCAGCTCAGCCAGATTGAGGATGTGGTGGTGAAGAAGCCGTCTGCGATCGTCTTCATCCCGGTCGACTACAAGGCGATGGTCCCCGGCGTCGAGAAGATCAATGACGCAAAGGTCCCGGTGGTCAACGTGACCGATCGTTCCGCCGGTGGCAAGTTTGTCGCCTTTGTCGGCGCCGATGACTACAGTCTGGGTTTGGAGACCGGGCGCTATCTGCTGAAGACGCTGGGCGGCAAGGGCAATTTCGTGATCATTGAGGGCGTCAAAGGATCCTTGACGAGCATCGACCGCGTCCGCGGCTTCAACGACGCCCTGAAGGAAAACCCGGGAGCCAAGCTGCTTGCGTCGCAACCCGGCAACTATCAACGGCTGCAGGCGCTTCAGGTCATGGAGAATCTCATGCAGTCGAATACTCAGATCGACGGTGTGTTGGCTGCCAATGATGCGATGGCGATCGGTGCGATCGAGGCGCTCGATGGTGCCAATCGCAAAGCCCAGGTCATCGGCGTCAATGGCACCAAGGAGGCAATCGACGCGATCAAGTCCGGGAAGTTGCTGGCGAGCGGCGACTACAATGGCTTCATGCAGGGATGCCTCGGCATGATGATCGCCATTCGTTCGCTGCGCAACGAGCCGGTGATCACCGAGATCGTTCTCAAGCCCACGGTGATCGGCAAGGAGAACTATCAGCCCTACGACGTGCCGCTGGAATCGCGGACCTGCCCGAGCTGGGACGAGGCTGCTAAGCTCGGCACCAAATAACATCTGTTGCCATCAGGACGGTCGCCGCAGGTCGGCGGCCGTCTTCTGTCTTCCAGGAGCTACGCATGCTGTTTGCCATCCATGCCGTCGATCATGCCGGGGCGCTCGACAAACGCTTGTCTCACTACGAGGCTCACAAGGCCTTTTTGTCCGACACCTCGGCCTATGACGTGACGATCGTGATGTCCGGTCCGCTGACAGCCGATGACGGCCAGACCATGATTGGCAGTCTGTTTCTCGTCGAGGCCGCCGACCGCGCGGCGGTCGAAAGATTTCATCATGCCGATCCGTTCTTTGCCGCCGGCATCTGGCAGACGGTCACGATTACCGGCTTCCTGCGCCGACAGGGATAACCGGAATGGAGGCCGGCGCCCTGCCTGTCGGTGAGGCAGTCGTTCGGCATTTGTACACCGACAACGACATCAGCCCGGGGTCTGATGGGACCCCGGGCTGGTTTTACGATGAGCTGAACCGTAACGATTAGCCGAACTGGTTCATCGTGTTGTGCGCGCCGCCCGCCTTCAGGGCTGCTTCACCGGCGAAGTATTCCTTGTGCTCGTCGCCGATGTCCGAACCAGCCATGTTCTGATGCTTCGCGCAGGCGATGCCTTGACGGATTTCCGCGCGCTGGACGTTCTTGACGTAGCCCAGCATGCCCTGTTCGCCGAAATACTCCCTGGCGAGGTTGTCGGTGGACAGCGCAGCCGTGTGATAGGTCGGCAGCGTGATCAGGTGATGGAAGATGCCGGC
Organism: Tardiphaga sp. OK245; assembly: GCF_900108575.1. Classification (NCBI taxonomy): domain Bacteria; kingdom Pseudomonadati; phylum Pseudomonadota; class Alphaproteobacteria; order Hyphomicrobiales; family Nitrobacteraceae; genus Tardiphaga; species Tardiphaga sp. OK245. The sequence goes on along the minus strand of NZ_FNWZ01000001.1, from coordinate 866,295 downwards.
GCGCTTGGCTGAATCAGCCTGGAACGTCCGGATCAGCTCGTCGGCTTCGACCGCCAGCGGCGTACTGTCGTATTCCACCTTCATCAGCTCGGCGCGGTTGTACTTGCTGACATCCTTGCCGGCTTCCTTCATCGCGTCATAGACCTGCCAACGGAAGTTCAGCGTCCAGTTGAACGACGGCGAGTTGTTGTAGGCTAGCTTCGCATTCGGGATCACCTCACGAACGCGATCAACCATCTTGGCGATCTGCTCGATGTTCGGCTTCTCGGTTTCGATCCACAGCAGGTCGGCGCCGTTCTGCAGCGAGGTGATGCAGTCGAGGACGCAGCGGTCCTGACCGGTGCCTTCGCGGAACTGGTACAGGTTGCTGGCCAAACGCTTCGGGCGCATCAGCTTTCCATTACGCGTAATGACGACGTCGCCGTTGCCGATCTTTGAAGCATCGATTTCTTCGCAATCCAGGAAGCTGTTGTACTGGTCGCCGATGTCACCCGGCTTGTGGCTGACAGCGATCTGCTGCGTCAGGCCAGCGCCGAGCGAGTCGGTGCGGGTGACGATGATGCCGTCTTCGACGCCCATTTCGAGGAAGGCGTGACGGCAGGCGCGGATCTTCGCGAGGAAGACTTCATGCGGCACGGTGACCTTGCCGTCCTGATGGCCGCACTGCTTCTCGTCCGAGACCTGGTTCTCGATCTGCAGCGCACAGGCGCCGGCTTCGATCATCTTCTTGGCGAGCAGATAGGTCGCTTCCGCGTTGCCGAAGCCGGCATCGATATCGGCGATGACGGGAACGACGTGGGTCTGGAAGTTGTCGATCTTGTTGATCAGTTCTTCTTCCTTTGCCTTGTCGCCAGCCTTACGAGCGGCGTCGAGGCTGCGGAAGATGTCGTTGAGCTCGCGCGAGTCAGCCTGACGAAGGAAGGTGTAGAGCTCCTCGATCAGAGCCGGGACCGAAGTCTTCTCGTGCATCGACTGATCCGGCAGCGGGCCGAATTCCGAGCGCAGCGCCGCGATCATCCAGCCCGAGAGGTACAGGTAGGTGCGGTCGGTGGTGCCGAAATGCTTCTTGACCGAGATCAGCTTCTGCTGCGCGATAAAGCCGTGCCAGCAGCCGAGCGACTGGGTGTACTTGGTGGTGTCTGCATCATAGGCGGCCATGTCGGCACGCATCAGCGATGCCGTGTAGCGTGCAACGTCGAGACCGGTCTTGAAGCGGTTCTGCAGGCGCATGCGTGCGACCGCTTCGGCGGTCACGCCGTTCCAGGTGTCCTTGGTCTTGAGCAGCGCCGACGCCGCCTCGACTTCGCTCCGATAGGAGCCGGTGCCGAGGATGGTCTGGTTGCTGATCCCGCGTGGCTGGAAGTTCATTGTCTCGATCCCTTTGGCTGACGAAAACCTGTCCTTGGTTGTAATCGCGGGATCGCCAGCCGCTAGACGGAACGCAGATAACTTGTCATACTTTACAAACTGAACGTGTAAGGCTGTAAAGTAGTTACAAGGTATTGGAGTGTGCGATGGCCGCCTCGGCAGGTCGTTCGGTGTTCATGGGGCCGCGAATCCGGCGGCTTCGGCGCGATCTGGGCCTGACCCAGGCCGATATGGCGGCCGATCTGGAAATTTCGGCCCCTTATGTCGCTTTGCTGGAGCGCAACCAGCGGCCGATGACGGCCGACATGCTGCTTCGGTTGGCGCGCACCTACACGATCGATCTCGCCGATCTGGCTGGCGATGGCGGTGCCGACAATACGGCGCGGATGCAGTCGATCCTGAAAGAGCCGATGTTCTCGGACATCGATATCCCCGCGCTCGAAATCAGCGATCTCGCGGTGAGCTATCCCGGCATGGCCGAGGCGTTCCTGCGGCTCTACACCGCCTATCGCGAGGAGCAGCTCGCGCTGGCGGATCGGCGCGCACCGGCGCTCACCGGTGGCGCGTCGTCTTCGGATAGCGAGGGCTATGATGCCAACGATCCCGTGGCCGAGGTCAGGCGGTTTCTGGCAGCTCGCCGCAACAATTTCGCTGTGATCGACGACGTGGCCGAACGTCTTGTGCAGGCGACGTCGGGGCCGAGCGGTTTCGTCGAGCGTCTCAAGACCCGGCATAAGCTGCAAGTGCGCTATCTACCGCCGGACGTCATGCTCGGCTCGGTCAGGCGACTGGATCTGCATCGCAAGCAATTGCTACTTGAGGATTCGCTCGATACCGCAAGCCTCCATTTCCAGTTGGCGCAGCAACTCGCCTATCTCGAAATGGAAAACGAGATCGGCACCGCGCTCGAAGACGGCCAGTTCACCACCAAGAGCGCTGAACTGCTGGCGCGCCGGGCGCTCGCGGGTTACGCCGCTGCGGCGCTGATCATGCCCTATGCGGCTTTCGCGCGCGCCGCCGAGACCCGTCGCTACGATCTCGAAGCACTGGCGCGCCAATTCGGTGCCAGCTTCGAACAGACCGCGCATCGCATCACGACCTTGCAGCGGCCGGGCGCCGAGAAAGTCCCGTTCTTTCTCATCCGCGTCGATCCCGCCGGCAATATTTCCAAACTGCTCGACGGTGCAGGCTTTCCGTTCGCGAAGCACGGCGGTGCGTGCCCGTTGTGGTCGGTGCACGACGTTTTCAAAACGCCGCGCCAGATCGTCACGCAGTGGCTGGAATTGCCGGATGGCCAGCGCTTCTTTTCGATTGCCCGCACCGTCACGGCTGGCGGTGGTGGTTACGGCGCACAACGCGTCGAGCGCGCCATCGCGATCGGTTGCGCAGCCGAACATGCCGGCCAGTTGATCTATACGCGCGATGCGTCGGCACCGCGTGCGGATGCTCCCACGCCGATCGGCGTCGCATGCCGTGTCTGTCATCGTCCAAGATGTGCTGCGCGCTCGGCGCTTCCGATCGGGCGCGAACTGCTGCCCGATGATTTCAGGACGCTGAACGTTCCGTTTGGATTCTCGGCTGACTAATGCGGGCTCAGGCCTGCTCGGCCGCAGCTTCCTCGGCATTGGGATCGCCGGGTGCCGTAGCCCAGGCCAGTTCGACGAGCGTCACGATGCGCCGACCGGCGCCATCGAGCTGGCAGACGATGAGGCCTTGCTCCTCGATATAGTTCAGCAGGCGCTGTGCGCGGCGTAGCGAATGCGAGCCGTAGGCGCGGGCGATCGCGGCATTGCTCGGGCAGGGCCAGCCTTCCTTGGCGGCGCGGGCGATCATCATGAAAACGCCCTGCATATCTTCAGGCAGGATCGAGGCGCGGACCGAGACGTCCTGCCACCCGTCATCATTGGTCATGTCGGAGCCGAGCCCGGCGCGGGCGCGCGTCAGCATGCGGCGGAAGTCGTCGAGGTCCGGCACGGCAGCGCCAAGCCCCTCGATGCGGCAGCGGACCACGAATTCCTGATAGAGCACGCCAACCACCCGGAAGCCTGCATCGGGCTCGGCCATCAAGGCCTGCAACACGCGGTCGACGCGCTCTCGCCGCGCGGCCAATTCCTCGGCGCTGATCGGCGTCTCCGCCACGTCCGGCCGAATTTCCAGCGCTGCGGACTTCGCCGCCATGAGCTGGCCAAGCAGATCCGGCGATGACGGTGCGCGGCGCTGCGGCCGGACCGGCTCCGGCGGGGGCGCTGCGAGAATCGTGGCGCGGACGTCGTCGAGTGTCGCTTCCGGCAGCGGCATCAGGCGTGGGGTCGCATTGCGCGGACTTGTTTCGGTGACGCCGATGCGCAGGCCCAGCGGACGACGGGAGAGGGCGGGACCCAACGCCATGAACTGGCCGCGCTCGAGGTCGCGGAAGGATTCGGCCTGCCGTCGCTCCATGCCGAGAAGATCGGCGGCGCGTGCCATATCGATATCGAGGAAGGTGCGACCCATCAGGAAATTCGACGCTTCGGCCGCGACGTTCTTGGCGAGCTTCGCCAGTCGCTGTGTCGCGATGACGCCGGCAAGGCCACGTTTGCGGCCGCGGCACATCAGGTTGGTCATGGCGCCGAGCGATAGTTTGCGCGCTTCGTCGGACACCTCGCCGGCAACGGCCGGGGCGAACAGCTGTGCCTCGTCCACCACCACGAGCATCGGATACCAATGGTCGCGAGGCGCGTCGAACAGCCCGCCCAGAAAGGCGGCGGCGCGGCGCATTTGATTCTCGGCATCCAGCCCTTCGAGATTGAGCACTGTGGAGACGCGGTGCATGCGCGCGCGCTCGCCGGCGACCTGCAACCCGCGTTCGGTATGCGCCTCGGCATCGATCACCAGATGACCGAATCGCTCCGCCAGCGAGACGAAATCGCCTTCAGGGTCGATGATGGTTTGTTGCACCCATGGGGCGCTCTGTTCGAGCAGCCGGCGCAGCAGATGCGATTTTCCGGAACCCGAATTGCCCTGTACGAGCAGACGCGTCGCCAGCAGTTCCTCAAGGTCCAGAGCCGCCGGGGCGCCTGACGTCGTATGCCCCATCTCGATCGCAACGGTCATGTCTCGACTCAGGTCTCCTTGTAGAGAGGGCTTACCAACCCGGCCACAGCGCGTCGAGCGGCGCACGGCTATCATCCCGTGTTCCGCGCAACTCTCACCAAGTAAATCGCGACAGCGAATCGGCGATGTTCTGCACACGGCGGTGCCCGGTTTTGCCAATGGCAATCTCAGGCGGTTTCCTTGCATGATCGCGTTGTGTTCGACCCGCGGTGATAGAGCGTCAGCAAACAGAAAATCCCGCGTGACGTAACTGTGACGTCAGCAAGGCAGGGACATCGCTGGAATCTTCGGGCGCCGCAGTCACCAAACATTTGATTTGGAATTCTTCCAGTTTCAGGGGAGGGTTGCTGCAACGGCGATATGCGCCACGACCCGGGGAAATGCGATGGCAAGCCTCACGATCAATGGACGAACCTACGAGATCGATGCAGAACCGGACACGCCGTTGCTATGGGCGATCCGCGAAAATGCCGGGCTGACAGGGACAAAATACGGATGTGGCGTCGCCCAATGCGGCGCCTGCACCGTTCATGTCGATGGCCAGCAGGTCCGTTCCTGCAGCATGGCGCTCAGTGAGGCGATCGGAAAGCAGATTACGACGATCGAGGGCCTTGCGTCAGAGGGGGCCGTGCACAAGGTGCAGCAGGCCTGGATCGATCATGATGTGCCGCAATGTGGTTACTGCCAGAGCGGCATGATCATGGCAGTTGCAGCGCTGCTGGAGACAGTGCCGCAGCCGACCGATGAGGATATCGACCTCGCCATCACCAATATCTGCCGTTGCGGCACGTTCCAGCAGGTCCGTGAAGCGATTCACGCCGCTGCAAGCGCTTGAGGAAGATGGTCATGGGTCATGCTCCGCAACTCAATCGCCGTTCGTTTGTCCTGGGAACTGCTGCTATCGGCAGCGGCCTCGCGCTCGGTATTCCCTTTGGCGGGCCGACCGCAGTCTATGCGGCCGATGGTACGCCTGAGGTCAATGCCTGGGTGGTGATCCGGCCTGATGAGACCGTTGTCGTGCGTATCGCGCGGTCCGAGATGGGGCAGGGAACGCTCACGGGTCTGGCGCAATTGGTCGCAGAAGAACTTGAATGCGACTGGTCCAAGGTGACGACGGAATATCCTACGCCCGGGCAAAGTGTCGCACGCAAGCGCGTCTGGGGGGACTTTTCCACCGGCGGCAGCCGCGGCGTTCGCACTTCGCATGATTACGTCCGCAAAGGCGGCGCGGCTGCGCGCCTGATGCTGATCCAGGCGGCAGCCGATGAGTGGGCCGCGCCCGTGTCGGAATGTGCCACCAGCAAGGGCGTCATCACCCATGTCCCGTCGGGGCGCACCATCACCTACGGCAAGGTCGCGGAAGCGGCTGCTAAGCTGCAGCCGCCGACCGACGTCAAGCTGAAGGATCCCAAGGACTGGACCATCGCCGGCAAACCGCTGAAGCGGCTCGATACGGTCGAGAAAACCAACGGCAAGATGGTCTACGGCGCCGATATCAAGCTGCCGGGAATGCTGAATGCCGCGATCAAGGATTGCCCGGTGTTCGGCGGCACGCTGAAGAGCTTCGACGACAGCAAGATCCTGGGCATGAAAGGCGTCAAGAAGGTCGTGCGCGTCGGCGACAGCGCCGTCGCTGTGGTCGCTGATACGTGGTGGCACGCCAAGTCGGCGCTGGAAGCGATGCCGGTCGTCTGGGACGACGGCAAGAACGCCAGCGTGTCCAGCGAGTCCATCGCCAAGTGGCTGCAGGAAGGCCTGGACGCTGCGCAGCCCGCTTTTGTCGGCAACAAGGCTGGCGATGTCAAAGCAGCGTTTGCGGGTGCTGCGAAGACGGTGGAAGCGGTCTACGCCTATCCCTATCAGAACCACGCCACCATGGAGCCGATGAACGCGACGGTGCTCTATACGCCAGAGAAGTGCGAGGTCTGGACCGGCACGCAGAACGGCGAAGCCGTGTTTGCGGCCGCAGTCGAAGCGTCAGGCCTGCCGAGCGACAAATGCGAGGTCTACAAGATCATGCCGGGCGGCGGCTTCGGTCGGCGCGGCATGACCGATTACGTCCGGCAGGCGGTGGCCATCGCCAAGCAGATGCCCGGCACGCCGATCAAGCTGATGTGGTCGCGCGAAGAGGACATGCTGCACGGCCGCTATCATCCCATTACGCAGAGCAAGCTGGTCGGCGCCTTCGATGCCGATAACAATCTGATCGGTTTGCACATGCGGATCTCGGGCCAGTCGATCCTGGCCAGCGTGCGTCCCGAGGGTATGCAGAACGGGATGGATCCCGTCACTTTCCAGGGTCTGAATGCCAGCGGTGAGGCAGCGATCGGCTACACCGTTCCGAATTTGCTGATCGACCATTCCATGCGCAATCCGCATGTGCCGCCGGGCTTCTGGCGCGGCGTCAACGTCAACCAGAATGCGATCTATCTTGAGAGCTTCATGGATGAGCTCGCGCATTCGGTCGGTCAGGATCCGCTCGAATTCCGCCGCAAGCTGATGACCAAGCATCCGAAGCATCTCGCGGTGCTCAATGCCGTCGCAGAGAGGATCGGCTGGACGACGCCGGCTCCGCAAGGCGTGTTCCGCGGCATCTGCCAGCACATGGGCTTCGGCAGCTATGTCGCGGCCGCGACGGAAATTTCGGTGACGGGCGGCAACAAGATCAAGATCCATCGCATCGTAGCCGCCACAGATCCCGGTTATGCGGTGAATCCCTGGCAGATCGATCGCCAGATCGCCGGCTCGTTCGTCTATGGCCTGTCGGCGCTGTTCTATGGCGAATGCACTGTGAAGGGTGGTCGCATCGAGCAGGAAAACTTCGACACCTATCAGTCGATGACCATGAAGGAGATGCCGAAGGTCGAGTCGATCCTGATGCCATCGGGCGGCTTCTGGGGCGGCGTCGGCGAACCGACGATCTGCGTGGCGGCGCCGGCCGTGCTGAATGCCTATTTTGCCGCGACCGGCAAGCGCATCCGTTCCGTGCCGCTGAAGAATCACGACATCATCTTTGCGTAACCGACGCGTCGCCATGCTTGCTGCCCATCACTGGATTTCGCTCATGAAGACGTTGCGTACCTCACTTGCGATCGGGCTGATCGTCGCCTCGGCGGCGCCGGTCCGGGCGGCATCGGCGCCGCCGCCTGGCGCGGCGTCGTGCTCCGGCTGCCATGCGGCGACATCGCAGGCCATCCCGAACATCTATGGGCGCGATGCCGATGCGACGCGCTCCACATTACTGGCCTTTCGCAATGGATCGATGCCGGCCACAGTGATGACGCGGATCGCCAAGGGCTTCTCCGAAGACGAAATCGGGTCGATTGCGGCCTGGCTGGCAACGCAGAAATAGCATGACCCACAAAAATCATACCTCACGACGGGAATTTCTTCGCGCTGCCGCTGCCGCGACGGCATCCCTTGCGCTGGCATCGCCAAGCCTCGCGCAATCGCCTGCGCGGGTCGTTGTAATCGGCGGCGGCTTCGGCGGCGCCAGTTGCGCCCGCGCGCTTCGGCAGCTCGATCCGTCGCTGGATGTCACGCTGGTGACGGCCGATCGCCAATATGTCGCGTGCCCATTCAGTAATGAGGTCATCGCCGGCGACCGCGCCATTGAAGCCCAGCAATTCACCTACGAGAAAACCGCTGCCGCCGGCATCAAAGTCGTCGTGCAAATGGCGCAGACGATCGACCCGCAGGCGCGCACGATCGGTCTCGCCGATGGATCGACGTTGCGCTACGACCGGCTGGTTCTGTCGCCCGGAATCGATCTGCGCTTCGATGCGCTGCCGGGCTATGACGAGGCTGCAGCGTCGCGCATGCCGCATGCCTGGAAGGCCGGTGAGCAGACGCTGCTGCTGCGACGCCAGTTGGAAGCGATGGACGATGGCGGCGTGGTTGCGATCGTCGTTCCCGCCAACCCCTTTAGGTGTCCTCCGGGCCCCTATGAGCGCGCGAGCCTGATCGCGCATTACCTGAAGACCCGAAAGCCGCGGTCGAAGCTGATTATTCTCGACTCGAAAGACGCGTTCTCGAAACAGCGGCTGTTTCAGGCCGCGTGGCAGGAGCTATATCCGGGATTGATCGAATGGGTCGCGCTATCGCAGGGCGGCAAGGTCACGTCGGTCGATCCGGCGACCAATACGCTGGTGACCGATTTCGCGACACATCACGTTCAGGTGGCCAATGTCATTCCACCGCAGCGCGCCGGACGCATCGCGGAGATTGCCGGCGTCACCGATAAATCCGGCTGGTGTCCGATCAATCCCGTCAGCCTCGAGTCCACACAGGTGCCGAACATCCATGTGATCGGCGATGCCTGCATTGCCGGCGCCATGCCCAAATCCGCATTCTCGGCGAATGCGCAGGCGAAGACCTGTGCCGGCGCGATCGTGGCGTTGCTGGCGGGGGCGACGCCGACGTCGCCGAAGCTGATCAACACTTGCTACAGCCTGGTCGCGCCCGACTACGGCATTTCCATCGCCGGCGTTTACCAGCCCCGCAACGGCCTGTTTGCAGATATCGAAGGCGCGGGCGGTACGAGTCCGCTGGATGCGCCACGTGATGTCCGGGCCCGCGAAGCGATCTATGCACGGTCCTGGTTCGAGACGATCGGAGCAGAGGTCTTTGGTTAGTCGTGGCCGCGCATCGACGCTGTTGTCGGCGAGCGTGGCGACGCTGCTGCTGACTGCTCCGGTCCGTGCGAGTGAACTTGTCCCTTATGCGGTGATTGGCGATGCGATTCCGCTGCCCCTGGCGGGCGCGGTCGGCGACGCGTCGGCGGGCAGGGCGATCGTCGTCAACCGCACATATACGTGTCTGCTCTGCCACAGCGGGCCATTTACCGAACAGAGATTCCAGGGCGATCTTGCGCCAAGCCTTGCCGGCACCGGCAGCCGCTGGTCGGAAGGCCAGTTGCGGCTGCGGCTGGTGGATGCCTCACGCCTCAATGCCGCGACCATCATGCCGTCCTATTATCGTGCAGATGGGTTACAGCGTGTCGGGGATGCATGGCTTGGCAAGCCGATCCTGTCGGCGCAACAAATCGAGGACGTCGTCGCTTACCTGACAACGCTGCAGAACCCATCATGACGAAAGCAATCCATGGCTGAGCTCGATCGATCGACACGCCGCCAGTTTCTGGCGATGGCCGGTGGCGCTGCGCTCGGCGCGGTGTCGCTCGTGCATATCGGCCCGGCCCATGCGACGCCGGACACCATGAAGGCAGCCATCCGCGATATCGTCAACGGCGCCGCGGTGCGCCCCGGCAAAGTGAAGCTCGACGTCCCGCCGCTGGTCGAGAACGGCAACACGGTGCCGCTCACCGTCACGGTAACGAGCCCGATGAGCGATGCGGATCACGTGGTCAGTATCCACATTTTCAACGAGAAGAATCCGCAGCCCAATGTCGGCAACTTCTATATCTCGCCGCGCGCAGGCCGTGCGCAGATATCGACGCGCATCCGGCTCGCCGATACGCAAACACTGACGGCCATTGCGAAACTCTCCGATGGCTCGTTCTGGTCGACGACCGCCGATGTCGTGGTCACGCTCGCCGCATGTACCGAGGAGGCAACCTGATGGCGTCCGCGCTGATCAACGTTCCCGCCACGGCCAAGCGTGGCGACATCATCGAGATCAAGACGCTGATGTCGCACATCATGGAGACCGGCTTTCGCCATACCGTGACCGGTGAGGTTATCCCGCGCAACATCATCACCAATTTCACCTGCCGTTATAATGGTGATGAAGTGTTCCGGGCCGATCTGTTTCCCGCCTTCTCGGCCAATCCCTTCATCTCCTTCTTTACGATCGCCACCGAGAGCGGAAAATTCGAATTCCAGTGGATCGGCGATAACGGATTTCAGGAAACCGCGTCGGCCAGCATCACGGTCACATGAGACGACTGCGAAATATCAGCCTGTCGTTGCTGGCAACCGTCGCTTTCACGTCTCTCATCGAGGCGGCGGAGATCGCGCCGGGCGAGCGACGCTCCGGTGCCAGTTTCATGTCCGTCGAAACGCAGGCCATGCAGAACGACGCCACGGCCAATCCCGGCATGCTGGGGGTGCTGGATGGCGAGGCGCTATGGACCCGAAAGCCCGTTGCCGGCCGTGCTTGCGCGGATTGCCACGGTGATGCCAGCAGCATGCGCGGTGTCGCTGTGCGGTACCCGGCATTCGACGACAAGCTCAATCGCCCGGTCGATCTCGAACAGCGCGTCAATCTCTGCCGTGTCGATCATCAGCAATTGCCGCCGCTCGCCGATGAAAGCCGTGATCTGCTGGCGCTGACCGCATTGATCGGCCGGCAATCACAGGGGATGCCGATCGAGACGGGCGCCGATTCACGTCTGCAAGCATTCATCGACAAAGGCCGCGATGCCTTCATGCGGCGTCAGGGGCAGTTGAATCTGGCATGCACGAACTGTCACGACGACAACTGGGACAAACGTCTCGCCGGCTCCGCGATCACGCAGGCCCATCCAACGGGCTATCCCGTCTATCGGCTGGAGTGGCAGGGGCTTGGCTCTCTCAAGCGCCGCCTGCGCAATTGCATGATCGGCGTGCGCGCTCAACCCTACAGCGCCGACGCGCCTGAGATGGTCGAGCTTGAGCTCTACCTGATGTCGCGCGCGCGGGGCATGGCAAGCGAAACTCCCGCTGTCAGGCCGTGACGCTTCGAATGTCTGTGTACGTGCCCGCGGGCTGCAGGTCAGGTCGTTTCCTTCGGTATCTCGAACACCAGACACGTCGTGGTGGCATGGGCGATGAGCCGGTCCTTGGAATCCGTGATGCGCGCTTCGGCGGTGGCGGCGCGGCGGCCGACATTCAGCGTCTTGCCTTCGGTGCGCACGGTGCCGCTATCCTTGCTCATGCCGCGAATGAAGCTGATCTTGAATTCCAGCGTGGTGTAGCCGGTGCCGACAGGCAACATGGTGTGCACGGCGAGGCCCATCGCCGAATCCAGCAGGATCGCCGCGTAGCCGCCATGTACCGAGCCGATCGGATTGTAGTGGCGGAAGCCGGGGACGCTGTGAAACACGACAACACCGGGTTCTGCGGTCGAGTCGAACGGCTCGACATTCTCCATGATCGGCGGCTGCGGCAGCTCGCCGGAGAAGATCTTGCGCACAAAATCGAGCCCGGGCATCGAGGCCATCAGGCTGGTGGGGACGACGTCGTAGCGGGGTGTGGGGGCGTCGGTCATGGCGCTTCCTTTATTTTTGATGACGATCATCATACAAAGCTGCAGGTGCGGATGCTAGCGCTTGCCGCAAGCCCTTCCACGTCATGCCCGGGCTTGACCCGGGCATCCACGCCTTCGCAGCCCTAAAACGTAGATGGCCGGGACAAGCCCGGCCATGACGTCTGAATTCTATCGATAAAGAAAGCTACGACGCCTTGTTCGCCCGCATCAGTTCCGCGAACCGCTTGAACAAATAATGCGAGTCGCGCGGACCGGGGGAAGCCTCCGGGTGATACTGCACGGAGAACACCGGCTTGCCGTCGAGCTGGATGCCGCAATTGGATCCGTCGAACAGCGAGATATGGGTCTGCGTCGCGCCCTTCGGCAGCGTTGCTTCATCCACCGCGAAGCCGTGGTTCATCGAGGTGATTTCCACCTTGCCGGTGGTCTCGTCCTTGACCGGATGATTGGCGCCGTGATGGCCCTGATGCATCTTCTTGGTCTTGGCGCCGACCGCGAGGCCGAGCATCTGGTGACCAAGGCAGATGCCGAATGTGGGCACGCCTGAATCGATCACCTGCTTGATGACAGGCACGGCATATTTGCCGGTCTCGGCGGGATCGCCTGGGCCATTCGACAGGAACACACCGTCCGGCTTCAGCGCCATGATCTCTTCGGCCGAAGTCGTGGCTGGAACGACTGTGACCTTGCAGCCTTCGCCGGCCAGCAGGCGCAGAATGTTGCGCTTGATGCCGTAATCGATAGCGACGACGTTGAATTCAGGGTTGGTCTGGCGACCGAAACCCTTTTCCCATTCCCAGGGAGTCTCGTCCCACGTGAAGCGCTGGGCCGACGTCACCATCGGCACCAGGTCCATGCCTTCGAGACCCGGCCATTCGCGCGCTTCTTCCTTCAGGCCATGCAGGTCGAATTGGCCGTCCTTCGCATGCACAAGCACCGCATTGGGCATGCCCTTGTTGCGGATCAGCGCGGTCAGGGCGCGGGTGTCGATGCCGGAAATGCCGATGATGCCGCGCGCCTTCAGCCAGGCGTCGAGATGCCGGGAAGAGCGGTAATTCGACGGGTCGGTGATCGCCGAGCGCAGGATCACGCCGCGGGCGCCTGGCGTCGCCGCCATGTTCACCGTCTCGATATCCTCGTCGTTGGTGCCGACATTGCCGATATGCGGGAAGGTGAAGGTGATCAGCTGCCCGGCATAGGATGGATCGGTGAGGATTTCCTCATAACCGGTCATCGCCGTGTTGAAGCAGACTTCGCCCACGGCCTGGCCTTCCGCGCCAAGGCCGAAGCCTTCCAGCACGGTGCCATCGGCGAGCACGAGGAGCGCGGTCGGTTTGTGGTCCGGCCAGGCTGAAGATGTTTCTGAGGGGGTCATGAGGGGACTACATAGTCCGCGCATCCGCCGCCGTCAAAGCCGGAAAGGCCGGATTCACACGTCAACCATGGCCTGCAGGGTTAGCAATCGGCGCTTTGGCCGATCAACGGGCCCGGACTGAGCTTCATTAAGGAATAATATCTTATCTGGCAAAATTGTGGTGTTCCGGTTGTCCGGCGAAACCTGCACGCCGATAGCGCGTAATTTGCAGAATGAGATGTAAAATCAACTAATTATAATTACGGATGCTTGCCGGAACTCACTTTCGCCGGTAGCAAGCTACGACTTCCCGTATTTCCGGATATTTCAGTGCAGTTGGACTATTTCGCCAAGATGGCCGCGCGCTCGGCCGTCGCGCCTGCGCGATGGCGCAGGCCTTTTCTGACCTTCCTCGATGGGATCGAGAAGGGCTGGACGATTCCTGTGCTGATCGTCGGCTTCGCGGGAATCTGGCTGCTGTTTCTGGTGATCGCCTATCAGAGCGGCGATCTACATGCGGATGCGCTGGAAACCTGGACGCTTGGGCGCGAATTCGCATGGGGTAATCCCAAACATCCGCCCTTGATGGGCTGGGTCGCGCGGCTGTGGACGCTGGTTTTCCCGCTGACCGACTGGTCGTTCCAGTTGCTGTCGATGACCAATGCCGCGGTGGCGCTCTGGGCCGTCGATCTGATTGCGCGCCGCTTCGTGCGCGGCGATTCGCGAGCCGTCGTGCTGCTGCTGCTGATGCTGCTTCCGGCCTATCAATTCCATGCCCAGCGCTTCAACGCGAACACGGTGCTGCTCGCGGTCTGGCCGCTGGCGACCTATTGCTTCCTGCGCTCCTTTGAAACGCGCGCTATCGGCTGGGCTGCCGCCGCCGGCGTCCTGTCCGCGCTGGCGATGCTCGGCAAATATTATTCGATCTTCCTGATCGCCAGCTTCGCGCTGGCAGCGATCGTGCATCCGCAGCGGGCGGTCTATTTCAGGTCCTGGGCACCGTGGGTCTCGACACTTGCCGGGCTCATTGCCCTTGGGCCGCACATCCATTGGCTCGTGACGACCGGTGCTGCGCCGTTCGCCTATGCCATACAGGTTCACGGCGGCATCGACTTTGGTCAGTCACTCATCGAAGCCAGCATGTTTTTGCTCGGTCTCGCGGCGACGCTGGCGCTGCCGGCCATTGTCTGGGTTTTATCGGCCGAGCTGCGCCTGAAGTACTTTTCAGCCGATTTCCGTACCATGGATCCGGGGTTGTTGCTGCTGTTCTGGGTGTTCATCGGCACCGTGCTGCTGCCTGTTATGACAACCGTCACGCTTGGCACCGACATGCCTTCGCTATGGGCGCTCCAGGGTTTGTTCCTGCCTGCCGTTTTGATCGTTTGCGGCGCCCGCTTCACGCTCGAACGCCTGTATGTGGTCAATATGGTGGTGTTCGTCGCCGGCATCGCCATCATCGCAACCATTGTGGCTGCTCCGATCCATGCGATTTACCGCAACAGCATCAATCCTAACGAGCGGACTTACTATCGGCTGGCCGCTCAAGAGCTGACTGACCGGTGGCACCAGATGACAGGCCGGCCGATACCACGGATCAGTGGCGACGACGGGCTGGCATTCGCGACGGCCTTTTACAGCCCTGACCATCCCGTCTACAGCCGCCCGTTCCAGTTCCAGTACACTTGGGGCATGCCGCGCGCGACGACGCTGCAGAAGGGGTGGGCTTCGATGTGCTTTGCGACAGATAGCGATTGCCTGATGTGGATGGGCAAGGTCGCGATGCTCGAGCCGCGGCACGTCAGGTTTGATTTCGAGGTTCAGCCCCGGCTATGGGGCCAGGCCGGTATTCCGGCCACCATATCGGCGTTGATGGTTCTGCCGTACGTCGCTGGGGCCAATGCGCCCGGGCCGCTGTCCGCAGGCGTGGAGGATTTCAGCTCCAGCCATCGGCAATAGGTTTGGGCAGTAGGTTCGGGCAACAGCTCCGGGCGACGTCCCCGAGAATTGGCGGGTGCAGTTGTGCATACCCCTTAAAACGCTTAGATCGGGGCCAACCGAGTTCCGGCGCTGCGATTGGCGGCCGCAAGAGGAGACGCAGATGCTGCGCGATGATATCAACAACGCCGTCAAGGACGCCATGCGGGCCAAGGACGAGCGCAAGCTTTCGACGCTGCGCATGGTCAATTCGACCATCAAGAATGCCGATATCGAGGCGCGCGGCCAGAGCAAGCCGCCGCTGTCGGACGCCGACCTGTTGAGCCTACTGCAGAAGATGATCAAGCAGCGCCAGGAATCCGTCGAGCTCTATGACAAGGGCGGCCGCGCCGAACTCGCGGCCCAGGAGCGCGAGGAAATCGCGATCATCTCCGCCTATCTGCCGCAGCAGATGTCGGAGGACGAGACCAAGTCCGCCATCGCAGCCGAGATCGCAGCGACGGGTGCGGCCGGCATGAAAGACATGGGCAAGGTGATCGCCGCGCTGAAAGCGAAATATGCCGGCCAGATGGACTTCGGCAAGGCCAGCGGTCTGGTCAAGGCTGCGCTCAACGGCTGAGGCTCTCTTTAACCTCTCCCCGCCCTTTGCGGGGAGAGGTCGCGCGCACCTGGCGCGCGGGTGAGGGGCCAAGCACGCTGCTTCAACGCACGCAATCTATCGGTTCGGATCAATCCGAGGTCTTGCGCAATTCCTCATCGATGAGCGACAGCACGCCTTCGATATTTGACAGCACATCGTTGTTCCAGAAGCGAAGCACGCAATAACCTTGCTCGCGCAGATATCGATCGCGCATGGCGTCCCGTTGCGACTCCAGATGCTGCCCGCCATCGACCTCGATAACGATCATCTTCTCCCGACAAACGAAGTCGCAGATATATCGCCCGATCGGCTCTTGGCGAATAAATTTGCAGCCGGCAATCTGCCTGTTGCGCAGACGATTCCACAGTTTCGTTTCGGCGTCGGTGGAGTTGGCGCGTAATTCGCGCGATCTGTTGGCAATGCGAATGTGGCCACGCATGTGCCATGCCCCTCACCCGACCGGCTTCGCCGGTCGACCTCTCCCCGCGAAGGGCGGGGAGAGGTTAGGAACGCTGTCGCTCTTGTCAGCTAAGCCGCCGCCGTCGGCAGGCTATACGTCTTGAACTGATCGCGCAGGGCGGTCTTCAGGATCTTGCCGGTGGCCGTGTGCGGGATCGCATCGACGAACACCACATCGTCCGGCATCCACCACTTGGCGATCTTGCCATCCATATATTTCAGGATGTCTTCGCGCGTGGCGGTTTGATCCTGCTTCAGTTGTACGATCAGCAGCGGGCGCTCGTCCCACTTCGGATGATAGACGCCGATGACGGCGGCTTCCGCCACCTGCGGATGACCGACGGCAAGGTTTTCCAGATCGATCGACGAGATCCATTCGCCGCCGGACTTGATGACGTCCTTGGAGCGGTCGGTGATCCGCATATAGCCATGGGCGTCGATGGTCGCGACGTCGCCGGTGTCGAAATAGCCTTCCTCGTCGAGGATCTCGTCCTCGACGCGGAAATAAGCTGATGATACTGACGGGCCGCGCACCTTGAGACGGCCGAAGGTCTTGCCGTCCCATGGCAGGTTCTTGCCGGCGTCGTCGGTGATCTTCATCTGGACGCCGAACGGCGGATAGCCCTGGGTCTGCAGGATATCCAGCCGCTCGTCGCCTTCGAGCTGGTCGAACGGCGGCTTCAACGCGGCCAGCGTGCCGATCGGGCTCATTTCGGTCATGCCCCAGGCATGACGTGCACCGATGCCCATATCGACGAACGCCTTGATCATCGAGCGCGGCATCGCCGATCCGCCGCATACCACCATGCGCAGGTCGGGCAGTTTCAGATTGTTCTGCGACATGTAGTTGAGCAGCATCAGCCATACCGTCGGCACGCCCGCGGTATGCGTCACCCTCTCGGTGGAGAGCAATTCGTAGATCGAAGCGCCGTCCATCTTGGCGCCTGGCAGCACGAGCTTGGTGCCCATCGACGGCGCGGAGAACGCGATGCCCCAGCTATTGGCATGGAACAGCGGGACCACCGGCAGCATGGTGTCGGCGGCATTGGCGCCGAGCGAGTCACCGGTATTGGCCATCAGCGCGTGCATCACGTTGGAGCGGTGAGAATACAGCACGCCCTTCGGATCGCCTGTTGTTCCCGATGTGTAGCACATCGCCGCTGCGGTGTTCTCGTCGAACTCCTTCCATTTGAAGTTGCCGTCGACCTCAGCGATCCAGTCCTCATAGGCCACGGCGTTTTTCAGCGTGGTCTGCGGCATGTGTGCCTTGTCGGTGTAGATGATGTAGCGCTCTACTGATGGCAGCTGGTCGGCGAGTTTCTCGAGGATCGGGACGAAGGTGAGGTCGGTCATCACGATGCGATCTTGCGCATGGTTGATGATCCACGCGATCTGATCCGGGAATAGACGTGGATTGACGGTGTGGCAGATGGCGCCGATGCCCATGATGCCGTACCACGTTTCCAGGTGCCGCCACGTGTTCCACGCGATGGTGGCGACGCGGTCGCCCATCTTGATGCCCTCGCGGTCGAGACGCTGTGCGACCTTCAGGGCACGGGTACGAATTTCGGCGTAATTGGTGCGGTGGATGGGACCTTCGACTGATCTGGTCACGACCTCGCGCTCGCCGTGGACTTGGGCCGCATGATCGATGATCCGATGACACAGCAAAGGCCAGTCTTGCATCAAGCCACGCATTTGATCGTTCCTCCGTCTTGTGATTGGCGTGCCGGCTCCCCGATCGTTGCCGGGGAACTTCGACCCTTCTTGCTTTAGGTCTTGGCATGAAGTTTAGCGCGGGGAAAGCGGCCCGGAAATGGACTTTTGGCCTATCCGGCTGCGACCAAAGGACAATTGGGGTGGTTCTGGCGTTGCTGCTGGTTGCCGCGCCGGCGCAGGCCTATCTGACGACATCGCGTGTGCCGCTGCCAAAGCCCCGCCCGGCAGAGGCGCCGGCGATCGAGCCGGCGCAAAATCCCGGTGAGGAGCCTGCGAGATCGCAGCAACCCGCTGAGCCTGAGAAGCCTGCTGCGGAAGCGCGTCCGCCGGAGCCGCCGCCGCCTTCAGCCTGCCGCTTGGCGCTTACCGATGCCATCGCTGTTGCGCCGAGTATTCCCGACATCAAGGGGCCGGGCGCCTGCGGCGGACCCGACATGGTGCGGCTGGAAGCGGTTGTGCTGCCGGACAAGACGCGCGTGCCGCTGAAGCCGGCAGGAACGATGCGCTGCGCCATGGCAACGGCGGTGGCCGAATGGATTCGCGCCGACATGGCACCGCTCGCGACCAACCTCGGCACCAAGCTTCTTGAGCTCGATAATTTCGACTCCTTCGATTGCCGTGGTCGCAACCGTGTCGTCGGGGCGAAACTGTCAGAGCATGGCCGCGCCAATGCGCTGGATGTGCGCGGGCTGAAACTCGCCAATGGCCGCTCGATCGCGCTCACCGAGCGCAACACGCCGCGTGAGCAGCGCGAGGCCGTGCTGCATTCGGTCTGTACGCGGTTCACCACCGTGCTGGGGCCGGGCTCCGACGGCTACCACGAGGATCATATCCATCTCGATATCGCCGAGCGGCGCGGCAACTACCGGATCTGCCAGTGGGACGTCTGGGACGAGTGGCCGCGCATCGCACCGCTGATGCCGGCCGTGCGTCCGGACGAAGCACCGCCGCGCGAAGTGGCCGAGGGCAAGCCGGGCGAGAAGACGCCGGAGGCGGCGAAGCCCGCAGAGCCTCCAGCCGCTCAGCCTGCCGCTGAAGCCGAGCCGGAGCCCGAAGCAGAAGCCGCGCCTCCACAAGAACAGCCCAAGCCGAAGCCAAAACCCAAGCCGAAGAAGCGTCGCGCGCCGCCATCGCCGTTCAGCTTTTTGCGGTGATTTGAAAAGGAGTGGGGGAGCAGGCGTGAGGTTGCAATCGCCTCTCAGCTGTCATCCCCGCGAAGGCGGGGATCCATAACCACGGTTGGCGTGGTTGAGGCGACGGCATTGCCGCATCTACAGCGCTTCAAAAGTTCTTCGGAGTGTATGGATCCCCGCCTTCGCGGGGATGACATCGGTGTTTGAGGTGAATGCTGAGCACCCAACCATCCCACCCATCAACAGAAAAAGCGCCGGCAAAACCGGCGCTTTTTCTAACGTCATAAAATCTCAGCTCAGTACGGCGTTCCGCCGCCGCCCTGCAGGGCCAGCTTGGAATTATACGGCGAGTCGCCGGCCTTCGGCTCGAGCACGACGACCACAGCGCCGGGCTTGACGCGGCTATAGAGGTCGATGACGTCTTCGTTGGTCATGCGGATGCAGCCCGACGAGATCGAGGCGCCGATATATTCCGGCTGATTGGTGCCGTGAATGCGGAACAGCGTGTCCTTGTTGCCCTGATAGAGATAGAGGGCGCGGGCACCGAGCGGATTATCGACGCCGCCGGGCACCTGGGCCGGCAGGCCTTCGATGCGGGCGTGAATGTCCTTGGTCGGGGTCCACTTCGGCCATTCGGCCATGTTGCCGACGCGCGCGACGCCCGAGAAGGCCAGCGCTTCTTCGCCGACGGTCACGCCATAGCGGATCGCCTTGCCGCCGTCCTGGACGAAATAGAGATAGTGGTTGTCGGAATCGACCACGATCGAGCCGGGCGCTTCCTTGCGGTGGAAGTCGACGATGGCGCGGCGGAACGGCTCGGCGACGGCAACCTTGGCGTAACGTGCCTTGGCGAGCTGTGCCTTGTCATTCGGCTTGAGGCTGGCTTCCGGGGCGGCCTGGAATTGCGTTGCGGTCTGCATGCAGCCCGACAGCATCAGGCCGGCGGCGACAATCAATCCAAGCTTAATCTTGAGCGGCGACATGTCATTGTTCCAATTGCGTGAGGTCCGAATTCAGACAGGCTGGTGCAAGGAAACGCACCCAAAATAGCCTGCGAACGCCACGATTCCGTTAAAGCTACTATCGCTGAAATCCGCTGCAATTCCAGCGGTTAGATGCGCTGCGCATCATGCAGCGCACAACCTGTGTCATATTTGCCGCAGAATTTTCGACCCTCCGGCCAAATCCTGTGCAGAACCGCAACGCCTCGCGAAGCCGTGATGCGCGCGTGACAATTTTGTCAGATCGAGACCATGGAACGCGCGATCTTGCGGGAAAAATTCCCCGGGTTCGGGTGGGGTTGGCGCGCCGCACAAAGGCTGTCATGACGGCTGCATCCGCATCGGTCATGGTCGGTCGCCCCTGCCGATTCTGTCCGGATCGTCCGTATTGCAGTGTCCCGCCTTTTCAATGTCCCGGAGTTGCCATGCTCGCTGTCTTCACCCCTGCCGACCACGCCTTGAGAAAATCCGAGCCAACCGATCTCGAAGCGTTGCCGGACAATGCGGTGTGGATCGACATGGTGAAGCCGTCGCCAGCCGAAGACAAGGCGGTGGAGAAACTGGCGGGGGTGGAAATTCCGACCCGCGAAGACATGCAGGAGATCGAAATCTCCAGCCGTCTCTATATCGAGAACGGCGCCCGCTATATGACCGCGAGCTTGATGTGCGGCTCCGACACGGAGTCGCCGCGGATCACGGCGGTAACTTTCATCCTCACCCGGCAACGGCTGGTGACGGTGCGCTACGACACACCGCGTCCGTTCGCGTCCGTCGAACTGAAGCTTGGCCGCAACGCGCCGCCCGGCGCCAATGGTGAAACCATTCTGCTCGAACTGCTCGACGCGGTGATCGATCGGTGCGCCGACATTCTCGAACGCGTCGGCGCCGACGTCGATCAGGTCAGCCACGACATCTTCGAGCCGGATGAGTCGCTGCGGACCGGCCATGCCAAGCGTTATTCCGAAATTCTGATCACCATCGGTCGCAAGGGCGACCTGACCTCGAAAGTACGTGAAAGCCTCGTCTCGATCGGCCGCGTCGTCACCTTCATCACGGCGGAAGCCGAAGGCGTGAAGTGGTCGAAGGACATGCGCGCGCAGCTCAAGACCATGCAGCGCGACGTGGTGTCCCTGACCGATCACGCCTCCTATCTGTCGAACAAGATCACCTTCACGCTCGATGCGATGCTCGGTGTCGTCAATCTCGAACAGAACAACATCATCAAGCTGTTCTCGGTCATGGCCGTCGTGCTGATGCCGCCGACATTGATCGCCTCGGTCTATGGCATGAATTTCAAGGCGATGCCGGAACTGCAATGGGATGTCGGTTACCCCATGGCGCTGATCATGATGCTGTTCGCCGCGGTGCTGCCTTACATGTTCTTCAAGTGGAAGAAGTGGCTGTAGGGCACGTAGGGCGGCACTAACCTCTCATTTGTCATTCCGGGATGCGTCACGCCGGCGAAGCCGGTGGGGTGCAGGCCCGGAATCCATAAGTTCGATCGTGGTTATGGATTCCGGGTTCGCGCAAGGGCGCGCCCCGGAATGACAAATGAGGGATAGCAGCGCCCAAACATTTTTTCCTGCATCCCTTGACAATATACCTATAAGGATTATCCTCCGCGCATCCCGTTCGCGAGGGGCGCTTCATGAGGCGTCTTGAAGTGGGACAGGATGCGGCGCCTGCGGGTGTGGGGTGACGTACCCTGCGCACTCGGGAGGCCTTGGGTCACCGTCCGACCCCACTACGGGGGTCTGCCACTCATGCTGGCTGGACGTGGCATTGGTGAACGGCGGGAAACCGTCGGGATCAGCGGAGTGCGGAGCTCTGCGCCTTTGCCCGGAAGAACGGTCCCGGGGACAGAAATCGCCGCGGTGGCGCGCCTGATGGCGTTGCGCGGTTGCAGCTTGCCGGCGTTCCGGCGGAGCGGATCGCGAAAATTACCACCATTTCGCGTCGTCGGGCGCGCTGCCACCCCTCATGTTTCAGGAGGGGACACCGCTTAGACAACCCCGAGCATGCGCTCGCGGGATCATAAAGGCGCGGGTGTCTGAATCTTTTTCCAACTATCAAAACGCATTCATGATGCGTGTTCGAAAAGCCCAATGATCATAGGCTTCGCGCGATTCCCGCCACAATTTATCCGGTAAAATTCGAGCGTTCCGCTGAACGGTTGCGCTAATGGTTGCTGTCATAACGCTGTCAGAAGCGATGAGGACAGCAATGGTTGACAAAACAGAAACATCGGGACGGAACGTCGTCGATCTCAGGTCCTATCAACAGGCGCGCATGGCCAACGGTCGGGCGCAGGCGATGTCTGCGCGTACCTGCCGGCATTGTGGTGCCGGGTTGATGGACGGCGAATCCGAAGACGATTGTTCCAGCGCGGGGATCAGCGCGGCTGCGCCGATGCCGCGGAAATTTTACGCGGACTAGAAAATCCCGCGCTTTTCGAGGAGCGCCAGAATGGCGCGGTCCTCAGCATGACTATTCCCCACCCGTTACCGCTGATCAGACGTGCTGGCCGCCATTGATGTGGATCTCGGCGCCGTTCACGTATGAACTCGTTTCCGTACACAGCACATAGATGATCTTGGCGACTTCGTCGGGCGTGCCGAGCCGATGCAGCGGGATCTGCTGATCGACGATGGTCTGCGTGCCCGGCGAGAGGATCGAGGTGTCGATCTCGCCCGGCGCGATAGCGTTGACGCGGATGCCGAGGCGGCCGAAATCCGACGCCATTTCGCGGGTCAGCGACGCCAGCGCCGCTTTCGATGTGGCATAGGCCGCACCGGCAAACGGATGCACGCGCGAGCCGGCGATCGAGGTAACATTCACCACCGAGCCCTTCGCAGCCTTCAACTGTTCGATCAGCCCGCGCGCCATCATGATCGGCGCGAAAAAATTGACGTTGAAGACGTGGCTCCAGGTTGCGACGTCGGTGTCGATGGAGCCCATCCGCGCGCCGCCTTCGGCCTTGGGTGAGATCGCGGCATTGTTCACCAGCGCATGCAGCGCGCCGCCGTTCAGCCGTTCCTTGATGTCGTCGATGGCGCGGACGGTGTCGTCATGGTCGGCGAGGTCGACCTGGATGTGATCTTCGGGGCCGGCATCCCATGGGCAGACTTCCGGAAACGGATGCCGCGAACAGGTCAGCACACGCCAGCCGGCGCTTGAAAAGCGCATCACGGTGGCATGACCGATGCCGCGGCTTGCGCCGGTGAGCAGCATGGTGCGCTTGGGCGCGTTCGATCCTGGATGGCTCACGGGTCTGGTTCTCGTCTCGTTGTCGGCGTTCACGGATACAGTCTCACCTTGGTCCAGGACGTATCTGGTGCCGCGGTGTCGCGGCGGAATTCGATGCGGTCGTGCAGGCGATACGGGCGGTCGTGCCAGAACTCGAACCGCTGTGGCGTAATGCGCCATCCGCTCCAGCCTGGCGGACGTGGCACGCTGCCGATCAGGTGCTTGGCGCTTTCCTTGGCGATGGCCTGTTCAAAGGCAAAACGGCTTTCCAGCGGCTGCGACTGCTTGCTCGCCCAGGCGCCGATCTGCGCCTGTTTCGGACGGGTTGCGAAATACTCGTCGGCCTCGGCATCGGTCACGCGGGTGACGGGACCGCGAATGCGGACCTGCCGGCGCAGCGACTTCCAGTGAAACAGCAAGGCAGCCTTGGGATTGGCGGCAAGCTCCTGGCCCTTCTGGCTGGCGATGTGGCTGTAGAACACGAAGCCGTCGGTGTCGTAGCCCTTCATCAGCACCATGCGGACATCCGGCAGGCCGTCGGCGTCGACGGTGGCCAGCGCCATCGCGTTCGGATCGTTGGGCTCGGACGCCTTCGCCTCGGTAAACCACTCGGAAAACAGCGCAAATGGTTCCGCAGCGGCCGTAAAATCACCTGACGTTAACGGAGTTGAGTCTTTGATGGGGGAGGTCGTGTCGGTCATGTCCGGAGTTCCGCTTGCGTTGGCCTGTTGTAGAGAGCTCGCTGCTGCCCCTGCATAGGCAAGACCTATATAGGATACGGCAACGCATTGGCCTATCGGCCATCTGCCCGCTCGGTGCGGCTTTGACAGCAATTCTTATCGGCAGCACCCTCGGTGGTTGCAGTATGGGCCGAAACGAGTCCGCGCTGGCCAGGATGGAGGGCGGCGATGTCACCGGTTCGATTTCGCCGGCATCCGTCCAGGCCACCAATTACGAGCCTACCGAAGCCGATCTGGTCCTGACGCGTACGGCGGCCTCGGATGTGCTCACCAAGGGCAGCAAGGATTCCAGCCAGCCGTGGGAAAACCCGTCGACCGGCGCGCGCGGATCGGTAACGCCTCTGTCCAGTGCCTATGTCGCGGAAGGTCGCACCTGCAGGGATTTTCTGGCCAGCTATGTCAACGGCACCAGCGAAAGCTGGATGCAAGGTGCGGCCTGTAAGGGTGACCGCGGCAGCTGGGACGTGCATACGCTGAAGCCGTGGAAACGGAGCTAGTTTTCACCGGCGGGCCGCTTGCGGCCGAGTTGCAAAAATGACACGAAGTCACCAGATGAAGAAGCAGGCGGGCCCTGGCCCGCAAACCCAACATGCGGGCCGATTGCCCGCCTTTTAGTTACCTGAAGGAGAGACGACGGATGCGCGACCCCTATGAGGTCTTGGGGGTGCAGCGGGGCGCCAGCGCTGCGGCGATCAAGAGTGCCTATCGCAAGCTCGCCAAGAAGCATCATCCCGACAGCAACAAGGACGATCCGAAAGCCGCCGACCGGTTTTCGGAATTGAATGCGGCCAATGAGATCATCGGCGACGAGGACAAGCGCAAGCAGTTCGACCGCGGCGAGATCGATGCCGAGGGTAAAGCACGCTTCCAGGGATTTCCGGGCGGCGGCCGCGCTGGCGCGTCGCAGCGCGGCTTCGAGCATGCTTTCCGCGGCGGTCCCGGTGCGCAGCAGGGCTTTCCCGGCGGTGCCGGTGGCGGTTTCGAGGATATCCTCAACAGCATGTTCGGTGGCGCCAGCCCGCGCGGCGCGCGGCCGGGCGCGCAGGGCTTTGAGTTCGATACCGGTGGCTATGCCGGCGGGATGCCCGATCTGGATTTGAACGTTGCCATGACGGTGACGCTGGAAGAATCCGTGAAGGGCGCCGAGAAGCGCGTGCGTCTGCCATCCGGCAAGGAATTGAACGTCAAGATACCGGCCGGCGTCACGTCGGGCCAGCAGATCCGGCTCCGCGGGCAGGGCGAAAGCGCGCCAGGACATCGTCCCGGCGATCTGATGATCACCGTCACCATCGCTCCCCACGCCCACTTCAAGGTGGATGGCAACGACCTGCGCGTCGATCTGCCGATCACGCTCTACGAAGCCGTGCTGGGGGCCAAGGTGCGCGCGCCGACACTCACCGGCGCCGTGGAGCTTTCAATTCCGAAGAACACGTCGAGCGGACGGGTGTTTCGCCTGAAGGGCAAGGGCCTGCCGCTGGCCGGAGGCGCCGCGGGCGATCTCTACTTCACCACCAGGATCATGCTGCCGGACGGCAACGATGCCGAGCTGGAAGCCCTGATGGAGAAGTGGCGCGACGGGCACCCGTATCATCCGCGGAGTGATCTGGGGTGAGGCGAGCAGCGATCAGCTCGCTGTCCTCATCCCCCGACCTTCTCCGTCTGGTCATAGATCTGGCGCGCGACCTGGTTGAGCCGGTCTTTGTCGGTCGGGCCTGACACGACATAGCCGACGCCCTTGTCAGCCCAGAACATGGCGCCGTCCTTGTCCTGCGCGGCATAGCGCATCTGGGTGGCGTCGGCTTTCGCCGCACGCGAAGTGTAGAGCGTGTAGCGTTCGCCCGACGGGCTCTCATACATGAAGAAGGCCGCAGGCGCTTCGGGGCCGGGCAGCAAGCGTCCGCCGACCAGCTTCAATCCGGCCGCATCGAGTTCGGGCGCCCTGATCTCGTAGCCGACGCGCTTCGACAGCCACTGCTGCAGGTGTGCACGTTCATTGGCTGCGACTTCGACCGGATGACGGACTTCGACCACATAGGTCCGGTGCGCACCGAGCGCGTCCACCGTGAAACTCCGGAATATCGACGGCGTGGTCGCTGCGCCGCGTGCGACCCAGCCCGCGCTGCCACCTGCAACGAAGGCGACGAGCGTTGCGGCGACGGCGCCGTAGATCCAGCGCCGCGGCTGCTGAACCAGTCGCTCGATTTCCAGCCGCTGCGGCACGGCTTCGTCGGCAATCGCATCGTAGCGGGCATGCAGCAACTCGGCCATTGCGCGCCATGATGCGACGCGCTCGGCATCGTCAGGATGTGTCGCGAGCCAGGCCTCGACATCTGTGCGGCGCTCGGCCGGCAATTCATTATCGACGAAGGCGTGCAATTCGTCTTCGGTCACGGGAATGTTCGGTCCGGTCATTATCATCTTCCCTTTAAATCATTTGACCGCGCGCAGCGCCGGGCGCTCGCCGTCGAGATAGGCTTTGACATGGGCGCGGGCGCGGGCGAGGCGCGACATCACGGTGCCGATCGGCACACCCTGAATGTCGGCGACTTCGCGGTAGCTCAGGCCCTCGAGCATCACGAGCAGCAGCACCGAGCGCTGCTCTTCGACGAGGGCGGCAAGGGCGCGCGCGATATCGCGCCCTTCGGCTTCGGTCCCGCTGGCATCCGGATTGTTGTCGAACAGCTCGGTGAAGACCGGTTTGCGTGCCAGCGACCGCCGGCGGTTGCGGTTCAGATTGGTCAGGATCGTATAGAGCCAGCTTCTGAGGTCACCGCCGATGAACAACTTCTCCGAGCGCAGCGCGCGCACCAGCGTGTCCTGCACCAGGTCGTCGGCAATGTCGGTGTCACGCGCCAGCGCCCGCGCATAACGGCGCAGCGCCGGAATCATGCTCTCAACGCTCTCGCGAAAGGCGCTCATGGGGCTCGTGCCATCCGTTGCAATCCTGACGGTATCTTGGGCGGTCCGCAATTGCGCCGCATCTATCATAACACCTTGGCGGACCGTCTATTCCGGCGTTAAGCCCGGACGGTAAACAGCCACATAACCGGGCTTTTGGGCTGTACCGGACGCAAGTGCTGGTGTACCCCCAAGGCCAGATCGGCATGGACTGCCAAGTTATCAGCCAAGCAAATAGGATGTGATATGAGTGAAGTTTCAGGCCTGATGAAGGGCAAGCGCGGTGTCATTCTGGGCGTCGCCAACAACCGCTCCATCGCCTGGGGCATCGCCAAGGCGTGCCAGGCGCAGGGCGCCGAGATCGCGCTGACCTATCAGGGCGATGCGCTGAAGAAGCGCGTGGAGCCGCTGGCGGCGGAACTGGGCGCGCTCGTGCTTGGTCATTGCGACGTCACGGATGCCGCGACCATCGATGCGGTGTTCGACGAGCTCAAGGCGAAGTGGGGCAAGATCGACTTCGTCGTCCATGCCATTGCGTTTTCCGACAAGAACGAGCTCGAGGGCCGCTATGTCGACACCACGGCGGAGAACTTCAGCAAGAGCATGCTCATCTCCTGCTATTCGCTGACCGCGGTTGCGCAGCGCGCCGAGAAACTAATGACCGACGGTGGTTCGATCATCACGCTGACTTATTACGGCGCCGAGAAGTGGATGCCGAACTACAACGTGATGGGCGTCGCCAAGGCCGCGCTCGAAGCCAGCGTGCGCTATCTGGCGGCTGACCTGGGCGAGAAGGGCATCCGCGTCAATGCGATCTCCGCCGGCCCGATCAAGACGCTGGCCTTCGCAGGGATTGCCGACTCCCGCTATCTGCTGAAATACAACGAGGTCAATGCGCCGCTGCGCAAGAACGTCTCGATCGACGAAGTCGGCCAGAGCTCGATGTATTTCCTGTCTGACCTGTCCTCTGGCGTCACCGGCGAAGTGCATCACGTCGATGCTGGCTATCACGTGCTCGGCACCAAGGTGCCGGATGCACCGGATATCTCGATGGGCGGCAAGGACTGATCGCTTAGTCCATGCCGAAACCAACGATCTATTATATTCGCCACGGTCAGACCGAATGGAATGCCGCCGGTCGCTTTCAGGGCTCGAAGGACATTCCGCTCAACGATCTCGGTCGTGAGCAGGCGGCGCATGCTGGTGGTGTCCTTAAAGATCTGCTGGCGCGCGACGGGCGCACCAACGGCGATGTCGCATTCGTCTCCAGTCCGCTCGGCCGCGCGCGCAACACCATGGAACTGGTGCGCGGCAAGCTCGATCTGCCGCATGACGACTACGGCCTCGACGATCGTCTGCGTGAGATCGGCTTCGGCCACTGGGAAGGCTTTACGCTGGCCGAGCAGGAAGCCGCACATCCCGAGATCTTTGCGGCGCGCCTGCGCGACAAATGGAGCCTGCCGGCGCCGGGCGGCGAGAGCTACGCTGAGGTGCAACTCCGGATGCGCGAATGGGTTGACGGCCTGACGGGCGATACCGTTGCCGTTGCCCATGGCGGTACGGCGCGGGCGCTAATGGTGGCGCTGGGCTTTGAGACGCCGGACGGGGTCAGTGAGCTGCCGATCCAGCAGGGCGCGGTCTACGTGTTCAACGCCGACGGGATGGACAAGTTTAGTTAAGCATTGCGGCTGACCGGGCGATTTGACCCCTCGGACGGCCCGCGTTACGACATCTGCTCAAGCAGCGAGCGCCCCATGTCCCACAACACCTTCGGCCACATGTTCCGCGTCACGACCTTTGGCGAGAGCCACGGGGTGGCGATTGGCTGCGTGGTCGATGGCTGTCCGCCGCTGATTCCGCTGGATGTTGCCGAGATCCAGGCCGATCTCGATCGCCGCCGTCCCGGCCAGTCGCGCTTTACCACGCAGCGGCAGGAAGCTGACGCGGTCAAAATTCTGTCCGGGGTCATGGCGCATCCGGAAACCGGCGTGCAGGTCACGACGGGGACGCCGATCGCGCTGCTGATCGAGAACACCGACCAGCGCTCGAAGGACTATTCGGACATCAAAGACAAGTTTCGGCCGGGTCACGCCGACTTCACCTATGAAGCCAAATACGGGTTGCGCGACTATCGCGGCGGTGGCCGTTCATCGGCCCGCGAGACGGCGACGCGCGTGGCCGCTGGCGCCATCGCGCGCAAGATCGTGCCGGGCATGACGGTGCGCGCGGCGCTGGTGCAGATGGGACCGCACAAGATCGACCGCGGCAACTGGGATTGGGACGAGGTTGCCCGCAATCCATTCTTCTGTCCGGACAAGGACAAGGCTGCCTTCTTCGAAAGCTATCTCGACGGCATCCGGAAATCCGGCTCGTCGATCGGCGCGGTGATCGAAGTGGTCGCCGACGGCGTGCCCGCAGGTTTGGGCGCGCCCATTTACGCCAAGCTCGATGGCGATCTGGCAGCGGCGCTGATGAGCATCAATGCGGTGAAGGGCGTCGAGATCGGTGACGGTTTTGGCGCGGCGGAATTGTCCGGCGAGGACAATGCCGATGAGATGCGCATGACCAATCACGGCCCGTCATTTCTCTCAAACCATGCTGGCGGCATCCTCGGCGGCATTTCCACAGGCCAGCCGGTCGTGGCACGTTTTGCGGTGAAGCCGACCTCGTCGATCCTGTCGCCGCGCAAAACCGTCGATCGCAATGGCGCCGATACGGACATCCTGACCAAGGGTCGTCATGATCCCTGCGTCGGCATCCGCGCCGTGCCGGTGGCGGAAGCCATGGCCGCTTGTGTGCTCGCCGATCATTTCATTCGGCATCGCGGACAGGTCGGCTAGAGTAAGTGACTGACCGAAGCCCGCGTTCGCGCGAGTTTGAAAGTGCCAGCCGTGTTGCCCGACAAGCTCAGAGAGATCATCGACTGGCTCAGCGACGGTGCGCGATCCGCGCCGACGCCATCGCGCATGATGGCGGAATGTTGCGAACGGCTTGTTGCTGCGGGGCTGCCGCTGTACCGCGTGGGCATCTTCATCCGCACCCTGCATCCGGAAATCTTCGGCCGAAATTTCATCTGGCGTCCGGAGACCGGGGTGGTCCTCAGCTCGGTTGATTTCGACATTCAGGAGGCGCCTGAATTCCTCAGCAGTCCGCTTGCGCTGGTCTTCCGTGAAGGTGTCGAGGTCCGCAGCCGACTTCATGAGCCATCAACCACACCCTTTCCTTTTTTCGACGATATGCGCGCCGAAGGCGTTACCGACTATATCGCGATCCCGCTCACCTTCGTCGACAACATGCTCCACGCATCAAGCTGGACCACGAAGCAGCCTGGCGGTTTTACGGACGAGCAGCTTGCTGCCTTGAAAGCGGTGCTGCCGACATTGGCGCGGTTGATCGAGGTCATCGGCATACGACGAGTGACGGTGACACTGCTCGATACCTATGTGGGCAATCGCGCTGGCGGACGTATTCTCGGTGGTCAGATCCGACGCGGCCATACCGAGACCATGCGCGCAGCGATCTGGTTGTCGGATCTGCGCGGATTTACGGCGCTGTCGGACCGATTGCCGCCGGAAAGCGTCGTCGAGATTCTCAACCACTACTTCGATTGTCAGGTGCCTGCGATCCTCAAGCATGGCGGCGAAGTGCTCAAATTCATGGGCGATGGCCTGCTGGCCGTGTTTCCCATTGCCGAGGACGATGCGGATCGTTCCACGGTGTGCGGCCACGCGCTGGAGGCCGCGCGTGAAGCTAGCGCTGCCGTTGAAGCGCTGCGCTGGTCGGATGCGGCAGGTGCTGAAGAGCGCTTTCGCTTCGGTCTGGCACTGCATGTCGGCAAGGTACTTTACGGCAATATCGGTGGCGGCAACCGGCTCGATTTCACCTGTATCGGCCCGGCGGTGAACCTCGCCGCACGTCTGGAGAAGATCGCGGGCAGGCTGCACCGGACGGTGGTCGCGTCGACCGCTTTTGCTGATGTGACACGCGCCGACTGGGCCGATCTCGGTGAATTTCCCATCGCTGGCTTCGCCAAGGCCGAGCAGGTCTATGGATTGGGCGATGAAACCGCGGTCGCTGGCTGAGGTCAGTCGCCGCGCAGATGGGATTGCTTGAGGGCCGCGGTCAGGATCATCAGGGTCACCCAAAGCCGCAGCATCGCGAAGCCGAAGATAAAAACGAAGAAGATCAGGTTTCGGATGAAGGTGTTCGTCGTCGGCGCCTGCCCGTAGATCGCAATCGCGTTGCGAACGAGACCCTGGACAAAACCGAGGCCGAAATAGGCGGCGGTCAGGACCAGAAGGCCCACGCCGAGCCACGCGCTTCGCCTGGCGAATTCACGGCAAGCCGCGAAGAAACGAACCCTGTTGTCGTGGCGTTCGACGCCGACGATCATCAGCAAGATCAGCGTGGCGATGGAGGCATTCCAGATCTTTCCCGCCGCCGTCGGCTGATCGAACGCCATGCCATCGATGCCGCCCATGAAGTTCAGGTCCAGCGGCGAGATTCCGAGCGATACAGAGATCATGCTTGCTACAAGCATCAGCGCGCCGATACGCACCAAAATGCGCAGCGATAGTCGGAATTCATCCTCGAACGTCATCGCTCCGAGATGGGTCTCGCCGTCGGCAAGCTCGATCGACCGCCGTGCGGTCACCAGAAACGCGAGAAGAACGGCAACCGTGGCGACGAAGATGGCCGGCAAGGCGATAACGCCACCGCTGAACGCGATCACGCGCATTCCCGCTGCCAGCACGAGCCAAGGCAGGCATTCGATGAAGCGCAAAGGCCCGAACGACAATTCCGGCCGGGATACATATTGCTTGCGGAGTGCAATCGACATCTGGCGAGCTTGCCACATGCCGCCCAACCTCGGATTGAGCCGATCGTTAAATTTTTATCGTCTTGGTGGCCAAAGCAGAAGCGCCACGTCCTATTCTTCCGGCTCGGTCGTGAACAGAAGCGGATAGCCCTTGGCGCGGCCGGCATCTGTCGCGCGGGTCGCCTTGGTCTCGGCGACGTCACGGGTGAACACGGCGACGACGCAGACGCCGCGTTGATGCGCCGTCATCATTACCTTGGCGGCTTGATCCTCGGACATGCGAAATTCCGCCTTCAGCACCCGCACGACGAACTCCCGCGGCGTGAAGTCATCATTGACGAGGATAACCTTGTACAATTTCGGCCGCTCGACCTTCGGCTTGGTCTTAGTCTGCGGGGCGGTGACACTCTCGGGCATGCACACTCATCCGGACGATCGCGCTCTGGGGCGGCGACGCGACGATGATCACTCGGCCGGGCAATCCTTGAGGTGTCGCACGGCATCCTGATCGCCGCGCTGCACGGCCATTGGTTTCAGTTTACAGGCTCCGGGGACGTCGCGAAACTGCGGGTTCTGCGATAGTTTGAGATCGACCAATGCGGCAAGTGCGTCAGGCTCGCCAAGTTCCGCAGCCTGAATTGCCTCATACAGAACGATGTTGAGCGAAGAGATCTGAACCTGCGGATGGCCGGCCAGCAACCGCAGGGCCTTTAGCCGGGAGTCGTAATCCCAAACCCCGGCAGTGATCAGCAAGTCGATCCCCTTTGGCACGTCGCGTGGCACCAGCTTTCCATCGAGATAAAGCTCGCCGAGCAGGCCACTCGCGTTCGCTTGATGGCGGCGGCTTTGCAAGATCGATAATGCGCGCTTCGGATCGGCCGGGCCGCCTTCGCCATCGAGCAGCATCTGCGCCAGCTCGGTATCGCCTCCCAGATGATCGCGCACAGCCTCTTCAAATAGTTTGCGGGCGCGCACGGGATCGTTGGGACGCGTGGCTTCAGCCAGCGCCGCCTTGGCGCCAAACGAGCCGCCTTGGGCGAGACGTTCGAGTAAATCCCGGCCGAGGGTCTGCTCGTCCGGCTGCGGGGATCGCGCGAGAAGCCGGGCAAGCCTGATCTGCTGGTCCGCACGGGTGACGTTCTCCGGCAGCGGCAACCGAAGCGCGCGCTCGGTCCAGTATCGTTCGGCCGAGGGGTCCCGCTTTACGATGCCGCCACGGCCATAGAGGATGGCGAGCCTGTTTACCGCTGACGGGTTGTCCAGTTCGGCTGCCTTGATCAGCGCGTGCTGTGCCTCGTCGCGCGCAATCAGTTGCGGGCGATCAAGATGATAGTCCCATGAATTGTGCGACTCATAGATTGCGTAATTTGCCTCGCTATCGTTCCGGGCTGCGGCCTCGCGCAACAGTGCGACCGCCTCGGCGCGCCGTTCATGCGGCAGCGATTGAGCGAAGGCCACCTTGTTGCGGACATCGTCCGGAGCAGCAGCGAATGCTTCGCTGCAGGCGGTCTGGCGCATCCGGTAACGCAGCTTCTCTTGTTGCTCGGGGAGGTATTCGGTGGCGTTCCGCAAAAGACGGCGGCATTCGTTGGCTGCGTTGGCGCCGAACGGCTGAATAGGTTCGTCCTGTTCGGCGGCCCCTGTCTTGCGCTGTTCGGCAGGTGCTGAAACGAACAAAGCGATCGCTGCGCCGATGCAAGCGAGCAGTACGGCCAACACGATTGCGTGCCGCGCTGCGGGCTGGCGGCCACCGTTCATCGGCGC
Source organism: Tardiphaga sp. OK245 (assembly GCF_900108575.1). Classification (NCBI taxonomy): domain Bacteria; kingdom Pseudomonadati; phylum Pseudomonadota; class Alphaproteobacteria; order Hyphomicrobiales; family Nitrobacteraceae; genus Tardiphaga; species Tardiphaga sp. OK245. Next base: position 832,917 of record NZ_FNWZ01000001.1, on the reverse strand, counting down.
GTTCAAGGCGGCACTCATGTCGGCCATTCCGGTCGGCAATGGTGGATGTGGCGTTGGCGACATCCTGCGCTAGCTTTGTCGCGCGAACGTGCAAACCGTTCAAATCCGGGGGCAGGCGCCCGTTAACTCTGCCGCAGCAGCAGAGCCGCCATGACCGGATTGTGAACATGCCTGCAGGTTCCTGCTTTGCGGCTCGTCATTTGCATGTCACCATTCGATTCTCAACGGGAGGGCCGCTATGCGCTGGTGTGTCTCGATTGGAGCGGTACTCGTCGCGGGAGCGATGGCCGGCGGGGACGTCGCGAGCATGGCTGCGACAGGCCCGAAAGCGCAGTTTGCCCAGAGCAAGCAGGACCCCGTAGTCGATGTCGAACTGGTGCTGGCGGTCGACGTTTCCTATTCGATGGATATGGACGAGTTGGCGATCCAGCGCGAAGGCTATGCCCAGGCCATCGTCTCCAAGGAATTTCTTACCGCGCTCAAGAGTGGCCCGACAGGCAAGATTGCGGTCACTTATTTCGAATGGGCGGCATCGTCAGACCAGAAGCTGATCATTCCCTGGCGTGTCATCGATGGTCCTGAATCCGCCGACGCGGTGGCATCCGAAATCATGAAGACACCGATCCGCCGGGCGTCAAGGACGTCGATCTCGGGCGCGATCTACTACGCCATGCCGCTGTTCGATGAAAATGCGCTGCACGGTCTGCGCCGGGTCATCGATATTTCGGGCGATGGGCCGAACAACAATGGAGGACCGGTGACGGTCGCGCGCGATGAGGCAGTCGCGAAAGGTATCGTCATCAACGGCCTGCCGATCATGGCCAAGGAACTGTCCTACTCGACCATGGATATCGAAAACCTCGATCTCTATTATGAGGACTGCGTGATCGGCGGCGCGGGTTCCTTCGTGGTGCCGATCAAGGAGCGCGACAAGTTCAAGGAAGCGATCCGCACCAAACTGGTGTTGGAAGTCGCAGGATTGATGCCCGAGCCGCGCGCGATTCCTGTCGCCAACACGACGAAGGAGCCCCGCGTCAACTGCCTGATCGGCGAGAAGATCTGGCAGGATCGCTGGGGGCGTTAGTTCCCGTTAGCCATCGACCCGCGCAATCGCGTGGAAAAACGTGCCGGTGACATGGCCGCGCCGTCCGCCGCGCTCTGCCATGGGTTCGGCCTGCGCGTTGCGGAGATCGACCAGCGGGTCGTCGCTGCCCGGATCAATCAGTGACGCATAGTGAAATTCATGGCCGCGGATGAGCGATCCCTTTGGTCCGATCGGACTGTCGGATAGCAATCGCGCCTCGCGATAGCCGAGATGCAAGTGCCGCTTGTGGAAACTCGTCGTGTGGCTGAGCAGCCCCGTCATCGCATGCCGGTTGCCGTCGGCATCCTCCAGGCCTTCACCGAGCACCATATAGCCGCCGCACTCGCCATGGACCGAACGTGTCTGTGCGAAGCGCACCAGCCCGTCGCGGAATCTTTGCGCCGAGGCAAGCGTTGCCACGTGAAGTTCGGGATAGCCGCCTGGCAGCCAGCATGCATCACAATCATCCGGCGGAGCTTCATTGGCCAGCGGTGAGAAGCGGACGACCTCCGCGCCGGCATTGCGCCAGCCGTCAATCAGGTGCGGATAGATGAAGGTGAAGGCAGCATCAGCGGCCAATGCAATGCGCTGACCCGGCGGCGGTAAGGCCGGCGCGGCATTGCGGGCCGGCTGTCCGTCGATCGGCGCAGCCAGCGCGATGATGGTATCGAGATCGAGGTGCTTCTCCGCCATGCCGGCGAGTACGTCCATCCGTGTGGCAAGGTCGCCGTGTTCGCCAGCCTGGATGAGGCCGAGATGACGCTCTGGCAGCGCCAGTGCGGCATCCCGCGGAATGGCGCCGACGACGGGGATGCCGAGCGGCGCGATGGCGTCCGTGATAAGGCGGCGGTGGCGATCGCTGCCGACGCGGTTCAGGATCACGCCGGCGACGTGCACGTCAGGACGATGACTGGCAAAGCCGCGCACCATGGCGGCGGCGGATTGCGATTGCGCGGTCACGTCGAGCACCAGCAGCACCGGTAGATTGAAGCGCGCGGCGATACTGGCGCTGCTACCGTCTCGGTCGGCGACGCCGGGCACACCGTCGAACAGGCCCATAACGCCTTCGACCACCAGCAGATCGGCGGCTTCGGTGGTGCCAGCCATCAGCGCCTGCAGCAGCGAGGGCGGCATGGTCCAGCTATCGAGATTGATGCAGGGAGCGCCGGTGGCGACCGCGTGAAAGGCAGGGTCGATATAATCGGGCCCGGCCTTGGCCGCACGCAGTACCATGCCGCGCCGCCCGAGCGCGGCGAGCAGGCCGAGCGTAACCGTGGTCTTGCCCGCGCCGGAACGTGCTGCGGAGATCAGCAGGCCGGCGGTCATGATGGATGAACTTGCGACATCACGGCGGATTACCGCGGCGACTGCAATGCCGCAAGGGCGAGGTCTAGGCCGACGCCTTTTCCTTCTTCGGCCAGTACTTGTCCCGCAAATGGCGCTTCACCAGCTTGCCGGTCGGCGTACGCGGCAATTCCGGCTCGAAGTCGATGCTCTTGGGGCATTTGATCGGGGACAGATGCTTGCGGCAGTACAAGATCAATTCGGCCTCCAGCGCCTTGCCGGCGCGGCTCATGTCGTGCGGCTGCACCACGGCCTTGACCTCTTCGCCCATCTCCTCGTTCGGCACGCCGAACACCGCAACATCGGCGATGTCCGGATGGGTGATGAGAATGTCCTCGGTCTCCTGCGGATAGATGTTCACACCGCCGGAAATGATCATGTAGGACTTGCGGTCGGTGAGGTAGAGGAAGCCTTCGTCATCGAGATAGCCGACATCGCCGAGGGTGGACCAGCCGCGCGCGTTATAGGCGCGCTTCGTCTTCTCGGGATCGTTGTGATAGCTGAACTGCGGCGTATCGGCGAAATACACCGTGCCGATTTCGCCGGTCGGCGCTTCCTGGTCTTCTTCATTGACGATCTTGACGCTGCCGACCACAGCCTTGCCGACGGTCCCGCGATGCGACAGCCACTGCTGCGAGTTCGACACGGTGACGCCGTTGCCTTCGGAGCCGGCGTAATATTCGATCAGGATCGGTCCCCACCAGTCGATCATCCGCGCCTTGACGTCGACGGGGCAGGGGGCTGCGGCATGGATCGCGCCGTTCAATGAAGAGACATTGTATTTCAAACGGATTTCATCCGGCAGCTTCAGCATGCGCACGAACATGGTCGGCACCAGCTGCGACTGGGTGATCTTGTACTTTTCGACAAGCTTGAGGAATTCCTCGGCGTCGAAATGCTCCATGATCACCGACGTGCCGCCGAGCGTGATCGCCATCATGTTAAAACGTAATGGAGCCGCGTGATACAGCGGCGCCGGTGACAGATAGATCGAGTCCGATGTCATGCCGCACATGTTCGCGCAGAGCAGCTTCAGGAACGGATTGGGCACGTCGATCGGATTGTTCTCCGAGGCGCGCTTGATGCCCTTGGGGCGGCCCGTCGTGCCCGACGAATACAGCATGTCGTAGCCGGCAACCTCGTCGGCAATCGGCGTGGCGGGCTGAGTGGCGAGGGCGGCATTCCAGTCGCGGAAACCGGTGCGCGAACCGTCGACGATATAGAACATCGGCTCCGCCGTGTTGGTGATCAGCGGTGCAACCACATCGGCGCATTTCTCGGAGGTGATGACAACCCGTGCGCCGCAGTCTTTCACGATATAGGCGATCTCGTCCTGCGTGAGGTAGCGGCTGATCGCCGTGTAATAGAGCCCGGCGCGCTGTGCAGCCCAGCAGATCTCCATGAAGTCGAGGCGATTCTCCATCAAGAGCGCGATGTGATCGCCGGCCTTGAGTCCTAGCGAGCGAAACAACTGCGCGCCGCGGTTGGAACGTTCGTCGAGTTCGCGATAGCTGAGCGCCTGGCCGGAGCCGGCCATGCGGTAGGCAATCTTGTCGGGACTGGTCTTCGCGTGAATCGACGGATGCGTCATGGAGAATTCCTTGGTGTTTCCTCGAAGACCGGCGGATTTTTCCGCTCGTGGTGTGGTTTAGTTTTCTTACGTCCCCTCTCCCCTTGTGGGAGAGGGTGCCTGAGCGAAGCGAAAGGCGGGAGAGGGGTATGGCCAGTCGCGGGCCCTCTCCCGTCTCGAACCCGCTTCGCGTGTTCGATCCACCCTCTCCCACGTCGCGCTGCTACGCAGCGCTAGGGGAGAAGGGAAGAAAATTACAACCTCTCCACGATCGTCACATTGGCCATGCCGCCGCCTTCGCACATGGTCTGCAGCCCGTAGCGCTTGCCCGTCTGCTGAAGTGTATGGACCAGCGTGGTCATCAGCTTGGTGCCGGAGCCGCCGAGCGGATGGCCGAGCGCGATGGCGCCGCCATTGACGTTGAGGCGCTTTGGATCGGCGCCGGTGGCTTTCAGCCAAGCGGTCGGGATCGAGGCGAAGGCTTCGTTGACTTCGAACAGGTCGATGTCGTCGATCTTCATTCCGGCCTTTTCGAGCGCGCGCTTGGTGGCGGGCAGGGGCGCTTCCAGCATGATCACGGGATCGCCGCCCATCATGGTCATGTGGTGGATGCGCGCCAGCGGCTTGATGCCGAGTTGCTTGAGGCCCTTCTCGTTGACAACCATCACGCCCGACGCGCCGTCGCAGATCTGGCTGGCGGATGCTGCAGTGAGCTTGCCGTTCTCAGCGATCAGCTTGACGCCCCTGATGCCGTCGAGCGTGGCGTCGAAGCGGATGCCCTCGTCGATGTGATGGGTGTCCGTGGTGCCATCGGCGCGGGTGATCTGCAGCGGGATGATTTCGTCCTTGAACCGGCCGGCCTCGGTCGCGGCAATAGCGCGCTGATGGCTCTGGAAAGCGTATGTGTCGAGGTCATCCTTCGACAGTCCGTATTTCTCGGCGACCATCTCGGCGCCGGTGAACTGGCTGAACTGGATGTTGGGATAGCGCGCTTCCATGCCGGGGCTCTTGTAGTGGCCCATGCCGGCCTTGGACGCGAGAATGCTTGGCGAGCCCATTGGCACGCGGGTCATGCTCTCGACGCCGGCGGCGATCACGATGTCCATAGAGCCAGCCATCACGGCCTGGGCGGCGAAATGCAGCGCCTGCTGCGATGAACCGCACTGGCGGTCGATGGAGGTGCCCGGCACGCTTTCCGGAAGCTTCGAGGCCAGCACCGCGTTGCGCGCGACGTTGACGGCCTGCTCGCCGCCCTGACCGACGCAGCCCATGATGACGTCCTCAACCGAGGCGGGATCTGCGCCGGTGCGTTCAACCAGCGTGTTCAAAACCGAGGCTGCGAGGTCGGCCGGGTGCCAGCCGGCTAAACGCCCGCCCTTGCGGCCACCGGCGGTGCGTGCAGCGGCAACGATATAGGCCTCGGCCATGCGTGATCTCCCTTTTTTGCCTTGTTTGGCGGCGTTTTTCGTGGCGTTGAATGCGCGGGATTTAAGTGTCCGCGGAGAGTTTAGTCAATCGGTCAATTAACTCTTGAGTGCGGCCGATTGTTCGTATTATCTGCGCTCCGAATGGCACCGACTTTGAACCCCAGCACCTCTGTGAAAACCGCCGCTGCCCGTAATCCGACGGCCGACAAGCTGTTGCTCGCGGCGAGCGAGCTGATGATTGCCAGCAACTCCATCGAGGTGTCGCTGAGCGAGATTGCGCAGCAGTCCGGGGTCAATGCGGCGCTGGTGAAATATCATTTCGGCAATAAGGACGGCTTGCTGCTGGCGCTGCTCGCGCGCGATGCCGCCACCGAGATGACCAATCTGGAATATCTGCTGGCGCAGCCGATCTCGGCCACTGCAAAACTGCGGCTGCACATCGCCGGCATCATCAAGGCCTATTACCAGTTTCCCTATATGAACCGGCTGATCCACTACTTGCTGCATGAGAGCAGCAACGAGGCAGCCGACGAAGTATCGAAGTTCTTCGTGGGGCCGCTGCTCGGCTTCCATCGCCGCCTGCTGGCCGAGGGACTTGAATCCGGCGAATTTCGCAAGGTCGATCCGGTGTTGTTCTACACCAGCCTGATCGGCGCCTGCGACAACCTGTTCTTCAGCCGTCATGCCATGTCGCGCGCCATTGGCGTCGGCCCGGTGACCGATGAAGTCTGCCGCGACTACGTCGCCCATATGGAAGCGATGCTGCTCGGCGGAATCCTCACAAACAAGAAGGCCGCCAAGGCCTGACATCACGAGCTCAGAAGAAACGGCCCAAGGAAAACTGCCAAGAAAATTCAAAAACGTCGGGAAACGCCCAAGGAACAAAATTCAAGAACCAAAATAAGAAACGCCCAAGGATCAGTTTCAAGAACAACAACCAAGAAAACGCCCAAGGACCACTTCTTCTTCTTCTTTTTCTTCTTCGTCGCGACTCAAGAATTCAAGAAACGATCAGAAACGCCCAAGGAAAGGCTCTATCCATGCAGCTGAAAGACGTAGCCGTATTCATCACCGGCGGTGGCTCGGGACTGGGCGCCGCAACCGCGCGCGCGATGGCTGCCAAGGGCGCCAAGGTCGCCGTGTTCGACCGCGCGCAGGACAATGCCGAGAAGGTCGCTGCCGAAGTGAAGGGCGTTGCTACCGTCGGCGATGTCACCAGCGAGAGTGACGTGAAGGCGGCGCTCGCCAAGGCAGCGGCTGCGCATGGTACCGCGCGCGTGCTGATGAACTGCGCCGGTATCGGCGGTTCGCAGCGCATCGTCGGCAAGCAGGGCGTTTATCCGCTCGAGAAGTTCACCAATGTCATCATGGTGAACTTGATCGGCACCTTCAACTGCCTGCGCCTGTTCGCCGAGCAGCTTGCCACCGCCGAACCGATCGGCGAGGAACGCGGCGTCATCATCAACACCGCCAGCGTCGCCGCCTATGAAGGCCAGATCGGCCAGATCGCCTACTCCGCCTCGAAGGGGGGCGTTGTCGGCCTCACGCTGCCGGCCGCCCGCGATCTCGCCTCCAGCAAGATCCGCGTCAACACCATCGCGCCGGGCCTGTTCCTGACGCCGCTGCTGATGGGCCTCAACGAGGAAGCCCGCGCTAGCCTGGGCGCGCAGGTGCCGCATCCGGCCCGCCTCGGCGACGCCTCGGAATACGGCAACCTTGCGGTCCACATCGTCGAGAATCCGATGCTGAACGGCGAAACCATCCGCCTCGACGGCGCCATCCGTATGGCGCCGCGGTAGTACTTGTCTTCCCCTCTCCCCCAGCGCGGCGTAGCCGCGCGCCGCGGGAGAGGGTGCCTGAGCAAGCGAAGGCGGGAGAGGGCTCGTTGTGGCGCCCCTCTCCCAAGTGAGTTTGTTTCTAACTCCTGCGCTGCCCTCTCCCGCAAGGGGAGAGGGCGCGGCAATGAGCGTCGGCAAGGCGCCAACGAGTGAAACGGGAGAGCGCGTGTGTCTAATCCACTGCTGATCGAACACGACGATGGCGTGGACCGGGTGACGCTTAATCGTCCGGACAGTCTCAACGCGCTCGATCCTGCTCTGATCGACGCACTAAACGACTATTTCGAAAGCCTGCAGCGCAATCGCAAGACACGCGTGGTCGTCCTCAAGGGTGCCGGCGCCAATTTCTGCGCCGGGCTCGATCTCAAACACGCAATGGCCGTGCGCTCCGGGCAGAATGCGCCGCGCACCGTCACCGAGTCGCTGGATTCCCAGCGCCGCATCGCGGATATCGTGATGCTGATGCGCCGCTGTCCGCAGCCGATCATCGCGCTGGTGCAGGGTGCTGCCGCCGGCGGCGGTTTCGCGCTGGCGCTCGCCGCAGATATCCGCATCGCCGCCAAGTCGGCGCGCATGAACTGCGCCTTCATCAAGCTCGGCCTCGGCGGCTGCGACATCGGCTCAAGCTATTTCCTGCCGCGTCTCGTCGGTGTCTCCGTCGCCTCTGAACTGATCCTCACCGGCCGCTTCATCCATGCCGATCGCGCGCTGGCTGTTGGGTTGGTGTCGGAAGTTGTCGACGACGGTCAACTCGAAGCCGCCGCTGCGCCCTATGTCGATGCGATGATGACCGCGTCGCCGGTGGGGCTGCGGCTGTCCAAGGAATGCATCAACATGTCCGTCGATGCCGGCTCGATCGAGGCCGTCATCGCCATGGAAGATCGCAATCAGGTGCTGTGCAGCCGCTCGGAAGATTTCGAGGAAGGCATCCGCGCATTCATCGAGAAACGAAAGCCGGTTTACGTCACACGTTGAAGCGTGATCTCACGCAACGAATACAAGGTCCGACAAACGAGACCGTGGTTCGATAAGAACGGTTTTGGGAGAAACCACATGAACCCGCAGGCTGCCGCGGTGCTGACAAAGCCCGCCTTCCGCAAGATCCACTGGATGGAGCGCGACATCGATGTCGAGCGCCGGCCGGACGGCGTCATCGTCATGAAGTCGCTGATACCGTTGATGCCCTATGAGACGCATCTGCCGGCGTCTCTGGCGAAGTGGGCCAAGGAGCGTCCCGATCACACCTGGCTGGCCCAGCGCGCCGGCGATGACCGGCAATGGCGTCGGCTCAGCTATGGCGAGGCGAAGCGGACCGCCGATGCGCTGACCCAGGCGCTACTCGACATGAAGCTCGCGGCCGATGGACCGGTTGCGATCCTTTCGGGCAATTCCGTCGAGCATGCACTAATGACCATGGCGGCGATGCAGGCGCGGCATCCGGCAGCGCCGGTGTCGCCGGCCTATTCGCTGATGAGCCAGGATCACGCCAAGCTCAAATATCTGTTCGACCTGATCAAGCCTGTCGCGGTCATGGTGCAGGACGGGCCGACCTTCCAGAAGGCGCTGGATGCGCTCGATCTCACCGACATCAAGATCATCCATGTGGCGCGCCCGCCGACGGGGATCGCCAGCACCGCCTATGCCGACATGGTCGCGACCATGGTTACGCCCACGGTCGACGCATCGCTCGCCCAGATCATGCCCGATACGGTCGGCAAGCTGCTGTTCACCTCGGGCTCCACCGGCATGCCCAAGGCGGTCATCAACACGCAGCGGATGATGACGGCGAATGCCGCGATGATGATGCAGACGCGCCCGCGCGATCCGAACGCGCAGCCGCCGGTCTATCTCGACTGGATGCCGTGGAATCACACCATGGGCGGCAACGCTTTGTTCAACCCGCTGCTGATCGATGGCGGCACGCTCTATATCGACGATGGCCGTCCAATGCCGGGCATGATCGACGAGACATTGCGCAATCTGCGCGAAATCTCGCCGACCTATTACGCCAATGTTCCCGCCGGCTATGCTGCCATCGCCAGCGCGATGGAGAAAGACGATGCGCTGGCGCGCTCGTTCTTCAAGAACCTGAATCTGATGGCCTATGGCGGCGCGCGTCTCCCTGACGATCTCTACGACCGGATGCAGGCGCTGGCCGTGCGCGCCACCGGCGAGCGCATCGTGTTCTATACCGGTTGGGGCTGCACCGAGACCTCGCCGACCTCGACCGGCACCTATTGGGACACAGAGCGCGTCGGCCTGATCGGCCTGCCGTTCCCCGGCGTCGAACTCAAGATGGTGCCGGTGGATTCGAAATACGAGTTGCGCTTGCGCGGCGTCAACGTGATGCCGGGCTACTATCGCCAGCCGGACCTCACCAAAGCGGCCTTCGACGAGGAAGGCTTCTACAAGATCGGCGACGCTGGCATTTTCGTCGACGACAATGACCCCGTGCAGGGCCTGATCTTCTCCGGCCGCGTGGTGGAGGACTTCAAGCTGACGACCGGCACCTTCGTGCATGTCGGCTCGTTGCGCACCGATGTGATCGCTGCGGCGACGCCGGTGGTGCAGGACGCGCTGATCACGGGACAGGATCGCCCCTATATCGGCGTGCTCGCCTGGCCCAACCTGCCGGCCTGCCGCATCATGATCGGCGAGCCCGAGGCGACATTTGCCGATGTGGTGAAACATCCTGCGGTTCTTGCCTGTCTGAAGAAGGGGCTGCAGGCACATAATGCGTCGTGCGAAGGCGCCAGCAGCAGGCGCATTGCGCGCGCGATGTTCATGGTCGAGCCGGCGTCCATCGACGGCAACGAACTCACTGACAAGGGCTACATCAACCAGCGCGCCGGCCTCGAACGCCGCGCGGCACTGGTCGCCCAGCTTTACGCCGAGCACCCCGGCGAAGACGTCATCATCCTCAACTAGACTTTCATCGATCAGAACAGAGTACACCGCCATGAACTTCGATTTCTCCGACGACCAGAAGCAGCTCCGCGATGAGGCCCGGCGTTTTCTCACCGAGAAGTGCCCGCCGAAGGCTGTGCGCGCCGTGATCGACGGCAAGGCGCCCTATGATCGCGAGCTCTGGAAGGGCCTTGCGGATATGGGCTTCCTCGGCGTTGCCATCCCGGAAGCCTTTGGCGGCTCGGGTGCCGGTCATCTCGAACTCTGCGTGATCGCCGAGGAAATGGGCCGTGCACTCGCCCCGGTGCCGTTCTCCTCGACGGTCTACCTCGCCGCAGAAGCGCTGCTGCTCGCCGGTTCCGATGCGCAAAAGCAGAAGTGGCTGCCGGCGATTGCACAGGGCAATGCCGTCGGCACGCTGGCGCTGTTCGAAGGTTCCGGTAATCCGTCGCCAAAGGCGATCAAGCTCACCGCGGCTAACGGCGTGCTCAACGGCACCAAGAAGCCGGTGGCCGATGGCGCCATCGCTGACTTCGCAATCGTCGCCGCGCGCACCGGTTCGACTGGCCGCGATACCGACATCGCGCTGTATCTTGTCGATCTCACCAGCGAGGGCGTCGAGGCCAAGGCACTGACATCCATCGATCCCTCGCGCAATCAGGCCGAGATCTCGTTCAAGAATGTCAAGGCTGAGCTGCTCGGCGCTGCGAATGAAGGCTGGAGCATCCTCTCGCAGGTGCTCGACCGCGCCGCGGTGTTGATCGGCTTCGAACAGGTCGGCGGTTCCGACCGCGCGCTGGAAATGGGCCGCGACTACGCGCTCGACCGCATTGCCTTCGGCCGCCAGATCGGCTCTTTCCAGGCTGTGAAGCACATGCTCGCGGACATGTATGTCTCCGCGACGCTGGCGCGCTCGAATTGCTATTACGGCGCCTGGGCGCTCTCGACCAACGCGTCCGAACTGCCAGAAGCCGCCGCTGCAGCACGCATCAGCGCGACGCAGGCATTCCAGCACTGCTCGAAGAACAACATCCAGGTTCATGGCGGCATGGGCTTCACCTGGGAGTTCGACTGCCACCTCTACTACCGCCGCTCCAACGCGGTGGCGGTTGGGCTCGGCTCGCTGTCCTATTGGGAAGACCAGTTGATCGAGCGCATGCGCCAGAAGAACGCGGCGTAAGGACCAATCGCGATGAATTTTGATGACACCCCGCAGGAGGCCGCGTTCCGCGCCGAGGCGAAAGCCTGGATCGCGGCCCATGCGCCCAAGCAATATGAAGACGAACTGAAGAAGGCTGCGCTTGGCCGCATTCAGCTCAAGAGTGCGAATATTCTGGAAGTCGCGAAAGCCTGGCAGAAGAAGAAGGCCGATGCCGGCTGGGCCGTACCGCACTGGCCGAAGGAGTATGGCGGCCGCGGCGCATCGCCCATCGAGCGGGTGATCTGGCAGCAGGAAGAGGGCGTGTTCGGCAAGCTCGGCGCGCTCTTCATTATCGGTCACGGCATGTGCGGCCCGACCATGATGGCCTATGCCGCCGAGGAGCATAAGCGGCAGTATCTGCCGCCGCTGGCGTCCGGTGAGAAGATCTGGTGCCAGTTGTTCTCCGAACCCGCCGGCGGATCCGACGTCGCGGGTCTCCGCACCCGCGCGGAAAAGGACGGTGACGACTGGGTCATCAACGGCCAGAAGATTTGGACCTCCGGCGCGCACTACTCGGACTACGGCATCCTGATCACCCGTACCGATCCCACCGTGCCGAAGCACAAAGGCCTCACCATGTTCTTCCTGGACATGAAGAGCCCGGGCGTCGAGGTGAAGCCGATCAAGCAAGCCAACGGGCAGGCCGAGTTCAACGAGGTGTATTTCACCGACGTGCGGATTCCCGATGCGCAGCGGCTCGGCGCGGTCGGCGATGGCTGGAACGTGTCGCTGACCACGCTGATGAACGAGCGCATGGCGATCGGCGCCAATGTTGCCACGGGATTCCCGGAGCTGTTCGAGTTCTGCAACGGCCTGATGCTCGATGACGGTCCGGCCATCGACGATCCCGCGGTGCGCTCCAGGCTCGCCAGCTGGGCGGTGCGCGCCAGCGGACTTCGCTACACCAGCTTCCGCGCGATCTCGGCGCTGTCGCGCGGCGAACGTCCGGGTCCGGAAAACTCCATCGGCAAGCTCGTTGCGGGTGCCATGCTGCAGGATGTCGCGACCTATGCGCTCGATCTGCAGGGTGCGGCCGGCGTGCTCAACGGGCCGGAGGATGCGGAGGTCGCCGGCAAGTTCCAGGCGATGCTGCTGCGCTCGCCCGCCACGCGCGTCGAAGGCGGCACTGACGAGATCCTGCGCAACATCATCGCCGAGCGCGTGCTGGGTCTCCCCGGCGACATTCGCGTCGACAAGGACGTGCCATTCAACAAGATCCCGACCAAGGGACGATAAGTCAGCCTGTAGGATGGGTAGAGCGCAGCGAAACCCATCAATGTCCGCGCAAGCCCATCGATGGGTTTCGCAAGGGCTCTACCCATCCTACGCTTTCTTTTCTCATTAAGGACGACTGCCATGAATTTCGATGACACGCCGCAGGAAGCCGAATTCCGCGCCGTCGCGCGCAAGTGGATCGATGCGAACGCACCGAAGGAGCTGGAAGCTGAGCTGACCAAGCCATCGGCGAAGCGCGCCAGCGAGAAGCGCGACGCGATGCTCGATGTCGCCAAGGCGTGGCAGAAGAAGAAGGCCGATGCCGGCTGGGCCTGTCTGCATTGGCCGAAGGAATATGGCGGCCGCGGCTCGACGCCGATCGAGCGCGTAATCTGGCAGCAGGAAGAGGGCGTCTATGACAAGCTCGCGCGGCCCTTCGCCATCGGGCAGGGCATGTGCGGCCCGACCGTGATGGCCTACGCCTCCGAAGACCAGAAGCGCAAATATCTGCCGCCGCTGGCCTCCGGCGAGAAAGTCTGGTGTCAGCTGTTCTCCGAGCCCGCCGGTGGTTCCGACGTCGCTGGCCTTCGTACCCGCGCGGAGAAGGATGGTGACGACTGGATCGTCAACGGCCAGAAGATCTGGACCTCCGGCGCGCATTACTCTGATTATGGCATCCTGATCACCCGCACTGACCCGAATGTGCCCAAGCACAAGGGCCTCACCATGTTCTTCCTCGACATGAAGAGTGAGGGCGTCGAGGTAAAGCCGATCAAGCAGGCCAATGGCATGCAGGAATTCAACGAGGTGTTCTTCACCAATGTAAGGATCCCGGATAGCCAGCGGCTCGGCGCCGTCGGTGACGGCTGGAACGTGTCGCTGACCACGCTGATGAATGAGCGCATGTCGATCGGCTCCCGCGTCGCCACGGGTTTCCCGGAGCTGTTCGAGTATTGCAGCAACCTGATGCTGGAAGACGGCCTCGCCATCGACGATCCCAATGTGCGCTCCAAGCTCGCAAGCTGGGCGGTGAAGAATTCCGGCCTGAAATACACCAGCTACCGCTCGATCTCGGCGCTGTCGAAGGGCCAACGTCCGGGTCCGGAGAACTCCATCGGCAAGCTGGTCTCCGGCATGATGATGCAGGACATCGCGATGTTCGCGGCCGACCTGCAGGGCGCCTCCGGAGCCTTGGTCGGCGCCGATGCGGAAGCTGCTGGCGAATTCCAGGCGACGATCCTCGGTTCGCCCTCGATGCGCATTGCCGGCGGCACCGACGAGATCCTGCGCAACATCATCGCCGAGCGCGTGCTCGGTTTGCCGGGCGACATCCGCGTCGACAAGGACGTGCCGTTCAACAAGGTCCCGACCAAGGGACGGTAAGCTCTTTCTTCCCCTCTCCCCCGTGCGAAGCGAAGCTTCGCTAGGTGGGAGAGGGTGGCCGCGCGAAGCGCGGACGGGTGAGGGGTGCCACAAGCTCCGAGCCCAGCCGTACCCCTCATCCGTCACGGCCTTCGGCCGTGCCACCTTCTCCCACAAGGGGAGAAGGAAGAAGTCGCGACGACAGAGGCTCCCATGACCGACTCCATCGATACGCTCGAAGATCTCCTCGCGTCGCGTTACTCCTGCCGGGCCTACAAGACCGAGCAGGTGCCGCGCGCCATCATCGACCGCATTCTCAATGCCGCGCAGAAGACCGCGTCATGGTGCAACAGCCAGCCGTGGCAGGTCACGATCACGTCGGGTGAAGCCACCAAGAAGTTTCGCGACGTGCTCTATCCCGTCGCGGCCGCGGGTACGCCGAATTCGGGCGACTTCCCGTTTCCGCGCGAATATCGCGGGGTCTATCTGGACCGCCGCCGCGAAAGCGGCTTCCAGCTTTACAACACACTGGGTATCGCGCGCGGCGACAAGACGGCCTATGCCGAGCAGGCGCTGCAGAACTTCAACTTCTTCGGCGCGCCGCATGTGGCGATCATCACATCGGATGAAGCGCTCGGGGTCTATGGCGCAGTGGACTGCGGCGGCTATGTAAACAATTTCATGCTGGCTGCGCAGGCGCTCGGCCTCGCGACCGTGCCGCAGGCGGCGCTGGCGTTTCACTCGGCCGTGGTGCGCCAGCATTTCGGCATGAGCGACGACCGCCGCGTCGTTTGCGGCATTTCGTTCGGCTATCCGGACCGCGAGCACAAGGTCAACAGCTACCGAACGAACCGCGCGCAGTTGGACGACGTCGCGACGTTTGTGGAGTGACTCTGCTCACTTCCCCTCTCCCCCAGCGCAGCGAAGCTGCGCGCCGTGGGAGAGGGTGGATCGAACGCGAAGCGGTCGAGACGGGAGAGGGGCTGCCACGAGCTCCGAGCTTCGCGGCTACCCCTCTCCCGCCGTCGCTTCGCTCAGACACCCTCTCCCGCAAGGGGAGAGGGGAAGAAAAGTGCCACAGGCTTAGCGTTTAAAACCTCGGTGCCCGTTTCTCCGCGAACGCCTTCGTGCCTTCCTTGATCTCATCGCCCCGCATGCTGTCCCGCGCGCGCTGATCGGCGGCAGCTTCGTCCAATTCACCGCGGGCGAATTCGTTGATCGCCTGCTTCATGCCGCGCATGGCGATCGGGGCGTTGCCGGCCAGAATCATGGCGAGCTTGTCGACTTCCTCGTCCAGCGCCTCGGTCGGCACCATGGCGGTGAGGTATCCGATCCGCAGCAGTTCGCTGGCTTCCAGCTTCTGCGCGGTGAGAAACAATCGCTTGGCGTTGTCGACCCCGAGCCGGCTCACATAGCGTTTGATGCCGCCCTTGTAATAATGCAGCCCGAGCCGGGCGGCCGGCATGAACATCTCGCAGGTGTCGACGCCGATGCGGAAGTCGCAGGCCAGTGCCAGGTCGGTGGAGCCGCCATAGACGCCGCCATTGAGCCGGCAGATCGTCGGGAGCGCCAGGTCCTCCAGCCGGTTGGCCACGGCCTCAAAGGCCGATCCGGACGAACCTTCGGCCACGGGCTTGGGCTCGCTGGCAGCCCGTTCGGAGATCGCATTGAGATCGAAGCCGGCGCTGAAAGCGCGGCCGGTGCCGGTGAGCACCAGCACCCGGACGGCGCGATCGGCCTCTACGCGATCGAACAGCTGTACCAAGGTGTCCAGGTCGAGCTGGGACAGCCGGTTCAGCTTTTGGGGGCGGTTCAGGCGGATGGTGGCGCGGGGGCCGTCGATGGTCAGAATGGGGGGCGAGGACTGGTCAGATGCGGTTTCCGTCGTTTCCGACATGTTGTTCTCCTTTGGGATGCGAGCGACGGTGCCCGCACCGGCGGATCGCGTCAATCTGCGCACGACTCCGTGATTTTTGCGGGTCGCAACACGGGCTATTTTAACCAGATGGGCTATATTGCCGCTGCAAAGGCCCGGTCATTCGCGCTTCATAGTCGCGGAGGACGGTGCGGCCGTTCCTGGAAACCCGGTTTGCTCCCATGGATATGTCCTATCTCCATCACTTTGGCAGCGCCGCCGCCACGATCTTCGTGGTCGCGACCGCCACGATGCGGACGATGATTCCGCTGCGGGTGTTTGGCATCATGGCCAATGTCTTGCTGATCGCGATCTCGATCCCGACCCACAACTATCCGACCATGGCACTGCATGCGGTACTGCTGCCACTCAACATCTACCGCCTGCGCCAGATGCTGCAATTGGTCCAGGATGTGAAAAAGTCGGTGAACTCGGACCTGTCGATGGAATGGCTGAAACCGTTCATGACCAAGCGTCCCTGTAAGGCCGGTGAGGTGTTGTTTTACAAGGACGAGAAGGCCGAAGACATGTTCTACATCGTCAGTGGCCGTTATCGTCTCGTCGAATCCGGGATCGAATTGCCGGTCGGCGCCATTGTCGGTGAACTCGGCATGCTGTCGCCCTTGAACGAACGCACCCAGACGCTGGAATGTATCGAGCCCGGCATGGTGCTCAGCGTCAGCTACAGCCAGGTCGAAGAGCTCTACGTGCAGAATCCGGAATTCGGTTTCTTCTTCCTGCGTCTCGCCAGCGCGCGATTGTTCGAGAATATCGACAAGCTGGAAGCGCGTCTGATGAAGCAGGACGCGCCCGCATTGCCCATGGCGCCGCAGCACGCATAAGCATCAGGACGTCCCGTGGCAGGTTTCATCAACGTCATCCGCTCCACGCTCGCCGAGCTGGCGAACAGGAGCGAACCTGCAGCGCCGGTTTTGCCGGTGGGGCTGCCGGCTGCGGTGCGTCCTGTGGCGGAAGATGGCGTGGCCCTGTTGATCAACTA
The DNA here is from genome assembly GCF_900108575.1 of Tardiphaga sp. OK245. Classification (NCBI taxonomy): domain Bacteria; kingdom Pseudomonadati; phylum Pseudomonadota; class Alphaproteobacteria; order Hyphomicrobiales; family Nitrobacteraceae; genus Tardiphaga; species Tardiphaga sp. OK245. Next base: position 816,054 of record NZ_FNWZ01000001.1, on the reverse strand, counting down.
TCAGAGCGCAGTCTACGCGCAGCTCTACAGCGACCGGCTGCGTCGCTTTGTCGGACGGCGCAACGTCAGCGACGAACTGTTTAGCGAGATTGCGCGGCTGCTCACGATGCGCATGAGCTATCACGATCCGATCCGCATCGCGCAGCTCAAGCTGCAGGAACCCGTGATGCCCGGCCGGCCGCCCGTCGTCGACAGGCGGCGTTTTCGCCTCGACGAGTTGGTGTCGGCATTGCCGGAGATCGTCGGCGATCCCCTGATGTGGGCGCTCGAGCGCATCTATTGTGCGCATCGCACGGTGCCGATCCGTTTCAGCAAGGCGAGCATCTGGGGCATCAAGCGCCTTGAGTTCGAATCCTGGCTGCGACGTTGGCGCCTGTTGTCGACGCGTTATGAAACCGAGCGCGTCTGGGTCGAACGCTGGCTGCACATGATTGATCGGGCACTGACCAAGCAGCCGGACGCGGCAATGGCCATCGTGCAGACGGCAACCATGATCGAAGGTTACGGCACGGGCTATCGGCAGGGCATGGCCGCCTGGCATCAGATCATCGACGGACTAGCCAAGCCGGCTTTCGATGGGACGCTGGTTATCACCGACCTGGCGGACGCGATCACGCGTGCCCGTGCGGTGCCGCGCGATCCGAAAGGTGACCAATTACGCAAGGCGATCGGCGAGCTCCGGGCGCATGCCGTTCTGAACTAGCGAGAAAGTGGAGCGTGCGCAGTGTTTTCCCGACCAGGCTGGCTCTGCAGGAAGCGGTGGGTTTTCGGTTCCGCGGCGTGCATTCCCGGTTTCGGAGTGTCATAAATAGGGCGAGTGATCGGGCCGGCTAAGCGGGCCAGCCTGTCGTGACCGGTGAGAGGGACGTCAGCTTGTTGTTTCCTGCAATGTCGTCGTCGATTGCTCTGGGCGGGCTCGTCGGGTGGATGCTCGTCCTCACCGTCAAGCACGTGATCGCTGATTTCCTGCTGCAAAACGCCTGGATGGCGATAGGCAAGGATCAACGGACCGGATGGGCGCTGCCGCTGCTGGCGCATTGCGCGATCCATGGCGTGCTGACAACGCTGTTCATTGCCGTTGTACAACCCAAGCTCTGGTTCTTGGGACTGGTCGACTTCGCGATCCACATCACCATCGATCGGCTCAAGGGCATCTGCGTATCGCATTTCGGTGTGACGCAGGGCCATCGCTGGTTCTGGTGGCTGATCGGCATCGATCAGGCGCTGCATCACCTGACCGACTTCTTCCTGGCCATCTTCATCGTCGCCAACAGCTGATGCGCGTTTGAACGCATCGAGTTCCAATGTGGCGGTAGCAGGGCACGGCTGCCACATTTCAAACTGTTACTCAAGAGTCGCACGCGGCCATTAAGGCTGTTGGTTAACCCTGCGTTAGGAAATTCAACCGCATCCTCATTAACGAGGAGAAACCCCATGCGGTCCAGCCGTCAAGCTTTTGAGAACGATTTTTGCCCCGTCGAGGAAGATCTGCTCGGTGCAATGTATCGTGCAAATGAAAATGGCCTGCCCCATCTCGTGGCCAGCGTTTCATCCGATGTCCGCGCGATGCTGGCTCTGTTCTGCTATCGCCGCAGTCATCTTCACGCTTTGGCAATTTCGATCGCATCGAGCTGCAGCGAGCGTGAGCTGATCGAATTCGGTGGCCGCGTTGGTTCCACGCTCTACGCGCTGTCACACGACACGGCCGTGGCGCGTCCTTCGGTGTCGGCCTATCACAACCGCAAGGCCATCACGCTGTCGACCAAGCCGCTCTCGACGCTGGCGCCGATGGATGATGATCTCGACGACGAGCTGGATGACAAGGAGCTCGCTTACACCGTCACGGCGTGAGCTAACATCAACTACTCTGCGGCTGCCAAAATTGGCAGCCCGTGCCGGCGTCGCGCCATGGCGCATTCGGGATCGCCAGGCATGCAGGTCCGGCACACGTCCGGTCTGACAGCGTAAATCCCACAGGCTGTGGCCTCTCCAACCTTACCGTTCAACGCGCTGCAGCGGTCTCCGTCGCAGCGCATTCCCGATTCACGGTCGTTGACATATTTGGCCGGGATCAGATCGAGATCGGCATCGTCCTCGATGGTGAAGCGCGGCCAGTTGCTGGAATACGAACAGCACGCACCACAGGCCTGGCATGGGCTGGCGTCGCTGATCGTGGTGGCATTGCTTGTCATGCCGCGGTTTATCGCGATCGGGCGGGTTTCACCAGCCGTGCAGATGCAGGCTTGGCTGTTTCAGGTATCCTGTGGCCGCTCCCAGCTCAGCGTCTTGCGCCATTTGCTGCGCAGCGTCTCGCGCCGTTCCGGATACTTCTCATCGAGGAAATGTGCCTCGATCGCTCGGTCGGTTCGAAAACTGCGGAAATCCTTGCGAAGCTCGCACCAGGCCGCCAGCAGCCGCACGGCTTCCAGGTAGCCCACCGCGATCGGCCAGACGATGCGCTCGCTGTCGCGACCGGCTTCGTCCCGGTAAAGCAGCCGGACCTTCTTGCCCGCATGAATATGCGCGCGCATCTGCACCATATCCATGCTGTCGGCGGTGCCGCGGAAATGCGGTCGCGCGCGGCTCGCGGGTTCCAGCACGAAGGGGCGCAAGCGCTCGGGCACGGTGTCCGCGATCTTCGCAATGAGATCCTGTGCGGCCTTGGCCAATGCCGGATCGGCGTGCCCCATCACCCATTGCGCGCCGAGCACAGCGGCTTCGATCTCGTCGGGTGTCAGCATTAGCGGCGGCATGTCGAAGCCGCGTTCGAGGATATAGCCCATGCCGGCTTCGCCGCGGATCGGGACGCGTTGCGCCATCAGTGTCGCGATGTCGCGATAGATCGTGCGCTTGGACGTTTCCAGTTCGGCGGCAATGGCATCCGCCGTCAGCGGCTTCCGCGTGCGCCGGAGTACCTGAATGATCTGAAACAGGCGGTCTGCGCGTCTCATCGTCGTCTCTCTGTCCGTGTTGGTCTGCTGTCGATGCTGACAGCATGTTGGCAGCAGGGGGCAGTCATACAGGGTCCAGGTTCAAACGAACGAAGGATTCTGCAATGACCGCTTTCGATAGCCTCGCCGTCTTTTCGCATGATGACCGGCTCTGGCGCATCCGGGCATGGCTGCTGGAACGCGCCATTCTCGCCCTGTCGGGAGACCTCCGCTGGGCCCTGATCGGGCTCGGCTGGCGCATGGTCTCCACCGCGGCGGTCCAGGCGCGCGCTTGGGTCGCCGGCGTCATCCGGCGTGACGGCTGCTGACACCACGGTGGCAGCAGCGACTGCCTAGTCTCTTGTCCTTATCACTTGGAGAAACCACATGATTGTCCTTCACGGCGCAGGTGCAGGCTTTGGCCTGCCGGAAATCAGCCCTTTCGTTACCAAGACGGAAGTCCAGCTCAAGATGGCCGGCTTGCCCTATGAGAAGCAACCGGCACGGCCGCAGGATTCGCCGAAAGGGCAGATGCCCTATATCGATGACGGCGCTGAGTGCATTGCCGACTCCACCTTTATCCGCGCCTATATCGAACGCAAATATGACGTCGATTTCGATAGGGGTCTCGATCTCGCCCAGCGCGCTCAGGCCTGGGCGATCGAGCGGATGATCGAGCATCACCTCTATTGGTCGCTGGTCGGCGTGCGCTGGGTCGATGCCGATAATTTCGCCAAGGGACCGTCGCATTTCTTCGACGGCATTCCCGAAGCGCAGCGCGACGAGATCCGTGCATCCGCGCGCAAATCCGTCATTCAGAACCATCTGGCGAATGGCCTCGGCCGGCATCCTGCCGATGAGGCGCTGCAACTCGCGGATCGTTCGCTGATGGCGCTGTCGGTGCTGCTGGCCGGGAAGTCTCACCTGATGAGCAACCGCCCGGCGGGTGTCGATGCGACCGCATTCGGCGTTCTGGCCGGGATCATGTCGCCGTTGTTTCCGTCACCCCTGCAGCGTCAGTTGCACCGCTACGGCAACCTCGTCACCTACGTGGATCGGATGATGGCAGAGTATTATCCCGAACACGTCTGGCAGTGCAGCGTCGCGGCGTGACGCTCTACTGCCCTCAATGCGGCGACGCTGAGTCCTTCAGCGTCGCTAGCTCGGCTTCCAGCTCCGCAATCCGCGCATCGCGCGCTGCCAGTACTGCTGCAACATCGGCGGCATCGAACTTCTGCGGGATATGCTGCGGGCAATTGGTGTCCCAGGCGGCGATTGTGAACAGGATCACCTGTTCCGGCTTGGCACGATAACCTTGCGGCATTAGCGACGCCAGCAGCGCCGGATCGTCCTCGACCACCCGCGCGGTGCCCCAGAGCTTGACGCGTCGGCGATGTGCATAATCCATGATGAAGATGTTGGCCTTGGGATTCTCGGCGAGATTGCCCTGGGTGATGTATTGCCGATTGCCGCTATAGTCCGCAAAGGCCAGCGTCTGCTTGTCGAGGATCTTCACGAAGCCCTTCGGCCCGCCGCGATGTTGCATGTAAGGCTGGCCGTCAGCGCTTGCGGTAGCCAGAAAGAAGCTGTTCGCCTCGGCGAGAAACGCTGCGAGATTGTCGTCGATCTCGGTGCGCCAGCCGCCGTTTTCCTCGACATGCGCGTAGCCGGAACGCGACCCCTTGCGCGTCTGGATCGCCTTGACGGTCGGCGTGAAGGCAATGTCGCTGGAATAGGTGTGGATGTCTGACATGGCTTACTCCCTGATTGGAGTTCTGAACGGGATACGTTCGCGATCGCCTCAACGTGGCTCTTTCCCCGCATAAGAACAATTATCTGAATTGACACTTCATTATTGCGGGATATGAAATGGTGCGATGGATCGCATCGAAGCCATGACCGTCTTCGTCGCCGTGGCGGACCTGCAGGGGTTCGCGCCCGCGGCCCGCAAGCTCGGACTCTCCGCCTCGGCGGTCACCCGCATGGTGGCGGCGCTGGAGGAGCGCCTTGGCGCCCGCCTGCTGCAGCGGACCACGCGCTCGGTGATGCTGACCGATGTCGGCGCGCGCTATCTGCAACGAGCGCGCCAGATTCTCGCGGATATCGAGGAGGCCGAAGGCTCCGCGCAGGCCGAACGCGCCAGGCCGACCGGGCGTCTGGTCGTCTCGGCGCCAGTCGGCTTCGGACGGCTGCATGTGACGCCGCTGATCTCGGCCTATCTGCAGCGCTATCCCGATGTCTCGGGTGAATTGCGGCTGACCGATCGCATGGTCGGTCTGGTCGAGGACGGCATCGATGTCGCGGTGCGGATCGGCGATCTCGCCGATTCCAGCCTCGTGGCGCGCAACCTCGGCACCATGTCGCGCATCGTGGTGGCGTCGCCGGATTATCTGGCGCAGCGCGGCCAGCCGACGGCACCGGAGGATATCGCAAAGCACGACACGATCCAGTTCGGTTCGATCGCGTCAGCGCCGGAATGGCGCTTCGTGCGTGATGGCCGGGATGTTCGCATCACGCATACGCCGCGCTTCACCACCGATGTCGCCGATGCCGCCATCTGGCACGCCGAGCACGGTGGCGGCCTGACTCGCGTGCTGGCCTATCAGGCTGCGGAGGGGCTGGCGGCGGGACGGCTGAAGCGCGTGCTGACGAAGTTCGAGCCGCCGGTGGTGCCGATCCACATCGTCTATCCGACGTCGCGGTTGCTATCGGCTAAAGTGCGCGTCTTCATCGACCTCGCCGCCGAAACCTGCCAGTGGGATTTCAGCAAGCGATAGCCATCGCTACGTTTTTGGTGGCGCGACGCTGAACGTGCCGTTGGCCCGGGCGCACGGCTCGCCGTCTGCCGTGATTAGTGCCTGCGCAAAGCAGAGACGCTTGCCGGTCTTGATGACCTCGGTGTCGATCTGCAGCCATTGCCCGACCTGTGCCGAGCCGAGAAAATCGGCGGAGAGATTGACGGTGAGCAGCCGTGTGCCGCCGCCGAGCACATGGCCGCAACTCAGGCCCATAGCATTGTCGGCCAGCGCCGTGATCAGCCCGCCATGCGCCATGCCGCGCGAATTGGTATGCGCTTCGGCGATGCGGAGACCGAGGATGACATTGGTCTCTGTCACCTTTGAATAGATCGGTTCCCACGGTGCGGTGAGGGGGCTCTTGCGATAGTGTGGCGCGAAGCCGTGGGGGATAGCGGTGTCGGTCATGGCGCATCCATCTGGATTGTGTGTGCCATAGAAGCGAAAGCACAAGCAAAGGACAGACCAACAAAGTTTGAAACGGGTCTGACGGGATGTTTAAAACAGGTGTGACAGCGATAACGCCAAACTCAGTCTGTCGTCACCCGCGAAAGCGGTGATCCAGTAAACGCATGCGGTTCGGGTCATCACACTTGCCGGTCTTTACTGGGGCACCCGGTCAAGCCGGGTGACGACATGCAGAGTGTGAGTGGAAAGGCCTAATACGGCAGTCCCACATAATTTTCCGCCAGCGACGCTGTCGCGACATCCGAATGTACGACATAATCCAGCTCGGCCTGCTGCAGCTTGGTGCCGAAACCGTCATTGTCGGGAAAGCGATGCATCATCGATGTCATCCACCACGAAAAGCGCACGGCTTTCCACACGCGCTTCAGCGCGATGGCCGAATAGAAGTCGAGACCGCTCGAGGATTTCTCGTCATAGAATTCGCGCAGCGCCATCGACAGGTAATGGACGTCGGAGGCCGCGAGGTTGAGCCCCTTGGCGCCGGTCGGCGGCACGATGTGGGCGGCGTCGCCGGCGAGGAACAGTCTGCCGAAGCGCATCGGCTCCGCGACAAAACTACGCAGCGGCGCGATACTCTTCTCCAGCGATGGGCCGGTGATGAGGCTTTCGGCGGCCTCCGTGTCGAGGCGACGGCGCAACTCGTCCCAGAACATGTCGTCGGTCCAGTTCTCGACTTTTTCGTCGAGGGAGCACTGGACGTAATATCGGCTGCGCGTCATCGAGCGCATCGAGCACAGCGCGAAGCCGCGTTGGTGATTGGTGTAGATCAGCTCATGCGACACTGGCGGCGTATCCGAGAGCAGGCCGAGCCAGCCGAACGGATAGACGCGCTCGAAGGTCTGTACGGCGGAGGCCGGAACGCTCTGGCGCGAGACGCCGTGGAACCCATCACAGCCGGCAATGAAATCGCAGGCGATCTCGTGGCTTACGCCGTCCTTGACGTAGCGGACGCGGGGGCTTGTGCCGTCGAAATCATGCAGCGAGACATTGTCGGCATCATAGACCGTGGTCAGCCCGGCCTTGTCGCGGGCGTCCATCAGGTCGCGGGTGACTTCGGTCTGGCCGTAGACGGTAACGACCTTACCGCCGGATGCCTTCTTCAGGTCGAGGCGGTGGCGAATTCCGCCGAATAGAAGTTCGATCCCGTCATGGATCAGGCCTTCGTGATGCAGGCGCTCGGTAATCCCCAGCTTTTCCAGCAGGCCAACGGTGCCCTGTTCGAGCACGCCGGCGCGGATGCGGGCGAGGACATAGTCGCGATCCTTGCGCTCCAGAATGACGTTATCGATCCCATAGGCATGCAATAGTTGCCCTAGCAACATTCCAGCCGGACCAGCTCCAATGATGGCAACTTTTGTTCGCAACGCTTGCTCCCGCGGTTGATATAGGCTCTGTCGTCCGACTGAGTTGACAAGTCAAGCGGGGTCGCGACACTGGCTCCGCAACGCGTGCTATCGCACCGCTTGCAAGGATGATTATAACATATAACAATATTCGCAAAGGGCCATTCAAGGTCCGGTGAACAGGTTCGAGAGAACACGTCCAAACGGGCGTAGAGGGAGAGACGTCGATGAAAAGGGCAATCTTTGCATTGCTGGCGGCTGGCTGTCTGACGACTGCAATGAGCCCGGCGCAGGCGCAAGACAAAACCGTCAATATGAAAGTATCGCTGTGGGTGCCGCCGGCGCATCCGCTGGTGCCGGCCACGCAGGCCTGGGCGGCCGATATCGAGAAAGCCTCGGGCGGCAGCATCAAGATGTCGGTATTCCCTTCGGAACAGCTCGGCAAGGCGTTCGACCATTACGACATGGCGCGCGATGGTATCGCCGATATTACCTATGTGAATCCCGGCTATCAGCCCGGCCGTTTCCCCATCGTGGCCGCGGGCCAGCTGCCCTTCGTGTTCTCGGACGGCAAGAAGGGCACCCTCGCGCTCAACGAGTGGTATCAGAAATACGCCAAGACCGAGATGAAGGATACCAAGCTGTGCTTCGCTTTCATCCACGATCCCGGATCAATCCACGGCAAGAAGAAGATCGTCGTGCCGTCAGACCTCAACGGCGTGAAGGTCCGCCCGGCGCAGAGCACCATCGGCGAAATGGTCAAGCTGTTCGGCGGAACCAATGTGCAGGCCTCGGCGCCGGAATCGCGCGATGCGATCGAGCGCGGCGTTGCCGACGAGATCGCGTTCCCGTGGGGCTCGATCTTCCTGTTCGGCATCGACAAGGTGGTGAAGTATCACATCGACGTGCCGCTCTATTCGACGGTGTTCACCTACAACATCAACCTCGCCAAGTATAATTCCATGTCCGCGGCGCAGAAGAAGATCATCGACGATCACTGCACACCGGAATGGGCCTCCAAGGTCACCGATCCCTGGGTCGACTTCGAAGCCAATGGCCGCACCAAGATGAAGGCGCTTCCGGATCACGAGGTCTACAAGCTGACGCCCGAGCAGCTCGCCGAGTGGAAGAAGGGCGTTCAACCGCTCAACGCCGCCTGGGCTGCGGCCGTGAAGAAGGCCGGCGGCGATGCCGATGCCATCGACGCCGACCTCAAGGCGATGCTGAAGAAGCACGACGCGGGGCTGTAGCTTTCCGCCGAGTCCGTTGATCGCACGGACCTCTCACCACGTCATGGCCGGGCTTGACCCGGCCATCCACTTTCCTTCGCCACCCAGAAGATGAATGCCCGGGTCATCTAGTGAAGTTCGCTTCGCGCTGCCCGAGCATGACGATCGAGAGGGCGGAGGCTGGCTTCTCCTCTTGAGCATTGTGACATCGACGATGACCGCCACGTCCGAAATCTCCCAATCCAGCGCCCTCGGCATTCCGCCGGATCCGCCCCGCAAGAATGTGATGGATCGCTTCATCGATTCCATCGAGTGGATCGCCGCGTTCTTCGTCGGCATCGTCGCGCTGAATACCTTCGTCGCGGTGTTCATGCGCAAATTCTTCGCAGTCACGATCCCCGATTACTACAATATCGGCCAGTTCATGCTTGGCGTGCTGATCTTCTGGGGCATCGCCGCGACGTCCTATCGTGGCTCGCACATCACGGTCGATCTGGTCTGGGCCAATGCCACGCCAAAGTATCAGCGCTGGATCGACGTGTTCGCAACCTTGGTGCTGCTGTTCGTTGTCACGGTGCAGACCTACACGCTGTTTGACAAGGTGGTGGACACTTATTCGAGCCACATCGTCACCATGGATCTGCAACTGCCGGTCTGGCCGTTCTTCCTGCTGTCATGGATCGGCGACGTTTCGGCGGTGCTGTTGATCGCGATCCGCACTTACAGGCTGATCTTCCATCCGGAAGAGATGCATGAACCCGAAATCAAGACGGCAGAGTAAATCGCATGGATCTCAGTAACGAAGCGGTTGCCGTCATCGGCTTTGTCAGCCTGTTCGTGTTGATGCTGTTACGCGTGCCGGTGGGTATGGCAATGGGGCTCGTGGGCATCACGGGCTTCGGCTATCTCACTGGTTTTGCGCCAGCGCTGAAACTGGTCGGCCAGACTACCATGCGGACGGTGACGGACTATTCCTTTGGCGTGATCCCGATGTTCCTCCTGATGGGCGCCTTCGTTTCGGTGTCGGGTATCAGCCGTGAACTATTTCGCGCGGCCAACACCTTTGTCGGCCACTGGAAGGGCGGATTGGGCATCGCGACCATCGCCGCCTGCGGCGGCTTTGCCGCGATCTCCGGTTCGTCGGTGGCGACGGCCGCGACATTCTCCGCCGTTGCCTATCCGGAAATGCGCCGTTTCAATTATCCGCAGAGCTTCGCCACCGGCGTCATCGCCGTGGGCGGCACGCTCGGCGCAATGCTGCCGCCGTCCACGGTATTGGCGGTTTACGGCATTATTACCCAGCAAGACATCGGCAAGCTGTTCATCGCCGGCATCGTGCCGGGCCTGCTCGCTATCGTCATGCACATGATAACCATTGCGATCATCGGCGTGGTCAAGCCGGGCTTCTTGCCGGCTGGCCCGAAAGCCTCGTGGCGCGAGCGCGCCGCGGCGATCCGCGATGTCTGGTCGCCATTGTTGCTGTTCGTCTTCGTGATTGGCGGCCTTTATGGCGGCTTCTTCATCCCGACCGAAGCCGGTGCGGTCGGCGCGGTCGGCGCCTTCATCATCGGCGTGCTGCGCGGCAAACTGAACAAGGACGGCATCCTGCAGTCACTACTGCAGGCGACGCGGACCGCTGCCGCCGTGTTCACCGTGCTCATCGGTGCGCTGTGCTTTGGCTATTTTCTCACGATTACCCAGACCCCGCAGCACGTCACCGAGTTCCTCACCGGCCTCGGCATCGGCCCCTACGGCGTGCTGGCGCTGATCCTCCTGATGTATCTGGTGCTGGGCTGCCTGATGGATGCCATGGCCATGGTGATCCTCACCGTGCCGATCGTGTTTCCGGTGATCATGGCGCTTGGTTTCGATCCGATCTGGTTCGGCATCGTCATCGTCATGACCGTTGAGCTCGGCCTGATTCATCCGCCGGTCGGCATGAACGTGTTTGTCATCAAGAGTGTGATCAAGGACGTCAGCATGTCGACGATATTCAAAGGCGTGCTGCCATTCGTGGTTACCGACCTGATCCGTCTCGTGCTGCTGATCCTGTTCCCGCTGATTGCCACCTGGCTGCCGATGCGGATGATTGGATGACATCATGACGACACCGCAGCTTGCGACGAAGTATGTCTTCAGCCTGTCGATCAAGGTCGGCACGCCGATCGTGGCCGGCGATCTCGGATATGGCATCCGCCGGGTCATCCCGGTCCTTGGCGGCACTGTGCAGGGCGAGGGCACCAAGGGTACGATCCATTCGGGCGGCGCCGATTTTCAGATTATCCGTCCGGATGGCTTCACCGAGCTGGAAGCGAAATATACGTTCGAGCTCGACGACGGGGCCGTGATCTATATCGAGAATATAGGCGTCCGCTTTGGCCCGAAGGAGGCGCTTGATCGCATCGCTCGGGGCGAGGCGGTCGATCCCGCGCTGATCTATTTCCGCTCGGTGCCGAAATTCGAGACAGGGCATCCCAGCTATCGGTGGCTGATGCAGAACCTGTTCATCGGCGTCGGAGCACGGCATCCCGATCGGGTGGAGCTTGCGGTGCATCAGGTGCTGTAGGGCTTCATCCTCTCCGCTGTCATTGCGAGGAGCGAAGCGACGAGGCAATCCAGTTCTTGGCTTTCTGGATTTGCTTCGCTTCGCTCGCAATGGCGGAGGTGTCAGCTTACTTTCTCCGCAATTTCTGGTGTTAAATCTCCATCGACCGGCAAAAAGCCGGCGTTACACAGGGAGGCGACGATGCTGAAAGCTTGGGTGCTTGGATCTGCGATTTCGCTACTGATGGCTGTGCCTGCGCTGGCCCAGGACTGGACCAAATCGAAATGGGGGCCGAACGACGAGATCGGCGCCGCGAACTACATGAAGCCCGACCTCGTGAAGTCTGCCGCGCAACTGGTGAAGACCGGCAAGACCTATGCACTCGGCATTCCGGTGGGCGCGGACACGCCGGCCTACCCGCCCCGCGGTTTCAAGATCACCGTGGTACAGCCCGGTCAGGCCGGCAACCCCGGGCTCGGTCCCAATCACGCGACCTACAACGACGACATGCTCAACGGCTGGGTCGGCGTCGGCAGCCAGATGGATGGGCTCGGCCATCTCGGCGTCAACCACGTCTATTACAATGGCAACAAAGTCGCCGATTTCGGCGATGCCAACGGCCTGAAGAAACTCGGCATCGACAAGGTGCCGCCGCTGGTCACCCGTGGCGTGCTGCTGGACATGGCGGCTTACTACAAGACCGACATTGTCAAGGAAGGCACGGCTTTCAACGTCAAGGAAATCGAGGAGGTCGCCAAGGCGCAGGGCGTTGAGATCAGGCAAGGCGACGTCGTGCTGTTCCACACCGGATGGCTCAGCCTGCTCGGCAAGGACGATAAACGCTACAATGCCGGCGAGCCCGGCCTTGGCGCCGAGGGCGCTAAGTATCTAACCAGCAAGGGTGTCGTCGCGGTCGGCGCCGATACCTGGGGCGTCGAGGTGCTGCCGTTCGAAACCGGCAATGTATTTGAAATCCACCAGATACTTCTGGCGATGAACGGGACCTACATCCTCGAAAACATGGACACGTCCGAACTCGCCAAGGACAAAGGCTACGAGTTCCTGTTCGTGCTCGGTCAGCCCCGCTTCAAGGGTGGTGTACAGAGCATGATCAACCCGGTGGCGATCCGCTAACCATCGTAGGAGACGCGATCCGGTCTGTTCTGCGGGGCAGGCGAGACCGGATCGCTGTCGCACCGGAATACCTGACTTTATGCGGGACGAGATCAGCCTATTGCACCGCAAGATTGACTCATGCGCTATTCGTTATAGGATATAATTATTCTAGCCAGGACCTAATCGCGCTCATGAACCAAGCCGTCGCCGCTACCGCTGCCATGCTCCAGATCGAAACCCAAGGCCGCGTGCTGATCGTGGGCCTGAACCGTCCTGCCAAGCGCAACGCGCTGAACGATGGACTGATCCTGGACATCGAGCGTTGCTTCGCGTCGCTGCCCGAGGAAATCGGTGCCGTCGTCGTCCACGGCATCGGCGGGCATTTTTCCGCGGGTCTCGATCTGTCCGAACTCACCGAGCGCGATGCGACAGCCGGCTTGATGCATTCGCGGATGTGGCACCGGGTGTTCGATATCATCCAGCATTGCCGCGTCCCAGTGATCGCCGCACTACAGGGCGCAGTGATCGGCGGCGGGCTTGAACTGGCTTGCTCCGCGCATATTCGCGTTGCCGATCCCTCGGCCTATTACGCGCTGCCGGAAGGCAGCCGCGGCATCTTCGTCGGTGGCGGCGGCTCGATGCGGCTGCCGCGCCTGATCGGTGTGCACCGGATGGCCGATATGATGCTCACCGGCCGCGTCTACAAGGCGGAGGAGGGCATGTCGCTCGGCTTCGCGCAGTATCTGACGGAAGTCGGCGGCGCCTTGCCCAAGGCCATAGAGCTTGCCGAGCGTGTCGCGCAGAACGCGCCGTTGACAAATTTTGCCGTGCTGCAGGCCTTGCCGCTGATCGCCGAAGCCAGTCCGCAAACAGGCCTGATGCTCGAAGCGCTGATGGCCTCGGTGGCGCAGAGCGATCAGGAGGCGAAAAATCGCATCAGGGATTTTCTGGAGCGCAAGGCCGGCAAGGTGAAGCCCGGCTAATCCTGCAAGACGACAACGAACAAAAATAAAAGCAACAATCGGGACGAATACACAGGGCGGAAACAATGTCTGCAAGTGCCGACAAAATCGATCAGACAAGGCGGGCGATAACCGCGCATCCGCTGCGGCCGATTTCCTATGGCGATCCCGCGGTCACCATCGAGCGCCACGACGACGGCACCATCTATCTGCGTCCGACCAATGCCATCGGCGACTATCCGGACCGTGTCACCGACTATCTGCATCACTGGGCCAGGGAAGCGCCGGATCGCGTCTTCATGGCCGAGCGCGCGGAAGGTGGCGGCTGGCGCGAAGTCACTTATGCGCAGATGCTGGATGCAGCGCGCCATATCGCCTCGGCGCTGTTGTCGCGCGGGCTATCCGCTGACAAGCCCATCGTCATTCTCTCCGGCAATTCCGTCGATCACGCACTGATCGCCTTCGGCGCGCTCTATGCCGGTATCCCCTATGCGCCGGTGTCGCCGGCCTATTCGCTGGTATCGAAGGACTACGGCAAGCTCGGCTATCTCATGAAGCTGCTGACGCCGGGGCTGGTCTTCGTCGATGACGCCAATGCGTTCACGAACGCCATTCACTTCAATGTACCGGCCAACACCGAAGTTGTCGTTTCCACCGGCGCTCTGCCGGATCGGCCCGTGACCAAGCTCTCCGATCTGCTTGTGACGCCGGAGGCAGCCAATCTCGACGCTGCGAACGCTGCCATCGGTCCTGACACAATCGCCAAATTTTTGCTGACTTCGGGCTCGACGGGCAATCCGAAGGCCGTGATCAACACCCAGCGCATGATGTGCGCTAACCAGATCATGCTGCGCGACACGCTGGCCTTCCTGAAGGACGAGCCGCCGGTGATCATCGACTGGCTGCCGTGGAATCACACCTTTGGCGGTAATCACAATATCGGGCTGACGCTGTTCAATGGCGGTTCGATGTATCTCGACGAGGGTAAGCCGACGCCGGCGGGCATCGAGCAAACCATCCGCAATCTTCGCGAGATCTCGCCGACAGTCTATTTCAACGTCCCCAAGGGCTATGAATCGCTGCTGCCCTATCTGCGCGAGGATGCGGCGTTGCGCGAAAAATTCTTCGTGCGGTTGCACGCAATGTTCTTTTCAGGGGCAGCGCTGTCCGCCTATGTCTGGGACAGTCTTGACGAACTGTCGGTGCAAACCACGGGCGTGCGCGTGCCGATGCTGACGGGTCTCGGTGCAACCGAGACCTCGCCCTTCTTCATGTGCGTCAATCCCGTGACCAGCCGTTCCGGCCATGTCGGTCTTCCGGTGCCGGGCAACGATGCCAAGCTGGTGCCGAACAATGGCAAGATGGAAGTGCGCGCCAAGGGGCCGAACATCACGCCGGGTTACTGGCGCGAGCCGGAACTGACCGCGAAAGCGTTCGACGAGGAAGGCTATTACATCTTCGGCGATGCGCTGAAGGCCGTCGATCCCGATGATCTCTCCGCCGGTTTTGATTTCGACGGCCGCATCTCCGAGGACTTCAAACTCGGCAGCGGCACCTGGGTCAGTGTTGGCCCGCTGCGCGCGCGCTTCGTCGGCACCTGCGCGCCACTGGTGCGCGATGTCGTCATCGCCGGCATCAACCGCGACGAACTCGCAGCTCTCGTTATTCTCGATCTCGATGGCTGCCGTGTGATCAATCCCGATCTTCCTGTGGGCGACCTCGCTGCGGCAGCCAATGATCCGATCGTCCGCGACGCGTTCCGTGAGCGCCTCGCACGTTTCATAGCCGGTGCTACCGGTTCGTCCACGCGGATTACCAAGGCGGTGCTGCTCGACACCCCGCTGTCCATCGATCGTGGTGAGGTCACGGACAAGGGCTCGGTCAATCAGCGCGCCGTGCTGGAGCATCGCGCCAGGTTGATCGACGATATCTATGGGAATCCGGAAGTCGCGAAAGTGATCGCGATCTAGTTGAAAGCCGCCAATGAACGGCAGAGAAATCGAACAGGGGAGGACATCATGCAATTGAAGAACCAGGCCGCTATCGTCACGGGTGGCGCTTCCGGTCTCGGCGCTGCGACCGCCCGCAGGCTCGCCGCGCAGGGCGCGAAAGTCGCGCTGCTCGATCTCAACACCGCCCTCGCCGAAACCGTTGCCAAGGAAATCGGCGGTGTTGCCATTTCCTGTGACGTGTCCGACGCGGCCTCCGCCGAAGCCGCGGTCGCCGCCGCCGCCAAGGCGCACGGTCCGGCGCGTGTGCTGGTGAACTGCGCCGGCATCGGTGTCGCCAAGCGCGTGATCGGCCGCGATGGTCCGATGGCGCTCGGCGATTTCGACAAGGTCATCCGCGTCAACCTGATTGGCTCGTTCAACATGATCCGCCTGGCAACGGACCCGATGTCCAAGCTGGAGCCGCTGGAGACCGGCGAGCGCGGCGTTGTGATCTCGACGGCCTCGGTGGCGGCCTATGACGGCCAGATCGGCCAGTCTGCCTATTCGGCCTCCAAAGGTGGCATCGTCGGCATGACACTGCCCATTGCCCGCGAAATGGCTCAGTTCGGCATCCGCGTGCTGACCATCGCGCCGGGTCTGTTCATGACGCCGCTTTTGGCCGGCCTACCGCAGGAGGCGCAGGACAGTCTCGCCGCGGCGATCCCGTTTCCGCGCCGGCTCGGCCATGCCGACGAATTCGCGTCTCTCGCACTGCACATGATCGACAACCCGTATCTGAACGGCGAGGTGGTCCGGCTCGACGCCTCGCTGCGCATGGCGCCACGTTAAGCCTGCGGCAAAGCATCAATGCGCCAGCCCTTTACCGGTACGGGCGCACTGACCTAAAGAAGGGGCTGATAAGCCAGCCGAACTTTGATTTAGCTGACGACATAAAAAATGACCTTAGGGAGAGACCCATGACCAAGCATCACTTGGCGATCGCGGCTGTTGCCGCCTCGCTGGCACTCGCCGCACCGGCTTTTGCGCAGACGTCCGACATCACCATCGGCATCACCACGTCGACCACGGGTCCCGCGGCCGCGCTGGGCATTCCCGAACGCAACGCGCTGGAATTCGTGCCGAAGGAAATCGGCGGCGTGCCGCTCAAGATCATCGTGCTCGACGATGGCGGCGATCCGACCACCGCGACCACCAATGCCCGCCGTTTCATGACCGAATCCAAGGCCGACATCATCATGGGTTCGGCGGTGACGCCAACCAGCATTGCGGTGTCCAACGTGGCCAACGAAGCTGGCATCCCGCATTTCGCCCTGTCGCCGCTGCCGATCACGCCGGAACGCGCCAAGTGGTCGGTGGCCATGCCCCAGCCCGTGCCAATCGTCGGCAAGGTGATGTACGACCACATGAAGTCCAAGGGCATCAAGACCATCGGCTATATCGGCTATTCCGATAGCTACGGCGATCTGTGGTTCAACGATCTCAAGACCCAGGCGGTGCCGATGGGCATCAACATCGCGGCGGAAGAGCGTTTTGCCCGTCCGGATACGTCGGTCACCGGTCAGGTACTGAAACTGCTTGCCGCCAATCCTGACGCGATCCTGGTCGGCGCCTCCGGCACCGCCGCCGCGCTGCCGCAGACCGAATTGCGCGACAAGGGCTACAAGGGCCTGATCTACCAGACCCACGGCGCCGCCTCGATGGACTTCATCCGTATCGCCGGCAAGGCCGCCGAAGGCGTTCTGATGGCCTCCGGCCCGGTGATGTATCCGGAAGGCCAGGCCGATACGGCGCTGACCAAGAAGCCCGGCATGACGCTCAACACCGCCTATGAGGCCAAATACGGCCCGAACAGCCGCAGCCAGTTCGCCGGCCACTCCTATGACGCCTTCGAGGTGCTGAAGCGGGTGATCCCGACGGCGCTGAAGACCGCCAAGCCGGGCACCCCCGAGTTCCGCGAGGCGATACGGCAGGCGCTGCTCACCGAGCGTGAGATTGCCGCCACCCAGGGCGTCTACAACTTCACGGAAAAGGATCGGTATGGTCTGGATGAGCGTTCGCGCATCTTGCTGACGGTGAAAGACGGCAAATACGTTCTCGCCCAGTAATGCAGATCTGACGGAGGGCAGGGGCGCGAAGCGCCTTTGCTTCGCCGGCATTTTTCGATAACAAGGCCGGCCCTCGCCAGAGGGTCGGCTTTTTGCTGTGCGCGAGCCTTCGCGCGGCCACAACCAGCGCCACGTCTGCCGGTATCGCTGCCGCTTTCGGCGCTCTCCGCTTCCACACGAGAAAGATAAGACATGTCTAAGCTTCATCTGGCGATCGCGGCTGTTGCCGTCTCGCTGGCGATTGCCACCTCCGCCGAAACCCAGACCGCAGAGATCACCGTCGGCATCAGCATCTCCACCACGGGCCCTGCGGCGGCGCTGGGCGTGCCCGAGCGCAATGCACTTGAATTCGTGCCCAAGGACATCGGCGGCGTGCCGCTGAAGCTGATTGTGCTCGATGACGGCGGCGATCCGTCCATCGCCACCACCAATGCGCGCCGTTTCGTGTCGGAATCCAAGGCCGACATCATGGTCGGCTCGTCGATCGTGCCGTCCTCGGTCGCCATCTCGGCGGTCGCTAATGAAGCCGGCATTCCGCATTTCAGCCTGTCGCCGATGCCGTTTACGCCGGCGCGTGTGAAGTGGTCGGTGGACATGCCGCAGCCAGTCGAGATCGTCGGCAGGGTCATGTACGATCACATGAAGGCCCATGGGGTGAAGACGATCGGCTATGTCGGTTACTCAGACAGCTATGGCGACCTGTGGTTCAACGACCTCAAGGCGCAGACATCAACGATGGGCATGTCCATTGTCGATGATGAGCGCTTCGCGCGTCCGGATACGTCGATAACCGGCCAGGCGCTGAAGCTGATCGCCGCCAATCCCGATGCCATCCTGATCGGTGCCGCCGGCACCGGCGCCGGCATGCCGCAGTCCGAACTGCGCGATCGCGGCTACAAGGGCCTGATCTATCAGACCCACGGCGCCGCCTCATCAGACTTCATCCGCATCGCCGGAAAATCCGCCGAAAACGTGCTGATGGCTGCGGGTCCCGTGATGTATCCGGAAGGCCAGCCGGAATCCGCGCTGACCAAGAAGCCCGGCCTCGAACTCAATGCGGCCTACGAGGCCAAATACGGCGCCCACAGCCGCAGCCAATTCGCCGGTCACGCCTATGACGTGTTCGAAGTGCTGAAGCGCGTCGTGCCCATGGCGTTGAAGACCGCCAAGCCCGGCACCCCGGAATTCCGCGAGGCCATCCGCCAGGCGCTGATGAGCGAGAAGGAAATCGCCGCGACACAGGGCGTTTACAACTACACCGAACAGGACCGCAACGGCGTCGACGACCGTTCGCGGATCCTGCTGACGGTGAAGGACGGGAAGTACGTTCCGGCGAAGTAAGCCAGCGCACCGCTCAAACGAAGGCCGGCTGTCGCGAGGCAGCCGGCTTTTTCATATGATCGAGATCAGATTGCGCTCGCGCCTTCGTGCTGAAAGCCAAGATAGCTCGCCACCACGCGCTGGTTGCTGGCGATGTCGCTGGCGGCGCCATCCAGGATGAACTCGCCGAGCTCCATCACATAAGCGCGGTCAGCGATCTTCAGTGCCGCCTGCGCATTCTGCTCGACCAGCAGCACCGAGACGCCGGCAGCCTTCAGCTCGCTGACGATGCGGAAAATGTCGGCGACGATGATCGGGGCGAGGCCGAGGCTTGGTTCGTCGAGCATCAGCAGCTTCGGCGCGCCCATCAGTGCGCGGCCCATGGCCAGCATCTGCTGTTCGCCGCCCGACAATGTGCCGGCGAGCTGCTTGCGGCGTTCCTTGAGGCGCGGGAATAGGGTGTAGACGTGCTCGAAAGATCGCGCGGCAGTCGCCTTGTCGATACGGAAGGCGCCGAGCAGCAGGTTGTCTTCCACATTCATCGTGGCGAACAATTCGCGATGCTCGGGCACGAGGCTGAGGCCGGCAGCGACGCGGTCTTCGATGTCGATCTTGGAGACGTCCTGTCCGGCGAATGTCACGCCACCCTTCAGCGGCAGGATACCCATCACCGCATTGAGCAGCGTGGTCTTGCCGGCGCCGTTGGCGCCAATGATCGTGACGATCTCGTCGGTGCGAACCTCGAGATTGACCGCACGCACGGCCTCGACCTTGCCATAGGCGACATGCGCATCAGAGACTTGTAGCAACGCGCTCATGCGACCGCTCCCAGATAGGCCTTGATGACGTCGGGATTGGTCTTGATGTCAGCCGGTGTGCCCTCGGCGATTTTGGTGCCGAAATCGAGCACCACGATGCGGTTGGCGAGATTCATGACGAAGCCCATGTCGTGTTCGACCAACAGAACCGACATGCCGCCGTCGCGGAGCTGGCGCAGCAGCGATGCCAGTTGCTGCTTCTCCATGTGGCGCAAGCCGGCCGCGGGCTCGTCGAGCAGCAGCAGCATCGGATCGACGCAGAGTGCGCGGGCGATCTCGACGATGCGCTGCTGGCCGAGCGACAAGGATCCTGCAAGCTGGTTCATCTGGTCGCCGAGACCGACACGTTCGATCTGCTTGGCAGCTTCCGCGAGCAGCTTCGCTTCGTCGGCGCGGTCGAGCCGCAGCATGCTGGCGATGGCACCCGAACGTCCGCGCAGATGCGCACCGAGGGCAACGTTTTCCAGCACGGTCATGTCGGGCACCAGCTTCACATGCTGGAAGGTACGGGCAATGCCGAGTTTGACGATCTCCTGCGGCGGCGCACCGGACACACTCTTGCCGAGTACCGTGACCTTGCCGGCGGTCGCGGCCAGTACGCCGGTGATGAGGTTGAAGGTCGTACTCTTGCCGGCGCCGTTGGGGCCGATCAAAGCGACGATCTCGCGTGCCTGCACATTGAACGATACGTCGTTGACGGCGACGACGCCGCCGAACTGCTTGCGTGCCTTGTCGACCTGCAGCAAGACGCCGGTGTCCGGACGGTGGTCGTTGCGGGCGGGCAGTGCATCGGCTGGCGTGGGGCGCTTGCGGCTGTCGCCAGCCGGGAGCCACGCGGTCAGCCACGGCCACATGCCGGTGGGTGCGAGCTGCAGCAGCGCTACGAGCAGGATGCCGAACACGATGGTTTCGAGCTGGCCACCGCCGCCGCCGAAGATCAGCGGTAGATAGCTCTGCAGGACTTCCTTGAGGATCACGACCACGGCCGCACCGAGCACACCGCCCCAGACATAGCCGGCGCCGCCGACCACCGCGATGAACAGATATTCGATACCGAGATGCGGTCCGAACGGCGTCGGATTCGCAGCGCGCTGGAAATGCGCATAGAGCCAGCCGGACAGGCCGGCGAGAACTGCTGCGTAAATGAAGACCAGGAGCTTCGCGCGCGCCGTCTGCACGCCGAAGGCTTCGGCGGCGATATGGCCACGACGCAGCGCGCGGATGGCGCGGCCGGTCCGCGAGTCCAGAAGGTTCATGGACAGCAGCGCGCAGATGATGACCGCGATCCAGATCGGGAAATAGATCGAGCCGGGATCCAGCATCTTCCACGTGCCGATCGACAGTGGCGGGATGCCCGAAATGCCGTCGTTACGGCCGAGGAATTCCAGCTTGCTGAACAGATAGAACAGGCTGATGCCCCAGGCGATGGTGCCGAGTGGCAGATAGTGGCCCGACAGACGCATGGTGATGATGCCGAGCAGTACCGCGGCGAGGCCTGAGACGATCAGCGACATCGGCAGCGTCAGCCACGGCGACATTCCATAGGCAGTGGTGAGATAGGCCGTTGTATAGGCGCCGAAACCGCAGAACGCCGCCTGGCCGAATGACGTCAGGCCGCCGACGCCGGTGAGCAGCACGAGGCCCATGGCGACGAGCGCGGCTAGGCCGATATTGTCGAGCAGCACGATCCAGAATGGCGGCACGCCCGGCACGAACGGGATCGCAGCCATCACCAGCGCGAAAACGAGAATGGGAAGGAGACGCTGTTGCATGGCGCTTAATCCTTCTCTTCTTCGACTTCAGGTGCGGCGAGCGAGCGCAGCACCAGAACCGGAAGGATCAGCGTGAAGACGATGACCTCTTTGTAGTTGCTCGCATAGAAGGACGAGAATGCCTCGACGCAGCCGACCAGGATCGCGGCGGCAGCCGTCAGCGGATAGCTGACGAGGCCGCCGATGATCGCGGCGACGAAGCCCTTCAGGCCGATGAGGAAGCCGGTGTCGTAATAGAGCGTGGTGATCGGGACGATCAGGATGCCCGAGATGGCGCCGATGACGGAGGCCAGCAGGAATGCGATCTGACCCGACAGCGAGGTGCGGATGCCGGCGAGGCGAGCACCGAGGCGGTTTACCGCCGTGGCGCGCAGCGCCTTGCCATAAAGCGTGTAGCCGAAGAACAGCCACAACCCGACGATCAGAGCGATGGTGATGCCATAGACAGCGATGCTCTGGCCGGTGAAACGCAGCGCGCCGATGGTGATGGCGTCAGACGAGATCGCAGGACCGCGCTGGCCTTCGGCGCCGAAGAAGACGAGGCCGAAGCCCTGCAGCGCCAGGTGGCAGCCCACCGACGCGATCAGTAGCACCAGAACCGATGTGTGGGCGATCGGCTGGAACGCGATGCGATAGAGATATAGGCCGATGGCGGCAACGATCAGCAGCGACAGGGCGATGTTGAGGGCGATATTCCCCGGCCGTCCACCCAGCGCCCACATCACGCCCCAGATCGCCAGCGGGAACACGATATTGACAGCAATCGAGCGCAGTACGCGCCTGGCATGGAGCGCCTTGCGGAAGGTGAAGAGATCGAAGGCAAAGGCCACGATGCCCATGGCGACGGCGAGCTTGATGGTGCCCGGCATCTGGCCGGCCGAGAGGCTGGCATAGGTCAGCGCACCAAAAGTGATGAATTCGCCCTGGGGGATCAGGATGATGCGTGTAACCGCAAAGACCAGCACCAGGGCCAGCCCGAGCAGCGCATAAATCGCGCCATTGGTGATGCCGTCCTGCAAAAGGAACAGCAAAATCGTCGTATTCAAAGCCGCGCGCTCCCCCACACTGTCTGGCGCGCCGGATACCACAGGCGCGGGACGATCAACAATGGCGGTTGAAACCCGCCGTCTATTTGATATACTTCATAACGATTATTGAACATAATCTCAAGGCCTGTCGCACGTCGACCGGGTGTTTCATTCAAGCCGCCGGGTATCGCGGAAAGCGAGCGATGACTGTTTCAAAGATGACGTCCCAGGATCAAGCCAAGCAGGTTGCGCCCGTCGGGTTCGACGAGGAGGGCGGTGCGCTGCAGCTCGGCGAACTGTCCGAACTGCTGGGCTATTCGCTGAAACGTGCGCAGTTGAAGGTGTTTGAAGACTTCCTGCGCTGCATGGCGCCGCTGCAGCTGACGCCGGCGCAGTTCTCGGTGCTGCTGCTGCTGGACAAGAACCCGGGCCGCAATCAGACCGAAATCGCCAATACGCTCGGCATTCTCCGTCCGAATTTCGTTTCGCTGCTTGACGCTCTGGAGAGTCGCGACTTGCTGACGCGGATGCGCTCGCCGAGCGATCGCCGCTCCCATGTGCTGATGCTTACCGACAAGGGGCGTGCCACGCTGGCCCGCGCCAAGAAGCTGGTGGCGACGCGGCATGAAGCGCGGCTGATCGAGGTGCTGGGGCCGGCCGAGCACAAAGCGCTGCTGGGCATGATGGCGAAGATTGCACGGGAGTTTTAGCCAAATACCCGTCATTCCGGGGCGGGACCGGCGCCGCAGGCGACGGGACCGAGCCTGGAACCTCGACATGTGACACTCATATCGGGATTCCCCGCCACTCCAAGCGGAGTGGCTGAGGTTCGCGCGAGCTGGCGCTCGCACGCCCCGGAATGACAGTGTGTGGTTAGTCCACTAAAATTACCCTGACATCATTCACGTTGGTCAGCGTCGGCCCGGTCTGCAGCAGATCGCCTGTCGCGGTGAAGAACGTCGTCGCGTCGTTATTCGCCAGCGTTGCCTTCGCATCGAGCTTCTGCGCGCGCATTGCCTCGAACGTACGTGCATCGATGACCGCGCCGGCGGGATCGCTGGCGCTGCCGGCGCCGCCATCGGCGCCGTCGGTGTCGCCGGCGAGCGCGACGATGCCGGTGGTATCCTTGAAAGCATCCGCGAGCGCCAGCGCGTATTCCTGGTTCGGGCCGCCGCGGCCGTTGCCCGTGACGGTCACAGTGAGTTCGCCGCCGGAGAGGATCGCGAGCTTCTTGCCGTCGGCCTTGGCCTTAAGCGCCAGCTTCGCATGCTCGGCGGCAACCTCGCGCGCTTCGCCTTCGAGATCGGCGCCGAGATCGACAATCTCATAGCCGGCATCTTTTGCCATCTTGATTGCGGCATCGAGTGACTCGCGCGGTCGTGCGATCAGCTCGAACCGTGCGCGCGCGAATGCCGCGTCATCCGGCTTCACGCTTTCATTGGCCTCATCGCTGAGCGCCGCCCGTACCGCGTCATCGATGGCGAGATTGAATTTCGCGATGATGGCACGGGCATCGGCCAGCGTTGTTGTATCCGGCACCGTCGGTCCCGATGCGATCACGGCGGGATCGTCATGCGGCACGTCGGAAATCGCCAGCGACACGATCTCGGCCTTCTGCCCAGCGCGGGCAAGGCGGCCGCCCTTGATGCGGGAGAGATGCTTGCGCACGGTGTTGATCTCGCCGATTACCGCACCGGAGCGAAGTAGCGCGCGGTTGAGTTGCTGTTTCTGCTGGAAGGTGATGCCCGCCACCGGCGCGGTCCAGTTGGCCGAGCCGCCGCCGGAGATCAAGACCAGCAGGAGGTCGTCCGCGGTGGCTTCCGCTGCGAGCTTGAGGCTGTCGTCGGCACCCTTGAGGCCCGCTTCATCGGGCACGGGATGGCCGGCCTCGACCACACGGATGCGCTGTGTCGGCACGCCATGGCCATGGCGCGTGGTGGCGATGCCGGTGAGGCGCGCGGGATCGAGCTTCAGCGTGTCGAGATAGTGCTTTTCCGCGGCGGCAGCCATGGCGGCGGCGCCCTTGCCGGCGGCCAGGCAGATGATGCGGCCCTTCGGCGGCGCCGGCAGGTGGGCGCTGAGGATGACATCGGGATGGGCCGCAGCAACTGCGGCATCGAAAATTGCGCGGAGCAGGGGGCGTTTGTCGGTCATGTTCGGGGTTATGCCGCTCATTCGCGGAGGCGGCAAGCGCTTCCCCTCGCCCCCGGACGCGGCGCAGCCGCGACTGGTGGGAGAGGGTGGATCGAACCGCGGAGCGGTTCGAGACGGGAGAGGGGGCTTAAGAAGCAAGGAGCCCCTCCCGCCTTCGCTTCGCTCAGGCACCCTCTCCCGCGGCGCGTAGCTTCGCTGCGCTGGGGAGAGGGGAAGTAAGAGCTAACCGCCCTTGCCGCTTTCGCCGAGTTCACCGGTCAGCACGTCGCCGAACAGTTTCCAGTTCTCTCCTTCGAAACGCATCAGCTGCATCTGCTCGATGGGCGAGAAGTCGGTTGGCGAGGTGTTGACCTTAACGCCCGGCAGGAGCGTCGACTGCTGGACATCCTTCAGGTTCGCCGCCTGCTTCATCACATTGGCGCGGGTGAGATCGTCACCGCACTGCTTGAGCAGGATCGCCATGGTCTCGGCGATATTGTAGCCGGACATCAGCGAGCTGTCCGACGGGTTGCCGTCCGGCACGTATTTGGCGAGAAATTCGCGATAGGCCTTGATGCCCGGATCGTCCTTCCACTGCGGGTCGGTGGCGTCCTTGGAGTAGTGCGCGGAGAGCAAGCCCTGGGCGTTCTCGAAGCCTGCGGGACGCAGCACCTGACCGATCGAGACGCTGACGCCTGGCACGATCATGGTCGGCTTCCAGCCGAGTTCGGCAATCTTCTTGATAGTCTGTGCAGCGAATTTCGGCGTCGCGAAGATGATGACAACATCGGGATTAAGCGACTTCATCTTGACGATGTGGGAATCCACGGTCGGCTCGGTGAGCTCATAGCTCTCCTCGATGACGATGGAGGATGCTTTTTCGCCAAGCCCGTCCTTGACGCCCTTCAGGTAGTCCTTGCCGAAGTCGTCATTCTGAAAGAGCACGCCGATCTTGGCGCCGGCCTTTTCCTTCAAGAGGTACTTGGCATAGATGCGGCCTTCGCTCTGGTAGCTGGGCAGCCAGCCCATGGTCCAGGGGAAGTTCTTCGGATCGGCCCATTTGGTGGCGCCAGTGGCCAGGAACAGTTGCGGCACCTTCTTGGCGTTGAGATATTTCTGGATCGCCGTATTGGACGGCGTGCCGAGCGCCGAGAACATCAAGAGCACTTCGTCGGACTCGACGAGCTTGCGGGTCTGCTCGACAGCCTTCGGTGGCGAATAGGCGTCATCGTAGGAGATGTAGTTGATCATGCGGCCGTTGATGCCGCCCTTGTCGTTGATCATCTTGAAATAGCCGGCCTGTGCCTTGCCGACGGCGCCATAGGCCGAGGCCGGTCCGCTATAGGGCACGATGTTGCCGAGCTTGATTTCGGTGTCGCTGGCGCCGGTGTCGTATTTCTTCTGGGCGAGGACGTGGGTCGAGGAAATGGCGAGCAACATGGTGGCGGCCGAGAGCGACAACAGCCGCGCGGACGTGGCAGACATTTGAGTTCCTTCCCTTGCTTGCAAGGCGAGATTTTCTTGTTCTGCAGGCTCTTTTGCGCCTGCGAGATAGTCATACCGCGATTGCACAATGGCTCAAATGGAAAGCGACCAGAAACGCAACAAGGCCCGCGCTGTTTTTGACGCGGGCCTTAGTATTTTCCGTTATGTGGAATGAAGGCGATCAGCCACCCACGTCAGCGCTAATGACCTCGCCGAACAGCTCCCATTTATCGCCCTTGAAACGCATCAGCTGAAGCTGGCTGATCGGCGCAAAGTCGGTCGCAGACGTGTTGATCTTGATGCCGGGCAGCAGCACCTCGGTTCGGAAGTCCTTCAGGCTGGCCGCCTGCTTCATGACGTTTTCGCGGGTCAGGTTGTCACCGCACTTCTTGAGAACCTCAACCAGCGTCTGGGCGACCCCGTAACCGGTGACGATCAATCCATCGAGCTTGTTGCCTTCCGGAAAATCCTTGTCGAGGAAGGCGAGAAATTCCTTCATGCCGGGGTCGTTGTTCCACTGGGTGTCCGCGACGTCCTTCAGATACGCAGCGGAAATAATGTCCTGCGAGTTTTCGAAGCCGGCCGGCTTCATCACGCTGCCGATCGAGTTGGACACGTTGTTGAGGAAGTGCATCGGTTTCCAGCCGATCTCGGCGGCCTTCTTGATAGCCTGTGCCGCAAATTTCGGCGTCGTGATATTGACGAACACGTCTGCGTTCAACGACTTTAGCTTGACGATGTGATTGTCGATGGTCGGCTCGGAGGTCTCGTAGCTCTCCTCCACCACGATCATCGAAGCGGCCTTTGCGCCAAGCCCGTCCTTCAGGCCCTTGAGGTAGTCCTTGCCGTAGTCATCGTTCTGGTAAAGGACGGCAATCTTCGCGCCGGGCTTTTCCTTCAAAAGATATTTTGCATAGATCTGCGTCTCGCTCTGGTAGTTGGGCTGCCAGCCCATGGTCCAGGGGAAGTCCTTCGGGTCGTTCCACTTGGTGGCGCCGGTGGCCACGAACAGTTGCGGCACCTTCTTGCTGTTCATGTATTTCTGGATCGCCGAGTTCGGCGGTGTGCCGAGCGAGTTGAACACCAGCAGAACTTCGTCCGATTCCACCAGCTTGCGCGCCTGCTCGACGGTCTTTGGCGGCGAATAGGCATCGTCATAACTGATGAAGTTGATCTTGCGGCCGTTGATGCCGCCGGCAGCATTGATCTTCTTGAAATAGGCTTCCTCGGTTTTTCCGATCACGCCATAGGCGGAGGCGGGTCCGCTATAGGGCATGATGTTGCCGATCTTGATTTCGGTGTCCGAGGCGCCGGTGTCGTATTTTTTTTGGGCGAGCGCGCCGGTGGCGGATGCGGCGAGCAAAGCCAAGCCAGCCAAAGAGGCAGCCGGAAGTGCGGCCAGGCGCAGATGGATTGCGGGCATTTCTGATCTCCCTGATCAATTGTGATGTGTCGTGTTTCTTGACGTGGAGCTCTGCGGCTCCTGACGACATTCAACACCCGCGCGGGATCGCCAGCAAGAAAAAGCCCCCGCGACGTGGTCGCGAGAGCGGTATAATTCGTGTTCGCTGATGCAGCAGAGCTGCAGGCGCTGCAGAGTTATTGCGTGACGGCGTCGGCGCTGAAGATCTCGCCGAAGCGCTCCCACTTGTCGCCCTTGAAACGCTGCATCTGCAATTGCGAGATCGGCGCGAAATCGGTGGGCGAGGTATTGATGGTGATGCCCGGCAGTAGCGTGTCGGGGGTAAAGTCCTTCAGGCTGGCGGTCTGCTTCATGACATTCGCCCGGGTCAGGTCGTCGCCGCACATCTGCAGCACCTTGACCAGCGTCTGCGCAGCACCATAGCCATAGACCGTGCTCGAATCCGCCTTGTTGGCGTCCGGCATGTATTTGTCGAGGAACGCGTTCCACTTCTTCATGCCGGGGTCGTCCTTCCACTGGGAGTCGGTGCCGTCCTTGGTGTAGGAGGCCGACAGCACGCCTTGCGCATTGTCGAAGCCGGCAGGCTGCATCACCGCTCCCACGGAGACGCTGACATTGGCGAGAATCTGCAACGGCTTCCAGCCAAGCTCGGCGGTCTTCTTGATAGTCTGTGCCGCGAATTTTGGCGTGGTGAAGATCATCAGCACGTCGGGGTTCGCAGCTTTCAGCTTCACCACATGGGTGTCAATGGTCGGTTCGGCGATCTCGTAACTGTCCTCGATCGTGATCATCGATGCTGCCTTGTCGCCGAGGCCGTCCTTGAAGCCCTTCAGATAGTCCTTGCCGAAATCGTCGTTCTGGTAAAGCACGCCGATTTTTGCGTTCGGCTTCTCCTTCAGAAGATACTTCGCATAGATCTGTGCTTCGCTCTGATAGGAGGGTTGCCAGCCGATCGTCCAGGGGAAGTTCTTTGGATCGTTCCATTTGGTGGCGCCGGTGGCGACGAAAAGCTGCGGCACTTTCTTGCCGTTCAGATATTTCTGGATCGCGGTATTGGACGGCGTGCCGAGTGGGTTGAACACCACCAGTACCTCGTCGCTCTCCACCAGCCTTCGCACCTGCTCCACGGCTTTCGGTGACGAATAGGCGTCATCGTAACTGATGAAGTTGATCTTGCGTCCGTTGATGCCGCCCTGTGCGTTGATCATGTTGAAATAGGCGGTCTCGGTCTTGCCGATCGTTCCATAGGCAGATGCGGGGCCGCTGTAAGGAATGATGTTGCCGATCTTGATTTCAGTATCGGTGGCGCCGGTGTCGTATTTCTTCTGCGCGAGCGCGCTGGACACACTGGCGGCCAGAAGCGCCATAGCAGCAGGCAGTGCTGCAAAGCGCATGGATCGTGCGAGCATCATGGATCTCCGTGATCATTTCTTCCCAGGTCTTTGGTGGAGTTCTGCGACTCCTGTCCGCATTGAATACCCCTGATGCGCCAGTCACAAGAATAAGCCCCTGCGACCAAATCGCAGGGGCTCCGTTGTTCTAGTGGTGCAGTGCAAAGTGCTGCGGCACTAGTCCGGCGCAGTCGTGTCGGCATTGATCACGTCGCCGAACAGCTCCCACTTGTCGCCCTTGAAGCGCATCATTCGCAACTGCGCGATCGGCGCATAGTCGGTGGCCGAGGTGGAGATGGTGATGCCCGGCAGCAGCGTGTCTGGCGCGAAATCCTTGAGGCTTGCCGCCTGCTTCATGACGTTCTCGCGGGTCAGGTTGTCGCCGCACATCTCCAGCACCTTGACCATGGTCTGTGCGGCGCCATAGCCGTAGACGAGGCTGTTGTCGGTGCGATCGGCACCCGGCATGTATTTGTCGATGAAGGCCGACCATTTCTTCATGCCCGCATCGTCTTTCCATTGCGAATCCGCGCCGTCCTTGCGGTAGTCGGCGGACAGGACGCCCTCTGCATTGGCAAAGCCTGCCGGCTGCATCACTGCTCCGACGGAGACGCTGACATTGGTGACGAGCTGCAGCGGCTTCCAGCCGAGTTCACCGATCTTCTTGATGCCTTGAGCCGCGAATTTCGGCGTTACGAAATGGACGACAACATCAGGATTGAGCGACTTCACCTTCACGATGTGGGAATCGATGGTTGGCTCGGAAATCTCATAGCTCTCTTCCGTAACGAGCATCGTGGCGGCCTTGGCGCCCAGCGCTTCCTTGAACGCCTTCTGGTAGTCCTTGCCGAAGTCGTCGTTCTGATAGATCACTGCGACCTTGGCGTTCGGTTTCTCCTTCATCAGGTATTTTGCATAGATCTGTGCTTCGACCGCGTAGCTTGGCTGCCAGCCCATCGTCCACGGGAAGTGCTTCGGATCGTTCCACTTGCTGGCGCCGGTGGCGACGAAGAGTTGTGGCACCTTCTTGGCATTCATGTATTTCTGGAACGCGGTATTCGACGGCGTGCCGAGGGAATTGAAGATGAACAGTGCCTCGTCGCTTTCGACCAGCTTGCGGGCCTGCTCGACCGCCTTGGGCGGCGAATAGGCGTCGTCGTAGCTGATGAAATTGATCTTGCGGCCGTTGATGCCGCCCTGGTCATTGATCATTTTGAAATAGGCGGTTTCGGTCTTGCCGATCAGTCCGTAGGACGAGGCAGGGCCGCTATACGGCATAATGTTGCCGATCGTGATTTCGGTGTCAGTGGCGCCGGTGTCGTATTTCTTCTGGGCCAGCGCGCTGCCGCTGGCCGCGACGCTGAGGGCCGCGGCAACCGATAAAGCCAGTGCGCGCGATCGGATCGAAGGCATTTCAGAACTCCCTGATTTTTATTCGTCTTGTTTTGCGGGCCTTTGCGGCTCCGGCCGGATTGAACACCGTTCGCGTGTATGCGGCAACAAAAAGCCCCTCGCGACGACACCGCGAAGGGCTGCTTTATTGGGCAATGGATATGCCGTCCCCCGGTATAATTCAGCGGCTGATCTCGCCCGAAATCACAGGGCCAAATAACTCCCATTTGTCGCCCTTGAAGCGCATCATCTGCAACTGTTCGATCGGGTAGAAATCAGTCGCGGACGTGTTGAGCTTGACGCCCGGCAGCATCGTGTCCGGCGCGAAGTCCTTCAGGCTGGCGGCTTGCTTCATCACATTGGCACGGGTGAGATCGTCGCCTGCCTGCTTCAGCACCTGAACCATGGTCTGAGCTGCGCCGTAGCCATAGACCACGGAGATGTCGTTGCGGCGGGCGTCCGGCGCGTATTTTGCGAGAAACGCGTAGAAGCGCTGCATGCCGGGGTCATTGTCCCATTGTGGATCTGAGCCGTCCTTGGCGTAATAGGCCGACAGGATGCCTTGCGAAATCTCCTGTCCCGCCGGTTTCAGCACGGAACTGATCGATGCGCTGGCATAGCCCTGGATGTAGAGCGGCTTCCAGCCGAGTTCGGAGACCTTGCGGATACTCTGGACCGCCGACTTGGGTGTCGTGACGCTGATGAACGTATCGGCGCCAGAGGCTTTCAGATTGATGATGTGGCTATCGATGGTCGGCTCGGTGACCTCATAGCTTTCGGCGGCGATCAGCATGCCTCCAGCTTTGTCGCCGAGACCATCTTTCAGGCCCTTCAGCACGTCCTTGCCGAGGTCGTCGTTCTGATAGAGCATCGCGATCTTCGCGTCGGGCTTTTCGTTCAGCAGATATTTCGCATAGATGCGGCCCTCGCTCTCATAGGGCGGCTGCCACGCCATGGTCCACGGGAAAGCCTTGTGATTGCCGAAATAGGTCGCGCCGGCGGCGACGAACAGTTGCGGCACTTTCTTGATGTTGAGATATTTTTGGATCGCCGCATTGGACGGTGTGCCGAGTGGGTTAAACACCACGAGCACCTCGTCCGATTCCACCAGCTTGCGGGCCTGCTCGACGGCCTTGGCCGGATTGTAGGCATCGTCATAGCTGATGAAATTGATCTTGCGGCCGTTGATGCCGCCCTGATCGTTGATCATCCGGAAATAAGCGGCCTCGATGATGCCCGCGATGCCATAGGCCGAAGCCGGCCCGCTATAGGGCATGATGTTGCCGATCTTGATCTCGGTGTCGGATGCGCCGGGATCGTATCGCTTCTGCGCGAGGGCATGGCCGGCGCAGGCGATGCTCAGTGCGGCGGCAAGCGAGATTGTTCGTGGTCGAAAGGCAGGCATCCCGGGTTGGTCCTCGTACAGCAGTCGCGAGGCGTTAATGGCATGTGCATCAACAAAAATCCCCGGCGATGTGAGCGCGAGGGGCACTTTCTGTGTGGCGGAAAGATGGTGGCGGTTCCTTCGCCCCGATTGCGGAAGAAGTCGGCGCGCTGCTGATACGCTCATACCAACTCGCACAAAAAAGCGGCCACCGAAGTGACCGCTTGTCTTGCCTCAATTGTCGGATCGAACTAACCGCCCGATCCGCCGATCACTGCGCGGACGGTATCGTCCGGGCCGAAGTCTTCCGCGCCATCCACATAGAGAAGAGCGCTGAGCTTCGAACGCGCGCGGTTGACGCGGCTCTTGATGGTGCCGACGGCGCAGCCGCAGATCGTGGCCGCGTCCTCATAGGAGAAGCCCGATGCGCCGACGAGAATAAGCGCTTCGCGCTGATCCTGCGGAAGCTTCTCAAGCGCCGCGCGAAACTCCTCAAATTCCAGATGGGCGTTTTGTGCCGGCTGGGTCTTCAGAGTCTTGGCATAGCTGCCGTCCGCATCCTCGACTTCCCGTCGCCGCTTGCGATAGTCCGACCGGAACAGGTTGCGCAGAATGGTGAACAACCACGCAGGGAGATTCGAGCCGACCTGGAAGGAGTCGATATTGGCGAGAGCGCGCAACAGCGTTTCCTGAACGAGGTCATCTGCCCGGTCGCCGTTGCCGGAGAGCGAGATCGCGAAGGCGCGCAGGCTAGGCACCGACGCCAGAATGTCGTCGCGGAGTGAGTCTGTGAGAGGCATTATTCCCCTCCTTCATTTTTGCCGGGATCGCCAGCGATCTGGGCTTGAGCCTCAGCCCCGTCCAGCTTGCGGATCAGCTCCGCAAATCGGTCCGGCACGCCCTGTCGCACGACATCGTCGTACATGGCGCGCAACTGATGCCCGATCCGTGACTGGATTTCGGCGTTTAATCCGCCCTTTGGCTTCACATCTTTCATGACCCGTTCCACATTCCCCAGAAGACATGTCCCTGGAATTTGAGAAATTTTCTTGATTTTTGAAGCCTTTGCGGCGTCTGTCGGCGATCTAATGCGGAGCGTGGCCGAAAGTTCCGACCCGATGGAACTTTTGTCTGGCTGGGGCGTAAACATGCACAACGAGGGAGCCGGATTGTATCCGAATACCCCTTCGACTTTGACGTAGAGTCGTCTTTGACCAGACAGGATGGAGTGGGGATGTCCCGATCACAGCTCGTAGCTGAACACTTGCCGCTGTTGCGGCGCTATGCCCGCGCCCTCACAGGTAACCAGGCCTCAGGCGATGCCTATGTAGGCGCCATGCTGGAAGCGTTGCTGCAGGACCAGTCGTTGCTCGACGAGCAACACGGGGCCCGTGCCGGCTTGTTTCGTCTGTTCACCCAGATTTGGAACTCTGTCGCCTTGAACGACAATCCGGACGTCGCGCCGCTGCAGGCCGCCTCCGAGAAGCGCATTTCCAACATCACTCCGCTGCCACGACAGGCCTTCCTGTTGCTGTCGCTCGAAGGCTTCTCGGAAGAGGAAGTCGCCTTCGTACTCGATGCTGATGTGGCGGAAGTGCGTACGCTGGCCGATACGGCCGGCCGAGAAATGGCCGCCGAAATCGCCACCGACGTTCTCATCATCGAGGACGAGACCTTCATCGCGATGGATCTCGAAAGCCTCGTGAAGAATCTCGGTCATAACGTCATCGGCGTTGCACGCACCCATGCAGATGCGGTTGCGCTCGCAAAGAACAAGAAGCCCGGCCTAATCCTCGCCGATATCCAGCTCGCCGATGGCAGCTCGGGTCTCGATGCGGTGAACGAGTTGCTGCGCATCTTCGAAGTGCCGGTAGTTTTCATCACCGCATATCCGGAGCGTTTCCTGACTGGCGAACGTCCGGAGCCGGCCTTCCTGATCTCGAAGCCGTTCCAGCCCGCGATGGTCTCGGCCGTCGCCAGCCAGGCGCTGTTCTTCCAGCGCAACTCAAAAAACAAGACAGCCAAGGCATCCTGATTTCAAGGCGCCCTAACTTCGGGCGTCCTGATCTCGCTGGTATTGATCGACATCGAAGCGGCTAGGCTATGTGCCCGGCCGCTTTCGTTTGGCCAGAAGCCA
The DNA here is from genome assembly GCF_900108575.1 of Tardiphaga sp. OK245. Classification (NCBI taxonomy): domain Bacteria; kingdom Pseudomonadati; phylum Pseudomonadota; class Alphaproteobacteria; order Hyphomicrobiales; family Nitrobacteraceae; genus Tardiphaga; species Tardiphaga sp. OK245. The sequence continues at coordinate 782,326 of NZ_FNWZ01000001.1, read as the reverse complement.
TCCAGAGCGCGCCGGATGATACCTGCTCAATAAGTCCTCTTCGCTTGCGCAAACTATCAGCGGGCAGAAGGAGGGGGCAGACAGTATTGTGTTGATGCAGCGATCAATGCCGATATCATCCCTCGATAAGCGGCAAATTGCCACGTCCCGCAGGGCTCATAGGCTTTGACGGGCTGGCGGGGCTGCGTGACCCTTCTGGTCGAACCGGTGCGCATGAACTCAACTGCCGACGCTGAACCTCATATCTATCAATCCACAGTGACACGCCCCGTTGCGGTCGATGTCAGCAAGGTGTCGCTCACTTTCGATACGGCCGACGGCACGGTCGAAGCGCTATCCAATGTCGATCTGCAAATCAGTGGCGGGGAGTTCGTCTCCTTCATTGGTCCCTCCGGCTGCGGCAAGACCACGCTGCTGCGTGTGATCGCGGATCTGCAGCAACCAAGCTCTGGCAGCGTCACTGTCAACGGCATGAGCGCAGAGCAGGCGCGACACGGGCGCAATTACGGTTATGTATTTCAGGCGCCCGCATTGTTTCCCTGGCGCAGCATCGAGGCCAACCTCAAGCTGCCGCTGGAATTGATGGGGTTCTCGCCGACCGAACAGAAACAGCGCGCAGCGCGTTATCTGGAGCTGGTCAATCTCACCGGCTTCGAGCGGAAATTTCCCTGGCAGCTCTCCGGCGGCATGCAGCAGCGGGTTTCCATCGCACGGGCGCTGTCGTTCGATCCCGAATTGCTGCTGATGGACGAGCCGTTCGGAGCACTGGATGAGATTGTGCGCGATCATCTCAACGAACAGCTCCTGCAGCTCTGGGCCAAGACCCGCAAGACCGTGTTGTTCGTGACGCATTCGATTCCCGAAGCGGTGTTTCTTTCCACCAAGATCGTGGTGATGTCGCCGCGGCCGGGCCGTATCACTGATATCATCGACTGCAATTTCCGGCGCGACCGCACGCTGGAAATCCGCGAGACACCGGAATTCATGGCCATCGCGCAGCGTGTGCGCACGGGCCTGCGCGCCGGGCACTCCTATGACGAGTAGCACGGTGGATACGATGCCGGTCGCGCGTGCGGCATGGCGCACGCATCCGCTGGTCAAGCGTAGCGCGCCGGTGGTGACCATTGTCGCGGTGCTGATCGTCGTCTGGTACATCGGCGCCGTGCTGATGAACCTGTCGCTTGTGCGCGGCGGCTTCGAGCGCGAGGAAGCGCCTTACACGACGACGGAATTACTGGAAGGCACCATGAGCGCGGAACGGCCGCTGCTGCCGGCGCCGCATCAGGTGGTCGGTGCTTTCATTGACGGCGTGTTCGGCTATGCGCCGACGGCGCCGCGTAGCCTCGTCTATCATTCCATGGTGACGCTGTCGGCGACGCTGCTCGGCTTCGTGCTCGGCGCGCTGCTCGGCATCGTGCTGGCGCTCGCCATCGTGCACAGTCGCGTGCTGGAGCGCAGCTTGATGCCGTGGATCATCTGCTCGCAGATGGTGCCCATATTGGCGCTGGCGCCGATCTTCATTGTGGTGCTCGGTGCCATCGGCCTGCAGGGCCTGCTGCCGAAATCGATTATCTCGGCCTATCTGAGCTTCTTCCCCATCGCCATCGGCATGGTGAAGGGCTTCACCTCGCCCGATCCGATGCAGATGGATCTGATGCGGACATGGTCGGCGACATCTAGGCAGGTGCTGTCGAAACTGCGCTGGCCCTCGGCGGTGCCCTATCTCTTTGCCAGCCTCAAGGTCGCCATCACCATTTCGCTGATCGGCGCCATCGTCGCGGAATTGCCGACCGGCGCGGAAGCCGGCATCGGTGCACGCCTGTTGGCCGGCTCCTATTACGGCCAGACCATCCAGATCTGGTCGGCGCTGGTTGCCGCCGCCGTGCTGGCCTCGGGCCTGATTGCGATTGTGAGCTATGCCGAACGCAAGGTCGCGCAGCGGATGGGGGCGCGGGCATGAATCGTCGCCAGATCCGGCTGGGCTTCATCATGTCGGCGGTGTGCGTGCTGATCACACTGATGCTGCCATTGCCGCTCTCGGGTGTGCCTGTCGCCGCGCTTATGGCGCGCCCGCTGACGTTTCTGCTGACCGGCGTCATCGTGCTTGTGTTCGGTTTCGCCGCCGGCTTTCGCGGTCTTCCGGCCATCGTGATCGGCCTTATCGGGGCAGGCATCACTGCGGATATGACACTGATGCTGCTCCGCGATCCCTTGATCGCCGGCGATGCGGCATCAGGCTTCTGGATGGTCGTGATCGGAGTCTGGCTGGCATCTTGGATCTGCGTCGTCGCGCTCGCGGGGCTGAAACCGCGCAACAGCGCATTTCGGAAGATCATCGATCTCGCCATTCCGCTGCTGTTCGGTGCGGCAGTGTTCTATCTCTGGGAGGTCGTGGTGCGCGGCGCCGGCGTGCCGCCGGTGCTGCTGCCGTCGCCGAGCGCTGCCGCTACGAAATTCATGGCGTCGCTGCCGATATTGGGCGCGGATTTCGTGCAGACCTTCATCCGTGGTGTGCTGATCGGCTATGCCATCGGCTGCGGCGCCGGGCTTCTGGTGGCGATCCTCGCGCATCGCTTTGAATTTCTCGGCCGCGGGCTGCTACCCTTGGGTAACTTCTTCTCGGCACTGCCGCTGGTTGGCGTCGCGCCGATCATGGTCATGTGGTTCGGCTTCGACTGGCCGTCGAAGGCCGCGGTCGTGGCGCTGGTGACATTCTTCCCGATGCTGGTGAATGCGTTGGCCGGTCTGCAAGCTGCCGGCGATATCGAGCGTGACCTGATGCGCTCCTACGGCGCGAGCTATGCCCAGACTCTCATCAAGTTGTATCTTCCCGCTGCTCTACCTTTCATCTTCAATGCACTGAAGATCAATGCCACACTGGCCCTGATCGGTGCCATCGTCGCGGAATTCTTCGGCACGCCGACGCAAGGCATCGGCTTTCGAATTTCCACCGAAGCCGGGCGCATGGCGCTCGATATGGTGTGGGCGGAGATCGCGCTGGCCGCGATCGCGGGAATGGCATTTTATGGACTTGTTGCGCTCGCCGAGCGCGTGACGACGTTTTGGCATCCATCCATGCGGACCTAGTTCGGCAGGTTCGCCAATTCTGGAGTTGAGCATGAAGAAGATCATGGCATTCGGCGCAGCGATGGCTCTCTCGCTTGGCTCCGCGCAAGCGGCGGACAAGGTCACCATCCAACTCAAATGGGTCGCACAGGCCCAGTTCGCCGGCTACTTCGTCGCCAAGGAGAAGGGCTTCTACAAGGACGCCGGGCTCGACGTGACGATCAAGCCGGGCGGTCCCGATGTCGCCCCACCGCAAGTGATCGCGGGCGGCGGTGCCGATGTGGTGGTGGACTGGATGCCGTCGGCGCTGGCCTCGCGCGAGAAGGGCGTGCCGCTGGTGAATATTTCGCAGACCTTCAAGAAGTCCGGGCTCGAACTCACCTGCCGCGCAGAAACCGGCATCAAGAAGCCGACCGATCTGAAGGGCAAGGTTACCGGCGTCTGGTACGGCGGCAACGAATATCCGTTCCTCTCCTGGATGTCGAAGCTGGGCTACAAGACCGATGGCTCGCCGGCGGGTGTCAAGATCATCAAGCAGGGCTTCAATGTCGATCCGCTGCTGCAGAAGCAGGCCGATTGCGTGTCGACCATGGCCTATAACGAATATTGGCAGGTGATCGACGGCGGCTACAAGCCGAGCCAGCTCACCGTGTTCAAATATGAGGACGAGGGCGTCGCCACGCTAGAGGATGGTCTCTGGGTGCTCGACAAGAACCTCAAGGACCCCGCCTTCGTCGCCAAGATGGCGAAGTTCGTGAAGGCGTCGATGAAGGGCTGGGACTATGCCAAGGCTAATCCGGACGAAGCCGTGAAGATCATCCTGGCTGGCGACTCCACGGGCGCCAAGACTGCCAAAGACCAGAAGCGCATGATGACCGAGGTCAGCAAGTTGCTCGGCGATGCTAATGGCAAGCTCGACGTCAAGGACTATGATCGCACCGTTGCGACGCTGATGTCTGGCGGTTCGGATCCCGTGATTACCAAGAAGCCGGAAGGTGCCTACAGCTTCGCGGTCTATGAGGCGATGAAGTAATTGCGCATCATCGGCGTGCGAACAATGGCTGCGCGCCGATTGATTTGGCAAGGTGATCGCCAAAGGCTTCGCTGATCGGCGGCAGGGTGCGGCCGTTTTTCTTGATGATTGTGATGGCGCGTGAGAAGTCCGCGACGTCGATCTGCCGCGAGCGCAGGTCCGGCTCCGCGCCGATTTCGCGTGCGGAGCCTGGCAGGATGGTGATGCCCAGCCCGGCGCGCACCATGGCGATGGCCGTCATCATATAGGTCGCCTCGCAGGTCGGCTGCGCGACGTGTCCCGCGGTCAGGAAGGCGCTGTCGACGACCGCGCGGACGCTGGTCGCGGGATCCATCAGCACCAGCGGATATTTCATCAGATCGTCGATGGTGACCTTGCGGATGCCGCCGATCGGGTGCTTCGCCGGAAACACCACATGCATGCGGTCGCGCACTTCGAGCAGCACTTCCACGTCGTGGCCGGTGACGCTGCCGCCCATGATGCCGAGATCGACCTCTTCTGAGCGGACGAGGTCAAGGACGCGGTTGGCGATCACGTCCTTCAGGACGAAAGATGTGCCGGGCTGCAACTCGCGAAACGACTTGATGGCCTCGGGCAGGGCACCCGCGGCGACTGAGGGAAGCGCCGCGATCCGGACGATGCCCCGGCGCTTGGCCGCGATATCGCGAGTATCCACGACGACGGCATCGAGATCGCGGATCATGCGCTGAAACACCGGCAGCAGTTCGCGGCCGACCCGCGTCAGTTCGACGGAGCGGGTGTTGCGATCGAACAGTTTCACCTCGAGGGTTTCTTCGAGGCGCCTGATCTGAACCGTCAGCGTCGGCTGCGCCAGATGCAGCAACTCCGCGGCGCGGGTGAAGCTGCCGGCTTGGGCGACGACGACGAAAGACCGGATCTGCCGCAGATTCACATCCATAGAGAATTTCTATCAATGGGATAGAATTAATTCAATTGAATAGAGGGAAGCTTCTGGCTTCAATGCCCGAAAGCGACATGCGCGTGATCGCCTGCTCGGGCCTGTGGCGCGTCCGTCAAAAAGCGATCGGGAGATGGGCATGCGGCGATCGCGTTATTCGCGATGTGACTGCAGGCAAGTCTGATCCAGGGAGAGCTGCTCGTGCGTACCATCAGGATCGGATCCGGTGCCGGCTATTCGGGGGACCGGATCGAACCGGCGATCGAACTCGCCGAAAGCGGCAACCTCGATTATCTCGTCTTCGAGTGCCTTGCCGAACGCACCATCGCGCTCGCCCAGCAGGACCGGCTGAAGGATCCCCACGGCGGCTTCGATCCGCTGCTTGCCGACCGCATGAAGGCGGTGCTGTCCATCTGCCGAAAGAACGGCGTCAAGATCGTCACCAATATGGGCGCGGCGAATCCTGTCTCGGCGGCGCAGGCAACGCGTGAGATCGCCAAAGTGTTAGGGCTGACCGGTCTCAAGGTTGCGGCCGTGACCGGCGATGATGTGCTGGATCAGGCGCGCATGTCCGACGTTGCGTTGGACGAGGGCGGCTCCGTCAAGGCGCTCGGCAACCGCGTGATCTCGGCCAATGCCTATACCGGCGCAGCCCCCATCGCCGAAGCGCTTGCCGGCGGCGCCGATGTCGTCATCACCGGCCGCGCGGCTGACCCGGCCTTGTTTCTCGGGCCGCTGGTTCATGAGTTCGGCTGGGCGATGGATGACTGGGACCTGCTTGGTAAGGGCACGATGGTCGGCCATCTCCTGGAATGTGCTGGCCAGATCACCGGCGGCTATTTCGCCGATCCCGGCGTCAAGGACGTGCAGGGTCTCGCGCGGCTTGGTTTCCCGATCGGCGAGGTGCGCGAAGACGGCGATCTCGTCGTCACCAAGGTTGCGGGTTCGGGCGGCCAGATCACGCGCGCGACGGTGGCGGAGCAGTTGCTCTACGAAATTCATGATCCGACCCGCTATTACCAGCCGGATGTGGTTGCCGATTTCTCGCAGGTGCGTGTCGAGGAGGTCGGACCGGATCGCATCCATGTCACAGGTGGAAGCGGAGCGCCGAAGACGGGCTTGCTGAAGACGTCTGTCGGCTATCTCGACAGCTATATCGGTGAGGGCGAGATCTCCTATGCTGGTGCCAATGCCGTGGCGCGGGGGCGTCTGGCGCTTGAGATTGTGCGCGAGCGCCTCACGCTCACCGGCGTGAAGATGACGGAGAGCCGGTTCGACCTGATCGGCGTCAATGCGCTGCATGGTGACGCCCTGGCCGAAGGCCGTGATCCCTATGAAGTCCGCATCCGCGTCGCCGGGCGTACCGACTCGCTCGCAGAGGCCGTGAAGATCGGCAACGAGGTCGAAACGCTCTACACCAATGGACCCGCCGGCGGCGGCGGGGCCTGGAAATCGGCGCGCGAAATCGTCGGCGTCGCTTCGGCTTTGCTGCCTGAAACTGTCGTGACGTCATCAGTCACATTCATGGAGGCCTGACCATGAAACTCCGTGAGATCGCGCATTCACGCAGCGGCGACAAGGGCGACACGTCCAACATTTCTGTCATCGCTTTCGATATGGGGGACTTCGCGTTTCTGGCCGAGCATGTGACCGCCGATTGCGTCGCGGACCATTTCGGCGACACCATCGCCGGCACCGTCACGCGCTATGAATTGCCGGCGCTCGGCGCGCTAAACTTCGTGCTGACGGGCGCGCTCGGTGGCGGTGTTGTGCGATCGCTCGCGTTGGATACGCACGGGAAATCATTCAGCTCTGCGCTGCTTGAATTCGAGCTGCCGGACAAAGGAGCGTCATCCGGCTCACCATGATCTTCGTCACAACAGGACGACGATACTTTCATACCAAAAAACCAAAAACGGGAGGACTATTGATGAAGCGACGTACATTCCTGGCTGGCCTCGGTGCAACTGGCGTCAGCGCTGCAGTTTTTTCTCCGGCGATCGTTCGTGCTGCTGCGGATACTCCACTGAAGTTCGGTGTGCTGTCCGACATGACAGGCCTGTTCGCTGACAATGGCGGGCAGGGCTCGGTGGCGGCAGCGCAGCTCGCGATCGACGAATGCGGTGGCAAGGTGCTCGGTAAGACGATCGAGCTGATCCAGGCCGACCATCTCAACAAGCCCGATGTCGGCGGCAATATTGCGCGCCAGTGGTATGATCAGGAAGGCGTTGACGTCATTCTCGACGTGCCGGTGTCGTCTGTTTGCATCGCCGTGCAGACCTTCGCCAAGGACCGCAACAAGATGTTCATCACGTCGGCCGGCGGTTCGGCGGATCTCAGCGGCAAGTTCTGCTCGCCGAACTTCATTCAGTGGACCTACAATACTTACGCGCTGGCCAATGTCGCCGGCAAGGCGATGCTTCAGCGCGGTGGCGACACATGGTTCTTCGTTGTTGCGGATTATGCCTTTGGTCAGGCGCTCGAGCGTGACGTAACGGAAGTTGCCGTCAAGGGCGGCGGCAAGGCGCTTGGCCGTGCGCCGCATCCAATCAACACGGCGGATTTCTCCTCGCAGCTTCTGACGGCCAAGTCGTCGGGCGCCAAGGTCATCGCCATCGCGAATGCCGGCAGCGACACGCAGAATGCCATCAAGCAGGCAGAAGAGTTCGGTTTGATGGGCGGCGATCAGAAGATGATTGCGCTCTTGATCGACGTGAATGACATCCGAAGCGTCGGATTGAAGAGCGCGCAAGGCCTGCTGGTGACGTCCGGCTTCTACTGGAATATGGACGACCGCACGCGTGCATTTTCCAAGCGTTACGCTGCCAAGATGGGCAAGCCGCCGAGCATGATGCAGGCCGGTGTCTATTCCTCGACGCTGAACTACATCAAGTCGGTGGAGGCCGCGAATACCAAGGATCCTGCCGCTGTGGTCAAGGATCTGCAGGGGCGTACGTTTGACGATGCCTTTCTGCGCAACGGCAAGCTGCGTCCGGACAATCTGATGGTCCACGACATGTATCTCGCCGAGGTCAAGAAGCCTTCCGAGGTCACCGATAGCTATGACGTGTTCAGAATCCTCGCCACGGTGAAGGGCGAAGACGCGTTCTCGCCGCTCTCGGCGAGTGCATGCCCAATGGTGATGAGCAAGAAGTAAGCCGAACACATAACTCTATGAACCGAGCGTCGCGGGCAGGGAAATACCTTTACCCGCGATTCTTTCGAAGGGTGAGAGAGCCTTACCTATTCCTCAAAAGAATGCGGGGTGCAGCTGGCATCACCACAGCTCCACCCCGCGTCGCCGGTCAATTGGGGCAGGGGACGACCGGCTTCCGGGAAGACGCGCGAGGGTGAAAAGCGTTCCCGCGGGCGTCAAATTATTTAACACACGGTTAAGTGATCGCCGTTCTTGAACCTAGAGCCTTGACGCACGTTCCTATCATGAGCGCCACGCAACGACGCGGCGCAGGCGAGGCTCACATGTCAAAGGTATCCAGCTTGGTCTTGGGAATGGTCGCTGGAGCGACCATGTTCGGCGCCATCCAGTATGCTTCCGGCAATGATCTGCGGGGCACGCTGACTGATTCAGACAAGGCTGCATCCAGCGGCGTCAACCGGGCTGCCAAGGGTGACCGGGCATCACTAATTACCACACAGAACGAGCAGAGCCAGACTCTCTCGTTCCGCGTTCAGGGGCTGTCGGATACGTCCGTCCTTCTGCGGATGGGCGTCGCGCCCGTGGTGGCTCCAACCAAGAATGAAGCCGTCAATATCCGACCTCTCCCCATGAATGCCAAACCGCAGCGTGCGGCGGTGGGCTGCGAACCGCCTGTGAGTGTGCTCAGCGAGATGGCAAAGATGCTGCAGCCGGGTCGCTGCGTGACCTGATCTTCACGCTGACAATTTAAATCAATCGTCGGCGACCTCATCGGGGTCGCAGGTTTCATTCGTATCATCATCTGCCGCAGCGCTGCTGCGATTGGCCATATAGCCGAGTGCGACGCCGGCCAGCGCTAGCAGCGGAATAACCTTCTTGAGGCCGAGCGTGCGCGCGATCTGGATGCCGGTCGCCACCAGCATCGGATCGATCAGCGGCGCATTCGCAGCACCTCTGGCCGCTGCGCGCGCCGCGGCTGCTGCGCGCTCGCGAGCCTGCTTCTGCTTGGTCGCATAGACCTGTGCGAAGATCGCCGCGATGACCAAAAAGATGCCGGCGATGGTGAGGCAGGCCTCAATGACGCCGTAGCGCTGCATCACCGCGATGAAAGCCGCAACACACAGGAAGCACAGCGCCACGAAACCAGCAAAGCCCGCCAGTGCCATGAGCGATGTCATGCGCAGGCTGTTGCCTGTGCTGTTCTTCAGATCGTCGATGATACTCTTCAGCATGGAAGCCCCCGAACCCGAACTCTAAAATACAAAGAAAACTGACGGCACCCTCGGGCACCGCCAGTCATCACATCTCAATTCTGCGCATGTGCTCAGCGGCGCCAGGCCATCCCGATCAGCACGCCTAAGCCGAGCGCCAGTCCGACGGCGGCCAGTGGCCGCTGTGTAATGTTGTCTTCCAGCGTTTCCTCCAGTGAATAGGCTGCGTCATGCGCAGCATCATAGGCCGCGCTGCCGCGCTCCCGCATGTCGGACATCATGTCTTCGGCGTCGGCACGGGCTTGCTTGACGCCGCGGCGGGCTTGTTTAGTAGCTTGGCCCGTAAAGGCATTAAGCGCGTCGGTGATCTGTTCGGTCAGGGCGGCAACATCGTTTTTCACGGCGGTGAGATCCTTCTGAAGGCGGCTATAGGTTGCTTTGTCGGTCAGTTTCTTGAGTTCATCCAGGCCATCGATATCCGCCATGCGAAGCTCCCCTGATACTGAAAATCCAATGCAGAAACGCCCGGTTAGACCGTAGGTTCCATCAGTAGAGCTGGATTAATCCGGCGGCAACTGCGGCGAATTGATCGGCATCAAATGCTCTTTCAGGATCAGCCCGACGATCAGGATCGGCGCCGCCAGGAAGCCGCCCATCGGGCCCCAAAGCCAGGTCCAGAACGCCAGCCCGATGAACACCGCCAGCGCGTTGAGTTGCAATTTGCGTCCAATGATCGTGGGCGTGATGAAGTGGCCTTCCATGAAGGTGAGGCCGACGAACAGCAGCGGCGCGATCATGCCCGCTGCGATCGTTTCCGACGAAATGATGCCCACCGCGACCAGGATGACGAACATGGCTACGGGGCCGATGATCGGGAAGAAGTTGAGCGTGGCTGCCAGCGCGCCGAGGCCGGCCGGGTTGGGCATGCCGGTGGCCGCGCAGATCACGCCGGTGGCAATGCCGACTCCGAAATTGATCATAGTGACCATCAACAGATATTCGCCAAGGCTGGTCTCTATCGCATTGAGAATGCGCAGGGTCCGCAGCCGCCATTCGTGATCGGCGAAGTTCATCACCAGCGCGCGGCGCAGGTCTTTCCAGCTTGCGATGAACAGCACCAGCGTGGCGAAGAACAGCAGGAATTCGGTGAAGGTTGGCGACAGGAATTCGACGGTTGGCTGCACCCAGTCGATCTTGGGCAATTCGAACTTTGTTGTCGCAAGCGTTTCGGCGCTGCTGAACATGCTCTGTATCTGGTGCCAGAGCGCCAGCGGTCGGTCGAAGACATGCAGCTTGTTCTTGAGCAGCGAACCTAGTTCGGGGAGCCGCGTCGTCCATTCCATCAGCGGGGATGAAATAAGCCCCACGATGAAGGCGAGCCCGGCGCAGACCAAGATAACGATCAGGACTGCCGAGACTGATCGCGGAATGCGACGCTTTTCGAGAAAGCTTGCTGCAGGCGACAACATGGTGCCAATGATGAAGGCTGTCACGATTGGCAGGAAGAATGCCTTGGCGACATAGAGCACCGTAATCACGGTGATCACCAGCAGCGATACCAGCGTGAAAGCAACCACCTCGGCACGGCGGAACACCGGCGGCTGCTCGATCTTGCTCTCGGGCACCGGCGTGCCGGCGGGCTTTTCGGGGAGAGCGCGTACTTCACTCATGAGCTGTCCCGACATGCCGCCACTTGTTCGCGCAAACCGCGTTCGCGCGTCAGATCGCCGACATGCGATCGGGCTCTACAACACGACCATACCGCAAAAGTTCCGTCGCGATTTCGTGATGGTTCCTTGGTTGACAAATCATTCGGTGAACGCCCGCAGGGAGGGAACTGTGAGGCTCCGGCGCGGTTGGTTGCGGTCATCACGACGATGACGCGTCGCCAAACGGGGCAGTCACATGTCACAGGCATCATCTGAAAACCGCAAGCTTTCGCTGCGTCTCACAAACGCGCTCGTTGTTGCAGCCGCTCTGATCGTAGCTCCGCCGTTCATCTCCAGTGCATCGGCGCAGGTGCAGGTAATGAACTATGGACCAGCTGCGTTAAGCGCGTTTCCACCGGACGAGGATGTGATGGCTGCGCCGCGGGTGCGGGAGAACATGGATGCCGCTCTCCCCGAGCGCCTGCGCCGCGCTGAAGTCAACTATATGACCCGCGAAGCGCCGGGCACAGTGATCATCGATACTGGCAATACCCAGCTTTATTATGTGCTCGGCAACAACCGCGCGATCCGCTACGGCGTCGGTGTTGGCCGCGAAGGATTCACCTGGTCCGGAACGCAAACTGTCACGCGCAAGGCGGAATGGCCGGATTGGCATCCGCCGCAGGAAATGATCGCGCGCCAGCCCTATCTGCCGCGCTTCATGGCTGGGGGCCCCGGCAATCCGCTCGGTGCCCGCGCGATGTATCTCGGCTCCAGCGCCTATCGCATCCATGGCACCAATGATCCGTCAACCATCGGCAAGTTCGTGTCGTCGGGTTGTATCCGCCTGACCAATGAAGATGTGCAGGACCTTTTCAGTCGCGTCAGCGTTGGGACCAGGGTTGTGGTGCTGCCGAAGTCGGTTGCCCCACACTATGAGGCGCGCACGGCTCCGGCGCCGCGCAGCGTCACATCGATCTCGGTTCGCCCTGCCGGCGTGCAGCAGGCTCCGGGCCGTCAGGCGATGAACCTTTCCGCGTCGTCGCTCTACTGAGAGTCGATCGTTCTGCTTTGATGCCGCGTTGGAGGCCCCATGACCCGATTTCTAGGACAACGGATGGCTCTTGGCGCGGTCGCGGCGATTGTCATGCTCAGTGCCGCCCCAGCGCAGGCACAGGATTTCTTCTCGGCATTGTTCGGCGGGATAGCGCGTGGTCGTGGCCCGGATATCTCGCTGCCGTTCGTCAATGAAGGTCCGCCGGTGCAGGAGCAGCGCCCTCGCGCAGCAAGCGGCGGGCGTCAGGCTTTTTGCGTGCGCACGTGCGATGGGCGTTACTTCCCGATATCAGCCACCGACAGTCAGAGCCGCGCAGCGTCGTGCAATAATTTCTGTCCGGCGAGCGATACCAAGGTTGTTTATGGCAGCAGTATCGACACGGCGGCGACCGAGAGCGGCAAGCCCTATTCCGAGCTGCCGAATGCATTCAAGTACCGCACCGAACTGGTGGCCGGTTGCACCTGTAACGGTAAGGACCAGATCGGTCTGGCGCCGGTGAAACTCGAGAACGATCCAACACTGCGCAAGGGTGATATCGTCGCCGGTGCCGATGGGCTGATGGTCACTGGTCGCGGCGCTGACAAGCGCGGCGCGTCGCTGCAGATGTCGCCAGTCTCGCCATCGGTGCAGGCGAAGTATGAGCGCATGCCGGTGGTGGCGCGGGAATAATCCGCGCCACGTGATCGATTGCGCTTAAGCCGCGCGGATCTTCCCGAGGAAGTCCGTTACCTGAGTACCGAGCTGGCGTGTCTGCGTCGCCAGGGTCTCTGATGCTACCTTCACATCCTGAGCGGCTGCACCGGCTGCGTCGGCGTCGGCACTGACTCCGCTGATATTGTCCGACACGTTGCGGGTGCCGTCGGCCGCCTGCTGGGTGCTGCGGGTGATTTCCTGCGTTGCCGCGCCCTGTTCTTCGACTGCAGCCGCAATCGCGGTGGCGACTTCATTCACTTCGCCGATAATGCCGCCGATCGACTTGATGGCTTCGATGGCCTCATTGGCGACCTTCTGGATATCCGCGATCTGTTCGGAAATATCCTCGGTCGCCTTGGCGGTCTGGCTGGCCAGCGACTTCACTTCCGATGCGACGACGGCGAAGCCGCGGCCGGCTTCGCCGGCGCGCGCCGCTTCGATGGTGGCATTGAGCGCCAGCAGGTTGGTCTGAGAGGCGATGTCGTTTATGAGGCCGACCACTTCGCCAATCCGGTTCGCAGTCTGGGCGAGGCCCTGAACGGTATTGTCGGTCTGCTGTGCCTGGCTGACGGCGCGGCTGGCGATGCCGGCTGCATGCGATGCCTGGCGGCTGATGTCGTTGATCGAGGCACTCAGCTCCTCGGCCGCGGCGGCAACGTTTTGCACATTCACTGAGGCTTCGCCGGAGGCGCGCGCAGCATCTTGCACGCGGGCATTGGTCTGGCTGGACACAGCGGCCATGCCATCGGATGTCGTGCTCATCTGATCGGAGGCGCTGCCCAGCGTGGCGAGCGTGTCGCGCATCTGGATTTCGAACATGCCGATATATTGCTCGATGGCCTGCTGGCGCTGGCTCGCATTGGCATTGCGATGGCGTTCCTGTGCCTCGATCTCGGCCTTTTCCATCGCTTGCTTCTTGAAGGTCTCCAGCGCACCGGCCAGCCCGCCGATTTCATCCTGGCGATCGGCATAGCCGGCATCGACGGCGAGATCACCGCCCGCCACTTTCAGCATCGCGTCGCGGATGGTGAGCAGCGGCGTGGTGACACGGCGCGTGATGGTGACCATGGCGCCAACGACCAGCATGATGGCGGCCCCCAGTAGCACCAGTTGCAGGATCAGTGAGCGTTGCGCAGCAGACCACTGCACGAGGCTGTGGTTCTTGGCTTCATCAAGCGCGCGTTCGGCAACGACCACGGCTGTGCTCATCTTGTCCACGGTCAGCGGTGTCCAGGCCGTCGCCGGCATTTCGGGTTTCTCGCCGGTTGCGACGGCCTGAATCAGACGGTCGCGCAGTGCCAGATATTGCGGATCGAAATAGGATGTTTTCGCTGCAGCGAGGGCCGAGACGAGAGCCTGCGGCAGTTCAGTTCCCGACGATGCGATTTCCAAGGCATTCCATCCGGTCTCGATGCCGCCCGTCAGCTTCACATAGCTCCGCTGCAGCTCCGGCGAGATCTTGTTGACCGCGAGCGCGTTCGACACGATGACCGAGGCGTCGCCCGATGTGTTGCGCATCAGCCAGGCCATCTGCTTGATCGACAGTAACTGATCGATCACCGGATCGTTGTGGGTTACGGCGGCCGTGAGGGCGGAGGAGACTTTTTCGAGCATGGCCAGAACGGAATCGACATTGTCCTGGAATTCCTTGGCAAGGCCAGCGCGGCGCGAGGCCTTTGGCTTGCTCATCTGGTCCCAGGATTCGGTCTGCAACGCGATCAATGCCTGCATCAGCCGGTTAAATTCGGGCACCAGCGTCGCCTTGCCGGGGAAGTCGGCGGTGACCAGCAATTCTCCTGCTGTTTTCATTGCCGGCATTTCGGCGCCGCGGATACGGCGCAGATAGGCCTCAGTATCGGGCTGAATCACGATATCGGCGTTCAACGTGCGGAACGTCGTGGACCGGTCAGTGCGCAGATTGTGCATTGCCTTGAACACATGGCCGGATGCCTCGGCGATCGTCGACATGCGCCCCGCGACGTTGAGGCGCCCATATGATTCCCACGCGCTGAGAACCAGGAATATGACGACACAGACCGCCATGATGGCGATCACGGACTTGAGCAATGCGGAAACGGTCAATCGATGAAGCACAATGAATCCCCCAAAAAATATTTCGGTATTTAAGGCTGCAATTGGTAAATATTCACGCTCATGCCCGTCTTGATAAATACGTTTCTTGTAAATCTACTTTAGATGGAAAATTGTCGTGTCCGGCGACGCTTCAACGAAAAAAGCCCCGACGATGCCGGGGCTTTTGATACTTGTCAGGGCTCGATGACGTGACTGATGAGGCCTGCCTAGGCAGCCCGGATCTTGCCGAGGAAGTCCGTCACCTGAGTGCCGAGCTGGCGCGTCTGCGTGGCCAGCGTTTCCGAGGCTACCTTCACATCCTGCGCGGCAGCGCCAGCGGCGTCCGCATCGGCGCTCACACCAGCGATGTTGTCCGACACATTGCGGGTGCCATCGGCGGCCTGCTGCGTACTTCGGGTGATCTCTTGTGTCGCGGCTCCCTGTTCTTCGACGGCTGCGGCGATGGCGGTTGCTACTTCATTGACTTCGCCGATGATGCCGCCGATCGACTTGATTGCCTCGATGGCCTCATTGGCGACCTTCTGGATATCTGCGATCTGCTCGGAAATATCGTCGGTTGCCTTGGCGGTCTGGCTGGCCAGTGACTTCACTTCCGACGCGACGACCGCAAAGCCGCGTCCGGCCTCGCCAGCGCGCGCGGCTTCGATAGTGGCGTTGAGGGCCAGCAGGTTGGTCTGCGAGGCGATATCGTTGATCAACCCGACCACCTCGCCGATCCGGTTGGCGGTCTTGGCGAGGCCTTGGACGGTACCGTCGGTTTCCTGCGCCTGATTGACGGCGCGACTGGCGATTCCCGCGGCGTGCGCGGCCTGCCGGCTGATATCGTTGATCGACGAGCTCAGCTGTTCGGCGGCCGAGGCGACATTCTGCACGTTCAGGGAGGCTTCGCCCGAAGCTTTTGCTGCGACCTGCACGCGGGCATTGGTCTGGCTGGACACGACCGCCATGCCATCCGATGTGGTGTTCATCTGATCGGACGCGTTGCCGAGCGCGTTGAGCGCATCGCGCATCTGGACCTCGAAGGTCCCGATGTGCTGTTCGATGGCCTGCTGCCGCTGGGTCGCGTCGGCGTTGCGATTGCGCTCCTGCTGTTCGATCTGTGCTTTCTCCTTGGCTTGTTGCTTGAAGGTCTCCAGAGCGCCGGCGAGCGCACCGATTTCGTCCTTCCGTTCGGAATAGCCGGCATCGACGACGAGATCGCCTGCGGCGACTTTCAGCATCGCATCGCGAATGGTGTGCAGCGGGGTGATGACGCGGCGGGTGACGGCAACCATGCTGCCGAATGCTATGCCGAGCGCGGCTGCGAGCAGCGCCAGTTGCAGGATCAACGCGTGCTGCGCGGCAGTCCACTGCGTCAAGGTGTGGCTTTTGGCTTCATTCAGCGCTCGTTCGGCGACTGTAACCGCACTGGCCATGCGATCAACGGTGATTGGAGTCCATTCGCTCGCGGTGATTTCGGGCTTTTCGCCGCTCACCAGCGCATTCATGACACGGTCACGAAGAGCCATATATTGCGGGTCGAAATAAGCCACCTTTGCAGCAGCCATGGTTGCAGCCAGGTTGGGCGGCAGCTGCATTCCAGACGCAGACAATTCCAGCGCATTCCAGGCGGCATCGATGCCGCCAACAAACTTGGTGTAGGCGAGCTTATTCTCAGGTGTAGCGCGCCCGACAGCAAGGCCGTTCGCGACGAGGAGGGATCCTTCGCCGGCGGTGTTGCGCAACAGCCAGGCCGCCTGTTTGATCGACAGTAATTGATCGATCATGGGATCGTTGTGGTTCACCGCGGCGGCGAGCTGGGCCGACACCTTTTCCAGTGTTTCAAGCAGCGCTTGCGTGGTCTCCATATACTCCTTGCCGAGGGCTGCACGGCGCGACGCCTTCGGCTTGCTCATCGCGCCCCAGGATTCGGTTTGCAGAGCGGTCAACTTGTCGACCAGCTGGACCAGCGTCGGGTGCAGCGTCTTTTGATCGGCGAATTCGATGGTGGCAATGAGGTCAGCCGCTGCTCGCATCGCCGGCATCTCGGAATCGCGAATGGAGCGGAGATATTTTTCTCCGTCCGGCTGAATGACTGTCTCGTTGTTCAGGTTCCGGTTCGTCGATGCACGGTCGGTGCGCAGATTGTGCATCGCCTTGAAGGCATTCGCGGAGGCGTCCGCAATTACCGAGATGCGGCTGGCTGAACGTAGCCGCCCGTAGGAGTCCCAGGCTGTCGTTGCCAGAACGGCGACCACACAGAGCGCCATGACCACGATGACAGATTGAAGCAATGCGGAAACGGTCAATCGATTGAACATCATGAATCCCCCAAATATTTGATTTAGTAAGGCTTCAAATGGTAAATATTTCCGATTGCACACGTATCGTGAAGTAGGCTTGAATACGGCTACTTTAGGTGGTTGGTGCGTAAGCGTTCTTGCGGCACGGCGAAGGACGATGCCCGGCGATTGATCGGTTCTGCTTCTCCGCGCGGGTTCGGCACTCCGCTGGCGGCGCGGATTCTACGTGACCGTCGGTGACCTGAGAGCCAACTTGCGTGCCTAGTTTGGCGAGGTTCTTTTGTTCCGGTCCGGGAACCCAATGCTCTCGCCCACGTTGGATCACTGTTGAGCAGCTGCGATGGCCGGGGCTGCTATTCATTTCCATTGAGTCTGGGGGGATACGCACATGCTCGTCGGCGTCTTGATCACTTTTCTCGTCGTCATTCTCATTCTGTACTTGATCAATCTGTTGCCGATCGACGGCCGCGCGAAGCAGATTTGCCGCGTCGTCGTGATCATTCTCGGTGTGATCTCGCTGCTGAAATACATCGCGGTTTTCTAGCGAGATGGACTAACAAAAAAGCCCCGGCGGTTTGCCGGGGCTTTTGCTATTGATAGTGCCGCTTGCGATCAAGCCAGCGCCTTCGCCTCGCGGCGGCGCGCCGTGAGGATGTATTCAGTATAGCCGTTCGGCTGTGTGCGTCCCTCGAAGATCAGGTCGCAGGCGGCCTTGAAGGCGACGCCGTCGAAGGAGGGCGCCATGTTCTGATAAAGCGCGTCATCCTTGTTCTGTCCGTCCACCACCACGGCCATGCGCTTCAGCGATTCCATCACCTGATCCCTGGTAATGACGCCCTGGTGCAGCCAGTTGGCGAGATGCTGCGCGGAGATGCGCAGCGTTGCGCGGTCTTCCATCAGGCCGACGCCGTGAATGTCCGGCACCTTGGAGCAGCCGACGCCCTGGTCGATCCAGCGCACAACATAGCCGAGAATGCCCTGGCAATTGTTGTCGATCTCCTGTTTCACATCATCCGGCGCCCAGTTCGACTGCGACACCGGAATGGTGAGGATGTCGGTGAGCTTGCCGCGAGGGCCGCTCTTGGCGAGATCCTTCTGGCGCGTCGCGACATCGATCTGATGATAGTGCAACGCGTGCAGCGTCGCGGCGGTGGGCGAGGGCACCCATGCGGTGGTGGCGCCGGCCTGCGGATGGCCGAGCTTCTGCGTGAGCATGTCCGCCATCTTGTCGGGTGCGGCCCACATGCCCTTGCCGATCTGGGCATGGCCTGGCAGGCCATCGATCAGTCCGACATCCACGTTCCACTCTTCATAAGCCTTGATCCACGGCGTCGCCTTCATGTCGTTCTTGCGGATCATCGGACCCGCTTCCATCGACGTGTGGATCTCGTCGCCGGTGCGGTCGAGGAAGCCGGTGTTGATAAACATGATGCGCTTGGATGCATTCTGGATACAGGCCTTGAGGTTCACCGTGGTGCGGCGTTCCTCATCCATGATGCCGACCTTCATGGTGTTCTCGGGCAGCGACAGCAGCTTCTCGACGTGCGCAAAGATTTCGCAGGTCAGCGCCACTTCATCGGGGCCGTGCATCTTCGGCTTCACGATATAGACCGAGCCGGTGCGGCTGTTGCGGATCGGACCCTTGCTCTTGAGATCGTGGATCGCGATCAGGCCGGCAACGGCTGCGTCGAGCAGGCCTTCCGGGATTTCCTCGCCGGCGCTGTCGAGCACCGCATCCGTGAACATGTGATGGCCGACATTGCGCATCAGCATCAGGCTGCGGCCATGCAGGGTCAGGTTCTTGCCGTCGATCGTCTTGTAGACACGGTCTTCATTGAGTGCGCGCTTCAGCGTCTTGCCGCCCTTTTCGAAATCGGCCGAGAGCGTGCCGTTCATCAGGCCCAGCGTGTTGCGATAGACCAGCACCTTGTCGTCGGCGTCCACGGTGGCGACGCTGTCTTCCATGTCGAGAATGGTCGAGACGGCCGACTCCATGATCATATCGGCAACACCAGCGGAGTCGTCCTTGCCAATGGTGTTGGTTCGATCGATCTTCACTTCGATATGCAGGCCGTTATTGACCAGCAGGATCGAGGTCGGGGTGGCGAGCTCGCCGAGATAGCCAGCGAGCTGGGACTCGTTCTTCAGCGCGGTGAGGTTGCCGCTCTTGAGCTTGGCCGAGAGCTGGCCCGCAATGATGCTGTAGGCCGTGACATCGGTGTGGCTGCCGGTAGCGAGCGGCGCGGCCTGATCGAGGAAGGCTTTTGCCTTGGCGATGACTTTGTCGCCGCGTGCCTTATTGTAGCCTTTGCCACCTTCAGACGGATCGTGCGGGATCGCATCGGTGCCGTAGAAGGCATCGTAGAGACTGCCCCAGCGCGCATTTGCGGCATTCAGCGCGTAGCGCGCATTGGTCAGCGGCACCACGAGCTGCGGGCCGCAGATCTGGCCGATCTCGATATCGACATTGGCAGTCTCGACCTGCTTGGTCGCAGGTTCCGGGAGGAGGTAGCCGATTTCCTTGAGGAACGCCGTATAGGCGTTCATGTCGAAGGCGCCCTTGTTGGCCATATGCCAGGCATCGATCTTGGTCTGCAGCGTATCGCGCACCTTGAGCAGTTCGCGGTTCTTCGGGCCGAGGTCCTTGATGAGAGCGGCGACGCCGGCCCAGAACGCATCCGGCTGGATGCCGGTCCCGGGGGCGGCTTCCTTGGCGATGAAGTCGAACAGGACGGGGGCGATCTGCAGTCCGTGGGCGTCGATGCGTTTCATGGTGTCTTTCTCGCGAGAAGCGGCAATTCTGCTCTAATTTCAGGGAGTATAAGCATAAACGGCGCCAAACCGCGGCGCCCATGGGACCTTTTAACGCCAAACGCTACCCGGTGAGAAGTCCCCTAAAGGGATCAGTGGCCGGGCGGCCGGGCCGGGGCCTGCGCGTGATCTGGCGAGATCCGCTCCAGCGCCACCTTGATCACGATGGTGAGCAGTGCCACGGCCGTCAGCACCGTCGCCGCGGCGAAGGCGCCGGCGACATTGTAGTCCTGATACAGAAGTTCGATCTGCAACGGCAACGTCGTGGTCTGGCCGCGGATGTTGCCGGAGACGACGGAGACGGCGCCAAATTCGCCCATCACGCGCGCGTTGCACAGGATCGCGCCATAGAGCACCGCCCAGCGCACATTCGGCAGCGTGACCCGCATGAAGGTCGCAAAGCCGGAAGCGCCGAGTGTGACGGCGGCCTCTTCCTCATCCGTGCCCTGCACCTGCATGAGCGGGATCAACTCACGCGCCACGAAGGGCGCGGTCACGAACATGCTGGCGAGCACGATCGCCGGCAGTGCGAACATCACCTTGATGCCCATGGCCTCGATCAGCGGGCCGAACAGGCCCTGCGAGCCATAGACGAAGATATAGGCGACGCCGGCGACGATCGGCGAGATAGAATAGGGCAGTTCGATCAGCGAAATGAGGAGCGTACGGCCTGGGAAGACGAACTTGGTCACCGTCCACGCCGCGGCGAGGCCGAACACGATGTTGATCGGCACAGCGATCAGCGCGGTGGTGACTGTCAACAGAATGGCATGCTGCGTGCCGGGCTCGGTGAGGCTGTTGAAAAACGTGCCGATGCCTTGCGACAGCGCTGAACTGAAGATCAAAGCCAGCGGTGCGATCAGGAACAGCAATGTGAGGATCGCGACGATGCCAAGTACCACGCGGCGCGTCACCGGGCCGGCACCGACGGGCGTCACCATCCATTCGGTATGGGCGCGTTCACTCGTCGGATGCGACATCACACATCTCCCCGGCCGAGATAACGCAGGTTCCAGGCCTGCACCGCGTTGGTGACAATCAGCATGGCGAAAGCCATCGCCAGCATTACCACGGCAATCGCGGCGGCAGCTTGGTAGTTGTATTCCTCAAGCCGAATATAGGTTAGCAGGGCAACGATCTCGGTCTTCATCGGCTGGTTGCCGGCGATGAAAATCACCGCGCCGAATTCGCCGAGGCTGCGTGCGAAGGACAGCGAGCAGCCGGCGAGGAACGCCGGAAAGATCGCCGGGAAGATTACGCGCCAGAGAATCTGCAGATCATTGGCGCCGAGCGAGCGGCCGGCTTCCTCGACATCGGAGCCGAGATCCTCGATCACCGGCTGCACTGTGCGCACCACGAAGGGAATGCTGGTAAAGGCCATCGCGATGGCGATGCCGAGCGGTGCGTAGGCGACCTGGATGCCAAGTGCATCGAGCGGTGCGCCGAACCAGCCTTTCTTGGAAAACAGCGCCGTCAGCGCGAGGCCGGCCACGGCGGTCGGCAGCGCGAAGGGCACGTCGACCAGCGCGTCGAGAATGCGCTTGCCGGGAAATTGATAGCGCGCCAGCACCCAGGCGAGCAGCAGGCCGTAGATGGCGTTGAATGCGGTGGCCGCCAGCGCCATCGTCACGGTGACGCGGATGGCCGACAGTGTGCGCGGTGACGACAGGATGTCCCACAATTGCGCAAGCCCGACGTCCGAGGCTTTCAGGATCAGCGCGCAGAGCGGCAACAGCACGATCGCTCCGAGATAAAAGAGCGTAATGCCGAGCGAGAGCCCGAAACCTGGAATGACGCTACGTCGCAAGGGAAGGTCCGTGTGTGAAGCCGTTGGGGCTTCTCTTAGACGATTTGCGCGGAAAGGGAATGCGGCGAGGTCGTCTAATGCAGGCGCCCGTCCTCTCCCATGTCATGGCCGGGCAAAGCGCGAAGCGCCGCTTCGCTAGATGTTCCCGGCCATCCACGTCTTTAGTCCATTTGCAGCCAAGACGTGGATGCCCGGGTCAAGCCCGGGCATGATGGAGTTTGTGGTTCACTTCCCGCCGAACAGCGTGTCCAGCTTCGCGCCGGGATTGAGGTGTTCGGCATTCAGCTTGTCCCAGCCGCCGAATTCGTCCTCGACGCGGTACAGCTTCACTTCCGGGAATTTGTCCTTGTATTTTGCCATCACGGTCTTGTCGGTGACGCGGTTATAGCCCTTGGCTTCGATGTCCTGGCCTTCCGGCGAATACAGGAATTCAAGATAGGCGGTCGCGAGGGCCTTCGTGCCGTGCTTGTCGGCATATTTGTCGACGACGGTCACCGGGAATTCGGCGAGCACGCTGGTCGGTGGCACCACCACTTCATACTTGTCCTTGCCCGCAAGGTCGCGGATCGACGAGGTCTCGGCCTCGAAGGTGATCAGCACATCGCCGGTGCCGCGCTCGACGAAGGTCGTGGTGGCAGCACGGCCGCCGGTGTCAAACACCGGGACATTGGCGAACAGCTTCTTGATGAAGTCGTCAGCCTTGTCGGCACCATACTTGTTCTTCGCGAAGGCATAGGCGGCTAGATAGGTGTAGCGCGCATTGCCTGAGGTCTTCGGATTCGGGAAAATCACCTGCACGCCCGGCTTCACCAGATCGTCCCAGTCCTTGATGCCCTTTGGATTTCCGGCGCGCACCAGGAAGGCCGGCAGCGAGTAATAAGGCGAGGAATTATTCGGCAGCCGCTTGGCCCAATCGGCCGGAATGAGCTTGCCGCGATCATACAGTACCTGCACGTCGGTGACCTGGTTGAAGGTCACCACATCGGCCTCGAGGCCTTCGAGGATCGAGCGCGCCTGGCGCGACGAGCCGTTATGCGACTGGTTGATGGTGACGTCCTGGCCGGTTTTGGCCTTCCACTGCTTGGCGAAAGCAACGTTGATCTCGGCATAGAGCTCGCGCGAGATGTCGTAGGAGACATTGAGCAGCGTGTTCGGCGTCTGCGCCTGGGCGGGTGCAGTCGCGAGAATGCCGAGTCCGGCGGCGAGAGCGATAATGAAACGGTTCACGTGTAGTCCCCTGTGAGTGAGAGTGATCGGATGGCCGGGAGCGGCGGCTGCGGCGTTTTGCCCGGCAAACGGTCCGGAATTTGCTGCGCAACGGGGGCGGGCACGGGTGCGATTTCGCGCAACTCCTGCGTCGGCCGACCGTTATTGAGAAGAAGCATCTACGACGCTTGGTGTTTGAGGACAAAAATTCTATAGTTAGAACGCCTCGAAGAAGATAAAATCTTCTCTTTGCGCCTCGTTATCGAGAGATATATAGAATATAATTCCAGTCAACCCCCGAATTCGGGGCAGCGGAGTATGTATGCGGTTTCTGCCTGTCTTCCTCGATTTGCAGACCGGGCCGATCATTCTTGTCGGCCAGGGCGAACTCGTGCGCGCCAAGCTGAGGCTGCTGCTGGCGGCCGGTGCGCGGATTCGCTGGTACGCAACGGACGGCAATCGTGACACGTCCGGGCTCGATGCCGATGGCGTGGCGCGCATTGAGCATGTCGAGGGCGATCCGGTGACCGCCGATCTTTCGGGGTGCATCGCGGTGCTCTGCGCTGGCGCCGGTGAACTCGGCCACGCGGTGGCTGCGCGCGCCAAAGCGAGCGGTGTGCCCGTCAATGTGATGGATGAGCTTGCGCACTCCACTTTCATCTTTCCGGCCATCGTCGACCGCGGCGATGTGGTCGTCGCCGTCGGAACCGGCGGTGCGTCGCCGGTGGTGGCGCGGCGTGTGCGCGAAAAGATCGAGGCGATGCTGCCTGCGCGGATCGGCGATCTGGCCGGCTTCATCGGGCGCTGGCGCAAACCGATCAACGACAAGATCGCCGAGGCTCCGTTGCGTCGCAGGTTCTGGGAGCGCATCGTCGACGGTCCGATCGGCGCGCTGGTGCTGGCGGGGCGAGGTACCGAGGCCGAGAAGGCGCTGACGGGAATCGCCGATCTCTCGATCTATGCGGGTGCAGCGCAGGCCGGCGTTGTCGAAGGTCACGTCACGCTGGTGGGAGCTGGGCCGGGCGATCCGGATCTCCTGACCATCAAGGCGTTGCGCGCGCTGCAGGACGCCGACGTTGTATTTTACGACGAACTGGTGTCCCCCGAAGTGCTCGACCGCATCCGCCGGGATGCATCGCGCATTCCCGTGGGTCGTCGGGTCGGCAAGCCTGGCATCGGTCAGGATGCGATCCACAAATTGCTGATCGAGGCCGCGAAAGCTGGGCAACGCGCCGTGCGCTTGAAGGGCGGCGATCCCTTTATCTTCGGGCGCGGTGGCGAGGAGATCGAAGCGCTGCGCGAAGCGGGTGTTGCTTACTCCGTTATTCCCGGCATCACCGCAGGTCTTGGCGCTGCGGCTATGTTCGAGGCGCCGCTGACCTATCGCCGCGAAGCGCTGCGCATCACCTTCCTGACGGCGCACAAGGAAAAGGACGCCGACAAGGTCGACTGGTCGACGCTCACCGACGAGAAGATGACCGTCGTTGTTTATATGGGTATGACCGCTGCCCCCACGATCCGCGCTGGATTGCTCGCTGCCGGGCGCTCGCCACAAACGCCGGTTGGCGTGTTTGCGCGCGTGACGCGTCCGGACGCGCAAGCGGCGGTGGGTGTGCTCGACGATCTCCCGGCGCTGGTCGACCAGATCGATGGCGGTCCGGCGGTTCTCATCATTGGCGATGTCGTGGCGCATTCCGCGCCGTGGCGGGCCGCTCAGATCAACAAGCTCGTTTCAGATTTATTGGTGGCTGCCGAATGACCTCTCCGCTGCAACAGAAAATCAAGATCACCGGCCCGTCGGTGGTGACTGCCAACCGTACCTGGGACGGCGTGGTGATTTATCGCGATGCCCATAAAGGGTGGACCACCGACCTCGCGCAGGCTGCCATTGTGCGCACTGCCGATGATGCGCGTGCGCTGCTTGCTGAATCCACAGCCGATGACGTTGGCGCCATCGGTCCCTATATCGC
The DNA here is from genome assembly GCF_900108575.1 of Tardiphaga sp. OK245. NCBI lineage: Bacteria > Pseudomonadati > Pseudomonadota > Alphaproteobacteria > Hyphomicrobiales > Nitrobacteraceae > Tardiphaga > Tardiphaga sp. OK245. The sequence goes on along the minus strand of NZ_FNWZ01000001.1, from coordinate 757,371 downwards.
GCCGGTCGCCGTGAACGACAACGGCACCGTCGAGCCGGGCAACCTCCGTGAACAGATTCGCCGCAAGGGCGTCACCATTGACCTTCCGGCTTCGGCTTAAGGCACCTGAATTATGTATGCTTATGATGAAATCGATCGCACGCTGATCAACGAGCGTGTCTCGGAATTCCGCGATCAGGTGAAGCGCCGCCTCGCAGGTGAACTCACCGAAGACGAGTTCAAGATGCTGCGGTTGATGAACGGCGTTTATCTTCAGCTTCACGCCTATATGTTCCGCGTCGCCATTCCCTATGGCACGCTGTCATCGCCGCAACTGCGCAAGATGGCGCATGTGGCGCGACGCTATGACCGCGGCTATGGCCACTTCACCACACGGCAGAACATCCAGTTCAATTGGATCAAGCTCGCCGATCTGCCGGATGCGCTGGAAGATCTCGCTTCGGTCGGCATCCATGCGATGCAGACATCGGGCAATTGCACGCGCAATGTCACCACCGATCAATGGGCAGGTGTCGCGCCGGGCGAGGTCGAGGATCCACGCATCTGGGCGGAATTGCTGCGGCAGTATTCGACCATGCATCCGGAATTCTCGTTCCTGCCACGCAAGTTCAAGATTGCGATCACTGCGTCGGCCCATGATCGCGCGGCGATCAAGGTGCATGACATCGGTCTGCGAATTCACAAGAACGAGGCCGGCGAAACTGGCTTCGAAGTGCTGGTCGGCGGTGGCCTCGGTCGCACGCCATTCATCGGCAAGGTGATCAAGCCGTTCGTGCACGGCCGCGACATTCTGAGCTACGTCGAGTCCATCCTGCGCGTCTACAACCAGTATGGCCGCCGCGACAATATCTACAAGGCGCGCATCAAGATTCTGGTTCATGAGCTGGGCATCGAGAAATTCGCCGCCGAAGTTGAGGATGAGTGGCTGGCGACGCGCGAGAGTGCGCTGACGCTGGACAACGAGGTTGTCGAGGATATCCGCTCGCGCTTCAGCTATCCGCACTATCAAAAGCTCTCCGACACGCCGGACGAGTTGGCGGCCGCGTCGGCCGATCCGCGTTTTGCGCGCTGGCTCAAGAACTCGGTCGCGCCGCATCAGCGGACCGGCTACGCCATCGTGACATTGTCGTTGAAGCCGGTGGGCGGCCCGCCCGGCGATGCCACGGCCGACCAGATGGATGCGGTTGCCGATCTTGCCGACAAATACTCGTTCGGCGAAATCCGCGTGGGCCATGAGCAAAATCTAGCGCTGCCGAGCGTGGCCAGGCGTGATCTGCCCGCACTGTGGCGGCAGCTCGACAAGCTCGGCCTCGCCACGCCGAACGTCAATCTGGTCACCGACATCATCGCATGCCCTGGCCTGGACTACTGCTCGCTGGCTAATACGCGTTCGATCCCGATCGCGCAGGAACTAACGCGGCGTTTCGCCAATAACGATCTCGCGGAGCTGATCGGTCGGCTGCATATCAACATCTCCGGCTGCATCAATGCCTGCGGCCATCACCATGTCGGCCATATCGGTATTCTCGGCGTCGAGAAGAACGGCGAGGAATTCTTCCAGATCACAATCGGTGGCCGTGCCGACGAGCATGCCGTGGTCGGCACCCTGATCGGACCGGCGGTGCCTTTTGCCGAGGTAGCCGACGTCATCGAGGATATCGTCGAAGCCTATTTGGCACTGCGTGCCCGGCCGGACGAATTGTTTGTCCAGACTGTCGAACGCCTCGGCGTCGAGCCGTTCAAGGAGCGCGTTTATGCCACTCGTTAAGCAAGGCAAGATCGTTGCCGACGGCTATATTCACGTGGCAGACGATGCGGAGATTCCGGTCGACGGAGCGGCGTTGGTTCCGGCTGCGCGTTTTCTCGCCGATCCGGAGGCGCTGCTGAAGCGCAGCAGCCCGACCGGTGTGATCTGGCCGAATAACCGCGATCCGGAAGAGCTGGTGCCTTATCTCGACAGGCTCGCGGTGGTCGCGCTGGTCTTCCCGTCGTTCCGCGACGGCCGAGCCTACAGCCAGGCGCGCCTGCTGCGTGAACGCTACAAATACAGGGGCGAATTACGGGCAACCGGCCAGGTGTTACGCGATCAGTTCGTCATCATGCTGCGCGCCGGTTTTGATTCATTCGAAGTGAAGAAGGATGCCGATGCGGAAGCGTTCGCGGCTACGGTGAAACGCTACACGGTGTTCTATCAGCCGACCGGCGATGGTCGCATCACGGCGCTGCATCAGCGCATGCAGTTGCGTCATGCGGAGAACGCGCGCTAATTCGCCGCATGTCGACAGCTTTCGCAGCGTTGGTTGATGACAAATGACCAGCGCGCGATACGGTCTCCATACGAAGGCATATTCATAGCACATTGCTGCCGTCATGCCGCCAACATTGGAATCTGGTTTCGTTGACTTAGCGGTGCTTCTTCAAGATTTTGCCCCCCACCTCATGACGATCGTGTTGTGAGGTTGGATGGAGATCAAAATGGTCCGTCGTATTCTTCCCGTCATTGCGGGTCTCTTAATTGCAACATCGGCGCACGCGGCAGACATTTCGCTGCTCAACGTGTCGTATGACCCGACGCGCGAGCTGTATGTCGATTTCAACAAATCGTTCGCTGCTGCGTATCAGAAGGAAACCGGCAAGAGCGTCGAGATCAAGCAGTCGCATGGCGGCTCGGGGGCGCAGGCGCGCTCTGTGATCGATGGTCTGCAAGCCGATGTGGTCACCCTCGCGCTCGCCTACGACATCGACGCAATCGCCAATAAGGGCCTGCTGGCGAAGGACTGGCAGAAGCGCCTGGCGCAAAATTCATCGCCCTATACGTCGACCATCGTGTTCCTCGTGCGCAAGGGTAACCCCAAGGCCATCAAGGACTGGGACGATCTGATCAAGAGCGGCGTCAGCGTCATCACGCCGAATCCGAAGACCTCTGGCGGTGCGCGCTGGAACTATCTCGGTGCCTGGGGCTATGCTCTGAAGAAATATGGATCGCAGGACAAGGCAAAGGAATTCGTCGGTAACATCTTCAAGAACGTTCCGGTTCTCGATACCGGCGCGCGTGGCTCGACCATCACTTTCGTCCAGCGCGGTGTCGGCGATGTCTTGCTGGCCTGGGAAAACGAGGCGTATCTGGCAATCCAGGAATTCGGCAAGGACAAGTTCGAGATCGTCGCGCCGTCGCTTTCAATTCTTGCGGAGCCGCCGGTCGCCGTCGTTGATACCGTCACTGATAAAAAGGGTACTAAAGCCGCTGCCGAGGCCTATCTGAAATACTGGTACACCAAGGAAGGTCAGGAGATCGCCGCGCGCAATTTCTATCGTCCGCGTGATGCCGATACTGCCAAAAAGTACGAGGCTTCCTTCGCCAAGGTTGATCTGTTTACGATCGACGACGTGTTCGGAGGTTGGACCAAGGCGCAGAGCGAGCACTTTACCGACGGCGGCGTGTTCGACAAGATCTACAAGAACTGATCGTTCGCAGCGAAACATCCAGACCGGTATGCCGGTCTGGGGCTTTTACCAAAGCAAGGGGACATTGTGAGCGCGGCACCTAAACGAAGTTCGTTGCCGGGGTTCGGCCTGAGCATGGGCCTGACCCTGACATGGCTGTCGCTTTTGATTTTGATCCCGCTGGCGGGGTTGTTCGTCAAGACAGCCGATCTCAGTCTCTCGCAGTTCATCGATACCGTCACCAGCAACCGCACCCTACACGCGCTCAGGATTTCGTTCGGATTGGCCTTCGCTGCTGCGCTGGTCAATCTGGTCGCTGGCCTGATTATCGTCTGGGCCCTGGTGCGTTACCGGTTTCCCGGTCGCCGGCTGTTTGATGCCATTGTCGATATCCCGTTCGCCCTGCCCACTGCAGTGGCAGGCATCGCGCTGACGACGTTGTTTGCGCAGAACGGATGGCTCGGCGCGCCGCTGGCGTCGCTCGGCATCAAGGTGGCGTTTACGCCGCTCGGAATTTTCCTGGCGATGGTCTTCATTGGCATTCCGTTCGTGGTGCGGACGGTGCAGCCGGTGCTGATCGACCTCGATGTCGAGATCGAAGAGGCCGCGGCCTGTCTCGGTGCCTCCCGCTGGCAAACCATCACCCGCGTCATCATTCCCAGCCTCACGCCGGCCATTCTCACCGGCTTCGCGCTGGCGTTCGCCCGCGCCGTTGGCGAATATGGCTCCGTGATCTTCATCGCCGGCAACCTTCCAAATGTGTCGGAGATTGCGCCGCTCTTGATCGTCATCCGGCTGTCGGAATTCCGCTACGCCGATGCGACAGCGATCGCGGTGGTCATGCTGGTCTTCTCATTCCTGATCATCTTCGTGCTCAATCGGCTGCAGCGCTGGGCGCAGACACGCGCGCTGGCCGTGAGTTGACCTGACATGACCATTACAATTATCAATTCGCCAGTCACCGTGGAGCGCGCCCAGTCCGTGGCACGACAGGACCTGCATACCGAGCCATGGCTCGTGCGCGGCATCATTATCGGTGTCGCAGTGATGTTCCTGACAGTGTTCGTGGTCCTGCCGCTGATTTTGGTGTTCTCGGAGGCATTGTCCAAGGGCGTTGGGTTCTATCTGTCGGCCTTGGCAGATTCCGAGGCGCTCTCGGCCATCTGGCTGACGCTGATCACTGCAGTGATCTCGGTCAGCCTCAATCTGGTATTCGGCGTTGCCGCCGCTTGGGCGGTGGCCAAATTCGAATTCAGGGGCAAGACCTTGCTGGTCACCCTGATCGATCTGCCGTTCTCGGTCAGCCCCGTTATCTCCGGTCTGGTATTCGTGCTGCTGTTTGGTGCGCAGGGTTTCTTTGGGCCATGGCTGATGGCGCATGGCATCAACATTCTGTTTGCCGTGCCGGCGATCGTGTTGGCGACCACCTTCGTCACCTTCCCGTTCGTCGCCCGGGAATTGATTCCGCTGATGCAGGAACAGGGGTCGCAGGAGGAAGAGGCTGCGATATCGCTCGGGGCGAGTGGCTGGCGTACCTTCGTTGTGGTGACGCTCCCCAACATCAAATGGGGCCTGCTCTACGGCGTACTGTTGTGCAATGCGCGGGCGATGGGTGAGTTTGGCGCGGTTTCGGTGGTGTCGGGCCACATTCGCGGCGAGACCAACACCATGCCGCTGCTGGTGGAAATCCTGTATAATGAATATCAACTGGTGGCGTCGTTCGCGATCGCGTCATTGCTGGCTCTGCTGGCGCTCTTGACGCTGATCGCAAAGACCATCCTCGAAGGCCAGATTGAAGAAGGACAGCTGCCCCGTGACGATTGAAGTTCGGAATATCGTAAAGCAGTACGGTGCCTTCAAGGCGCTGGATAATGTCGACCTCAGGGTTGCTGATGGTGAGTTGCTCGCGCTGCTCGGACCGTCCGGTTCCGGCAAGACGTCATTGCTGCGAATTATCGCAGGGCTCGATTGGCCGGATTCCGGTGAAGTCTCGTTCGATGGCGAAAACGCATTGGCGCGCGGCGCCGGCGAGCGCCACGTCGGTTTCGTGTTTCAGCACTATGCGTTGTTCCGTCATATGAGCGTGTTCGAGAATGTGGCCTTCGGCCTGCGCGTGCAGCCGCGCGCCGTGCGCAAGAGCGAAGCGCAGATCCGCGCGCGGGTGAAGGAGTTGCTCGATCTCGTGCAGCTCGACTGGCTCGCCAATCGCTATCCCAGCCAGCTCTCGGGCGGCCAGCGGCAGCGCATTGCGCTGGCGCGTGCGCTCGCCATCGAGCCGCGCATTCTGCTGCTCGATGAGCCGTTCGGCGCGCTCGATGCCAAGGTCCGCAAGGAACTACGCCAATGGCTGCGCACGTTGCACGAGGAAATCCATGTTACCTCGATCTTCGTCACGCATGATCAGGAGGAGGCGCTCGAAGTCGCCAACCGCGTCGTGGTGATGGACAAGGGCAAGATCGAACAGATCGGCACGCCTGGCGACGTTTACGATAACCCGGCGACGGCTTTCGTGCACTCATTCATAGGTGAATCGATCGTGCTCCCGGTCGATGTAAGCGACGGCCAGGTGAAGCTCGGCCATCGCCCGCTCAACATCGATGCGGGCAGTGCAAGCGGGCCGTCGAAATTGTTTGTTCGTCGTCACGACATGCAGATCGGTCCGCTCGGCGAGGGAGCCCTCGAAGGCACCGTGCGCCGCGTCCGCACCTTCGGCCCGATCCAGCGCGCCGACATCGCGTTGTCCGGCGATGATACGCTGGTGGAGATCGATGCCCCGCGCGACCGTCCGCTCACCACGGGCGATGCGATCAGCCTGCAGCCGCGGCGCTACCGGATCTTTGCCGGGCAGGAGTGACTGGCGCTTTCTAAAAATCCCCTGCGTTCACCTTTCAGCCACGGTTGGTGTGCAACAACGGCCCCTTGATTTGGGGGATTGCCGATGAAGCGGGTGGCTCTGGCCAGTCTGGGATTTCTGTTGCTGGCAGGGTGCGCGGGGACCGTCGATACCGTGCCGGACCAGCCCACCATGTATCTCAGCATGGCCAATGGTGGCGCCAAGCTCGATCCTGTGGCTGCGGCCTCGATGATCTCGCTGTACCGGCAGAACAATGGCCTCGGCCCGGTTGTGGTCGATCCCGCATTAATGGCGTTGGCTGAAGACCAGTCCACCGCCATGGCCAAACGAAACAAGCTCGATCACGATGTGAAGGCACCGCTGGCCAAGCGTCTGAATGCCGGCGGTTATCCGGCGAGCTTGGCCGTCGAGAACGTCTCGGCGGGCTACCATACCATGGCGGAAGCCTTCTCGGGCTGGCGGGACTCGCCACCGCATCGGGCTAATATGCTGAAGTCCGGTGTCACAAAACTGGGCATTGCGGCGATCTATGCTCCCAACACCAAATACAAGGTGTTCTGGACCATGATCCTGGCGTCGACGGATTCCAAATAAGCCTTCCCAGATAGCCGAAGCGTGATGGTGCTCTGCACCATCCCTGATTGACGTCGCCGCAAGGGGGCGCCACGGTATGGTTCCCGTCGCCGACAGGATCGAGTGGTCTCATGGATATGTCCGATCAGCCTCAATCCAGCGCTGCCAGCAAACCCGCCGAAGCCAAGCGCGTCCTGGTGCTGCAAGGGGGCGGCGCGCTTGGCTCCTATCAGGCCGGCGCCTATGAGGCGCTGTGTCATCATGATTTCGAGCCGGAATGGGTGGCTGGCATCTCCATCGGTGCCATCAATGCGGCGATCATCGCGGGCAACGAGCGCGACAAGCGGATCGGCAAGCTCAAGGAATTCTGGGAGATGGCGGCATCGCCGGTCCCCTGGAGCCCGATGCTGACGGATGATCGCGCGCGCTCTTATTTCTACGAGGCAGGCGCCGCTGTCATTGCTACATTCGGCGTGCCAGGCTTTTTCGTGCCGCGGATTCCGCCAGCACCACTGTGGCCGCCCGGCAGTCCGCAGTCGCAGAGCTTTTACGACACCGCGCCGCTGAAGGCGACGCTGGAACGGCTGGTCGACTTTGATCGTCTCAACGATTGCAAGACCCGGCTAAGCGTTGGCGCCGTGAGCGTGACCACCGGCAACTTCACTTATTTCGACAACACGCTCTTCAAGAAAGATCGCAAAAGGATCGAGCCCGAGCACATCATGGCCTCCGGTGCGTTGCCGCCGGGGTTTCCCTCGATCGTCATCGATGGCGAGCATTTCTGGGATGGCGGCATCGCCTCAAACACACCGCTGGATTTCGTACTGGATGACGTCACCAGCGATCTGCTGATCTTTCAGGTCGATCTGTTCAGCGCGCGCGGGCCATTGCCGCAGTCGATCCTGGAAGCGCAGGAACGCGAAAAGGACATTCGCTATTCCAGCCGCACCCGCATGAATACCGACAAGAACAAGAAGATCCACAACATCCGCAAGGCGCTGCGTGATCTGATTGGTAAATTGCCGGCAGAACTGAAGCAGGATCCTGGAGTGGCGCTGTTGTCGGAAGCCGCGAAGGAAAATACCGTCACGGTGGTGCATCTGATCTATACGAGCAAGAATTACGAGTCGTCGTCGAAGGACTACAATTTCTCGCGCATCGGCATGGTCGAACACTGGGGCGCCGGCGAGCGCGATGTGTTCCTCTCGATGCGCCACAAGGACTGGTTCGAGCGACCGCAATCCGACGAATCGATGGTGACCCATGCGCTCACCGCCGACGATTACAATGACCTCCCGCAGCATTTGACGTCCAACAGGAGCAAGTAATGGCTAATCTCACAGGCAAGACCGCCGTCGTCACCGGTTCGACCAGCGGCATCGGCCTCGCTTATGCGCGCGCTTTCGCAAGCGCTGGCGCCAATATCGTCATCAACGGCATGGGCGCGCCTGCTGACATCGAGAAGGAACGCGCGGCGATCGAGAGCGATTTCAAGGTCAAGGCGATCCATTCGCCAGCGGACATGACCAAGCCGGCCGAAATTGCCGAAATGGTCGCGCTCGGCGAGAAGACCTATGGATCGGTCGATATTCTCGTCAACAATGCGGGTATCCAGTTTGTGTCTCCGATCGAGGAATTCCCGATCGAGAAGTGGGATGCGATCATCGCCATCAATCTCTCCTCGGCCTTCCATGGCATCCGCGCCGCCGTGCCCGGCATGAAGAAGCGCGGCTGGGGTCGCATCATCAACACCGCCTCAGCGCATTCGCTGGTCGCCTCGCCATTCAAGTCGGCTTATGTCTCTGCCAAGCACGGCATCGCCGGTCTGACCAAGACCGTGGCGCTGGAAGTCGCGACCCACAAGATCACCTGCAACTGTATCTCGCCGGGCTATGTCTGGACGCCGCTGGTGGAGAAACAGATCCCCGACACCATGAAGGCGCGCGGACTGACCAAAGAACAGGTCATCAACGACGTCCTGCTCGAAGCGCAGCCGACCAAGGAATTCGTGACCTCCGAACAGGTCGCGGCCCTGGCGCTGTTCCTGTGCGGCGACGATGCGGCGCAGATCACCGGCACCAATCTGTCGATCGATGGCGGTTGGACGGCGGAATAAGTTTGCTTCCTGACCTCCTCCTGCTTTGCAGGGGGAGGTTGCTAGGCGCCTTGCTTTCCGAAGGCGAGCACGTGCAGTCCAAGCCGCTGTCGCACGATCCAGAACAGCAGGATCGTCTCGAATGTAAGCGCGATCGACGTTGCCGCGGCGGCGCCATGGCCGCCGAATTTCGGCACCAGCACGAGACACAGTACCAGGTTCATCACGAAAGCCGACGCGTAGGCCACGGCGCAAATATGTTGGTGACCGAGCATGTTGAGCAGCCGCTCGACGGGACCGATTGCGGCGCGCACCACGAGGCCGATGGCCGCGATGAACATGATGTCGTAACCGCTGGTGAATTGCGGACCGAACAGCCATAGCAGCGGCTTGCCCAAAGCGAGCAGGATCAGCGTCGCCGCGAGCGACGGCCAGAATGTCCACTTGATCGCGTGGGTGACGTAAGCGGCAAGTCGATCCTTGTCGCCAGCCGCGTGATATTCGGTGAAGCGATGCGCCGTTGTCGCCGACATCGCGTAATGAATGAACGACACCAGCGCCAGGGTCTTCACCACGGCGAAATACACACCGACTTCGTCGGATGAGACGAACTGCTGCAGTACCAGCACGTCGGTGTAGGACAACAGCAGATAGAAGCTTTCCACCAGCAGGATCGGCAACGACACTGCGAGCCAGGCGCGATAGTCATAGGCTTTCGGGCCGGGTTCGATATGCGCCGCGAGCCGGCGATTGAGCACAATCATCTGGCCGATCATCGCAACCCAGACGGCTGCGACGCTGGCCAGCATTGCGATGGTCGCACCAAGCTTAAAGCCCAGTGCGAAGGCGCCGGCGGTGAAGCCGATGATGAGCGCCTGGCGGATGATGAATTGCGGCATCAGGCCGAGGCGCATCCAGTCATGGGAGCGCGCGATGCCATCCTGTGTGTTGGCGACGACGAAGGCCGGCAGTGTCAGGCAGCCGAGATAGAGCGGCACCACCGTGTTGGCGTCGATCCACGGCGAGATGAGCTTGACGAGGCCAGCGAGCAGCAGCGAGATTATCACCGAGACGATACCGGTCATCCAGCGGCTGCCAGAGAGAAAGCCGCGCAGCCGTGCGTGGTCGCCGCTGGCGCGATACTCCGGGATGATCTTCTGGGCTGAAGCGGCGATGCCGAAATCCATCATCGAGCCGAGCAGCAGTACCCATGTCCAGACATAGACATAGATGCCGTAATCCGACGTGCCCATCCAGCGCGCCAGCAGGATCTGCGAGAAATAAGCGAGGCCGGCCGAGATCACGCGGATGAGGAAGATAGTGCCGGCGAGGCGGCGCGTCAGCGAGGCTTCGCCTGTACCGGTGAACAGCGCGCGTAGCCTGGCCTTGAGGCCGGCGGGCTCGCTTGCGGGTGCGGAGTTTGCGTCCATCACGGCCACGACAAGGTCCTCAGCCGCAGGCGTGCGGCAGCGGTCTGGCGTAGCAAGCAGTCGTTAACATCCGGTTGGACGGAGATGTACAGGTTGCGCGCAACAGGTCACGCGCCAGCGGTATCAGGGCAGGTTGACGTTGAATTCATAGGCGCGGTCGCTGCCGACCAGCGTCAGTTTCAACGCGGCGCCATCGGTCGTGGCGCCTGGTGGCACGCCATCGAGTTCAAAGCTGAACCGCTTCACGCCGGGCGGGCTCTTGGCCTCGAGTTTGGGAATCGGCAGCGCCCATTCCGGCGTCGGGCCCTCGACGAACAGGTTGGGTTCGCTGCCTTCGGGCGCCACGACGTCAACGAACACATTCTTGCCCTCGCGCTTGAGGTCGCGCACCGTCAGTGGACTGGCGTCGCCCATGGTTGCCGGCTTAGGCACGGTATCGAGCGCCGCAGTCAGGGCGCCGTCTTCTGTGCTGGCCACGCTGGTAAAAGCGAGCTCGGTATTGGCATCGACCGGGATGCAGAGCTTGTCGCAGACCGCGTAATTGATCGCCGCACGGAGAATCACCGGCTTGCCGGGGTCCTTGGCGATCACCCGCATGGGCAGCACCACCTGTTTCACATAGCCCAGCGACAGGCCGCCGGCGCCATCTTCGAATTTTTTCGGCGCCGGCCACAGGATGGTGACGGTATCCAGGTTCTCCGATTTGGAGAAATCGAAGCGGGGCGGTACCCCGGAATCACCGGGATTCCGCCAATAGGTGTGCCAGCCGGGCTGCAGCTGGATCGCGATGCCTCCCAGCATTACCGGCCCGCTACGCGAGCCTGCCACAAGCCTGATCTGCGAATGACTGTCTATCTGCCAAGGTGAGGTGTCCTCCGCCTGTGCGCTGCAGGTGAGGAGCAGGCCCGCGGCGCAGACAGCGACAATGTGGTGCGGAACAGATGCGGTCATCGGGCGTCCTTACAGGGTGGGCCTGTCATAAAGCCAAACCTGTCTTAAGCTATTGAACTGCTTGTGATCCGGTTTTCGTATGCGTTGCGGAAGGCTGATTGACAGAACCCAGACCCAATATCAGGATAGGCAACGAAATGAGAGCGGTTTGCTGATGGAACCCACTCGCAGGCGCCCCCGGAAAAGCCGCGCGAAATCCAGCGCCGGCGACACTGGCAACTACCTCGACGGGCAGTTGCTGATCGCCATGCCTGTGATGGAAGACGAGCGCTTCGCCCGTTCGGTGATTTACGTCTGTGCGCATTCGTCGGAAGGTGCCATGGGCATCATCGTCAATCGGCCTGCAGGGAGCATCGATTTTCCCGAATTGCTGGTTCAACTCGACATCATCGAAAAGTCCGACAGCATCAAGCTCCCGGAAAGCGCCGAAAGCATGAAAGTGCTGAAGGGGGGGCCGGTCGAGACCGGCCGAGGTTTCGTGCTCCATTCCAGCGATTTCTTCATCAAGGATGCGACGCTGCCGATCGACGACGGCGTCTGCCTCACTGCGACTGTGGATATCCTGCGCGCCATCGCCAATGGCGGTGGACCCAAGCACGCGATTCTCGCGCTGGGCTATGCCGGCTGGGCGCCGGGCCAGCTGGAAGACGAAATCCAGGGCAACGGCTGGCTGCATTGCGCAGCTGATGAGGATCTCATCTTCGGCGGTGATGTTGAGGAGAAGTATCTTCGCGCGCTGCAGAAGATCGGGATCGCCCCGGGGATGTTGTCGGCGGAGGCCGGGCACGCCTGACGTCAGGAGCCGGTGGAGCGCAACGGACACGCCACGTTGGTGGAGCCCAGTTGGGCACCTTCGATCTCCACACAGGGCTGCGACGCATCGATCATCAGGTCATAGGCAGCCAGTGCTTCTGCACGGAACGGCCGACCTTTGATGTGCATCTCCCACACGCCGCCGGGCAACGGCTCCTTCAAACCCGCTCGGATACGATTATCGTATTTGCCGGCAGGCAGGATCGGCAAAGCGAGATCGGCAATCGTGTAGAAGCGGGATCCAGCAGGCAGGAGTGGTGCGACGAAAGCCAGCGGCTTGTCGAGTAACAGATAGGTCGCGGGCTGTGAAAGCCGCGATGAAATCATTGGCGCGTATGGATTTGACCATGGTCGTCGCCACCAGTCGGTTGGCTGCGACCACGCAGCGGTGATCGCTGCAATGATGAAGATCGAGCGGCTTGCGTATTGGCTGACAGGATGCGTGGGGATGGTCGAGCGAAATGCCTTGACGATGCGTACCAGCAACAACACGATTAGTGGCCCGGTCAGCAATTCCAGCGCGACGGCATAGCGCTGGATCGAGAACAAAATCAGCCAGACCGCATAAGACGTGACAAAGAAGATCAGGAGCTGCAAGTCGCGCCTCGAAAAAATAGCGCGCGCATGCTTCATTTGAGCAATGAAGGCGATCGGAAGCAACACGCATAGCATCGCAAAGCGTGCGTCGCGAAACGGTAGCTCCGAGCTGCGGAAATTTCCGACGAGCCAATGAAATGGATAGGCTAGGCCATCCAGAATTCCCTTCGGAATGAACTGCCGATCGAGCAGCGTAATTTCTCGCATTTCCGGCGAGGGAAACAGACTATTTAACAGCGGAAAGAACGGATTGCCGAATTCACGCCACAGCATCAGGCTCCAGACGCCGCCCGTCATGATCGTGCCGATCGCGCCGCCGATGGCGAGGCAGGTCACGGCCACCAGAGGGCGTGTCGCGGCAAGTGCGGCGCCCGCCAGGCCAATTGCGAAGACGATGTTGGTGAGTTTGAAGCCGAGCGCGAGGCCGACCAAAATTCCGGCGACGATGTAACGTATTGGTCGCGGCTCATCGGCCGCCAGCATCAGCGCCAGCCCGGCGATAATTGGGATCGCAGTGAGAATGTCGGAAAAACTGGTGCCGACTTCCGACAGCGTCATCGGCCCCAGCGCAGCCAGCAGCAACGCAGCGACAATAGTCATCGCGTTGGCTGCGTGCCCGAGCACGATCCGTGACAGCCAATAGACCAGCGCGAGGTTGAGCCCATGCACCGCGCCCATGGTCATCCCGGCAATAGCCGGCGGCAGCGCGTGACGGAGATAGTACCAGGGGAAGTAGATGATAGGGTTGAAGTGGGTCTGGAAGCCCGGTGGGATTACATCGTGATCGTAACGGCCATTGAGCAATGCCCAGACGTTGTATTCGTGATAATTCTGCCAATCCCAATTGGCATCCTCGCCAGCCCATCCGGCATAGACCGCGCCGATCGCCATCGCGCCCGCCACAACAAAAAACGGCCGAAACCGGTCGTGAGGACGTGGGGCCGCAGCCGCGGCGTCCGCCAGAAATGGCAGTTCATGGGTGGAAATTGACGTCACGATGAGCGATGCAACCACAAATGAATATGGAGCTTGCCTACCAAGTGAATCTTGCCGAATTGCTAAATGTGAATCGCGCAATCTCTCCTTGCAGAGGGCAAGAGGTCGCAGGTGCGCAGGTATGGTTTACGAGTGGTATCCGGCTCGAATCAGCTCGCCGCTTCCAATCGCTCTTCCGTTAGCATGCGCATCGCCGCATCCGCATCCATCGGCTCGCCAAAGGCAAAGCCCTGGGCGTATTCGCAGCCGAGCTGATACATCTCCACCGCATCCGAATCTGTCTCGACGCCTTCAGCGACGACGTCCATGCCGAGATCGTGGGCCATCGCGATGATGGATTTGAGGATCACCGGGCGGGTGCCGCGCGAGGTGGTGCGAACGAAGGACTGGTCGATCTTCAGCGTGTCGAACGGGAAGCGCTGCAGATAGGATAGCGACGAGTGGCCAGTGCCGAAATCGTCGAGCGAAAGGCCCGTACCGAGTTCGCGGATCCGGTGCAGCATCTGCGCTGCATGTTCCGGATTTTCCATCACCAGCGATTCCGTGAGTTCGAGCTTCAACGTGCCACGCGCGACTGACGAGCGTGACAGCACGGTGCGGATGTCATGCAGGAGGTCGTGGCGCAGCAGCTGCCGCGAGGACACGTTGACGCTGGCGAAGATCGGTTCGCGTGAGCGCATCGCGCGCTGCCAGATCGCGAGCTGGCGTGCCGTCTGGTCCATCACGAACATGCCGAGATCGATGATCAGGCCGATCTCTTCCGCGATCGCGATGAATTCCGACGGCGACATGCGGCCGAGCTTGGGATGGTCCCAACGCGCCAGCGCCTCGAAACCGGCGATGGAGCGATCTTCCAGCCGTACGATGGGCTGATACAGGATGGTGATTTCCTGGCGCTCGATGGCGCGGCGCAGTTCGGATTCGAGCGTCAGGCGATCCGTTTTGCGGGCGCGCATTGCCGGTTTGTAGACGTCGATACGGTCGCCACCGATCCGCTTCGAATGATACATCGCGAGCTCGGCGTCCTTGATGAGCTCGTCGGTCAGCGGCACAGCTGGATCAGAAAGCGCCAAGCCTATCGATGCCGTCAGGAAAATTTCGCGGTCGTTGAAGGCAATCGGGGCACGGATGGTCTTGCGGATGGTTTCGGCGAAGGCGGTGATCTTGGCCGCGTCTTGTTCGGACATCAGGATCAGGCCGAACTGATCGCCGGCGAGGCGGGCCAGGGTGTCCTGCGGCTTGAGGATGCGGGTGAGGCGGCGGGCCAGCGTCAGAAGGATCGAGTCGCCGACGGCGATGCCAACGGAATCGTTGACCTGTTTGAAGCGATCGAGATCGATCACCATGATGGTTGGCCGCATGGTCGGCACAGTCTTGGAGAAATTCGCGACGGCGTTGAGGCGGTCAATGAACAGCTTGCGGTTCGGCAGACCGGTGAGATTGTCGTGCACCGAGTCGTGCAGCATGCGTTCTTCGGCATTCTTCATCTCGGTGACGTCGGTGAGGGTGCCGACCACGCGTGACACTTCGCCGTCGGAGCCGACCACCGGACGCGCCTTCAGCGCAAACCACATGAAGTGACCGTCGGGGGTGCGCAGGCGAAAGTCCTGCACGAGGCGGCCACGACGCTGGTCGAGCACGCTGTCCAGCGCCGCCCGGAAGCGATCCTGATCGAGCGGGTGGAGCACTTCGAGCCAGCTTGCCGCGGGGCCTTCCAGCGTGCCGCGTTTGAGGCCGAGCAGTGCTTCGGTCTCGGGCGAGGTGAACACTTTGTCGGCGGAGACGTCCCAGTCCCAGATCAGGTCGCCGGAGCCGGTCAGCGCCAGCGCGCGGCGCTCGACGTCCGACACGATGCCATTGGTGGCGCCGCCGCCCGCGAAGGCGTGCTGCATGACGGTGAAGCCGATCAGCATCACGATCAGCACGAGCCCGCCGAGCAGCGCCGGGCCGACGATGTCATTGGTGACGCTGCCGGCGACGGTCATGCCCGCGGCAACAACCCAGACCACGAGCAGGAACCAGGTCGGGATCAGTAACACCGCGCGGTCGAAGCCATGGGTGGAGAGATAGACGATCAGCGCGAAGCCGGCGAAGGCGATCAGCACCAGCGAGATGCGCGCGATGCCCGAGGCGACGGCAGGATCGAACAGCGCGAGACCGACAAGAGAACCGAGGAAGGCCAGCCAGCCGAGCGTGATGTGCGAGTAGCGCACGTGCCATCGACTGAGATTGAGATAGGCGAAGAGAAACACCAGCAGCGTCGCCGCCAGTATCGCTTCCCCCGAGGCGCGCCAGACGCGCTCGGCGCCCTGGGACATGTCGAGCACCTTGCCCCAGAAGCCGAAGTCGACGCCGATATAGACCAGCACGGCCCAGGCCAGCGCCGCGGCGGCCGGGAACATGATGCTGCCCTTCACGACGAACAGGATCGTCAGCACCAGCGCCAAGAGGCCCGAGATGCCGATGACGATGCCTTGGTACAGTGTGAAGGAGTTGACCTTGTCCTTGTAGGCTTCCGGCTCCCACAGATAGAGCTGCGGCAGCTTGTTGGTGCGCAGTTCGGCGACGAAGGTGATGACGGCACCGGGATCGAGGGTGACGCGGAAGATATCTGCGGTGGCGCTATCCTGACGTTCCGGACGGTCGCCGGTCGACGGCGTGATCGTCGCAATGCGCGAGAGGCCAAGATCGGGCCACAAGAGGCCGGACGACACGATGCGATAATGCGGCGCGACGATCAGACGATCGAGCTGATCGTCGGTGTTGTTGGCGAGCGCGAACACCACCCAGTTCTGACCGGCTTCGCGGCCACGCACCTCGATGCGGCGAACGATGCCGTCGGTGCCGGGTGCGGTGGAGACCTGGATGCGGTCGGTGTCGCTATGCTGATATTCGAGGATGCCGGTGAGATCGATCGCAGGCGCGTCACCGCGGACGCTGACAGCGTCAACAGCCTGTGCCGGTGCTGCGGCAACAACAATCATCAGGCCGAGCGCGAGCGGCGCGAGCCACCTGATCAAACGCAATGTCATTCTCCGCGATCAACAAAACATCGACCCTGCGTCACGCAGAAGCAGGGCCATTTCCCGACGCGCGATAAATGACATGAAAGCGAGATAAATCAAAGGGTTTCCGGCTGTTCTCCAGCCCTAAACGACCAACACAATTTTGCCAATATGTGCGCTGGTTTCCATGCGTTTGTGCGCGTCCGCAGCCTTTTCCAGCGGGAAAGTGCTGTCCATCAGGGGCTTAACCTTGCCAGACTTGAGCAGCGGCAGGACATTGGCCTCGATTGCCCTGACCATGGCGGCCTTGTCGGCATTGGTGCGGGGGCGCAGAGTCGAGCCGGTATAGTGCAGCCGCTTCACCATGATCTTGGCGGCGTTGATGGTGGCCTTCGGGCCGTTCAGCACCGCAATCTGCACGATGCGGCCATCGACTGCGGCGGCATCGAAGTTTTTCTCCACATAATCCGCGCCCACCATGTCGAGGATCAGCTCGACGCCGGTCTTGGTGATTTCCTTGACGCGTTCGACGAAGTCCTCGGTCTTGTAGTTGATGGCGTGATCGGCGCCGAGCTTGAGGCAGGCATCGACCTTGTCTTGGGAGCCGACGGTGACGATCACCTTGGAACCTAGCGCCTTGGCGAGCTGGATCGCCATGGTGCCGATGCCCGAGGAGCCGCCATGGATCAGCACGGTTTCGCCGGGCTGCAAGCCGCCACGTTCGAACACGTTGTGCCAGACGGTCATCAGGGTTTCAGCGGTGGCGCCGGCCTCGGTCATCGAGAAGCCTTCGGGGACCGTCATCGCCTGCGCATCCTGCGCGATGCAATATTGCGCGTAGCCGCCGCCGGCGACCAGCGACATCACCTTGTCACCGAGCTTGTGTTTGGTGGCGCCTTCGCCGAGGGCGACGACTTCACCGGAGATTTCGAGGCCGGGCAGATCGCTGGCGCCAGGCGGCGGCGGATAGGCGCCGGAGCGCTGTGCGACGTCCGGACGGTTCACACCGGCGGCTGCGACCTTCACCAGGATTTCGCCGGGACCCGGCTTTGGAACGGGGCGCGTTTCGGGAATCAGCACCTCGGGGCCGCCCGGTTTGCTGATACCAACGACGGTCATTTGCGTGGGCAGCTTTTCCATGATTTGTCCTTGCGGCGTACGGGATGTCGGCTGGCCATCTGATTAAACAGCCGGATCAACGCTGGCAACATCCGTTGCATATTCGAATTTGAGACGGGGAGGGCCCCAAATGGCGATCGACGACGACGACAAACCGAAGAAGAAGGTCAGCCATGAGGTCGGGCAGGACCTCTCGCTGCTATCGGTCGAGGAACTCGCCGAGCGGATCGCGCTGCTCAATGGCGAGATAGCGCGGCTGCAATCGAGCATGACCTTGAAGCGCGCGACGCGCGATGCGGCGGATCGCTTTTTCAAATCGTGACGGGCTATTGAACGGCGCTCTCCCGGCTCTCTGTCATTGAGAGGTGAAGGAAAGCTGTCCTGCAGCTTTCCTCTTAGCGAAGCAACGCGGCAATCCAGAAGCCATACGCGAAGAAAACTGGATTGCTTCGCTCTGCTCGCAATGACGGACGAGAGGCCTGTGTAATACCGCCGACGCTTCCTCAATCGCGATCCCGACATTGTCTCATTCCGATACAGTTTGCGAGGCGGCGCATGGCAAACGGATCGTGAAGAAAGCCTGCGTATTTACGCGCAATTAAGCTTTCTCGCATATTACTTAAATTGTCCTTGTTTGGACACCGAGTGGCTCCTGTCCACTCTGTTTGACGCCTCCCTGTTATCAACTTTAAAGCCGCCGGAAACGGCGGCTCTTTTTTTGGTACTCATGTCTTCTTTCGGGGCGTCCGCGATCGTTAAATCGCGTTGGAAACCATAAATACTTCTTTAATTTTACGCCGCTGGACTCTCACGCACGCACGCGTAATGATTTGTTCATCATAAGCCCGCCGTTCAGAGCTGGCTGCGAAACCATTTGCGTGAGGCGTTAACTATGTCGGATCGTTTGCACAGCGAACCCGCTCTCGTTCAGTTTAGCGAGCGGCTGACCAATTCTGCTGCCTTCGGCGCCTTGTTTCGCGAGGGGATGGATCTGGTCGAAGAGACCGCGGCCTATCTCGACGGCGTCGGCCGTAGCGAGGCCAAGGCACTGGATCGCTCTGTCAGCCTGACTTACGCCACCGAAAGCATGCGCCTCACCACCCGCCTCATGCAGCTTGCCTCATGGCTGCTGCTGCACCGTGCGGTGAAGGAAGGCGAGATGACGTTGACCCAGGCCAATCGTGAAAAGACCAAGGTCAAGCTCAGCGCCGCCGATCCGAGTCCGGAAGAAATGCTGCTCAAGCTGCCCGAGCAGCTGCAGATCCTGATCACGCGTTCGATGGTGCTGCAGACCAAGGTTCGTCGCCTCGACATCTCGATCCATGCCGCGACCACCACGCATGCGCCGATCGGCAATCCGCTGGTGCCGCAGCTCAATCGCCTGAAGGCTGCGTTCGAACGCTGATCGCGCGTCCCTCACATTCCTGAACGCTGTTCCTCGCTCGCCGCTCATGCGCTAAACATGAGCTAGGCGCAGCGGGGGCATTTGCGATGGCAGACGATATCAGGGCATTGACCGGGGTGCGCGGCGTCGCAGCCGCTGTCATCGTCGTGTATCATTTCGGTGACGTGCAGCTCGCAACCGGTGGCACGGGCTCATTCTTCCGCATTCCCTACGGCTATTTGCTCGTCGACCTGTTCTTCATGCTGTCAGGCTATGTGATGGCGCTGACCTATCGCGACGCGTTCCTGCATCTCACCGGCAAGGCCTTTGCGCATTTCATGCTGAAGCGGGTCGCGCGGCTGTACCCGGCCTATTTCATCATTGGCCTGTTCTATGTCGCCAAGATCGCGGCTGGTCTGTCCGGCGAGAAGCTGGAGATGTATTCGGCTTGGGACTGGACCGGCAACCTGCTGATGATGACCGGCTGGGGTTTCTATATTTTTCCGATCATCGGCGTGGCCTGGGCGGCGAGCGCCGAAATGGGCTCCTATTTGCTACTGCCGATCCTGATGCCCTTCACTCAGCGCGGCAGCAAGTGGATCGCGGGTCTCTCCGTGATCGTGGCGTTGCTCGGCATCTATGCCGTCAGCATCAGCGGCCGCGGGTCGGGCGGACCGCTCGATGTGGTCAACGGCAATTCGCTCTATCCGCTGCTGCGCGCGGTGGGAGGCTTCACGCTGGGCCTCGCGATTTTTCGCTTTGGGGATGTGGTCGACCGCCTGTCGGCGGGCGTGCAGGACATTTTGGTGGTCGCGCTGCCGCTGGCCATCATCGCGGTCGGTCTCGCCGATGCCAGCGATCGATTGATGTATCTGCTGTACATCCCGCTGGTCGCGGTGCTCTCGCGTGATGGCCGGATGGCGCAACTGCTGTTCGGCAACGCGCTGGTCTACCGGCTCGGCATCATCTCGTACTCGATCTATCTGATCCACCCGCTGTTCGTCAGTTTCGCTATCAGGACCTGGCGGCATTTAGGCCAGACTGAGGTTGTCTATATCGCCGCATCGCTGGTCTGTTTCGCCATCATCTGGGCGCTGGCGGAAGTGAGCTATCGCTTCGTCGAGATGCCCGGGCGCAACTGGATCACGCAGCGGTTCATCCCGCGGAGAAGCGACGCGCCGGTGAAGGCGTAAGCCAGCCGGAGATGCTGTGAGCGGTGCGGCGCGATGCCGCAGACACTGGCGGTCCATTCTTTCAGATATCACCGCCAAACTGCCCGCAAATGTGAGCGATGCCACTGCACGAAGGGCTTCATCTCCCGCAAAGTACTGCTGCCATAGGGTTTCCTGACAGGAAGCCAGAGCGTTGGCCCGAGAGCAATGCGAGTTTTGAAGACAGGTGGCGCCGGCTATCTTCGCATTGTTGCGGTGACTCCATGTCGCACGGGAGCAACCGCAACGATGTGGCATTGAAGCGCGGCCACACCGAAATTCCGCGCCGATCCAAGTAGGAATCTGATGTCTTTGTCTCCTCGTCTGTTCGGTCTCATTGGTGTGTTGGCTTGTCCGGCGGTCGCGGTTGCGGCTGATCCGGTGGTGATGCTGCCATCGGTGCCCTTCGTGCCCTCGGCTTCCGGTGGCTGGACCGTGACCGTCGGGATCGGCGGCGAGATGCAGCCATCCTATGAAGGCGCCGGGAGTTCTGAACTTGCGCCAAAGCCGATCATCTCGATTCGCCGTGCTGGCACGCCGGCCCGCTTCAAGAGCATGCGCGACAATGCAAGCTTCGCCCTGATCGACGTGGGCGGCTTTCGCGCCGGTCCCGTTGGCAACTATAAAGCAGCGCGCAAGGCCGCCGATCACAGCGAGCTGCGTGGCCTGAGGGACGTCGATTTCGCGGTCGAACTCGGTGGTTTCGCCGAATACTACGCCTTCGACTGGCTTCGCCTGCGCTCCGAACTGCGCCGCGGTCTCGGTGGCCACGAAGGCATCGTCGCGGATTTCTCGGCTGACGTGATTGTGCCGATCAACGAGCGGATGACCTTTGCTGCCGGCCCACGCTACCGGGTGACGGATGCGAAATATGCGGAGACTTACTTCAGCGTCAACAATATCGAGGCGCTTGCGTCAGGTTTGCCGGTTTACGACGCCAAGGGCGGTTCGAGTTCGGTCGGTGCGGGCGCGCAATTGCGCTACAAGCTCGATCCGCAATGGGAAGTACGCGGCTATGTGGAATACGACAAGCTGCTTGGTAGCATCGCTGACAGTCCGCTGGTGAAATTCCGGGGATCCACCAATCAGGTGACCTACGGCGTCGGTGTGGCCTATTCGTTCGACGTCGGCGTGCGATAGCACGTGCGATTGCACAGCGTGGCCAATACGGCGCACGCTAGCTCACGCTTCTAGCGCTCCCCGATCAGATAGTACGACAACATCGTATCCAGCTCCTGTTCCAGCTCGCCATTGGCGAAGGCATCCGGACGGAATGCGATCGCCGCATCGAGTGCCGAGCCGACCATTCTCGGAATGAAGAAACTTCCGGCTTCGCGATTGAAGCCAGGGCGTAGCTCGTCGGCATGGCTGTCAAACATGCCACGCAAGAGGCCTTGCCGTTGCGGAAAGCGGTCGAATGGCCACTGAACAGGGGGACGGCCGGAGGCGGTCTCCATCAAGACCTTCAGCAGCGGCAGCACGCGGGCATGCTGGCTGATCGCGGTGTTCAGACCGGAGCGGACGAATCCACGCAGATCCAGCCCTTCGAATCCTGAAATGGTCTGCCAGATATTTTCTGACATTTGGGCTTCCGTCCGGCCATGGAGGGCCCCGAACAGCGCGTCCCGGTTTGGAAAATACTGATAGAGCGATCCGATGCTGACGCCGGCGCGTTCGGCGATTCTGTTGGTGGTGGCGCGTTCGTAGCCTTCGTCCACCAGCACGAGGGCAGCGGCGTCCAGGAGGATGCCCACGGTCGCAACGGAGCGCGCCTGACGCGGCTTCTTGCGGTGGTGCCCGGTATTGGTCGGCATGGTCTCGTTGCGCCCCCGCGCAAGATGATGTGGCGCACCTTATAGGGAGGGCAACGGAGGCGGTTTTAAGGTACCGCCGTGGCAATGTCGGCCAGCAACGAAAAACGCCCCTGCTGGCTGCAGAGGCGTTTTGAAAGGCAATCGGATAAGCCTGAAAGGCCGATCTTCCTTGCGAAGATCAATCTTCCTTCTTGAGGAAGCCCGAGAACTTCTTCTGGAAGCGCGACACGCGGCCACCGCGGTCGAGAAGCTGGGTGGTGCCACCCGTCCAGGCTGGGTGCGACCTCGGATCGATGTCGAGGTTCAGCTTGTCGCCTTCCTTGCCCCAGGTGGAACGGGTCTGATACTCCGTACCATCGGTCATAACGACCGTAATGTTATGATAATCCGGGTGAATTTCGGCTTTCATGACGGTTCCTTCGGCGCGCCGGCGCCTGAATCTCTGTGATTTCGATGGCGGATTTGGCCGCTCTATATCGCAGGAACGTGCGGGAGACAAGGACTCCCGTCGTGGATCATTGCCCATGCAATTGACCTAGGTCATTTGCCTCGGGGCCCGCTCCGGCCTATCTCAGGGCAACGACAAGAACGGTTATAAATCATGAGTGCAGTCGAACGGCTTGAGATCCCCCGCGCGGCCAAGCCGACGCTTCCGCAGCCCGATCCGGTGCTTCCGGAGCCGTCGCTGGCGGATACCGTTGTGGAGCCCCAGGTACCACCCAGCCGAGCCAAATTGCGGCCGCTCCTGGCGTTGGCGCCCTATGTGGCGCGGTATCGCGGTCGGGCCCTGCTGGCGCTGGTGTCGTTGACCGTTGCGGCTGTGACCACGCTCGTCGTGCCTGTGGCGGCACGGCGGATGATTGACTTCGGCTTCAGCCCCGAAGGCATCGCGATGATCAACAACTATTTCAGCGTCATGATCGCTGTGGTGGTCGTGCTCGCGCTGGCCAGCGCGGCCCGTTACTACCTCGTCATGACCATCGGCGAGCGCATCGTCGCCGATCTGCGCCGCGACGTGTTCCAGCATCTCACCGCGCTGTCGCCGTCGTTCTTCGATACGTCGCGCTCCGGCGAACTGGTGTCGCGGCTCACGGCCGATACCACGCAGATCAAGTCAGCGGTCGGCGCGTCCGTATCCATCGCGTTGCGCAACCTTGTGCTGTTTCTCGGCGCGGCAGCCATGATGGTCGTTTCTAGCCCGAAGCTCTCCGGCTTCGTGCTCGCGGCGATCCCGCTGATCGTGATCCCGCTGGTGGCGTTCGGGCGCTGGGTGCGGCGTCTGTCGCGCAACGCGCAGGATACGCTGGCGGAAGCCTCGGCCTATGCCGGCGAACTCGTCGGTTCGATCCGTACCGTGCAGGCCTATACCAACGAGCAGTTGGCGAATGCGCGCTTCGGCAAGGAGGTCGAGCAGGCCTATGACGCCGCGCGCGGCTCTACGCGCGCGCGCGCTGTGCTGACTGCGGTTATCATCTTCATCGTGTTCTCCAGCGTCGTGGGCATTCTCTGGGTCGGCTCGCATGACGTGCTGACGGGCGCACTGACACCGGGCCGGCTCGGCCAGTTCGTGCTCTATGCGGCCTTCGCGGCCTCCAGCCTCGGCCAGCTCAGCGAAGTCTGGGGCGAGATTTCGGCGGCGTCGGGCGCGGCGGAACGACTGTTCGAAATCCTCAACGTGAAGTCCGCCGTGGTGGCCCCGGCATCGCCGCGGGCATTGCCGCAGCCCGCACGCGGCGACGTCGTGTTCGACAATGTCTCCTTTGCCTATCCGACCCGGCCGGACATCCTGTCGGCCGCTGGCGTGTCGCTGTCGGTGAAGGCTGGCGAAAAGGTCGCCATCGTCGGCCCGTCCGGCGCTGGCAAGAGCACGCTGTTTCATTTGCTGCTGCGCTTTTACGATCCCAAGGGCGGCGCCATTTCGGTCGATGGCGTGCCGATCCGCGACGCCGATCCGCGCGAATTGCGCAAGCGCATCGCACTGGTGCCGCAAGACTCCGTCGTGTTTGCAGCAACCGCCCGCGAGAACATCCGCTTCGGTCGTCCCGATGCGACGGACGCTGAAGTCGAGCACGCGGCATCACTGGCGCATGCCACCGAATTCATCCGCCGCCTGCCTGATGGATTCGAGGCGCAACTCGGCGAACGGGGCGTCACGCTCTCGGGCGGCCAGCGTCAGCGCATCGCCATCGCACGCGCCATCCTTCGCGACGCACCGTTGCTGCTGCTCGATGAAGCAACGTCTGCACTCGATGCCGAATCCGAGACGCTGGTGCAGACCGCACTGGAAGAGCTGATGAAGCACCGCACCACGCTGGTGATCGCCCATCGGCTCGCCACCGTGCTGTCTTGCGATCGCATCCTCGTCATGGATCATGGCCGCATCGTCGAGCAGGGCACGCACGCCTCACTGGTCGCGGCGAACGGGCTTTATGCACGATTGGCGCGGCTGCAGTTCGGGGTGTGAGTGTCGACGATGGGAGGCTTGCTACGGCTTCCATTCCATCAGGTCGACGGCACGGCCTGACGTGTTCACTTCATCGCCGGTTTTGACGAAGCCGTTACGCATATAGAATTTGATTGCGCGGATATTGTCGGCATTGACCTTCAGCGTCACGCCGGTGGGCGATAGTCGTTTGGTTTCATCGACCAGCGCGCGGCTGACATCGGATCCCCATTGAGCAGGGCTGACCACCAGTTGGTCGAGATAACCCGTGCCGTCGATGGTGACGAAGCCGACCATCGCACCGTTTTGCTCGGCGACCACGATCTGCGCTACGGGTACCAGTTCGGTGCGCCATCGCTCGCGCCACCAGTCGACGCGGGCGTCGAAATTGATCGAGGGATAGGCCTGTCGCCATGTCTCCAGCCACAGGGCTATAGATGAGTCTTCATCGCTCTCGCGATAGGACCGCAGCTGGAGTGCCTCGGGCATGTCCTCAGCGCTCGGTGAGCTTGAGTTCGATGCGGCGGTTGCGCTTGTAGGCTTCCTCGGTCTGGGCCGTATCCAGCGGCTGGTTTTCGGCGAAGCCGGCGGCGACGAGGCGTTGTGCGGGGACGCCGAGCGAGATCAGATATTGCACGACCGAGATCGCACGCGCCGACGACAATTCCCAGTTCGACTTGAACAGCGGGCTGTTGAGGATCGGCCGCGAGTCGGTATGGCCGTCGACGCGCATCACCCAGGCGATTTCGGCGGGGATTTGCTTGTCGAGCTCAATCAGAGCGCTTGCGACCTTGTCCAGTTCGGCACGGCCTTCGGGAAGCAAAGCCGCTTGGCCGACATCGAAGAATACTTCGGACTGAAACACGAAGCGATCGCCAACAACGCGAATGTCAGGGCGGTTGCCGAGAATGGCGCGCAGGCGTCCGAAGAATTCGGAGCGATAGCGCGACAGCTCCTGAACGCGCTGCGCGAGCGCGACGTTGAGGCGCTGGCCGAGATCGACGATACGTCCCTGCGATTCCTTGTCTCGTTTCTCGGACGCTTCCAGTGCTTCTTCGAGTGCCGCGAGCTGGCGGCGCAGCGCCGAGATTTGCTGGTTCAGCACCTCGACCTGCGCCAGCGCGCGGGCCGAAAGCTGCTTCTCGGAATCCAGCGCCTTGTTGAGCTCGGTGTTGCGGCCTGCGGCATCGGAGCCCGCACCGGCGAGGCCGTCATACAGGCCCTTGATCCGGTCGCGCTCGGATTCCGCAGCGGACAGCCCGGCGCGCATCTGAGATAGCTGCTCGTCCAGATTGAGTTTGCCGAGCTTCTCCAGCGACAGCAGATCGTTCAGCTGAGCCAGTTTGGCGGTGAGTTGCTCCAGCGCCTTGTCCTTGCCGGTGACTTCTTGCGACAGATAGAATTGCACGACGAGGAAGATCGACAGCAGGAAGACGATTGCGAGCACCAGCGTCGACAACGCATCGACGAAGCCCGGCCAGTAGTTGAATTCGGAAGAGCCGCGGCGATTGCGTGCCAATGCCATGGATCAGTTCTTCTCAGGTTGGCGAGCGATGTGTTCCAGCAGCTTCTTGATCTCGCGGCTCTGTTCGCCCTGGCCATCGGCCCATTCGCGGATCATCTCCTGCTCGCTGCGCATATGCGCCACAAGGCTCTGGATCGCATCGGCGAGATTGGCCATGGCGGTCGTGGTGCCACGGTTGTTGTTGCCGTCCTCGATGGAGCGACGCAGGCGCTCGATGGCATCCTGTAACTCGGCCGGGGTGCCAGATGAGGTAACGGGGGCTGTCTCGCCGGAATATTCCTTCACGGTGGAGGCGAGCCAGTCTTCCAGATCCGTATAGAACCGGTTCTGCGCCTGGCTGGATTGCAGGTCGAGGAAGCCGAGGATCAGTGAGCCGGCGAGGCCGAACAGCGATGACGAGAACGAGATGCCCATGCCGGCGAGTGGCGCGGCGAGGCCTTCCTTCAGCGTGTCGAACAGCGAGCCGGCATCGCCGCCGACCTTGAGGCCTTCGATCACCTTGCCGACGGAGCCAACGGTCTCGATCAGGCCCCAGAAGGTGCCGAGCAGCCCGAGAAATACGAGGAGGCCGGTCATATAGCGCGAGATGTCGCGGGATTCGTCAAGGCGCGTCGCGATCGAATCGAGCAGATGCCGCATGGTCTGCTGCGAGATGGTCATACGGCCGGTACGTTCGCCGCCGAGGATCGCAGCCATCGGCGCCAGCAGGGTCGGGCGTCGGTCCAGCGCGAGGCCAGGATCGGAAATCCGAAAGCTGTTGACCCACGAGACTTCCGGATAGAGCCGGATGACCTGCCGGAACGACAGGATAATGCCGATCGCCAATACCGCGCCGATCAGCGCGTTGAGCCCGGGATTGGCAAAGAAAGCGAGAACGATCTGCTTGTAGAGCACGGTCATGATCAGACCGCAGAGCACCAGAAACACCAGCATTCGGACCAGGAAGATCCGGGGCGATGAGAGCTTGGTCAGTTCGATTTCCATCGCGGAGCGGGAGGAGGAGCCAGGCGCCATGTGCTGATCATCTGCATGCGAGGAAAGGTTCGACGCGCAATATGGCACAGCCCCGCGACAAAAAAAGATCGGATACCGCCGGAATCAGCGATGTCACCGGGAACTTCCAGTTGAGACCCGGCGCGATCTGCCGCGTATTTAGAAAAGACCTTTTTGTTGAGCCGTTTACGGGCCCTGCATGGCGCTTCTATACTTGCAGGCGCTGGTGACAATTGCGGTCTCGCTCTCGGTTCTGATGTCACGTGCATGGGTGGCGCAGCAGCGCTCCGGCAACTTCGGCTGCGCGATCCGATCTGGACCTTCTCGCTCGGCATTGTCGGCGCATGCAGTGCGCCATGGCCGGTTCCGGGGGCGGCGCTGAAATCTCGCAATGGCTCTTCCCGACGCTGATCGAGATGTTCGAGCATATGATGACACATGATGAACTGGCGCGAGCTGATGACACGTGCAGTCATGGCTGGCGCTGGAGCGGCACGCGCTACGCACGCATGGCGAATGACTGGCTGGACAATTTCGATCGCCATCGCGGCGAGATTGAGCGCATCCTACGTCTGGTCCATGAACGCAACTCTGCATATGGATGCGGCGCCGGCCGCTGGCTTTCTGTGACCGCGGGGTTGTTTGTCTATGTGGATGGAAGCAAGTGGGGGCGTGAGTCACTATCGAATGGCCGCCGTTAACTAAACATGTGCCGGTTCCATCCGATTCACGTTCGCGTGAGCCTCGAAAGCCTTTGTGAGTTCAATGCGATAGACCGTGTGGCAATGCGCCGCCTCGATATGTATTGCGCCGCAGCACCGCGGTTTTTATTCTAGGCTATCAAAGAAGTTCGATAAATCCGGCTACGCGCATGAAGACCACAGAGGTCCGGCGTATCCGTTGATGCATGTTCGAATTCGCAACTTGGGATATCAAAGTAAATGACGATGTTGAACGCACGCTCTGCAGGCTTCGCGCTT
Source organism: Tardiphaga sp. OK245 (assembly GCF_900108575.1). Taxonomy (NCBI): domain Bacteria; kingdom Pseudomonadati; phylum Pseudomonadota; class Alphaproteobacteria; order Hyphomicrobiales; family Nitrobacteraceae; genus Tardiphaga; species Tardiphaga sp. OK245. The sequence continues at coordinate 729,144 of NZ_FNWZ01000001.1, read as the reverse complement.
CTGCTGGCGGGACTAGCGCCCGTGCTCGCAGGATGCAACGAACCCAAGGACGCGGTGGCGTCAGCGCCGCCGCAGGTGAGCGAGCCTGAAGTCAGCATCATTTCCGTCACGCAACAGCGACGTGCGCTGGTTCGCGAATTGCCCGGACGTATCGCGCCGACGCGCGTTGCCGATGTGCGCTCGCGTGTGTCGGGCATTATCATCGAGCGCGCGTTTCATCAGGGCACCGAGGTGAAGGCGGGTGACACGCTGTATCGCATCGATCCGAAGCCGTTCGAGGTGGAATTGCAGTCCGCAAAGGCGTCGCTTCACAAGGCGGAAGCTGCCTATGACCTCGCGTCGATGCAGGCCAAGCGCGTGTCGGGTCTTGCACTGCAGAAAGCAGTCTCCGAAGCGGAAGCCGAGAAAGCAGTCGGTGCGCAGCGTCAGGCTGAAGCCGAGATTGCATCCAAGAAAGCCGACGTCGCGCGTGCGCGCCTCAATCTGGACTATGCAACCATCCGCGCGCCGATCGACGGCATTGTCGGAGCCGCTCTGGTGACCGAAGGTGCGCTGCTTGCGCAGAACGACAATACGAATCTCGCCACCATTCAGCAGCTCGATCCGATCTATGCCGATTTCACGCAGTCGGTGTCCGAATTGAATAACTTGCGCCGCTCTTTCGAGACCGGCGATCTCGAGCGGATCGCGCCTGGCGCGGCCAAGGTGAGACTGATGCTTGACGACGGCACGCTCTATTCGCTGCCGGGCAAGCTGCTGTTCTCCGAAGCCAAGGTCGACACCTTCACGGGTCAGGTAACGCTGCGCGGCGAGTTTCCGAACCCGAAGCGTGAGCTGTTACCGGGCATGTATGTCCGCGTGCAGATCGAGCAGGGCATCGACACCGACGCCATTGCCGTTCCGCAGCAGGCAGTGCAGCGCAATGGCGGCGGCGGCGCCGAAGTATTCGTCGTCAAGGATGACGGTCATGTTGCGGTCCAGATGGTACGAACGGGTGCCGTGCAGGACGGTCAGTGGTTCGTGACTGAAGGCCTGAAGGGCGGCGAGCGCGTCGTGGTCGAGGGCTTCCAGAAATTTGCTGCAGGCGACAAGGTCAAGGCGACCGCCTGGACTGATGCGAATGCCACTGCGGGTCTGCCGCCCGAGGGGCAGAAAACCACTCAAGCTCGTCCCTGAGTAATTCAAAATGGCTAGTTTTTTCATCGACAGGCCGATTTTTGCCTGGGTCGTCGCGCTTTTCATTTGTCTTTTCGGCGCTATCGCGATTCCGCAGCTGCCGATTGCGCAGTATCCGATCATCGCGCCGCCATCGATTTCGATCTCGACGAGCTATCCGGGCGCGTCGCCAGAGAATCTCTACAACAGCGTGACGCGGCTGATTGAAGAGGAGCTCAACGGCGCTGCGGGCATCCTGAACTTCGAATCGACGAGCGATTCGCTGGGTGCCGTCGAAATCATCGCGAACTTTCAGCCCGGCACCGATACCAGCCAGGCGTCGGTCGAGGTGCAGAACCGCCTGAAGCGCGTGGAAGCGCGTCTGCCGCGTGCCGTGATCCAGCAGGGCATCCTGGTCGAGGAAGCCTCTGCCGCGGTGCTGAACATCATCACGCTGCGCTCCACCGATAACAGCCTGGATGAAGTCGGCCTCGGCGACTTCATGATCCGTAACATCCTCGGTGAAATTCGTCGTATTCCGGGCGTCGGCCGTGCCTCGCTGTATTCCACCGAGCGCTCGCTGCGCGTCTGGGTCGATCCCGCCAAGCTGGTTGGCTACAATCTGACCTCCGACGACGTCAACAAGGCCATCACCGCACAGAACGCCCAGGTTGCCTCCGGCAGCGTCGGTGCCGAGCCGTCGACAGCGACCACCAAGACGTCGTCACTGGTGCTCGTCAAAGGCCAGCTCTCCACGCCGGAAGAATTCGGCGCCATTGTGCTACGCGCCAATTCCGATGGCTCGACCGTGCGGCTGCGCGACGTCGCCCGGATCGAGATCGGCGGCCTCAGCTACCAGTTCACCACGCGCCTGAACGGCCAGCCGACGGCCGGCCTGTCGGTGCTGATGTCCCCGAAGGGCAACGCGCTGGCGACAGCCTCCGCGATCGAAGCCAAGATGAAGGAGCTGTCGAACTTCTTTCCTGCAAACATTGCCTATGACATTCCGTACAACGTCACGCCGGTGGTCAAAGCATCGATCATGAAGGTGGTGATGACGCTGATCGAGGCGGTTGTCCTCGTCTTCATCGTGATGTTCATCTTCCTGCAGAATTTCCGCTACACGCTGATCCCGACCATCGTCGTGCCCATCGCGCTGCTCGGCACCTGCACGATGCTGTTGTTGGCCGGCTATTCGATCAACATGCTGACCATGTTCGGCATGGTGCTGGCTGTCGGCATCCTCGTTGACGATGCCATCGTCGTGGTCGAGAACGTCGAGCGCATCATGAGCGAGGAGGGGCTTCCGCCGAAGGAAGCCACCAAGAAGGCGATGGGCCAGATCTCCGGCGCCATCATCGGTGTCACGCTGGTGATGATCGGCGTGTTCGTGCCGATGGCGTTCTTCCCCGGCTCGGTGGGCATCATCTATCGCCAGTTCTCGGTCACCATGGTTGCCTCGATCGCGTTCTCCGCGCTGCTGGCGCTGTCGCTGACCCCGGCGCTTTGCGCAACCTTCCTGAAGCCGATCAAGGAAGGACACGGCCATGCCAAGAAGGGCGTGTTCGGCTGGTTCAATCGCAAGCTCGACGCCACCCGCGATGGCTATTCAAGGACAGTGGGCTGGTCGATCCAGCGCACCGGACGCTTGCTGATCGTCTATGTCGCGTTGCTGATGGGACTGACCTGGGGCTTCATGCGGATGCCCGGCGGCTTTCTGCCGATCGACGATCAGGGCTTCATCACCACTGACGTGCAGACGCCGTCGGACTCGTCGTTTGCCCGCACTGAAAGCGCTATCGAAAAGGTCGAGGAATATCTGAAGAAACGTTCCGGCATCGAGAGCGTCGTGTTCCTCACCGGCTTCAGCTTCCTCGGGCAGGGCATGAACACCGCGCAGGCCTTTATCACTCTGAAGGACTGGGCTGAACGCCCACCCGGCGATTCCGCCGCGGCGCTTGTCAACGATATCAATCGGGAATTGTCGTCGATCCGCGACGCCAAGATCTCCGCTTTGCAGCCGCCGCCGATCGATAACCTCGGCAACTCTTCAGGCTTCAGCTTCCGCCTCCAGGACCGCGGTCAGAAGGGGTTCGTCGCGCTTAATGCTGCATCCGACAAGCTGATTGCTGACGCCAATGCCAGCCCGGTGTTGCAGAAGGTGTTCGTCGAAGGTCTGCCACCAGCGCCATTGGTCAATCTGATGATCGACCGCGAAAAGGCAGGCGCCTTCGGCGTCACCTTCGAGGATATCAACAGCACGATCTCGACCAATCTCGGCTCGAACTACATCAACGACTTCCCGAACCGCGGCCGCATGCAGCGCGTCGTGGTGCAGTCCGAGGCCGCCAACCGGATGAACGCGGCCGACATCCTGAACTACAATGTCAAGAACAGCCGCGGACAACTGGTGCCATTCTCGTCATTTGCCACAGTGGAATGGGCAAAGGGTCCGACCCAGATCGCCGGCTTCAACTTCTATCCGGCAGTTCGAATTTCCGGCGAAGCACGGCCCGGCTTCACGTCCGGCGACGCCATCAAGGAGATGGAGCGTCTGTCCGGCCTGTTGCCGCGCGGTTTCGGCTTCGAGTGGACCGGCCAGTCGCTGCAGGAGAAGCTATCGGGCTCGCAGGCGCCGTTCCTGCTCGCGCTGTCGGCGCTGGTGGTGTTCCTGGTGCTCGCAGCGCTTTATGAGAGCTGGACGATCCCGGTGGCCGTGCTGATGACGGTGCCGCTCGGCATCGTTGGCGCCGTACTGGCGGCGAATTTGCGCGGCCTGCCGAACGACGTGTACTTCACGGTCGGTCTGATTACGATCATCGGTCTCGCGGCCAAGAATGCGATTCTGATTATCGAATTCGCCAAGGACCTGCGCGCGCAGGGCAAGTCGCTGGTGGATGCCACGATGGAGGCCTGTTTCCTGCGCTTCCGCCCGATCGTGATGACCGGTCTCGCCTTTATCTGCGGTGTGTTGCCGATGGTCGTCGCATCGGGCGCCGGCGGTGCCAGCCAGCAGGCGCTTGGTACGTCGGTGACCGGCGGCATGATCGCGGTTGTGATCCTGGCGCTGCTGATGGTGCCGGTGTTCTTCGTGTCGGTGCAGCGGCTGTTCTCGCCGGACAAGGCGCCGAAGACGGAAGAGGCAAAGCAGGACGGGCCGACCGCATCGCCGTCCGTGTCGCACAGCTAAGGTAATCAAACAAAAAGCCCGGATGGCGCAACGCCATCCGGGCTTTTTCTATTCGAGCGATCAATCTTACTTTGTCAGCGGCCGCAGGATCTTCGTCAGAGCGTCGTGGACGAACTCGTTGCCGGCAACGACGTTGCCGGTCGTCAGCACATCACCGCCATTGATATCGCCGACAGTGCCGCCGGCTTCCTTGATCAGGATCAGGCCCGCAGCGACGTCCCAAGGCTGCAGGTTGCGCTCCCAATAGCCATCGAGGCGACCGGCTGCCACGAAAGCCAGATCGAGCGAGGCCGCGCCGAAGCGGCGCAGGCCCGCGACCTTTGGCTGCAACGCGGCCATTTCGTTGCGTGACAATTCGAAGTCGCCGCGGCCGATATGCGGGAGGCCGCAGGCGATGACGCATTCGTTGAGCTGCTTGCGGCCGGCGACGCGCAGGCGGGTGTCGTTGAGGAACGCGCCCGAGCCCTTCTCGGCCATATAGAGCTCGTCATTGGCCGGATTGTAGATCAGGCCGGCAATCACCTGACCTTCGCGCGCCAGACCGATCGAGACTGCGAATTGCGGGATGCCGTGCAGGAAGTTGGTGGTGCCATCGAGCGGGTCGACGATCCAGGTGTGGCTCTTGTCAGTACCCTCGCGGTTGCCACCCTCCTCACCGAGGAAGCCATAGCCCGGGCGGGCCTTGTTGAGGTCCGTATAGAGCATCTCTTCGGCCCGCTTGTCGGCGAGGCTGACGAAATTTGCGGGGCCCTTCATGGAGACCTGCAGGTTCTCGATCTCGCCGAGGTCGCGCTTCAGGCTACGGCCGGCGCGGCGCGCGGCTTTCACCATCACGTTCATAAGGGCTGAATTGATCATGCGTTCGTCTCACGACGACCTGACGGCAGGTCTGATTGGGGGTTGCTGAGGCGATGGGTGCCCTGCGGGCGGCATCTCGTCAAGGCAAGATCGCTACAGGGGTCATTTCTGGGTCGTGCCCAGCCACTTCTTGGCGGCTTCCTGGGCCTTGGTCTTTTCCTCGGGGGTAGCCTGGGCCAGAAGCTCGTCGAGCATCAGGTCGCCCTTTCCGGCGGTTTTGGCGACGATGTGCCATTTCAGACCTTCCAGCCGGTCATCTGTATTGGTGCGGAGCGCCAGTACCCGGGCGAGGCGGTTCTGGGCGATCGGGCTGTTCTGTTTGGAGGCTTTGCGGAGCAAGGCGATGGCCGCAGCCTCGTTCTTGGGGGTTCCCGTGCCGTTATAGAGCGCAATGGCATATTCGACCTCGGCGTCGACATTGTCGGCCAGGGATGCCGCCTGGAGCAGGCGAACCGCCTTGTCGATGCTTTTCTCGACGCCGGTGCCTTCCTTGTAGAACGTCGCCAGCGCGTATTGCGCTTCGGGGTTACCGGCATCGGCGGCGACGCGGAGCAATTCGGCCGAACGCTTGACGTCCTGCGGCAGCGTCTGTCCGTCGAGATAGAGCAGCGCCAGATTGTAGGCGGCCTTGGGATTGCCGAGCTTGGCGGAGGATGCCAGCAGCTTCACGGCCTCATCGCGTTTGCCGACATTGCCGCGATCCGACAGTCGCAGCATCGCCAGCGCGAACATGGCCTCGCGGTCGCCGCGTTCCGACGCGCGCTGATACCATTCTGCAGCTTTCGCATAATCGCGTTTGACGCCCAATGCATTGGCATAGAGTTCGCCAAGCATGGTCATCGCCTTCGGATCGTTGTTCTCCTGCGCGCGCTTGCTGGCGAGGTCGAAAGCGGTCTTGTACTGGCCGCGTTGATAGGCGCCATAGACCAGATCGGCATTGGGGTCGGTTGGTGCAGCTTCTGCAGGCTGCGCGGACTTTTCAGGAGGCGGCGTAGGAGCTTTCTTCGCGGCTGTCGGCGCTTTCGCCGGTGCCGGCGCCTTTTTTGGCGCTGCCTTGCTTGCAGCCGGTGGTGGCGTTTGCGCCCCCGGCGGTGTCAGCGAAATCTGCGCGGTCGCGCTGGCTGCCCAGGTCAGGCAGCCGGCAATTACAGTGAGGGAACGCAGAATTTTCATTCCGGCGTTATTCCTGTTCGACCTTGGACTGCCCCGAGACGAGCGTCGCGTATCCCTGCTGGATTGCCTTCTCTGCGTCCATCAAGGCTGCAGCAGCACCGCGCGCGTCGTTCCAGATGATGTCGCCGACCAGCACGAAGTCAGCGCCGGCAGCTGCGAATTCCCTGGCCTCATCGAGCGTTGTGGCGAAGCCTACGCAAGGCGGTTCGAACAATTCGGCCCACCACTGAAGGCGCTCGACAATGGCGTCAGCCGATGGGCGCTGGCCGTTCGGGTCGGGTTCGCCGAATAGCACGTAATCGGCACCGGCCTCGCCCGCTGCCATCGCATTATGGCGCGTCGACAATCCGCCGCAGCCTGCAATGCGATCAGGCTTCAGCGAGGGGAGTGCATCCTGCAGGGGAGCGAGACCGGGCAGATGCGCGCCATCGGCGCCGCCGCGTGCGACGAGCTCGACATTGCCTTCGACCAGCATCGCGGCGCCGTTGGTCTGGATGACAGGCGCCAGCGCCTTGATGCGCGTGATCATGGTGCGCTGGTCGGTCGTCGCCAGTCGCACCAGGACGGCAGCGACATCTGCTTTCTCAAGAAGAGTAGGCAGGTTCGCGGCCAGCGCTGACGGATCCTCGACGACGGGAGTCGCGAGATAGAGGCGCGGCATCGGCGGTGGCGGGACGGGTTTGGAAGCCAAGATTATAGCGCCTTCTGTTCTTGATCAGTCGTCCACTCGCCCTTGCTGGCGAGTGAATTCATGTGTGCACGATGGGTGAAGGCCTGCTGACCGGCGGGCACATTGTTGGCTTTGCCGGACCATGCCTTTTGCGGCGCTGCCTGGAGCGCGCGGCCATAGGAGAATGTCAGTGGCCAGGGCAGGCTGCCGATCCTGTTCATGGCGTCGAGATGCGCGGTCGCATCTTCGTCAGATTGGCCGCCGGAGAGGAATGCGATGCCGGGCACCGATGCGGGCACGCAGTTCTTCAGCATGCGCACGGTCTTCTCGGCCACTTCAGCCACACCAGCCTGTGTCTTCGACTTCTTGCCCGAGACGGCCATGTTCGGCTTCAGGATCATGCCTTCCAGCGCGACCCGCTGGACTCGCAATTCCTGGAACGTCTTGTTGAGCACGCGTTGCGTCACCTCGACGCAGCGGTCGATGTCGTGATCGCCGTCCATCAGCACTTCGGGCTCGACGATCGGGACGATCTGTGCGGCCTGGCATAGCGCTGCATAGCGGGCGAGCGCGTGCGCGTTGACCGAGATTGCGGTCATCGAGGGAATCCCGGCACCGATATCGATCACCGCGCGCCACTTTGCGAAGCGCGCGCCGCGCGCGTAATATTTGGCAAGACGCTCGGCGAGCTTGTCTAGGCCCGCTGTGACGAGCTCACCGGGACAGTTCGGCAAGGCCTGCGTGCCCTCATCGACCTTGATGCCGGGAATGGCGCCGGCTTCCTCGATAAGCCGCACCAGCGGCGTGCCATCCTTGGCGTTTTGCCAGATGGTCTCGTCGTAGAGGATCACGCCGGAAATGTAGCTGCTCATCGCCTCGCGCGAGCGAAACAGCATTTCACGATAATCGCGGCGGCTGTCCTCGGTCGACTCGACGCTGATCGCATCGAAGCGCTTCTTGATCGTGCCTGACGATTCATCTGCGGCAAGCAAGCCCTTGCCCGGCGCGGTCATGGCGCGGGCGATTTTGTTGAGTTCGGCGAGATTCATGGGCATGTCCTGAGCGGGGCTAGTCCTGCAGGTCAATCTAGACCGTTCTCGGGCAAAATCCGAGCATCTGGCCGGCCAATGAGCCCCTCCGCATCCGATTCCGGCAAAAATTCAGCCTGCCATAGGCTGTATGGCAGGCTGAATGGCAGTCAATTGGCAGTTTGGGCTCAGGCGATCTTCGCGTTCAGCTCGCCCGATGCGTAACGCTTGGCCATTTCGGCCGTGGTCAGCACCTTTTTGATTTTGCTGGCCTGGCCGGCGGTATTGAATTCCTGCAGGCGCTGCTTGCAGAGCTTCACCATCGCTTCCATCGCCGGCTTCAGATATTTGCGCGGGTCGAATTCGCTGGGGTTCTCGCTCAGCACCTTGCGGATCTGGCCGGTCATGGCCATCCGGTTGTCGGTGTCGATGTTGATCTTGCGGACGCCGTGCTTGATGCCGCGCTGGATTTCCGACACCGGGACGCCCCAGGTCGGCTTCATCTGGCCGCCGAACTTGTTGATGATATCCTGCAGGTCCTGCGGGACCGAGGACGAGCCGTGCATCACCAGATGGGTGTTCGGCAACTTGCGGTGGATTTCCTCGATCACGTTCATGGCGAGGATATCGCCGTCCGGCTTGCGGGTGAACTTGTAGGCGCCGTGCGAAGTGCCCATGGCAATCGCCAACGCGTCGACCTGCGTCTCCTTCACGAACTTCACGGCCTCGTCGGGATTGGTCAGCAGCTGGTCATGGCTGAGCTGGCCCTCGGCGCCGTGGCCGTCTTCGGCCTCGCCCATGCCGCTCTCCAGCGAGCCGAGCACGCCGAGTTCGCCTTCCACCGAGATGCCGCCGAGATGGGCCATGTCGGTGACGGTCTTGGTCACGCCGACATTATAGTCCCAGTCCGCCGCTGTCTTACCGTCCGCTTTGAGCGAACCATCCATCATCACCGAGGTGAAACCGGCCTGGATTGCGGTCATGCAGGTTGCTGCTTCGTTGCCGTGATCGAGATGCACGCAGACGGGAATGTGCGGATAGATTTCGGTGACCGCGTCCATCATGTGCTTGAGCATGATGTCATTGGCGTAGGAGCGGGCGCCGCGGGAGGCCTGGATGATCACCGGCGCATCGACGGAGTTGGCCGCGTCCATGATCGCCAGCGCCTGTTCCATATTGTTGATATTGAAGGCCGGCACTCCGTAATCGTGTTCTGCCGCGTGATCGAGCAGTTGACGCAACGTAATACGGGCCATGCAGGAAGCTCCTTGTAAATTGGGACAGGCGCAAACGCCGCGCCGAGGGATATATGGCTCTTAGCGCGAGGAGACGGCGAATCCAAGACGCCATCAGTCGCGCATACAGCCAACGTTAATCGCCACGATGGCTCAGCGTTCCAGCTAATGGAATTCCCGGTAACTAATGTTCGCGAGCTTCGAGTGCCGCGACGTGCTCTTCCACTTCAGTCACGCGCTCGTCGAAATCGCCAGCAGTCGCACGCATCATCACGAGCATGCCGGCAGCGTCCCGACGCTGCTTACGGCTTATTTCTTCCAGCCGATCAAGACGCTGTTCAACCGAGCTACGAAACGACGAAATATCATCGCGGATCGCGATGAGGATGTCCGTCGTGATCTTGATCGGTTCGTCTGCCATAGCAGGAACATACCATAAACATTGCGGCGACCACAAGTCTTGCGGGCAAAAATTTACCGCTGCTACTTCTTCAACACTTCCACGCCCGGCAGCGGCTTGCCTTCCATCCATTCGAGGAAGGCGCCGCCGGCGGTCGAGATGTAGGAGAAGTCATCGGCGACGCCGGCGTGATTGAGCGCGGCCACCGTGTCGCCGCCGCCGGCTACTGAAATCAGCTTCTTCGCCTTGGTGCGCGCCGCTGCGTGTTTGGCGCCGGCAACCGTGCCGCGGTCGAACGGTGTCATTTCAAATGCGCCGACCGGGCCATTCCAGACCAGCGTGGCGGCATCGTCGATGGCCGAGTTGATGCGTTCGATCGACTGCGGACCGACGTCGAGGATCATGCCCTCATCGGGGATCGCATCGAGGCCGTAGGCGTGAGACGGTGTGTTGGCGGCGAAGTGGAATGCGACGATGGCGTCCACCGGCAGGATGATGGCGCAGCCCGACGCTTCAGCTTTGTCGATGATCCGCAGCGCGGTGGCGGCGAGATCTTTCTCGCACAGCGACTTGCCGACCTTGACACCCTGCGCATGCAGGAAGGTGTTGGCCATGCCGCCACCGATCACGAGCGCATCGACCTTGGTGACGAGATTTTCGAGGAGATCGATCTTCGACGAGACCTTGGCGCCGCCGACGATGGCGATCACCGGCTTGGTCGGTGCGTCCAGCGCCTTGCCGAGCGCGTCCAACTCGGCCTGCATGGTGCGGCCGGCATAAGCGGGCAGCTTGTGGCCGAGACCTTCGGTGGAGGCGTGGGCGCGATGCGCCGCCGAGAATGCGTCATTGACCCAGATGTCGCCGAGCTTGGCGAGTTCGGCGACGAAAGCCGGATCGTTCTTCTCCTCAGCGGAATGGAAGCGCGTGTTCTCAAGGCAGAGAACGTCGCCGTCCTTCATGGCGCCAACGGCCTTGGCTGCGACGTCGCCGACGCAGTCGTAGGCAAAGGCGACCGGCTTCTTGATCACATCGGCAAGTGCTGCAGCAACGGGCTTCAGTGAGTTCTTGTCGTCGCGGCCCTTGGGGCGGCCGAAATGCGCAAGCAGGATGACCTTGCCGCCCTTGTCGGAAATTTCGGTGATGGTCGGCGCGATGCGTTCAAGCCGCGTTGCGTCGGTAACCTTGCCACCATCCATGGGTACGTTGAGATCGACGCGCACGAGAACGCGTTTGCCCTTCACATCGACGTCGTCGAGGGTGCGGAAAGAATTGGTCATGATGTTGTGTCCCAAACGCCGGTCAGCGCAGAGCGGCGCGCCGCGAAGCGGGGACCGCTACATTCGTTGGCTCCCGGACGCGGCGTCTTATGCTGCGTCCGGGATAACGGTCGTGTCTTAGAGCAGCTTGCCCATCGCGACGGCGGTATCGGCCATGCGGTTGGAGAAGCCCCACTCGTTGTCGTACCAGGAGAGCACGCGCACCAGCGTGCCGTTCTGCACCTTGGTCTGGTCGAAGGCGAAGGTCGACGAATGCGGATCGTGATTGAAGTCGATCGACACGTTCGGGTGCGAAGTAGTGCCGAGCACGCCCTTCAGCTCGCCGGCCGCAGCCTTCTTGATCGCTTCGTTGATCTCTTCCTTTGTGGTGCTCCTTTTGGCGATGATCTTGAGATCGACCACCGAGACGTTCGGGGTCGGTACGCGGATCGAAACGCCGTCGAGCTTGCCGGCCAGTTCGGGCATCACGAGGCCGATGGCCTTCGCGGCGCCGGTCGAGGTCGGAATCATCGACATCGCAGCGGCGCGGCCGCGATAGAGATCGCTATGCAGCGTGTCCAGCGTCGGCTGGTCGCCGGTGTAAGCGTGGATCGTGGTCATGAAGCCGGTTTCGATACCGACGGTCTCGTTCAGCACCTTGGCGACAGGCGCCAGGCAGTTGGTGGTGCACGAACCGTTGGAAACGACCAGATGCTCCTTGGTCAGGCTCTTGTGGTTGACGCCGTAGACGATCGTGGCATCAGCACCATCGGACGGAGCCGAAACCAGCACGCGCTTGGCGCCTGCGGTCAGATGCGACGTCGCCTTCGCCTTGGCGCTGAAGATGCCGGTGCATTCGAGCGCGATATCGATGCCGAGATCCTTCCACGGCAGCGTGTTCGGATCGCGCACCGCAGTGACCTTGATCTTGTTGCCGTTGCCGAGCTGGATGCTGTCGCCGTCGACGGTGACGTCGCCGGGGAAGCGGCCATGCACGCTGTCGAAGCGCAGCAGGTGGGCGTTGGTTTCAACCGGCCCCAGATCGTTGATGGCGACGACTTCGATGTCGGTGCGCTTGGACTCGTAGATCGCCCGCAGGACGTTGCGGCCGATGCGGCCAAAACCGTTGATCGAAACCCGGACTGCCATTCAACTTCTCCCTTTTATTAGGCTCAAACCTCGCGTGAGGGCCTTCATATAGTGACGTGTGACGGGCGTTTCATGCCCTGAATGGAACGCTGGTGCAATGTGTCAAATTTACCAGCGTTCCGATAGAGTTAAGCCGCGTTGTGCTTGCTGGTTGCAGCCTCGACCACGGCCTCGGCCGTGATGCCGAACAGCTTGTAAAGCTCCTTGGCCGGCGCGCTCGAGCCGAAGCCCTTCATGCCGATGAAGGTGCCATCGTGTCCGATCACGGCATCCCAGCCGAACCGGACCGCGGCTTCGACGGCGATCTTGATCGGCGCGTCGCCAATGATCGCCTTCTGGCGCTCTTCAGGCTGCTCCAGCAGTAGTTCGAGCGAGGGGACCGATACGACCCGCGTCGCGATGCCCTTGTCGGCCAGTTGCTTCTGCGCAGCGACGGCGATCTCGACTTCCGAACCCGAGGCGAAGATCGACACGGCGGCTTTGCCCTTGGCCGCGATCAACTCATAGCCGCCAGCGGCGCAGAGATTGTCGTCGTGATGGGTGGTGCGCACCGGCGTCAGGTTCTGGCGCGACAGGGCCAGCATGGTTGGGCCGTTGGTCTTCTCCATGGCGAGCTGCCAGCATTCGGCAGTCTCGACCGTGTCCGCGGGGCGGAACACGCGCATGTTCGGCATCGCGCGCATCGCGGCCAGATGCTCCACCGGCTGGTGGGTCGGGCCGTCTTCGCCGAGGCCGATCGAGTCGTGGGTCATGATGTAGATGACCGGGATCTGCGCCAGCGCCGAGATGCGCATCGCCGGTCGCGCATAGTCGGTGAAGCACATGAAGGTCGCGCCGGCCGGGATGAAGCCGCCATGCAGCGCGATGCCGTTCATGGTTGCGGCCATGCCCATTTCGCGAATGCCGTAGTGAATGTAGCGACCCTTGAATTCGCCGGGCTTCACTTCGATGGCGCCCTTGGTGCGGGTGTTGTTCGATGGCGTGAGATCGGCCGAACCGATCACCATTTCCGGCACGACCTGCACCAGCGCTTCGAGCGCGAGTTCGCTCGCCTTGCGAGTCGCGACGGTCTGCGGCTCGGCGATCAGCTTCTTCTTCAGCGTGAGGATCGCGTCCGCCATGGCTGTCGGTCGAACGTGATCGTTGCGGCGGGTGAATTCGCTGCGCTTGTCGTCCGGAAGGGCATCAAAACGTTTCTGCCAGTCCGCGTGCGCCGATGCGCCCTGCTTGCCGACATTGCGCCAGGCCTGCAGGATATCATCGGGCACCTCGAACGGGCCGTAATTCCAGTCCAGTGCCTTCTTGGCGCCTGCGAGTTCTTCCGCGCCGAGCGGTTCGCCGTGGGCCTTCGAGGTACCGGCGCGGGTTGGCGCACCAAAGCCAATCTTGGTCTTGCAGGCGATCATCGATGGGCGGTCGGACGCCTGCGCCTGCTTGATCGCAGCGGCGATGGCGACCTGGTCGTGGCCATCGACATGCACGGCATTCCAGCCATGGGCCTTGAAGCGTGCGACCTGATCGACGCTGTCGGCAAGCGACAGCGGACCGTCGATGGAAATGCCGTTGTCGTCATAAAGGAAGATCAGCTTCGACAGCTTGAGATGACCGGCCATGGCCAGAGCTTCGTGGCTGACACCTTCCATCAGGTCACCATCGGAGCACAGCACGTAAGTGTAGTGATCGACGATATCGCCGTATTCGGCGGCCAGCATGCGCTCGGCGAGCGCGAAGCCAACGGAGGTGGCGATGCCCTGACCGAGCGGACCCGTGGTGGTCTCGACGCCTGAGGTGTGGAAATTCTCGGGATGACCCGGAGTTTTGGAATGCAGCTGGCGGAAGTTCTTCAACTGGTCGAGCGTCATCTCCTTGTTGCCCGTCAGATAGAGCAGGGCATAGAGCAGCATCGAGCCGTGACCGGCCGAGAGGATGAAGCGATCGCGATCCGGCCACTTCGGATCGGCTGCGTCAAATTTGAGGAACTGTGTGAACAGCACGGTGGCGACGTCGGCGGCGCCCATCGGCAGCCCAGGGTGACCGGATTTGGCCTTTTCCACGCCGTCCATGGCGAGGGCACGAATCGCGTTGGCCATTTTCGAGTGATCAACCTGCGCCATGTCGGTTTCCGTTTAAATTGAAGGGAATGGAATATTCTGCGTCCGCAAGAGGGGCGGTCTGCAGCGAGATGTTGGGATCGCTTAGGAGAAACTGGTGGATAGCATCTGGGTTCCTGGGAGTCCAAGGTCTCCCGGACAGTTCTGGTCTGTGGATATCTACCGGCGGTTTTTGTCGGCTTTGCGGTGCATAGCTTTTAAGCTTTGTTGCGTCCGGCTCGCTTGCAACCTAAGTTTCAGGGCCTAAAGGCTTGCGGAGCCGTGGTTTTTGAGCTCCCGTCGCATCACACCCAAGGTCCCGCGTAACCCAGTATGATCGAACGACCCGCCCATCTCACAGCCTCCGATCCCGCCAATGGCGGTGCGGCGGAGATTGACTCTGCCACGCGGCGGTTGATGGCAGCGCTGGATGCTCTGGAAAGTGCGGTCGAGCGCCGTCGTGAGGCGGATCGCGACGAGGATGAGCTGGCCACCCGCATTCAGGCGCTTGGCGCTGACCGGTCCCGGCTGGCGGATGAGCTTGATGGCACGCTGGTGAAATCGCGCCGGCTGGAGCGCGCCAATCGCGAGATCGCCGACAAGCTCGACACCGCCATTGGCACCATCCGTGCGGTGCTGGCGACTGACAATGCGCATGAGTAAAGCGAGATGAGCCACGTCAACGTTACAATCAATGGCCGGCAATATCGCATGGCCTGCGAGGAGGGGCAGGAGACCCGCCTGCTGCGGCTGGCGGAAAGTCTTGAATCCCGCGTCGAAAACCTGCGTGGCAAATTCGGTGAGATCGGCGATGCGCGGTTGACGGTGATGGCGGCACTGACCATTGCCGACGAACTGGTCGATGCCAATCAGCAGATCCGTGCCCTGCAGGAAGAACTCGCCGCATTACGCGATGTGCGCGTTGTCGCCGCGGATCGCGCACGGGCGACGCAGACGGCGGTTGCCGCGGCCCTGAATGCTGCGGCAGAGCGGATCGAGAAGACCACCCAGGTGCTCAACCGCACCATCGGCGGCGGCGTTGCTATTGGATAACGCAGGCTTTGATGCCAAGCGGGCACTGGCGCATCCGTCTCATAACCCCTACATTGCTCAGGCGAGGCTGCGTCGCGCGTCAGGAGCCATATATCCCCGGGGCCTTATCGATCCTTCAGGGAACTGTCCCTGACCAGGTCCGTGGACCTGGTCACATGGTGCCCACCTACTTTCGTAGGTGCTCCGGGATCGAGTGCTTCAACGGCCATCGTGGCTTCGCACTTTTACTTTTTTGATGGCTGTGGCCCTTGCGTGGCGTTTGCCGTGCAATCTTAGCCTCGATCGCCAAAGATGATCGCGAAGACCGGTGCTGCGCTTCCGCAGTCCCTGCGGACAGCCTATCGTATGGCATGTCCGACACGCCGCCCACTCCGACAAAGATTGAGCTCCGCATCGCCGCGCTGGCACGCCGCACGGCGCTGAGCGAGGCCGAACGGTCGGCAGCCGCACAAGCCATCGCAGCGCGTGGGCTGCCTTTTCCGGTCAGGGCCGGCGACATCGTCGCCGGCTATTCTCCCATCCGCAGCGAGATCGATCCAATTCCGCTGATGCAGCATCTCGCCGCCCAGGGGGCGCGACTGGCGCTCCCGGTGATCATCGCCCGTGATGAGCCCCTGATGTTCCGGATCTGGAGCCCGAGTGATGCGCTGGTGCGCGGTTCACTGGGCATTCCGGAACCAGCACCGGACGCGCCGCCACTGATCCCCGATATCCTGCTGGTCCCACTCGCGGCATTCGACCGCGCCGGCCACCGCATTGGCTATGGCGCGGGGCATTACGATCGCACCTTCGCGCAACTGCACGCCATCAAGCCATTTATCGCCGTGGGCGTGGCCTTCGACACCCAGGAAATCGAGGCCATTCCCATGCAACCACACGACGTGGCGCTGGATTATGTGCTAACCGAAACCCGGACGATCGATTTTCGGAGCATCTGACTTGCGTATTCTCTTCATCGGCGACGTGGTCGGCAAAACCGGCCGCGTGGTGATCCTCGAAAAACTGCCGGGCCTGATCCGCGACTGGAAACTCGATCTTGTCATCATCAATGGCGAGAACGCCGCCGGCGGCTTCGGTATCACCGAGACGATCTATAATGATCTTATCGACGCTGGCGCCGATGCGGTGACGCTCGGCAATCACGCCTGGAATCAGAAAGAGGCGCTGGTCTTCATCGAACGCGCGCCGCGTCTGATCCGTCCGTTGAATTTCCCGCGCCACACGCCGGGCCGCGGCGCTGCGCTGATCGACGCCAAGAACGGTGCGCGTGCGCTTGTAATCAACGCCATGGGGCGTGTCTTCATGGAGCCACTCAACGATCCGTTCAGCGCTGTCGGCAAGGAGATCGATGCCTGTCCGCTGGTGGAAGCCGCGGACGCCATCGTGGTGGATTTCCACGGCGAAGCCTCGAGCGAAAAGCAGGGCATGGGTTACTTCTGCGATGGCCGCGTGAGCCTCGTCGTCGGCACGCATACGCATGTCCCGACCGCTGATCATCAGATCCTCGCAGGCGGCACCGCCTACATGACCGATGCCGGCATGACCGGCGACTATGATTCCGTGATCGGCATGCAGAAGGAAGAGCCTGTCAGGCGCTTCACGACCGGCATTCCCTCCGGCCGTTTCGAGCCCGCCTTCGGCCCGGCGACCTTGTCGGGCGTTGCGGTCGAAACCGATGACAAGACCGGCCTCGCATCACGGATCGCGCCTGTGCGGCTCGGTGGCCGGCTGTCGCAGGCCGTGCCCGAGTTCTGGCTGACCTAGTTCGGCCTACTGCTCCGTCTGTTTGCGCAAATCCGCGACATCGCTTGCCGTGATCTGCGATCCCTTGCTGCCGAAGCGCGCGGTCACGTAATTCGCGACAGCCGCGATCTCCGTATCTGAATGGCTCTTGCCGAAAGCTGGCATCGAGAGTGCGCCTTGCGGCGTATGCCGCTTGGTGCCGGAGATCACGATCTGCGCGACGTTCGTCGCGCCGGGATCGTTAACGGCCCACGCGCCAGTCAGCGTGGCCATGGGCGAGAGTGCGCTCTCGCCTGTCCAGCCATGGCAGCTCACGCAGGCGCCCTGGAAGACCGTCTTGCCAAGCGCGTTCGCCGTCATGCCGTCCCTGTGCGAGGGCGGTGCGGGTGGCGCGAGTTTCGCGGGCAGATCAGGTGAGGGCACCGCCGGCACCGTGCGCAGGAATGCGACCATCGCCTTGATATCCGTCGGCGCCATCTTGCTGAAACTGTGGTCCACGGCTTCGCCCATCGGCCCTGAAGCGGTGCCGTGACCTTTGGCATGTCCGACCGACAGATAGGAAACGACATCGTCGTCGCTCCAGTTGCCAAGGCCCGTCGTCTTGTCCGAGGTGATATTGAAGGCCCGCCATCCGGCGGTCAGCGCGCCAGCAAATTTCTTGCGGTTGTCGAGCGCGAAGCCGAGATTGCGCGGCGTGTGGCATTCGCCGCAATGCGCCAGCGCCTCGACGAGATAGGCGCCCCTGTTCCATTCCGGGCTTTGCGACGTATCGGGTTCGAAGCGCGTATCGGGATTGAACAATGCCGACCAGAATGTCATTGCCCAGCGCTGATTGAACGGAAAGGCCAGCGTATTCTCAGGCGGCGCTGCGCGCACCGGTGCGAGGCTGAACAGATAGGCCTTGACCGCGAGCGTGTCCGCATCGGTCATATAGGTGTAGGACGTATAGGGCATTGCCGGATAGAGCCGGGCGCCGTCGTGGCGCTTGCCGCTTCGAACGGCGTCGAGAAACTGCTGGTCGGTGTAGTTGCCGATGCCTGTCTCTTTGTCCGGTGTGATGTTGGTCGAATACAGCGTGCCAAACGGCAGTTTGAATGCGAAGCCGCCGGCATATTCCTTGCCGCCGGGCGCAGTGTGGCAGACCATGCAATCCGCCGCACGCGCGAGATATTCACCGCGCTCGATCGGGCTGGCGCTGGTCATGTTGGCGGGAACGCCGGTCGGATTGGCGCCCTTGTAGTCGGCCAGCGCTACCTTCGGCCCACCCGAGAAGGCCATCGGTCCGGGGCCGCGCACATAGAGCGCAGCGCCGGCTGCAGCCACGACACCGATCACAATGACGCTGCCGAGAATGCGACGTGCGGCGGGCGTCATGACTTCTTCCTCTCGGCGATCGCATCACGGTCGATCGGCATCCTGCGCAACGCAACGCCAGTCGCGGCATAGATCGCATTGCGCAGTGCCGGCGGGCCACCGATCACGCCGCACTCGCCTATGCCGCCGGGCGCTTCGCCGCTCTTGATGAGGTGGACATTGATTTTCGGCATCTGGTCGATCCGAAGCATGCGATAGTCGTGGAAATTGGACTGCTGCACACGTCCCTTCTCGATGGTGATGTCGCCATAGAGCGCGGCGGTGAGGCCGAACACGATGCCGCCTTCGATCTGCGCCACGATGGTGTCGGGATTGACAGCGATGCCGGTGTCGACCGCCACGTTGACCTGACGCAGACGGATCTCGCCCTGAGAATCCACCTCCGCTTCGACCACAGTCGCGATCGAAGTATCGAAGGTG
Source organism: Tardiphaga sp. OK245 (assembly GCF_900108575.1). NCBI lineage: Bacteria > Pseudomonadati > Pseudomonadota > Alphaproteobacteria > Hyphomicrobiales > Nitrobacteraceae > Tardiphaga > Tardiphaga sp. OK245. Next base: position 710,350 of record NZ_FNWZ01000001.1, on the reverse strand, counting down.
GGCTGGATGCTCACGCCGCGTCCGACGCGCGCTGGCAGCGGCTGACCCCAGTTGGCCTTCTCCGCCGCGAGATTGAGGGCCGCCAGCATCCGTGGTGCCTTGCCGAGCAATTCACGCCGGAACACGACGGGATCCTTGCCGGCCTTGCGAGCGAGCTCATCCATGAAGCTCTCGATCGCGAACACGTTATTGTTCGGGCCGACGCCGCGCCAGAAGCCGGTCGGCACCGCCGGCGGTTCGACACGGACATATTCACACTGGAAATGCGGGAAGTCGTAGGGCTGGTCCGCAGCACTATCGATGGCGTCGATGTCGATGCCCTTCTGGAACGCAGGCGGCAGCCAACGCGCGATCACGGCCGAGCCTGCGATCTTGTACTTGAAGCCGACCACTTTGCCGTTGGACAGTGTCGCCGAAATGTTGTCGCGATAGACGGGGCGATAAATGTCGTGCTGGATGTCCTCTTCGCGGGTCCACACCACCTTGACCGGTCCATTGACCTGTTTGGCGATGCGCACCGCCGCCACGACCATGTCAGGCTCAAGCCTGCGGCCGAAGCCGCCGCCGATCATGTGCTGATTGACCGTCACCTTGTCGACCGGCAAGCCAGCGGCCTTGGCAGCCTCGGACTGCACCCGCGACATGATCTGCGTGCCCGTCCAGACCTCGCAGGAATCTCCCTTGAAGTGCACCGTGCAATTCAAGGGCTCCATCGTCGCATGCGCAAGGAACGGCATCTCGTAGGACGCGTCGATCCGTTCGCCGGTGGCGAGACCCTTGGCGATGTCGCCAACGGATTTGGCGATCACGCCGTCCGTTTCGCTGGCCGTGCGCAAATGCGCCCAGATGTCCTTTGAACTGATCTTGGCGTTGGGCCCTTCGTCCCAGGTGATGTCGAGTGCTTCGAGCCCGGACCTAGCGGCCCACATGTGGTCGCCGACCACGGCCACGAGGTCGTCGAGCACCACGATCTGCCGCACGCCCGGAATCTTCTTCGCCGCGCGGTCATCGACCTTGGCGAGTTTGCCGCCGAACACCGGGCATTGTGCCAGCGTCGCGAATGTCATGCCCGGTATCATTGCGTCGATACCGTAGATCGTTTTGCCGTTGACCTTGTCCGGTGTATCGAAGCGCTTCAGCGGCTTGCCGATCACCGAGAAGTCTTTCGGGTCCTTGAGCGCGACGTCCTTCGGCGGCGTGAGTTTGCCGGCGGCGTCGCACAACTCGCCATAAGACAGTTTGCGCCCGCTGGCCGTATGCATCACTTGCCCGTTCGACGCCGTGCAGCTCGCAGGTTCGACCTGCCACTGTTCAGCTGCGGCTTGCACCAGCATCGCACGCGCGGTTGCGCCGGCATTGCGTAGAGGTTTCCAGAATGCACGCACCGAAGTCGATCCGCCGGTCGCCTGGATGATGAAAATTGGATTGCCGTAGAGCTTGTCGCTGGGCGGCGCATGTTCCAGCGTGATCTGCGCATAGTCGGCGTCGAGCTCTTCGGCGAGGATCATGGCGATGGCGGTATAGATGCCTTGCCCCATCTCGACTTGCGGCATCACCAGTGTCGTCTTGCCGGTGGTGTCGATGCGGATGAAGGCGTTGGGGGCGAATTTGCCCTCCGTCGTATCGGGAGGTTGCGTCGGCTCATTGGCCGCGCGGACCGGAAGCTGGAAGGCGAACATAAAGCCACCGGCAAAGGCGCCAGCGAGCAGATTGCGCCGTGACAGGCCAGAAGGCTTGTTTGCAGGACTGGTCGCAACAAGCATGTTGTCTGCAAGTTTCATGGCCGACTCCTAGGTTTGCCGTTCGGAGGCAGCATGCTTGATCGCTTCACGCACCCGGACATAGGTGCCGCAGCGACAGATATTTCCGGCCATGGCGGCATCGATGTCAGAATCGTCAGGGGTTGGCGTAGAAGCGAGGAGCGCCGCCGCTGACATGATCTGCCCGGACTGGCAGTAACCGCATTGAATGACTTCGAGGTCGAGCCAGGCTTTCTGCACCTTGGCGCCGACCGGTGTGGTGCCGACGCCTTCGATTGTGGTGATGGCGCGTCCGCTCACCGCACTGACCGGCAGCAGACAGGAGCGCACGGCCTTGCCGTCGATATGCACAGTGCATGCTCCGCATAGCGCAACGCCGCAGCCGAATTTTGTGCCGGTCATGCCGAGAATATCGCGCAGCACCCAGAGCAGAGGCATGTCGTCTGGTGCGTCGAAGGACTTCTGCTCGCCGTTGATATTGAGATTTGCCACAGTGAGACCCCCGTTTGCTCGACTCGATGATGCAATGGCGAATGGTTCGTCATCGACCAACGACGGTACTATAGGCGTACGGTCATCATTTCAAAAGCAGCAATAAGATGCAGCAGGACTATACATTGGTTTGTATGTCGCGCGAGCGTGTCTGTCGGATAAATCGCGGTAAAATCTGCGCGACGTCATCCGACGCCCTCCTCGTGGGCGTCGGATGACTTTTATTCAAAAGAATATTGCGGTTGCGTTAGGCTCGGCCTGCCCGAAAAACGTTACGCGATCTGCCGACTGTGGGGCTAGTACCGCTCCGGCACATACATTTCGGCTGGCACCGGCGTGCGGTGATAGTCGGGATTGCGTACGCGTGCAGGCAGGACCACAGGCGGATGCTCGACTTCCTGATAGGGAAGCTGTTCGAGCAGATGCGCGATGCAGTTCAGGCGGGCCTTCTTCTTGTCGACGGCCTGCACCACATGCCACGGGGCTTCCGGAATATGCGTATGCTCGAGCATCGCTTCCTTTGCCTTGGTGTATTGCTCCCAGCGGGTGCGCGCCTCGACATCCATCGGGCTGAGCTTCCACTGCTTGAGCGGATCGGCGATGCGCATCGAGAAGCGCAGGTGCTGCGCTTCATCGGTGATCGAGAACCAGTATTTGACCAGGATGATGCCCGAGCGCACCAGCATGCGTTCGAATTCCGGCACCGAGCGGAAGAATTCCTCCACGTCATCCTCGGTGCAGAAACCCATCACGCGCTCGACGCCGGCGCGGTTGTACCAGCTACGATCGAACAGTACGATCTCGCCGCCGGCGGGGAGATGCGAGACGTAACGCTGGAAGTACCATTGGGTGCGTTCGCGCTCATTCGGCGCGGGGAGTGCGGCAACGCGGCAAACGCGTGGATTGAGCCGCTGGGTGATCCGCTTGATGACGCCACCCTTGCCAGCGGAATCGCGACCCTCGAAGATCACCACGACCTTGAGCTTGTTCTGCTGCACCCAGCTCTGCAACTTCACCAATTCGCCCTGCAGGCGGAACAGTTCCTTGAAATAGAGGCGTCGCTCGATGGTCTCCGCCGGGCTGTGGTCGGACATTTCGTTGGTCAGGGCGTCGAGACGGTCGTCATCGATCTCGAGCTCGAGTTCTTCGTCGAAGCCGTCCAGCATCTCTGCACGAATGCGGTCGTGGATTGCTTGCGCGTCGTCGAGGGAATGTTCGGTCATGGCAGCTCCGCTTGTATCGAATGGGTCCACGGTTATGGACCGATGCAAATGTCAGCGGTGTGACACTGCCTCCCAGGCCCCGGGGCGAATGGGGAAATGGCCCCGATGGGTCTCGCCGCCGCTGTCCATGCAGGACGGGGTACCGCAAGCCGAAATTCAACTACGCGTGATTGGCGCTACCTTGAGAGCCAAGTGTGCGCATCTGAGGTCGCGGGGCTGATTGACCAAGGAAAGATGTGATGAATAAATTCATTCTGTTGGGCGCCGCTTTACTGATCGCCGGCACTGCGAGCTGGACCGCGCAGGCCAAGGACGGGCATAGCGCTGCCAGCAAGCATCGACGGATCATGTCCTCTCACGCGCGGTATGAGGGAAGCGCCCCCGTAACGGTCTATCGCGGATTTGGTGCCGGCCCCGGTTCATATGGATACCGCGCGCCATATGGATATGGCGGCGGTTCATACGGCGGAGATGACAATGCGGAAGGTCGAACGAGCGGCGGCTAGGACGCCTTGGCAGTTTCGGCTGCTAGCCCACTCGCAGACGGAATAGGCGGCGCTGCGCCAGGTCTCAGGTGGCAGCGCAGCGCCGTTTACAAACCCAAATCATAATTTGTACGCCGTGCGGAAGCCGCCCCAATGGCGTCCCTGTATGCGCACAGGCACGTCGATCTCGCGCATCATCACGGTCTGACCGTTGCCCATGTCGCGGGCATAACTCTGGATCAGGTAGGAACGTGTATTGCGACCGGCGGCCAATCCAGCCGGATCGTTGAAGATGCGGCGGTTGCGGCAGTTGGCCGTATTCCAGGCGACATCACCCGGGCGCTGCGGCTTGGAATAGATGCTGTTATGTACCGGTAGATAGCCGTTGCGGTCGATCATGGCGCAGAACGCCATGCGGGTGTCCTTGGCCAGAAACGCATCCTGGAATTCGGGGAGTGCGCGGTCGGCCCAGCCGAGAATCTTTGTCCGGTACTGCACCGGACTGGAGCCAGGGATTTCGACGTAGTTGTCGTCGAACATGTCGTCGATGCTGATAGCGCCGGATGCAATACCGTCGGCAAAGATCTTGTTGAGCGCGGCGCCGGCATCAATGGCGCGGGTGACGAATTCGGTGTTTTCGTCATGAATAGCCCATAGCCGGTCTTCGATCCGGCTGATGAGATGGTTGTCGGGCGCGACGAACAGTGCCTGTGCGCCGGCGGGGGAATGTTCGGCAATGCGCAGGCGGCAGGGGCCGACCTCGCTGAGTTCAGCAGCAACGATGTCGTGCAACGGAAGCCGGTTCGCGTCTGGTCCGCCGATGAGGATCCCGTCCATCGAGATTTCATAGACCGGTGCGCGGATCTGGCCGCCGCGCGCCTGAAGATCGACATTGAGGTGACATGGCAGCTTTTCGCGTCGTCGCTCGTCTTCGCGCTCGCTTTGTTTGAGCAGTACCGCGCAGCGCGACTTCAGCCGTGAGGCAAACATCGTGACGGCCTGGCCGGCCTGCGCGACATGCTCGCCATGGGCAGCCGCTTCCTTTGCAGCGCTATCGATTTCCGCGGCACTGTTGCCGACCGAGACGATGAATTGCGAGGCGGTGGTGGCATTGTGCGACATCTCGCTGGTCGTCGCGTTCTGCTCGGCGACCGCGCCGTTGACATTGGCAAACACCGGGCGGATCGCGTCGATGGCGGTGGAGATGCGATGCACCGCATCGACCGAACTCGCAGCGTCGCGCTGCAGGGTGTCGATCTTCTTCCTGATCTCTTCGGTGGCGTTCTGCGTCTGCACCGCCAGCGCCTTGACCTCGGTGGCGACGACCGAGAAGCCGCGGCCAGCGGCGCCGGCGCGTGCTGCCTCGATGGTTGCGTTCAGCGCCAGCATCGTTGTCTGCCGGGCGATCTGCGCGATCAGCTCAAGCACATTGCTGATCGCGGCCGAGGAATCGCGCAGCCGGTCCACATTGGCGCTGGCTTCATGCGCGGCGGCGCCGGCCTCGTCCGCAAGCCGGCTGGCATCGCGCACCTGGGCGCCGATACCCTCGGCCGAGTGGGTGAATTTGTCGGCGGCCTGCGCGAAGGTCGTGGCGGTGGATTGCGCGGCGCTGCTGCGGTCGGCCAGCACGTCGGTGCGGGCGCGGATGGCGGAGAGGGTAGTGGCGGTCGATTTGGCGCCGCCGGCGACGGATGTCGCGGCACGCTCGAGCTGGCGGATAAGCGCGCCCAGCTCGAGTTCCAGCAACTCAAGGATGTCCCGAGCGGTATCTGGTTCAGGATGCTGCGGTGCCACAGAAGGTGCTGCGTTTTCAGCAATCATCACCGCTTCAGCCGCTTCCGGCTGCCGCTTGCGGAACAGTCCAAACGCCATCGGTGACCCCAATGAATACAATCTATGCGGGTAGCCTTGCACCTCGGCGTGAAGTGATGGTTAAGGTCGGTCGCGGTATTGCGAAGATCTGCCGGATTCGGCTGCAAATTTTTGATTTTGCCGATTTCGCGGCCTATAACCCCGCGCCGCAGCCCTAACTACCCTGACGCTTCAAGAGAGACCGCATGGCCGGACATTCCCAATTCAAGAACATCATGCACCGCAAGGGCCGGCAGGATGCCCAGAAGTCCAAGCTGTTCAGCAAGCTGGCGCGCGAAATCACCGTCGCTGCCAAGATGGGGACGCCCGACCCGTCGATGAATGCCCGGCTGCGCTCCGCCGTGATCGCCGCCCGGCAGGAGAACATGCCGCGCGACAACATCGAGCGCGCCATCAAGAAGGCGATCGGCAGCGACGGCGAGAACTACGATGAAATCCGCTACGAGGGCTACGGCCCCGGCGGCGTCGCCGTCATCGTCGAGGCGCTGACCGACAACCGCAATCGCGCCGCGTCCGACATCCGTTCTTACTTCACCAAATCGGGCGGCAATCTCGGTGAAACCGGCTCAGTTTCCTTCATGTTCGACCATGTCGGCGTGATCGAATATGACGCCGACAAGGCCTCGGCCGATGACATGCTCGAAGCCGCCATCGAGGCTGGCGCGGATGACGTGGTGTCGGGCGAGGGCGGCCACGAAGTCTATGCCTCGCAGGAGACGTTCCGCGAGGTTGCCAAGGGACTGGAAGCCAAATTCGGCGAAGCCCGTAAGGCGGCGGTGATCTGGAAGCCGCAGAACACGCTCTCGGTCGATGACGAGACCGGCGAAAAGCTGATCAAGCTGATGGACCTGTTGAACGAGCATGACGACGTGCAGAACGTCTATGCCAACTTCGAGGTGTCCGACGCGCTGATGGCCAAGATGGGCGGCTGAGCAGGGGCTCAGCTTCCCTCTCTTTCCTTTGGGACGGCTTCGCGTTTCTATTTCGTTCCCTGCCGTCCGGCGTTATCCCTGTGGGATGACAAACCCTCCGATTCGCCCTCCTGTCCGTATCATCGGCATCGATCCGGGCCTGCGCCGCACCGGCTGGGGCGTGATCGAGATCGACGGCAACCGGCTGACCTATATCGGCTGCGGTTCGGTGGAACCGCCGGACAATCTTCCGCTGGCGAGCCGGCTGCTCGGCATTCATGAAGGTCTCGCCAAGATCCTCGGCGACTTCCAACCGGCCGAAGCTGCGGTCGAACAGACCTTCGTCAACAAGGATGGCGTCGCGACGCTGAAGCTCGGCCAGGCGCGCGGTATCGCCATGATGACGCCGGCGATGTTTGGCATTGCCGTCGCCGAATACGCGCCCAATCAGGTGAAGAAGACCGTGGTCGGCGCCGGCCACGCCGACAAGAACCAGATCCAGATGATGCTGAAGATCCTGCTGCCGAAGGCTGAGCCGAAATCCGCCGATGCGGCCGACGCGCTGGCCATCGCCATCACCCATGCGCATCACCGTCAGAGCACGGCACTGCGCCTCAAGGTCGTCGGCGCGTGATCGGCAAGCTCAAAGGCCTGATCGACAGCTATGGCGAGGACTATGTGATCCTCGACGTACAGGGCGTGGGCTATCAGGTGCATTGTTCCGCTCGCACGCTGCAGGCACTGCCGCAGGCGGGCGAAGCTGCGGTGCTCGCCATCGAAACCTATGTCCGCGAAGACCAGATCAAGCTGTTCGGATTCCGCAGCGATATGGAGCGCGAATGGTTTCGCCTGCTGCAGACCGTGCAGGGCGTTGGTGCCAAGGTCGCGCTCGCCGTGCTTAGCACGCTGCCGCCGGCCGACCTCGCCAATGCCATCGCGCTGCGCGACAAGACGGCCGTGGCGCGCACGCCGGGCGTCGGCCCTAAAGTGGCCGAGCGCATCGTCAGCGAATTAAAGGACAAGGCGCCGGCCTTTGCGTCGGTCGATCCGGTGGTCGCGCAACTCGCCGGTGCGATGGACGACAACCGCGCACCAGGCGCCGTCAGGGATGCGATCTCCGCGCTGGTCAATCTCGGCTATGGCCAGCCACAGGCTGCGGCCGCCGTCGCAGCCGCGTCGCGCAGCGCAGGCGAGGGTGCGGAAACGGCGCAACTCATCAAGCTCGGGCTGAAGGAATTGGCGAAGTGAGCCTTGCCAGAATCGCCCGTGTGATCGGCATTGTCGCGATCTTCGGTATTGTCGGTTCGCTATCCGTGGCTGCGCTCGTATCGTTGCTCGTCGTCGGTCTGGGTGCTTCGATCCTGCAATTGATCTTCTCTGTCGCCGATCTCGATGGTTTCAGATCGCTTGTCTCGATTGCACTGTGGTTGCTGGCATTCGTTGCTGCATTGGCCGCGCTGCTGCCGTCGCTCGGTGCCGGCGTCGTCTTTGCGCTGTCCGCCGTCTATGCTGGGCAAAACACGATCTGGATGGCGTGGCTCGCTGCGGCCGTCGGCATTGCCGGCTTCATCGGTTTTGGAATGTTCGTTCAGCCCTCGGAATCGTCGGCAGTGATTTTGCCCGGCGTTCGATCGCTCACGCAAGCGCTGTCGCTGTCCGCATTGCTCGCGGGCATTGCCGTGATTCCAGCCAGCCTGTGCTGGTGGTTCGCGCGGCCGTTGCACCGTGGTAACGTCGCATCATGAATACGCCACCCGATCGCATGGTTACACCTGAGCGCCGCTCCGACGATGTCGGCGACACCACGCTGCGCCCGCAGTCGCTGGCCGATTTCGTCGGCCAGGCACAGGCGCGCGCGAATTTGCAGATCTTCATCGATGCCGCCCGCAAGCGCGGTGAGGCGCTGGATCACACATTGTTTGTGGGGCCGCCCGGCCTCGGCAAGACCACGCTGGCGCAGATCGTGGCGCGCGAACTCGGCGTCGGATTTCGCGCGACATCCGGTCCCGTCATCGCCAAGGCCGGCGATCTCGCGGCATTGCTGACCAATCTCGAAGAGCGCGATGTGCTGTTCATCGACGAGATCCACCGTCTCAGCCCTGCAGTAGAGGAAGTGCTCTATCCCGCGATGGAGGATTTCCAGCTCGATCTCATCATCGGCGAAGGCCCTGCGGCACGCTCGGTGAAAATCGAATTGTCGAAATTCACGCTGGTCGGCGCGACCACCCGTGCGGGTCTGCTGACCAATCCGCTGCGCGATCGTTTCGGCATTCCGCTGCGGCTGAATTTCTACACGATCGACGAGCTCGAAAAGATCGTCACCCGCGGTGCCCGCGTGCTGGACATCGGCATGACCCCTGAAGGCTCTAACGAGATTGCGCGCCGCGCCCGCGGCACGCCGCGCATCGCCGGGCGTCTGTTGCGCCGTGTGCGTGACTTTGCCTCCGCTGCGGATGCGTCAGCGATCGATCGCAAAATCGCCGACCACGCGCTGTCCGCATTGGAAGTTGACAGTGCGGGTCTCGATGCGATGGATCGCCGCTATCTCACCACCATCGCCATGAACTATGCTGGTGGCCCCGTTGGTGTCGAGACCATGGCGGCCGCGCTGTCCGAGCCGCGTGATGCCATCGAGGACATCATCGAGCCCTATCTGATCCAGTGCGGTTATTTGCAGCGCACCCCGCGCGGCCGGCTGCTCACCTCGCATGCGTTCAAGCATCTCGGACTGAGTGAGCCGAAACGGGATGAGAGCCAGATCGGATTGTTCGGTTCGGGCGACGAGGAGTAGTTCGCAATGACTGACAAGATCATCGGCGTCGTCGCTGCGCTGATCCGCGATGACGCAGGGCGCATGCTGGTGGTGCGCAAGCGTGGCACCGAGGCCTTCATGCAGCCGGGCGGCAAGCGTGATGCTGGCGAGGACGATCTGGCCGCGCTGGAGCGCGAGATCAGCGAGGAACTCGGCTGCCGGATGGTGCGGGGCTCCGCGCAAGCACTTGGGCAATTCAACAGCGTCGCCGCGAATGAGCCGGGATGGCGGGTGCAGGCCAGTGTTTATGCGGTGAAGGTGGATGGAGCGATCGCACCCCAGGCCGAGATCGCCGAAGCGATTTGGATCAATCCAACTGCGCCCGAGGCTATCGTCCTGGCGCCCTTGACGCGCGATCATGTGCTGCCACTCGCAGCTCACGGCTTTTCGTTATGACCGGTTCTACGACCTTCCATCTCGACGGCGCCATCGCCGACGGCCTGCATCGCATGCAGGCAAATTTTTCGTTTGGCTTCGGTAGTTCTCAGATAGCAGCCTTGCCCCATATTGGCGGCGGCTAGGCCTGAACCGTCGATGCGGCGATCTCGTCCAGTACTTCGGTCAATCGGTCTACGGCCCAATCCACCTGTGACTTGTCGATAATCAAGGGGGGCGCAAAGCGTATCGTGTTCCGGTGAGTATCTTTGGTCAGCACTCCCGCCTGAAGCAAGCGGCTGATCACCGTACCGGCACTAGCCATGTTGCGGTGTAACTCGACCCCCGCAAACAAACCGCGACCGCGTACCTCGCGAATGATCGGATTTTTGATCGCGGAGAGCCGATCGAGGAGATGCGCGCCGACAGTCGCGGCGCGTTCAATCAATCGCTCGTCGATCAGTGTGTCGAGGGCGGCTAATCCAACCGCTGATGCGATCGGGTTGCCTCCGAACGTGCTGCCGTGGTCACCCGGAGTGAAAACCTGCATGACCTCGCGACGGGCGAGGAAAAGCGAAACCGGCAACATCCCGCCACCGAGCGCCTTGCCGAGCATCAGACCGTCGGGTGTTATTCCTTCATGCTGACACGCGAGCAGACGTCCGGTGCGTCCCAGACCGCTCTGGATCTCGTCGCACAGCAGCAGCACGTTGTTCGCCTTGCAAATGCGCGCGGCCTCAGCGAGATATCCAGGGGGCGGCACATTGATCCCGCCTTCGCCTTGAATTGGTTCGACCAGAAAGGCCGCGGTGTCAGGGGTAATGGCCGCGGCAAGCGCCGGCGCATCGCCGAACGGCACGCGCGTGAAGCCGGGCGGGAACGGCCCGAAGCCGTCGCGATATTGGGTTTGCGAAGAAAAGCCGACGATCGAGATGGTACGGCCGTGGAAATTTCCCTCCGCGACGATGATTTCGGCCCGGTCAGTCGGCACTCCCTTGACCCTGTAGGCCCATTTACGTGCCGCCTTGAGCGCCGTCTCGACGGCTTCCGCGCCGCTGTTCATCGGCAACGCGGCGTCCATACCGGTAAGTGCACAAGCCTTCGCGAGGAAAGGCCCCAGCCGATCGCTGAAATAAGCGCGCGAAATCGTATCCAGGCGTTGTGCCTGTTCTGTCAGCGCCTTGACGAGGCGCGGATGGCAATGGCCGAAGCTTGCCGCCGAATACGCTCCCATCATGTCGATGTAGCGTCTGCCAGCCTCGTCCCACACGTAGACTCCAGCCCCGCGGACGATCGTGACCGGTAATGGTGCATAGTTTCCTGCACCAAAACGGGCTTCAAGACCGGCGAAATCGGTCATGACAAGCGCTCTCCCGATTGGGCGCACCTAAGGCGATGCGCGCCTCAGTTCTGATGTAGGAAGGCCGACGCAGAAAAAACAGGTGCGAGGGCTCAAGACAGGCACCGCCACCTCTCCCGTTCTGCTATGATCCGTTCATGACGATCGGGATTACCGGGCCCGAACGGAAGACGCCAGGGCGAAACGCCGTGGTCGGGGTGATTGTGACTGCCATCTTCTCCGGAATTTGCCTGATCCTTCTCGCGATTGTCGGCGACTTCCTAGTCGACTGGATGTGGTTCTCCGCGGTCGGCTATTCGCAGGTCTTCTGGACATCGATCGGCGCGAAAGCCGCCGTCTTTTCCGTCGTCTTCGCGGCAACTGCCGTCATTGCGTGGGCGAACGCCAGGCTGGCACTTTTTCTTGTTCGACGGCGGCGAGGCGGGCTTCCCGTCGACTTCGACTGGAAGCTCGCGGCCACTGCGGTGCCGCCCGATCCGTTCGAATTCATGCGCGATCGGTTGCCATGGCGCCTTGCCATCGCTGGCGGCGCCGGATTCCTCGCTCTGCTTGTTGCATGGGAGGAGGTCGGCAACTGGAGCATCATTCTGCAGTTCCTCTATCAGGTGCCATATGGCGCGAATGATCCGCTGTATGACAAAGATATTGGATTCTATCTGTTCTCTCTGCCCGCCTATATCGCCATCAAGAATTGGGCATTGCTAACGCTGTTCATGAGCGCACTTCTCGCCGCAGTGATCTATTGGCTGCATGGTCAGATCGAATACCAGGTCCAGCGGTGGTCGATATCACCGACAGCGGTTGCTCACGGCTCGGCGCTGCTCGGCTTGCTCTTTGCGGTGAAGGCATGGTCCTACGGACTCGACCGTTATTTGCTGCTCTACGGAGACAATGGCGTAGTGGTTGGCGCGAGCTACACCGATGTCCACGTTCAGCTACCCGTTCTCTGGTTGCTGATCGGGCTTTCGATCGTCGCGGCATGCGCCGCGTGGGCGAACCTGTGGGCGCGTACCTACTGGCTCCCCACTGCCGCGATGTTGCTCGTCTTCGGGGGCGCTTTCCTGCTGTCCGGCGTGATCCCGATGCTGTTTCAGCGGTTCTACGTGAAACCGAACGAACTGGAACTGGAGCGGCCCTACATCGAACGCAGCATCCGTCTGACCAGGGAAGCCTATAATCTCGACAAGATCGCCGCCAAGCCCTTTCCTGCCGAACAGGACCTTACCTTCGCGACACTCGAAGCCAACAAGGCGACCATCGAGAACATCAGATTGTGGGACGGGCAGCCGCTGGCGGATACCTACGCCCAGCTGCAGGAGATACGCACCTACTACAAATTAAGTGACCTGGATGTCGACCGCTACTGGCTTCGCGGCACCTATCAGAGCGTGATGCTATCGGCACGCGAGCTCAGATCCTCACTGCTTCCGCCGAACGCCCAGACGTGGGTCAACCTCCACCTGCTGTTCACCCACGGCAATGGAGCGGTGATGAGCCCGGTAATGCACAAGAGCGCTGAAGGGCTTCCGCTGCTTTACCTGCGGGATATTCCTCCCGTTGCGGACGGCGGTCCCGAGATCCGCGAACCGCGCATTTATTATGGACAAGAGGAGAGCAACTACGTTGTCGTCCGGACGACCACGCCGGAATTCGACTATCCGAAGGGGAGTGAAAACGCATACACGGTCTACGACGGTGCCGGTGGCGTACCGCTGACGGGTATGGTGCGAAAAATCATCTTCGCTCACCACTTCAACGACATGAACCTGCTGCTCTCCAGCTACATCACCGACGACAGCCGGATCATGATCCGGCGCAATATCGGGGAACGGCTACGCACGATCGCCCCGTTCCTCAGCCTCGACCACGATCCCTATCTGGTCATCAGCGAGGGGCGGATGTTCTGGATCCAGGATGCCTATACAACCAGTAACTATTTTCCCTCTGCGCAGCCTGCGCCCGGCCGCAATCTGAACTACATCCGCAATTCCGTGAAGGCCGTCATCGACGCCTATAACGGCAGTGTCGACTTTTATCTGATGGACCAGGCGGACCCGATCGCGGCCACCTACCAGCGAATCTTTCCGGGGCTATTCAAGCCGTTTGCGGCGATGCCGTCCGATCTGCAAAAGCACATTCGCTATCCCGAGGACCTCTTCCTGATTCAGGCGCAGCTTTACCAGACCTATCACATGGCATCTGCCGACGTTTTCTATAACCGGGAGGATCTTTGGCAGTTTCCGCGCCAGCCGGCCGGCGACGGCGTCGCGCCGATGGTCCCTTACTACATTGTGATGCGGCTGCCCGGAGAAACCCAGGCCGAGTTCTTTATCATGATCCCCATGGTGCCAAGCCGACGCGACAATATGATCGCATGGCTGGCAGCGCGCTGCGACGCTCCTGACTATGGAAAATTGATCGTCTACGAATTTCCCAAGGAGAAGCTCGTCTACGGACCGTTCCAGATCGAGGCGCGCATTCATCAGAACACGGAGATCTCCCAGCAAATATCGTTGTGGAACCAGATGGGTTCACGGGTCATCCGCGGAAACCTTCTGGTGATCCCGATCGAGAATTCGATCCTGTACGTGTCGCCGCTGTACCTGCGCGCGGTCCACGGACACTTGCCGGAGCTCAAGCGCGTGATCGCCGCCTACGGCGAGCATGTCGTCATGAAAGACACGCTTGCCGAGGCCTTGTCCGCGCTCTTCATCGAAACTAACGCGTCGCCGACATCGCTGAGTGCTGCGACGGAAATGCCACGTGCGAGCCCTGCGGAAAACAGGGCGCAGGAGGCGCTTGATCGCTATAACGAGGCAATGAAGCTGTTGAGGTCTGGGGATTGGGCAGGCTTCGGCACGCAGATCGACGCGATGCGCGGTCTTTTGGAGAAAATGAGCCGGGAATCGGCCGGACACTGACCAACGCCGGCTGATTGTCATTCGACAAAGAGATGCGCGTTCCCGCGACCAAGATTCCAGGTGCATCCCAAGCAAGGTTCAAGCCCAAAGCGATTGGCACTTGCTGGGGAAGGTGCCTCTGTGCGAGACGATTACTCCCCGGAGTGTGATAAGAGGAATCTCCCTGTGACAGCCTCTCTTGATGGCGAAATTCGCGACGGTCGTCATCATATGCCGGTCCGCGTTTATTTCGAAGATACTGACGCCGGCCAGATTGTTTATCACGCGAATTTTTTGCGTTTCATGGAACGCGGCAGAACGAATTACTTGCGTTTGCTCGGAACGAGTCAACAAGAGCTTCTGAAAGAAGCGCGAGAGGATGCGCCCGGCTTTGCCTTCGTTGTTCGTTCGATGAAAATTGATTTTCTAAAACCGGCAGTCCTGGACGATCTGCTTGACGTCGTCACGGTTCCACAAGAGGTGAGGGGCGCTTCGATCCTGCTCGGGCAGGAAGTGCGCCGCGGCGATGAGTTGCTGCTTGAGGCCAAGGTCAAGGTGGCCTTTGTGTCCGGCGGCCGCGCCAAGCCGATTCCGAAAGCGCTGCGGATCGCCATGAAGGCCGATCAGATTTAGCAATCGCCCCATAGGTGAAACGGCATCGACTCCGCATGCGGCAGGGCTACAATGCCTGCAACATCGCAAAGCCGAGGGTCCCATGTCGCGTCCACCGTTTCCGCCCTTCACCCGAGAGACCGCCGCCCAGAAGGCCCGCATGGCCGAGGACGCCTGGAATTCACGCGATCCGGTGAAAGTGTCGCTCGCCTATACCGAGGACTCGACCTGGCGCAATCGTGGCGAGTTCTTTCAGGGGCGCCCGGCGATCGTCGAATTCCTCACCCGTAAATGGGCAAAGGAGCACGAATATCGGCTGATCAAGGATTTGTGGGCGTTCGACGGCAATCACATTGCCGTGCGCTTTCAATATGAATGGCATAACGACGCCGGCAACTGGCATCGCTCCTATGGCAATGAGCAATGGGAGTTTGACGAGGCCGGCCTGATGCGCCGCCGCGAGGCGAGCATCAACGATGTGGCCATTGCCGAGAAGGATCGCCGTTTCCTGTGGCCGGCGCCGGGGCCGCGTCCGGCCGATGTGCCGGGTCTCGGCACCGACCCGTTCTAACTAAAGCGAGCCGCTATCGACCACGAATTCGACGCGCTCGGCGACGAAGCGCGAATGCGTGGCGCTCAGCGGCGTGCCGTCGGCATCCACATCGATGGAATCGACAATCAAGATCGGACGCCCGAGTGCAACGCCAAGCCGTGTCGCATCGGTCGCATCGATGATCCCTGCGGTGACCTTCGTCGAGGCGCGGCGATAGTCCTTGATGCCGTAATGCGCCAGGGCCTTGGTCATCGAGCGCACGCGCTCATAGACCTTGCCGAAATCGGGAAAGCGTTCGGCGGATAGCCAGTTGGTGCCGACGCAGATCGGCGTCTTGTCAGCGAGGCGCAGCGCCTCGATGCGGATCAGCGGAGCGCCGGCTTTGAGGCCAAGCTGCCTTGCGAGATCGCGTGTTGCCACATCGTCCCAGGCTCCGATCAATTGCGCTTGCGGCTCGCGCCCGCCGGCACCGGCAATTTCCGAGAAGCGCGTGCGTGATCGCAGGGGATATGCAAGCTTTGGCGATTCCACATAGGTGCCGCTCCCGCGCTCGGCGCGCACCAGGCCGCGTTCGGCCAGGGTCGCGAGGGCGCGGCGCACGGTGTGGCGATTGACGCGGTAGATGTCAGCCAGTTCAGTCTCGCCGGGCAGCTTTTCGCCCGCACCATAGCGGCCATCTGCAATGCCGCGCTCGATGCCGTCGGCCACATGCCGCCAAAGTGCCACGCCTGTTGGCTTGTCCTGAATGGTCACAAAATCGGTCCCGGAATGATGTCGACCACGCATTAGCGAAAAATCGTGCCGCTGTCACGAAACGGTCATTGCCTCCGCCTATAAAGTTGTCTAGTAAATCATACAACTTGTTGAGCGACGGTGACATGACTTCATCCTCCCTGAACCACCAGCAGGCCCGGCGCCGTGAGGCGATGGGGGTGCTTGGGCACTGCGCCACGGCGGATATCGCCGGATATCTCGATGCAGTGGCTGTTCCCGCCCATGAACAACTGCGTCAGCCGGAAAACGGCCTGGTGATGCTGCGCGGCCGGATCGGCGGCGATGGCGCGCCATTCAATCTCGGCGAAGCGACGGTGTCGCGTGCCGCTGTACGGCTTGCCAGCGGCGAGGTTGGCTTCGGTTACACACTCGGTCGTGACGGCGCGAAGGCGCAGCTGATCGCGCTCTGCGATGCACTCATCCAGACCTGTGAATTTTCAGATGCTGTCGAGACCAAGGTGCTCACGCCGCTGCGCGCGCGCGTCGTCGCCGATAGCAAGCGCAAGGCCGCAGAGACGGCGGCAACCAAAGTCGATTTCTACACGCTCGTGCGCGGGGAGGGCTGATCATGACGACAGTTGCGGAAATGCCGGCCGGTTTCGCGGACAAGGTGCTTGCAGCGCAATCGACCTTCCGTTCGGTGATGGATGCGATGGCGCGTCCGGGTACCGTGCAGCGCATTCAGGCTGTTTCGGGCGTACCTGCGCCAATGATGCGCGGCGCGGCGGCCATCGCGCTGACGCTGTTCGATCAGGACACGCCGGTGTGGCTCGATGCCAAGCTGGCGGCGACCATGGATGTCGCCAAGTGGATCAAGTTTCATACCAGCGCGCCTGTGATTGCCGATCCGGCGGTGTGCGCCTTTGCCGTGGTGGCCGATCCCGCTGCGCTACCGTCCTTCGAGCACTTCGCCTTCGGCACCGGCGAATATCCGGATCGCTCCACCACGATCATTCTGCAGGTGGCGAGCCTGACTGAAGGCCCGACCTATGAATTGCGCGGTCCCGGGATCGACGGCGCCACCATCCTGCGCGCCGCGATCGGCGTGCCGAATCTGCTGGATCGTCTTGCGCTGAATGCCTCGCTGTTTCCCCGCGGCATCGATCTCGTGCTGGTCTCCGGCGAATCCATCGTCGCGCTGCCGCGCACCACGCGCCTTGTCGCGAAGGAGGGCTGAGCATGTATGTCGCCGTCAAGGGTGGCGAACGCGCCATCGAGAATGCGCATCGTCTGCTCGCTCATGAACGCCGCGGCGATCGCGACGTGCCGGAAATATCGCTGGCGCAGATCTCCAATCAGCTCGGCCTCGCCGTCGATCGCGTGATGACCGAAGGCTCGCTCTATGACCGCGAGCTCGCGGCGCTGGCCATCAAGCAGGCACGCGGCGACATGATCGAGGCGATCTTTCTGCTGCGCGCCTTCCGCGCGACGCTGCCGCGGTTCGGTTCGAGTGAACCCGTCGATACGTCGCAGATGCAGGTGCGTCGCCGCGTCTCCTCGACCTTCAAGGACATGCCGGGCGGCCAGGTGCTCGGCCCGACCTTCGACTATACGCATCGTCTGCTCGATCCGGTGCTGACCGGCGAATCCTCGCCCGAGCAGCCGGCCATGACCGATGCAGAGCCGGGCGTGATGCCGCGCGTCACCGATATTCTTGGCCGCGACGGCCTGATTGAAACGTCGCCCATCGAAGATCCCGAGAAGCCGGTCGGCGATCTCACCCGCGATGCGCTGAGCTTCCCGGCAGACCGCGATCTGCGCCTTCAGAATCTTGCGCGGGCCGATGAAGGGTTTCTTCTGTCGCTCGGCTATTCATCGCAGCGCGGCTATGGCCGTAACCATCCTTTCGCCGGCGAGATTCGCCTCGGTGAAGTCGAGGTCGAATTCATGGCCGAGGATGTCGGCTTTGCCGTGCCGCTTGGCTCGATCACGCTGACCGAGTGCCAGATGGTCAATCAGTTCAAGGGCTCGGATACCGAGGCGCCTTGCTTTACCCGCGGTTACGGTCTCGCCTTCGGCCAGTCTGAGCGCAAGGTGATGTCGATGGCGCTGGTCGATCGCACGCTGCGTGCACGCGAACTCGGCGAGGACATCAAGGCGCCGGCGCAGGACGAGGAATTCGTCATGTCGCATTCCGACAATGTGCAGGCGACCGGCTTCGTCGAGCATCTGAAGCTGCCGCATTATGTCGACTTCCAGTCCGAGCTCGGCCTGCTCCGCAAGCTGCGCAAGGAATTCGCCGATGCCAACGAGACGCCAGTTGCTCTTCAGGAGGCCGCGGAATGAACGCGCCGACATATAACTTCGCTTATCTGGACGAGCAGACCAAGCGGATGATCCGCCGCGCCATTCTCAAGGCGATCGCGATCCCCGGCTATCAGGTGCCGTTCGCCAGCAGGGAAATGCCGATGCCCTATGGCTGGGGCACCGGCGGCGTGCAGGTCACGGCGGCGATTCTCGGCCCCGTCGACAAGCTCAAGGTGATCGACCAGGGCTCTGACGACACCACCAACGCGATCTCGATCCGTAAATTCTTCGAGAAAACTGCCGGCGTTGCGGTGACCACGAGCACGGGCGATGCGACGGTGATCCAGACACGGCATCGCATTCCCGAAGCGACGCTGCAGGCCCATCAGGTGCTGGTCTATCAGGTGCCGATCCCGGAGCCGCTGCGCTTCCTCGAGCCACGCGAGACAGAGACGCGGCGTATGCATGCGCTCGCCGAATACGGCTTGATGCATGTAAAGCTGTATGAAGACATCGCGCGCTTCGGCCATATCGCCACGTCCTATGCCTATCCGGTGAAGGTCAATGCGCGTTACGTGATGGATCCGTCACCGACACCGAAATTCGACAATCCGAAGATGGATAATTGCGCGGCGCTGCAACTGTTCGGTGCCGGCCGCGAGAAGCGGATCTATGCGATCCCGCCTTACACATCGGTGGTGTCGCTGGATTTCGAGGATCATCCATTCGAGCCCTACAAGCACAAGGCCTGCTGTGCACTGTGCAACGCCGAGGATAGCTATCTCGACGAGATCGTCACCGACAACAAGGGCAGCCGGATGTTCGTCTGCTCCGACACCGATTATTGCGAAACGCGGCAATCACAGGGGTATCGCGGCAGCGAGAATGCTGCGCCCTATGCGGAGAGCGCAAATGCTTGATGTGACAGCGAATTCAACTGCACCGGGGGCGCGCGCGACTGCGAGTGACGAGCCGTTGCTCGTTGCGGCAAACCTGGGAAAATCTTATGGCCGTCTTGCGGCATGCCGCGACGTGTCCTTCGAACTCTATTCCGGCGAGGTGCTGGCCATTGTCGGCGAGTCCGGGTCCGGCAAATCGACACTGCTGCAGATGCTCTCCGCCCAACTGGCGCCGACCACCGGCAGCGTCTCCTACCGGATGCGCGACGGCGTGACCCGCGATCTCGCGGCGATGGGCGAAGCCGAGCGGCGCTTCCTGTTTCGCACCGACTGGGGCTTTGTGCATCAGGACCCGGCGATGGGGCTGCGCATGGCCGTCTCCGCCGGCGCCAATGTCGGTGAGCGGCTGATGGCTGTGGGCCAGAATCACTACGGCAAAATTCGTGACACGGCGACCTCGTGGCTCGAGCGTGTGGAAATTTCGGCTGAGCGGATCGACGATGCGCCGCGGACCTATTCGGGCGGCATGCGGCAGCGGTTGCAGATCGCGCGCAATCTCGTCACTGAACCGCGTCTCGTCTTCATGGACGAACCGACCGGCGGTCTCGACGTGTCGGTGCAGGCCCGTTTGCTGGACATGATGCGTACGCTGGTCAGCGAGCTTGGCCTTAGCGCGATCGTTGTGACGCACGATCTCGCGGTGGCGCGGTTGCTGTCGCATCGCGTGATGGTGATGCAGGGCGGTCGCGTGATCGAGACGGGGCTCACCGATCAGGTGCTTGACGATCCCAGAGAGCCCTATACGCAACTGCTCGTTTCCTCAATCCTGCCGGCGTGAGGTCCACATGATTCCGATGATCGATATCCGCAACGCCGAAAAGACCTTCGTGATGCATTTGCAGGACGGCATCCGCCTGCCGGTGGTGCGCAACGTCTCGTTCCATGTGGCACCCGGCGAATGCGTCGTGCTGTCGGGCCCGTCGGGGGCCGGCAAATCGTCGATCCTGAAGATGATCTTCGGCAATTATCGCTGCGACGGCGGCACCATCGGCGTACGCCACAACGGTGATGTCATCGATATCGCCACCGCCGAGCCGCGCGAGATCCTGGGTGTGCGCCGTGACACCATCGGCTATGTCAGCCAGTTCCTACGCGCGGTGCCGCGTGTGGCTGCGATCGATGTCGTGGCCGAGCCGCTGCTCGCTGCTGGCGTAACGCGCGAGGAGGCCCATGCGCGTGCCGGTGCGTTGCTTAAGCGCCTCAACATTCCCGAGCGGCTGTGGAAGCTGCCGCCCTCGACCTTCTCCGGCGGCGAGCAACAACGCGTGAATATCGCGCGCGGTTTTATCTCCGATCTGCCGATCCTGCTGCTGGATGAACCGACTGCGTCGCTCGATGCCGCCAACCGAGCCGTGGTCGTTGAACTGGTCGCCGAGAAAAAACGTGCCGGCGTCGCCATGGTTGCCATTGTGCATGACGACGAAGTGCGGCACTTGATCGCCGGCCGGCTGGTGGACGTCGCATCCTTCGCCGCTGCTGCCTGAGAAAGAGAACCATGACCGCATCATCGACCGAAACCGTCATCGGCAACGCCAGGATCGTTCTTGCCGACCGCGTCATCGACAAGGGCTGGATCGCCTTCGCTGGTGGACGCATCGCCGAATTCGGCGAGGGTGATGCGCCACGCGGTAGCGACGATGCGCGCGGCGATCTGATTATGCCCGGCCTGATCGAATTGCACACCGATCATCTCGAAGCCCATTTCATGCCGCGGCCAAAGGTGTTCTGGGATCCCATCGCTGCCGTCGTCTCCTATGACGGTCAACTTGCCACGTCCGGCATCACCACGGTGCTCGACTCGGTGCGGGTCGGCTGCGAGGACTCAAGCCAGGGCATCGACAGCTACGCCGGCCTGCTGGTGGATTCGATTGCCTCTGCCGGCGAAGCCAGTCTCCTGCGGGTCGATCACTTCCTGCATCTGCGCTGCGAGATTCCGATGCCGACCGTGGTCGAGGAAGCGAAGGCACTCTTGGCGAAGCCGAACGTTCGGCTGATGTCACTGATGGATCATACGCCTGGCCAGCGCCAGTTCCGCGATGAGGAGAAGCTGCGCACCTATTATCGCGGCAAGGGCGGCAAGTCCGATGCCGAGCTCGATGTGATGTTCGCGCAACGCCTGGCTTGCCAGCAGCAATATGCGGCAGGCAATATGCGGGCGATCGTGGCGCTGGCTCACGGGCGCAATATTCCGCTGGCGAGCCACGACGACACTACGGAAGACAACGTGACCGAAGCCGTTGGAGACAAGGTCTCGGTGGCCGAATTCCCGACGACGCTGGAAGCGGCCCAAGGCCTGCACAAGGCTGGCATCGGCATCCTGATGGGGGCGCCGAATGTCGTCCGCAACGGTTCGCATTCCGGCAATATCGCGGCGATCGATCTCGCCCGCGAAGGCATGCTGGATATTCTGTCGTCGGACTATGTGCCGTCGAGCCTTCTGATGGGAGCCCTGCAGCTCTCGAGCAAGGTACCCTCGATAGATCTGGCGAGCGCGATCCGCACCGTGACCAAGCGGCCCGCGGAAGCCGTTGGGCTCATGGACCGCGGCGAGATTGCGGTCGGCAAGCGCGCCGACGTGATCCGCGTCCATGTGGCGCATGAGGTACCGGTGGTGCGCAATGTCTGGCGCGAAGGACATCGGGTGGCATGACCGACACCGCGGCGATATCCGAAGCGCAAGCAGGTCGGATCGGCCCCGGCCGGTTGGTGCTGGTGGTCGGCCCGTCGGGTGCCGGCAAGGATACGCTGATCGGTCTGGCGCAGGCCGCCTGCGCGGATGACGACAATGTGGTGTTCACGCGCCGCGTGGTGACGCGCGAGGCGTCGGAATTCGAGAATAATGCGCAGGTCACGCCGGAGGCGTTCCGTCAGGCCCAGGCCAGCGGCGCCTTCGCCGTCCACTGGGAAGCGCATGGTCTTTGTTATGCGCTTCCGCGCTCGATCGATGATGCGCTTCGCGCCGGCCGCAATGTCGTTGCCAATATCTCGCGGACGGTTATCCCGGCGCTACGTGCCGCTTATGAAGATGTCGTCGTAGTGTCGATCACGGCGCCGCCGGAAGTGCTTGCGGCGCGACTTGCGGCGCGGGGACGCTCAACCGATGGGCCGATCGGCGATCGGCTCAAGCGCAGCGTCGAGACGTCAGGTGCCGACGTCACGATCAACAATATTGGTGTCGCGGAAGATCATGCGGATGACCTGATACGGGTCATCAGGGGTCAATAGATACGGCGGAGGGCAGTGCGGCCATGTCGGTGATCGAAACCATCGAGCAGCTCGAAGAGATCTACGGCCGTTTCGATGACATCGGCGAAGCATCCACCGCCAAGGTCGCGGACTGTGTAACGGCGCAATATCGCCGGCTGATCGAGGTCTCGCCCTTCGCCGCTCTGGCGACCACCGGCCCGGAGGGGCTGGATTGCTCACCACGCGGCGACAAACCGGGCTTCGTCCGGATCCATGACGAGCGCACCTTGATGATGCCGGACCGCCGCGGCAACAATCGCGTTGACTCTCTGCGCAACATCGTGCGCGATCCCAAGATCGCGCTGCTGTTCCTGATCCCCGGTGCCGGCACCACGCTCCGCATCAACGGGACGGCGCATCTCTCAACGGACCCGGACCTGCTGGCGTCCTTCGCCGTGGAGGAGAAGGCGCCCCGTACGGTGATCGTGATGACGGTCGGGGAGATTTATTTCCAATGCGCCCGCGCCATCGTGCGGTCCGATCTCTGGAACCCTGATAAACGCGTCGATCCGAAAACCCTGCCGACGCCCGGCGAGATCTTGGCGGAGATGAGCGAGCGCCGGGTCGGCGGTCCGGAATACGATCGGCAATGGCCGGAAAGGGCGCGCCAGACCATGTGGTGAGGGGGCGAATCTGGGGGTGATTTTTGCAGTGCGTTTCTGTCGCCTGCCGCGACTCTGTAGGCCCCTTAATCTAAGTATTTTGCGCTTGCGAGGGTCCTGAAACCCTGCCGTACAAGTCGAATCGGGGTTTGATGGTCAAAAAACATCATTTTTCCCGGCAAAATCTGTGAAAATTTCATTGAGCACGGGTTTTTTCCCGTAATTCCTCATAGTGTCTGTCTCACCGAATCACGGCAAACCAAAAGGTGCAAAATGGCAGACCAAATGACGAAGTCGCAGCTCATCGAGAAAATCGCTGAGACCACTGAGCTCTCGAAGAAGGACGTCAAGGGCGTTATCGAGACCATGGCGACCCTCGGCTATAAAGAGCTGAAGAAGAGCGGCGTGTTCCTCGTTCCCGGCTTCGCCAAGTTCGTCGTCATCAAGAAGCCCGCCACCAAGGCACGCAAGGGCACCAATCCCTTCACCGGCGAAGCAATGACCTTCAAGGCCAAGCCGGCCCGCAAGATCGTGCGCGCCCGCCCGGTTAAGGCTGCGAAGGACGCGGTCTAAGCGGACCCCCGGCGCGGTCGCCCATGAGGTGACCGCAGCCGACCAGAATTGAGGACGGCGCGGTATTCCCTGGGGATGCCGCGCCGTTTTCGTTTTGGGGGAGTGCCTTACCTCTCCCCGCTTGCGGGGAGAGGTCGACTGCAACGCGCGAAGCGCGTGGAAGTCGGGTGAGGGGGCTCTCCATTCGCTCCGCGCCTGCGGAGGCTGCCCCTTATCTGTCGTCGCTTCGCGACGCCACCTTCTCCCCGCGGGCGGGGAGAAGGCAGTCAGCGCGGCTCTAATCGTTCACGCGCTTCTTGTAGGCGACCGCGTCCATATCCCTGATATCGACGCTGAGGCTTTTGGTATGCGGCAGCAGCAAAACCATTGCCGCGCGCAACGCCTCGCTCACGGCGACTTTCTGCTCGGGTGTGCGGCCCTCCAGCATCGAGACCGACAGGTGGCAGAAGCCTTCGGCCCGGCCGGCCATCAGGTGATGCGCATACGGGATCGCGCGCACCTTGATGTCGGCGGCCTTCATTACCCCGGTGGCGGCGCCGGCATTGTGCAACGCCTGCATCAGGCTGGCGATGTCGAGCGCGTCGCCATGGCCGTCGGTGGAATGTTCGATGACGATATGGGGCATGAGACGACAATTCCTGGTGCGTGTTCAATCTCGGACCTCATGGTGAGGAGGCGCCACTTGGCGCCGTCTCGAACCATGAGTGTAGGGCTCCTCATCCTTCGAGACGCGGCCAAGTGGCCGCTCCTCAGGATGAGGGGACAGCGTTAAAGAAGCAGCGGCTTCACCAAATCCGCGGCATCGCGCAGCAGCGGCAGGAAGCGGTCGATCATTTCCCCGGTCGAGACCCGGTCCACATGGGCGCCCATATTGATGGCGGCGACGATCGCGCCGTCGTAGCGCCGCACCGGCACGGAGATCGAGCGGAAGCCCGGTTCGGCCTCGCGGTCGACCAGCGAGTAGCCTTTCTCGCGGTCGGTGATGATGGTGGCCTTCAGCAGTTCCTTGTCGGTCACCGTGAATGGCGTCATCGCCACGAGGTCCATGGTATCCAGCGTTGCAGTGAGGTCATCGTTGGAATACTTGCCCAGCATGGCGCGGCCCACCGACGAGCAGAACGCGGGCAGCCGATAGCCGAGATCGATGCCGGCAGAGAATACCCGCGCCGGGCTGGCGCGCGCGACGAAGATCACCTCATGGCCCTCGAGCACCGCGAGTGAAGAAATCTCCTGCGCGTCGCTGGAGATGCTGTCGAGCACCGGCTGCAGGATGGTGACGACCTGATTGGACGTCATGTAAGAACCAGCCAGTGCCAGGACGCGGGGCGAGAGCGCGAACAGCTTGCCGTCGCTGGTCACATAGCCTTTGCGTTCCAGCGTAAACAGGATGCGGCGCGCAGTGGCACGCGGCAGCTCGGCGGCCTTGGCGACGTCGCTCAGCGTCATCGGGCGCGAATGTGCGCCGAACAGTTCGAACACCCTCAAGCCGCGATCGAGGCTCTCGATGAAGTCGGTATTGCCGCGTTCGTCGTCGGGGCGCTTGATCTTGGGCATGAGCCGTGGGTCCGCCCTATTTGCCTGCTTCGAATTTTTTCAGATCGAATGACAGATCGGCGGCCTGTTCTGGTGTTGGCGACAGTGACGCGGTGATCAGGCGACGCGCGATCATCTGGTCGCCCGGCCGGTTGATACTGTCGACGGCGGTGAGCTTGCCGTCGCGATAATAAAACACCGAGAACTTGCCATCATCCATCGACCCGCGGATCACCGCGCTGTCGGTCGGCGCGGAGAGGCCGACAATCTGCAGCTTGGCGTCATATTGATCCGACCAGAAACGCGGCACTGCGTCATAGGCTTCGGGTCTGCCGGCGATCATCGCGCCCACGGCCTTGCCCTGATCGGTGGCGTTCTGCACGGCTTCCAGCCTGACGCGGCGGCCGGCGAAGCCGTTGTGGTGATTGCTGACGTCGCCGGCGGCATAGATGTTCGGCGCGCTGGTCAGGCCATGTTCGTCGACATCGATGCCATTGGTGCAGGTGATATCGGCCTGCGCGGCCAACTCGTCATTGGCGATGCCGCCGATCCCGGCGACGATCAGGTCGGCGCGCACCCGCAAGCCGCTGGAGCAGACGACCTCATGCACGGCGCTGTTGCCTTCGATGGCAATGACGGATTCGTTGAAGCGGATGTCGAGGCCATGGGAGCGATGGCTATCCAGAAGGAATTGCGAGATCAGCGGCGATACCGCGCGCTCCAGCAGGCGCGACTGCGCCTCGATCAGCGTCACCTTCTTGCCGGCCTTGGCGGCAGTCGATGCCACTTCGAGGCCGATGAAGCCGCCGCCGACGATGACGACGTCGTTGGCTGCTTCGAGCCGGGGCTTGAGATGTAGCGCGTCATCGAGCGTGCGCAGATAGACGATGCCGTCGCGCTCATGGCCGGGCACGCTGAGCCGTCGCGCGCGCGAGCCGGTGGCGATGACAAGCTGATCGAAGGGCAGGCTGTCGCCGCCGTCCAGTGCGATCCGGCCGGCCGCGCGATCGAGCCCGATGGCGCGATGGCCCAGCACCAGTTCGATGCCCTGGGTCTTGAAATAGTCCTCGCCGCGGAGGAAAAGACTATTGTGCGCCACATCGCCGGACAGGAACGCCTTCGACAATGGCGGTCGCTGATAGGGCAGATGGATTTCATCGGCGACGATGCGGATCGGCGCCTGATAGCCCTTCTCGCGCGCGCTGATGCCGGCCTGGACGCCCGCGTAAGAGGCGCCGATGATCACGAGGCCGCTCACGAGCGCGCTCCCTGGGTCCGATCCGTCCGCGAATTCAAAGTCTTCGACATCATCAGCTCCCGAATTGCGTCCGTATATTGAACAAGTGTTCGTTCTGCGCAAGGTGATGCTTTAGGCGTGAATTGCTGCATATGCTCAGTGACGCGGCAAATCCTGCTGCAAAATTCTGCTTGCCTGGAATTAGTCTAACGATAATATTCGCACATTCGTTCGTCTATTGAACATTATTGATGGAGCGGCGAGATGCATCTGGGTGCGAAATGTCTGATTGCAGGAGCCATTGCAATTGGCGCCTCCGTCTTGCCGGCGGTGGCGCAGCAATCTGACCCGAACACGCCCCAGGTCGTCCTGACGGGCGGCAAGATCCTCACCCTCGACGGCCAATCGACGATCGCGCAAGCGCTGGCCATCCGCGACGGCAAGATCCTCGCGGTCGGCAGTGACGCCGCGATCAAGCCGCTGGCCGGTCTGCAGACCCGGGTCATCGATCTCGCCGGCAAGTCGGTTGTCCCCGGCCTGATCGACACCCACGCGCATTTCAAGGCGGCCGGGCTCGGCGACTATGTGGTCAATCTCGGCGGCGCCAAGGACGTGGCCGGCGCGCTCGATCTCATTCGGGCGTTCGTTGCGAAGAAGCAGCCCGGCGCGTGGATCACGACCGGCGGCTGGCATCCGCCGTCGCAGCTGGCGGAAAAGCGCTACCTGACCCGCCAGGAACTCGACAGCGTGTCCCCCAACAATCCGGTCTATCTGCGGACCGTCGGTCATTTTTCGATGGCCAATTCGCTGGCGTTGCAGAAGGCGGGCATCAGCAAGAGCACGCCGGATCCAGCCGGCGGCGCGTTCGAGCGGGACGCAAGCGGCGACATCAATGGCGTGCTCGTCGAGACGGCGATCCCGCTGGTCGAGAACATCGTGCCGCCCTACACCGAAGACGAGGAGTTGCGGCAATATCGTCTCGCCGAGGCCGCGCTCAACCGCCTCGGTATCACCAGCGTCGTCGAGGGGGCGACAAGCGCGCGCGACACGCAGATTCTGCAGAAGCTCGCTCTGGCCGGCGATGCGACGGTGCGGGTCGGAACCATGTTTCGACCGGAGCCGCCCGCAGATTCGGCCGGGTGGGACGCCATCATGAGCGGCAACGGCGCCACTTCGGGTTTCGGCGACGATTGGTTGAAGCTCGGCGGCATCAAGATCTTCTACGACGGCGGCATGACCCTGAAGACGGCCATGATGCGCGACGCCTATCCGGACTCGCATGACGATTATCATGGAATCGCGCAGGTTACGCCCGAACGGCTGAAGCAGCTGGTATCGATCGCCAACCTTCGCGGCTGGCGGGTCGGCGTTCACGTCGTTGGCGACCTCGGCGTCGATCAGGTGCTGGATGCGTTCGAAGCCGCCGACAAGGAAAAGTCGATCAAGGATCGCCGCTTCGTTTTGATCCATGCCAGCCTGATCCGCCCCGAACAGATGGAGCGGGCACGCCGCGTCGGGGCGCGGATCGATTTCCAGAACGCCTTCATGTGGGACAAGGCGGCGACGGTCGCGCGTTTCCTCGGCAGGCCGACCGCGGATCGTGCGGTCCCGACGCGCACTTTGATCGAGAAAATGGGACTGGAGAATCTCGGCGCCGGCACCGATTTCCCGGTCAATCCGCTGAACCCGTTCCTCACGATGTATATCATGGTGACGCGGAAGGACCCGGCCGGCCAGGTCTACGGCGCATCCGAAGCGATCGGGCGCGAACAGGCGCTTCGCCTCTATACTAGCGCGGCATCGCGCTACATGTTTGAGGAAACGCGGAAGGGGACGCTGGAGGCCGGCAAGCTGGCCGACCTCGTGGTGCTCTCCGCCGACTTCATGACGGTGCCGGACGAGCAGATCAAGGACATCACCGCCGATATGACGATGGTCGGCGGCAAGATTGTATTTCAGCGATAAGCGGCGCATCGCCAGAGTTATAAAGGACATTTTGCCATGATGAGCCAAGAGCAGAACGATCTGATCACTCGCATCGGGCCCAAGGCGCCCGCGGGCAAGCTGATGCGCCAGTACTGGCAGCCGGCGGCGCTGGTCGATGAGCTCGAAGGGGATCGTCCGATCCGTCCGGTCAAATTGCTCGGCGAAGATTTTGTCCTGTTCCGCGACGAGCAGGGCCGCTATGGCCTGCTCGACCGCGACTGTCCGCATCGCGGCGCTGACCTTGCCTTCGGTCGTCTCGAAGGCGGCGGCGTGCGCTGCGCGTTTCACGGCTGGCTGTTCGACGTCGAGGGCAAGTGCCTGGAGACGCCGGCCGAGCCGAAGACCTCGAAACTCTGCGCCGGCATCAAGCAGCGGGCTTATCCCGTGGTCGAGAAGGGCGGCATCCTCTGGGCCTATCTGGGCGAGGGCGAGCCGCCGGCATTCCCCGAGCTCGACTGTTTCGCCGCACCCGGCCAATACACCTTCGCCTTCAAGGGCCTGTTCGAATGCAACTGGCTGCAAGCGCTGGAAGTCGGCATCGATCCCGCCCACGCGTCGTTCCTGCACCGCTTCTTCGAGGACGAGGACGTCAAGGCATCTTATGGCAAGCAGTTCCGCGGCGCCTCCGCGGGCACCGAACTGCCGATGACCAAGATCCTGCGCGAATATGATCGCCCGATCATCAATGTGGAATCGACCGAATACGGTCTTCGTTTAATCGCGCTGCGGGAGCTCGACGACGAGCGCACCCATGTGCGTGTCACCAACCAGCTATTCCCGCATGGTTTTGTCATCCCCATGAGCACGGAAATGACGATCACCCAGTGGCACGTGCCGGTCGATGACGAGAACTGCTACTGGTATGCGATCTTTACCAGCTACACCCAGCCGGTCGACAAGAAGAAGATGACCGACCAGCGGCTCGAACTTTACGAGCTGCCGAACTACACCTCGCGCAAGAACAAGACCAACGACTACGGCTTCAATCCGCACGAGCAGAAGCACGAGACCTATACGGGCATGGGCGCCGACATCAACGTCCACGACCAGTGGGCAGTGGAATCCATGGGCAAGATCCAGGACCGCACCCGCGAGCATCTCGGCTCCAGCGACAAGGCGATCATCGCCTATCGCAAGCTGCTGCGTGCGGAGATCGAGAAGGTTGCCGGCGGCCAGAGGCCGATGATGTCTCTCGATGCGGACACCGCACGCAGCATTCAGGGCCCGGGCACCATGGACGGCATCGGGCCGAGCAAGGGCTGGGAAACCTACTGGATGGAAGTCGACGTCGCCCGTCGTCGCGGCGCGCCATGGATGGCAGCCGCTCCGGCCGACCAGACCGAGCCGGGGTCCAATGTCATCCACCTGCCGGCGGCAGAGTGAAGATCGATCAGAACAGCCGCGGGAGAGTGCGTTGAGTTTCGTTGAACGTCACGGTTTGTGGTCCGCGGAGCAAAAGGAAGCAGCCGTCCGGCTGCGCAGCATGGTCGAAGAGCACAAGCTCGAAGTGATCCGGCTGTCGTTTCCGGATCAGCACGGCATCCTGCGCGGCAAGACGCTGATCGCCAGCGAGGCATTGCGCTGTCTCGAAAGCGGTTGCTCGATCACCACGACCATGTTCGCCAAGGACACGTCGCACAAGACGGTGTTTCCGGTGTTCACCGCCGGTGGCGGCTTCGGCATTCCTGAAATGCAGGGCGCGGCCGACGTGTTGATGATCCCCGATCCCAGCACGTTTCGGATATTGCCCTGGGCGCCTGAGACCGGATGGGTTCTGTGCGACGTGCATTTCGCCGACGGACGTCCGGTGCCGTTCGCGACGCGCAACCTCTACAAGAAGGTGCTCGGCGATCTCGGCGCACGTGGCTATGATTTCGTCGCCGGTCTTGAAGTTGAATTTCATATCTTCAACGTCGAGAACAACCGCATGAAGCCGGAGGATGCCGGCCAGCCCGGCAATCCGCCGGAAGTCAGCCTGCTCTCGCACGGCTACAATTACCTCACCGAGCAGCGCTACGACCAGATGGAGCCGGTGCTCGAAATCATCCGGCGCGACGTGATCGCGCTCGGCCTGCCGCTGCGGTCTGTCGAAGTCGAATACGGCCCGAGCCAATGCGAATTCACTTTCGCGCCGACGGTGGGCCTGACGCCGGCCGACAGCATGGTGCTGTTTCGCTCGGCCGTGAAGCAGATCGCCCATCGCCACGGCTACCACGCCACGTTTATGTGCCGGCCGAAGATTCCGAACGTCGTGTCGTCTGGCTGGCATTTGCATCAGTCGATCGTATCGCGTGCAACCGGCGCAAACGCGTTCATGCCGACCGAGGGCATGCAGCCGCTGTCATCGTTCGGGCAGGGCTATCTCGCGGGGCTTCTTACGCATGCGCGTGCGGCGACCGTGTTCACGACACCGACCATCAACGGCTACAAGCGCTATCGCTCCTATTCGCTGGCGCCGGATCGTGCGATCTGGGGCCGCGACAATCGCGGCGCAATGCTCCGTGTGCTCGGCGGTGCCGGCGATTCCGCAACACGCATCGAAAATCGCGTCGGCGAACCCGCCGCCAATCCCTATCTCTATATGTCGTCGCAGATCCTCTCAGGCCTCGACGGCGTCGATCGCAAGCTCGATCCAGGGCCATCAGCCGACACGCCTTACGAGACCAATGCCGATCTGCTGCCGAAGTCGCTGCGCGAGGCGACTTTCGCGCTCAAAGAAGATCCGTTCTTCCGCGAGAAAATGGGCGCGACCATGGTTGACTATTACACCCACATCAAGAATGCCGAGATCGATCGCTTCCAGGCGGAAGTCTCCGACTGGGAGCAGCGCGAATATTTCGAGATGTTCTGACGCGTCATTTCGGCGCGTTCACGCCGGATCAAACGGGCCATCTCGGCACGTTTATTGAATACAGGTTTGCCGAATAGTTTTCTTAACTTTCCAACGGGGACAACCGCAATGAACAGACGCAGCCAATCCATTCTTGCACTGGCCATTCTCGGCCTGATGACCGGCACGGCCTCCGCCGATACCATCAAGGTCGGCGTGATCGGCACCATGTCGGGCCCTTACGCGCTGTTTGGCAAGAACTTCAAGATGGGGATCGACGCCTGGGTCGCCGAGCATGGCACCAAAGCAGGCAAGCATGATGTCGAATTCATCTATCGCGATGAAGAGAGTCCGAATCCCGCCAAGTCGAAGGCGCTGGCGCAGGAGCTGCTGGTCAAGGACAAGGTGCAATATCTCGCTGGCGTCTATTTCACGCCGAACGCGATGGCCATCGCGCCGCTGCTGGAAGAATCCAAGACGCCGCTGATCGTGATGAATGCGGCGACCTCGTCGATCGTCGAGAAGAGCCCCTATATCGTCCGCACCTCCTTCACCATGTGGCAGAACACCGTGCCTGCCGCGAAAATTGCGTTGAAGAACGGCGCCAAGAAAGTGGCCATCGCGGTCAGCGATTACGGTCCGGGTGTGGATGCTGAAGCGGCATTCAAGAAGACGTTCGAAGGTGAGGGCGGCGCGGTGGTCGAAGCGGTTCGCATTCCGCTCGCCACCACCGACTTCAGCCCGATCATGCAGCGCATCAAGGATTCCGGCGCGGACACCATCTTCACGTTCCTGCCATCCGGCCCGCCGACGCTGGGCTTCGTCAAGGCCTATATCGACAACGGGTTGAAGGCAGGCGGCGTCAAGCTGATGTCGACCGGTGACGTCGTCACCGAGCCGGATCTGCCGAATATCGGCGATGCCGGCATCGGTATCCTCTCGACCTATCACTATTCGGTGTCGCACGACTCCAAAGAAAACGCGGCCTTCCTTGCCACCATCAAGAAGGGCGGCGGCAACCTCGACGAAGTCACCATGACGTCGGTCGCGGCCTATGACGGCGCGCGCCTGATCTACAAGATGATCGAGGCAACTGACGGCAAGCGCGATGCCGCCAAGGCGGTCGATGCCGTCAAGGACATGAAGTGGGTCAGCCCACGCGGTCCGGTGTCGATCGATCCCACCACGCGTCATATTCGCCAGAACGTCTATCTGCGCAGTGTGGAGAAGGTGGACGGCAAGCTGATCAACAAGGAGAGCCAGACCTTCGCCGATCAGCCGGACTGGGCGCTGAGCACGAAGTAGGCAATGCCGGGGATTCCGCCTCGTTGCGGAATCCCCCTCTTTCTGCGACATCGTCGCGCGAGATGAGATTTCTTTCGACATGACCAGCCGCGCGCGCTCGCTTCGATTGACCAATGCCCGCATCTATCGTTCTGCCTGGGATGAAACCCCAGCGGACAGCATCGTTGTCTGCGATGGCAAGGTGGTCTGGATTGGTGCAGCAGATGTTGCGCCAGCTGCCGACGAGACCATCGATCTCGCGGGTGCCACCGTCATTCCGGGCCTCACCGACGCGCATATTCATCTGTTCGCCATCGCTCATGCGCGGCTGCAGGTGCCGGTGACGCCGCGCGATGCGCCCACGATATCCGATGTGCTTGATTTGCTGGTTGCGCGTGCGCGCGCCATTCCAGGTGATAAATGGGTCTACGGTGCGGGCCTCGATGAGAACGGGCTGGCGGAGCATCGGCTGCCGACACGGGCCGAGATCGACGTCATCATTCCCGATCACCCGGTGCTGATCCGCCGCTTCTGCGGTCATGTCGCCATCGTCAACAGTGCCGCGCTGCGACTGCTGGGCATCAACGATGCCACCGCCGATCCGGAAGGCGGCACGTTCGGGCGCTCCGAGGATGGCCGACTGGACGGCAGCGCCAAAGAAAGCGCAGCCGAACTGATATTCCGTGCTGCGCCGCCGATGGATCGCAATGAGCTCACCGCGGCTCTGCGCGCCACAATTGCCGATAGCGCCAGGTTAGGTCTTGTCGCTGTCGTAGAAGCCGCAGTCGGATTCACCGTCGGCTTCGATGATGAATTCGCGATCTGGAACGAGATCCGCGCAAATGACGATGTGCTGCCAATGCGGCTCGGCTTCATGAACCAGCTCGACCCGGCTGAAGCGGCGGCGCGTGGGCTGGTGCCGACGCAAGACGCCGACTGGCAGTCCATGACGCTGAAATATTTCGCCGATGGCATCGTCGGCGCGCGAACTTCGGCGGTGAGCGAGGATTTCTTCGATACGCCATCTCGCGGCATGTTCATGCGCGATGAAACCGAACTGCAGCGCGTGATCGCCGAGGCGCATGCGGACGGTTGGCAGGTTGCCGTTCATTGTACCGGCGATCGCGGTATCGACTGTATCATCGAAGCCTATGAGAAGGCGCAGGCAGCGTATCCCCGCGCCGATGTCCGGCATCGCATCGAACATTACTTCGTGCCGCCCGTCGGTGGACTGGCGCGGATGAAGGCATTGGGCGCGCTCGTCGTCACCCAGCCAAGTTTCCTCACCCGGATGCGGCGCTCGATTGCCGGCGCCTTCGGTCCGCGCGCCGATCGTTGCTATCCCGGCCGCTCTGTGATCGACGCGGGTGTCACTTACATCGCCAGCTCCGATGCGCCGACCGGGTCGTGGTCGCCGTGGGATGGCATCGCCGATGCGGTGAGCCGCGCCTCGGACAGCGGTGCGCCGATCGGGCAGGGGGAAGCCATCAGCGTCCGCGAAGCCATTCACAGCTATACGGTCGGTGGCGCTATCGCGATGAGGCAGGAAGACTGGCGCGGCACGCTGATGCCGGGCATGGCGGCCGATCTGATCGCCCTTGATCGCAATCCCTTCGCCGCCGACTGCCTCCCTCTGAAAGAGACCAAGGTGTTGCTCACCATGGTGCGCGGCGCTGTCGTCCATGACGCCATGCCGCAGTTTCCGGAATGGCGCTCGGGCGCTGCTTCGGCATAGGATCAATCATGCGTACCGTCTTCAGCATCATGACCGACGCCGTCGCCTACGGGATGGTGCTGTTCATCATTTCCATCGGCCTGTCCATCATGATGGGGCTGATGCGCGTCGTGAACCTCGCCCATGGCGCTTTCGCCATGATTGGCGGCTATCTGGCCTCTTATGCGATCCGCGACCTGCATGTGCATTACAGCGTCGCGATCCTGATGGCGGTGGTCGGCACCATCATCGTGTCGATCCCGTTCGAGATTTTGCTGTATCGCCGGATCTACCGGAAGTCCGATCCGCTGATTCAGGTGCTGATGACCATCGGCATCACGTTCTTCATCATCGGCATCGTCAATTTCATCTTCGGCCCGTCGCTGAAATCGATTCCGCTGCCACAGACCCTCAGTGGTCCGCTCGATATCGGTTTCCGCATGCTGCCGACCCATCGCATCTTTGTCATCGCCTGCGGCGCGGTTACGGCGCTGGCGCTGTGGCTGCTGATCGAGAAGACGGAGTTCGGAATCAAGCTACGCGCCTCGGTCGATCATAGTGGTATGGCGGACGCCTTGGGCATCCGCACCGAAATCATCTATGCGGTGACCTTCGCGCTGGCGATCGGGCTCGGCGCATTCGGCGGCGTGGTCGGCGCGGAGATCCTGCCGATCGAACCGTTCTATGCACTGCGCTATATGGTGACGTTCCTCGTTGTCGTCTCTGTCGGCGGCGCAGGCTCGATCCTTGGCGCTCTGTCGGCGTCGCTCCTGCTCGGCCTCGCCGACACCACCGGCAAATATCTCGCGCCGGAGTTCGGCGACTTCTTCTTCTATCTGTCGGTGATCGTCGTCGTGTTCCTGTTTCCGCATGGCCTATTTGGCAGGTCGCACGCATGAGCGAGATCGTCGCGACCCATGTTCCGCACAAGCGCAGCATTCCCTTCGGTCAGGAGGCGGCAGGTGCGCTGAGTATCATCGTGCTCGGTGCCATCGGCTACTTTCTGTATCCGGACGATCTGGCGTTCCTGACGCGGCTGATCGGCATCGCATTCCTGGTGCTGTCGCTCGATCTGGTCACCGGTTATTGCGGCGTCGCCACCCTCGGCCATGCCGCGCAATTCGGCGTCGGCGCCTATGCCGCCGGCATTGCTTGCGTGCGTGGCATCACCGATCCCGTCGCTTTGCTGGCGATCGGTGTATTCGCGGGAACGGTCATGGGGCTGATCTCCGGTGCGCTGATCACGCGGTTTCGCGGGCTCCCACAACTGGTGCTGTCGATTGCCGTGGGGCAATTGGTCGCCGCACTTGCCAACAAGCTGTCGTGGCTGACGGGCGGCAGCGACGGCCTGTCAGGCATCACACCGGGCAAGGTGTTCGGCATCTTCAATTTCGACATGTACAGCCGC
Organism: Tardiphaga sp. OK245; assembly: GCF_900108575.1. Classification (NCBI taxonomy): domain Bacteria; kingdom Pseudomonadati; phylum Pseudomonadota; class Alphaproteobacteria; order Hyphomicrobiales; family Nitrobacteraceae; genus Tardiphaga; species Tardiphaga sp. OK245. Next base: position 674,602 of record NZ_FNWZ01000001.1, on the reverse strand, counting down.
ACGGCATTTTTGTTCTCGCTGGGCGTGCTGGTCATTGTCTTCGTGCTGCTGCAGCGTTTCGTGCGCTCGCCGTTTGGTCTGATGTGCCGCGGCATCAAGGATGACGATCTGCGCGCCAGGATGATCGGCGTCTCGATCTATCCGCGCCTTGTCGTGATGTATGGCGTCGCTGGTGCCGTTGCCGGGATCGGTGGAGCGCTGACGGCGATCAGCACCGGCGTCGTCGGTCTCGATAGCGTCAGCTTCGAGCGCTCGGCGGAAGTACTGGTCATGCTGGTGCTTGGCGGTGCCGGGCATCTGTGGGGCGCGCTGGCGGGGACGATCATCTTCATGATCTTCGAGCACATCGTGGCCGCCGCCAATCCGTTCCACTGGATGACGCTGGTCGGCCTGCTGCTGATCCTGATTGTGGTCTTCGCGCCGCGCGGGCTGATCGAACCGGTGCTGTCGCTGGCCTCCCGCTTCAAGCGCAAGGGAGAGGCGGCATGACCAATCTCCTCGAAGCTCGCGGCGTGTCGTGCTCGTTCGGCGGTCTGCATGTGACGCGCGACGTCAATTTCAAATTGACTGCCGGCGACCGCGTCGCGCTGATCGGCCCGAACGGCGCTGGCAAGACCACGCTGGTCAATCTGATCACCGGCGACATCGCGCCGAGCGAAGGGCAGTTCTTCATGGGCGGTGACGAGATCACCGGTCTCAGCATTCCGGATCGCGTGCGTCGCGGTCTGGTGCGCACGTTCCAGACCACGCGGCTGTTTGCCAATCTCACTGTCGCCGACAATGTCGCGCTGGCGATCATGCAGCGCAAGCGCATCACGCGGCGGTTTTTCTCGAGCTCGACGGAGCTGCCGGAAGTCCGCGCAGAATGGAGCGAGATTCTGAGCCATCTTGGCCTCGCCAAGCTCGCTTATCGCAAGGTCGTCGAGCTCGCTTACGGACAGCAGCGCCTGATCGAGCTGGCCATCGGCCTTGCGCTGCATCCGAAGGTGCTCCTGCTCGACGAGCCCGCCGCGGGCGTGCCGCATGACGAGGCGCCCAAAATCCTTGAGGCGATCAATCGGCTGCCACCTGATATCGCCGTGTTGATGATCGAGCACGACATGGATCTGGTGTTCAAGTTCGCCAGGCGTGTGCTGGTGCTGGCGGCCGGGCGGTTGATCTTCGAGGGATCGCCTGATCAGGTCACCGCCGATCACGAAGTGCGCCGCGCGTATTTGGGGAGCTATGCCGATGCCCGCCGCGCCACTTGATATCCAGAACCTGAGCGCCGGCTATGGCCCGACGCGGATCATCGAGGGCATTTCGTTCTCGGTGAAAGCAGGTGATCGTCTCGCCGTGCTCGGCCGCAACGGCATGGGCAAGACCACGCTGCTGGCGACGCTGATGGGCCTGACGACGCGCCATGGCGGTGAGATCAGGATCGGCGACCAGGACGTCACGGCCAAGCGGACCTCGGCGCGCGCCGATCTTGGTATCGGCTATGTGCCGCAGACCCGCGACATTTTCGCCTCGCTGACGGTGGAGGAGAATCTGCGCACCGGGCTGAAGGGGCGGCCGGCGTCGGCGCTCGATGAAGCCTATGCGATGTTTCCGCGGCTACGCGAACGCCGCGGCAATTACGGCAAGCAGCTGTCAGGCGGCGAGCAGCAGATGCTGTCGATGGCCCGCACGCTGCTGGGCAAGCCCTCGATCCTGTTGCTCGACGAGCCTCTGGAAGGCTTGGCGCCGGTGATCTGCGACGAACTGATGGCATTGCTGGCGAAGCTGGCCGCCACCAGTGAAGTCACCATCATTCTGGTCGAGCAGCAGATCGAGCGCGCGTTGGATTTCGCGAGCAGCGTCATGGTGATGGAGCGGGGCCGTACCAGCTGGACTGGCACGCCGGATGTGCTGACCGCCGACCGCGCGCTGGTCGATCGGCTGGTCGGTGTCGGCATTCACTAGATTCCGGAATGGCGTGCCGTCCGGCGCGTCAGGCCCGAAAGATCGTGATCCCCAATACCAGCAGCACGATGCAGATCACGATGAAGATATAAAAAAGCACACGCGCGACGTCGGCCGTCGCGGCAGAGATGCCGGTGAAGCCGAACAGGCCGGCGGCGACGGAAATCAGAAAGAAGATCAGCGCCCATTTCAGAAGGCTCATCGGGGAACTCCGGTTGCAGCAGTTCCGGAACGCCCCGCTGCGAGATTTGGTTCCGGCTCGCAACCAAAGCTGCCATACGTACCTAGCTCGCTAATGCGGCACCGGCCCGGGGAGATGCGTAACAGCCTACTAATTGGGCAGCGCAAAGGTATTGATTAGCATTTTAAACCCGCCCTTAACCAAAACATCCCTAATGAATGGATAGTAGACCTGCTCCCCGCAGTGGATTTGTGGTTCGGGGGACAAAGGGTTCAGTATGCGTGTCGCGGTCGGTCATGGGTGGTTGCGCTGGGTGAGCACCGTTACGGCGCAGGGATGTGCGGTGCCAGCACCCCGTAGTAAAGTCTGACGCGCATGTTCACCAAACGCGCCATCGTTACGAATACGGAAGCCGCCGATGGCGCGGCGGGCGAGAGTCCGCTGCTCAGGGTTTGGCGCAATCGTAGCCTGTTCGGTGCTGTGTTTCTCGGCGTGATGATCCTGACGGTCATTGCGCTGGTTGTGCTGCCGGTGCGCTATCTCGCTACAGGTTCGGTGATCGTTGCCGAGCAGGAGCCCAGCAATAGCAATGCATCCGCCGCCTGGGCGCAGAAGATCGGCGACCCCGCCGACGTCGAAAGCCAACTGCTGATTGCGCGCTCGCCGCGGGTGATGCGGCTCGCCATGCAGCAGCCGGGCGTCACGGAAGCCGCGATTGAAGAGTGTCAGAGCAGGAGCAGCAGCTCCACCTGCGAAAAGATGAAGACTGATACGGCGGCGCTGATCGACTATGTGTCGGGAAATTTCGCGATCGGTGCTGTCGGACGTTCGCGCGTCATCAATATTTCCTACACTTCGTCGATCCCCGAAGTCGCGCAGAAGATGGCGAATGCGCTGACCAATGCGTTTCTCGACGAGCAGCGGACATCGGGTGCGAGCAGCCGCGAGGTTGCCGCGTCCTATCTCTGGAAGGAAGCCAAGCAGCTGGATGCAGAGTTGCGGGATGCCGATGCCAAGATCCAGGCATTTCGCCGCAACAAGGGCTTGATGCGCGGATCGCTGGCACCGATCAGCTCGGAGCGGCTGAGCAGTATCAGCCAGCAGCTGTCGACCGCCGAGACCGCGCGTGCTGATGCGCTCGCCCGCCTGCAGGAGATCAAGGCCAATCAGGCCCGTGCTGTGGACTCGCCTTCCGTGCTGTCGAACCGCTCCATCGCCGATCTCAAGCAGCAGCTCACGGTCGTCACCGCGCAGCTTGCCAGCCAGGCCAATGTGCTGGGGCCGCGGCATCCGTCGCTGCGTGCGCTGGAGCAGGAGCAGTCCGCGATCAAGGAGCGCATGGCCACGGAAGTGGCGAGCATTGCCGCCAGCGCGCAGAAGGCGTTCGACGCTAATGATGCCCTCGTGAACGCGCTCAAAAAGCAGATGGATGCCGTGAAGGCTGAAGTCGGCTCGGCGACATCGGACGAGGCCTCGATCGAGAGCATGGTGCGCAGTACCGAGATCAAGCGCCAGCAATATGCCGATCTCTACAAGCGCGCCAGCGAACTCGAAACCGAGCGCCGCGTGCTGATTGGCAATACACGGCTGGTCAGCCTTGCCGAACTGCCGACCAAGCCGTTTTTCCCGAAGAAAATTCCGTTCCTGGCCGCTGGCGGCACGCTCGGCCTGCTGCTCGCATTCGTCGCAGCCTTCTTCGGCGATCGCGTCAATCTTGCGGGTCTGTCCCGGCTGCGGACGGCAACTATTCGCCCGGTGCGTGCAGACGCGCCTGCCGCCGCTGCGCCTACCGCCGTAGCTGCACCTGTCGCAGTCGCTGCACCCGTCGCTCCGGCCCCTGTTCAGGCGACTGCCCCCGTGACGCCGCGTCCCGGACCGCCACTGCCGACGTCGTCATCGGAATTGGCCGTCGTCACCGGCGCGCCCGTTCTGGCACGATTGCCGACCGTCAAGCGCGATCCATCGGAATCGCCGATCGGTGCGATCCTCACGGCGCAGTCCGGCGCCTCGCTGGCGCGTGCGCTGCCGCTCGCGCTGCAGGATCCGCACTATCAGGATGCACTCCGAGATCTGGCGACGGGCCTGCTCGCGTCGAACGACGCCAGGACACGCCGCAAGATTCTGGTCGCGTCGCCGACGACGGCCGAGGGCAAAACGTTTCTGACCCTGACTCTCGCGCAATATCTCGCAACGGCTGGCCGCAGCGTGCTGGTGATCGAATGCGATTTCGGCGCGCCGAAGTTCGAAACAGCCTTGGGCTTGCGCAGCAGCATGGGGCTGCAGGGAATTCTGCGCGGCGACATCACGCCGCGCGAAGCGGTGGTCCGCACCGCGACTCCCAATCTCGACGTCATTCCTGCCGGGCCGTTCTCGGCATCCGCCGAATTGCTGATGCGTAAACCGCTCGGCGATCTCCTGCTCTGGAGCCAGATCTACGACGTTGTCCTGATCGACGCGCCATCGCCGGGCATCCAGACCGATCTGGGCGTGCTGGCCAGGCAGGTCGATGGCGTGTTGCTCTGCATGCGTTCCGGCCGCTCCTCGATCGGGCAGGCAGTGGCGACATCCAGCGCGATCCGTGTCGCGGGCGGCAGCGTCTTCGGCATTGCCGTCACGATGATGCCGGACGCCAATACGCCGAGCGGCACAGACCGGGTTTCGAATAATGCCTATGCCGGAGCGACGTGATGCCCGCTCCCAGCGTTCTGTTCGTCTGCCATACGGGCTCGATCTCCGGCGCTGAGCTCGTTCTGATCGATCTCGTTCAGCCATGGGTGGGCGAGGCGGCCTTCCTGTTCGAGGATGGCCCGCTGCATCAGGCGCTTGCAGCCAAGGGCCTGAAGGTGCGTGTGTCGCGCTGGGGCGAGGGGCTCTCGGATGTCAGGCGCGACAGCTCAATCCTGAAAGCCTTTCCGCTGATTGGTCGGCTCGGGGCCATCATTGCCGAATTGACGCGCGAGGCGCGCCGTCATGACGTTGTCTATGCGAATTCGCAGAAGGCCTTTGTGTTATCGGCCGTCGCCGCCACGCTGGCGCGGCGTCCGCTGATCTGGCATCTGCACGATATCATCAGCAGCGAGCATTTTGGCGCCACGCAGCGCCGCGTGCAGGTGGCACTGGCGAATTATTGCACGGCAAAAGTGGTCGTTCCTTCGCAAGCTGCTGCAGATGCCTTCATTGCGCAAGGCGGCCGCAAGAAGCTGGTCGCGATCGTGCCTAACGGTCTTGATGTGCCGCCGGACGCCAGCACGCCGCTCGAGATCAGGCGCGAGTTGAAATTGCCCGAAGGACCGCTCGTCGGCGTCTTCAGCCGCCTCGCGGCCTGGAAGGGGCAGCATATCGTGTTGCAGGCTCTGGCAAAGACGCCGGGCGTGAGCTGTATTATTGCAGGGGCTGCGTTGTTTGGCGAAGAGCCTTATGCTGAGAAGCTCAACCGGATGGTGGCGGATCTCGGTCTCGGCGATCGCGTGCATTTCCTCGGCCAGCGCAGCGACGTGCCGAGGCTGATGCGCGCCGTCGATGCGATGATTCATCCGTCGATTGATCCCGAACCCTTCGGTCGCACACTCGTCGAAGCCATGCTCGCGGATGTGCCTGTGATTGCGACGGATGCCGGTGCGGCGTCTGATATTCTCGAAGCCGGCAAGGCGGGGACGCTGGTGCCGCCCGGGGATGCCGATGCGCTGGCCGCTGCTATCACCAAGGTCATGTCGCGCCCGCCAGAACTGGCGAGCCAGTTGCAATATGCCGAAGCGCGGGCGCGCTCGCATTACAGCGTCGATCAGATGCTGCAGACGGTTTCAAACCTGATCGGGCGAGCGGCTGCCGGAGCTCCCGTGTGACCGCGTATCGCCGTTCAGTTTGCAATTTGAGTTCTCGGACGGTCCCTGATCGGACCGCAGCGGCGCGCTTATGAGCGGCGCCCGGCACTCGACGCGGAAGTTTACAGCCATTCTCATCAGCGGTGCGCTGACCAGCAAGATGCTGGGTTTCGGCCGCGAGATCTTGATGGCGCAAGTGCTTGGCGCTTCGCTGGTCGCGGACGGTTTTCGTGGTGCGATCACGGCGGTAATGCTGCCGCTGGCCTTTCTGCAGAACGAAACCGTCCCCGCCGTAATGATCCCAATGCACCGGGATGCGCTGAAGGACGGCAATGGACCTCAGCGCCTCGGCGCCATGACGGTGGCGATCACCGGCATTGCCATGATCCTGATGATCGGGCTGCAGGCGCTCGGTGAGCGGGCTGTGGACGCGCTGGTCGGCGGCTTTTCGGCGGAGGGGCGTAGCCTCACTCTCGACTTCATTCGCATCATGGCGCTGGGCATGCCGGCCTCGGCGATGATCAACGTACTGGCTGCGGGTGAAATCGCACTCGGCCGGACCCGCCTGACGAATATCCGCGCCAGCATCCTGAACGTCGCCGTGCTGATGGGCATTGCTCTCGTTGCTGTGTCCGGCAACTTCCATACGCTGGCCTGGTCGTTCTCGGCTGCCTTCAACGCGCTTGGCGCCTGGGGTCTCTACACGATGTGGCGCGAAGGGGTGCTCAGCTTCAAGGGCCTGTCGCTGTCATCGGTGTTGGCGTCAGGCCGCGAATTCTTTCGTCGGCTGCGACCGCTGCTCGCGCTACCGGTCGCCGAACAGGCCAATGTCTGGATCGAACGCCTGCTGGCATCGCGGGTCGGGACCGGTGCGGTGGCCTCGCTGGATTATGCACGCACGCTGACCGAAAGCGCGTTGCTGCTGATCAGCCAGCCGGTCGGGCTGGCGGTGTTGTCCAGCCATCCACCAAAGGACGTCGGCGCGCAGATCGAAGGGATCGCTCGGCCTATTCTCGCACTCGCGGTGCCGGCATCGGTCTTTCTCGCCATGTTCGCGCCGGAGATCGTGCGGCTGGTTTTTCTGCGCGGGGCCTTCAACGAGCAGGCGCTGTTCCTGACCAGTCAGGCCTTGCGCGGCATCGCGCTTGGCCTATGGGCTGCGACGCTTGGCTGGATCCTGATCCGCATCCTCAATGGCGCAGGCCGGAATTTTGCGGCCGCTGCCATCATCGTCACTGCCTATCTGGTTAATATCGTAGTTAACCTTCTCACCTCATACCTGCCCACGGCGCATGAATGGGGCACCTTGTTGCTTGGACTGGGCGAAGCCGCCCGTGGTATCGTTCTTCTGGCTGGCGTCATGATCGTCCTGGGGTCCCGGCGCAAGCTGCTCTACCTGATGTTTCTCGCGTGTTTCCCGGCAGCGCTGATGGCACTCTTCAGCTGGCAAATTCACGAGGTTCTGACGGGCCCGTGGCAGCGGCTTTTCGCCGGTGGTTTTGCCTATCTGGTCTGCCTCGCGCTGTCTGTCGCGATGCTGATGCCGGGCGTCTACATTGCGGCATTTGCGCGCGTCCGGGGGCGCTTGTGATTTTGATATGTGTTTTTGTATTAGAGAGTGCCTTGATCGTCTGAGGACTTTTCGATGAAGCACCTGTTATCCAGCGCCGCCCGACGCATGGCGTCTTCCGAAGCGCTGGTTCGCCCGATCAGCATGGCTGCCGATATGTTCATGGGCACGCGTGGCTGCCTGATGACCTTTCATCGCGGCGCCTCCGCTCGGGCCTGGGAAAAACTGCCGAACCGCGATTTCTATCTCGATACGAATTTTCTCGATCAGTTCCTGTCGCATCTGAAGCAACGCGGCTGGGATGTCGTGACGATGGAAGAAGCGATCCAGCGCTCGAAGGCCGGAAAGTCCAACGATCGCTTCGTCAACTTCTCCGTCGACGATTGCTATCGCGATACCTATGAGGAAATTGTCCCGCTGTTTCGCCGTCACAATGTGCCGGTGACGCTGTTTGTCACGACGGGCATTCCTGACGGTACGCTTCCGCTGTGGGCCGCAGGTCTGGAAGATACTTTGCTCAACAACGACCGGGTCATTCTCGAGGACGGTGCGATCGATGTGCCGACGTCCGATGCCAAGCGTGCGGCGTTCCATCGTATTGCAGACAGTTGGGATGGTCCGCAGGCGTCAGCCTCTTACAAGAAGTTTTGCGAGCTCAATGGTGTCGACATCGACGCGATGCACTGGAAGCATGCGATCACTTGGGAGATGCTCGAAGAGTTGCGCGACGATCCGTTGGTGGAGATCGGCGGCCACACCGTGACGCATGCCCGTATTTCGTCGTTGTCGCCGGATGGGGCACGCTTCGAACTCAAGGGCAGCCGCGACCGGTTGGTCGAGCGCCTTGGCATCCCCGCCAGGCATTTCGCATTTCCTTACGGACGTTCGGGCGATTGCGGTCCGCGCGATTTCGCGATCGCGCGCGATGCCGGTTATGCGAGTGCAGCGACGACCCGCAAGGGCCTCGTGCGCAATGGCCAGGATGCTTACAATTTGCCACGCTGCACGATCAATGGTTCGGATCGCAGTTTCGCGACTATGGAGCTCCATCTGTCTGGCCTGACGGGTGTGGCCGCGAGGATGACGGGGCGTGTCTAGCAGTCGTCGTCTCAAGGTCCTCTCGATTGCACATTCCGCTGTCAGCCGCGATGCGGGGCGTCTGCGATACTATCCGCTCGTCGGGCGCGATGACGTCGATATGCATCTCGTCGTTCCGGCTACCTGGTATCAGTTCGGCCGTACGATCATTGCAGATCCGTCCGACGATCCCGGCATGACCGTGCATGTGATGCCGATCCGCCTGCCGCGCGCCGGCCCGATGAGCTGGTATCTGCATTTTTATCCAGGCTTGCGGAGTCTCATCCGTGAGGTCGATCCCGATGTAATCCATCTCTGGGAAGAGCCGTGGAGTGTCGTTGCGATGCAGGCGCGCATCCTCAAGGGGCGCGCCGCGATGGTCCTGGAAGTCGATCAGAACATTCTGAAGCGCTTGCCGCCGCCATTCGAGTTCATCCGCAAGGACGTGCTGCGGAACACCGACCATATTCTCTCGCGCAGTCCGGAGGCGACAGCAGTCGTCCGCGCGCGCGGTTATACCGGGCCGACGTCGCCGATTGGTTACGGCGTCGATCTTGCGACCTTCAATCAGACCGGCGAGCGCCAGGCGCCGATTGCGCCCGGGCGGGGACTACGCATTGGCTATGTCGGGCGTCTTGTCGAGGAGAAGGGTCTCGACGACGCGCTCGACGCGATGAAACGCGCCACGGCGGATGTGACATTGGCGATCATGGGCGAAGGCCCGCATGAGCCTGCGTTGAAACTGCGCGTCAACGAACTGGGACTGACCGACCGCGTCACATTCCGGGGCTGGGGCAAACCGGCCGATGTCGCGTCATTCCTGAGCGGTCTCGATGCAATGATCCTGCTGACGCGCACCACCAGCGCCGTGCGTGAGCAGTTCGGCCGGGTGATCGTCGAGGCGCAGGCTTGCGGCGTGCCGGTGATCGGTTCAACGGGCGGCGCTATTCCCGATGTTGTCGGCAAGGGCGGCTGGATCATTCCCGAGCGCGATTCGGATGCGCTGGCGACACTGCTGGATCGGCTTGCCGCCGGCCCGCAGCAGTTGCTGGACCGCGGCGTAGCCGCGCGCGACAACGTGCTAACGCGTTTCACTTACGAAGTGGTGGCGAATGCGCTGGTGTCGGCCTGCCAGCGGGCCGCTGATGCAAAGCGGGGGGCGTACCGGTCCCTCCCGTGAAGCAGGCGCTTGCGATCAGGCGCCGACCGCCATGGCGCCCGGCGCAAATTCGTTCTTCGAGGCCTGCACCTGCTCCAGCAGTTCGATATAGCGCGAACCGACATAATCCCAGCCGTAATTCAGCGCCGTGGCATGCGCGCCTTCGCACAGCCGGGCCAGCGCTGCCGGATCGGAGAAGGCCATCGCGATCTTCTCGGCGATGTCTGCGCCGTCCATCTTGATCTGATAACCGTTCACGCCGTCGACAAGGTAATCCTCGATCCCACCGACCGGTGTTGCAAAAACCGGCGTCGAGCAGGCCATGGCTTCCATGCAGACCAGCGAGAAAGTTTCATAGGCAGTCGGCAGTACAAAGGCGTCGGCCGCAGCGTAGAGGGCCGGCATATCGGTACGCGATCCCGCAAAGACCAGCCGATCGGCGGAGGTTGTCGCCAGTTTGCGATATGGCGCGGGATTATCCGAGCCCACCACAAGCATCCAGACATCCGGGCCGAGGCGTTCGAGCGCGCCGATGGCATGTGCCAGACCCTTGCGGCGGAATTCATGGCCGGCGAACAGAAGCAGCTTTGCGTCCACCGGGATGCCGAATTCCTGACGGATCCTGAGACCGGCCGCGGTGTCGCGGGCGAAGCGATTGAGGTCGATGCCGTTGGGGATCACGCGGATGCGCGACGCTGGCACCTTGTAGATCTCTTGCAGTTCAGTTGCGACGCGCGGCGAGACCGCGACATACATGCGATAGCGCAGGCCGCCGATCATCCAGCGATCACGCAGGGCCACCCACAGATGCATGGGATTCAGCATCCATGACCAGGAGCCGGCGTTGCGCTTTTCGGCGAGGCTCTGCGCGTTGACCGCGTGCACGACCAGTACGTCGCCCGTCAGGCTGTCGCCGTGGCTGATGATGACGGCCTTGGGATGATGATAGGCGGCGCGCGTCGCCAGCAATGTGAAGGTGGGAACGACAAAAGCGCGACCGAGATAGCGCAGGATGCCGCGCGTCTTGATGTGCGAAAGCCAAGCGCCGACGCGCTCGATGCGCGTACCTGGCGTTGCCTTGTCGCCGACGGCGCTGGCGAGAACAGTGTTGGCAATTTTGGCGCGGCTGAAGGCGCATGCGAGTTCGCTGGCCACGCTTTCAACGCCGCCGACCGAACTCAACTCCTGGACGATCTGGACGATCTCGATGGTCATGGGCCGACATTATGAAAACGGGTGAACGCCAATACCGTAGGTGCGCTGATAAGTCGCAATTTCATCAATATCCTGCTTTCGCAGGCTTTTGTCACCAGCACAACGTCTAAGATTTCACCTTCGCGATAAGGCACATCGGCGGAAACACTCGGACACAGTCGAGCAAATGCAGCCCTGCCGCGCCAAGTAGTATTCCGCTCCACCTGGAGTCGGTATTTGGCGCCGTCGCATGCGTCTTATGGGTGCGATCCTACGTCGACGACGCCTCGTCGGGCAGCATTTGCCAGCGCTTTGGGCCGAATAGTGAACGGCGTCTTGAAGTGACATATGAAACAGAGCGCGGAAATGGATGTCGTGACCCCGATTCAATATCGAGTCATGCTTAACGCGCGCTGTTCCAAATTGATCACGCAGGTTTCAAAGAGACACAGCACTGATCGAGCGTGGGACAGTTACGGCCAGGCCGCATAGGACGGACCGTGCTGACTTGGATCGAGCCGCGCGCGACGCCGATAGGCGCCTGGCGACGCATTCTGATACTTGCGGAAGAAGCGATTGAAATAGCCGGGATCGCGGAAGCCGAGGCCATAGCCGATCTGCTCGACCGGCAGATCGAGCTGTCGCAACCGCATGCAGGCTTCGTGGATCAGGCGCTGATGCACGATGGCGCGCGGGCTGTAACCTTTCTCGCGCTTGCAATGTGCGTGCAGCTTGTCGTCAGTGACGCCGAGTGCGGCCGCATAGCGTGCGATGGGCCAGCCGTCGCGATAATGCAGTTCGACCATCTGCAGGAAATTGCCGACGAGGCGAGGGCCGTCGCCGCGCTGTGCTGCATCGTCGGGGGCTTCCTCCGAAATCACCGAGCGCCAGAGATGCAGGCACAGCAACAACACATGCGACGATGTCATCGTCGCGCTGCCGCGGCCCGGCGTATTCAATTCACGCACCAGCGTGCTGCAGGATTCCGTGATGGCCGCAAAAGTCGTCGCGAGTTGCGCGCCTTCGCGCAGGACCAGCCGGTCGATGGTTCGCCGCAGATGCAGCGCCTCGGCACTGCCGGCGACGGTACGGGTGAGGACATCGTCCGACACTGAAATCAGATAGCCTTGCGCGCCGGCTTCGACCTCCAACGTGCCCTCGTGATCGCCGGGAAGCCACAACAGGCCCGGGGACTGAATGGCAACCGTGGCGCCGCGCATGGTGGCGGTGCCGCGCCGGGTCTCGATCACCAGCAGATGCGGGCGCCGGGCAACCGACTGCCGGATGGTCCAGCTGCGCGGCGCCAGTCCGGGTGCGAATCTTTCCGCATGCAATGCCGGAAGCGGCTTCTCCACGAAGCCGGTGGGACCAGAAACGATGTGCGCGGTCTCGAGCACTGGGACAATCCGTCGCGTGAAATAGCTCGCCTACACGGATCAATACAATCTTTCCCCGGATGCGTCCAATTCCCAGCCCCAAACGCTGGACTAGTCTCCGGCCATCGAACGCCACAAGGCGTCGGTGAAAAGAATTCGGGGAGGATAACATGGTGTCAGCAGTCAAGCGCCTTGCGGCGGGACTACTCGCAGTGGCCGGTGCGGCGTCCGTCGGGTGGGACGGTGCAGCGGAGGCCCAGACGTCGGTCAAGATCGGTTATGCCATCTCGCGCACCGGCCCCGCCGCCGGCGGCGCTGCGGTGACGACGATTCCCAACTACGAGCTGTGGGTGAAGGAAGTGAATGCCGCCGGCGGGCTCAAGCTCGGCGACAAGCGCGTCCCAATCGAGGTCGTCCAGTATGACGACCGGTCGAGCGCAGAAGAAGCCGCCAAGGCGCTGGAGCGACTGATCACCCAGGACAAGGTCGATTTTATCCTGCCACCCTGGGGCACCGGCCTGAATCTTGCGGTCGGACCGATCCTCAACAAGGCGGGCTATCCGCACATCGCCTCGACGGCGGTCACCGACCGTGCGCCCGAACTGGCCAAGCGCTGGCCCAACAGTTTCTGGTTGCTCGGCACCAGTGCGGACGCCGCGAAGACCCTTGTCGAGCTGCTGACGAAGCTGCGCACTGAAGGCAAGATCGGCGACACCGTGGCGATGGCCAGCATCGCCGACGGCTTCGGCATCGATCTCTCTGGTGCGGCACGTCTCGCGCTGACGGCGGCCAAGTTCAAGCTCGCCTATGACAAGACCTATCCGGTCGGCACCCAGGATCTCAGCCCGATCATCAATGAGGTGAAGGCGCTGAACCCCGACGTGTTCATCGCCTTCAGCTATCCGCCGGACACGATCGCGATCACTGAACAGTCACGCATCTCTGGTTTCAATCCGAAGATCTTCTACACCGGTGTCGGCACGGCGTTTCCGCTGTTCAAGCAGAAATTCGGCGCCAATGCGGAAGGTGTGATGGGCATCGGCGGCTGGAGCGGCGACAGTCCGGCCATCAAGGACTACCTGGCGCGGCACAAGGCGTCGGCCGCGAATGGCGCGGAGCCGGATCGCTGGGCCAGTGCGGTCACCTATGCCGGCCTGCAGATGCTGCAGCAAGCGATCGAGCGGGTTGGCAAGGTCGATCGCGCTGCGGTCATCAAGGATCTGCAGAGCGGCACCTTCGACACCGTGATCGGCAAGGTGAAGCTCGAGAACAACATGCCGACCAAATACTGGTGGGTCGGGCAGTGGCAGGACGGCGAGTTCTATGGCGTCGGCCCGTCGGGTAACGAGGGCGCGCGTGCGCCGGTCGTGCCGAAGCCGGCATGGAAGGCGCAGTGATCGCGTCCCTCCTGCAACTGGTCTGACAGAATGACAAACGCGGTTCTCACCGGCCTCGTGCTGGGCGGCATGTATGCGCTGATCGCCATGGGGCTGACCCTGCAATATGGCGTGGCGCGGATCATGAACCTGTCCTATGGCGAGTTCCTGATCGGCGCGGCCTTTGCGTCCTATTGGCTGTTCACCGGCTGGGCGCTCAATCCGCTCGCAGGACTGGCGTTTGTTATTCCGATCAGTTTCGGCATCAGCTATCTCTTGTACCGCGTGTTGCTCACGCCGCTGGTGCGCCGCGCGCGCACCCGCGACGCCCTTGAGGTCGACAGCATTCTCGCCACCTTCGGCATGATGTTCATCGTGCAAGGCATCATGCTGACCATGTTTGGCGGCGCTTACTTCAGTTACTCGTTCCTCGCTGTGCCGGTGACGATCGTCGGCGAGGTGCTGGCACTGAACCGCCTGATTGCATTCGGGCTTGCGGTCGTGGTCGGCCTTGCGCTCTATCTGACGCTGACCCGCACACGGATCGGGACGTCGATCCGCGCCGTGGCCGTCGATCCCATCGCGGCGCAGCTTGTTGCCATCGATGTCACCAGGACATCGGCGCTGGCCTTTGCGCTCGGCGGCGCGCTGGTGGCGTCTGCCGGCGTGCTGATCAGCATGTTTCTGACCTTCAGCGCCACCTCTGGCGTGGTGTTCACCATGAAGGCGCTGATCGTGGTCGTGATGGGCGGCGTCGGCAATCTGCTGGGCTGTCTCGTCGCCGGGCTGGCGCTGGGATTGAGCGAAGCGCTGGTGGCGACCTTCATCGATCCCGGCCTAACGCTTGCGGTGAATTTCGCGCTGTTCCTCGGTGTGCTGCTGGTGAAGCCGGCCGGTATTTTCGGGAGGGCGCAGCGATGAGCCGTACCCAAATGACGACTGGTGCGATCTGTCTCGCAGCCGTGGTTGCGCTCGCATTCGTCCCGATGATTGTCGATGCCTATCACCTCGCGCTCGCGATCAGTCTCCTGCAATTCACGGTACTGGCGACGGCATGGGGCATGTTCTCCGGCCCGACGCGCTATGTGTCGCTGGCGACCACAGCCTTCTTCGGTGTTGGCGCCTATACGGTCGCGGTGCTGGGCGAGCAACTGCCGTGGTCGCTGGTGCTGCTGATCGCGGCCGCGATCGGCGCGGTTATGGCCGTCATCGTCGGCCTGTCGACGCTGCGGCTGAGCGGTGTGCATTTCGTCATCTTCACCTTCGGCCTCGCCGAGCTCGTGCGCCAGATCGTGGTCTGGTACGAGGTCAACAAGACCCGCGTGCTCGGCCGTTACGTCTTTGTCGACATCACCCAGAACGACATCTACTGGCAGCTGCTGGCGCTTGCCGTCATCGTATTCGGTGCCGGCTGGCTGATTGCCCGCTCGCGCTTCGGCTTCGCACTGCGCATCATCGGTGAGGACGAGACCGTGGCGCGGCATTGCGGCATCAACGTCACCATCGCCAAAGTTGCGCTGTTCACCATCACGGCCACCTTCATGACGCTGGTCGGTGCGATCATGGCGCCGCGCTTCACCTATATCGAGCCGTCGATCGCCTTCAACGCGACCATTTCGTTCGAAGTGGTGATCATGGCACTGCTCGGCGGCGCGCATCGCCTATGGGGCCCAGCGCTCGGCGCCATTCCGCTGACGCTGTTGTTCGACTTCCTGTCCGCACGCTTCCCCAGCACATCGACCTTGATCATGGGCGTGGTGTTCCTCCTGATCGTCTATGCGCTGCCATCAGGCGTGGTCGGCCTCTGGGAGAAGCTCAAAGTCTGGCGACCCACGGCGTCGAAGATGCGGGGAGCGCAGGCATGACCCCCAGTGCAATGCCGGTGCTTCGCATCGAAGGCCTGACCCGCGCTTTCGGCGGTCTCGTCGCCGTCAACGGCATCGACCTGACGGTGCATGCCGGCGAGATTGTCGGGCTGCTCGGCCCCAACGGTTCGGGCAAGACCACGGCGCTCAACCTGATATCCGGCGTGCTCTCGCCCAATGCCGGTGTGATCGCCTTCGCCGGCCACGACATCGCGGGCTGGCCGACCCATCGCATCGCGCGTCTCGGTCTGGCACGCACCTTCCAATTGGTCCGCGTGCTCGACGGCATGACCTGCGGCGAGAATGTCGAAGCCGGACTGGCCTTTCATCATGCGCCGCTTGCACGTGACGCGATGGCTGCGGCTGCGGCCGGCCTGCTCGCGCGGGTCGGTCTCGCCGGATTTGGCGGACGGCCCGCATCGGAGCTCACTTATATCGACCGTAAGCGGCTCGAACTCGCGCGCGCTCTCGCGCTGCAGCCGCGCCTGCTGCTACTCGATGAATGGCTCGCCGGTCTGAACCCGTCCGAATTGCTGATCGGGATCGAGCTGATCAGATCGCTCAAACAGGAGGGGCTGTCGATCCTGCTGGTCGAGCATGTGATGGATGCGATCCGTTCGCTCTGCGATCGCTGCGTGGTCATGAGCAGCGGCCGCAAGATTGCAGAAGGGCCTGTAGCTGCTGTGCTGAGCGACCCCGCGGTGATCGAAGCCTATCTGGGAGTGCCGGCGGATGCTTGAGGTCTCCAACATCAGCGTCACCTATGGCCAGCATCACGCGCTGAGCGATGCGGCGCTCCATGTGGAGCGCGGCGAGATCATTGTCATTCTCGGCGCCAATGGCGCCGGCAAGTCGTCGTTGCTCAAGGCCATTGCCGGTTTGCTGCCGTCACCAGCCAAGATCGTCAAACTCGCCGGTCGTGATCTGTCCCGTCTGCCGCCTCATGAGATCGTGGAAGCCGGACTCGCGCTGGTACCGGAAGGGCGCGGCGTGTTCGGAGAGTTGACCGTGGTCGAAAATCTGTTGCTCGGCGCCAATCCAAGGCGTGCGCGGGCGGTCGAGGCAACGCAGCGTGCCAAGGTGATGACGCTGTTTCCTCGGCTCGGCGAACGCCTGGCGCAGACGGTGCGCACCATGAGCGGCGGCGAGCAGCAGATGGTGGCAATCGGCCGCGCGCTGATGTCGAACCCGGACATTCTTCTGCTCGACGAGCCGTCGCTCGGCCTGTCGCCACTGCTGGTCCGCGAATTGTTCGCCGCCTTGCGCAAGGTGCGTGAGACGGGTGTCGGGCTGTTGCTGGTCGAGCAGAACGCGCGCGAGGGTCTCGCCATCGCGGATCGCGGCTATCTGATCGAAAACGGCAAGATCACCGGCAGCGGCACCGCCGCAGCCCTGCAATCCGACGACGCCGTGCGCCGCGCCTATCTTGGTGGGCTCGCCAGCGGCGCTGTCTGAGCATTTCAAAAACAGTCAACGGAGGACGTCGCCATGAACCAGATCAATCTGCTGCTCGAGAACCAGGATGTGCAGGCCATCGACGGCGCGACATTCGATCGTCTCAATCCGATGACCGGCGATATCGCGTCGCGCGCCGCTGCCGCGCAGGTCGCCGATGCCAAGCGCGCCGCTGATGCCGCAGCCGCCGCCTTCCCAGCGTGGTCCGCAACAGGCCCCGGTGCACGCCGCGCCATCCTGCTGAAGGCCGCGGACATTCTTGCCGGCAAGGCGCCGGACTTTATCAAGCTGATGGCGACGGAAACCGGCGCGACTGCCGGCTGGGCCGGCTTCAACGTTCATCTCGCCTCCAACATGCTGCGCGAAGCGGCGTCGATGACGACGCAGATTTCCGGCGAGGTGATCCCTTCCGATAAGCCTGGCTGCATCTCGATGGCGATCCGCCAGCCCGCAGGCGTCGTGCTCAGCATCGCGCCGTGGAATGCGCCGGTCATTCTCGGCGTGCGGGCTGTGGCGCTGCCGCTGGCCTGCGGCAACACTGTCATTCTCAAGGCATCGGAAATCTGTCCGGGCACACATCGGTTGATCGGCGAGTGCCTGCGCGAGGCCGGTCTGCCGCCTGGCGTACTTAATGTGATCACTAACGCGCCGGAAGATGCGCCCGCGCTGATCGATGCGCTGATCTCGCATCCCGCCGTGCGCCGGATCAACTTTACCGGTTCGACCCGCGTCGGCCGCATCATCGCAGAGACCGCCGCCAAATATCTCAAGCCAGTGCTGCTTGAACTCGGCGGCAAGGCGCCGCTGGTGGTGCTCGACGATGCTGATCTCGATGCAGCAGTGGCGGCCGCGGCCTTTGGAGCATTCATGAACCAGGGGCAGATCTGCATGTCCACCGAGCGGCTTGTTGTCGATCAGAAGATCGCCGACACCTTCGTGGCTAAGCTCGCGGCCAAGGCGGGTAGCCTAGTCGCCGGCGATCCGCGCAAGGGCGATACGCCGCTCGGTTCACTGATCGGCAAGGATGCTGCGGATCGCATGCAGGCGCTGATCAAGGACGCCGTGGGCAAGGGTGCCCGTGTTGTGGCGGGTGGCAGCGTCGATGGCACGCTGATGTCGGCTACAGTGCTCGATCACGTCACCTCGGCGATGCGGATCTACAATGAGGAGTCATTCGGGCCGATCGTGAGTGTCGTGCGCGTCGATGGCGTGGACGAAGCCGTGCGCGTTGCCAACGATACCGAATACGGACTATCGGCGGCGGTGTTCGGCCGCGATATCGCCCGGGCGCTGGAAGTCGCCAAGCGGATCGAGTCCGGCATTTGCCACATTAACGGCGCGACCGTGCATGACGAGGCGCAGATGCCGTTCGGCGGGGTGAAGGCGTCGGGCTACGGTCGGTTCGGCGGCAAGGCCGGCATTGCCGAATTCACCGAACTGCGCTGGATCACCATCGAGACCGGCCCGCAGCACTATCCGATCTGATCGTGTCCGTTACACGCGGCCGTCAGAAGCTGACGGCTGCGTAGGCCTTGCTGATATCTGCGGCTGCGTGCTGCAGATGCTCGCGCAACCTGATCTGGCTGGCTTTCGGCGTGCGGAATGCCGGCGTCACGAAAGAGATTGCGGCGATCACGCCACCGGAATCGCGGACGGGAACGGAGACGGCATAAACATGCGGTGTGATTTCCGCGCGCGACTCCGACCATCCCTGCTCGCGGATCACGGCGAGCTCGCGCACCAGCAGCCTGCGATGTGGTGCGAAGCCGGGATCGCGCCGAACGGCGTCGTCGAGGATTGTCTCGCATTCAGCTTCGGGCATGTGCGCGAGCAGCATTTTCGGTCCGGCGCCACGGTGCAGCGGCAACGCCGTTCCGACCTCGAAGGTCAGGCGAATACGTGACGATGACTCGGCGCGCTCGATGCACACGGCGCGATCGGCCGAGCGGCGCAGCAAGATGATGGTTTCTCCGACTTCCTGAGAGACGCGCTTCATGAAGGGGCGCGCAATGGAGGCAAGATCGGTACCGGCGCGGGCCGCCTGCGCAAGGCCGATCACGCGTGGCGCGAGCACGAACGAGCCGCGGCCGTCTTCGTCGATGAGGTCGGCTTCGCGCAGGATGCCGATGTACCGATAGGTCGACGACAGCGGCACCCCGATCTGTTCAGACAGGCTTTCTGCGGAATGCCGCGGACGATCGGTGGAGAAGGCCAGCAGGGCGCGAAGTATCTTTCGCGAACTGCCATCTGCAGCGGCAGGACGGTCCGTCTGGTCGACGCGTTTCGACGCAGTTGCGGCTCTCTTGATGGCCAACGGAACCTCCATTCGGTAATGCTTGCCAATGGAAACGGCAGCATGTGGATATCATTTGCGCACCAACAAACATTGCCGTGCGCGTACCTTCTTATAAGATAAGATAGTGTTCTCAGCAATTGAGAAGTAGCAAATCAGCCCATGAAGCTTCCGCCGCTGGACTATATTTGCCCTGCCACGCTGCCCGAGGCGATTGCCGCGCTCGCGGCTCATGGTGGCAATGCCAAGGTGATCGCGGGTGGGCAGAGCCTGATGCCGATGCTTGCTTTCCGGCTGGCGGCGCCAAGCGTGCTGGTCGATATCGGACGGCTGCCAGATCTCAAAAGTATCAGTATTTCCGCTGAGGGCATCGACTTTGGCGCCCTCGTGACCTGGCGGGATATCGAGCGTGACGCGCGGCTCGCACAGGCGCATCCGCTACTGGCGGCTGCCATCGCCCATGTCGCGCATTACCAGGTCCGTAACCGCGGCACCGTCGGCGGGAGCATGGCCCATGCCGATCCGGCGGCCGAAATGCCGGGCATTGCGGTGACCTGCGATGCGATGCTGACGATTGTCGGACCGACCGGGACGCGCATCGTGCGCGCAGATGAATTCATCACCGGCGGCCTCAGCACGGTTCTGGGGGCCGACGAAATCTTGACCAGCATACGCCTGCCGCTCTGGAAGAAGGCGCGGCGCTGGGCCTTCGAGGAATTTGCGCGCCGCCGCGGAGATTTTGCGCTGGCGGGTGTTGCCGCATTCTACGACATCGACGCGCAGGGCCTGGCGTATAATGCGCATATCGGAGTGATCGGCGTCACGGATCGCCCCCTGCGACTGCGGGATGTCGAGGCCATCCTCGATGGCCGCCGGATCGATGCCGAAGTGATTTTACAGGCTGCGGCTGCCGCAAGGGACGCGGTCGATCCCGCCGATGATATCCACGCGGAAGCCGCCTATCGCCGCGATCTTCTCGGCGTGTTGCTGGAGCGGGCGCTGGCGCGCGCAGCCAATATCACTCTGCCGGAGGCCGCATGACGTCGGCCCTTCCCGTCCATTTCACCGTCAACGGTGCCGCGGCGACCGTCACGGTCGAACCTCGCATCACGCTGGCGGATGCGCTGCGCAACGAGCTCCGCCTGACCGGCACGCATCTGGGCTGCGAGCACGGTGTCTGCGGCGCCTGCACGGTGATCGTCGATGGCGCCGCGGTCCGCGGCTGCCTGATGCTGGCGGCGCAGGCAGAAGGGCGCGAGATAACCACCGTCGAGGGTCTTGGCAGCGCTGCGCATCTCAGTGCATTGCAGCTTGCGTTCCGCAAGCATCACGCTTTGCAGTGCGGCTTCTGCACCGCCGGCATCCTCGCGACTGCCCATGCATTGCTGACCGAAGAGCCGCATGCGGACGAGGACCGCATCCGCGAGGTGATTTCCGGAAACCTGTGTCGCTGCACCGGTTATCTGCCGATCATCGCGGCGATCATGGAAGCCCGTATTGCCTATAGCGATGTGCAATGCGAGGCCGCGCAATGACCGAAGCCGCCAAACTCCTGGTCGGCAGCGCGGTCGAGCGTATGGAGGATGCGCGTTTCCTGTCAGGATCCGGCAATTTTGCAGACGATCTTGCCGTCGAGGGGATGCTGCATGCGGCGATCCTGCGCAGCCCGATCGCCCATGCGCGGATCGTGGCGATCGACGCATCGGCCGCGCTGGCCATGGTGGGCATTCACGCCGTGCTCACGGCGCAGGATATCGGCGACACCATCCCCATCATCCCGCTGCGCTTGGCGCCGCTGCCCGAATTCGAGCCATTCCGCCAGCCCGTCATGGCAAGCGACAAGGTGCGCTATGTCGGTGAGCCCATCGCTGTCGTGGTCGCCGACAGCCGCGCTTTGGCCGAGGACGCGCTGGAGAGGATCGGCATCGAATTTGAAGCGCTGTCTGCAGTCACAGAGCGCGGCGCAAGTGAAACTCCGCTGTTCGACTTCGCCGAAGATAACGTCGCGCTGCGCTACGATGCCGGTTTTGGCGATGCCGATGCGGCCTTCGCGGCGGCGGACTATGTGCGCACGGAGCGCTTTAGCGTGCAGCGCCATACGGCGCTGCCCATGGAGACGCGGGGCCTCCTCGCAGAATGGAATTCATCGGCCGGTCGGCTCGTCGTCACAGGCGCGACAAAGGTTACGTTCTATAACCGCCGCGCGCTGGCGCAAATGCTGGGCCTTCGCGAGGATGATATCGACCTGATCGAGATCGATGTGGGCGGCGGCTTCGGCGTACGCGGCGAATTCTATCCCGAGGACTTCCTGATCCCCTTCGCTGCCCGCAAACTGGCATGCCCGGTCAAATGGATCGAGGATCGCCGCGAGCATCTGATGGCGATCAATCACTCCCGCGATGTCGCCTGCGAATTGTCGCTCGCCTGCCGCAGTGACGGATTGATGCTGGGTCTGCGCGGCCGGGTGTTCGCCGATATGGGGGCCTATCTCCGCACCAATGGCGGCGTGGTGCCGGCCAAGGCGGCGCAGTTTCTGCCTGGTCCTTATCGCATCCCCCATGTCAGCGTGTCGGTCGAAGCCTTCATGACCAGCAAGACGCCGGTCGGCACCTATCGCGGGCCGGGCCGCTTCGAGGCGAATTTCTTTCGCGAGCGGCTGATCGACATGGCCGCGACCGATCTCGGCATCGACATCGCCGAATTCCGGCGCAAGAACCTGATCACCGAACAGGAATTGCCTTATCCGATCGATGGCCTCGTGCCCTATGAAGGGCCGACGTCCTACGACACCGGCGACTATGTCGAGGTGTTCGAGCGCGCCTTGAAGGAGATCGGCTGGGCCGAGAAACGTCATTTGCAAGGTAAACTGGTCGATGGCGTACGTCATGGCATCGGGCTCGGCTGTTTCGTCGAAAGCGGCGGTGCCGGCCCGAAGGAAAACGCAGCGCTCACCCTTGAGAAGGACGGCTCGCTGACGGTGGCCGTCGGCTCATCGGTGCTGGGGCAGGGTCTGGAGACAGTGCTCGGCCAGATCGCGTCGGATACGCTGTCGATCCCGTTCGATCGCATCCGCGTGCTGCACGGCTCGACCACGCTGCTGGATGAGGGCTTCGGCACCTATCATTCGCGCGCGGTCGTGATGGGCGGTTCGGCCGTGCTCGATGGCGCCACCCGGCTGCGCGAGAAGATCCTGCAGCAGGCGTCCAATCACCTGGGCAGGCCGAACAGCGAATTGAAGATCGTGAATGCGAACGTCGTCGCCGATAACGGCGCGTCGGTGTCGTTTGCGGCGCTCGCGGCCGGGCGCGAATTGCAGGCAGACGGCACGTTCACCAACGATGTGCGAACCTACAGCTACGGCACCCATGCGGCGCATGTCACCGTCGATCCACGCACGGGCGCGGTGAAAGTTCTCGATTACATCGCGGTCGAAGATGTCGGTCGCGCCATCAATCCGGCCATCGTGCACGGACAGGCGATCGGCGCCATCGTGCAGGGACTGGGTGGCGTTTTCCTCGATCATCTGATCTATGACGATCAGGGACAGCTCTTGAACGCCTCTCTGGCCGATTATCTGGTGCCGACCGCGAGCGACTTTCCGGTGCTGCGCGCGGTAACGCTGGAATTGCGGCCGTCGCCGAGCAATCCGCTGGGTGCCAAGGGTGCGGGCGAGGGCGGTATCGTTGCCGTGGCCGCAGCGACGGCCAATGCGGTGGCGGCAGCGCTGGCGCCGCTCAATGTCGAGATTCATCACCTGCCGCTGACGCCGCCGCGTCTGTGGCGCCTCATCAAGGACGCGCGCGAGCGCGCGAGCAACGCTGTATAGGGACCGATTGTGCCGATCGATATCCACGCCCATTATGTGCCGCCGCAGCTGCTGTCCGCGATCGATGGCCGCGGCGCCTATTGCGGCGTGAGGCTGCTGCCAGCTGGGAATGGCAAGCCGCCGGCCCTCGGCTTCGATTATGGTTTCAGGGTTCGGCCGTTCTTCCCGCAACTGGTCGAGCCGGTTGAGCAACGCCGTGCCAGCCTCGACCGCCAGGGTCTCGACCGGCAGCTCGTCGCCACATGGCCTGATATCTACGGCTACGGTCTGGCGAAAGATGCCTGCGCGCATTGGCATCGTATGCTCAACGATACGCTGGGAGAGTGGTGCCATACGAACAGCGACCGCTTTTCCTTTGTCGCATCGGTGCCGCTGGTCGATGCGGCCGATGCCGCGGCTGAGCTCGATCGTGCCGTTGGCCTCGGCGCGGTTGCGGTCATGGTCCCGGCCAATGTTGAGGGCGTCAATATCGGCGAGAAGCCGCTCGATCCGTTCTGGGCCAAGGCGGAAGCGTTGGAACTGCCAGTCATCCTGCATCCCGTGCTGGTGGATGCTGCGCCGCGTGCCGCGAAATTCGCGCTGACGCAGATTGCGCAATATACGTTCGACACCACGCTCGGCATCGGCTCGATCATCTTCTCGGGTGTGCTCGATCGCTTCCCGGCGCTCTCGATCGTCCTCAGCCATGGCGGCGGCACATTTCCTTATCTGCTGGGCCGTTTCGACGTGATGCATGCGCGGATGGATCGCGCGGGACAGGGCGACGTCGCGCAATGCGACCCGTCGGCCTACGCCTCGCGCATCGGCTATGACAGCATCGTGCATGCGCCGAAAGCGTTGCGTTTCCTCGCCGATACCGTGGGTATCGAACGTGTCGCGCTCGGTACTGACGAGTCCTTCCCACCGGCGGATCGCGATCCTCTCGCCAGCGTCAAGGCTGCGGACTTTTCCGCTGCCGATATAGAACTGATTACTGAAACCAATCCGAGGCGTCTGTTTCCACGTTTGCCCTGAGCTGCGGTGCGTTCTGCCGTATCATCTTCATGCGAGATAAAGAGGACCGATCATGCTGAAACGTCTGCTTGTTGCCGCCGGTGTTGCGATGCCGATACTGGGTCTTGCGAACGCCCAGGAGATGAAGACGGTCAAGGTCGGGACGACAAACCTGTCATCGGATATCGGGTTGTTTCTCGCGGAGAAGCGCGGCTACTTCAAGGAAGAGGGCGTCAAGGTTGAACTGATCCCGTTCGACTCCGGCGCCAAGATGGTTGCGCCGCTCGGCGCAGGCGATCTCGACGCATCGGCAGGCGCGGCCTCCGCCGGGCTCTATAATGCTGTCAATCGCGGCCTCAAGCTGAAGATGGTGGCGGACAAAGGCACCAATATCGCGGGCTATAGCTACAAGGCGCTGATGGTGCGCAAGGATCTGATCGAGTCTGGCGCCTTCAAGTCGCTTGCGGATCTCAAGGGCAAGAAGGTCGCGATCATCGCCAATGGCGCGGCGGACGAGTCCGTTATCAACCAGGCGCTGAAGAAGGCCGGGCTAAAGGACGAGGACATCGAAAAGGTCTTCCTGCCATTCCCGCAGCATCTCACCGCCTTCGCCAACAAGGCGATCGACGCGGCGATTTCAGCGGAGCCGGGCGTGACGGCGATGGTGCGCAACAATGCCGCCGTGCGCTTCGTCGGCCTCGACGATTTCTATCCGGTGCAGCAGACCGCCATGCTGCTGATCAATGGCAAGTTTGCCGAGGACCGCAAAACAGTGACGGCGTTTCTCAAGGCCTATCTGCGCGGGGTGCGCGCTTATGCTGCGACGCTGAAGGACGGCAAGATCGCGGGGCCCGGCGCCGAGGACATGATCAAGGACATTGCCGAGATGACGGGCATCAAGGACACGGCGCTGCTGCATCAGATCGTGCCGGTGTTCATCGATCCCGACGGCCAGATCAATCTGCCCAGTGTCGAGACCGATCTCGCTTACTTCAAGTCGCGCGGGCTGGTCACCAGCGACATCGAGGCAGCCAAGGTCGTCGACATGTCCTATGTCGATGCACTGAAGCCAGTCCTGGGGCCGTTCGCACGGCCCAAGTGAAACGGTGAAGAGAAGCGTGGCGATGACGGTGCAGATGTCGACAGCAGCAATCGGGGATAGCGGGCCGGTGCCCGCGCCGAAGATCAGCCTGCGCGACGTCACCAAGCGGCACGATACGCAACTGGCGCTGGACCGGATCACGCTCGATATCCCGGCCAGCACCTTCTTTGTGGTGGTCGGTCCAAGCGGCTGCGGCAAGACGACCTTGCTGCGCATGCTTGCCGGACTGGATGCGCCATCGGAAGGCCGGATCGATATCGCCAATCCGCAGCCCGGCCATCCGCAGAACGCCATGGTGTTCCAGGGGGACTCGTTGTTTCCCTGGATGACCGTCTGGGACAACGCGGCCTATGGCCTGACGATGCGCAATGTTCCGAAGGCGCGCATCGATGACGTGGTCGGGCATTATCTGAACAAGACCGGCATGTATGGCGCGCGCACGCTTTATCCGCATCAGCTGTCCGGCGGCATGCGCCAGCGCGTCTCCATCGCACGTGCGTTTGCCAACGATCCCGATATCCTGCTGATGGACGAGCCGTTCTCGGCGCTCGACGAACAAAACAAGACGTTGCTGCATGAAGAGCTGCTGCGGATCTGGGAAGAGACCCGCAAGACCGTGGTCTTCATCACCCATAGCGTCGATGAAGCCGTGACGCTCGGCGATCGCATCATGGTGATGACGGCTGGCCCCGGCCGCATCAAGACCATCGTGCCGGTCGACTTGCCGCGGCCGCGCAATGTCGTCGAACTCCGGCACACGCCGGCCTATGGCGAGCTGGTCTATGATATCTGGGCGCAGCTGCGTGAAGAGGTCGATCGCGCGCGCAGCCGCGAGCCGGGGAGCAAGGCATGAGTTCGGTTCGCACCCGTTCACTGTGGAGCGACCGCGCCATCAGCATCCTGTCACCGTTGGTGCTGCTGGGCCTGTGGGAAATCTGCGCGCGCACCGGCATCGTTGATGTCAGGTTCTTTCCGGCGCCCTCTAACATCATTGGGCATCTGTCTGAACTCGCTTCCTCCGGCGCGCTGTGGCGTCATGTGGGAGCCAGCCTCTATCGCCTCGCTGCCGGTTTTGTCGTTGGCTGCGTGCCAGCGATCGTGATCGGGCTCGCGATCGGCCTGTATCGACCGATACGTGCAGCCTTCGATCCTCTGATCTCGGCGACCTATCCAATTCCGAAGAGCTCCCTGCTGCCGCTGATCCTGCTGATCTTCGGTCTCGGTGAAAGCTCGAAGATCGCCATGGTCGCGATCGGCGTGTTCTATCCGGTGGTCATCAACACGGCGGCCGGCGTGCGCCAGATCGCACCGATCTTCCTCGATGTTGGCCGCAATTTTGGCGCGAGCCGCTTCAACATGTTTCGCACCGTGGCGCTGCCCGGCGCATTGCCGCTGATCATGACCGGCATCAAGCTCGGCGCGGGCATGGGGCTGGTGCTGATCGCCATCGCCGAGATGGTCGGCGCCAAGCAGGGGCTCGGTTACATGATCTGGAATGCGTGGGAGCTGTTCGACGTCCAGACCATGTATGTCGGCCTGTTTGTCATTGCGATTATCGGCTTTGTGATGAATGCCGGCTTCGACGCGCTGGAGCGCGCCATCGTGCCGTGGCGGAAGGGCTAGAGCGTCTTCAACTGCTCGCTCACGGCCAGCAACTGCCGCCGAATATTGGATGCCGCAGTCACTTCCCAGAACGCGCCGCGTGTCGCCGGGCCGATGGCATAAAAGCCGGGTTGGACATGACCGGCGCTGTCACGCAGCTCGCAGGTTGGGGCGACATCGAGGCCGAGGCCGTTGAAGCCGGTCCGCGCTTGCCCGGTTGCGAGCAGCGACTTGATGAGCGGATCGCCCAGGCGATCATAGTGCTCTTCCGGGCCGGTACAGTTCAGAATCCAGTTGGTGGCGAGGTTGATCGTCTCGCCGTGTCCGCGCTTGCGGATGGTCACGTCATGTCCCGACGGTGTCGCAACTGCACTGGTGATGCGACCCGCGATCACATCGAGCTGCTTGTCTCGCTGTAACTCTTCCAGCAGTTCGGCGACGTCGGGCGCCAGCCGATGCCGATGCACCATCCAGATCGCGCGCAGATGCCGCGCGAAGCGGGCACGTTCGGCCTCAGAGGCGTTCCTGTAGAGTTCACCAATGGACAATCGAAACGTGTCGACCATCGTCTGCCATGGAATGCCCGCGGCAACCTTGCGGCGGGTGTCCCTGAGCAATGCCGCCAGAAGCCCGCGTGCGGTGGGTACCGGGAATGAGTTCATCGGATCTGGATCGGTCTGCGCCGGCACGTCGATCAGCGGCAGCAATCCGCGCCGCGAGACCATCGTGATGGGCGCGCGCATGCCGCGATGGACGAGATCGATCACCATATCTACGGCGGTGGCGCCAGTGCCGATGACCAGCACGCGATCGTCATTGCCGATCGGATCGAGCGCGCCCGGCGCCCAGACATTAGTGATCGAGCGCGGCGATGCCTCGATGCCGGGAAATGGCGACGGCGGCTGGTTGCCAAGACAGAGGAACACCAGATCGGCGTCGATGGTCGCGCCCGATGCTGTCGCAACGCGATAGCCATCGCCCTGCCGCGTCACACTCAGAGCCACATCCTGCCGCGGCGTCACGCGTCCGCTGCCCGTCAATTCGTTGAACTTCGTCGAGATGTAGTCGCCATAGACCCGGCGGGGCACGAATGAGGTTGAATAGTCCGGCCAGTTTGCCTGGCCCGTCTCCGTCAACCATTCGACGAAGCCGTTATCTTCGGCGCCGAGTCCGCCCATCTTTGAGGCTGGGACGTTGATGCGGTGCCACTTGGCTTTCGCGGAATAGGCGAGCCCGCGCCCGAAGGCGCCGTCGCGATCCAGTACGGTGATCGTCCCGATCTGCGGCAGCTTCGCCAGAATGAGCGCGGCAAACGCACCGGCCACGCCGCCGCCGATGACGGCAACGCGCAGGGATTTGGGGGAAGATGATGTCATGCTACCGGACGATGTGAGGAAAGGATGTCGAATATATCAGCTCGGCGGCGCGTAAGCGGCGGGATCGACCGATGCCGGGCGGCCATCGAGCGCGAGTCGGCCGATCCGTGCTGGCGTTTCGGCGATCACCTTGCCGCGGCGCACGACCGCGAGCCGTGTCGCCTTCAGCCGGATTGCCTCGATAGGGTCGCGGGCCTGTAGCAGTACGAGGTCGCCGTTGCAGCCGACATCGAGGCCGTAACCTTCGAGGCCCATGATGGCAGCGGGATTTGTCGTGACGGTGTCGAAGCAAAAGCGCATCGCATCGCGGCTGGTCATCTGCCCGACATGCAGGCCCATATGCGCGACCTCCAGCATGTCCGCCGAGCCCAGCGAATACCATGGATCCATGCAGCAATCCTGGCCGAAGGCCACGTTAATGCCGTAGGGCCGCATCTCCGGCACGCGGGTCTGGCCGCGCCGCTTCGGATAGCTGTCGTGGCGCCCCTGCAGCACGATATTGATCAGCGGATTGGCGATCGCGGCGACGCCGGCTTCCGCGATCAGCGGCAGCAGCTTCGAGACATAGTAGTTGTCCATCGAATGCATCGAGGTCAGATGCGAGCCGGCAACGCGGCCCTGCAATCCCAGCCGCTGGGTCTCATAGGCGAGGGTCTCGATATGGCGCGAGAGCGGATCGTCGCTCTCGTCGCAATGCATGTCGACGCGCAGTCCGCGCGCGGCGGCGATCTCGCAGAGTGCCTTCACCGACGCGGCGCCATCGGCCATGGTCCGCTCGAAATGCGGAATGCCGCCGACAATGCTGACGCCCTTATCGAGCGCGCGCGCAAGATTTTGCGCAGCCGTGGGCGAGCGGAAATAGCCGTCCTGTGGGAACGCGACCAGTTCGAGATCGAGATAGGGCGCGACCTTTTTCTTGACGTCGAGCAGCGCATCGACAGCCAGCAGCCGGTCGTCGCAGATATCCACATGGGTACGCACCGCGAGCAGGCCCTGTGCCACCGCGAGATCGCAATAGCGCAGAGCCCGTTCGACCAGGGCCTCATAGGTCAGCAGCGGCTTCAATTCGCCCCACAGCGCGATGCCCTCGAGCAGGGTACCCGACACATTCAGCCGCGGCAGGCCGAGCGATAGCGTCGCATCCATGTGAAAGTGGATGTCGACGAATGGCGGCGAGACCAGGTGCCCGGCGGCATCGATCGCACGTCCGGCCTCTCCCGCCAGATTGGGCTGCACCGCGACGATACGGCCCGATTCAATGGCGATATCCTGGCCCATGCGGCCGTCGGGAAGCGTGGCGTTGCGAATGAGGAGGTCGAACGGCATGAAACCCTTGCTGCTGCAGGTGTGATCGCCGAATTATCGGCGTTGCGCTGCAGCAATGCAAGACGGTCCCACGCGGGCGGCATCCGCCGGTCCGCGCGGGCCGATTTGACCTGTATCAGTGAAACGATTGTTGTGCGGCGCGGAGCAGATCGATCGGGCTCCATGGCTTGGCCATGAACAGTGTGCCGTCGGGCAGCCGACGCACGCGAGGCGCACCTGAGGTCACGATCACATGCATATCGGGGTATCGTTGCTTGGCGAGATAAGCGAGCTCGATGCCGTCCATCATGCCCGCAAGTTCCACGTCGGTGAAGACCATCGCAACATTGTCGCCGGATTCCTCCAGCACCAGCACGGCCGCCTCCGCGCTTTCGCATTCGATAACGTTCATCTCGCTCTCTTCGAGCAGCAGGCTGACCAGTGTGCGTTGTGCTTCGTCGTTCTCGACCACCAGCGCTGTCGACCTGTGTGCATAACCCATGGGGGAGCCTCCGTGGTTTGGTTGCGACAGGAGGGCAATGCGTGAGTTCACCAGGGGTTCAGATAAAAGTGAGTTCCCGTGAGCAACAATGTTACTCATGCATATGCATGCCTGCGCAGGCTGATGCGCTCGGCAGAACTGCAGCTAACCCGCTACGGAAGTTGAAGTCGCAATCTGCTGCATCATCTGCGGCAGCAGATAGGGCGCGCCATCGTCCGTTCGTGCAACGACGACGTCGATATCGAACACGCGGCGGATCACATCGCTGGTGATCGTTTCCGCA
The DNA here is from genome assembly GCF_900108575.1 of Tardiphaga sp. OK245. Lineage (NCBI taxonomy): Bacteria > Pseudomonadati > Pseudomonadota > Alphaproteobacteria > Hyphomicrobiales > Nitrobacteraceae > Tardiphaga > Tardiphaga sp. OK245. Next base: position 644,302 of record NZ_FNWZ01000001.1, on the reverse strand, counting down.
GGCGTTCCTTCCGCTGCAACGGCGCCGTTGCGCATTACGATGATGCGATCCGCAAACCGAACCGCGAGATTGAGATCGTGCAGCACTGCGATCACGGCTGTGCCGTTGCGTGCACGCTGCCGCGAAATTTCGACGAGTTCGATCTGGTGACGCAGATCGAGCGATGATGTCGGCTCGTCGAGCAACAGGATGCCAGGACCATGCACAGCTTCACCGCAGGCGAGCTGTACGAGGATGCGCGCGAAATGCGCGCGCTGTTGCTCGCCGCCGGAGAGCGTCGGCAATTCGCGATGACGGAAGTCGCCAAGGCCCACTTCATCGATGGCGGCATTGACGAGCGATTGCGCAGAAGCCAGCGGCAGGCTGCCCCGACCCATCTGCACGACTTCCTCGACCGTGAATGGAAAGCTCACACTGACATGTTGCGACAGCATCGCGCGCCGCATCGCTAGTTCGGCGGGCGACCAGGCGTGGAGGTCGCGGCCTTTCAGCGTGATGGCGCCGCGCGACGCACGCAGATCGGCCGACAGCAGGCGCAGCAGCGTCGACTTGCCGGCGCCGTTGGGACCGACGATGGCAACCATCTCGCCGCTGGTGATGGCGAGATCGACGTGATTGAGGAGCGTGGCCTGGCCAATGGTCAGCGACAGGCCGGATGCTGTGAGGATGGGCGCGTCGGCCATCGGCGTTACAGCCCCACCAGCCCGCGCTGGCGCAGCAGGATCAGCAGGAAGATCGGCGCGCCCACCGCGGCGGTCAGGATACCGATGGGCATCTCGGCCGGCGCCACGATGGTGCGGGCGAGCGTGTCGGCGCCGACCAGCAGGCTCGCGCCGAGACCGACGGATGCCGGCAGCAACAACCGATGACCCGGTCCAATCATCAGCCGTAGCAGGTGTGGCACGACGATGCCGACGAAGCCGATCACGCCGCAGACAGACACCGCCGCGCCGGTCATGACCGACACCAGCACAATGCAGATGCGCTTGAGGCGCTCGACATCGACGCCGGAATGGAAGGCCTCGGACTCACCGAGGATCAGCACGTCGAGGCCGCGGCTGGTGAACAGCATCCCGATCAGGCCCAGCGCCAGCATAGGTGCAATCGTTGCCGCCTTGCTCCAGGTGGCGCCGCTGAGCGAGCCGAGCAGCCAAAACGTGATGTCGCGCAATTGCCGGTCGTCGGCGATGAACACCAGAAGGCCGATGCCCGCATTGGCGATCGCGGCGATGGCAATGCCGGCGAGCAGGAACAGCGCGATGGAGGTGCGCCCGCTGCGGCTGGAAATCCGGTACAGAATGATGGTCGTCAGCAGCGAGCCGATGAAGGCGGCCAGCGGCAGCAGGAAGGGCTGCAGAAAAAGCACATAATGCGCAAAGCGGCTGTCACTGATGACGATGGCGCCGGCTGCTGCAAATGCGCCGCCGCTGGAGACGCCCACCAGCGCCGGATCGGCGAGGGGATTGCGAAACAGGCCCTGCATAATCGCGCCGGCGGCGCCCAGCATGCCGCCGATCATGGCGGCGATGGCAATGCGCGGAATCCGGATCGACCACAGGATCAGCTGATCGCGCGCGGCAAATTGATTGCCGGGATCGGCGGCCGCGAGGCCAAGTGCTGCGGGCAGGCGGGACAGTGGGATACCGGCGGCACCCACGGTGGCGGCAAGCAGCACCGTCAGCAGCAGTGCCGCGAGCAGGCCGCACAACACGATAACGGTGGCAGGGCGACGCACCCGACCGGTCGTTCTGACAAACGCAGTCAGCTTGGCGTCGGCAGCGCTCATCTTATTGGCGGCAGTTGACGGCGAGCGAGACGGGCTTGAACGTTGCAGCCTCGGACGACAGCGCCGGGTCGAGCTTGACGGCGAGGTCGCGTGCGGCGGCGGCCGTGCGCGGACCGAAGCCGAGCAGATAGAGGCCATCCATGGCGACCAGGCTCCTGGTCTTCGCGGCCGGCGTCAGTGCGAATGCCGGGCTGGCAAACACGGTGTCGGCCTGCAGCGTATCCTTGCCGCGCTCCATCGAGAGCACGGTATCCGGCTTGGCTGCGGCGATGGCTTCATCGCTCATGATCTTGTAGCCGTCGAAGCTGTCCGCGACATTCACACCGCCGGCCAGTTTGATGATCTCGTTGGCTGCCGTCTTCTGGCCTGCGACCATGGCGCGGCCATCGAGGAAGGACATCACGAACATCACCCGTGGCGGGGTCTTCACCTTGGCGCGCAATTCACGCAGCGCGGCAAGATCGCCGGCCACGGCGTTGGCGAGACATTCGCCGCGTGCCTCGACACCCGCGACCTTGGCGATCAGCCGGATCTTCTCCACCATGCCGGCTTCGGTGAACGTATCCGGCACCATGATGAGCGGAATCTTGGCGGCGTCGATGACGTCGATGGTTTCCTTTGGGCCGGAGCCCGCAATCGCCAGTACCAGTTGCGGATTCAGCCCCAATACGCCTTCCGCAGAGAGTTGCCGCATGTAACCGACATTGGGTTTGTCGGCCATGGCCTTCGGCGGATAAAGGCTGGTCGTATCGACGGCGACGATACGGTCGTCAGCGCCGAGGGCATAAAGGATTTCGGTCACCGCGCCGCCGATTGAGACGATGCGGGTCGGGTGGCCGATGGTGACGTCGCGTCCGCGTGCGTCGCGCACAACGGCGTCTTCCGCCGCGGCCGCGGCTGACAGTACCAGCGTGCTGGCAAGCACTACACATTGCAGCGCATGTGCGATGCGATGACGTCGAACAGGGAGGCCGGTGATCATTTGGTGAGGATCAGTTTATTCTGGAATGTCAGGCGCAGGCGATAAGTCTCGTCGCCATGCGTAATCAGCAACTCACGCTGATCCGCGAACAGTTCCTTGCTGTCCATCCGGTCGCCATTTATGACCACATTGCGTCCGGCTGAGGATTTGGCGTGAGCGGCAGCGCTGCCGTCGTGAGAACCCGTATCCATAGCGCCGATCTATCCCATCCGTAAAAGTCTCTGTCATCGTTATAGGTTTTGTCGCACCTCATCGCCAAGCACTGCAGTCTATAATCAGTATAAACAGGGCGGGGATTGCTTGACCCCCCCGTTAATGAACCGTAATCGAAAATGGCAACTTGGTGGCAGGGGTCCCCGAGTCGCATTCGAGAGCCAGCAAGCTCACTGCCTCGTGCAGCGCCAGCCAGCCACGATCCGTTGAAATTTGTGTTTGGGGATTAGGCTATGGCTCTTGGGGGCATGACTACGCGCGCCTTGTTGTTGGGTGTGTCGATCGTATCAATGGGGGCGTTGGTCTCCGAGACCGCCTTGGCACAGGCCGCCGTGCAGGCAGGCGACGTGCAGCCGCAAAAGCCGAAACCCGCCAAGAAGAAGCGTGCAGCCGCCAAGCCGGCGGCCGTGCCAGCGCAGGTGGCTAACGCCAATGCGCAGGCCAGCCGCAGCGGCCAGTCACTCGATGAAATCACGGTGACGGCTTCGAAGACCCAGGAGCGCGCCATCGATGCGCTGGCGCCCGTCAGCGTCGTGACGCAGGAGCAGATCCAGCTGCAGCAGCCGAGCCGGCTGAGCCAGCTTTTCTACAATGTCCCCGGTGTCTGGATGCAGGATCGTGGCGATGATCCGTCCACGGCGATCAATATCCGCGGCTTGCAGGATTTCGGACGTGTCGCCGTTGTCGTTGACGGCGCTCGCCAGAACTATCAGCGCTCCGGTCACAATGCGAATGGCTCGTTCTTTCTCGATCCCGAGCTGATCGGCGGCATCGATATCACCCGCGGCCCGACTGCCAATATTTACGGCTCTGGTGCCATCGGCGGCGTGGCCTCGTTCCGCACCAAGGACATCAATGACGTCCTCCGGCCGGGCGAGCGTTGGGGCGTCGATATGAGCGGCTCCTACGGCTCCAACAATGCCCGTGGCATGGGTTCGGTATTCGGCGGCGTGCGTGTCGACCCGTCCGTCGACGTGTTTGGCGGCGCGGTTTACCGGACGCAGGGTAACTACAAGGATGGCGCCGGTACCGAGATTGGCAATACGGGAAATGATATTGCCGCCGGCTTGATGAAGCTGACGGTCCGTCCTGCTGATGGTCACGAGATCAAGTTCGGCGGTATCTTCCAGGACTATCAGTACAGCATCGGTCAGATGAACCGTGGCGGGACCACCACGGCGGCGCCGGCTGCGGCCATCGCCGGTTCGTCGGTCTATGGATCTACGGCGAAGACCTATACCGGTACGGTGACCTGGAAGTACTCCAAGCCGGATGACATGTTGTTCGACTGGAACGCCACGCTGTACGGCAATCGCACCGACAACGATCAGGTCAAGACCTATAATAATCGCATCACCGCGGGTTCAGGCACGTGTACGCTCGCTAACCCTGGCAACAATATCTCTGGCTGCGTCGGTGATCGCCGGGGTTACCTGCTGGATACGATCGGCGTGGACGTCAACAACACCTCGCGTTTCGATGTCGGCGGATGGCGTAATGCCGTCACCTACGGTTTCGATGTCTTCAACGACAAGGTCTCGACCTTCGATTCCCGAGGCAACTCCAATATCACCACACCGAGCGGCGACCGGACGGTGGGCGGCGGCTTCATTCAGCTGAAGAACAACTACTCGACTTGGCTCGAAGTCATTAGCGCGTTGCGTTACGATCACTACGAACTGAATTCGTCGGGCACAGGGGTTGCCGGAACAACTTCGTCGAGCGGCGATCGCCTTTCGCCGAAGATCACCGTCGGCGTTACGCCGGTTGCTGGTTTCACGCCTTATGTGAGCTACGCCGAGGGCTATCGCGCGCCGTCGATCACAGAGACGCTGATCGCGGGTGGTCATGCCACCGGTGGCGGTCCGACGCTGTTCAACTGTCCCGATGGCACCTCAGGTCTGTTCTGCTTCCGACCGAACCCGAACCTGCGTGCTGAAGTCGGCAAGAACAAGGAAGTCGGCGTCAATCTGAAGTACAACGGCATCTTCACGGCGGGCGATAGCTTCCGTGCCAAGTTCAACTTCTTCCGCAACGATGTCGACGACTATATCGATCTGGTTGCGTCGACCCCGGTCGCTTCGCCGCTGACCTTCATGGGCTTCCCGATTCCGGGCCTGTTCAGCCAGTTCTACCAGTACCAGAATATCGCCTCGGCAAAGATCGAGGGCTTCGAAGCCGAGACATCGTATGATGCAGGCGACTGGTTCCTGGGTGTCGGCGCCACGCTTCAGCGCGGCAAGAACACCCAGACCAATGTTGGTCTGGCGACGATCCAGCCGCGCAAGGTCACGACCACCGGCGGTGTCCGCTTGCTGGATCGCAAGCTGGTCATCTCGGCTCAGTGGGCCTCGGTCGGTGCCAACACGGATATCCCAGTCGGCTATGTACCATCGACCGCCTACGATCTGGTCAATCTGTACGTGGCCTATCAGCCCACGCCAGATATCACCCTCAACTTCGGCGTCGACAACATCTTGAATCAGTACTATCGCCCCTACGCCATTCCAGGCGCGGGTGCCGATGGCACCACTCAGAACGACGTTCTCTGGACTGCGCCTGGTCCGGGCATCGTTTATAAGGGTGGCATCAACGTGCATTTCGGCGGCGCATAATCGCCATCTGCATCCACCAGCCTCCAAGGAATCGCGCTCATGTCCGGGCGCGATTTCGGTTATGATAGGTTCTCGACGTCACGAAAGGAAAGACATCCATGTTCATCGCCATGAACCGCTTTCAGGTCAAAACCGGATCCGAAGCCGCTTTCGAAAACATCTGGGCGACCCGCGAATCCTATCTCTCGGAATTGCCGGGCTTCATCGAGTTCAGCCTGCTGAAGGGGCCGGTGGCCGAGGATCACACGCTGTATTCGTCGCATACGGTCTGGGCCAGCAAGGCGGACTTCGAGGGCTGGACCAAGTCCGAGCAGTTCCGCAAGGCGCATGCCCGCGCGGACAATAAGTCGGAAGGCGCCAGCCTCTATCTCGGTCACCCCAAGTTCGAGGGTTTCGAAGTGATCCAGTCCGAGCGCCGCAAGAGCGCTGCGGCCTGATTGCAGGCACTGCGTCTCACATCAACGATCGATCACGGAGCCATCTCATGCTGAATACGGATCTCGCCGCGCTGAAGACCTATATGGCGGAGAATCCAGGCGCCGTGATCGAGACCGTTGCGCGCGAGCGGGGCGTCACGGCGCGTGCGGTGCTGGAAGCGCTGCCCGAGGGGATGGTGACCATCGGCGGCGGCGCTGACGCGTTCGTCACGGCGATGACGGATATCGCCGAGTGGGGCGAGGTGACGCTGATCGTTCACACCGACGACGGCATCTTCGAGACGACTGCACCGCTGTCGCCGGGCGCCATCGGTCATGGCTACTACAATCTGACACAGCCGAAGGGCCTGCATGGCCATCTGCGTCATGAGCGCTGCGGCGGCGTCGCGTTTGTCGAGCGGCCGTTCATGGGCAAGTCGTCGGCTTTCGTCGCATTCCTCAATGTCGATGGCGGCGTGATGTTCAAGGTCTTCGTGGGCCGTGATGAGACCCGCGCGCTGAAGCAGGATCAGCTTGAGCGTTTCCGCGTGCTGGCTGGAAAGCTCGCTGCTTAAGGCGTCTACCCTTCTTCACTGTCCTTCATCTGCGCCACCAGCATCTCGGCGACCAGTCGCGTTGATGGCGACGCCATGCGTGCGGCCGACTGCACCAGCGTCACCTGCGTTGATTCTAGCCGGCGGTCACGCGGCGGGATGGCGACAAGCGCGCCGGCGTTGATCGCTGCCGTCGCCGAGACCATCGGCAGGAAGGTCGCAAGGTCGGTGCGGGCAGCGACGGTCTGGGTGAAGGCCAGCGAGTTGGTCTCGCTGCATATTTCCAGCCGCACGCTGGCCTGTGCGCAGGACTTGTCGAGTTCTTGACGAATGCCGAACGATGGATCCGGAAGGATCACGCGCAACCCTGCGAGATCCTTCATCGCGTATGAGTTCTGGCCGGCCAGCGGATGCGTGGGCGCGACGATCAGGCATACCGGTTGTCGCATGCGTCCGAGTTCGATCAGATCGCGTCGTGGCGCACGGCCGAAGATCAGGCCGAGATCGACCTCGTTCTGGCTGACCATCTCGACCACATCGCGAGCGCCCACGGCGGTGACAGATAGCGCGATCCCCGGATATTGCTGCGACAGGTCGACGAAAGAGTTGGGCAGGAAGCTCGACAGCATGCCTTCGACGGTGGCGATCTTCACCTGGCCGCGGCGCAGCGATGCGAATTCCTCGACCTGGCTGCGCAGCCCGTCGAGCTGGCTGCGGTTCTCGACTGCATAGCGATAGAGCACGTGGCCTGCATCGGTCAGGTTCATGCCGCGCGCGCCGCGCTCGAACAGCTTGACCGCAAGCTCCTCCTCCAGCCCCTGCACCTGCCGGCTGATGGCGGAGGGGGCGATGCGGAGCGCTGCGGCCGCCTGTTTGATCGATCCGGACTCGGTAACCACGCGAAAATAGCGAATGGCGGTGGATTCGATCATCGTCAGTCCCTCGCGGCTGGCTGCCCAGCGCGATGGCAGGACCTGACTAGCGTTCTGATTTTCAGACCTCTCACATCGAAATTCAATGCTTTTATTCGAAATCTAAATTTGACAGAGTTTTGATCAGGTCACGGTCCCGTCATCGATGGAGAATTTGGATGTTTCATCCCCGGCTTGCTGTCTCGGCTTTTTCCGCATCCCTCCTGCTGGCTGCGGCCGGTTTGGGAGCGACCTCATCAATCGCTTCCGCGCAGGATGTCATCCGCTTCGGCGCGCCGCTGCCGATCACCGGGCCGCTGGCGCCGGAAGCCGTGAAGCAGCAGCAGGGCTATGACCTCTGGGCCGAGCAGGCCAACAAGGCCGGCGGCATCGATGTCGGCGGCAAGAAGTACAAGGTCGAGATCGTCTATTCGGACTATCAGTCCAACACGCCGCGCTCGGTGCAGACCACCGAACAGATGATCACCCAGGACAAGGTGAACTTCATGTTCGGCCCGTTCGGTTCGGGCGCCGCCAAGGCCGCCAGCACGATCGCCGAGAAATACAAGGTGCCGATGCTGGCCGCGACGGCGTCGTCGTCGCAGGTCTACGATCAGAACTACAAATATCTGTTCGGCACCTTCACCCCGAACGACACGCTGACCACGCCGCTGACGCAGCTCGTCAAGGCCAAGGCTGCCGACGTCAAGAAGGTCGCGATCCTCGCGCGCAACGATCTGTTTCCGCTGGCCATCGCGCAGGAAATGGAGAAGTCCGCCAAGGCCAACGGTCTCGAAGTCGTTTACTTCGAGAAATACGCCATCAACACGCTCGATCATTCCGCAACCCTGTCGCAGATCAAGTCACTGAATCCGCAATGGGTGTTCGTCACCGGCTACACCAACGATCTCTTGCTGATCCGCAAGCAGATGGTCGATCAGCAGATGAAGGCCAATGTCGTGACCATGATCGCCGGTCCGGCCTATCAAGAATTTATCGAATCCGCCGGGCAGAGCGCCGAGAACATCTCCAGCGCGTCGTGGTGGCATCCGGCCGAACAGTACAACGGCAAGGACATTTTCGGCACCACGGCCAACTTCGTGAAGCTGTTCAAGGACAAGTACAAGCTTGAGCCGGACTATGCCCACGCTTCGGCTGCCGTCTGTGGCGCGCTATTCCAGATGGCCATCGAAAAGGCCGGTTCGCTGGATCGCGACAAGGTGCGTGACGAACTCGCCAAGATGGACGTCGTGACCTTCTGGGGGCCGGTGAAGTTCGGCGCCAATGGCCAGATCAACTCACTCGAACCTCCGGTCTTCCAGATCCAGGCCGGCAAGCCCGTGGTGCTGTTCCCCGACGCCATCAAGCAGGGCGACTTCAAGCTCGGCGTGAACTGAGCACGGCTGGGATCGGCGGGGGATCGATATGCTGGCCATTCAGGTCCTGATCAATGCACTCGTGCTTGGGTGTCTCTATGCCTGTATCGCGATCGGTTTCTCGCTGGTCTGGGGCGTGCTCAACGTCATCAACCTGATCCACGGCTCGTTCATCGTGCTTGGCGCCTATCTGGCCTGGGGCGCGTATAATTCGCTCGGGCTGTCGCCGTGGTATGCGCTGCTGATCGCCGCGCCGGCCTTCTTCGTGTTCGGCTATCTGTTGCAACGGCTGCTGCTCAACCGCGTCATCACCGCGCCGGTGCTGGTGACGCTGACGCTGACCTTCGGGCTCGATCTGATCCTGAACAATGCGATGATCTATTACTTCAAGGCCGACTACCGGAAGCTGATCCTCAATCCGCCCACGGGATCGATCTCGATCTTCGACGTCGTCGTTCCCGTCGACCGTCTGATCGCAACGGCCTCAGCGCTGGCGCTGACCTTTCTGCTCTATCTGCTGCTGCGTCGCTCGAAAGTCGGCCGCGCCATTGTCGCCGTCCGGCTCGACCGCGATGCCGCCGTACTGATGGGCGTCGACGTCAAATCGATCTACGCCATCGCTTTCGGTCTCGGCGCTGCGCTCGCCGGATGCGCCGGCGTGCTGATGGCTCTGATCTTCCCGATCTCGCCGCTGACCTCATCGGCCTATCTGGGCAAGGCCTTCGTGGTCTGTGTCCTCGGCGGTCTTGGCAGCGTGTCAGGTGCACTGGCAGGTGGCATCTTGCTGGCTTTGGTCGAGGGCGTCGGCTCGGTCTATCTCGGGCCGGCCCATGCGGTGACGCTGTCTTTCGTCCTGCTCATCATCTTCCTTGTGGTCAGGCCGCAGGGCCTGCTCGGCCGAAAGGGTTTTGAATGACCCGGACCAATATCGCGCTTCTCGTCCTCATTGCCTGCGTAGCATCGCTGCCGCTGTTCGGCGACGCCTATGCGCTGCGCTTGGGCACCATGGCCTGCATGTATGCGATCTTCGCGCTGTCATGGAATATCGTCGGTGGCTTCGCCGGCTATCCGTCCTTCGCGACGGCGGCCTTCTTCGGGCTCGGTGCCTACACCACCGGCATTCTCATGAACAAGGGCGTGCCGCTCACCGTGTCGCTGCTTGGTTCGCTTGTGCTGTGTCTGGTGCTGGCTGCGGCGCTCGGCGCCGTGCTGCTCAGGCTGCGTGGCCATTACTTCGCCATCGCCAGCCTGTCGCTGGTCGAGGTGTTTCGCGAACTCGTCAACAACGCCACCGACCTCACCGGCGGCGGCATGGGCCTGAATATCCCGCTGGTGTCTGGCTCCAGTGTCCTCTCCGACGCGACGTTCTTCTTTTACGCGATGTGGGGATTGCTGCTGATCACCGCGATCGTCGTCATCGCGGTGTCGATGTCGAAGCTCGGTTTCGGTCTCAACTGCATCCGGCAGAACGAGACAGCCTCGAACATGGTCGGTCTCAATTCCACGCTCTACAAGGCCATCGCCTTCGGCCTGTCCGCCTGTTTCGTCGGCGCGGCCGGCGGTCTCTATGCGGCCTGGGTGCATTACATCGATCCGTCCGACGTGTTCGATATCCTCTATTCGGTGAAGCCGATCGTGATGGCGCTGATGGGCGGCCTTGGCTCGCCGCTCGGCGTGGTCTGCGGCGCCTTTGTCTATCTCGGCCTCGAGGAAGTGGTCTGGCGTAATTACATCCAGATCCATTCTGGCGTGCTGGGCGTGCTCATCATCCTGCTGCTGCTGTTCCTGCCGCATGGGTTGGTCTCGCTGCATGCCGGCAAGATCTGGCGCGGGCTCAGCGGACGAAAGGCAAAGCATGTCTGAGATCCGTCACGAAATCCTGCATCTGAGCAACGTCTCGCGAAACTTCAGCGGGTTGAAGGCGCTGAGCGACGTCTCGCTCTCGGTCAACAAGGGCGAGGTGGTTGGCCTGATCGGCCCGAACGGCGCCGGCAAGACCACGCTGGTCAACACCATTTGCGGTGTAACGCCGGCTAGCTCGGGCGTTGTGACTTTCGATGGCAAGGACATCACGCGGATCAAGACCTATCAGTCCGCGCGGCTCGGCCTGTCGCGCACCTTCCAGATCGTACAGCCTTTTGCGGAATTTTCGGCGCTCGACAATGTCGCTGCGGCCGCATTGTTCTCGCAGCCGGGCGAGAGCCTGAAATCGGCCCGCGAGGCCGCCCGCGCGCATCTCGCATTCGTTGGCCTCGACGCACAGGCCGACCAGTCCGCGGCAACGTTGACGCTGGCCATGCGCAAGCGGCTGGAGCTGGCCAAGGCGCTGGCGATGAAGCCAAAGCTCTTGTTTCTCGACGAGGTCAATGCCGGCCTCAACAGTGCCGAAGTCGAACGCGCCACTAAGCTGATTCATCAACTCGCCGCCGATGGAATCACCATCGTGATGATCGAACATCTGATGAAGGTCGTGCTCAATGTCTGCACCCGCATCGCGGTGCTGCATAACGGCCGGCTGATTGCTGACGGTGCGCCGCGCGACATCATCAAGGATCCCGCCGTCGTCGATGCCTATCTGGGCCAGCAATATGCACAACGGAACGCCGCCCGTGGCTGATCATCCGATGCTTGAACTGAATGAGGTCTGCGCCGGCTACGGCGAAATCCAGGTGCTGTGGGGCATCGACATGGCGGTGCGCTCCGGCGAGATCACCGCATTGATCGGCTCCAATGGCGCCGGCAAGACCACGCTGATGCGCGCGCTGTCCGGGCTCATCCCGCTGACATCAGGCAAATATGTCTCCGAAGGCGTCGACCTGTCGAAGGCGACAGCGGCGCAGATGCTGGCCCACGGCATCGTCCATGTGCCGGAAGGGCGCCGCCTGTTCGGCGCCATGAGCATCGAAGACAACCTTCTGATGGGCGCCTATTCGCGCAGCGCCAGCCGTACGGAACTCAATCGCGATCTGGATCGCGTCTATACGACGTTCCCGAAATTGCGTGAGCGCCGCAACCAGGCGGCAGCGACGCTATCCGGCGGCGAACAACAGATGTGCGCCATCGGCCGCGGCTTGATGAGTGCGCCACGTCTCCTGATGATCGACGAATTGTCGCTCGGTCTGTCGCCGCTGCTGGTCGAGCAGCTCGTCGCAGCACTGCGGCAGTTGAACAGCGAAGGCATGTCGATCCTTCTCGTCGAGCAGGACGTCACCACGGCGCTCGACCTCTGCCATCACGCCTACATCATGGATATGGGCCGCATCGTGCGTACCGGGCAGGGCGCCGAGCTGCTAGCCGATCCCATCATTCGCGACGCCTATCTCGGCGTCCTCGAAGACTGACTTTGATTTCACCTGAAGAGGCAAACATGATTGAGACCGTCGAAGCCCCCAATAGCGGCTACCGTTATATGCCGGGCGTGTTCCAGTATTCCTGCGGCGTTGGCGCGCTGCCCGGCTTCGCGCTGGAGCGCGTGCGTTTCTCCAAAGTCGTGCCGTTGAAGGAAGGCTTCGCGAAAGTCGCCGACATCATCAAGGCCGCCGGCCGGCCGCTGACCGCCTTCGCAGCCTGCGAGTTGCGCTCGCCGGCACCGTTCACGGAGCAGGGGTTCATCGACTTCAACGAGATCTACATCAAGACCCTCGAAGACTGGGGCATCATGAAGGATCGCGTGAATCCCATCGCGCGCAGCAATGTGTGTCCGAAGATCGATCCGCCGTCGGAGCCCGGCTTCCACGCCTTCTCGTTCACGACCGTCGCGCCGAATGCGCCGGCGTCCTTCGTCATCGCGGGCAGCGGCGAGGCCGCGGAAGGCAAGGGCGACTATCGCGACAACACGGTACGCCTCGGCGACATCAGCCCGTCGGGCATGCTGGAAAAAGCCAAGTTCGTGCTCGACGAGATGGAGCGCCGCATGAGCGCATTCTCCGGCACCTGGGACCAGACCACTGGCGCGCAGCTCTACACCGTGCGCGACGTATATGCTCTGCTGGAAAGCGAACTCGGCCGCCGCGGCGTGTTCCGCAACGGCCTGACTTGGCACTTCAACCGTCCGCCGGTCGTCGATCTCGAATACGAGATGGATTGCCGCCGCGTGCATGTGGAGCGCGTGGTGGAAGTCTGACGAAGGTCTAGGCCTATCCTTCGTCATTGCGAGCGTAGCGAAGCAATCCAGTCTTCCTTGGTAGTAGGTAAAGACTGGATTGCCGCGTCGCTTCGCTCCTCGCAATGACGGATCGATAGACAACGGCGCAGCTCGAGACTCTCGCAGGTATCACACCCCGGCGACGATCGTCTTGCGATACAGCGCGCTGTAGCTGGCGGCCGAGATATTCCAGCTGAAGGACTTCGACATGGCGCTGCGGCGCATCGAGTTCAGGCGATCCTTCGAGCCATAGGTCGCGAAGGCCCGCAGGATGCCGCCCAGAAATGACTCGGTGGAGGGCTGCGTGAACAGGAAGCCGGTCTCGCCATCGACGATGGTTTCGGCGAGGCCGCCGGTCTGGTGGCCGATCGGCAGCGAGCCGAAGCGCTGCGCATACATCTGGCTCAGGCCACAGGGTTCGAAGCGCGACGGCATCAGCGTGAAGTCGCTGCCGGCGAAGATGCGCCGTGCCTCGCGGTCGTTGAAGCCGATGGCGACGCCGATCGCATCCGGACGGCGGCGATGCGCGTCCATCAGCGCGTTTTCGAGTTCGGTCTCGCCGCGGCCGGTGACGACGATCTGTCCGCCGGCGGACACGATGGCGTCGGCCGCCGACAATACGAGGTCGACGCCCTTCTGATGCACGAGGCGGGCGACCAAACCAAAAATGGGCCCGCGGGAGAGTGCGAGCCCAAATTGTTGGCGTACCCCGTCGGCATTGGCGCGTTTGGCTTCCCAGTCGCCCGCGCCGAACGGTCTCATGAGCTCCGCGCAGACGCGCGGATCCCAGCTTTCATCGATGCCGTTGAGAATGCCTGTCAGCCGCGACTCGTTGGAGCGCTTGGTCAGCAGGCCTTCCAGCCCGCAGCCGAGTTCCGGCGTGGTGATCTCGCGCGCGTAAGTCTCGCTCACCGTGGTGAGATGCGACGAGTAGATCAGCCCGCCCTTGAGGAAGGAGAGTTTGTCGTAGAATTCCAGCCCGTCGATATGGAACGACTCCGCCGGTGCACCGATCCGGCGCAGCGAAGACTTCGGAAACAGGCCCTGATAAGCGAGATTGTGGATCGTCAGGATGGTCGGGATCTTCGCCCCGCTCCAGGCGAGATAGGCCGGCACCAGGGCCGCCTGCCAGTCATTGGCGTGGACCAGATCGGCCGACCAGTTCTTGTCGAGCTTGCCGGAGGCGAGCAGTGCAGCGGCGGAGGCGAAGCGCGCGAAGCGGATGTCGTTGTCCGGCCAGTCGCGGCCGCAGGCGTCGCCGTAGGGATTGCCCGGACGATCGTAGAGCTGCGGGCAGAGCAGGATGTAGATCGGCAGTCCATCCTTGGTCGCAGCCAGACCGACCGAGCAGGCGGGCATTTCCGCCAGCGCCGGGCATTCGCCGACGATCTCGATGTCAGGAAACTGCGTGACGACGTCGCGGTAGCCGGGAAGGATGATGCGAACGTCGGTCCAGATGCGCAGGGCTCTAGGGAGAGCGGCGGACACGGCTGCAAGGCCGCCCACCCGGATGAAGTCGTCAATCTCTGGAGTGACGAACAGTACCCTCAAGAAATGCCCTCGTGCCCGCCGCGGCTACAAGGATACGAAACTGGTCCAGCGTCTTTGGGTACTTACGGAACCGAAGGGCAATGGAACTCAGTTTTGTTACTTGCGCTGCAAAATATCTGTCTCTGCACTGCAGTATATCACATCACTTAATACGGCATTGCAAAAGAGAAATGTGAGTTCGCTAAATTATCTCTGAAATCAGTGACTGGGTGACGACGGGACGATCAGCCGCAGGAAGCTCATGATGCAGCCGAGCGCGGCAAAGCCGGCGCCGAGCGCCAGCGCCCAGGTCGCGCCGCCATGGCCGAACAGGCCGAAGCAGAAGGCGGCGAGTGCCGCGCCCATGCTCTGGCCGGTGAGCCGGGCGGTGGCCACGATACCGCTGGCGCCGCCGCTGCGGCCGGCCGGCGCGCTCGACATGATCGCCTTCATGTTCGGCGCCTGGAAGAAGCCGAAGCCGGCGCCGCAGATCACCATCCGCCAGACGATATTGGCGACGCTCGGGTCGGGCGGCAGGGTGGCTAGCAGCACCATGCCGATGCCGAGCAGGGCCATGCCGATACCGCCAAGAAGCCCGGCGGGATAGTGGTCCGACAACCGGCCGGCGATCGGCGCCATGATGCCGACGACCAGCGGCCAGGGCGTCAGGAAGAAGCCGGTCTCGACTGCCGAACGATGCAGAACTTCTTCGAAATAGAACGGCAGCGACACGAAGGCGAGGCCCTGGACGGAGAAGGAGCAAACCGCCGTGGCCGCCGACAGCGCGAACAATGGGCGGCGAAACAGGTCGATCGGCAGCATGGGCGCAGGGTGATCGGCCTGCCGGCGGAGCAGCAGCCAGCCGAACAACAGGCCGGCAACCAGCTCGGCGACGACAATGGACGGCGCGGTGTGATGGGCGGCGCTGTCGATACCGAGGATCAGCAGGCCAAGGCAGAGCGAGGTCAGCAGGGCACCGAGAAAATCGAAACGATGGGTGGCGCGCGTGGTCTTCGGCAGTGTCTTGAGGCTGATGACAATGGCGGCGAGGCCGAAGGGGAGGTTGATCGCGAACAGCCAGGGCCAGGTTGCAACCGACAGGATGCCCGAGGCGATGGTGGGGCCGAGGGTGAAGGCCGTCGCAACGACGAGGGCGTTATGACCGAGCCCGCGGCCGAAATGGCTTGGGGGATAAACCACGCGGACCAGCGCGGCATTGACGCTCATGGCGCCGGCGGCGCCGAGGCCCTGCAGCACCCGCGCGAACAGTAAAGTGTCCAGCGACCACGCGAATGCGCAGGCGACCGACGCGATCGTGAACAGGATCAGCCCGCCGAGATAGATGCGCTGATGGCCGACGATCTCGCCCAGCGCGCCGAATGGCAGCAGCGTGGCGACCATGGCGATCTGGTAGACATTGACGACCCAGATCACGTCCGCTGGCGTGGCATGCAGGTCGCTGGCGATGGAGGGCAACGCGATATTGGCAATGGCGGTATCGAGCGAGGCCATGGCAAGGGCGGTAAAGATGGCAAGCCGCGCCCAACGCTGTTGGCTCGGCGTCAGCCCTTCCGTCGGCTGGGGAGCCTGTGCCACGATACCGTCTGCCATAGCTGGGGATTCCTGGGTGCGGCCGAACTGGCTGCCGATCCGCGCTATCTAGGATAGTTCGCTTTGCCCCTACAGGCGTGCAACTGCATGAGGCATATGCACATCTTTATTCCCAGCGGAAAATCCGCTTTCGGCTGATCACATCGCTGTCAGGCGATTACATCGCCGTCAGACCGGCTTGGTCTTGAACCAGGTGCCGGACGCCACCGCCGTGACGATGATGGTGCCGTAGACCACCAAGGCGAATGTCAGGCAGGCAAACAGCCAGGTCAGCGATCCCGTCAGCCGTAGCGCCAGCCAGCCGCCGCCGATCGAGATCAGCAGCCGCAGCACGCCGGCGAGCAGGGGATAGAGCATTTTACCGGCGCCCTGCGAGGCGAAATACAGCGACAGGCCCAGACCGAAGAAGCCATAGGCGGGGCCGACGATGCGCAGATAGGCGCTGCCGGTCTCAATCATTTGCGGGTCCGACCCGAACAGGCCGAGCCAGGCTGCCGGCCAGATCGCGGCCGCCAGGCCGACGGTTTCGGTGATCACGAACACCATGCCGCCGCCGATCAGCGCCGCCCGCAGCGCGCGCTGCTCCTGTCCGGCGCCGATATTGGTGCCGACCAGGGCGACCAGCGGTCCGCCAAACCCGAAGGCCAGCGGCACCATCAGATATTCCAGCCGGACGCCGGTGCCGAAGCCCGCCACGGCGTCGCCGCCAGCGAAGCCGCCGACCAGTGCGGTGGTCAGCAGCACCGTGAAACTCGTCTGCAGCGAAATCACCGCAGCGATGGCGCCGACGCGCAAGATGTCGGCTGAGAGATCCCAGCGCAGCCGGGCCAGCTTGAAATGGACGATGCAGCGGCCCGAGAGAATGTAGCCGGCGAGCACGGCGCCCACGGTGAAGGTGGACAGCACCACGGCCCAGCCGCCGCCGGCAATGCCGAGGGCCGGAATCGATCCCCAGCCGAAGATCAGCAGCGGCGACAGCGGGATCAGCAGCACCACGCCGATACAGATCGACAGCGACGGCACCAGCATATTGCCGGTGCCGCGGATGATGCTGGCAAAGCCGTTCATCAGCCAAACTAAAACGCTGCCGCCGAACACCACGTTGGAATATTGCATGGCCGCGTCCAGCGCACCGCCGCTGACGCCCATCGCCGTGTAAATCGCACGGCCCCAGATCAGGAAGATTGCCGAGCCGATCAGGCCGAGCAGGATATTGATAAGGGTCGCATGCATCACCAGTGCTTCGGCATCGTCGGTGCGGCGCGCGCCGAGCGCACGCGCGATCGCCGAGGAAATGCCGCCGCCCATGGCACCAGCCGACAGCATCTGCATCATCATGAAGCCGGGAAACACCACCGCCATGCCGGTCAGCGCGTCGCTGCCGAGATGCGACACCCACCAGGTCTCGATCAGGCCGGTGGAAGCCTGCGCCAGCATCACCAGCAGATTGGGCCAGGCCAGCTTGACCAGGGTGGAAGCGATCGGCGCCTGCAGCAGCATCCGCGTCCGCGGGTTCATCTCGTGGACGGGCGCGGCCGTAGCGGCGACGATGGCCTGCGGCGTTTCCAGTTTCATGGTGATCCGTCCTTCTGCGGGCGCGGTTTGCTGAGCCGCCGTTGCACGCGTGCGCTGGCGGCAGGGCCGGGCGCATTGGCGTGGGTGGCTTCGGTGATTGGTTTTCCGGTACGGCGGTCGACCAGGATGGGATCGGCGGTCTCGCCGGTCTCCTTGTCGATCAGAACAACGCTTTCACCCTCAGGCGCGAAGTGACGGTTGCCCCAGCTTTGCAACGACCACAGCACGGAGCGGAAATCCCGGCCGCGCGGGGTCACGATATATTCGTAGCGCGGTGGCTTTTCGCAATATAGCCGCTTCTCCAGCAGCCCGGCCTCGACCAGGACTGCCAGCCGACGGGTCAGCATGTTCGGCGCGATGCTGAGGTTCTTCTGGAACTGGTCGAACCTCGTCATGCCGTAAATGGCGTCGCGCATGATCAGAATGCTCCACCACTCGCCGACGCGCTCAAGGCTGCGGGCAACCGGGCATTCCAGTTTTTCGAAACTTTTGCGCTCCATGGGAGGAAGATAGGGGAGTAACTATCATCATGCAAGTCACTTGGTGGTGACCCTCCACGGTCATTCCGGGGCGCAGGTCAGCGGCGAAGCCGCTGGCAGGCGAACCCGGAATCCCGAAGTGTTCAGCCATGTCGAGATTCCGGGTTCGCGTGCGCAAGATGCACACGCGCCCCGGAATGACGGCGTTAGTGCTAAGCCCTTACCCCACCATCCGCTCGCGCCCGACCCAGAAGCTCGCGCGCAGCGCCTTCTTGTCGATTTTACCGACGCCGGTCATTGGCAGTTCACTGACGAACTTGATGTGCTTCGGCGCATGGGCCGAACCCTTGCGGGTCTTCACCAGATTGATCAGTTCGTTGGCATCCGGCTTCGCACCGCCACGCGCGACCACGATGGCGGTGACAGCCTCGCCCCATTTGTCGTCGGGCACGCCGACCACAGCGCACATGGCGACATCGGCATGGGTGGTCAACACATCCTCGATCTCGCGCGGGAAGATGTTGAAGCCGCCGGAGACGATCATGTCCTTCTTGCGGTCGAGGATGAACATGTAGCCGCGCTCGTCGGCGCGGGCGATGTCGCCAGTGTGCAGCCAGCCGTTCTTGAGCGTTTCGGCCGTCTGCTCCGGCCGCTTCCAGTATTCCTTCATCACATGCGGCGCACGCACGCAGATTTCGCCGGCCTCACCGGGCGAGACCTCCTGATCGTCATCGTCGAGAATGCGGACATCGCAGACCGCGATCGGAAAACCGCAGGACAAAAACAGTTCGGGCTTCTTCGGATCATGATCCGTCTTGCGCAGTACCGAGACCGGATAGCATTCGGTCTGTCCATAAAGTTGCGAGAACACCGGACCGATCCGCTCGATGCCTTCCACCAGCCGGCTCGGTGACATCGGCGATGCGCCGTAAAGCACCAGATCGAGCGACGATAGATCGGTCTTTGACAGCGTCGGATGATCGAGCAGCACGTAGATCATGGTCGGCACGAACAGCGTGAAATTGATGCGCTCGCGTTCGATGGTCTTGAGCACCGCTTCGGGATCGAACCCCTTCAGCATATGTACCGTGCCGCCGCGCATCAGCGTCGGCAGCACCTTGGTGCCGGCGACATGGCTGATCGGCGCAACCGTGAGATAGCTCGGCGTGTCCGGGATCTCGAAGTCGGACAGGATGGCGCTGGCAAAGCCCGACACTTCGCGATGCCGGCGCAGCGCGCCCTTGGATTTTCCGGTGGTGCCGCCGGTGTAGTTCAGCACGGCGATGTCATCGACCTGTGCAAAGTCCCGCGCGGTGGCGCTGCCGCCTGAGCCGACGACTTTCAGCAGATCGATGCCGTAGTCTGCACGGCCCAGCGTAAACACATGCTGCAGGCCTTGCGCGCGCGAGGCGAGCTCGCCGCCGCGTTGCAGGAAATTGTCGGCGTCAATGATCAGGATCGTTGCTTCGGCATCCTCGATCTGGTCGATCTGATCCTGCATCGAGCCCAGCGGATGCAGCCAGGAGATTGCGAAACGCGACAGTTGCGCGGCGACGCCGGCGCACCAGGTGTCGGCGCGGTTCGCGGTCAGCAACGCCACTTTCGTGCCGGGCTGTGCGCCGAGGTTCATGAACACATTCTGCAGCCGCGCGATCAGGTCCGTGGTGCCGCGATAGGTGATGGTGCCGCCGGGCCAGCTGAAAGCGATGCGGTCCGGATAGCGCGCCAGGGCCCGCAGGGTCTGCGCGCCAACGGTCGGAAACGTGTTCAGCACGTCCGTCATGGAAACCTCCCCAAATGTCCTCGGCTTCTGTGGGCCGATGGTTGCGGCAAGGCTAACAACGAATGCCGGGCATGCAAACATAAACCCGTATGGGCATTGCAGCATTCGCGATGAACTTGTGGCGGCTTTCGTCGTTTGCCTGTGTTAGAAGCGGTCGAGCCATTTGAGCCGCGTCACAGGAGAATTTCATGCGCAAGTTTTTGACCGTGCTGGCAGCACTGGCCACCCTCAGCCTGACCAATTGCGGTTACAACGCGATTCAGACCAATGACGAGCAGGTCAAGTCGGCCTGGTCGGAGGTGGTCAACCAGTATCAGCGCCGCGCGGACCTCGTGCCGAATCTCGTGAATTCCGTGAAGGGTTTCGCGCAACAGGAGAAGGACGTTCTTCTGGGCGTCACAAATGCACGCGCCAAGGTCGGCTCGGTGCAGGCGACGCCTGATGTGGTCAACGATCCCGCTGCGCTGCAGAAATTCCAGGCCGCGCAAGGCGAACTCTCCAGCGCGCTGTCGCGATTGCTCGTAGTCACCGAGAACTATCCGCAACTCAAGTCGGACGCGCTGTTCAAGGATCTGATGTCGCAGCTCGAGGGCACCGAGAACCGCATCACCGTGGCGCGCAACCGCTACATCAAGTCGGTGCAGGATTATAACGTCGGCGTACGCACCTTCCCGAACAATCTCACCGCGATGATGTTCGGCTACAAGGAGAAGGCGAATTTCTCGGTCGCCAATGAGAGCGAAATCTCGACCGCGCCGAAGGTCGACTTCAACCCGACGCCGGCGCCAGCGAAATAGGCCGGTGCCGATCAGGCCGATCCGATGAAGGCGATCAAAGCCTGTCTGCTGGCATTACTGATGTGCTGGAGCGCCGTCGCTCTGGCCGATGTGGCTGTGCCGGCTCTGACGGGGCGCGTGGTCGACCAGACCGCGACGCTGAGCCAGAGCGAACAGGCGTCCCTCGACAGCACGCTGCGTGATTTCGAGTCGCGCAAGGGCAGCCAGATCGTGGTGCTGATCGTGCCCACCACGGCGCCGGAAGCCATCGCGCAATACTCCATCCGCGTTGCTGAAGCCTGGAAGATCGGCCGCAAGAAAGTCGATGACGGCGCGATCCTGCTGGTCGCCAAGGACGATCGCAAGCTGCGCATCGAAGTCGGCTACGGCCTTGAAGGCGCACTGACCGACGTGACCACGAAACGGATCATGGACGAGATCATCACACCGCGCTTCAAGACCGGCGATTTTGCCGGTGGCATCTCGGCGGGTGTCAACCAGATCATCAAGGTGGTCGACGGCGAGCCGCTGCCGGCGCCGGATGAATGGAAGGGCAATTCGAATGCCCTCGATCAGATCGTGGAATATGCGCCGTTCCTGCTGTTCGGCGTTCTGATCTTCGGCAGCATCCTGCGCAACATTTTCGGCCGGCTGTTCGGCTCGCTGGCGACCGGCGGGCTCGTCACCGCGGTGGTCTGGTTGGTCGCCGGCAGCCTGCTGTTCGGCGGCATTCTCGGCGCGGTCGCGTTTTTCTTTACGCTGATCAGCGAGGCCCTCATGTCGGGCGGCGGAGACGGCGGACGCCGCGGTGGTGGCTATATCG
The DNA here is from genome assembly GCF_900108575.1 of Tardiphaga sp. OK245. Lineage (NCBI taxonomy): Bacteria > Pseudomonadati > Pseudomonadota > Alphaproteobacteria > Hyphomicrobiales > Nitrobacteraceae > Tardiphaga > Tardiphaga sp. OK245. The sequence continues at coordinate 622,728 of NZ_FNWZ01000001.1, read as the reverse complement.
GGGGCGGCGGTGGTTCCTGGTCGTCAGGGAGTTCATCGAGCAGCGGCGGCTTCAGTGGAGGCGGTGGCAGTTTCGGTGGCGGCGGCGCTTCGGGGAGTTGGTGATGAGCCTGAAACGCATCGGCAACCATCTGCTCGGCAATCGCTCGCGGGTCCGCAAGGCGTTCCCGCCGGAATCGCTGGCAAGGATCGAGCAGGCCATCAAGGCCTCCGAAGCCAGCCATGCCGGACAGATCCGCTTCGTGGTCGAGGGCGCGCTCGACGGTGCGCCGCTGTTCCGCAATCAATCCGCGCGCGAACGCGCCATCGATGTGTTCGCGCAACTGCGCGTCTGGGACACCGCGCATAACAACGGCGTGCTGATCTATCTGCTGCTCGCCGATCGCGACGTCGAGATCGTGGTTGACCGCGGCATCGATGCCCGCGTCGGCAAACCCGGCTGGGAAGCGATCTGCCAGATGATGGAAGCGGAGTTTCGCGCCGGGCATTTCGAGCGCGGCGTGATCAAGGGTATCGACGCGGTGACGCAGCATCTGGTGACGCATTTCCCACGTGATGCCGGCTCGGTGAACGAGCTGCCGGATGCGCCGGTGGTGCTGTAGCGCGCTGCTCCCTCAGCCGTCATTGCGAGCGTAGCGAAGCAATCCAGTCTTCGCTTGTGGCCTTCTGGATTGCCGGGTCGCTTCGCTCCTCGCAATGACGTGGAGAGGCCATTGACCTCCGCTCACGCTTTCGCTGACTCCCGCGCGCCGACGCGCTCGAACCACGCCGCGACCTTCGCATTTTCGCGATCCCACGGCTGCTTCACCTTGTCAGCAAAATCGAGCCAGCAAAACAGCACGATGTCGGCCATCGTGAACCGCTCGCCGCAGATGAAGGTCTTGCCGGCCATCTGTCCGTCGAGCCAGCGCAGCCGGTCGATGGCGATTGTCTTCAGGCCCGGCGCGCCTTCGGGTACGCAGACGATGCGCGTCTCGAAGCGCTTCAACCCCTCCGAAAAGCGATAGCCATTGGCGATGTGCTGGCAGATATTGAGATCGACGCGCTGGCGCCACATCCGTGCCTCCGCGCGCTGTTCGGGCGTAGTGCCGATCAGCGGCGGCGTCGGATGCGTCTCCTCGACATATTCGCAGATCGCCACCGTCTCCGACACATAGGCGCCATCGTCGAGTTCGAGCGTCGGCATCTGCCCATGCGGATTGCGCGCCAGATGCGCGGGTTCGCGGTTCTCGCCACCAGCAAGATCGACGGTCTGGACGGGGAGGCTGATGCCCTTCTCGGCCATGAACATGCGGACCACGCGCGGATTCGGTCCGATGGAATCGTAGAGCTTCATGGCATTTCCCCGATTGTTCTGTTTGCTGGTGTTGTGCGGGCGGGGCGCGTGCGCGTCAAGCAACGGTTCCCATCGCCGGACAAGAGGTGAAATTTTCGTAAGCACAGCACCCGGTAAGGATTTGGCAAGCAATGAAAGTTACCAAAGTGTTCATCTATTCCGGAGAATTTGATCGTGAGCGAGCACAAGGCCGATTCCACCCCAGACGTCAGCGGCGATCACGTCGACACCGGCGTGGCGGCGGCGGCCGGTTCCCACGATGCTGAGATCCACGTGGAGTCGCCGAAGCTCGCACCGGAGCAGGGCGACGAGCGCCGTGCTCAGATGCCAAAGAGGGAAGCGCCGAAGCTCGGTGCGCCTGGCCGGATCACCATCATGGCTCCCTCCCGCGACAGCGGCCCGCATGAGGGCGCGTCCCGTGAGCATGCGGCGCGCGAGCGCTCCTGGGAAGACTTCGTCAATTCCGAGCCGAAGATTGAGTCGGCAGAGAAGGCTGGCCGCAGCCGGATGATGGCGATTGCCGCGATGATCGCGCTGGGTATCACCGTCGGCGCAGTCGGCGGTTCGGTGGCCATGTCGGGCCTCGGCAAGCTGTTTGCCGCCGACGACACCAAGTCGACCAACCAGGCACTGGAAGAACACATTGCCCGTCTCGACGGCGAACTCTCGGCGCTCAAGGCCGAGGTCGACCGCAACGCCAAGCAGTCCATTGCGGCGCGCGCGAAGTCTGCCGAGCGTCTCGACAAGCTCGAGAAGGCGCAGGCTGAACCGGCCGCGAAACTCGCCAAGCTGAGCGAGACCGTCGAAAAGCTGCGCACCACGCCGCCGCCTGCTGCTGCGCCCGCGCCGGCCCCTGCACCGGTTGCCTCGGCACCGGCCAAGGAAGTGACAGGTTCGATCAACGCCCCGGTGCCGACCCCGACACCGAAGCCCGAAGTTGCGCGCCTGCCCATGGTCGAAGGCTGGCGCATCATCGACATCGCCGGCGGCGGCGCCACTATCGAGGGCCGTGCCGGAATCTTCGAAGTCTATGCCGGCGATCCGGTTCCGGGTCTCGGCCGCGTCGATGCGATCCGCAAGCAGGATGGTCGCTGGACGGTGGTCACGAGCCGCGGCCTGATCGTTGCCCGCTGATCCGCTCTTCCTGTGATGACTGCGTTCAGGCCGCTGCTGGTGCAGCGGCCTTTCTTTTGGGCTAGCCTCCCGACGTGACGTCTGGGATTGCGCCGTGCGACTTCGCCTGAGCTTCATTGCCGTGCTGCTCTGCCTCGTGGCTCCCGTCGCGCGGGCGGATGAGGGCAATAGTCTCGCCGTCACCGATCCCGGTGTGTTGCGGGCACTTGAGACACGCGGATTCGGCCTTGCGCAGCTGCTCGATCCCGCGCGGACAACGCCGATCCCCAACGACGCGCTGTTTGCTCTGCCTGCGATGACACAAATCCGCGCCGCGCTGGATGATGCCTTTGCGCGCTATCTCGCCGATCATCAAAAGCATCAGCCGCGTGTGAGGATCGGAGTCGGCCCCGGCCACGATGTGCAACTGTTCGACCAGGCGATGCTGACATCGCCCGATGCGCGCTTCGTGCTCGCCGGGATCGTCAATCGTATGGACCGGGCCTATGTCGCGCCGGATACCTGCGGTGAGATCAGGCTGATCTATCGCCTCACGCGCACGGCCGCTGGCATAACGCCGCCGCGCCTGCCGATGACGCTCAATCTTGTGCTTCGTGCGAAGGACCCGCACGATGCGTCGGTGACATGCGCGGATCTCGCCGGACGCTGGCTCGATTCTGCGTCGTTCAGCGAGACTGGCGCAGCACGCGCGGATCGCTTGCTGAAACCGGATGGCCCGCTTGCGACAATCACAGCCGCGCAGATCGATCGCATCGAGACCAATCTGCAGATCGCGCATCGACCGAAGTCCGATACGCAGGAATTCCGCACCGACTATTTGCAGAAGGTGTTTCGCTTCGATGCCACCGCGAAGCAGTTTCGCGCAGCACCCATGGAGAACCAGATCGACCGTGACCGGTTGCTGGCTGACGCCGCGCTCGGTCACGCGTTTCGCGACTGGCTGCTCGCGCCGAACAATCTGCGAGCCTTTGATCGTGGTACGGTTTTGATCCCCGAGAAATTCCTTGCCACCTCGTCGCTGTCATCGACACCGGTCGGCTTTGCACCGTCGGCCCTGCAGCCGGAGTTCGGGCTGATAGACAGCGAGGGGAAGGGCGTGTTCAGCGAGCGCGACGTCGTGAACGCGCTGGAACGAGCCATATCGCAGGGCGGCGCGCTCGAGAACATCCGCTCACCGGCCGGCTTTGCTCGCCGGCTGAACGACATCACCTGCGGCGGCTGCCACCAGATTCGCGGCATCGGCGGGTTTCACTTTCCTGGTGCGGATACGCTGGCAGAGCAATCGCAGGGAACGGTTCCGACATCGCCGCATTTCATCGGTGACCAGCCCCGCCGTCGCGATATCGTCATGGCGATACGCGATGGAAAGGCGCCGGATTTTTCGCGCGGCTTCTCCGATCGCCCGCAGATGCGTGGTAACAATGAACTCGCGGGATCGCCTCTCCTCGATGGCTGGGGTGCGACATGTTATCGACCGAAGCAGAAGGGCGTCGCGGACAAGAGCTTCGCGTCCTGGACTTGTGCCGAAGGTCTCGCCTGTCAGCAGGTTGGCGCGGATGCGTCGTCTGCAATCGGCATGTGTTTCGTGAAATGAAATGAGGACGCGATGAACGAGACCGACAAAGAGATCAAGGAACGCGACATCGCGATCGCCGAGAACGAGAGCAAACAGCAGACGACAAGCAGCATCCGCGTCAGCGTCTGGGCGATCGGTTTGGCCGTCCTGCTCGGGCTCGGCTTCTTCGGATGGCTGCTGGCGCGCTAGTCGAAAAATATGCCTCTCCCTGCGGACAGGGAGAGGCGAGATGCGTCAATTCGGACTGTGCGTTGGAACGATCAGCCCGGCATCAGCACGGTGTTGACGACGTGGATCACGCCGTTCGACTGGTTGACGTTCGGGATCGTCACGGTGGAGGTACCGCCCTTGGCATCGATGATCATGACCTTGCCGCCCGAACGCTTGATGGTGAGTTGTTCGCCTTCAACAGTCGTCAGCTTCTTGCCATCGGTGAGGTCGGCCGCCGAGAGCCGTCCGGCCACCACATGATAGGTCAGGATCTTGGTGAGGGTCATCTTGTTCTCGGGCTGCACCAGCGTATTGACCGTGCCCTTCGGCAGTTTGCCGAATGCGGCATTGGTCGGCGCGAAGACGGTAAACGGGCCGGGGCTGGCCAGCGTATCGACGAGGCCGGCGGCCTTCACGGCGGCGACCAGCGTGGTGTGATCCTTCGAATTCACCGCGTTCTCGACGATGTTCTTCGATGGATACATCGCGGCGCCGCCTACCATGACGGTGTTCTCGCCCTTCATCATCTTGGCAGCAGCAGGCTCAAGGAAGCTCGCCGAAATCATCAGCGTGCTGAAGGCGGCAAATGACAGCAGTGCAATGCGCTTCTTGGACATGGTCGTCTCCCGGTTGATAGTAGCGTCGCCGGCGGGGAATCCGCAGACGTCGTGATCTCGTTGCCGGCGACAAGGGCAGGGCATGTCCACGGCCTGTCGCGCTAACGAGATCAGCTACGCGTTTTGGGAGAGGCGGTTTCAGGTCGGCTCGTGACCACTTCGTGATCACGGGCTGCATCGCAATTTGAAACTCTTTCGCGCGGGCTGCGTAACCCGCGGCTTGCGCGACTATGCTACCGTGCCGGAAGCGCGCAACCGCGCGATATCGGCATCATTGAAGCCCGCAGCGCGCAGGATCTCGTCGCTGTGTTGGCCGATGGACGGCGGCAGATGCGGGCTGCGTTTGGTCTCGCCGCCGATCCAGATCGGGCTGTTGATGGTGAGGATGTCGGTTCCCTCGAACGGGATCAGCACATCGTTGTCCTTCATCTGTTGATCGTTCGGAATATCGTCGAGGATGCCGACGAAGCCGAACACGAGGCCATTGCCGTCGAGTCGCTCGCGCCAGTCGGCGAGGTCGCGGGTCGCGAACACCTCGTCGAGGATATTGATCAGCTCGACCGAGCGCGCATGGCGATCAGGTTTGGTTGCGAAGCGCGGATCGTCGCGCAGGTCCTCGCGGCCGAGGCATTTGGTGAAAGCCGGCCATTGCCGCTCCTCGGCGAGCAGCGACAGCATGATCCAGCGGCCGTCGCGGCACCTGTAGTGATTGGTGACGGCGTTGAGCGCTTCCTCGCGCGAGCGGCGCTTCTCGAACTTGGCGCCCACCAGCTTGGCCTGCGCCAGCACGCTCGACGACCATACGCCATTGGCCATCAGGTTCGACTTCACCTGGCAGCCTTTGCCGGTCTTCTCGCGCTTGTAGAGCGCGGTGACGATGGCGCCGTAGAGCGCCATGGCGCAGGGGTGGTCGCCCATGCCGGCGATCGAACGCGCGGGCGTGGTGTCCTCGTCGGCGCGCACGAGATCCATCATGCCGGAGCGTGCCCACCAAGCGGTGGAGTCGAAGCCGGGCTTGTCGGCTTCCGCGCCCTTGTCGCCATAGCCGGTGAAGCAGGCATAGATCAGCTTCTCGTTCAGCGGCGCGATATCCTCATAGGCAATTTTCAGGCGCTTGCGCACCGGCGGCGGGAAATTGGTGATGAACACATCCGCCTCGGCGATCAATTTGTAGAGCACCGCCTGACCTTCCGGCTTGGCCAGATCGAGCGCGAGGCTCTTCTTGTTCCGGCTCTCCATCATCCACGCATAGTTGTGTTCGCTCTTGGGATAACCGGGCAGGTTGGGCAGGTTGCGATAGGGATCGCCGGCACCCGGGGGTTCGATCTTGATGACGTCGGCGCCGAAGTCGGACAGCACTGTGGCTGCGGCGGGCGCGGCGATGAAACTCGCGCAGTCCAGCACCTTCAGCCCCTTGAACAGACCGTCTTCCATGCGTCACTCCCGTCGCTTTTGTTCTGCGTGTTGTTCTTGCCGTCTGCCGGAATTTAATTCCATCCGGAATCCGGTGACGCATTTGACCCATCTTCGATGGGTGATGCAACGGCCTCAGCTAACCCTCCCCTGGAGGGGGAGGGTCGCTGCGTGCATAGCGCGCAGCGGGGTGGGGTGAAGCAGCAAGCTCCGTCGTTGTGGCTTCACCCCACCCCGTCTCGCAACACGCGTTGCGTGCTGCTCACCGACCCTCCCCCTCCAGGGGAGGGTAAGAAGGATCAGTTTTGATCTGTCATCAATGCTGCATTGCCACCCGCCGCGGCCGTGTTGATCGTGACGGTCTGCTCGGTGGCGAAGCGGGCGAGGTAATGCGGGCCGCCGGCTTTCGGGCCGGTGCCGGACAGGCCGAAGCCGCCGAAGGGCTGCACGCCGACCACAGCGCCGATCATGTTGCGGTTCACATAGACATTGCCGACCGGCAGGCGGGCGATCACGCGCTCAACCATATCGTCGATCCGCGAATGCACGCCGAGCGTGAGCCCGAAGCCGGTGTCGGCAATGTCCTGCAGCACCTTGTCGAAGTCGGCAGCGCGGTAGCGCACCACATGCAGGATCGGACCGAACACTTCTTCGGTGAGCTCACGTGCGCTCGCGAGTTCGAAAATATGCGGTGCGACGAAGTTGCCTGCAGGTGCCGTGCCCGCAAAGTGCACGCGTGCCTCGATGGTCATGTGCGCGATATGCGCATCGAGCTTCTGCTTCGCCTCGGCGTCGATCACCGGGCCGATATGGGTGGCGGCATCACGGGGATCGCCCAGCTTGAGTTCCCGGGCCGCGCCAACGATCATCTCGATCATGCGGTCGGCGACATCGTCCTGCACGAGCAGCAGCCGCAGCGCCGAGCAGCGCTGGCCCGCGGAGCGGAACGCGGACATCACCACATCGTCGGCGACCTGCTCGGGCAGAGCCGTAGCATCGACGATCATTGCATTGATGCCGCCGGTCTCGGCGATGAGTGGCACGATCGGGCCATCCTTGGCGGCGAGGGTGCGGTTGATCGATCGGGCCACCTCGGTCGAGCCGGTGAACACCACACCGGCGATGGCGGGATGCGCGACGAGCGCTGCCCCGATGCTGCCGTCGCCCTGGATCAGATGCAATGCTGACGTGGGCACACCGGCTTCATGAAGCAGGCGTACGGCCCGTGCCGCGATGCGTGGCGTTTGTTCGGCCGGCTTGGCGACGACCGTGTTGCCCGCCGTCAGCGCGGCACTCACCTGGCCGAGAAAAATCGCCAGCGGAAAATTCCACGGCGAGATGGCGATAAAGACGCCACGGCCGCGCAGGCTCAACACGTTGCTCTCGCCGGTGGACCCGGGCATTGTCTGGCCAGTGCCGAATTGCTCGCGGCCCTGCGCGGCGTAATAGCGGCAGAAGTCGATGGCCTCGCGGACCTCCGATAGCGCATCATCAAGCGTCTTGCCGCCTTCCTGTTGCAGCAATGCGATGAAGGACGCGCGGCGCTGTTCCAGACGATCGGCGGCGTTGTCGAGGATCGCCGCGCGTTCATGTGCTGGGGTGTGGCTCCATGACGCAAAGCCTGCGCGCGCTGCCGTCACCGCGGCATTTGCCTGCTCGGCATTGGCATCAACGACCTCGTCCATGTCTGACTTGCTGGCCGCAATCTCGGCCAGCAATTCATCCAATGGGGCGCGTTCGCCAAATTCGATGCCGTGTGAATTGGTCCGCTCTGGTCGATAGAGATCGGCCGGCAAAGGGATCTTCGGATGGTGCGCACCATTCGAAGAGCCGATGATCGCGGCAGGCCGCTTAAGCAGCGTCGCGATCGGCACGGCGTCATCCGCGGCGATCGCCACGAAAGATGAGTTCGCGCCATTCTCCAGCAGCCGTCGCACCAGATAGGCTAGCAGATCGCGATGGCTGCCCACCGGCGCATAGGTGCGCCAGCGAATGGCGGGATGGTCCTTGCCGAGCTGCTCATAGAGCGCGTCGCCCATGCCGTGCAGGCGCTGGAATTCGTAGCCGCCGCTGGTGCCGGCCAGTTCGAGGATGGTCGCGACGGTGAGCGCATTGTGCGTGGCGAATTGCGGGAAGATGTGTGGTCGCAGCGCGAGCAGCTTCTGTGCGCAGGAAATGTAGTTCAGGTCGGTCATCGCCTTGCGCGTGAACACCGGATAACCAATGAGCCCGCGTTCTTGCGCGCGCTTGATCTCGGTGTCCCAATAGGCGCCCTTGACGAGGCGCACCATCATCTTTCGATCGTGACGGCGCGCCAGCGCGTCGATGTGGTCGATCACGTCGGCGCAGCGCTTCTGATAGGCCTGGATCGCAAGCCCGAAACCGTCCCATCTCGCCAGCGACGGATCGGCAAAGGCCGCATCGATGACATCGAGCGACAATTCGAGTCGGTCGGCTTCTTCGGCATCGACGGTGAAATTGAGGTCATAGCTCTTCGCTTGCTGCGCCAGCACGATCAGGCGCGGCACCAGTTCGCGCATCACGCGCTGATGGCTCACCGCCTCATAGCGCGGATGCAATGCCGAGAGTTTGACCGAGATACCCGGCCGGTCGGGCAGCGGGTTGTTGCCCGCGGCGTGGCCGATGGCCGAGATGGCCGAGGCATAGGAGTCGAAATAGCGCTGTGCGTCGTCCTTGGTGCGCGCGCCTTCGCCGAGCATGTCGAAGGAGTAGCGCGCCGGGCGCTCGGACGGCGCGCGGGCGCGGGCCAGCGCCGCGTCGATGGTTTCGCCGAGCACGAAGTGGCTGCCCATCAGCCGCATCGCCTGCCGCGTCGCCGTGCGCACTGCGGGCACGCCGATCCGCTTCGCCAGCCGGCCGAGCGTTCCCGTCGGCGTCTCGCCGGGCTGGATCGCGCGCTGCGAGATGCCGAGCGCCCAGGCCGAGGCATTGACTAGGAAGGCGCTCGACCTGGTCTCGTGATGGATGAAATCGCCCTGACCGAGCTTGTCCTCGATGAAGGCGTCGGCGGTGCGTGCGTCCGGCACCCGCAGCAGCGCCTCCGCCAGCACCATCAGCGCAAGGCCCTCTTTGGTGGAGAGCGCATATTCCCGCAGCATGTCCTCGACGCCGCCGAAGCGGTCGCCCTTGGCGCGGATCGCGTCGATCAGGCGCGTGGCCGTTGCGTCGATCCGCGCGACCTGGGCGGGCGTCATGGCTGCGTCGGCCAGAAGCCCGGCGGCGATGGCCCCATCATCCGGTGCATAGGGAGCGGTGAAGGGAGGCATGGAATCGGGTGGCATGGGCGTTTCCTCGGATATCCTTCAAGCCTAATCCCGGTCTGTCCGTAGTTCGATAGGAGATATCGGAATTTTACCTTAGATAATCCGGAAATGATCGTGCTATACACCGGGTATGAGCGATATCGACAAGATTGACCGGAAAATCCTCGCCGTCCTGCAGGCTGACGGCCGAATCGCCAATGTTGAGCTCGCCGAGAAGGTCGGCCTGTCCCCGACCTCGATCGGCGAGCGGCTGAAGCGGCTGCAACGCGACGGCTATATCGAAGGCTATGGCGCGCGGCTGAATCCGCAGATGCTCGGCCTTGGCCTGCTGGTCTTCGTCGAGGTGCTGCTCGACAAGACCACGCCCGACGTATTCGAACGCTTCGCCCGCGCCGTGCGGCTCGCGCCGGAAGTGCTGGAGTGCCACATGGTGGCGGGCGGTTTCGATTATCTGGTGAAGGCGCGCGTGGCCGACATGAGCGCCTATCGTCGTTTTCTCGGCGAAAGCCTGCTGGCGCTGCCCGGCGTGCGCGAGAGCCGCACTTACGCGGTCATGGAAGAAGTGAAGCGCGACGCACCGCTGCCGGTTGGATAGCGAGCCGGGATAACGCCGCCGTTGCCTTGCCGTTGTCTTGGCAGCGTGGAGACCCTGCGTTAGGTTTCCGCGCGTTTCTCTCGGAGCAAATCATGCGGGCAGGCCAATTCAATCTTCGTGTCGCCGATTTTCGTATTCTGATGGCGGCAGGTGTCATCGCAGTGACCGGCCTGTTCTCGATGTCTCATGCGCGCGCGATTGAAATGTCCCGCGAGGTCAGCGATCTTTACACGTCGGTGTCGATCTACCCGCCATCCGCCGGTTCCATGACCATCTGCTACGGCTTCGTCTGCCGGCGTCGCCACGCCTTCGATTTCACCTCTGCTGACAGGGCCGCGCTCACCAAGCTTCTCGCCGCGGGCAAGGCGTCGGCCGCGGCGGAACGCGCGGCCGTGCAGAAGGCGGTGGTGTGGTGGGACCGCCGCGTCGGCCCGGTGCTCGGTACCGACAAGCGGATCGCCAATGCGGATTTCCGCTATTTCGACGACAAGCATAATTTCGATTGCTGGGACACGACGCGCAACGTCACCAGCCTGCTGCTGATCATCCAGGACTGGGGTTTGCTGAAGCATCACACGGTGGGCAATCCGCGCTATCGCGGCAATGCGTTGGTGCTGCAGACGCCGCACAATACCGCCGTGCTGCTGGACCGCGCGACGGGCACCGAATGGGTGGTCGACATGTGGACGCGCGGCTATGCACAGCTGCCGGACGTCAAGCCGGCCGATCAGTGGGTCAAGGAAAACTGAAGCAGGGAATGGAGGGCCGTCGCGTCGCTGAGGCGTGCGTCACGTCAACTGGCGGCTCTAAGGAGCGGACCTTACAAAGATCTCAGCTCGGGTTTTTGGAGTTAGGCTAGAGCGCACACCGCGGATCGAATTAGCGCAATCCTGCGTGAAACTGATTGCGTTGCAGGAGAGGTGCCCCTTTGGAGGAAACCGCTCGTGCCGAATGCGCTCTACATTGTTGAGGCGTGATCTGGAAAACTTCGGGGAAGCAGCCGGATCACACTGGTATCAAACCAGATGTATCAGACCTTGAGGTTCTCAGCCGAGGTCTTGCCGCGGTTGGCAACTTCCTCGAATTCAACGGTCTGTCCTTCGTTCAGTGTCGAAAGGCCAGCCTTCTCAACTGCCGAAATATGAACGAACACGTCCTTGCCGCCATTCGCCGGCTGGATGAATCCATAACCCTTCGTCGGGTTGAACCACTTCACAGTGCCTTTAGTCATCACGTCGTCTCCGCGGGATCAAAATCGATAACGAACTGCCGGTCCCCGCAAACCGGCATATCCGACATGCGCACGTTACCCGCGGATTGCCAAGCTTGATAGCTCAAACGGCGTGCAGAAATCGTCCAAACCGACCGTTATCTGTCCAATTTGCCGGGATTCGTCGCTATTCAGGATGTTTCCGACGCGGCGGAAGGTCGCAAAAGCAGAGTGCCGGGTTCGGTCGCAATACGACCATGCGTTGTCGCCTGCACGCTGGTGATATCGCTGCAATGCAAAACCCCGGCCGAGGTGGCCGGGGTTCGCAGCCCTCATGCGAGGATTAGTAGCAGACGTTAACCGTGCGCCAGCGCAGGCCGTAGGGCGTCATCACGCGGCGGCTCACATAGCATCCACCGCCGCCACCGACATAGCCAATGCCGAAAGTGGGGCCGTAGAAGCCGCCGCCATGGAAGTGGTGGTGATGGCCATGCCAGCCCCAGCCATGGGCCGATGCGGCGGACGGCGTCAGCGCCATCGCGCCGAGGGAAGCTGCTGCAACGAATGCGAGTGCGAGTTTGCGAAACATGGTCGTTCTCCTTCAGTGATGCGCGAAGCGCTGGTTGCGGGATCTGTCTGTTCGATCCATCGCAAATTCGTCGCATCGATTTCGGAGCGGGTTCGAAGAAACTCTCAGGGAATTTTCTGAATGCTTGTTCAGGCAGGCAAAGCGCGCGCCCTGCAGGAACAGCGTTAAAGCGCGGAAACCATGTCGCTGGTAACGAGAGACGAAAGCACCTTCGCATCTGCGATCGTGCGTACATTCATCGGCGCGGCACGGCCGCGGATCGCAACGTCTTGTTGTGGCAGCGCGTCACCCGCGAGGCCTGCAGTGGTGCTTACTTCTTCGGAGATGATGACTTCGCAAGCGAGGCTCTTGGTCATGTCCTGCAGGCGTGCAGCGACATTGACCGCATCGCCGAGTGCGGTGAACACCATGTGGTCGCGATAGCCGATATCGCCGACGATGACTTCGCCGCCGTGAATGCCGATGCCGAAACGCAGCGGCTGCGGCAGGTCATGGGCGAGGGCGCGATTGAGTTCCTCGATATTCTCGGCAATGAGCTGTGCAGCCTGCAGGGCCTGACGACATGCGGTCTGCGGATCGCAGGCGAGGCCGAACAGCGCCAGCTCGCCGTCGCCGATGAACTGGTTGGGCTTGCCGCCGCTTGCGATCACAGCTCGCGAGACGGCGTCGAGAAAGCGGTTGACGATGAACACCGTGTCGTAAGGCAGCCGCTTCTCGGCGAGCATGGTGGAGCCGCGCATGTCGACGAACATGCAGACGAGATAACGCTCCTGGCCGATCCGCGCCGGCTGCGACGCATGCGCATTCGCGCTGGTCACCTGCGGTGCGAACAGTTGAACGAAGGCCACATCAGTTGTCGGCCGCAACTGGCAGGCCAGCCGGACCGCGGGATCTGCAGCGCCGCCGATCCTGCTCAGCACGAAGGCTTCGCGCGCGGAAGGTGCCGGCAATGTCTCGACACCGCTGGTGACGCGAATGCGGCAGGTCGAACAGCGCGCGCGTCCGCCGCAGACGCTGGCATGCGGCACGCGATGACGCAGGCTCGCTTCCAGCACGCTGAGGCCGAGAGGGACGCGCAGCTTGCGACCGTCGCTATAGGACAGATTGATCATCCCGGCGCGGCGTTCGACGACCATGCGGATGGCCCGGGCTGCGAGCACGATGCCGAGCAGCGCGAGATAGCCGATCAGGAGATCGTCGGTGATGTCGCCCAGTGTCTGCTGCTGTGGAGCGGTGCCCATCCGGTCCGGGCCGAAATTCTCGGCCTGCCATTGCGGCGATGCCAGCTTGGCCTCGACCTCACGCTTGCCCTGGAAGATACCAAGCAGCGCCAGTGTCGGGATCAGCACGGCAGCCGACAGAAGATAGGGCGCGAGGCTCTTGAAATGGGCTTTCAGCCGCAGCCAGAAATACAGCCCGATACACCCGTGTAGCCAGGAGACGACCACCACGAGATACATCGACCACGTCTTCGCGGGCGAGGTGATCCAGCCATAGAACACCTGAGGATAGCTGCGATTGATGTCGTACAGGTTTTCTCCCAGGCGGACGGCGACCACATGGCCGACGATGAGTGCGGGAATGCTGAGCCCGAGTACCAGTTGCAGCGGCTCGACGGCTCGCCAGCGGAACTGCCGGCGTTCGAACAGCGCCCAGATGCCGAGCACGCCATGGATCGTCACCGCCGAATAGAAGGTCACGGCGACCGGAAAGAACTGCCAGAAGCCGGCATGGATCACGACGCCGGTCTGCAACGCGTCGAGCGAGATATTGCCAAGCGCGTGATTCAGAAAATGGCTGAGCAGATAGGTGAACAGCACGAGTCCGCAGACCAGCCTGACCTGGCGCAGCCCGATGCCGCGCCACCACGCGGTGGTGGGGGCCGTCCGGGGCAGGTTGCTGGCTGTCTTGAACGTCGCGTCCATGGCGAAACCCTACGGCGAGACGCGCTCCGATGCCATCCGGAGCGGCCTCCGGACAGACCTTATCCAGCAGTAAAGTCAACAAGTTGACAGCATGGCGAAGTCCGCCGAAAAGCTCGGCGATGACGTCTTTTCCCGACCCTTACCTCGATCGGAATGTCTCCCGCCGCGCCTTTTGGGTGATCGGTGCATTGCTCGTCGCGCTGACCGCGATGCGGCTGGTCTATGCCGGGATGTTCGATCTGCGCACCGACGAGGCCTATTACTGGACCTGGTCGAAGGAAAACGTGCTGTCGTTCCTCGATCATCCGCCGATGATCTCATGGTTCATCCGTGCGGGCACGCTGATCTTCGGCGACACCAATTTCGGCGCGCGTTTCGCCGGTATCGTGGCGATGGCGGTGACGCAATTGCTGCTCGCCGACATCGTTCGCCGCGTCACGCAGGATCTGCGCGCGGTGCTGCTGACGGTGCTGATGTCGGAAGCGGCGCTGTATTACGGATTGCTGATGGCCAAGGTCGCGCCGGATGTCGCGTTGATCCCGTTCGCCATGGCGATGCTGTGGTCGCTGGTGCGGCTTGCCGAAAGCCATGACGGGCGCTGGTGGCTCGCGGCCGGCGTCTTCGGTGGTCTCGCGCTGCTGTCGAAGCTGACCGTGGTGATGTTCGTACCGGGCATTCTCGCTTTCATGCTGGTGCCGGAATGGCGCGGGCGCTGGCTGCGCAGCCCGTATCCATGGCTGGCCGTGCTGATCGCACTGGCGATCTCGTCGCCGGTCCTGATCTGGAATGCCGGCCACGACTGGGCATCGTTCAGGTTCCAGTTCATCCGCGCCACCACGAACAACGAGGTGTCGCTGCGCACGCTCGGCGATTTTCTCGGCCTGCAGTTCGGTCAGGTCGGCTTCATCCTGATGCCGGTCATTCTCTCCGCGGTTGTCGTCACGGCATGGCGTGGCTATCGCCGCCGCGAACCGGTCGCGATCCTGCTCGCCACCTGCGTATTGGTGCCGTTCTTTTTCTTTGCATGGAAGTCGCTGACCCTGCGTGTCGGCGATACCTGGCCGATGTTCCTGTGGCCCGCCGGCATCGCTGCGGCGGCGATCAACCTGACGAAGCTCGCGGGCTACGGCTGGTCGCAGCGCATGGTGCGTGCCTCCTATGGCTGGAGCATCGCCGCCATCGCCACCGGCATTCCGCTGGTGGTGCTGGTGTTCCTCTACAGCGTGGCCGCGCCGTGGAACCTGATCGGCAAGAACGATCCGCTCGGCGGCGAGGGCGGCTATCAGGTGCTGACCGATCGCGCATTGGCAGAGATGAAGACCACCGGCGCCACCTGGATCGCGACGACCGACTACCGCACCTATGCGATGCTGCGCTGGCATCTCAAGGACAGGGTGCCGGTGGTGCAGGTCAACGAGCGCGCCAGATTTATCGGCTTCCGCGATCCCGGCATGGACAGAATTAAGGGGCACACCGGACTTTACATCGCACAGACCGCGGACAATCAGCGCCCGCTGCTGGTGACGACGAGTGCAGTGCTCACGCCTGTCGCCGAAGTCGATACCATCTGGCGCGGCACGGCCATGAAGCACTATGCGATCGACAAGCTCACCGGCTGGACGCCTGAGCTGACGCCGAAGCCTGATACACCGTTCTATCGCTGGCCGGCGCTGGCGGAGATGTCTGCGCCGTCACGCATTCAGCTGGCGGCGCGCTGACTGCTCTCTCCCGGCTGACGAGGGGAAAGGAGGCCGCGATTGGTGCATGCGACGTCCAGGTCGATGCCAAATATATCTTTCAATTCAACCTTGCCGGCATCCGTTACTTTAAAGGCGCGAGTCGCGCCCGTTCGCGCAACCCATCCGAGTTCCAGAAATCGCCGTTGCAGCTCGGCGCCGACCAGCCCGCCTACATGATAGCGCCGCTCGCTCCAGTCCAGACAGGCCCGGCAGAAGATGCGCTTGCTGCGACGGTCGGTTTCAAGCCTGGCTCCGAAGTCGCAGAGGAAGCGGTGGCCTGCGTCGGTAAGCACTCCACCGTCTGCGCTCAGATGCATGTAATCTCGTGCGATCAGCGCGTCCGCGACTGCAACGCCCAACCGTCCGGCCATATGATCGTAGCAACTGCGTGCAAGGCACAACGCTTCATCGCGGGCGGAACGCGGTCGATGCCTCGGTGGCATTTCCAGGGCCGCGACGGCGATCATGCTTTCCAGCATCTGGGCCACGAGCGGTGATGTGATCCGATAGTAACGAAACCGCCCGCTCGGTGTTACCGATATCAATCGCGCGTTGAGCAGCCGAACCAAATGTTCGCTCGCGGTGGGGCGGGATATCCGCGCCTGAAACGCCAGCTCGGTTGCTGTGAGCGCCTGACCTCCCATGAGTGCCGCAAGCATGGTCGCGCGCGCAGTGTCACCAACCAGCGCCGCGACTTCGACCATGTTTGCGGAGGCGACCATATCCCAGCGTAGCGGCTCGCCGGATAATTCGCCACTCCCGTCGGTTCGGCCGGCGCCGAACCAATTGGCCCGGCGCCAGCCGTCCCCCGTGCGATGATGCGATCAATAATGGCAGCCGGGAGCGGAAACATGCAGGCACAGTTCATTCGCGTCGAACCGTTCTCATCCTATTTCGAGGCACGGAAGGTTCCTGTCGCGCCGGCCGTGCGCTATGGCGATCTCGTCTATGTCTCGCAATTGCCGCCTTATGATCCCGAGACCGGGGAGATCAGGCGCTTCCCGCTGGAGCGGCAGATCGAGATTGTCCTCGATCAGATGGCGCTGTGCCTTACGGCTGCGGGCTCATCGATCGACAGGGTGATCAAGTGCAATGTCTATTGCACGGGGGCCGATCAGTTCGAAACCATCAATCGGGTTTATGCGCGTTACTTCTCAGGCGAGCCGCCGGCACGCGGCTTTTTCATCGTTGCGGGATGGCATGGCCCGTTCGAGGTCGAGGTCGACTGCGTGGCAGCGGTTTAGAAGTAGCGCGGATTAGGTATTCTCTTCCCCATCCCGCTTGCGCAGCAGATCCTTCGCGAGATCGCCAAGCTGCGGGCGTGGCAGCGCCGTGAATGGCAATGGACGTGTCACGTCGATCGCAGCAAGCCCGAGCCTTGCGGTGAGCAGGCCATTGAGCACGCCTTCGCCGAGCCGCTGCGAGAGCTTTGCCGCGATGCCGTGGCCGAGCACCTGCTGGATCATGCTGTCGCTGGCGGCCATGCCGCCGGTGATGGCGAGATGGCTGATGGCATGACGCATCAGCGTGATCATCCCGAGCGTCCCCGGGCGGCCGCCATAGAGTTTTGCGAGTTGGCGCACCAGCCGGATCGCAGCCGCAGCGACGAACAGGACATCGACCACGGCGCGCGGGCTGACGGCCGTCACCACCGAGACGCGTTGCGCGGCGACCGAGACGAGGCGACGCGCTTCGATGTCGAGCGGGCTCATCAATTCACGTTCGGCCACGCGAATGAGATCGGCACCGTCGATGATATCATCGGCATGGCCCTGCAGGGCCGTGCGCGCGCGGGCGAGGCGCGGATTGGTGTGGGCGAGTTTCAGCAGATCGGCGAGCACAGCGCGGCTCTCGGCATGGTCGTCGCTGGCGATCACGGCCAGCGCGCGGGCATGCAGCTTCTCGATGGTGGCGAGCCGCATCAGGCTCAGCGCCTCGCGTGCGATGATGGCGATCAGCGCGATGCTGACCAGCGCGGCGAAGCCGAGGCCGAGAAAGCCGAGGCCGTCATTGATCGCGAACAGGTCGCGGACCAGTTGCGTGACGCCGAGACCCGTGCCGAGCAGCACGAGGCCGCCGAGTCCGGTCCAGAACAGGGTGCCCCAGCGGAAGCCTGATCGCACGGGTCGTAGCGGCTCGTCGATGACGACGGGCATCGCCATCGGATCGGCCTCGGGCGTGATGCGGATGGTGCCGCGGGCGAGGCGGCCGGCATCCTCGTCGGCGTCCATCACCGTGACATGGGGATCGTCGAGCCGGAACGTTGCCGGGCGGCGCGTACGGTCGGTCATTGCAGCCTGTCTCCGATCAGGAACTGGAGCGCGCGGTCGAGGCGGATGTGAGGCAGCGCCGGCTCCTCGCCGCCATCGCGCGTGAGGAGCGGCGGGCGGAAGCGCAGGAAGCGATAGTCGGCCTTGTCGGCGGCGTCTGTCGAGAGGCCCTTGAAAGAACCGCCGGCGAACAAGCCATCGAGATCGGTCGGCAGATCGCCAGGAAAGGTCGCGACTTCGGTCTCGCCGTCGAAGGTCTCGCCATTGGCGACCTCGCCGGCGGCCGGCGTGCCCAGGATCGACGGCAGCTTGTCGCGGCCGCGTTGCACCAGCGCTTCCTTGGTGGCGCGGACGGCGGCGATGGCGACCACATCCACGGATGCGCCGGCGAGTTCCGAGCGCGACACCGCCTTGGTCACGGTGCGCCGGAGCACATCCTCGAGCCGGTCATGGCTGAGGTGATGCAGATGATCGGCCTTGGTCGCCGCAAACAGGATGCGATCGACGCGCGGGCGGAACAGCGTGCTGAGGATCGTGCTGCGGCCGATGCGGAAGCAATCGAGAATGCCGGCGAGGGCGGCTTCGAGATCGTGCAGCGCTTCGGGTCCCGCGTTGAAGGCCGAGAGCGCATCGACGAGTACGATTTGCCGATCCAGCCTGGAGAAGTGATCGCGGAAGAAAGGGCGGACGACGACGTCCTTGTAGGCCTCATAGCGCCGCTTCATCATCGCCCACAGCGAACCATCCGGTGCACTGCCATCGCTGGCGACGTCGAGTGGCGCAAAGGTGAGCGCCGGCGAGCCCGCGAGATTGCCCGGCATCAAAAACCGGCCCGGTGGCAGCAGGCTCATGGCAAAGCGTTCGTCGCGGCAGGCGCGCAGATAGTCGGTGAAGAGCCTCGCTGCGATCAGCGTCGCCTGCTCGTTCTCCGGTGCATTGGGATCGAGCGTGGCAAGATGCGCGTGAAACGCCGCAGCCAGCGCCGCGCGCGGGCCCTGCCGCGATAGCGCAAGGCTCTCCGCCGACCATTCTTCATAGCTCTTGCTGAGCAGCGGCAGATCCAGCAGCCATTCGCCGGGATAGTCGACGATGTCGAGTGTGAGCTTGCGGTCGGCGCCGCTCGTGCGCTGATAGTCGATGACCAGACGCAGTTCGCTGATATCGGTGGTGGAGTTCGGCCAGCGGCGGTCGTCGATCAGCGTGCGCAGATGCTCTTCATAGGCGAACCGGGGAACGGCATCGTCGGGCTGCGGCGCGAGACGCGCCTTGGCGATGCGTCCGGTGGCGAGCGACTCGAAGACGGGAAAGCGTCCGCCGCGCGTCAGGCCATGCACCAGCGCGGTAATGAAGACCGTCTTGCCGGCGCGCGACAGGCCTGTGACCCCAAGCCGCACCGTGGGATTGAACAGACCATCGCCATAATCGAGCAATGCGCGCGCGGACAGCCGTGCTTCTTCGACGAGTTCGGACAGGCTGGGCATCGTGCGGGAAAGCTCATCATGGTGAATGGTGCGCGGGTGTTGGTCTGCCTCTAAAAATGGCGATTGTCTGACTGAAATCAAGTTCGTCACGAAAGCGTCGTTACTTCGTCGTTTGGCTTTCGTTGACGATCTCCAGTCTATGATCTATCGCTGATTTCAGGGGAAGTCACAGGCGGGCTTACGGGGCAAGCTCACCGCATCGCACCGGCCGGGTTGACGCCACCATGACCGTTTTCCGATTCAAAGAACTGACCAGTAATTCCGCTCACATGGTGGCCGGCGCGATCCGCTGGAATTACGACCGTGCCGAACTGATCGCCGACGGCATCGTTCACGGTCTCGGCGTGTTCTCCGGCCTGATCGCCGCCACCGTCCTCATCGTGCTCGCCGCCGTGTTTGCGACGGCGTATGAGGTCGTGACCGTCTCGGTCTATTCCGTCGGCCTGCTGGCGATGCTGGTGCTGTCGGCCATCTACAACATGTGGCCGGTGTCGCCGCGAAAGTGGTTCCTGCGTCGCTTCGATCACTCCGCGATCTATCTTCTCATCGCCGCGACCTACACGCCGTTCTTTGCGCAGATCGCCAACACACGGCTCGCGATCTCGCTGCTGGCCGGCGTGTGGAGCGTCGCCATCACCGGCATCGTCATCAAGCTCGTTTATCCCGGCCGTTTCGATCGGCTCGCCGTGGTGCTCTATCTCGCCATGGGCTGGAGCGGGCTGATGGCCTATGACGCCGTGTTCACGCCGCTGCCGCCGCTCACCATGTGGTTCGTCGCCGCCGGTGGCACGCTGTATACGCTGGGCGTCGTATTCCACGCCTGGCAGCGGCTGCGTTTCCAGAACGCCATCTGGCACGCATTTGTCCTGCTCGGCGCCGCATGCCACTATACGGCCGTGCTCGACATGGTGCTGAGCACCTAAAGAAGTGCCGAGCACTTCAAGAAAATAAACGACAGGGGAGTGCGGCATGCAGGTGACCGGCAAGGTCGTCGTCGTGACCGGTGGCGCCAATGGCATCGGCCAGGCGCTATGCGAGACATTTCATAAAGCGGGCGCTGCGAAAGTCGTCGTCGTCGATCTCGACGGTGAGCGCGCGACCGCCGTTGCAGAGTCCATCGGCGGCGCCGCATTCCGATGCGATGTCGGCAAGGAAAAAGATATCCAGCATGTGATCGAACTGACCGAACGGCATTACGGGCCGATCGCTTTGTTCTGTTCCAATGCCGGCATTGGCGGCGGCTTCGATCCCATGAGCCCGAATGCCGGTGGCACGTCGGATGAACCATGGGCGAAGAGCTGGGCGATTCATGTGATGGCGCATGTCTATGCTGCCAGGCATCTGATCCCGCTCTACAAGGCACGTGGCGGCGGCTACTTCCTCAACACGATCTCGGCAGCCGGTCTGCTGTCGCAGGTCGGTAGCCCGGCTTATTCGACCACCAAACATGCCGCGGTTGGCTTCGCCGAAAATCTGGCGATTTCACACCGGGCAGACAACATCAAGGTCTCGATCCTGTGCCCGCAGGGCGTTGATACCAACATGCTGAAGAACATCCCGAAGGGCCCGCAATCCAATGACGGCAATCTGTCGCCAGAGCAGGTGGCGCAGGATGCACTCGCGGGGATCGAGGCGGAGACGTTCCTGATCCTGCCGCACAAGCAGGTCATCGACTACATGCGCAAGAAGACCGAGAACTACGACCGCTGGATCGGCGGCATGGCCAAGATCCAGGCGAAGATGCGGGAGACGTTTGGGACGAAGTGAGGGGCGGAGGGCCTTCCTTAACCTCGCCCCGCATTTGCGGGGAGAGGTCGGCGCGCAGCGCCGGGTGAGGGGCATGGCACGCGGCTAGCCATACAGAAGCCCTCTCGGATCTCTCTGAATGATGCCGTGTGGTTCAAGGAATTTCACGGCCCGAGAGACTGGCGCTGTGGCGAATGTCGCGCGCGGCCCCTCACCCGCCGCGAAGACGCGGCGACCTCTCCCCGTAAAGAACGGGGAGAGGTTAGAAAGAGGACTACTCCGCCGCTTCCAGCTTCGGCGGGCGTGGCCGGATCACCGGGACCGGCGGATCATAGGCCTGGATCGGCGGCAGGTTGCCGGTGAACTTCTCGACATTCACCACCGTGAGCTGGCCGGTGCAGCCTTGCGCGAGACGCGAGGTGCCGGTGTCCCTTGTCAGCACATTCGGATTGCCGTGCACGCAGAGCGGCTTCTCCTCGTTCGGATCCTCGGGATCGTAATAGGCGCCGGTCGGCAGCTGCACAACGCCGGCCATGACGTCTTCGGTGACCACCACCGAGGCGAGACACGAACCGCGTTGGTTGAACAGCTTGATGATGTCGCCGTCCTTGATGCCGCGCGCATCGGCATCGACCGGATGCATGCGCGCGACCTCGCGGCCGCGGCGCTTCTCGGCGCTGCTATGGCCGCCGAAATCGAGCTGGCTGTGCAGGCGCGACGCCGGCTGATTGGCGACAAGCTGCAGCGGGTTGGTCGCATCGACGGTGTCTTCCGGCGTCAGCCACACCGGATGGCCGGGGCAGTCATCGTAACCGAAACTGGCGATGGTGTCGGACGTGATCTCGATCTTGCCGCTGGTGGTGGGCAGCGGCGTGCCCTCGGGATCGTCGCGGAATGCGCGCAGCGTGCCGCCATCCAGCGGCAATTGCGGCAGCATGACTTCGCCGGCTGCCCAGAAGGCGTCGAAGTCCGGCGCATCGATTCCCTTGGCTTTGAGCCCGTCGTACGTCGGTTGATAGAGATGCTTCAGCCATTCACGCGGCGTGCGGCCTTCGGTGAAGGCGTCGGCGGCGCCGAGGCGTTCCGAGAGGCCGGTGAAGATCGCGTAGTCGTCGCGCGCGTCGCCGAACGGCTCGGCCATCTGATGCATCGCCACCATCATCGGATCGGTCTGCGAGCTGCCGATGTCTTCGCGCTCCAGGCTCATGGTGCAGGGGAGCACGAAGTCGGCATGGCGTGCCGATGCGGTCCAGGCGAGGTCATGCACCACCAGCGTATCGACCTGCGCGAAGGCCTTGCGCAGGCGGTTGAGGTCCTGATGGTGATGGAATGGATTGCCGCCGGCCCAATAGACCAGCTTGATATCCGGATAGGTCATATGCGCGCCGTTATATTCGAACGGTGCGCCGGGATTGAGCAGCATGTCGCTGACGCGTGCCACCGGAATGAATTCGCTGACGCCGTTCTTGCCCTGCGGCAGGCCGGCGATCGGCACGGCATTCTGGCGGCGTCCGTAATTGGCGATGGCGCCGAGCGCATAGCCGAAGCCGCCGCCGGGCAGGCCCGATTGTCCGAACATCGCTGACAGCACCGAGGCCATCCACACCGGTTGTTCGCCATGCTTCGCGCGCTGCAGCGAATGCGCGACCACGAACAGCGCACGCTTGCCGGGCAAGCGACGCGCTAGCGTGAGGATGGCGTCGGCGGTGAGGCCGGTGATGCCGGCAGCCCAGGCGGCATCCTTCGGCTGGCCGTCGCTGCGGCCCATCAGATAATCTTCGAAAGTCTCCCAGCCATGCGTATGGCTGGCGAGGAACGCACGGTCATGTGTGCCGTCTATCACCGCGGTGTGCGCGATGCCGAGCATCAGTGCGACATCGGTGCCGGGACGCGCGGCGACCCAGTCCTGGTTCACTTCATCCGGCAGATCGCTCTTCAACGGCGAGATCAGCACCAGTTCGCCGCCGCGCTTGCTCAGTGCGATCATGTCGCGATGTTCGGTGTGCTTGCTGATGCCGCCGCCGGCGACGCGCGAGTTCTTGGTGTTCATGCCACCGAAGGCGAGGATGATGTCGGTGTGGTCGACGATCTCGTCCCAGCCGATATTGCGGCGGGTCATGTCTTCGTAGTTGCCGAGGATGTGCGGAATGAGAACCGTCGACGCGCCGGCCGAGTAGCTGTTGACCGAACGCACATAGCCGCCGAGCGCGACATTCAGAAAGCGATGGATCTGACTCTGCGCGTGATGGAAGCGGCCCGCGCTCGACCAGCCATAGGAGCCGCCATAGATCGCCTTGGCACTGTAGGTGTCCTTGACGCGCTTCAACTCGCCGGCGAGCAGGTCGAGCACCTCGTCCCATTCCATCTCGACGAATGCGTCGCGGCCGCGGCGATCGTCCGGGCCCGGCCCATTCTCGAGCCAGCCACGGCGCACCATCGGCTTGGCGATGCGCGCCTTGTGGCGGAGCGCCTCGGGGAAATTCTGGATGATCGGATTCGGATCGGGATCGATCGGATGCGGTGTGATGACCAGCTTGCCGTCGACCCATTGTCCGGAAAAGGCACCCCAGTGGGAGCTGTGCGTCTTCTTCGAGGAGTCGCCTGCCTGCTTCGTCATGCCTGACCTTCCGTTATGATCCCGTCATATCAGTGCTTCTGTCCATAAAGCACGGGAACGGCCGAGTCGACGATGACTTCGACAAGGCTGACGCCCGGATGTTGCAGACTGGCCGCGAAAGCGCCCGCAAGTTCCGATGATTTGCTCACACGCACCGCATGCGCGCCCATGCCTTCCGCCAATTTGACGAAATCCAGACCGGGCAGATCCAGCCCGGGAACATTGCGCACCTGCATCACCTGGCTGAACGAACGCATCGCGCCGTAACCGGAATTGTTGATAACTACTATGGTTAAAGGCAATTTGCGCTGCGCGGCGGTCCACAGTGCCTGGATCGAATACATGGCGGAGCCATCGCCGATCAGGCAGACGGTGCGCCGATTGGGATAGCCCAGCGCCATGCCGACAGATGCCGGCAGGGAGTGGCCGAGACCGCCTGAGGTCATGGTGTAGAAACTATTGGCGCCGCGCATCGGAAGATACTTCTGCATCGCCGGGCGATGCGAGGGCGCTTCTTCCACCAGCATCGCATCTGCGGGCATGGCCCGCGATAGCGTGTGTAGCAGATAATCTATCGGGATCGGGTCAGCACCTGCGGGCGGCGGCGGCAGGATGCGGCCCTTCGCGACATGTCGGTTGGTGTCTGGTAGCAGATCGAGCAGCAGCTTGAGGGCCGGCTTCATGGTCGCGATGATGCTGGTGCCGATCGGCGCGACCGCGGCGGAGTCCGCATCATCGGTGATCTGGAAGATCGTGGTGTCGCCATCGAAGATTGCGGCATGACCTTCGACGTGGAAGGTGAATACCGGCGCGCCGATCACGACGACGAGATCGTGTTCCTTGAGGGCATCCGAGAGCTGTGCCGGTGAGGCGTGCAGGAAGCCGGCGAATTGCGGATGACGCTCCGGGAAACTGCAGCGCGCCGAGAACGGACTGACCCAGACGGCGGCCTTCGTTTTCTCCGCAACGCTGACCATGAGATCGACGGCGTTTGCGCGATCGATCCCGGGGCCAACGATGAGCGCCGGGTTCTTGCTTGTGCCGAGTGCGGCGACGAGTTCCTGCATCGCCTTGGGATCTGGCCCGAGCTCGCGGCTCACATAACGTGCTTCAAGAGGTTGGGCCTGATGCGTCCAATCGTCGATCGGCACCGACACGAAAGTCGGTCCGCAAGGCGGCTGCATCGCCACATAATAGGCGCGCGCGATCGCGGCGGGCACATCCTCTGCACGCGCAGGCTCGACGCTGTATTTCACATAGGGCCGCGGAAATTCCGAGGCGCGCTCGGCATAGAGAAACGCCTGCAGCGGCAAAATGCTGCGCGCCTGCTGGCCGGCGGTGATGACCATCGGCGTCTGGTTGCGATGCGCGGTGTAGATATTGCCGAGCGCATGGCCGACGCCGGCGGCGGAATGCAGATTGACGAAAGCGGCATTGCGCGTTGCCTGCGCATAGCCATCGGCCATGCCGATGACCGAGGCTTCCTGCAGGCCGAGCACGTAATCGATATCGTCGGGCCAGTCGGACAGAAACGGCAGTTCCGTCGAGCCGGGATTGCCAAAGACTTTTTGGATGCCGAAGCCGCGCAGCAGATTGAGCGTGGCGTCTTTGACACTGACGGGAGTGCGGGCGGCGGTTGTCTTGCTGTCGCGGGCCAAGGTCGTTTCCTCACGGGATCGGGCAGTTGTCTGCCGTGTGTTGTTGACTCATCAACAGCAGGAGGGGGGCGAGAGTCAATCGGGGAGGAGAGGGCAAAACCGCGCGGACCGAACGGAGGAGCGCCGTCGCTCCCTCTCCCCGCATCTTGCGCGGGGAGAGGGGTGGGGTGAGGGGCGTGGCACATCGCCCGCGAAATTTGCAGGATGCTCGGGTCGAAGAATTGAGCGATCCGAAAGCGGAGTGAGTTGGGCTCTTACAGCGCAATGCCCCTCACCCGCCGCGAAGACGCGGCGACCTCTCCCCGCAATGCGGGGAGAGGTAAGATCAGCGCGCTCCTTCGGCTACCAGCTCGCGGTCGCCTTCATGGTCGGCGCGCCTTTGTCGTTGGCGGTCCAGACCTCGAGCCCGTCCGCTGTCTCGTTCGCATTCACCGAAAAATCCGCGCCGTCGAACAGCGGTGACACGCCGCGATAGCTGAATTTCGCCGGCGCCTTGCCGCCCTTCAGCTTGGCGGCGAACTCCACCAGCAAGGCCGCCTGCAACGGCCCATGAAACACGAGGCCGGGATAGAATTCGACCTTGGTGACATAGTCGCGGTCGTAATGGATGCGGTGACCGTTGAATGTCAGCGCCGAATAGCGAAACAGCAGCACGGGATCGGCGTAATGCGTCTCCTGATGCTTGGCCGCGGGCACGTCCTTCGGGGCAGGCGCCGGCGGCGCCATGCTGGTCGGCATGTCCCTGTAGACGATGTCCTGGCGCTCGCGGATGGCGAGGCCACGCTTGGTGGTGATCAGGTGCTCGACATTGACGAAGCAAAGCGCGCCGGTGGAGCCGGTCTTCAGGTTGACGTCGAGGATCTTCGAGGAGCGCGTGACCTCGTCGCCGACAAGCAACGGTTCGATGAACTGCACTTCACCGCCCGCCCACATGCGACGCGGCAGCGGCACAGGCGGGAGAAACCCGCCGCGCGCCGGGTGACCGTCGGGGCCGAGCTTGTCCATCGCGGCGACGGGCTGCGCCAGGCACCACTGCGTCGTGAACGGCGCGGCATCGCCCGGCTTCGGCGTGCCGATGTCGAGAAACAGCGTCGCGCGCAAGCCCTTCACGAGCTGCGCAGTCACGATGTCGGAGGCCTCGTCGGTGCGACCGATCCACTGCTTGAGATGATCGATGTCGAGCTTGTCGGTCATGACGACCTCCGTCTGATCTTAAAAATTACTTCTGCACTTCGCCGATGCCGGGCACTGCGCCATAGCTGCGCGGCGCATCGACCCAGATCGCGGCCGGCGCCGGATACGACACCTCGCCATTCGGCGTGTTCACGGTGATGCGACGCAGATGCGGATGATTGGTGAGATCCGCCATGGTATTCACTTCCGCAAACGCGATGTCGGCATCCGTCAGCCGCTTCAGCAGTTCGTCGCGGCCGAGCGATCCGAAGATGTCGCTGACGGTCTGGTCGGTGAAGGCGCGGTTGCGCACGCGCTCGACGCCGTTGACGAGGCGCGGATCGGCGGCGAGGTCGGCATTCCCCAGCACCTTGGCGCAGAGGATCTTCCACTCACGCTCGCTCTGGATCGAGATCAGGATGTCCTTGCCATCCTTGGAGCGAAACACGCCATAGGGCGCGATGGAGGGATGGGCGAGGCCCATGCGCTTCGGCTCGTTGCCAGCCTCGGCATTGAGCAGCGGCACCGTGAGCCAGTCCGCCATCACATCGAACATCGAGATGCGGATATCGGCGCCTTCGCCGGTCACCGAGCGGCCGATCAACGCTTCCAGGATCGCCGCATGCGCGGCGGCGCCCGTAGCAACGTCGACGATGGAGACGCCGACGCGCGACGGGCCTTCGGGGCCGCCGGTGATCGACGCCAATCCGCTCTCGGCCTGGATCAGCAGGTCATAGGCCTTGCGATGGGCATAGGGGCCGGTGTCGCCATAGCCGGTGATGGTGGCGCAGATCAGCCGCGGATAGTCCTTGCGCAGCCGCTCGCGCGTGAAACCGAGCTTGTCCATCGAGCCGGGCTTGAGATTCTGGATCAGCACGTCGGCAGTGGCGATCAGCTCTTCCATGGCCTTGCGGCCGTCTGGCGTGGCGAGATCGACTACCACGGAATCCTTGCCGCGGTTGAGCCAGACGAAATAGCTGCTCTGGCCCTTCGCCGCGGCGTCATAGCCGCGGGCGAAGTCGCCTTCCGGGCGCTCGATCTTGATGACATGCGCGCCGGCATCCGCGAGCCGCGAACTGCAGAATGGTGCAGCCACCGCCTGTTCAACGGCGATGACGGTCAGTCCCTTGAGCGGCAGCATGGGTCTATCTCAATATGAGCGCGGCATGCCGAGCACGTGCTCGGCCACGAAGGACAGGATCAGGTTGGTCGAGATCGGCGCCACCTGATACAGACGCGTCTCGCGGAATTTGCGCTCGACGTCGTATTCCTCGGCAAATCCGAAACCACCATGGGTCTGGATACAGGCATTGGCCGCCTCGAACGACGCATCGGCGGCGAGCATCTTGGCCATATTGGCCTCGGCGCCGCATTCCATACCGGCCTCGTATTTGCGCAGCGCTTCCTTCACCATCAGCTCGGCCGCGCGCATATTCGCATAGGCCTTGGCGATGGGGAACTGAATGCCCTGGTTCTGGCCGATCGGGCGACCGAACACCTGACGCTCCTTGGCATAGGCCGACGCCTTGGCGATGAACCACTTGGCGTCGCCGACGCATTCGCTGGCGATCAGGATGCGTTCGGCATTCATGCCGGAGAGGATGTAACGGAAGCCCTTGCCCTCTTCGCCGATCAGGTTTTCCGCCGGCACCTTCATGTCGGTGAAGAACACTTCGGTGGTGGCATGGTTCATCATGGTGCGGATCGGGCGGATCTCGAGGCCGTTCTTCTTGGCCTCCTTCATGTCCACCAGAAACACCGACAGGCCATCGGTGCGCTTCGCGGCCTGTTCCTTCGGTGTGGTGCGCGCGAGCAGCACCATCAGGTCGGAATATTCGGCGCGGCTGGTCCAGATCTTCTGGCCGTTGACGATGTAGTCGCCGTTGTCGTCCTTCTTCGCCACCGTCTTCAGCGAGGATGTGTCGGTGCCCGAGGTCGGCTCGGTGACGCCGAAGGCCTGCAGGCGAACTTCGCCACTGGCGATCTTCGGCAGCCACTTGGCCTTCTGCTCGTCATTGCCATGACGCAGCACGGTGCCCATCGTATACATCTGCGCGTGGCAGCCGCCGCCATTGCAACCGGCGCGCTGGATTTCTTCGAGGATCGCCGCCGCGGCCGACAGCTTGAGGCCGGAGCCGCCATATTCCTCGGGGATCAGAACCGACAGGTATCCGGCTTCCGTCAATGCATCGACGAAAGCCTTCGGATAGGCCATCTCGCGGTCGAGCTTGCGCCAGTATTCACCGGGGAACTGTGCACACAGTTTGGCAACGGCATCGCGGATATCGTGGAATTCGTCCTGTTCCGCGGGATGGTGTTTCGTCAAGGAATTGAGCTTCTCTTCTTGAGGGGAAAATTATGAATCCTGACCGGCATTACGAAATCCTGCGGTCTTACGTGATCCGAACCGGCAGGGTCTCATAGCCTTTAACGAAGCTCGAATACACGCGCTTGGGTTCCCCCACAACTTCGATGTTCTCGAACCGTTTCAGTATCTCCTCCCAAACGATCCTCAATTGCAACTCCGCTAGGCGCATGCCCACGCAACGGTGTATGCCAAAACCGAATGACAGGTGAATCTTGGGCCGCGCGCGGTCGATGATGAACTCGTTCGGCCGCTCGATCACCTCCTCGTCGCGGTTGCCCGAGACGTACCACATCACCACCCGGTCGCCCTTCTTGATGGTCTTGCCGCCGAGTTCAGTATCCTGCATGGCGGTACGGCGCATATGCGCCAGCGGCGTCTGCCAGCGGATCACTTCGGGGACCATGGTCTCGATAAGCGACGGATTGTCGCGCAACTTCTGATACTGGTCGGGGTACTCGTTCAGCGCCAGCACCGAGCCGGTCATGGTGTTGCGGGTGGTATCGTTGCCGCCGACGATCAGCAGGATGATATTGCCCATCAGCGTGTCGGGATCCATGAAGCGCGTCGCGTCGCTATGCGCCATCATGGAAATCAGGTCATTCCGCGGGTCGGAATTCACGCGCTCGTTCCAGAGCTTCTGGAAATAGGCGGCGCATTCGTCCATCTCGCGGCGACGCTCTTCCTCCGAGGACACGATTCCACTTTTTGGCAGCGCAGTGGACACGTCCGACCAGCGCGTGAGCTTGCGGCGCTCTTCCCACGGGAAATCGAACAGGGTCGCCAGCATCTGCGTGGTGAGTTCGACCGAGACGCGTTCGACCCAGTCGAAGGTCTCGCCGCGCGGCAATCCGTCGAGCACCTTGCAGACGCGCCCACGGATCAGCACCGCCATCTCGTCGAGATGTGTTGGCGTGAACATCGGCGTCACGGTCTTGCGCTGCGCGCTGTGCTTCGGCTCATCCATGGCGATGAAGCTCGGCCAGTCATAGCCTTCCGGCACGTCGCGGATCGCGATGCCGCCATGCTTCACGTCGGACGAGAAGATGCCGTGATTGGTGTCGACATGCATGATGTCGTGATACTTGGTCACCGACCAGTAGGGCTCGATCGGTGCATTGGTGCAGTAATGCACCGGCTCTTCCTTGCGCAACCGTTCGAAGAACGGCCACAGCGTATCGGTCGCGAACAATTTCGGCGCGCCGGGATGGAAATCCTTCAGCGGCGTCGAATAGGCGATCTCGCGCGCGACGCGCTGGATCTCGGCTTTGTCAGGATTGATCCTGGCTTGGATATTCATGGCGTCTGCTCTCCAAAAATCGATCCTGAGCTGTTGCGGTCGCGGGTTCAGCCGGCGATCCGCACAGGCAGTGTTTCATAACCCTTCACGAAGCTCGAAAAGACGCGGCGCGGCTCGCCGACGACTTCGATCCTGTCGAAGCGCTTGATGATCTCTTCCCACACAATCTTCAATTGAAGTTCGGCAAGTCTGAGGCCGACGCAGCGGTGGATGCCGAAGCCGAATGACAGATGGCGGTTTGGACGCACGCGGTCGATGATGAATTCGTTGGGGTTTTCGATGACCTCGTCATCGCGGTTGCCCGAGACGTACCACATCACGACCTTGTCACCCTTCCTGATCTGCTTGCCGCCGAGCTCGGCATCCTGCACCGCCGTGCGCCGCATATGTGCGAGCGGCGTCTGCCAGCGGATGATCTCCGGCACCATGCTCTCGATCAGCGCCGGGTTGGCGCGCAGCTTGTCATATTCACCGGGGAATTGATTGAGTGCGTAGACGCCGCCGGACATCGAATTGCGCGTGGTGTCGTTGCCGCCGACGATCAGCAGAATGATGTTGCCGAGAAAACTCTCGGGATCGAGATGCCGCGTGGCCTCGCTATGCGCCATCATCGATATCAGGTCGCTCTTCGGCGGCGCATTGAGTCGCTCCTGAAACAACCTGCCGAAATACTCGCCGCATTCGCGCAGTTCTCTCTGCCGCTCCAGCTCGGCCTCGGGCGTGGGTGGCAACATTGTGGCGACATCCGACCAGTGGGTGAGCTTGCGGCGCTCCTCCCAGGGAAAGTCGAACAGGGTTGCCAGCATCTGTGTGGTCAATTCGATCGACACGCGATCGACCCAGTCGAAGGTCTCGTTGCGGGGCAGGGAGTCCAGCACCTCGGCAGTACGGCTGCGGATCAGGCTGGAGAGCTCGTCCATGTGGTGAGGTGCGAACATCGGCGCCACCGTCTTGCGCTGGGCGCTGTGATGCGGCGGATCGGTGGCAATGAACATCGGCCGGCGAAACTGCACACCGGCGTCGCGAATGGTGATGCCGCCGAAAGCCGCGGCGGAAGAGTAGGTGGCGTGATTGGTCTCGACCTGCATGATGTCGTTGTACTTGGTCACCGACCAGTAAGGTCCGAACATGCTGTCCTTGCAGTAGTGGACGGGATCCTCGCGGCGCAGCCGTTCGAAATAGGGCCAGAACGTATTGGTGCGGAATAGTTCGGGATTGCCGGGATCGAACTCATCGAGCGGCATCCCGTAAGCTTGGGCGTGAGCGGCGGCTTGGGCGGATTTGCTGCTGTCGGAATCCTGGACGCGATCGAGCATCGGTTCTCTCCCTGGCATGTCCTCCGTGGTTGGTCCCGGAGGGCTTATTTGGATGAATTACAACCCGTTGCGGGGCCAAGAGCAAGGACCACTTTATGCCTCTTCTCAGCCCGTTCGGCCCGTGACATGGTGATTTCAATCAACAAAATCGGTGCGCTTGCGCGCCGTTCTGACCGGAGGCGACCCTGTGATTGCGAACGCTCAACGGATGTTCAATTTTGATCTCGGCGAGACTGCGGACGCGATTCGCGAGACCGTGCGTGACTTCTCCCAGAACGAGATCGCGCCGCG
Source organism: Tardiphaga sp. OK245 (assembly GCF_900108575.1). Classification (NCBI taxonomy): domain Bacteria; kingdom Pseudomonadati; phylum Pseudomonadota; class Alphaproteobacteria; order Hyphomicrobiales; family Nitrobacteraceae; genus Tardiphaga; species Tardiphaga sp. OK245. The sequence continues at coordinate 590,884 of NZ_FNWZ01000001.1, read as the reverse complement.
CGCCGAAGCCATCGACAAGACCAACCAGTTTCCGCTCGATCTCTGGCCCAAGATTGGCGCGCTCGGCCTGCACGGTATCACGGTGGAGGAAGAGTTCGGTGGCGCCGGGCTCGGCTATCTCGAACACGTCATCGCGGTCGAGGAGATTTCGCGCGCCTCGGCGTCGGTGGGCCTGTCCTATGGCGCGCATTCCAACCTCTGCGTCAATCAGCTCCGCCGCAACGGTAATGAAGCACAGAAGCGCAAATATCTGCCGAAGCTGATCTCGGGCGAACATGTGGGATCCCTCGCGATGTCCGAGCCGGGCTCGGGCTCGGACGTGGTGTCGATGAAGACCCGCGCCGACAAGAAGGGCGACCGCTACGTTCTCAACGGCAACAAGATGTGGATCACCAATGGCCCGGTGGCGCAGACGCTGGTGGTCTATGCCAAGACCGATCCGGCTGCCGGCCCGCGCGGTATCACCGCCTTCATCATCGAAAGGGGCATGAAGGGTTTTTCGACGGCGCAGAAGCTCGACAAGCTGGGCATGCGCGGCTCGGATACCTGCGAACTCGTCTTCGAAGATTGCGAGGTGCCCGAGGAGAACGTGCTCGCCGAGGTCGGTCGCGGCGTCAATGTCCTGATGTCCGGCCTCGATTACGAGCGCGCGGTGCTCGCGGCAGGCCCGCTCGGCATCATGCAGGCCTGTCTCGACGTCGCGCAGCCTTATGTCCACGAGCGCAAGCAATTCGGCGAACCGATCGGCAATTTCCAGTTGGTGCAGGGCAAGATCGCCGACATGTATGTCGCGCTGAGTTCGGCGCGCGCTTATGTCTATGCGGTGGCGAAAGCCTGCGACCGCGGCGAAACCACCCGCGAGGATGCCGCCGGCGCCATCCTCTATGCGTCGGAACGCGCCACGCAATGCGCGCTCGATGCGATCCAGCTGCTCGGCGGCAATGGCTATATCAACGACTATCCCACCGGCCGCCTGCTGCGCGACGCCAAACTCTACGAGATCGGCGCCGGCACCAGCGAGATCAGGCGGATGCTGATCGGGCGGGAGTTGTTCGCGAAGAACGGGTGAGGGGGCGATTCCTTGTATCCGAAGCGCTGACCTCTCCACTGTCATTCCGGGGGCTTTGTCTTGGCTCGTCATTCCGGGGCGCATGAAAGCGGCGCAGCCGCTGCAATGCGAACCCGGAATCCCGGAGTGTTTTGCGCTGAACATGCTGGGATTCCGGGTTCGCGATACGCCGCCTTCGGCGTCTCCTCGCGCCCCGGAATGACGAGTGTAGGGCGGGCCCGCGCTTAACGCGCCCAAACATTTTTTCCTACCTCTTGTTGACAGTATCCCTACAAGGTTTATATTCCCCTCCGTCCTGCCCCACCGAGAGGGGCGATCGCGATCGTCACGTTCGCGGGGCAGGATGCGGTGGACGCCGGAGATGCGGCGTCACGCGGTTCATGGGTGACGTCTGTCTTCGGGCAGGACGGATCTGCGCCAGCACTGCCACTGGCAAGGACACGGCCGACCTTCGGATGGAAAGAATCCTGGACAGTGTGACGGACGACCAAGTCAAAACGCGTTCGGCCCAGTCGCTTGAGGCTACCCTGTCCCTCCGCCCTGGGACATTAATTTTGGTGATGGGACCGTTCGCCATGGCAGATGTGCAAGCAACCGAAAAAACACCGCATGCGGAACGCCGGGCAATCGCTCGGCGCCTCCGAAAGTCCTGATGCATTATCCATGCGGAAGACCGCATTCGCATCAGGCCCAAGGGTGCAACGGGCACCCGGCGTTCCGCACGCCCTCTCACAAGGGGGCGGGAATGCAAGAGACCACGGCGCCCCCGCGCCGCAAACAATGGGGGTGATGACGCATGTCTGAAGGGTCGTGGCTGTTTGACAAATTGAATCAAGAGCAACGCAGAAGCGCGGCTGTGTGTCCGCCACTTCAGAGACATTCAAAAGGCATCGCCACTTGATCCACCTCAATCCGGTCACGGCAAAATGCGCAGATGATTGGCTCATCGCGTCGATCGACGCACCGTCGCAAGCAGGAGCAGGATCATGCCGAAAATGAAGGCTGCGATATTTGTCGAACCGGGGCGTATCGTTCTGGATGACAAGCCGATCCCCGACGTCGGCCCGCTCGATGCGCTGATGCGCATCACGACCACCACGATCTGCGGCACCGATGTGCATATCCTCAAGGGTGAATATCCGGTCGCGAAAGGGCTGACCATCGGACACGAGCCGGTTGGTATCATTGAGAAGCTCGGCAGCGCCGTCACCGGCTATCGCGAGGGCCAGCGCGTCATTGCCGGCGCCATCACGCCGAGTGGTCACAGTTATGCATGTCTCTGCGGCTGCTCATCGCAGGATGGCGCTGGAACCAAGCACGGCTTCAAGGCGGCCGGTGGCTGGCGGTTCGGCAATACGATCGATGGTGCGCAGGCCGAGTATGTGCTGGTACCCGATGCCATGGTCAATCTCAGTCCGGTGCCCGACGCGTTGACGGATGAGCAGGTGCTGATGTGTCCGGACATCATGTCGACGGGATTTGCCGGTGCCGAGCGCGGCGGCATCAGGATCGGGGACACGGTGGTAGTGTTCGCTCTGGGGCCGATCGGACTCTGCGCCCTCGCGGGCGCCAAGCTGATGGGCGCGACCACGATCATCGGTGTCGATACGGTGCCCGCGCGCATCGAGGTCGCCAAACGGCTCGGCGCCGATATCGTCGTCGACTTCAAGAAGGGTGATCCGGTCAAGCAGATCATGGACCTGACCGACGGCCGCGGCGTCGATGTGGCCATCGAAGCGCTCGGTACGCAAGGCACCTTCGAATCAGCGTTGCGCGCGCTGCGGCCGGGCGGCACGCTGAGCAGCCTTGGCGTCTATTCGACGGATCTGCAGATTCCCCTGAGCGCGTTTTCGGCGGGCCTCGGCGATAACACGATTGTCACCAGCCTGTGCCCCGGTGGGAAGGAGCGGATGCGACGGCTGATGAACGTCGTCGCTTCCGGCCGCGTCGACCTGACGTCGCTGGTCACGCATCATTACAGGCTGGACGATATCGAAAAAGCCTACGATCTGTTCTCGCACCAACGCGATGGCGTGCTGAAGGTCGCAATCACGCCGTGAGGCGGGCGGCGGCCAGCGCGAAGGGCGCTGGCTGCCTTTGACGCGCTCACATGGCCAGGAAGCTGCGATTCCAGGTCGGGCTGATCAGCACCTCATTGACACAGACATGCGGCGGCATGCTGGCGATGAAGGCGACGGTCTTGCCGAGATCGTCCGGCTGCAGCATCCGCGCCATGACCTCGTCACTCGGCGGCACCGGACGGTTCTTCATGATGTCAGTGGCGACCTCGCCGGGCGAGAGACAGCAGGCGCGCAAGCCGTTGACGCATTCGTCCATGTTGAAGGAATGGGTCAGCGCCAGCACGGCGTGCTTGGTGGCCGTATAGGCCGGCCCCGTCATTTTCGACACGATGCGGCCCGCCCACGAGGCGACATTGATGATGCAGCCGTCCTTCTGTGCGCGCATCGCGGGCAGCACCGCGCGCATGCAATACATCACGCCATTCAGATTGATGTCGACGATCTGGTCCCAGCCGTCCTGCGTGACGTCTTCCCAGCTGCGCTTCGGCAGGTTGACGCCGGCGCTATTGACCAGAAGATCGATACGCCCATGTTTGGCGAGGATGGCCTGTGCCACTTTGTTGACGTCGTCGGCATTACTGACATCCAGCGCCATCGCCTCCACGGGCTTGCCGCCGGCGCCGAGTTCATCGGCGACGCCCTGCAGCACATCGGCGCGGCGGCCGGAAATGACCACCGTCCAGCCGTCCGCCAGCAGTGCCGCTGCGCCCGCTTTGCCGATTCCGGTGCCGCCGCCGGTCACCCATGCGATCCTGGTCTTGCTGCTCACGATTTTCTCCCCGACGTTTCTTGCTTCACGATGGCCAAAGTGTTCAACAATAATCGTGCCGGCGCCAGTGCCGCCAACTCATGAGCCTCATGCCGATCATGCCGACCGACACCAAACCGCCCATCGATCAGAACCGCCTCTGGGACGACCATATGGCGCTGGCCGCCATCACCGATCCCGACAAGCCATGGACGCGGCGATCGTTCTCGCAGCGCTTCCTCGACGGCCGTGCGTGGCTGCATGAGCAATATATCGCCGCCGGCATGACGGTGCGCATGGATGCCGCCGCCAACGTGATCGCACGGCTGGAAGGTAGTGTCGCAGGCCTGCCGCCGATCATGCTCGGCTCGCATTCCGACACGGTGCCGTCCGGCGGCCGCTTCGACGGCATTTCCGGCATCCTGACGGCGCTGGAAGCCGTGCGTGCGCTGCAGGCGTCCGGCTACAAGCCCCGGCATCCGATCGAGATCGTCGATTTCCTCGCCGAGGAGCCCAGCGAATACGGTATGTCCTGCGTCGGCAGCCGCGCCATGGTCGGCGAGCTCGATGCCAGGATGCTGACTTACACCAACGCAGCAGGCGAAACTTTGGCCGATGCCATCAAGCGCGTCGGCGGTGATCCTGCCGCCATCGCCGCGATGCAGAAGCCGGAATTCGTTGGCTATCTCGAATTGCACATCGAGCAGGGCGTGGTGCTGGAAAGCAAGAAGCTCGATCTCGGTCTCGTCACGGGGATCGCCGGCATCACCCGCGTCGAGATCGTGCTGAAGGGCGCCGCGGATCATGCCGGCTCGACGCTGATGGAATATCGCAGGGATGCGAGTCTTCCCGCCGCCGAACTCGTGCTGCTGGTCGCGCAGCAGGCCAATGCCTTTGCCGCGCGCAAACAAGGCCACTTCGTCGCCACCACAGGGATCCTTGAGATCAGTCCGAATGCCGCGAATGTCGTGCCCGGCGGTGCGCGCATGATCCTCGATATTCGCGCAGAGAAGGCCGCGCTGGTCGATGAATTCGTGGCACTGCTCGACCGCGAGAGCCTCGCCATCGCAGGGCGAGCCAAGGTCGAACGCGAACGTTTCGCGTTGATTTCGCAAAATCCTCCCGCGCCTTGCGACGATCACCTGCTCGATGTTCTCGGGCGTAGCGCTGCCAAGCTTGGTTATTCCACGACGCGGCTGGCGTCGGGGGCCGGTCACGACGCGGCTTTCATGTCGCATATCGGCCGCAGCGCGATGCTGTTCATTCCGTCAAAGGACGGCAAGAGCCATTGCCCGGAGGAATGGTCGGAGCCCGACCAACTAGCAGTCGGGGCGGCAACACTGTTCGAGGCGGTGCGGCTACTCGACGGACAGAACGACTAGCTGGCGGTGCGTTCGGCCAGCACGCCGTGTTGAACGGAGGCCAGATAATCGCCGACCTGCTCGATGCCCATGGGCTTGGCGAAGAAGTAGCCCTGCATGAAACGGCAGTTCTCCTTGCGCAGGAAGTCGACCTGTTCGTCGCTCTCGACGCCTTCGACGATGCAGTCGTGACCGAGGCCGTTGCACAGTCCGAGCATGGTGCACAGGATCAGGCGCGCAGCAGAATCCGTCTCGATCTTGCTGATGAAGCTGCGATCGATCTTGACCTTGTCCAGCGGCAATTCGCGGATGCAGCTTAGGCTCGAATAGCCGGTGCCGAAATCGTCCAGCGAGATGCGGGCGCCCAGAGCCTTCAGAGCATTCAGCGCTTCGGTCGCTTGTGCGAGATTGCCCATCACGGCCGTCTCGGTAATCTCGAAGTCGATGCGGCTGGCCTTCACCTTGCTTTGCTGGACAACAGCAATGATCTTGAGGATCGACAGGGGAGAGGCGACGTCCACCGCAGAGAGGTTGAACGAAATCCGGACATGCTCCGGCCATGTCGCTGCACCTTCAAGGGCCTTGCGCAGCAGCAACGGTGTCAACTGGCCGATCATGCCTGAGCGCTCGGCGGCGACAATGAAGCTCATCGGTGGAACATTGCCGAGCTCCGGGCTCTTCCAGCGCGCCAGGGCTTCGAAGCTCGCAGGCTGTTGTGTTTCTGCGTCGATGATCGGCTGGTAGGCGATCCACAATTCCCGTTCGAGGTCGGCACTGGCCAGGGCCCGACTCACAGAGGAGGCTTCGCGGATATCGGCTTCGTGTTCTGCTGAAAACCGGACGGCCTTGCCACGCTTGTGCTGCTTGGCAAAGAACAGCGCATAATCGGCGCGCTCGAACAGATCCTGCGCGGTCCTGGCTGTGTCCGGAAATTCCGCATATCCGATCGAGCAGCTGATGCTGACTGTAATGTCATCAATCTCGAACGGGATGTCGAACAGGTTCTCGATGCTCTCTTCCGCCTCAACAATTGCATCCGGGTCGAGCAATTGGTCGCTGAACATGACGAATTCGTCGCCGCCCAGTCTGCCCAGAAACACGTGAGGGGCGAGATGTGCGCGCAGTCTGTCTGCGACTTCGACCAGCAAGCGATCACCCGTGTGGTGCCCATGGATGTCGTTGATCGGCTTGAAGCCATCAAGATCCAGGATGCCGAGCAGCAGGCCGCCGCTACTGTGCTCAGTGTTGACAATGCCGCGCTCAAGCTCGGCAAAGAAGTTCCGGCGATTGGGGAGACCGGTGAGGCTGTCGATATTCGAATTCCGGAAATTCTTGTCGCTCAGCACCTGCAGCTCAGCCTGCTTGATACGCAGCGCCTTCTCCGAGTTCACCCGCTTCTCGAAATCGGAGTAATTGCCGAGCAGCATAAAGAGAACGGCCCCGATGACCACGACGAAGTTGAAGGCGATGGAGACGAAGACGACATTGTCGCTGGAGCCGAAAAAGAACGCGAAGGGCACGACAACCAGCGCCATCACGATCAGCGCTGCCGCGCGCAGATGCATGAGGCAGAAGCCGCAGCCAATCGATGTGACGGCCATAAAGAACGCAACGTGGCTTTTGCTATAGGCGTCGCCATAGGGAAACAGGCTGAGGCTCCAGGCAGTGAACGCGACGCCGAGAATGCCTGCAAAGATGATCGAGCCGGTGAGCTTCTCGACGGCCTGGTTGAGTGACAGGGTGGTGTTCCGCGCTCTCAACCAGCTCAGTATCCGGATCACACAGATTGCATCGAATGCAGCAGGGAGATAGACGGTAAGCAGATGTGGCGCAGTACCATAAAAGGTGATTGCAAGTGCCGTCGTGTTGACGACCACCAGCGCATACATCATCGGCACCTGACGGGTGAAGGCAGCGAGTTTCGCTTCCACCAGTTCGGGGTTTTCGCGCGGCACGCGGAAGATCGTTCCGATTTGTGATGCCGCCATTTCGAAGTAGTTCAGCATCGTACCGTCCTGGACTCTGCACTGGTAAGTTAGATACCTATCGCAACTTCTTTAAGATTGGCCTGCCTCGGTTGTCTAAAGTTCGAGCGAGTAACCGATTGTTCTAACTGGTGTATTTTCTTCTGTTTGCGATGGTGCAGGTGCGAAAAGGTCGGAGGTGGTATCAAGAAACCGACCTTGCATCAGCGACATCGCAGCGGCATGAGGTTGAAGAAGGTCCATTCGCCGTGGGTGAGAGGAAGGACATAACAACAGCGAGCAGGGTGTTCGAATGATCTATGTGAGCTCGCTCGGAGGCCTTGCTGCTGTGGCAGACTCGCTGCCGGCCTTCGATCTGCTGACCCTTCTGTCGCCCACAACGAGTGAGCGCGACTGGAGCGGGTTGGCGCGTGAGCGTCATGTGGAACTGACTTTTCACGATATCGTCGAGGTGACGCCGGACCTGATCGCGCCAGATGCCGACGTCATGGGTGCCATTCTTCAATTCGGCCGCGGCAGCATCGCTGACCGCCCGATGCTCATTCACTGCTGGGCCGGTATCAGCCGTTCCAGCGCCGCCGCTTACGCCATCGCCTGCGATCGCAATCCTGGCTATGAGGCGGTGATCGCCGATGAACTACGCAAACGTTCACCTTATGTGACGCCGAACAAATTGATGGTGCAATTGGCCGACGAACAGCTTGGCCGCGACGGCCGCATGGTCGAAGCCATCGCACGCATCGGCCGCGGTGCGGACGCTTTTGAAGGTGAGCCTTATCGATTGCCGCTTAACTGGCCTATCTGATCAGGGCCGCAACGCCGAGAAGAAATCCGATCTCGAAGAGTTGCTCGACGGCACCGAGCACGTCGCCGGTGTAACCACCGATCAGACGACGCGACCAGAGTGCGAGCAGTGCGGCGAGCGCTGCGCCGAGCAGAAGACCCGCAAAAAGCGATGCGACCGAGACGAGCGCAAGCGGGATTGCTGCAAGCACAACCACACCAAGTGCAAACAACGATTCCTCAAATCGCACCGGCGCCTCGGCGTAAGTGACCTTCATCGCACTGGTATCGCCGCTATAGGGCAGGCGGTTCATCACGAAGGCCGGCATGGCGCGTGCGGTGGCATGGACAGCGAGGAGTGATGCCGCACCTGCCCACAGCGGCAATATGGCGAGCGCCGCGATACGCAGCGCCGTGCCCAGGCAAAGTGCGAGCGCCCCGTAGGTGCCGATGCGGCTGTCCTTCATGATCGCGAGGCGCTTTTCGATCGTCCAGCCTCCGCCGAAACTGTCGGCCGTATCGGCAAGGCCGTCCTCATGTAGCGCGCTGGTGATAACGATGCTTGTTGTAATCGCCAGCAAAGCCGCGATCAGCGGTGACCAGAATTCGCTGGCAACGAGAAACACAACCGCGGAGGCGGCGCCAATGCCGACACCGACGATCGGAAAATACTTCATTGCACGCGCAAGCCAGTCAACATCCTGCGCGTCGCCAGTTGCCGGTACCGGCAGCACCGTCAGGAAACGGATCGCATTCAAAAGATGCGGATCCAGCCTCATCTAGATATTTCCGGCCAGCACGTCGTCGAGGCTGGCGACGTCGGTCAGCATGCGCACGGCAGCACGGACCAGCGGCACCGCAAGCAGCGCGCCGGTGCCTTCACCGAGCCGCAAGCCGAGATCGAGTAGCGGCTGGGCATCGAGCGCATTGAGCACCATGTCGTGGCCGCGTTCAGCCGAACGATGTGCGAAGACGCAGTAGCCGCGTGCAGCCGGACACAGACGAACGGCGAGCAGTGCCGCGGCGCTGGAGATGAAGCCGTCGATGATCACCGGCCGCCGTTGCGAAGCTGCGCCGAGGATCGCTCCGGCCATGCCTGCGATTTCCAATCCGCCGAATTGGGCCAGCACATCCAGTGGCGCAGTTGCGTCGCTGCGCGCTGCCGCCTTCGTGATCGCCGCGCGCTTGCGCGCCATGCCGGCATCATCCTGCCCGGCGCCAACGCCGATACAATCATCCAGGGGTGCCGGTGCGAGTCGATGAACCACCAGTGCCGATGAGGCCGTGTTGCCAATTCCCATCTCGCCGAGCGCGATGATGTCTGCGCCGGCCTTGATCTCACCGACGGCGATTCTGAAGCCGCGCGTCAGCGCATCGGCCGCGTGCTCTGCCGTCATCGCTGGCTCGCGCGCGGCATTCGCCGTACCCATGCGGACCTTGGCGTCGATCAGCTTCGGATGGAGAGGCAGTTCCGCAGCGACGCCGATGTCGATCACGCGCACACCGATGTCATTGGCCGCGGCGAAAGCATTGGCCGTGGCGCGGCCGGCCAGATAGGTCATCACCATCGCGACCGTGACCGCCGACGGATATTGCGACACGCCTTCGGCCACCAGTCCGTGATCCCCCGCGAACACCAGCAGCACGGCATTGTCACCGCGCGGTTCGCCTGGATGCCGGATCATGCCGAGTTGCAATGCCAGCTCCTCGATTCGACCGAGCGATCCCAGCGGCTTGGCCTTGCAGTCGATGGCGGCGCGGATTCCTGCCGCGATCTGCGGGTCAACAGGCGCAATGGCGGGCGGTTGCCACAAGGGCTGGGAATGGGCGGACATAGGGTTCCTTTTCGCGGCCTAACTGACGCAAGACGACCTGCAAGGTCAACAGGTCCGGGCTACAGTCCGTCGGCGCGGTTGACCCCGGCGCACCCGGCAGATAGCGTCTTTTGCGATGGTCCTTCCGCGTGGAAGGTGAATAGGGAAGCCGGTTTGAGGCCGGCGCTGCCCCCGCAACTGTAAGCGACGAGCCCGCGCCGGTGCCACTGGGAATTCTTCAGAATTCTTGGGAAGGCGGCAACAGGCTGTGACTCGCAAGCCAGGAGACCTGCCATCACGAACTGTGCTTTGGAGGCGTCGTCGGGGCGGGGTGCACCGGACGGGAGCGAACCGACGGCAATGCTGTCGGCGCGATCCAACAAAGCTCGTAAGCCCGTGAGGGCGTGAACTGAGCATGTGATGGATCACGACAGCGCCGATATCTCTGGCGAACAAATTTCGGTCGAACCGCCGCGCCCCGTGCCCGCTGGTCCCGTTGTCGTGAGTGTGTGCATCAGCTGCAAGGCCGCCGAAACTGGCACGATCGTCGGGCCGGACATGTTCGATGCGGTGAAGGCCGCCCTCGGCGATGGCGATGGCGCCGTGATGGTGCGTCCGGTGCAGTGCCTCAGCGTCTGCAAGCGACCGGCGACCGTCGCGGTGACGAGCCCTGATGGCTACACGTTCTTGTTCGGCGATCTGCAGACCGATAGCGGCAGCGCGGCGCTGGTGTCTTTCGTGGAGTCCTATCAGAAGGCCGATTACGGTCTGGTGCCATGGCGCGAGCGCGCCGAGGTGCTGCGCAAGGGCATGGTCGCGCGCGTGCCGCCGATGCGTTGGTCGCCTGAAGATGGGCGTGCGCCGAAATGACCGCGACCTCTACCACGTTGGTGCTGGGCGGTGCGCGCTCGGGCAAGTCGTCCTTCGCCGAAAAGCTGGTCGATGGCATCGGCCTGACGAAAATCTATCTGGCCACTGCGACGGCCGGTGACGACGAGATGCATGCCCGCATCGCGCAGCATCGCAAGCAGCGCGGCGAAGGCTGGATCACTGTGGAAGAGCCGCTGGCGCTTGTCGATGCGCTGACGCGCGAGGCCACGGTCGGGCGCGTCGTGCTGGTGGATTGCCTGACACTGTGGCTGTCGAACCTGATGTTTGCCGAGCGCGATCCAGAGATTGAAGCGAAGCGCCTGGTGCGCTTCCTCGATGTCTCGCGCTATCCGATCGTGTTCGTGTCCAACGAAGTCGGCCTCGGCCTCGTGCCGGAGACACCGCTCGGCCGCGCGTTTCGCGATGCGCAGGGCCTCCTCAACCAGATCATCGCGGCCGCCGTGCCGAATGTTGCGTTCATTGCCGCCGGGCTTCCGCTCTGGCTCAAGCGTTCCCAGGAGAATTGAATGTCCCGCGTTCCCGTCACCGTCCTCACCGGATTTCTCGGCGCCGGCAAGACCACGCTGCTGCGCTCGCTGCTGACCCAGGCCGATGGCCGCCGCATCGCCGTGATCGTCAATGAGTTCGGCGATGCCGGTTTCGATGGCGGTCTGGTCGAGGAATGCGCGGCAAAGGCCTGTGCGCCCGGCGATATCGTCGAGCTTACCAATGGCTGCATCTGCTGCACCGTGGCCGATGATTTCGTGCCGACCATGGACAAGCTGCTGTCGCGCGAGCGTCCACTCGATGCCATCGTCATCGAGACCTCCGGCCTCGCGCTGCCGCAGCCGCTGTTGAAGGCCTTTGCCTGGCCGGCGGTGAAGACTCGCGCCACTGTCGATGGCGTCGTCACTGTCGTCGACGCACTGGCGCTCTCTGAAGGCCGTGTCACGCTGGACGAAGACGCTGTTGCCGAACAGCGCGCCAAGGACGAAGGCATCGAACACGACGACCCCATCGAGGAAGTGTTCGAGGACCAGCTCGCTTGCGCTGATCTGGTGGTTTTGTCGAAAAGCGATCTCGTCGCTCCGGAAAAACTCGCCGAGATCGAGACCAAGCTCAAAGCCGTGCTGCGTCCCGGCGTGAGCATCGTGCGCTCCAAGGGCGATCTCGCGCCATCGGTGCTGATCGGCCTCAATGCCGCCGCCGAGGACGACATGGCCGCTCGTGTCGGCCATCACGGCGAGGAAGAAGAACACGACCATGACGATTTCGACAGCATCGTCGTCAAACCCACCGCTGCTGCGAGCATCGACGCGATGCGTGCGCGCATCAGCGACGCGCTTGGCCTCGATGGCGTGCTGCGCGTGAAGGGTCATGCACGCATTACGGACAAGCCCGCGCCGATCGTGGTGCAGGCCGTCGGCGCTCGCGTTGAACTCGCCTTCGCCCGGCCGGACGTGATGCAGGCCGAGCATCTGGTGGTCATCGGCCTCAAGGGATTCGACGGCGACGCCGTGCGAAAGGCACTCGCCGGGTAACGCAGGTTCACCCGCATGCATCTGAAGCTCGATACCTCCGGCAGCATTGACGACGGTGACGTCGCCCGCGATCTCGGGCAGGACACCGCCGATATCGTCGTGCTGTCGGCGGCTGACAGCGATCTGGCGGCGTTCAATGCGGCGCATGCGACACTGCCGGGCGATTTCCCCAGCGTGCGGTTCACCAACATGCTGGCGCTCGGTCATCCCGCGTCGGTCGATCTCTATGTCGAGCGCACGCTGGCTGAGGCGAAGATCGTGGTGCTGCGCATGCTCGGCGGCATCAGCTATTGGCCCCATGGTGTGGAGAGTCTGCGCAGCGACGCGCTGAGCCGCGGTAGCAAGTTCGCCTGCCTGCCCGGCGAGATGGATTGGAATGCCGAACTGGCCGCCCGCGGCACGGTCAGCAGCGACGACACCCATGCACTGTGGCGCTATTGCAGCGAGGGCGGCGTCGACAACGCGCAGCTGGCACTGCGCTATGCCGCGCATCTGATCGGTCACGGAGAGCAACCTCCCGCCGCGCGGCCGATGCCGTCGGCCGGGTTCTGGCCGAGTGAACCGACACCAGATGATCGGCCCAATGCCATCGTGATCTTCTATCGTGCGCTGGTCGCAGGTGGGGACACCGCCGCGATCGATGCGGTACGTCTGTCTTTGAGCGCGCGGGGTCTCAATGCCGTTTGCCTCTATGTTACCAGCCTGAAAGATGAGCGCTCCGCCGCATTCCTGCGCGCCGCGCTTGCGGCCTATCCGCCCGATATCATCATCAACGCCACGGCCTTCGCCACAGCGACCGCGCATGACGATGCCGGCGTGTTGTCAGCGTCAGGTTGCCCGATCCTGCAGGTGGCGCAAGCAGGTATCTCGCGGGCCAGCTGGGAAGCCTCTACTCGCGGCCTGACGCCGCGCGATCTGGCGATGCATTTGGTGTTGCCGGAAGTCGATGGCCGCATCTTCGCCAATGCCATCGCCTTCAAGGAACGTGGCGCCAGCGACGGCGGCTTTGCGCCGACAACATTGCAGCCGGTGCAGGATCGGATTGATGCCACCGCTGATCTGGCGCGCGCCTGGGTGCGCTTGCGCCGCGCTGCGGCGTGCGAACGACGCGTCGCGCTGATTCTGGCCAATTATCCCAATCGCGATGGACGCCTTGCCAATGGCGTCGGCCTCGATACGCCGCAGAGCCTGATCGATGTGATCGCCGCGATGCGCGAAGCCGGCTACGGCACTGGTGACGCGCCTGACACGACGACCGCCATGATGCAGCTGTTGCAACAGGGTCCAACGAATGCGCTTGCCGGTCGCGCCGAGCGAAGCGGTGGCATGACGTGGCCGCTGGCTGAGTATCACGCGGCCTTTGCGACGCTGCCGACCAATGTGCGGCTGGCTATTGAGTCACGCTGGGGCAAGGCTGAGAGCGATCCGCATGTCGTCGATGGCGCCTTCCGCCTTGGCCTGCATCGTTTCGGCAACATCACCGTCGGCGTGCAGCCGGCACGCGGTTACAATATCGATCCCAAGAGCACCTATCACGATCCCGATCTGGTGCCGCCGCATCACTATCTCGCCTTTTATCTCTGGCTGCGCCGCGGCTTTGATACCCATGCGGTGGTGCATCTCGGCAAACACGGCAATCTCGAATGGTTGCCGGGGAAAAGCGCCGGTCTGTCAGCCGATTGTCTGCCCGATGCCGTACTCGGTCCGCTACCGCATCTCTATCCGTTCATCGTCAACGATCCCGGCGAGGGCATTCAGGCCAAGCGCCGCACCTCCGCCGTGATCATCGATCACCTGACACCACCGATGACGCGGGCCGAATTGCACGACGATCTGGCGCGGCTGGAGAATTTGGTCGACGAATATGCCATGGCGACCGATCTCGATCCCAAGCGCGCTGCCGTGATCGCCGAAGACATCCTGTCGCTCGCCCGCGCGCAGCAGATCGATGCCGACGTCAATGTCACCCGCGACACGCCCACGGGCGAGGCGCTGCGCGCGCTCGACGCCCATCTGTGCGATCTCAAGGAAATGCAGATCCGCGACGGATTGCACATATTTGGCCGCGTGCCCGAGGACGCGCAGCGCAATGATCTCCTTGTATCCATCGCGCGCCTGCCGCGCTCGGACATCAAGCCGCAGGATGCGTCACTGCATCGCGCATTGGCTGCCGATCTCGGTCTTGGCACGTTCGACCCGCTCACCCGTGATATGGCCGATGACTATCTCGGCCCGCGCCCCGGCGTTCTTGCCGATGTCAGCGATGCAGTGTGGCGCACCACAGGTGATACCGTCGAACGGATCGAAGGGATGGCGCTGCAACTTGTCTCCGGCAAGCTGCACTGCGATCCCGCCTGGACGCGCACTGCCGAAGTGCTCGGCTGGATCACTACGACATTGGGACCCGCCATCGATGCCTGCGGGGACGCGGAGACGGCCGCATTCCTCAAAGGCCTCGACGGTCAGTTCGTGCGGCCCGGTCCATCTGGCGCGCCGACGCGTGGACGCCCCGATGTGCTGCCGACCGGACGTAACTTCTTCGCCGTCGATGTCCGCGCGGTGCCGACGCCATCAGCCTGGCGCATCGGACAGCTGGCGGCCGAACGGCTGGTCGAGAGCTATTGGCAGGAGGCCGGCGAATGGCCGCGGGCAATCGCGCTATCGGCCTGGGGCACGGCCAATATGCGCACCGGCGGCGACGATGTCGCGCAGGCGCTTGCGCTGATCGGCGCGCGGCCGTTGTGGGAGGAAACCTCGGGCCGCGTCACGGGCTTTGCGATCACGCCACTGTCGGAACTGAAGCGCCCACGCGTGGATGTGACCTTCCGTGTCTCCGGCCTGTTCCGCGATGCATTCCCGACCCAGATGGACATCATCGGCTCCGCCGTGAGCGCCGTGGCCGAACTCGACGAACCCGACGACGCCAATCCCATTGCGGCCAATGTCCGCGCGCGTGCCCGTACGCTAGAAGCTGGTGGCATGACCTGCGAGATTGCGCGGCGGCAGGCGACGCGCCGTGTGTTCGGCTCCAAGCCTGGCGCTTATGGTGCGGGCCTGCAGGCGCTGATGGATGAGGGTGGCTGGAGTAATCGTGCCGACATTTCCGAGGTCTATCTCGATTGGGGCGGCTATGCCTATGGCGGTGGAACCGATGGCGAGGACGCGCGAGGCGAATTCGCAGAACGGCTGAGGGGCGTCGATCTCGTCGCGCAGGCGCAGGACAATCGCGAGCACGACATTCTGGATTCCGACGACTATTACCAGTTCATCGGCGGCCTCGCGGCGACGGTGCAGACGCTGCGTGGCTCGGCGCCGCGCATCGCCCATATCGATACGTCGCGCCCCGAAGCGCCGATTGCCCGGCCGCTGGCGCATGAGATCTCGCGGGTGGTGCGCGGCCGCGGCGCCAATCCGAAATGGATCGCCGGCGTGATGCGCCATGGCTACAAAGGTGCGTTCGAGATCGCGGCCACGGTTGATTATCTGTTCGGTTTCGCGGCCTCCACCAATGCGGTCGCCAATCACCATTTCGATCAGTTGTTCGCCTCCTATTTGGAAAATGACGAAGTTCGCGGCTTTATGGCATCTGCCAATCCCGCGGCGTTGCGTGAGACGGCGGCGCGCTTTGCCGAAGCCATTCGCCGGGATCTGTGGACACCGCGTTCCAATCGCGCTGCCGATCTGATTGCCGAACTTCTGCCGCAGGCACACAAAGAGATCGCAAAGGAAATCGCATGACCGAACTCGCCCACGACGATGAAGAAAATGCCCGCCACAAGATCAAGGCGGCCAAGCACAAGGCCGCCAAGGACAAAATCATGGCGACCAAGGTCGGCGAGAAAGGCCTGTTGATCGTCCATACCGGCACCGGCAAGGGCAAGACCTCGGCAGCGCTGGGCATGGTGTTCCGCCATATCGGTCACGGCTATCCGGTCGGTATCGTCCAATTCACCAAGTCGCCGGAATGGGACACCGGCGAAGCGCGGTTGCTGAAGACCTTCCCGGATCTCGTCACGCTGCACATTATGGGAGAGGGCTTCACCTGGATCACGCAGGACCGCGAACGCGACATTGCTGCCGCGACCGCGGGCTGGGAGCGCGCCAAGGAAATGATCCGCGATGATCGCCATCGTCTGGTGCTGCTCGATGAACTCAACATCGTGTTGCGCTACGACTATCTCGACCTCAATGAAGTCCTGACCTTCCTGCGCGACGAGAAGCCGGCCGACAAGCACGTGGTCATCACCGGCCGGAACGCCAAGCCCGAGCTGATCGAGATGGCCGATCTGGTCACCGAGATGACGCTGATCAAGCATCCGTTCCGCGCAGGCATCAAGGGCCAGAAGGGCATCGAGTTTTGAACCTTGAGCACGCAGGACCTCTCCATCTGTCATCCCCGCGAAGGCGGGGATCCATAGCCCCTGTCGGAGCAATGGAAACGGCAGAGCAGTTGCTGCGGAGATCACTTATCTCTGATGTGTTTATGGATCCCCGCCTTCGCGGGGATGACATGCTGAGAGGCTGGAGCGCAGCATGAACCTCACCACGCCCGCGTTGATGATCCAGGCGACCGGCTCTAATGCCGGGAAGTCGACGATCGTCGCTGGCCTCGCGCGGGCACTGGTGCGGCGTGGCTTGAAGGTGGCACCGTTCAAGCCGCAGAACATGTCGAACAATGCTGCTGTCGCGGTCGATGGTGGCGAGATCGGCCGCGCGCAGGCGGTGCAGGCGCGGGCGGCGAAGCTGCCGCCAAGTGTCCACATGAACCCGGTGCTGCTGAAGCCGGAGACGGACACCGGCGCCCAGGTGATTGTGCAGGGCAAGCGCTGGGGCACGCTGCGGGCGAAGAACTATCTGGAGAAGAAGGCCGCATTGCTGCCCGCCGTGCTCGAAAGTTTTTCGCTGCTCGCCGATCAGGCGGACATCGTTCTCATCGAGGGCGCCGGCAGCCCGGCCGAGATCAATCTGCGCGCCGGCGACATCGCCAATATGGGCTTTGCTGCCGCGGCCAACATTCCCGTGGTGCTCGCTGGCGATATCGATCGCGGCGGCGTCATTGCGAGTCTCGCCGGCACGCATCTGGTGCTGGAGGCGGAGGAGCGTGCGCGCATCCACGGCTTCATCGTCAACAAGTTTCGCGGCGATCCCAGCCTGTTCGATAACGGCCTCACCGCGATCACGCGGTTGACCGGCTGGCCACCCATCGGCGTGTTGCCATGGCTGCCGCAGGCTGCGTTCCTGCCGGCCGAAGACGCCGTCGATCTCGACCGCACTCACGCCTCGTCATCGACCCGCATCATCGCGGTGCCGGTGCTGGCGCGGATCGCCAATTTCGACGATCTCGATCCGCTGGGCATGGAGCCCGGCGTGAAGCTTGTCTTCATCAGGCCGGGCGAAGCCATTCCGGGCAATGCCGACGTGATCATCATTCCCGGCAGTAAATCTACCATCGGCGATCTCGCCTTCCTGCGTGCGCAGGGCTGGGACATCGACATCAAGGCGCATGTGCGCCGCGGTGGTCATGTGCTCGGCCTGTGCGGAGGCTACCAGATGCTCGGCCGTACGATCGCCGATCCCGATGGCGTCGATGGTTCACCAGGCACTGTGGAAGGGCTCGGCCTGCTCGATATAGCGACGCTGATGAGCGCGGATAAATCCACGACGCTAGTCACCGGTACGCATTGTGCGACTGGCGCCGCCATCGAAGGCTATGAGATTCATCTCGGTCGCAGCGAGGGTGACGACTGCGCGCGGCCGCTCGTGATGATCGATGGACGACCTGATGGTGCTGCGTCCGTCGATGGACGCGTGCAGGGCACTTATGTCCATGGCCTGTTCACCGGCGATACCTTCCGCAAGGCATGGCTGGCCAATCTCGGCATTGCCTCGTCTCTGGCCTATGATGCGCAGATCGAAGCCGCGCTCGATGCGCTGGCTGATCATTGCGAAAAACATCTGGATATCGATCGGCTGATCGAGATCGCCCGCAGCCGTCAGAGCAGCAGCGCCAGCGCAGCATAGATTGCGGCTTGCAAGACGCAGGCTGCGACGAACACGCGAAGTGCCCGGCCGATGTCGTCAGACGCTGAGGTTCGGCCTTCGGCATTGAGATAGGGATCGTTGACGGCGCCCTCGGCATAGACGCGCGGTCCAGCGATCGCGATTCCGAGCGCGCCAGCCATGGCGCTTTCCGGCCAGCCGGCATTGGGCGAGCGATGCTTTCCGGCGTCGCGCAACATGATCTTCAATGACGCGATGATTGATCCGCGTGCGACCGGCGCAGCGAGCGCGACCAATACTCCCGACAAGCGCGCCGGGATCAGATTGACGAGATCGTCGAGTCGGGCGGTCGCCCAGCCGAAATCCTGATACCGCACGCTGCGATGACCGATCATGGAGTCGGCCGTGTTGATGGCCTTGTAGGCGATCAGGCCAGGCAATCCGAGCAATGCCAGCCAGAACACCGGCGCGACGATGCCGTCGGAAAAATTTTCTGCGGTGGATTCGATCGCCGCGCGCGCCACACCGGCTTCGTCGAGTTGTTCAGGATCGCGGCCGACGATCATCGCAACGGCCTGTCGCGCCGCCGGCAATCCAGCCTCAGTGAAAGCGCGGTGCACGCGGGCCACATGCTGATACAGGCTGCGTTGGGCGATCAGCGTCGAGGCAATCAGGGCTTCGATTGCAAAGCCGATCCAGTTGTCGTTGAGGAGATCGGCAAGCAGTCCGCCGACAAGTATTGCGACACTGACCAGCGCGATGACGGTGACGACACCGGCGAGCTTGCGTTGCCGACGCGACCAGCTCTCGAGGTTGAGTCGGTGTTCCAGCCAGCCGATGCCGTTGCCGATCCAGACCACGGGATGCGGCGCGCGTCGCCACAGCCAGTCGGGATCGCCGATCACGACATCGAGCAGCAGCGCCGCGACCACCAGCAGGAGCGCGTCGCCATGCACCAGCATCAGGGCGCCACGCGGCTGATTTCGGTGGTCAGTCGATCGAGCGCCTCGACCATGGTCGGACCGCCGCAGGCGGTGAGGCGCTCGGGCAGCACCAGTCGCTTCGATGCCGGATAGAATGTCTCCAGTGCGGGATGCAGCAGGAAGGCGCGGCCTTCGTCTTCGGCGAAATCGGTATTGTCGGTGACCAGCAGCAGATCTGGCCTCAGCGTGACGATCGCCTCCAAGGAGGCGAAGCCGCCAGCCTTGAGGCCGAGCTCGCCGCCGGCATTGCGCAGCCCGACCGCTGATAGCAACGACGTGGTCAGATTTTCGCCGCCGGACACCCAGCCGCGCCGCGACACCGCCAGCACGCGCAACGGCTTGCGCTGTACGGCGGCATGGGCCTGCGCGATAGCAGTATCGAGCTTCACGATCTCGGCTTCAGCACGCTCCGGATGCTTGACCAACGCGCCCATCTGGCGGAGCTGTTTCTTGACGTCGTCGAGCGAGCGGGCGGGATCGAATTCGATGACCTTCAACCCCTTGTCCTTCAGGAGTTCGCGGGTCGCGCGCTTGGTGAAGCGGCCGGCAACGACGACATCCGGCTTTAGCGCCAGCACATCCTCGGCCTCACCGGACAGCAGGCGGAATAGTTTCGCCTTGTCCTTGTCCCAGGAGCGGAACGGATCGCGCGCATAGGGGCTGAGACCCAGAATTTGCTCGGGATCGGCGAGGGTGACGAGCAGTTGATCGGTGCACAGATTGATCGAGGCGAAGCGCGGCAGATCGGCCGCACTGGCCTGCAGCGGCACGCATGCGAGCAGTGCGAGTGTCGCAGCCGCGAGCGGCCAAAGCCTCTCGCGCTTTGCCCGATATGATGGCATGACACAGGCATGAAACATGGTGGCGATCTCACGCAGGCGATGGCGGAATTCGGCGGCGCGCCGGACCAATGGCTCGATCTCTCGACCGGGATCAATCCATGGCCGTGGCCCATTCCTGCCAACCTGCCGAGCCATCTTTGGGAACGCCTGCCGACGCGCGCCGACGAACAGTCGCTGCTGTCTGCCGCGCGCAGCGCTTACCACGTGCCCGATAACGTCGATGTCGTTGCCGCTGCCGGTACGCAGGCTCTGATCCAGTGGCTGCCGCATCTCGCCGCGCCTGGAGCCGTTGCCGTCGTTGGGCCGACCTATAACGAGCATGTCGCGGCTTGGCGTGCCGGCGGACATGAGGTTGGCGTGATCGGCAGCCTCAGCGCATTGCCTGATCATGCCAAGCATGTGGTGATCGTCAATCCCAACAATCCTGACGGGCGTATCGCCATGCGCGACGAGCTCGCCGATGTTGCGGCGATCTTGCAACGGCGCGGCGGCTGGCTGGTGATCGATGAGGCCTTCGCCGATGTCGATCCTGCGATCAGCGCTGTCGGCCTGTGCGCGACACTGCCGATTGTTATTCTGCGCTCCTTCGGAAAATTCTACGGTCTCGCGGGCCTGCGTCTCGGCTTTGCGCTCGCTGCTCCACTGATCGCGCAGCGTATCGCAGCGGCGGTTGGTCCATGGGCGTGTTCCGGCCCGGCACAGGTCATCGGCGCCGCCGCATTGCGCGACGAAGGCTGGACTACGCAAACCCGCGTCGCGCTGGTCGCGCAGGGCATCAAGCTGGACAATGTGTTGACCGATGCCGGCTTCGAGATTGTCGGCGGCACGCCGCTGTACAGGCTGGCGCGACATGCCGACGCCTTGAAATTGCATATCGCATTGGCCCGGCAGCAGATCTGGTGTCGCCACTTCGACTGGAGCCATGAGCTGCTGCGGTTCGGCCTGCCGCCCGATGCGGCTGCTCTGAACCGGCTTGCTGCTGCGCTGGCGAAATAGCCGCCACATCGCTCAGACTCCCGCCCAAGGCAGGATAATCGTTTCGTTTCGGTGTTCGGCGCGATAGGTGCTGATGCGGAACACATTGGCGACGATGTCATCGGACAGCGCCTGTTGCGGCGCGCCTTGGGCCGCGAGGCGTCCGTCGGACATCACCAGCACCGTATCGGCAAAGCGTGCTGCGAGGCCGAGATCGTGCGTCACCACGATCACCAGCACGCCGCTGTTCGCGACATTGCGCAGATTTGTCATGACATCGATCTGGTAGCGCGGATCGAGCGATGCGGTCGGCTCATCCGCCAGCACGATCGGGGCCTCGACAGCGAGGACGCGGGCCAATGCGACGCGGCTGCGCTCGCCACCCGAAAGCTCAGTCACGCGGCGATCGGCAAAGGCGACGATGTCGGTGGCCCGCATCGCGCGTTCGACCGCAGCCTTGTCCGACGATGTCAGCCGCGCCGGATCGGTCGCGCCATGCGGATAGCGGCCGAGGGCGACGACGTCCTTCACGTCGAGCGGCCAATGCACGACATGGCCTTGCGGCAGATAACCGAAGCGCTTTGCGCGCTCGCGGAGCGACAAGGACGCCAATGTGTCGCCGGCGACATGGATCGCGCCGGTGGACGATTGCAAGCCTGCCAATGCGCGCAGCAGCGTTGTCTTGCCGGCGCCGTTCGGGCCAACCAAAGCGACGAGGTGCTGTCGGTGTAGCGAGAGCGAGACATCGTGCAGTACCTCGCGCCCGGAGAGCGTGACGCTCAGATTGCTCGCGGTCAGCAGCGCCTGATCGCTCACGCCACGCCTCCGCCTAGTGCGCGCCGCTCGCGCATGATGAGATAGAGAAAGAACGGCACGCCGATGATCGATGTCAGGACGCCGACCTTGATGTCTGTGGTCGACGGGATGATGCGCACGGCGATATCCGCGGCCAGCAACAGCGCCGAGCCGGTCAGGGCGCTCGGAATCAGCAATCGTGCGGGATCGTGACCGATGATCGGGCGCATCAGATGCGGTGCGATGAGGCCGATGAAGCCGATAGTGCCGGTGACTGCGACGGCGCCGCCAACGCCGAGTGCGACGCCAAGGATCACCAGCAGGCGCAGGCGGCTCACATGGACACCGAGGCTCTGTGCGGTCTCTTCGCCGAGGCTCAATGCACGAAAGGCCGAGCGCTGGCTCATCAAAATGATTGCGCCGGCGACAATGAATGGTAGCGCCAACGTGACGTGACGGAAGCTGCGGTCTTCCAGTGAACCGAGCAGCCAGAATGCAATTTCGAGCGCGGCGAAAGGATTGGGCGACAGGTTCATCACCAGCGCCGTCGCGGCACCCGCAAGACTGGAGATCGCGAGACCGGCGAGGATCAGCAACAGCAGACCCGCATTGCGACCGGCGATGCCGAGCAGCACGAAGACCGACAGGAACGCCATCATGATGCCGGCAACAGGCAGCGCCCATGAGCGAACATCGGCCCAGCCGAGCGAGATCATCAGCACCGCGCCGAAGGCCGCCGATTGCGGCGCGCCGAACAGCGACGGCGAGGCGAGGGGATTGCGCAGCAAGCCCTGTAGCGCGGCACCGGACAGGCCGAGAATCGCGCCGATGGCCAGTGCGAGGATCGCGCGCGGCAAGCGGATTTCGCGCACGATGATCTGCTGCACGTCGCTGCCGCCGCCGAACAGTGCATCGAGCACCGTCAGCGGCGAGAGTTTGACAGGTCCCGTGCCGAGCGAGCCCAGTGCCAGCAGTGTCACGAGACCGACGAGCGCCAGTGTGGCGATCGTCCGGCGGCGTGCTGCTGGCGCTGCGGTCACCATGTGGCGTTGAAGCCTGCGTAGGCCGCAGGTCCCGTGGTGCCGAAGTTCAGCACTTCCTGATAGTGCTCATTCAGGATGTTCTCGCCGCGGGCGAAGACCTTCCAGTTGGCGTCGATCTTGTACTCGGTATAGAGATCGACGCGGGTATAGGCATCCACCTGACCGACTTGATTGGCGCTGCTGAAGCGCTTCGACACGGTCGTGACGCGCGGCTCGATCATCCACTTGTCGGTGGGCGTGATCGTGAGTGCGAAGCGGGCGAAGTTCTTGGGACGACGTGCCAGCACTGTATCATTGCCGAGATCTTGTGCGTGCAGATAGGTGTAGGCCGCGTTGAACTTCATCAGGCCGGGAATTACGTCCACATTGGCGCCAACTTCGAGACCGCTGGTTTCGGCGCGTGCGACGTTGTTATAGCAACCCGTCTTCTGGTCAGCGGCGCATGCACTAGGTGTAAACGATACAAAGTTGATCAGATTGCTGTAGTCGGTTGCGAAGCCTGTGACCGATACTACCACGCGACCGTTGAACAGGCTCTGATCGATACCAGCATCGTAGCCAAAGTTCGTTTCGGGGGAAAGCGATGGGGTGCCGTTGGCCTGTGAATAGAGCTGGAACAGCGTTGGTGCCTTGGCGCCTGTTCCGGCGCTGGCGTGAAATTTGGTCCCGGTCTCCGTGATGTTATAGGCGGCAGTCGCGCGCCACGTCTCGAAGCGAGCGACATCGACGACGTCATCTACACGGCCGCCGAGGGTGATGTTAAGCCGCTCTCCTATCGGGACTGACCACAACGCGAACACCGAATTTGTGTCCTGCCGTTTCGACAATGTGGAGGTCATTGCAGTCGGTGTCGGAAGGATGCCCGTGGTGAAAGTCTGTGCCGTTTCGCTCTGGGTCTTGGCACCGTAGATCAGGGAGCCGAAAGCGCCAAGTTTCAGCGTCGCTTGGTATTCTGCGCCGAGACTGTTGCCCCAGTAATCCAAGATCCTTGCGGTCGCGCCCGGCGGCGGCCGCATACTGAGTGGATAGCTGAGTTCGTTGAACGAGCGCTCGGTATGGGTATTCGAGACAGTTATGTTGTGCGTCAACACCCCACCGAACGAGTCGATCCCAACGCGGCCGTAGACGGTTTGCAGCAGGCGGTCAGTGGACGATCCTGTATCTGGATATGTACCGCTGGCCGCATCGTAGGCTGCGCGCGTGAACGAATGGACGATGCCGGATTCCAGCCGGATGCCTTCGCCTGCATCGTAGCCGATGCGCGCCGAGCCGCCGACGCGATCGAAGCTGTCGTTTTCGAGATTCGGAAAACGTGCTTCGAGGGCAGGGATACGATAACCGTAACGCGAGAAACCGTTCGAATGCTGACCGCCACCTGTGAAAGCGTAGGACCACGGACCGTTGGTGCCGGTCAGCGATCCCTGCGTCATGACAGTGCCATAGCTGCCGGCTTCGGTGCGCACGTTAACTTGCGCAGGGCCCGAGCCCTTCTTGGTAATGATATTGATCACGCCGCCCATGGCGTCTGAGCCATAGAGCGCGCTCTGCGGGCCCTTCAGGACTTCGATGCGCTCCATCGCCGAAGGCGTGAACATGGCGAATTCGAAGTCGCCCGATGCGGCGGTGGGATCGTTGACGCGGATGCCGTCGATCATCACCAGCGTCTGGCCGGTGTTGCCGCCGCGCAAGCGCACATTCGCGGTGCCGCCAGGGCCGCCGTTTTCACTGATGTCGAGACCTGGCACAGTGCGCAGCGCATCGACCAGCGAGCCGGGATTGCTGGTCGCAATGGTCTCGCCCGACACGACGCTGATCGAACTGCCAGTGCGATTGAGCTGTTCGGGTGCTCTGTCCGCCGTCACCACGATTTCGGAGAGCTGCTCGGCACTGGACTGCGCATGCGCAGCACTATGAGAGCAGGACAGAACAACAACGGCCGCAGTGCCTGCGGCCAAATTCCGGATAGTCATATAACCCCTTCCGTCGACCCACCGTCGAACGAGTGTGAAACTCGTTACCGGCCGGTCTCCTGGCTCGCGGTGGTCTCCCGGTCCGCCTTCCCGAATCTGCGATGCAAATTCAGTGGCTTTGTGGACCTGGAATGGCCGCTTACAGTTGCGGGGGCAGCCGCGGCATAGGGGACATTTCCCCGCACCGCATTCCCGTTTCACCTCCTTGCGGAGGCACCGATAACACCGGACAGGAAGCACAGCGCGCCGCGCGGTGCAACAGTCATCGAAGACTTCTAGACTCTATTGCTCGTGCTGTAGCGCGGCGAGCACGTCGTCGGGACGTTCGACCATCATCATGTGGCCCGTACCCGGCAGAATCACCGTGCGGGCGTTTTTCAATGCGGCGGCCAGGGTCTTGCCGGCCTTGGCAGGAGTCATCATGTCCCGTTCGCCGAGGATGAGCGTGACCGGGATTTCAAGCTGGCCCGCAGCGGTCAGCGCATTCTGGTATGTATTGCAGGCGTTGAGATCGGCGAACAACACGCCCGGCTTTGTGGCTTCGAGCACGCGCTGTGCACCGCTATGCATCCACAACCCCGGCGCGAGGCTGCCGCCGAGTTCGGCGCGAAAGCCGAGCCCCCAGATCGACACCATGTCGATGGCGGAATGCTGATTGGCTTCGGCGTCCTTGAGCAGATCCGGGCCGACGGTCATCGTTCCTGCCGTGCCCATCAGATCGAGGCGCGTGACTTTACCGGGATGCCGCGCTGCAGCCTCCAGCGCGATCAGCGAGCCCATGGAATGGCCGATCAGTCGCGCAGTCTTTGCGCCTGCAGCCTCGATCAATGCTGCGGTCCAGTCTGCGAGATCGGCGATGGTCGTGAGCGCTTCACCCTTTGAGCGACCATGGCCGGGCAGATCCGGCGCCAGCACGGCGAAGCCATGATGCGCGAACCAGCGCGTATGCAGCGCCCAGGTCGAGTGATCGAAGCCGGCGCCGTGGATCATCACGACCACCGGCAGGGAAGGATCGAACGTGCGGCCGCCATTCGCGATATAGGTCTCGTGACCGTTGACGGTGAGTTGCATCGCTCAGCCCTTCTGCGAGATGCGCAGCGCCTGCGCGAGGTCATCGATGATGTCATCGGCGGCTTCGATGCCGATGGAAAGACGGATCAGCTCCTCGCCGATACCGGCGGCCTTGAGTTGCTCGGCGTCCATCTGCTGATGCGTGGTGCTTCCGGGATGAATGACCAGTGTTTTGGCGTCGCCGACATTGGCGAGATGGCTGGTGAGTTTTAGCGCTTCGATGAATTTGCGGCCGGCATTGCGGCCGCCCTTGATACCAAACGAGACGATGGAGCCGGCGCCGCGCGGCAGCAAGCGTTTTGCGAGTTCGTAATCCGGATGGCTCTCCAGCGACGGATGCAGCACCCAGTCGACGGCCTTGTTGGCCGTGAGCGCTGCGAGCACCGCATGTGTATTGGCCATATGGCGCTCCATGCGAATGCCCAGTGTCTCGACGCCTTGCAGAAGCTGGAACGCATTGGTCGGCGAGAGACAGGCGCCGAAATCGCGCAATCCTTCCGTGCGGGCGCGCATGATGAAGGCGGCAGTGCCGAATTGCTCGTCGAAAACGATGCCGTGATAGCCGGCATAGGGTTCGGTGAGTTGCGGGAATTTGCCGGAGGCGTGCCAGTCGAAGCGGCCGCCATCGACGATCACGCCGCCGATAGCGATGCCGTGGCCGCCGATCCATTTGGTGGCGGAGTTCATCACGATGTCGGCGCCGAGCTCGATCGGCCGCGACAGGAATGGCGTCGCGAAAGTATTGTCGATCAGCAGCGGAATCTTTGCGGCATGGGCGATGTCGGCGACGGCGGGAATGTCGAGCACTTCGAGGCCGGGATTGCCGATGGTTTCGCCGATCACCAGTTTGGTGTTCGGCTTGATCGCCGCCTTGAAGGCGTCGAGATCGCGCGGCTTGACGAAACTCGTGGTGATACCGAAGCGCGGCAGCGTGTGGGCCAGCAAGTTGATGGTGCCGCCATAGAGCGAGGACGACGCCACGATGTGATCGCCGGCATTGAGCAGTGTGGCGATGGCGAGATGCAGCGCTGCCATGCCTGATGCGGTGCACACGGCGCCGACCCCGTTCTCGAGTGCGGCGAGGCGCTCTTCCAGCACCGCCGTCGTCGGATTTGAAATGCGCGTATAGATGTGGCCGGCACGTTCGAGATTGAACAGCGCAGCAGCGTGATCCGAATCCTGAAACACGTAGGACGTGGTCTGGTAGATCGGCACGGCGCGCGCGCCGGTGATTGCGTCCGGATGCTGGCCGGCATGCAGACTCAGCGTTTCAAAAGCAGGCGGTTTGGGTGCTGGCATGGTGATTTCATCCCTGGACGCATTTTGCGCCATCTATGGCACGAATCGGATGCGAGTGTGAGTCGGCGATATTTCAACTGATGGAACGAAATGCGGAGCGGCGACTTATACGAGGTCGATCACGCGGGAGAGTTATCATGAAGAAATTGCTGCTGTGCACTGCGGTTGCCGGTCTCGCGTTTTCATCGGTTGCGGCCGAGGCGAAAGGCTGTATCAAAGGCGCGATCATTGGCGGAATCGCCGGCCACTATGCAGGACATGGCAAGGTCGGCGTCGTTGCGGGGTGCGTGATCGGACGCCACGAGGCCAACAAGGCCGATGCGGAACGGCCGCAGAAGGCGCAGCATCCACAGCCGCCGAACGAGAATGGTCGCATCTAGATCGGCGTTGGTCTCAACGCTGGACGATGTTGCTAAAATTTGATGGACTAGACCGGTTCAGTAGAGCCTCACCCTCATCAGGTTGGGGTTCTTTTCGTCTCTGTACGATACCGGACGAGATTGGGCGTAGACGTGGTGCTGCATCGGGATGTGTTTTGGCTCGGCAAGCAATGGGCCGTGACTGGCTATGGAATTCAGGCTGTCAGCCAGAAGCACAATATGAAGTTCGATATCGAGGTGTCGCAGATCTGGAACGAGGATCTGGATGCGTTGATGCGCGATGAGCCGTGGTTCGATGCGCAGGATTTTGCACAGGCCGTGGATCGCGCGAGGCAGCGTGCGATGGAATCACCGCTGACGTTCAAGCCACCGCTGAGTGATGAACGATAGCGGCAGCGCATCATTGCAGGATTCAAATTTCAAACAGCCACTGTCCTGAAAACATGCGTTCGCATTCTCGCGGCGCTTGCGCGTCCGAGCTATGAGCATTCCCACCTCGCCCCCTATGAGAGGGCGTGCGGAACGCCGGGTGCCCGTTGCACCCTTGGGCCTGATGCGAATGCGGTCTTCCGCAAGTTAGTGCATCAGGACTTTCGGAAGGCGCGGGGCAAAGATAGTGCCCGGCGTTCCGCATACGGTGTTTTTTCGGCTTGTCTGCGCTTCGCCGTGGCGATCGATCCGTTGCCACTATTAGTGTCCACGAAGGGACAGGGGGCCTCAGACAGTTGGCCGGACGCGTTTCGATTTGGTCGTCCATTACACTGTCCAGGGAGTCTTTCCATCTCAAACCCGGCCGTCTCCATGCCAGTGGCAGTGCTGGCGCAGATCCGTCCTGCCCGAAGACAGACGTCACCCCCAAACCGCGTAACGCCGCATCTCCGGCGTCCACCGCATCCAGCCCGGCGAACGTGACGATCGCGCTCGCCCCTCTCATCGGGGCCGGACAAAGGGGAATATAGTCCATGTAGGGATGTTGTCAATGGAAGATAGGAAAATATGTTTGACGTCTTCCTGCCCCCACACTCGTCATTCCCCGGCAAACCAATTGGTTTGCCTGAGGGCGTGGCCGGCGTAAGCCGGACGCGACCCCGGAATCCCAGCATGTTCAGCAAAACACCTCAAGATTCCGGGTTCGCACTACGCGGCTGTGCCGCTTCGTGCGCCCCGGAATGACGAGCAAGGAGGCCCCGGAATGACAGTGTTGGAGAGGGAACGCAGTCTACAGGCAACGCCGCCGAAAACTGCGGCTTGCTTCTTTCGCCCTCTGCTGCAATCTGGATGGATCACTGTCAGTCACTCCAATTACGAGATTCCACGGATGAGCCAGCTCAAAGTCCATGTCGGCGACTTCACCTTCGATGCGAAATTCGAGGAGAAGGACGCCCCCAAGACCGTCGCCGCCTTCAAGAAGGCGATGCCGTTTGTCAGCCAGGCGATCCATGTGCGCTGGAGCGGCGAGGGCGTCTGGATGCCGCTTGGCGATCTCGATTTCGGCGTGCCCTATGAAAACCACACCAGCTTTCCGGCGCCGGGCCACATCATCCTGTATCCGGGCGGCATCAGCGAGACCGAGATCCTGCTGGCCTATAGCGGCGTGCATTTCGCCAGCAAGATGGGCCAGCTCGCCGGCAACCATTTCATTACGCTGACCTCGAACCTCGAAAATCTGAAAGAGATGGGCAAGACCGTGCTCTGGAAGGGTGCGCAACCCGTCCGTTTCGAGATGGTCTGATGGCCGGGAGCGACTATCCCCGCGATCTGCGCGGCTACGGCCGCAATCCGCCCGATCCGAAATGGCCGGATGGCGCGCGCGTGGCGGTACAGTTCGTCGTCAATTTCGAAGAAGGCGGCGAGAACAACATCCTGCATGGCGACCGCGCCTCGGAAGCGTTTCTCTCGGATGTGCTGGGCGCACAGCCCTGGCCGGGCCAGCGCCACGCCAATATCGAATCCATGTTCGAATATGGCTCGCGCGCCGGCTTCTGGCGGCTGTGGCGGATGTTCACCGAACGCAATATGCCGACCACGGTGTTCGGCGTCGCCACCGCCCTACAGCGCAATCCCGAAATCGTCGCCGCCATGCAGGAGGCGAAGTGGGACATCGCCAGCCACAGTCTGAAGTGGATCGAGCACAAGGATATGTCGGAGCCGGAGGAGCGTTTCGAGATTGCCGAGGCGATCCGCGTGCATACCGAGGCGACCGGCGCGCGCCCGACCGGCTGGTACACCGGCCGCAGTTCGATCAACACCATTCGCCTGCTGATGGAAGCCGGCGGCTTCAAGTATCTGTGCGATTCCTATGCCGACGATCTGCCGTACTGGATCAAGGGGCCCAGCGAACCGCAGCTCATCATTCCCTATACGCTCGATGCCAATGACATGCGCTTCGTCAACCCGCAGGGCTTTGGTGGCGGTGACGAGTTCTTCACCTACCTGAAGGATTCGTTCGATGTGCTGTATGCCGAAGGCGCGACGTCGCCGAAGATGATGACCGTGGGCCTACATTGCCGCGTCGTCGGGCGGCCCGGACGTGCGGCGTCGCTGATGCGGTTCCTCGATTACATCGCGAGCCACGAGCGCGTTTGGGTGCCGACGCGTCTTGATATCGCCGAGCACTGGCACGCCAATCTGAAACATCTCGCCGCCGACGCCCGTGCCATCGGATAGACCAGGATTGGGATAGACCCTGTCATGACAGAGAAGACGCTCGACGAACTCAACGCCTGCAGCAAAGCGGATTTCGTCGCAGCGCTGGCGAATATCTTCGAATATTCGCCGTGGATTGCGGAGAAGGCCGCGGACAGCCGGCCTTTCGCGGGCGTGAAACAGTTGTTCGCCGCGATGCGCAAGGTGGTGGAGGAGGCGGCTGCAGGCCAGCGGCTGGCGCTGATCAAGGCGCATCCAGATCTTGCCGATAAAACGCAACGCGGCGATCTCCTGACGGCGGAATCCAATGCCGAGCAGAACAGCGTTGGGCTCGACCGGCTGTCGGAGGCCGAATATGCCGCCTTCGATCGCGTCAACAATGCCTATCGTGCGAAGTTCGGCTTCCCTTACATCGTCTGCGTTCGCCGCCACACCAAGGATTCCATCCTCGCGGATTTCGAGAAGCGGTTGCCGAACGACCCGGCCGCCGAGGTCACCGCATCGGTCGCCGAAATCTGCAAGATCGCGGCATTGCGCACCGATCTTTTGGTCGACGGGCCGGATCGCCTGCAGGTGCATGGCCGGCTCTCGACCCATGTGCTGGATACCCATAGCGGCCGGCCCGCAGCCGGGATTTCGGTCGAGCTTGTCGAATTGTCGAAGCTCGGCGTCAGCCGCGCGATTGCGCGCACGCTGACCAATCACGACGGCCGCACCGATGTGCCGCTGATCGGCGGCAGGCCGGTGCCGATCGGACGCTATGAACTGACCTTCAAGGTTGGTAGCTATTTTGCGGAGCGTGGCGTGCCGATGTCCGATCCGCCGTTCCTCGACGAGATCCCGCTGCGCTTTTCGGTCTATGAACCCGAAGGCCATCTCCACGTGCCGCTGCTGGTGACGCCGTGGAGCTATGGGACCTATCGCGGGAGCTAAGGTTTCCTTCTCCCCGCTTGCGGGGAGAAGGTGGCGTCGCGAAGCGACGACGGATGAGGGGGAGCCAGCGAGTAAAACACTGGCTCCCCCTCACCCGACTTCCACGCGCTTCGCGCGTTCCAGTCGACCTCTCCCCGCAAGCGGGGAGAGGATAAGAAAAAAAGACGTCAAGCGGGAGAGACACCATGCGCCACATCATTCGTTCGCTGCTCGTGCTCGGCTGCGTCGTCGCCTCGACGGCCAGCGCCTTCGCCTCCGAGGTCCATGTGATGATCTCCGGCGGTTTCACGGCGGCCTACAAGGAACTGGTGCCGCAATTCGAGAAGGCGACGGGCAATACGGTTGTCACGGCCTATGGGCCGTCGATGGGCGAGACGCCGCAGGCGATCCCGATGCGGCTGGCGCGGGGCGAGCCGGCCGATGTGCTGATCATGGTGGGCTATGCGTTGGGTGATCTCGTCAGCAAGGGCAAGGTGATCGCCGACAGCCGCGTCGATCTCGCGGATTCGCCGATCGGCGTGGCGGTGAAGGAGGGCGCGCCGAAGCCGGACCTGTCCTCGGCGGATACGCTGAAGGTGGCGCTGCTGAAGACCAGGACCGTGGCCTATTCGGACAGCGCCAGCGGCGTCTATGTCAGCAAGGAGATGTTCGAGAAGCTCGGCATTGCCGACGCCATGAAAGACAAGGCGCGCAAGATCCCGGCGACGCCGGTCGGCGAGATCGTTGCGAGGGGCGAGGCCGAGATCGGCTTTCAGCAGATCAGCGAATTGAAGCCGGTCAAGGGCATCGAGATCGTCGGCCCGCTGCCGGCGGAGCTGCAGAAGATCACCGTGTTCTCGGCGGGGCTTGCGAGCAATGCGCCGCAGCCTGATGCGGGCAAGGCGCTGATCGCGTTTCTGTCCTCGAAGCAGGCCGCGCCGGTGATCGTGGCCAGCGGGCTTGAGCCGAAGGTGAAGTGAGGCGGCTGTTTGCCTTCTCCCCGCTTGCGGGGAGAAGGTGGCGTCGCGAAGCGACGACGGATGAGGGGGACTCTCCACGAGCCGTGGCGTTCGCGGAGAGTCCCCCTCACCCGACGCCCACATGCTTCGCATGCGGACGTCGACCTCTCCCCGCAAGCGGGGAGAGGTTAAGAGGCAAACTAATGCGTCGCCGCCGCGGCAACACCAGCCGCTTCCGCCTTTGCGGTCTCGGCACTGCTCACGCCATTGAAGAACGCGTTGAGGATCACGGCCACCAGCGCACAGAGCAGGATGCCCGACTCCAGCAGCGGATGCAGGTCGTGCGGCAGTGCCTTGAAGAAGTTCGGCGACACCAGCGGGATCATGCCGAAGCCAACCGAGATCGCGACCACGAACAGGTTGCGCTGGTTGGTCTTGAAATCGACTGCGGTGAGGATGCGCGCGCCGGTCGCTGCGACCATGCCGAACATCACGAGGCCGGCGCCGCCGAGCACCACCTGCGGCACGGATTCCACCAAAGCGGCCATCTTCGGCAGCAGGCCGAGCACCAGCATGATGCCGCCGCCGGCAATGGTCACCCAGCGCGAACGCACGCCGGTGACGCCGACAAGCCCGACATTCTGCGAGAACGAGGTGTAGGGGAAGGTGTTGAAGATGCCGCCGAGGAACGTGCCGACGCCATCGGCGCGCAGGCCCTTGGTCAGTGCTTCCCTGTCGACCTTCTTGTCGGTCATCTCGCCGAGCGCCAGGAACATGCCGAGGGACTCGATCATCACCACGATCATCACGATGCACATGGTGACGATGGGCACGAGATGGAATTGCGGCATGCCGAAATGGAACGGCAGCACGATGTCGACCCAGCCGGCAGTGCCGACCTTGTCGAAATGCATCACGCCGAGCACGCTGGCAAGGATCGCGCCCGCGATGATGCCGAGCAGCACCGAGACGTTGGACAGAAAGCCGGTGCCCCATTTGATCAAAGCAAGGATCACGACCAGCACGAACAGCGCGATGCCGAGCCCCTGCAACTGGCCGTAAGCCGGATTGGGGAACGTGTGCGGAACGCCGTCGATCATCTTGGTGAACATGGGTAGTCCGCCACCAGCCCAGTTGATACCAACGCGCATCAGGGAGATGCCGATCACCATGATGATGGTGCCGGTGACCACCGGTGGAAACAGCGGCAGCAGCCGGCTGATGAAAGGCGCGACAACGATGCCGAAGATTCCGGCAGCGATGACCGAGCCATAGATGCCGAGCAGGCCGATATCCGGGGCGGCGGCCATCGACAGCATCGGGCCGACCGAGGCGAAAGTGACGCCCATCATGACCGGCAGGCGGATGCCGACGCCGGGAAAGCCGATACACTGGACCAGGGTCGCAAGGCCGCAGGCGAACAGGTCGGCGGAGATCAGGAAGGCGACGTCCTGCGGTGGCAGCTTCAGGGCGCGGCCGATAATGAGCGGCACGGCGACCGCGCCGGCATACATGACCAGAACGTGCTGCAGGCCCAGCGCGAGCAGGCGCGGCATCGGCAGCATCTCGTCGACGGGATGGACGCTCACTGTCATTGATCTAGCCCCTTGCTTAGGTGATGAAATATCGTGGCATTATGATCGTCAGATACAAACCTCGTGCCAGACGCCGCTGAAAGCCGTTTCGCCCCGGTGGTGTGGTGACCGGTGGCACGAAGGTTGCTCGAAGCGAGCATTGCTCAATATATTGCCCGGCGACCGGGGTTCCCTGGTCGCCAACACGGACTGGAGGTCGCGCGTGCCGCTGATCAAGAACAGATATGGAAAAGGCCGTGTCCGCATCATGCGGATCCATCGCGACGGCGACAAGCAGGATGTCAGCCAGCTCAGCATCAAGGCGATGCTGGAAGGCGATTTTGGCCGGGCCTATACCGACGCCGACAACTCCACCTCGACCTCCACGGACACGATTAAGAACATCGTCAATGTGGTGGCGCGGGAGAATACTGCGCTGTCGACGGAGGAGTTCTGCCAGGTGCTGGCGAAGCGCTATCTCGACCTGTATCCGCAGGCCAGTTCCGTCAGCATCACCGCGCATGAAACCAAATGGGCACGCCTCGCCGTCGATGGCGAGTTGCATCCGCATGCGTTCCTGCTCGACAGCAACGGCAAGCCCACTGTCGAGATTGTCGCGACGCGCGACGGCATGACCATGAGCTCGGGCCTCGACAACTTTACCTTCATGAAGTCGACCCAGTCGGGCTGGGAGAACTACTACACCGACAAATATTCCACGATCCAGCCGACCAATGACCGCATCTGCGCGACATCGATGGTCGCGTCGTGGAAGTGGTCCGGCAAGCCGGCGAGCTATCCCGCGACCAACAAGACAATTCTGGACACGCTGCTGAAGGAATTCGCGACGACCTATAGTCCGAGCGTGCAGAACAGCCTGTATCGCATGGGCGAGAAGGTGCTGGCGGCGGTGCCGGAGATTTCCGAGATCAGCATGGCCTGTCCGAACATCCACTACATCCTGATGAATCTCTCGGCGTTTGGTCTCGACAACAACAACGACGTGTTCCTGCCCACGGACGAGCCGCATGGGCAGATCGAATGCACGGTGGGGCGGGGGTAGTTCGCGGCGAAGGCAAGAGCGCCGAGCGTTCTTAACCTCTCCCCGCCCCCACCCGAAGCGAAGCTTCGCTAGGCGGGGAGAGGTCGCCGCGCCTTCGCGGCGGGTGGGGGGCGGGGCACTGCCGTCTCAGGTGTCATCCCCGCCTAGCACGCCGAAGGCGTGCGCGGGGCGGGGATCCATAAACACCAGGGATCTGTTTAAAGCGATGTGGTCGTGGCTCTGCCGCTCTTACCTTGATGATCGTGGTTATGGGTCCCCGCCTTCGCGGGGACGACACGTCTACTGACGTCGACTACTTCCCAAACTTCCTCTGCAACTCCGGAAAAATCCGATCCGGCTTGAACGGCACTTGCGTGAATCGAATCCCCGTTGCGTCGAACAGCGCGTTGCCCATGGCGGCCGCAACGGGATTGTACGGGCTTTCGCTCATCGACTTCGCACCCAATGGCCCGATCGCATCATAGGTGTCGGCGAAATACACGTCGGTGCGCGGCAGATCGGCGAAGGACGGCAGATGATAGTCGCGGAATTTCGGATTGACGACGCGGCCGCGGTCGTCGATCACCATCTCCTCATAGAGCGTCGCCCCCAGCGATTGCGCGACGCCGCCTTCGATCTGGCCGCGGAGCTGCATCGGATTGGCGACGGCGCCAGCGTCCGCAGCCTGCACGCTTTTGAGAACCTTGATGGCGCCGGTCCCCTTGTTCACCGCGACGCGAAATCCCTGGACGTTGAAGGCGACCGAACGCGGGGTGCCGCCCGAAGTTCCGGTAGCGCTGCGTGCGTTGCTGTCCGCCTGTATCGCCGCTACCAGCTTTTGCGCGGCGTCATGGGTGGCTTTGCCAGCGACGAATGTGCCGGCGCTGCCATAGGCGCCGGTGTCGTGGCCGCCATTCCGCGTATCGGACTGGCGCAGATGAATCTGCTCGACAGTGCAGCCAAGTGTCGTGGCCGCGATCTGCCGATGCACCGTCGCGGTGCCGTTGCCGAATTCGGCAGTGCCGACCGTGAGATCGTAACCGCCGTCGTCACGTTTGGCGATGACAACTTCGGCGATGTGGCCCTGCGGCGGCACGGTGTCGATCATGGTGAGCGCGATGCCGTCGCCGATCAACCAGTCGTCATCGAGGTCGTGTTTTGTCTCGACTTGCATCGCGCGCTCGACAAGATCGAGGCACTGGTCGAGGCCGTAACTACCGATCAGCACATCGTCGTAGTGCGTGCCGGCGGGCGACAGCATGGAATCGCCGGGCTTGATGACGTTGTGCCGGCGGAAATCATACGGGCTGATGCCGAGCTGCGCTGCGAGATTGTCGATGGCGGCTTCCACCGCGAACAGGGTTTGCGGCAGGCCGTAGCCGCGAAACGCACCGGCCGGCACCGTGTTGGTATATGCGACTACGGCATCGACCTTCTTGTTGGCGCAGTTATAGACGCCGAGCGATTCACCGCAGGCGTGAAACAGCACCGGGCCCGCATGATTGCCATAGGCGCCGGTGTTGGAGAGCACGTCGAGCTGCAGCGCGGTGAGCTTGCCGTGTTTGTCTGCGCCGGCCTTGACCGTGACGCGCATCGGATGCCGCGTCGAGGTGGCAATGAATTGCTCCTCGCGGGTCAGTTCCCATTTCACCGGGCGGCCGGTCTTGAGCGCGGCCAGCGCCAGAATATCCTCGACAAACATTTCCTGCTTGCCGCCGAACCCGCCGCCGACGCGTTCGCAGAACACGCGGACCTTGTCGGAGGGAAGGTCATAGAGTTGAGCGAGCGCACGCCGCGTCAGGAACGGCGTCTGCGTGCTTGAGCGGATATTGAGGACGCCGTCTGCATCGAGCCAGGCCATGCCGCCATGGGTCTCGAGATGGCCGTGCTGCACGCGTTGCGTGGTGAAGGTGCCCTCATAGGTGACGGCCGACGACGCCAGCGCTGCCGCGACATCGCCGAATTCGCCGTGTGTTTCGGCGATGACGTTGCGTGCCGCATCGCTGACGCGATGGATCGGCGTCTTGTCGGGATGAATGACCGGCGCGCCCGGCGCGATGGCGGCAGCGGGATCGAACACCGCGGGCAGGATGTCATAGACAATGTCGATGCGGCGGCAGGCTTCCTCCGCGATCGCCTCGCTCTCCGCGACCA
Organism: Tardiphaga sp. OK245; assembly: GCF_900108575.1. Classification (NCBI taxonomy): domain Bacteria; kingdom Pseudomonadati; phylum Pseudomonadota; class Alphaproteobacteria; order Hyphomicrobiales; family Nitrobacteraceae; genus Tardiphaga; species Tardiphaga sp. OK245. Next base: position 553,987 of record NZ_FNWZ01000001.1, on the reverse strand, counting down.
CGGCTGCAACCTTCTGCCCGATGAAGCGCACGGTGTCGTCGAGGATCCGTGTATCCTCGGGATCCATTGCATCGATCTCGTGGCGCGCCGTCGAGAACAATGTGGCCGGCGCATCGGCATGTGTCAGTACCGCATGTACACCCGGCATCGCCTGCGCGGCTGACGTATCGATCGATACGATGCGGGCATGGGGATGCGGCGAGCGCAGCATCTTGATATGCAGCAAGTCGTCCATGGTGACGTCAAATGTGTAGCGCGCCTTGCCCGTCACCACCTGGGGACCAGCGGGGGCGGGCAGGCTGCGGCCGAAGGCGGTGCCGGGCTCGGCCTCTTCCACATTGGACTTGCCGTCGAGTGCGTCCTCGATCGTGCGATAGCCTGTGCAGCGACACAGATTTCCCTTCAACGACGCTCCGAGATCGGCGCGCTGTGCCTGATTGAGCGACGCGCAGGTCACGATCATGCCGGATGTGCAGAAGCCGCACTGGAATCCCTGTGCGTCGAGAAATGCCTGCTGCATCGGATGGATGCCGCCTTCAGACGCGAGACCTTCGATGGTGGTGACGGCATGGCCGTCGGCACGAAAAGCCGGAATGATGCAGCTATGCACGGGCTCGCCATCGAGCAGCACCGTGCAGGCACCGCAGTCGCCGGCGTCGCAGCCTTTCTTGACGCCGAAATGGCCGAGCTCGCGCAGGAAGGTGCGCAGGCATTGGCCGGCTTGCGGCTTCTGCGAAAAGCTGTGGCCGTTGATCTCGAAACTCATGGCTTGAAGCCCTGCAGCTCGGCGCGGATCTCTTCTGCGAGCCGCAGCGTCATCTGCTTGCGCCAGGCCGGCTTGCCGTGAACGTCATCGTGATAGAGGTTGTCCGGAATCCGGTCGAGGATCGCTTCTTCGAGCGTGTCGGTATCGGGAAGTGTTGGGAGCGCGATACGAACAGGACGCTTCGTCGAAGCCGTGATCGTCAGCCGCAAGCCATCCTCATCAAGACTTCCTATCAACAGCGCAGCCGATCGCCCGACCGGCGTCAGCGAGATCTGCCTGAATGCAGAGCGTCGTTTGAAGGCTGCAAGCGGAATGGCAATGCTGCGCAGGAGATCACCCGGCATCAGCACATTGCTTTGATCGCCGGTGACGAAGTCCACCACGTCGATCGTGTCTACGCTGCCATCCGCCTTCCAGATCGTGCAGACCCCATCGAGCGCGGCGGTGAGCGCGATCATCGGGCCCGCCGGTAGCGACATGCAGAGATTGCCGCCGACCGTTGCCGTCTTCCAGATCTTGAAGGAGGCGAGGAAGGCGCGGCAACATTGATTGATGAGCGGCGACGCGATCCAGTCAGGAGGGCAGGGCAGCGCGTCGAGCTGTGCGACTGTGCAGGTCGCAGCGATCTGCAATTCGTTGTCGGTGACGGTGAGGGCCGGCCATTTGAGATCGGTGAGGTCGATCAGCCGCGTCAGGTGGGTCTGTGGTTCGGAGAAAAGCCAGGTGCCCCCGGCGAGCCATGCATCCCCGGCAGTCCATGTCGGTAGCTGTTCCCGCGTCGTGGGGCGGGCAACGAACGTGACCGTATTCAAATCCATAGGGCGGTTATGCTTTCACTCGGCAATGACCCCTTGAAGTATCATTGTGAACCTTGCAAGACCGACGCCAAGTCGCCGACAATTGCAGAACAAATTGAAGTATTCGTGGCTGGTCCCTGAATTGCAAGGTCGGGTCCATGACCGAAGGAGATGAGCTATGTCGGAAACGCAGGCCACATGGATCAAGGATCCCCTCGGCATTTTCGCCGAGGGTGCCGAGCGCGGCATTGTCGTCAGGAATGGCCGGATTGTCGAATTGGTGCCGGCTGGCGGCCAGCCGACAACGGCGGACGTCGTGGTCTATGACGCCGGCGCCCATGTGGTGCTGCCGGGGCTGATCAATACGCACCATCATTTCTATCAGACGCTCACGCGCGCCTTGCCAGCGGCGCTGGATCGCGAGCTGTTTCCCTGGCTGCAGGCGCTCTATCCGGTCTGGGCGCGGCTGACGCCCGAGAATCTCCATCTTGGCGTCAGCGTGGCGATGTCGGAATTGTTGCTGTCGGGCTGCACCACGACCACCGATCACCACTATGTGTTTCCGGCCGGCCTCGAACAGTCTGTCGATATCGAGGTCGCGGTGGCGCAGCGGCTCGGCATGCGCGTGCTGCTGACGCGGGGATCGATGAACCGCTCGGTGAAAGACGGCGGTTTGCCCCCGGACAGTGTGGTGCAGGACGAGGACACGATCCTGGCTGATAGCGAGCGCGTGGTGGCGACATTCCACCAGCGCGGCGAAGACGCGATGGTGCAGATCGCGCTGGCGCCGTGTTCGCCTTTCTCGGTAACGACGTCGCTGATGGCAAGCACCGCGGCGCTTGCGGACAAGCTCGATGTCCGCCTGCATACGCATCTCGGCGAGACCGAGGACGAGAACCGCTATTGCGAGGAGATCTATGGCTGCCGTCCGCTGGATTATCTGGAGCAGACCGGCTGGCTGAACAAACGCACCTGGCTGGCGCATGGCATTCATTTCAACGGGGCGGAAATGCTGCGGCTCGGCAAGGCCGGGACCACCATCAGTCATTGCTCCTGCAGCAATCAGCTATTGGCTTCTGGCTGCTGCCCGGTCTGCGAGATGGAAGACGCGGGCGTCGGTATAGGCCTCGGTGTCGATGGTTCGGCATCGAATGACGGATCGAATTTGATGCAGGAAGTGCGTGCGGCGTTTTTGCTGCAGCGGGCGCGCTATGGCGTTGGGCGTGTCAGCCACAAGGATGCGCTGCGCTGGGCGACGAAGGGTTCAGCAGCGTGCGTTGGGCGGCCGGAGCTCGGCGAGATCGCGGTCGGCAAGATGGCGGATCTGGCGCTGTTCAAGCTCGACGAGCTGCGCTTCTCCGGCCATGGCGATCCGCTGGCGGCGCTGGTGCTGTGCGGTGCGCATCGTGCGGACCGCGTGATGGTGGGCGGCGCATGGCGTGTGATCGACGGTGCGATCCCGGGGCTGGATGTCGGCGATCTGATCCGCCGGCATAGCGCGGCGGCGAAGGCGATGCAGGCGGGGTAGTGCTTACTTTCTTCCCCTCTCCTCCAGCGAAGCGAAGCTTCGCGCAGTGGGAGAGGGTGCCTGAGCGAAGCGAAGGCGGGAGAGGGGAAGCGACGGAGCTCTGACGCTACCCCTCTCCCGTCTCGAACGCACTTCGTGCGTTCGATCCACCCTCCCCCACAAGGGGGGAGGGGAAAGAACAGTAGCGCCTCACTTCCCCGGGATCTTGTCGTCGATACCCTTCACATAGAAGTTCATGCCGAGCACCTGGCCGGGGTCGAGCGCGTCGCCGCCCTTGCATTCCACTTCCTTGCCGTCTTGTCCCATGATCGGGCATTTGAACGGCTTAAGCGTGCCGGCGATGATGGCGGCTTCGGTGTCCATGGCCATCTTCTTCACGTCATCCGGCATGTTGGTATAGGGCGCCATCACGACCATCTTCTCTTTCAGGCCGGCCCAGGTGTCTTCCGACTTCCAGGTGCCATCGAGTGCCGCCTTGACGCGTTCGACGTAATACGGACCCCAGTTGTTGGTGACCGCGGTGAGCTGCGTCTTCGGGCCGAACTTGATCATGTCGGAGTCCTGGCCGAAGGCGAGCGCGCCGCGTTCGGAGGCGACCTGCATGGCCGCCGGCGAGTCCGTGTGCTGCATGATCACGTCGGCGCCCTGATCGAGCAGCGCCTTGGCGGCATCGGCTTCCTTGCCGGGATCGAACCAGGTGTTGACCCAGATGATCTTGATCTTGATATCCGGATTGATCTTCTGCGCGGCGAGCATGGTCGCATTGATGCCCGAGATGACTTCCGGGATCGGGAACGAGCCGATATAGCCCAGCACGCCCTTCTTCGACATCTTGGCGGCGATCAGGCCCTGGATGTAGCGGCCTTCAAAGAACCGGCCGGAATAGCTCGACATGTTCTTGTCGCGCTTGAAGCCGGTGGCGTGTTCGAACATCACCTTGGGATTGCGCTTGGCGACTTTCAGCGTCGGATCCATATAGCCGAACGACGTGGTGAAGATGAGCTGGTTGCCGGCGCGCGCGAGCTGTTCGATGGAGCGCTCGGAGTCCGGACCCTCACTGACATTTTCGAGATAGGTGGTCTCGATCTTGTCGCCGAATTCCTTGACGAGCATCTGGCGGCCGACTTCGTGCTGATAGGTCCAGCCGAAATCTCCGACCGGGCCGATATAGACGAAGCCGACTTTCAGCTTGTCGGCGGCGACGGCTGCACCCAATCCGAGGCCGGTGGCCAGCAGTAGGGCGGCGGCTGCAAGTGCTTTCCTGTTCATACGCGTCTCCTGTTTGCGAGATAGTCTTGCGAGAATGTCTTTAGCGGTCGGGCACGAATACCGTGCCCAATGCGGCCGGCGCCGTGGAGCCGCCGCTGCGGGTACGCGAGATCAGCACCAGCACGACGACGGTTGCGAGATAGGGCAGTGCGGACATCAGTTGCGAGGGCACGCCGACGCCCCAGCCTTGCGCATGCAGTTGCAAGATCGAGACCGCGCCGAACAGATAAGCGCCGATCACGAGGCGCCCCGGCAGCCAAGAGGCGAATACCACCAGCGCCAGCGCGATCCAGCCACGGCCGGCAGTCATGCCGGGGACGAAGAAGGGCGTATAGGCCAGCGGCAGATAGGCGCCGGCGAGGCCTGCGCAGCCGCCGCCGAACATCACGGCGAACATGCGGATCTTGAGCACAGGATAACCGAGCGCATGGGCGGAGACGTGATTGTCGCCGATGGCGCGGAGGACCAGCCCCGCCCGGGTGCGATAGAGGAAGTACCAAATCGCGACGACCAGCGCGATCGAGACATAGACGAAGGCGTCTTCGCCGAACAGGATCTTGCCGACGAAGGGGAGCGTGGTCAGGCCGGGAATGTACAGCCGCGGCGCGGTGGCGATACGCTCACCGACGAAGCCGGCTCCGATCAGGCCGGACACGCCGATGCCCAGGATTGTGAGCGCGAGACCCGTGGCGACCTGGTTGACAGCAAGACCAAGCGTCATCAGTGCAAATACCAATGAGAGCGCAACGCCCGCGAGAATGCCACACAGCGCGCCGATGAACGTCGAGCCGGTGGCCCAGGCGCCGGCAAAGCCGCAGGCGGCACCGACGATCATCATGCCTTCGACGCCGAGATTGAGCACGCCGGCGCGCTCCACCAGTAGCTCGCCGGAGGCGGCGAGCAGCAGCGGTGTCGACGCCGCGAGTACGGCAAGGATGATAGCTTCAAGCAGCTCCATCGGCGACCTTCCGCTGCGGCATGATGAGCTTGATCCGGTACAGGATCAGGCTGTCGCAGGCGAGCACATAGAACAGCAGGATACCCTGAAACACCTTGGTGATATCGAGTGGGATCTTCATGGCGATCTGCGCTTGCTCCCCGCCGATAAATGTCAGCGCCAGGAAAAGCCCTGCAATTAGTATTCCAACCGGGTTGAGCCGTCCGAGAAATGCAACGATGATCGCGGTGAAGCCATAGCCGGGCGAGATGCCGGGCTGCAGATGACCGACGGGGCCGGCGACCTCGATGATCCCCGCAAGGCCGGCCAGCGCGCCGGATATCGCGAAAGTTAGCAGCACCAGCTGGTTCGACGAGAAGCCGCCGAAGCGCGCCGCGCGGGGCGCTGCGCCAACCACACGAATTTCAAAACCCTTGATAGTGCGGCCGAGCAGGACAGCAGCGGCAACAACGATCACCAGCGCGATGACCGCGCCGAGATGCAGCCGTCCACCCTCGAACAGCAGGGGCACGGTGGCGACCGGATCGAATTCGGCCGTGGTCGGGAAGTTGAACCCTTTGGGATCGCGCCACGGGCCGCGGACGAGATAGTCCAGCAGCAGGTCGGCCACATAGACCAGCATCAGGCTGACCAGAATTTCACTGGCGCCGAAGCGCACCTTGCAGAAGGCCGGGATCAACGCATAGAGCGCGCCCGCGATGGCACCGAGCAGCAGCATCGCCGGCAAGACCCAGACGCCGGCATCGGTGCCGTTGGTCTTCACCGCAAGCCAACTGCCCGCCACGGCACCGACGAGGAACTGTCCCTCGGCGCCGATGTTCCAGACATTAGCGAGATAACAAAGCGAGAGGCCGATGGCGATCATCACCAGCGGCGCGGCTTTCACCGCGAGCTCCTGCAGCGAATAGGCGTCTGTCAGCGGCACGATGAAATAGACGTTGAGCGCCGCGATCGGATTCTTGCCGATGATCATGAACAGGATGCTCATGGTCACGATGGTCAGCCCGATGGCGATAACAGGCGATACCAGCGCGATGATGGTCGATCGCTCCGCGCGCTTCTCAAGCACCAACTGCATCGGGCACGTCCTTTGGCGTGAGTGCGCTGCCGCCCATCAACAGGCCCAGCGTTTCCCTGTCGGCATCCGCCGTCATTAACGGCTCGGACAGACGACCGTGGAACATCACAGCGATGCGGTCGGCGATGTCAGCGAGTTCGTCAAGGTCCTGGCTGGTGACGAGGATGGCCGCGCCTGCAGCTGCAAGATCGAGCAACGCCTGACGAATGACGGCGGCGGCGCCGGCATCGACGCCCCATGTCGGCTGGCTGACCACGAGCACGATGGGATTGCGCAGAATCTCGCGGCCGACGATGAATTTCTGCAGGTTGCCGCCGGAGAGGCTCGCAGCTTCTGGATCGCGCTTGGCCTTGCGCACGTCGAAACTCTCTGTGGCGCGATCGACGGTCGCGAGCGTCGCCGCCGTATTGATGAAACCGTTGTGCACCATGCCCGATGCGGCATGGCCTGTGAGCAGCGCGTTTTCCGACAATCTCATGCGCGGCGCGGTGCCGTGACCGAGGCGTTCCTCGGGCACGAAGGCCGCGCCGAGCTTGCGGCGCGCGGTGATCGACAGATGTCCGGCGGCGTGACCGTCGATGACGATGGTGCCGGGATCCTTGGCGAGACGCTCGCCGGAGAGCGCCGCGAAGAACTCGTCCTGGCCGTTGCCAGCGACGCCGGCGATCCCCAGGATCTCGCCGCCCTTCAGCTCCAGCGAGATGTTTTTCAGATGTACGCCATGTGGTTCGTCGGATGTGAGGCTGAGATCGTTGACCACGAGCCGCGGCACCGTGGTTTGCCTGTTGGCGGCGGCTTTCACCTGCTTGATCTCGGTGCCGACCATCATGCGCGCCAGTGATGCCGCAGTTTCTTCGCGCGGCAGGCAGGTCGAGATCTTCTTGCCGCCACGCAGGATGGTGGCGGTGTCGCAGAGCCGCTTCACCTCGTCGAGCTTGTGGCTGATGTAAAGGATCGCGCGGCCTTCCGACTTCAGGCGCTCCAGCACGACGAAGAGCTGATCGGCCTCCTGCGGCGTCAGCACGGCGGTGGGCTCGTCGAGGATCAGGAATTTCGGATTCTGCATCAGCACGCGCACGATCTCGATGCGCTGACGTTCGCCGACCGAGAGTTGCCAGACCTCGCGCTTGGGATCGAGCGGCAGGCCATATTGCTGTGACACCTGTTCGAGCCGCGCCGACATCGCCTTGAACGATTCCTTGCCGTCGAGACCAAGCGCGACGTTCTCGGCGACGGTCAGATTGTCGAACAGCGAGAAATGCTGGAACACCATGCCGATGCCGCGTGCGCGCGCATCATGCGGACCGGCCAATACCATCTTCTCGCCCTGCCAGAGCATCTCGCCTTCGCTTGGCTGGATCAGGCCGTAGATGGTTTTGACGAGTGTGGATTTGCCGGCGCCGTTCTCGCCGAGCAGCGCATGGATTTCCTGCGGACGGATCGCGATGTCGATGGCGTCATTGGCAAGAAAGCTGCCGTAGCGCTTGGTCAGACCGATGGTCTGCAGAAGCACTGTCCCCGAACGCGCGCGTCCCGATCCCGAATCCAACATTCGCTACTCACGCGTGAAAGGATGTTTGCGGCAAGTGTGTGCCGGATTGGAATGCAGCGTAAATCTCGAATAAGCGCCAGCGTCTGCCTTATTTTTGGACTGGATCGCTTTCTTGGGCGATTCCTGTCGACGCAATCGAGTGAGGCTCGGTATTTCCATTGATTGAATGACGTTTATTCGACTTTCGCATTGTATACTTGGTCTGAAGTGTTGCAGTTCTGGTACATGTGCAACGAATTCGAGATCCGGATTTTCTCGTGTGTTGAGAAGTTGGGCAGTGATTTTCTTGCGGTGCAAACACGGAATCACAGTGTGAATTCACCATCGGAGCTTCGTTCGGAAACCTGCGACAGAACGTCGCAAAATACCAATCTTTACAGTCTCTAAGCGCGTGTCTTACACGCGCTCGCATGGTGTCATTTCACCATCCCGAAAACACGATGCTTCAAGCATAAAATACTGATTTCACTGGGCATCCCTGATGAAATCCGTGGCAACTATTGGAAAAAGTTGAGGCTTCTCACCCGGACTGATTGCAACAACTCTCTCGCGAGAGGCACGCAATCATTGTCAACAGGTGGGGGTAATTCCAATGGCCAATCGTTTCCGAGCAATTGCAGCCGCGACGTTGCTGTCGCTAACAGCCATGGTGCCGACAGGCTCGGCAGGCGCCGCCGACATGGCGGCCATGCCGGTCAAGGCAAAGCCGATCCCGGATCTGCCGTTCTTCCTGCTGATCGATAACCGTTTCACCTATGCCTATCAGTGGGGGGCGGTCGATCCCGGCGTCACCGCCAAGACTACCAAGCAGGTCTTCGCCTTCACCCACTTCGACGTGTGGACCTACGGCACCAACTTCTTCAACATCGGCCTAGAGAAGGCGGGCAAGAGCAGCCCGGCTAATCCGTGCGCCGATCCGCTGCGTCCGATCACGGGCTGCGAAGGCGCAACAGAAATCTACGGCCTGATCCGTAGCACGATCGGCTTCAACGAGGTCTTCAACACCAAGGCCTTCTCGATGGGGCCGCTGCGCAACGTGTCGTTCGTCATCGGCGCCGACGGCAGCACGGAAAACCGGTTCTTCTCGGCATCCAAGCGCGACGTCGTGACCGGTCTGCAATTCGCTTTCGACCTGCCTTACAAGGGCTTCTTCAACGTCAATCCGTTGTTCTATTACGAGTTCGCCAACCGCAGCACCTTTACGCAGTGCGGTTACGCCGGCGCTCCCGGTCAAATCCCGGGCGTCTCGTGCAACATCGACGGCAACCGCCAGTTCAACCCGACCTGGGCCGTTGAACTCAATTACTACATGGATCTCGGCTTCCTACCCCCGAGCATGGACTATTTCGCGATCAGCGGCCGGGCCGGCTTCTACGGGCCGAAAGGTTCGGAGAACGGCCAGATTATCGGCACGGCCACCAAGATGGAGATCAACGCCGAACCGATCCGTCTGACCTTCGACGCCAGCAAGGCGATCTGGGGACCGAAATACACTCACAATGTCGACGTGTGGGTGGCCTATCGGCTCTGGCGGAACAAGTTCGGCTTGGATGAGAATGCCAGCCTGCCGTGCACCACGTTTGCGCCCGGATCGTGCCGCGAGGACTCGCTCTATTCCGGCGTCACCGTCAAGTTCTGATCTGAGCTGACATCCGGGGGCTAATTCTCCAAGGCCAATCTCCAGGCTGATGGCGTCGCGATGTCCTCGCGGCGCCATCAGCTTTTTGCAGGATCCTCCGAGCGTGCCACTAGCGCAGCTGCGCCCAGAACCCCTCATGCTGAGCAGCTGCCTCGTCTTCCAGCAGTGGTCCGACGACCTCGATGTTCTTCTGTCCTGCTGCAAACACGTCGCGGCAAGGCAGATCCAGTGTGGGATTTTCCGGATGGTCGCCGGTGATCGCCTTGAGTCTGGCTTCGCCGAGCCCATAAACCAGCCGTCCAATGCCAACCCAATAGATCGCGCCGGCGCACATGGCGCAGGGTTCTGCCGACGAATACAGCGTGAAGGTCTTCAGCTCGGTCTCGTCATAGGCAATCGAGGCTTCGCTGCACAGCAGCCGCTCTGCATGGGCGGTGCCGTCATGAGAGGGCATGAAGGCGTTACCGGCTTCCATCAGGACCTTGCCGTGTGCATCGACCAGGATCGCGCCGAACGGATGGTTGCCGCGCTCCATGGCTTTGCGTGCAGCGTCGAAAGAAAGCCTGAGAAGGGCCTCATCCCTACTCGACGAGTCTTGCTTTGGCATCAGGGGGCTCCTGTCGTCCGGGCGTCAAAATCTGCTAGCTTCCCGCGAGGCCAAGCGCGGATTCGCTTTGGCCCGCTGGCCGCACTAATATTTACGACCTGGATCATTCAAGTCCCAGCCGGGCCTGTGGTCTGAACAAAGAAGCATGATTGCGATGGAAGAGAAAGTCGTCGGAGCTTCCGGCCAATCGCTCGGCGGCGAGATCGTCGAACGCATCAATGCGCTGGCTGCTATTTCGGAAGTGCCGGACAACATCACGCGAATATTCCTTACACCGGAACATCGTGCGGCCGCCGAACTGATCATCGGCTGGATGCAGGCAGCCGGTATGCGGGCGCGCATCGATGCGATCGGCAATGTCTGCGGACGCTATGAAGGCGACCAGCCCGGTCTGCCGTGCCTGATGCTCGGCTCCCATTACGACACCGTGCGCGATGCAGGCCGCTGGGACGGACCGCTCGGGATCATCACGGCGATTTCCTGCGTCGGCGACCTCAACCGCCGTGGCCTTCGTTTGCCCTTCGCCATCGAGATCGCCGCCTTCGCTGACGAGGAGGGCGTGCGCTTCGCCTCGACGCTGCTCGGCAGCCGCGCGGTGGCCGGGACTTTTGTCGAGAGTGTGCTCGGCGGCCGCGACAAAGCGGGTATCTCGATGCGCGAGGCGATGATCACCTTCGGCCTCGATCCCGATCACGTCGGCGCCGCAGCGCGCGCGCCTGGCGAATTGCTGGCCTATCTCGAATTGCATATCGAGCAGGGCCCCGTGCTCGAAGCACAGAAGCTGCCGGTGGGGGTCGTGACTGCCATTTCGGGTGCGACGCGTCTCGCTGTCGAATTGCACGGCATGGCCGGTCATGCCGGCACGGTACCCATGGCGATGCGGCGCGATGCACTGGTGGGCGCCGCCGAATGTATCGTTGCGATCGAGGAGTTTTGCCAGTCGGATCGCGGCGGGCTTGTCGGCACCGTCGGCTATATCAATGCAATGCCGGGCGCGACCAATGTCATTCCCGGGCTGGTATCGTTCACCATGGATATCCGATCGCCGAAGGATTCCTATCGCAAGCTCGCCATCACCGACATGGTGCGCGAGATCGAGTCGATCGCCAAAGCGCGCAAGCTCGATCTGCAGATCAACATCACCCATGAGAATCGCACGGTGCCTTGTGCGCCCTGGCTGCAGAAGCAGATCGCCGATGCAATTACTGCCGAGGGTTATCGCGCGTTCGAGCTCCCGAGCGGTGCCGGCCATGACGGCATGGCGATGACCGATATTACCGATGTGGCGATGCTGTTCGTACGCTGTCGCGGCGGCATCAGCCACAATCCTGCGGAGCATGTGGACGATGCGGATGTCGAGGTCGGCGCGCGCGTGTTGTTGCGCGTGATCGAGAATTTCAAGCTGAAGGCCTGATGCGATGGCAGATTTTCACGGCGTGTTTCCCTATCTCGTCTCGCCGGCTGACGACGAGGGGCGTATCCGCACCGATGTGCTGGGCCGCCTGTGCGGCGATCTCATCGGCGCGGGCGTGCATGGTCTGACGCCGCTCGGCTCGACCGGCGAATTCGCCTATCTCAATCGCGAGCAGCGCAGGACGGTGGTGCAGGCCACGATCGATGCGGCAGGCGGGCGCGTGCCGGTGGTGGCGGGAGTGGCCTCGACCTCGACGGTCGATGCGGTGGCGCAGGCTAAGTCGTATCAGAAGCTCGGTGCTAACGGCATCCTGGCCATTCTCGAAGCGTATTTCCCGCTCAAGGATGCGCAGATCGAATCCTATTTCCGCGCCATCGCGGATGCCGTCGATATTCCCGTGGTGATCTACACCAATCCGCAATTCCAGCGTTCGGATCTGACACTCGACGTCGTGGCGCGGCTCGCTGAACATCCGCGCATTCAGTATATCAAGGATGCCTCCACCAATACCGGCCGGCTGTTGTCGATCATCAACCGCTGCGGCGACAGACTGAAAGTGTTTGCCGCCTCGGCGCATATTCCGTCAGCCGTCATGCTGATCGGTGGCGTCGGCTGGATGGCAGGCCCGGCCTGCGTCGTGCCGAAGCAGAGCGTCGAACTCTACAATCTCTGCAAGGCGCATCGCTGGGACGAGGCCATGGTCCTGCAACGGCGGATGTGGCGGCTCAACGAGGCCTTTGCGCGCTATAATCTGGCGGCCTGCATCAAGACGGGCCTCGCGATCCAGGGCTACGAGGTCGGCGACCCCGTGGCGCCGCAGCCGGCTTTGACCGCCGACGAGCGCAAGGTGATCGAAGCCGTTTTGCGGGATGTCGGCTGATCGATATCGTTGCCGCCAGACGCGCAAACGAGCAGCGCTCATGCACATTCTGTCGCTCAGCCTTGTGCGGCTGGCCTGTTGGCTCACGCGGTCTTTCTGGGCTAGAAACCATACAGCCCGCCCGTAAGGCTCGCCATTGAAGGACGTCTGATGAACATTCTGCCCGGCAATCTGCGCTTCGGCGCCGGTCTTTCTCCCAAGCGCCTTGAAGATCAAAGACTTCTCACCGGGCAGGGCAAATTCATCGACGACAAGCCGGAAGACGGCGCGCTGTGGCTGCATCTGCTGCGCTCGCCGCATGCCCATGCGAAGATCACCGCCATCGACGTCACCGCCGCGAAGGCGATGCCCGGTGTCGAGGCGATCTATACCGGCGCGGATCTCGTGGCCGACGATGTCGGCACGCTGCCGACGCTGCCGATCTTCAAGCGTCCCGACGGCTCGGCGGCGACCTTTCCGCCGCGCCGGCTGCTCGCGCATGAAGTCGTGCGGTTCGCTGGCGAAGCGGTGGCGGCAATCGTCGCCACGTCGCGCGCTGCTGCCCAGCTCGCGGCCGAGGCGATCGACATCAGCTATGACGTCCTGCCTGCGGTGGTCGATCCCGTCGAGGCGATGAAGCCCGGTGCGGCCGTGGTCTGGCCGGATGCACCGGACAATATTGTCGCGGCCACCAGCTATGGCGATCCTGCCAAGGTGGAGGCTGCTTTTGCCGCTGCCAAGCATACGGTGTCGCTGGATATCGTGAGTCAGCGTCTCGTGCCATCGGCCATGGAGCCGCGCTCGACCATCGCTGAAGTCGACAAGAAGTCCGGCAAGCTGACACTGTACGTGCAGTCGCAGACCCCGGCATCGACCCGCGATATCCTTGCCGACGCGGTGCTCAAGCGTCCGAAGGAATCGATCCGCGTGGTGGTGGGCGATATCGGCGGCGGTTTCGGCCAGAAGACGAGCCTGTATCCGGAAGACGGCGTCGTCGCCTATGTAGCCGTGAAGCTGAACAAGACGATCCGCTGGCGCGGAGATCGCACCGACGAATTCGTTGGCGGGACTCATGGTCGCGATCTGACGTCGACGGCAGAACTCGCGCTCGATGCCAAGGGTCGGATCTTGGCCTATCGCGTCCGTTCGATCGGCGGCACCGGTGCCTATATGTCGGCCACCGCTGTCATCATTCCGTTGGTGTTGGGACCATTCGTGCAGACCGGCGTCTACGACCTGCAGAACGTGCATTACGATATCAAGGCGGTCATCACGAACACCGCGCCGGTGGGCGCCTATCGCGGTGCCGGACGTCCGGAAGCCGTTTTCATCATCGAGCGTCTGATGGATGCCGCCGCACGGCAGATGGGCATGGATCCGCGCGCCATCCGCAAGGTGAATTACATCAAGCCGACGCAGTTTCCTTACAAGAACGCCGTCGGTCAGACCTATGACAGCGGCGCCTTCGCGCACATGCTCGACCGCGCCACCGAATTGTCGGATTGGGACGGCTTCGCCGCGCGCAAGAAGGCGGCGAAGAAGAAAGGCCTGCTCTACGGCCGCGGGCTCACCAGCTACATCGAATGGACCGGCGGTCCGGGCACCACCGAGAAGGTTCGCCTGCGCGCCACGGCCAATGGCCGCGTCATCCTGCATTCCGGCACCATGGCAATGGGGCAGGGCCTGCAGACCGCCTATTCGCAGCTCGTCTCTGAAGCGCTCGGCATCGGCATCGACAAGATCGATGTGATCCAGGGCGATACCGATGTGATTGTCGGCATGGGCAGTGTCGGTTCGCGTTCGCTGTTCGTTGGCGGTACTGCCGCGGTGGTGTCGGCGGCCGATATGATCGCCAAGGCGCGTGAGAAAGCGGCCAACATGCTGGAAGCTTCGGTGGAGGACATCGAGTATTCCGCAGGCTTCCTCACCGTCGTCGGCACCGACAAGCGCGTTGGCCTGTTCGAAATCGCGAAAGCCGAAGACGGCGAACAGCTCAGCGTCGAGTCGACCGGCGTGGCGGACGGCCCGACCTGGCCGAACGGAACGCATATCTGCGAGGTCGAGATCGATCCGGAGACCGGCATCACCAATGTCGTTCGCTACACCACGGTCGACGATGTCGGCGTGGCGGTGAATCCGATGCTGGTGACCGGCCAGATCCACGGCGGCGTGGCGCAGGGCATCGGCCAAGCGCTGTTCGAGAACGTTCATTACGACGAGGATGGCCAGCTCATCACCGCCAGCTATCAGGATTACTGCATTCCGCGCGCGGGTGACCTGCCACCTCTGTCAGTGACATTGGATGGTTCGGCACCCTGCGTCACCAACCCGATCGGCTCGAAGGGCTGCGGAGAATCCGGCGCGATCGGTGGTCCGCCCTGCATCGTCAATGGCGTGCTGGATGCTCTGCAACCACTGGGCATCACGCAGCTCAATACGCCGCTGTCGCCCATCAAGGTTTGGGAAGCAATCAGGAGCGCAAGCGCAACGCATGGCTGAGACCCTGCAGGATGGGTAGAGCGTCGTCGCGAAACCCATCATGATCGGGTTCTATGCGATGGGTTTCGCTTCGCTCTACCCATCCTGCGGATAACAAGAAACTTCAACCGGGAGAGAAAACACAATGAAGAGCTTCAAGGTTCTCGAATTCAACGAACCGCTTGGCGAGGTCGACGAGCAGACCCCGCAGCCGACCGGCACGCAGGTGCTGATCCGCGTGAAGGCTGCTGGCGTCTGCCATAGCGACCTGCACATCTGGGAAGGCGGCTATGAACTCGGTCATGGCCGCAAGAAGCTGTCGCTGAAGGATCGCGGCATCACGCTGCCGCGCACCATGGGTCACGAGACCGTCGGCGAAGTCATTGCCTTCGGTCCGGATGCGCAGCAGGAAGCCGGCGGCGTCAAGATCGGCGATATCGCGCTGGCCTATCCGTGGATCGGCTGCGGCAAATGTGCGGTCTGTCTCGCCGGTGACGAGAATCTCTGCCTCGCGCCGCGCTGCCTCGGCGTACATTGCGACGGTGGTTACTCCGATCACCTTTTGGTGCCGCATCCGCGCTACCTGATCGACCTCAAGGGCATGGATCCGGTCATCGCCGCGCCTTACGCCTGCTCGGGCGTCACGACCTATAGCGCGCTGAAGAAGATCGAGAGCGATCTCGGCAATCCGATCGTGATCTTCGGCGCTGGCGGCCTCGGCCTGATGGCGCTTGAACTGTTGAAGGCGATGGGCGGCAAGGGCGCCATCGTTGTCGATATCGATGCGCGAAAGCGCGAGGCGGCGATCAAGGCCGGCGCTCTGGCGGCCGTGGACGGCAATGCGCCCGACGCGCTTGAGCAGCTTGCCAAGGCCGCCGGTCAGCCGATCCTGTCGGTGATCGATCTGGTCGGCACTCCGTCGACGACGCAGCTCGGCTTTGACGTGCTCTCCAAGGGCGGCAAGCTGATCATGGTCGGCCTGTTCGGTGGCGGCGCCACCTGGGCGCTGCCTCTGATCGCCATGAAGGCACTCACCATCCAGGGCAGCTATGTCGGCAATCTCCGCGAGACCAAGGAACTGCTGGAGCTGGTGCGCACCAAGAAGGTGCAGCCGATCCCGACGAGCCCGATGCCGCTTGCAAAGGCCAATGCGGCGCTGAACGATCTGAAAGACGGCAAGCTGGTCGGCCGCGCGATCCTCACGCCGGCGTAGGGTTGAAGCATTCGTTCTGACACCGAGAAGCGGCCTTCGGGCCGCTTCTTTTTTGCCTCGAAGGCAATTAGCCGGCCGTCACGTCCACGAGCTCTTCGCCATCCAACACACGCTTCGCCTTGGCATGGTCGAGATCGCCTTCCCATGCGCCGACCACGACGGTGGCAACGCAGTTGCCGATCAGGTTTCCGAGCGCGCGGGCCATGCCGATGAACCAGTCTACCGACAGCACCAGCACGAGACCGATGGCGGGAATGCTCGGCACGGCATTCAGCGTCGCGGCAAGGATCACGATTGCTGAGCCCGGTACGCCGTGGGCGCCCTTCGACGTCACCAGCGAGACGCCCAGCACCAGCATGAGGTCGCCGAAGGACAGCGGTGTATTCGTGGCCTGCGCGATGAACACGACGGCCAGCGTCAGATAGATCGAGAATGCATCGAGGTTGAACGAGTATCCGGTCGGGATCACGAGGCCGACCACGTTGTCCTTGACGCCGAGCCGTTCGAGTTTGCGCATGACCTGGGGCAGCACTGCATCCGAGGACGCGGTGGCGAGCACGATGGTGAGTTCCTCGCGCAGGTAGTTCAGGAATTTGATGATGTTCAGCCCGGCCAGTGCCATCACACCGCCAAGCACGCCGAAGACGAAGATCGCGACCGAGACGTAGAACAGCACCACCAGCGAGACGAGTTGCTTCAGTGATCCGACACCGTAGCGTCCGACCGTATAGGCGACGGCGCCGAGCACGCCGATCGGGGCGAGGCGAACGATCAGTCCCATGGCGCGGAACAGAACGGTCGATACGGCTTCGATGAAGCTCGAAATCCGCTCGCCCTTCTCGCCACCGACCAGCGCCAGGCTGGTGCCGAACAGGATGGCGAAGAACAGCACCTGCAGGACGTCGTTGCGCGCCAGAGCGTCGAACGAGGTGGTCGGAATGATGTTGAGCAGGAAATTACCGATGCCGCCGCCCTGCAGCTTGTGAGCGTTGTCTGCGACCGTCGTGAGTGCCTTGCCGTCGAGCGAGGCCGGATTGATGTTCATGCCGTGGCCCGGGCCGAACAGATAGGCCAGCACCAGGCCGACAACGAGCGCCAGCGTGGTCATGGCCTCGAAATAGATCAGCGCCTTGACCCCAACCCTGCCGACCTTCTTGAGGTCGCCGGCACCCGCAATGCCATGCACCACCACACAGAACACGATGGGGGCCACAATCATGGAGATGAGTTTGAGGAAGGCGTCGCTGAAGACCTTCAGGCCGACGGCGAAATCCGGCACGGCGATGCCAAGGACGATGCCGAGCAGCAGGGCGACAAGCACCTGCACGAAGAGCGACTGATAGAGAGGCTTGCGGATTGGTTCGACGGCGGTAATCGTAGCTGTAGACATGGTTCGCTTCCCCTGAGGTTCACGAAATATTCCAGCAACAACTGTGCCACCGCTAGGTGCAGACCTGCAAAAATCTCGCCGCGGTTACGGCGAGTTCTTTTCGTGTCGAGGGGGGATTGAAATCGAGCCGATCGGCGGCCGGGTCGCTCCGGCGGCCATGCGACGATTACTTCTCTTCGTCGGCAATCGCTTCCATCAGGACGACCATCTGGCGCTGGACCGTCTGGCTCTTGATGCGGCTGTAGGCACGAAGCAAGCGGAGGCTGAAAGCGCTATCGAGGAACAGCAAGCTTTCCACTTCGCGGCTCTTGCCATCGCCATCGTAGAAGAAGGTGACCGGCACATCGAGTGCCGTCGCAATCTGCTGAAGACGCGCAGCGCCAACGCGATTGACACCCTTCTCGTACTTCTGAACCTGCTGGAAGCTGACGCCCAGCTTTTCGCCTAAATCCGCCTGCGAAATTTTCTGCTCAACACGACGCAGACGGATCCTCTTGCCCATCTCAATGTCGGGTTTGCCGGCGCTACGTTGCTTCATTCGTCACCATTCAGTTTGTTTGAATAAGGGAGTTTGGTTTTATTTTCTTGTTAGAGCTTCTTAGCCCGAGAGCCCTTAAAGCTAACTTTCAAAGGCATCTCTGTTATACACATCGTCATGACGATTGGGATGGCTGAAATCGTCGCGATACTCGAATTGATCGACACGTAATCGCGAGGGTCATCCAATCGTACAAAAAACCTTGCGGTATTCCGTTGCTACTTCGCATTGCTTGCAAAACTTCCAACGAATACCGGAACTCAATTTCTATCGATACGGGCCTTGCAGCGGAAGCGAAAGTACAAGTTGGTCATCATGCTATACACATGTGACTTGCCTGACGCACGCAGGATAACTGAGAGTCGTTCGCATTCGTAAGCTGCAAATCTCTGGCATGCAGCATTCCATGCGATTTCCAGCTGCAATTTCGCACTTTACGATCTCCTGTGTAGCTCCGACGTAATATCACAATTCCGTGGGTGGTTGTTGCTACGTCCCATGCGCACCGGAAGTTTCATTCCAAATTCTCACTGAGAGAGAATTTCATTTGATTCGTGCTGGATATGTTGAACGTGACCAGTGCCCGGTGGCGCGCACCGACTGAGCAATATTGATCATACCGTTCGTTACTAAACATTGCTGTCGGTAATCGCGGAGTAGATCATGGTACGCAGCTCGCGCCGAACCGGATAAGCGCTCGATGGCAACAGCTGCGTCATGAAGATTGCGATCAGCTGTTCAGCCGGGTCTATCCAGAACACCGTGCTCGCCGCGCCGCCCCATCCATACTCACCGGCGCTGCCGGGGATCATGGTCTTGACCGGATTCATCATCACCGAAAATCCAAGTCCGAAGCCGACGCCGGCATAGCTCGTTTCGCTGAACATCGACGTCGACATGTCGGCGACGTAGGCCCCGCCGGGCAGATGATTGTTGGTCATCAGCGCGATCGTCTTCGGAGCGAGCAGGCGCACGTCGCCGAGCGCACCGCCATTGAGCAGGGCGCGACAGAAGGTGAGATAGTCCGCGGCGGTGGAGCATAGGCCGCCGCCGCCGGAAATCATCTTAGGCGGCGACAGGAATGAACTCGTCGCGGGATCGTCCTGAAGAACAAAGCCTCCCTTGCCGTCGGCGGCGTAGCAGGCCGCGAGACGATGCGCCTTGTCGGGCGGCACAAAGAAGCCGGTATCCGTCATGCCGAGCGGATCGAAGATACGTTCCTGCAGGAATTGTTCGAATGGCTGTCCACTGATCTTCTCGACGAGATAGCCGATCACGTCGGTCGAGACCGAATAATTCCATGCATCCCCCGGGGAGAATTCCAGGGGGACCTTCGCGAGATCCGAAATCATCGATGTCATCGTGCCGGATTTTTCGATCTCGCCGATCTTGAGTGCACGATAGGCGGCGTCGACATTGGTACGTTGCTGGAATCCGTATGTGAGTCCGGATGTGTGCCGTAGCAGGTCGATGATCTGCATCGGACGGGCCGGTGGCTTCGTCAGGAATGGTGCCGTCACGCCAGCCTGAAATACGCCGAGATTTGCCCATTCGGGAATATATTTATGAACGGGTTCATCGAGCGCGACACGTCCTTCCTCTACAAGCATCATGAAGGCGACTGTCGTGATCGGCTTGGTCATCGAATAGATGCGGAAGATCGTATCGTCCTTGACGGGGGCTTTGCGCTCCACATCGGCAAAGCCCTGCGCTGTGCTATGCACGATTTCGCCGCGGCGATAGACCAGCAGCCGTGTGCCGGGAAAGCGGCCGGCATCGACATAGCGCTGCTTGAGATGCGCTTCGACGCGGGCCAGCGCCATGGTCGACATGCCGACCTGTTCGGGTGACGCAGACGAAGGGCTCAGGCTTTGGGACGACGGCATTGCAACATCACTCCGATGTGTGGACGCGGCTCGTTTCTATGGATGAAAATCAGCGGTTGTCCATATGGGTTTGTAGCGCGGCGAGCTTACGTGAAGCTCTGTTTGGTGTATCGTTAAAGATGCAATCGCGTCGTGTTGCTCAGGATGGAATTATGACCCAATTCAATGACACTGAACTCACTGCGGCCGTCATCCAGAGTTTCGACAAGACGTCCGATCCGCGCACGAAATTCCTGCTGCAAGAACTCGTGACGTCATTGCACGACTATGTCCGCAAGACCGATCTCACCTTCGGTGAATGGGAAGTGGCGATCGACTTCCTGACCCGCACGGGCCAGAAATGCACGCCGATCCGGCAGGAGTTCATCTTGCTCTCTGACGTGCTGGGCGTCTCGATGCTGGTCGATGCCGTCAACCACAGGGAGCGTGAGGGGGCCACACAGACGACGGTGCTCGGACCGTTCTATGTCGGCGAGCATCCCGTCATGGCGCATGGCGCCGATATCTCTCCGGGCCTCACGGGTGAGCGCATGTTCGTGCAGAGCCGCGTCACCGATCTCGATGGCAAGCCGCTGGCCGGCGTGCCGGTCGATATCTGGCATGCCGATGATGACGGATTCTACGACTCGCAGAAGGCCAGCTATGCCACGCAGGGCCCGTCGTCGCGTGCGCGCTTCATCACGGACAGTGATGGCCGGCTGTTCTTCCGCACCATTCTGCCCTGCAGCTATCCGATCCCGACCGACGGACCGGTGGGCGATCTTGTGCTGAAGACGGGACGCCATCCGATGCGTCCGGCGCATGTGCACTTTCTCGTCGCGGCTCCCGGCTACGAACCGCTGATCACTCACGTCTTCATCGAGGGCGACGAATATCTCGACTCCGATGTCGTGTTCGGCGTGAAGGACGATCTGATCGCCACCGTCGAGAAGCGCAGCGATGCCTTTATGCCTGATGGTCAGCCTGCCACGGGGCCGTGGCATCTGATGACCTATAATTTCCGGATGAAGCCGGGCGAGGGCACGGTGCCGCAGCCGATGATGCCGGAAAAGGCCGAGGCGTAAGCGATCTCGGCCGTCTGCCATCTGCGATCAGGTCGCGCTCCAGTCGCGTTGCGAGAGTTCCTGCAGCGACTCCAGGAAGAACTGATCAAACAGGAACGGTGTATCGCCGTGTGCGGCCGATGGCGCGATGAGGGTGACCATGCCTAACAGCGCGCGGCCGAGTTCGTCGATGCGCTCGGCAAAGGCCTCAAGCCCGCCGCGATCAGAACTCTCGACGACTTCGTGGAGTGCGCCTTTGGTTTGTGCGATCTGTAGATCGACATCGTCGACGGCGCGATCGAGAGCATCGATATCGACATCCACAGTGACAGCGTTGTCTTTGGCGGGAATCAGCGCGTCTTCAAGGACGCTCTTTCGGAACATATGAAGTTGCCGTGAGACATCCTCGAAATGACCGAACGCTGCCGCTGCATTCGCTTCGAGATCGCTTTTGCCCTGAGACAGGATCGACGCCGCGGAGACCACGGTCGCCGCCTTCAGGGTGCTGATTACCTTCCGCAGCGACGAGAGGGCAGGTTCGGTGATCACCGAAATGGTCGGCATGAAGCGGTCCGTTCGTTAGAAGTTGGACCCGGTTGATAGCACCGATCCGCGGGCCGGCACGCCGACGAAGTCGGCAAAATAGTACCTCACAATTCACTGCCTATTCCGCGTGCGTCGCACAATAAATGAGCGTCCCGCAAATTTTCGATGCGCGTGGTTCTCTGCGCTGGTCTTGTTGCCTTTAGGTAAGTGACTGCAATTTATCGAAATTTCCATCAGGCAGCGGTTGGCACGAACTTTGAATAGTTCTTAGCGACGCCATTGTAGCCGTCACAATCAATCACCAGCCAGCATTGCCATCATGGGGCTTCCCCCAGACGCGCCGCTATGTCCGTACGCCTTCGACCGAGGTGCGCAGTGACGAGGGGCCAATGACGGTGCAGGCGATCCGAGGCGCGAAAGGACGACAGCAGCACATGACGAAGTCAGAGACCAACAAGCCGGGCCGCAAGATCAGCCGCCGTCAGCTTCTGAAAGCCGGCGCGGGAACCGCTGCCTTGCTCGCGGCCGCCCGACTGAACTTCCCGGGCGGTGCTTTTGCGCAGGATGCTGGCCCTGAAGTGAAGGGGGCCAAGCTCGGCTTCATCGCACTAAGCGATGCCGGTCCGCTGTTCGTTGCCAAGGACAAGGGCCTGTTCGCCAAATACGGCATGCCTGACGTGGAAGTGTCGAAGCAGGCCTCGTGGGGCACGCTGCGCGACAACATGGTGCTCGGCTCCGAAGGCAACGGCATCGATGGCGCGCATATCCTGACGCCGATGCCGTATCTGATCTCGTCCGGCAAGGTCACCCAGAACAATCAGCCGACGCCGATGTACATCCTCGCGCGTCTCAATCTCGATGCGCAGTGCATCTCGGTCGGCAACGAATATGCCGATCTGAAGGTCGGCCTCGATGTCGCGCCGCTGAAGGCCGCGTTCGAGAAGAAGAAGGCTGCGGGCAAGTCGGTGAAGGTGGCGATGACCTTCCCGGGCGGCACGCATGACCTGTGGATCCGCTACTGGCTCGCCGCCGGCGGCATCGATCCCGACAAGGATGTCGAGACCATCACCGTGCCGCCGCCGCAGATGGTGGCGAACATGAAGGTCGGCACCATGGATGCGTTCTGCGTCGGTGAGCCGTGGCCGGGCCAGCTCGTGCACCAGAAGATCGGCTACACCGCGGTGAACACCGGCGAGATCTGGAACAAGCATCCGGAGAAGTCGCTCGGCATGCGGGCGGCCTGGGTCGACAAGAACCCGAAGGCGGCGAAGGCCATCACCATGGCCATCATGGAAGCCCAGCAGTGGGCCGACAAGATGGAGAACAAGGAAGAGCTCGCCACCATTATGGGCAAGCGGCAGTGGATCAACTGCCCGGTCGAGGACATCCTCGATCGCGCCCGTGGCAAGTTCGACTACGGCACCGGCAAGGTGGTCGAGAACTCGCCGCATATCATGAAGTACTGGAAGGACTTTGCGTCCTATCCGTTCCAGAGCCACGACCTCTGGTTCATGACCGAGGACATCCGCTGGGGCAAATATGAGCCCGGCTTCGACTCGAAGGCGCTGATCGCCAAGGTCAACCGCGAGGATATCTGGCGTGACGCGGCGAAGACCATGGGCGTCGCTGCCGCCGAAATCCCGACTTCGACCTCGCGCGGCAAGGAGACCTTCTTCGACGGCAAGGTCTTCGATCCCGAAAATCCGGCAGCCTACCTCAAGTCGCTCGCCATCAAGCGCGTCGAAGCCTGAGACACACGTTTGGGACCGATGCGGACTAGCTGAAATGACGGAGACAGTGCGATGAACATGCAAGCTATCAAGACGGAGCCGGCAACGGCACTGGCGAAGCCGCCGGTGGCGAGCGTCGCACTGTCTCCCAAGCAGCCCGTAAGTTTCGACAGATACGCCAAGATGGCGAAAGAGACAGCGGCGCGGGTCATCCCGCCGCTGATCGTCGTCCTCCTGCTCGGTGTGATGTGGGAGCTCTTGTGCCGGCGCACCGGCTCAACGCTCCCGCCGCCCTCGAAGGTCTACAAGGACACCAAGGAACTGATCTTCGATCCGTTCTTCGACAATGGCGGTCTGGACAAGGGTCTGTTCTGGCATATCTCGGCCAGTCTCCTGCGCGTGGCCTATGGCTACTCGCTCGCTGCCGTCGTCGGCATCGCGCTTGGCACGCTGGTCGGCCAGTCGGTCTGGGCCATGCGTGGTCTCGATCCGATCTTCCAGGTGTTGCGCACCATTCCGCCGCTGGCCTGGCTGCCGCTGGCGCTCGCGGCCTTCCGGGACGGTCAGCCGTCGGCGATCTTCGTGATCTTCATCACCTCGATCTGGCCGATCATTATCAACACGGCTGTCGGTATCCGGAATATTCCGCAGGACTATCGCAACGTCGCCGCCGTGGTGCAGCTCAATCCGGTGGAATTTTTCTGGAAGGTCATGCTGCCGGCGGCTGCACCCTATATTTTCACCGGTCTGCGCATTGGTATCGGCCTGTCATGGCTCGCGATTATCGCGGCTGAAATGCTGATCGGCGGCGTGGGAATTGGGTTCTTCATCTGGGATGCCTGGAATTCCTCGCATATGAGCGAGATCATCCTGGCGCTGTTCTACGTCGGCATCGTCGGCTTCGTGCTCGATCGCCTGATCGCCGCCCTCGGCAAGCTCGTCACCCACGGCACTTCAGTCAGCTAACATTTGGGTCAGCTAATGAGAGATATCATGAAGGCATATCTGAAGCTCGACCACGTCGACAAGGTGTTCACCCGCGGCAAGGTCTCGTCCGAAGTATTGAAGGACATCAACCTCAGCCTCGGCAAGGGTGAGTATATCTCGATCATCGGCCATTCCGGTTGCGGCAAGTCGACGATGCTCAACATCATCGCCGGCCTGACACGTGCAACGATGGGCGGCGTGATCCTTGAGGATCGCGAAGTCAATTCGCCCGGCCCCGATCGCGCCGTGGTGTTCCAGAACCACAGCCTGCTGCCGTGGCTGACGGTCTATCAGAACGTCCGTCTTGGCGTGGACAAGGTGTTTGCCAAGACCAAGTCCCGCGCTGAGCGCGACGAATGGACAATGCACAATCTCAATCTCGTGCAGATGACGCATGCCAAGGACAAACGCCCTTCGGAAATCTCCGGCGGCATGAAGCAGCGCGTCGGCATTGCCCGTGCGCTCGCGATGGAGCCCAAGGTGCTGTTGCTGGACGAACCGTTCGGTGCGCTGGACGCGCTGACCCGCGCGCATCTGCAGGACTCGGTAATGGCGCTGCATCAGAAGCTCGGCAACACCATCGTCATGATCACCCATGACGTGGACGAAGCCGTGCTGCTGTCGGACCGCATCGTGATGATGACCAACGGACCATCAGCGACCATCGGCGAAGTGCTCGATGTGCCGCTCGCACGACCGCGTCAGCGTCTCGAACTGGCGAGTAACCCGGTCTATCTCGACTGCCGCAAGCGCGTGCTCGAATTCCTGTATGAGCGCCACAAGTTCGTCGAAGCCGCGTAAGCATCTTGTTACCTCTTGACTTCCGAGGATAAACCGAATGAATGCGGCTCAGACTTTCCGGATAGCTGCAAATCATGAGTCGTTCGATAGGCCTGACGCGCGAAGAAATCATGCGCGTGCAATCGTCATTCGATCAGATGTGGCCGAACTCCTCGGTCATGGTGGATCTGTTTTATGCGCGGCTGTTCGAGACATTGCCGGAAACGCGCCCGCTGTTTCGCGGCGACATGGCGCAGCTCAAGCACAAGTTCATCGCAACGCTTGCGGTGATCGTCGGCAGTCTCGACAATATCACCGGCCTGCTGTCAGTGATCGGCAAGCTCGCGAAAGACCATGTGCATTATGGCGTGGAGGCCGGGCACTACGAGCCCGTCGGCGAGGCACTGTTCTGGAGTCTGGAGCAGGGGCTTGGCGAGCGCTGGACGCCCGAGGTCGAAGCCTCGTGGCACAAGGTCTACAATTTCCTGGCGGCGCGCATGATTTCTGCGGCCTATCACTAGAACCACATCGCATTTTATCGCGCGCTGAACATTTGCTCACGCGGCGCGACACACAAGCTCACCTTCCACTGCAAGGAGAGTTAGCATGAATGCGTCCGACGTCGCTCTGGTTCAGGAGAGTTTCAAGAAAGTCGCGCCGATTTCCGATGTGGCTGCGGAATTGTTCTACGGCCGTCTCTTCGAGGTTGCCCCGCAAGTGAAGCCGATGTTTCGCGGCGACATGAAGGAGCAGGGTCGCAAATTGATGGCAACGCTTGGTGTCGTCGTCACCGGCCTGACGCGACTCGAAACCGTGCTGCCTGCAGCGAGCGCGCTCGCCAAGCAGCACGTGGCCTATGGCGTGAAGGCCGAACACTATCCGATCGTCGGCGGTGCGCTGCTGTGGACCCTGGAGAAGGGCCTCGGCGACGCCTGGACGCCCGAACTCGCCGCAGCCTGGACCGCAGCCTATGGCACGCTGTCCGGCTACATGATTTCTGAAGCCTACGGCACAGCGCAGGCGGCCGAGTAAGGATATGACGTGAGCGAGCCGCTGGTCATCATTGGTAACGGAATGGCAGCGGCTCGGCTCGTGGACGAACTGGCGAAATGCGCGCTCGGTCGATACGCCATCGCCGTCATCGGAGACGAACCGCGGCTCGCCTACAATCGCGTATTGCTGTCGTCGGTATTGGCGGGTGAGGCGACATCCCAGGAGATCGAGCTGAAGCCTGCTGCCTGGTGGCGCGATCGCGGCGTCACGCTGAAATACGGCGCAACGGCGACCGCCATCGATATGGCCGCGCGCGAGGTCACGACATCGACCGGCAAGCGTGTGCCGTTCTCAAAGCTGGTCATCGCCACCGGTTCATCCGCACTGCGGCTGCCGGTGCCCGGTGGTGATCTCAAGGGCGTGCATGTGTTCCGCGACAGCCGCGATGTGGACCTGCTGCTCGCACTTGCCGCGCAGAAGAAGCGTGTCGTCGTGGTCGGTGGCGGCCTGCTGGGTCTCGAAGCTGCCTATGGTCTCGCCAAGGCGGGCGCTGACGTCACACTGATCCATCTGATGGACCGGCTGATGGAACGCCAGCTCGATGCACCTGCAGCGAACCTCCTGAAAACGCTGGTCGAGCGCAAGGGCGTCAGGATTTTGCTCAATGCCAATACGGCGCGTATTCATGGCAGCGATTGTGTCGAGAGCGTCGAACTCGCCGATGGCCGCGCGCTTGATGCCGATGCGGTGATCTTTGCGGCCGGTATCCGGCCCAACACATCGCTTGCCAGGGATGCGGAAATCCCGATCAATCGCGGCATTGTCGTCAACGACCAGATGGCAACCGGCACCGACGACGTCTTCGCACTCGGCGAATGCGCAGAGCATCGCGGCACCTGCTATGGCCTCGTCGAGCCTGCCTACGAACAGGCCAGGGTGTTGGCGCGCCATCTCGCGGGCAAGGATGCTGCCTATACGGGCAGCGTGCTCTCTACCAATCTCAAGGTCTCCGGCGTCAGCGTTTTCTCCGCTGGAGATTTCATGGCGGGCGAAGGCAGCGAGACGCTGCTGCTCAATGATGTCCGCCGCGGCACCTACAAGAAGCTGGTGATTTCTGACGGTGCGCTCACTGGCGCCGTGCTGGTCGGCGATACGCAGGATGCGCTGTGGTATCTTGAGCTGATCCGCAGCGGCGCTGATATTTCCGATATCCGCGCCGAGATGATGTTCGGCCGCGCACTCGCTGTTCGCGCGGAGGCGGCGTGATGAACGCGGTTGATCCGCATTTGCACGCCACGCGCACCACATGCCCTTACTGCGGTGTCGGTTGCGGCGTGCTGGCGACGCCGGATGGCAACGGCGGCGCAGCGATTGCGGGCGATCCCGCGCATCCCGCCAATCTCGGCCGACTCTGCTCGAAGGGATCGGCACTCGGCGAAACGCTGAGCCTCGACGAGCGTCTGCTGCATCCGATGATGCGGGGCGACGACGGCGAGATGGTGCAGGTCGCCTGGAGCGATGCGCTGGATCATGTCGCCGAGGGATTTCAGAAGGTCGTCGCCGAACATGGCCCGAGTGCCGTGGCATTTTATCTCTCCGGCCAATTGCTGACCGAGGATTACTACGTCGCCAACAAGCTGATGAAGGGCTTTCTCGGCAGCGCCAATGTCGATACCAATTCGCGGCTCTGCATGGCGTCATCAGTCGCTGGCCACAAGCGTGCGTTTGGCGCCGATACGGTGCCGGGGTGCTACGAGGATCTCGACCAGGCAGATCTGCTGGTGCTGGTCGGCTCCAATGCCGCGTGGTGCCATCCGGTGCTGTATCAGCGCATGCTGACCAACAAGCAGACGCGGGGCGCGCGGATCGTCGTGATCGATCCACGCCGCACCGATACCGTCGGCGATGACGACTTGTTTCTCGGCCTGAAGCCCGGCACTGATACGGCGCTGTTCAGTGGGTTGTTCGCTTATCTCGCCGATAACGGGGCGCTCGATCGCAGCTATATCGATGAGCATACGTCAGGCTTTGACGACGCGCTGGCGCGGGCTAGAACCATCGCCGGCAGTGTGGCGACGACAGCAAAGGCGACCGGACTCGACGAGATCGATGTCGCGACCTTCTTCCAGATGTTCAAGGCGACGCCGCGTGTGGTCACCCTGTATTCGCAGGGCGTCAACCAGTCGGCGCAGGGCACCGACAAGGTCAATGCGATCCTCAACTGCCATCTGGCTACTGGCCGCATCGGTAAGCCCGGCGCGTCGCCGTTCTCGCTGACCGGCCAGCCGAATGCCATGGGCGGCCGCGAGGTCGGCGGCCTCGCCAACCAGCTCGCAGCCCATATGGGCTTCACGCCTGTCGATATCGACCGTGTTCGCCGGTTCTGGAAGGCACCGCATATCGCCACCCATGAAGGCCTCAAGGCTGTGCAGATGTTCGAAGCCATCGGCCGTGGCGAGATCAAGGCGTTGTGGGTGATGGGCACCAATCCCGCGGTGTCGCTCCCGGACGCCGATGCCGTGCGCGCGGCGCTGAGCAAGCTCGATCTATTCGTGGTGTCGGAGAATGTGCGATCCAACGATACCGTCAACGCCGGAGCCCATGTGTTGCTGCCCGCGCTGGCCTGGGGCGAGAAGTCCGGCACGGTGACCAATTCCGAACGTCGTCTGTCGCGACAGCGCTCGTTCCTGCAGGCGCCGGGCGAGGTGCGACCGGACTGGTGGGCGCTGAGCGAAGTCGCCAAGCGTCTGGGTTATGGCGCGTCTTTTGCCTACACGTCGGCTGCCGAGATTTTTCGCGAGCACGCCGCCCTTTCGGCCTTCGAGAACAACGGCAATCGCGATTTCGATATCGGCGGGTTGATGAAAGTCTCGGATGAGGCCTTCGACACCATGGCCCCGGTGCAATGGCCGGTGCGTGAGGGCACGACGAAGCCGCAGGCGCGGTTCTTCGCCGATGGCCTATTCTACGCCAATGACCGCCGCGCGCGTTTCATAGCGCCGGAGGCGCCGGAGCTGCGCACGCAGGTGTCGATCGAGCGCCCGCTACGTTTGAACACTGGCCGCGTTCGCGATCAGTGGCACACGATGACGCGCACGGGTCTCAGCCCGCGGCTCGGCCAGCATATTCCGGAGCCCTTCGTCGAGATCCATCCTGACGATGCTGCGCAGTTCGCCATTGTCGATGGCGGGCATGCGCGGCTGACCACCGACTATGGCGAATGCGTGCTGAAAGTCATTGTCAGCGAACGCCAGCAACGCGGCATGCTGTTCGCGCCAATCCACTGGAACGACGAGACCGCGGGTTTCGCGCGTGTCGGTGGACTTGTCGCGCCGATCACCGATCCATTCTCCGGTCAGCCCGAGAACAAGGCGACGCCGGTGGCGATTGCACCTGCGGTGTTTGCGCAGCGTGGCTTCGTGCTCTCGCGTAGTCCGCTGGAGATGCCGTTCGGCGTGCAATGGGCGCGTGTCGCGGTTACGGGCGGCGTCGGCTATCTGCTCTCGGACAATACCGATGTCGAGACCTGGCAGAACTGGCTGAAGCCGTTGCTGGGCGATGATGCCGCTGAATACGAAGACGCGGGCCAAGGTGTGTATCGCGCGGTGTCGTTCAAGGATGACCGTATCGAGACCTGTCTGTTCATCGGCCCGACGGAGGGGGCGCTCTCCTGGGACGCCGTGAAGGAATTGTTCGCCGCCGAGACCGTCAGCGACGACCAACGCCGTACGCTGCTCTCTGGAAAGTCCGCAGATGGTGTTGCGAGTGCCGGTCCGATCGTCTGCGCCTGTTTCGGCGTCGGCCGCGACACCATCTGCGACGCAATTGTAGCAGGGGCTGGAACCGCGGCGGAAATCGGCACCAGGCTCAAGGCCGGCACCAATTGCGGCTCGTGCATTCCGGAGCTCAAGCGCCTGATTGCCGCGAGCGAAACGGCGCCGGATGAGCAGAGGAAGGTTGCTGCAAGTTAACTCGTCACTTCACCGCGCCCGCGGTCAGTCCCGCCACAATCTGCCTTTGCGCAAACATCGTCAGCAGCAGCACCGGCAGCGTCACGATCAGGGCGGCCGCCGCCAGCGGCCCCCAACTCAACTGATCGAACGAGATCATGTTGTAGACCGCGACCGGCAGTGTCCGCGTTTCCCGTCCCGCCAGTACGATGCCAAACACGATTTTGTTCCAGGCGGAGATCACCGAGAGGATGAAGGCAACGGCGATGCCGGAGCGCGCAATCGGCAGCGCGACGTGGCGGAACACCTGCCAGCGGGTGGCGCCGTCGATGATGGCGGATTCTTCGAGCTCCATCGGTGTCGTCTCGAAATAGCCGATCATGATCCAGATCACGATCGGCACGGTGACCACGAGATGGATGATGATCTGTGGCCACAGCGTACCCAGGAGGCCGAGCCATTGGAACAGCAGGAATAGCGGGATCAGATATGACAGGCCGGGCGTGATGCGCGCGATCAGGATCACGATGGCGGATTTGCGCGCGCGCATGCGCGCGATGCCGTAACCGGCAGGAACGCCGATGACGAGAGCGAACAAGGTCGCCGAGCCGGTGACGATCAGTGTGTTGAAGAAATAGGTCATGAACCGCTTGGATTCGATGACCGCGGCGTAGTTGCCCCAGTTGATGCGCTCGGGGATGAAGACCGGCGGATAGGAGGCGTTGTCGATCTCGAATTTCAGCGACAGCGACAGCATCCAGAGGAAGAACAGCACCGCCGGCGAGACGATGACGATGAAGGCGAAGGTCAGGCCGAGTTTGTTGAGAAAGTCCCGCATGATCAGGCGCTGCCTCCGGCTTCGTTCCAGTGGGTGCGCTGACGCAGATGCAAGAGCGCGCCGGCGAGCGCGACGATGAGCGCGAAGAACACCACCACGATCGCGGAGGCGTAGCCGACGTCGTAATAGACGAAGGCGACGCTGTAGAGATACAGGTTGATGGTTTCCGAGGCGCTGCCGGGGCCGCCTTGCGTAATGGCGAAGATGATGTCGAAGCTCTTCACGGCGTCGATCATGCGGATCATCGCCGCAATGAACAGGAACGGCATGATCATCGGCAGCGAGATGTAGCGGAAGGTCTGCCACGGGGTCGCGCCGTCGATCTGCGCGCTTTCATAGGGCTCGGTCGGAATAGCGCTGAGGCCGCCGAGCACGATCAGCATGACCAGCGGCGTCCATTGCCACGTCTCCACCAGCACCAGCGACGGGATCGCGGTGGCGGGATGGAACACCCAGAGCGATGGCGGCAGGCCGAACAGCGACAGCAGATAGTTCAGCACGCCGAGCTGCGGGTGGAACATCATCGTCCACACCAGGGCGATGGCGACCGGTGTCGCCATCATCGGCAGGATGAAGAGCCCGCGGAAGAAGCCGCGCAGCGGAAACTTGTTGTTGAAGATCACTGCCGCCAATGTGCCGAGGATCAGCGGCAGCGCGACTGACAGCGCCGTGTAGACCAGGGTGTGCCCCACGGATTCCACGAAACGCGCATCGCTTGGCAGCCTGAGATAATTGGCGAAGCCGACGAAGGTCGGCGCTTGGCCGACCTTCCATTCGTGCAGGCTCATCCAGATCGTATAGACCCACGGGAAGATGATGACCGCCATGACGACGATCATCGCTGGGATCACGAACGGCCAATAGGAAATTGGCCGCCACTCGTTCTTCTTTGCAGTCGCCGTTTCGGCCGCGACCGTTGCGGTCGTTTTGGCGACTGCCTTTCCCGCTGTCAGTTCACTCACGATTTTTCGCTGCGCTCCAGAATCGGCCGGAACTGTTCGTGGGCCTTCTTCAGCTCGGTAGCCGGATCCGCGCCTGCCAAAGTCGCAGTCACAGCGGCGCCGACAAGGTCGCGGAATTCGGCGACAGGCACGATGACCGGCAGGCCGAGCTTGCTGATCTTGGCCGAGGCGATCACCGAATCCAGCCACTCCTGGTTCTTCACGCCCTTGCGCACCGTCTCGTCATTGAGGATCGAATTGCGGAACGGCACGCCGCCGCCGCTCTGCAACAGCCGGGCGCCCATGGTCTTCGACACCGCCCATTGGCAATAGAGATAGGCGGCTTCCTTCTTGGTGCTGGTCTTGGCGATGCCGATGCCGTCGCCATAGGCGGCGGAGAATTGCCCCTTCGGTCCGGCGGGCACGACGGTGTAGCCAATCTTGCCGACCACGCGCGACGCATTGGGATCCTCGATGGGCGGCGCCCAGCCGACACCGTCGATCCACATCGCCGCGCGGCCCTGCGTCAGCGACGCCATCGACTCCATCCAGTTAAAGCCGGCGACGCCGGGAGGCGCCGTCTTGGTGAGAAGGCGCTGATACATCTTGGTCGCTTCGATCGCCTCGGGCCCATCGGTCAGGATATTGCCCTTTGCATCGAGGAACTCGCCGCCATAGTTGAGGAAGAAGTTGGTCCACAGCGTCATGTTGGCGTTGCGGAGGCCACGCCCGGTGAAACCATAGATGCCGTTGGCGGGATCGTTGAGCTTCTCGGCAGCCGCCGCCATCTCATCCATGGTCTTCGGAACCGCGACGCCCTTCTTCGCGAACATCTCCTTGTTGTAGTACAGGATGAAATAGTCGACCGACCACGGCAGCGAGTGCATCTCGCCCTTGTCGTTCTGCGCAAATTGCAGACCGCCGGCGGAGAAGTCGTCGACGCGCAAATCCGGCGCGGTCAGGTTCGGATCCTTCATGAAGCCGGTGAGATCGGCGAGCCAGCCGGCCTTTTCGAACTGGCGCTTCTGGACGTGGTAGCTGACATGCACGACGTCGAAGCTGGGCTTGCCGGAAGTGAGCTCGATCACGGCCTTCTGGCGCTGTTGCTGCTCGGGGATTACTTCGGATTCGACCTTGATGCCGGTCAATTCCGTGAATTCGGAGGCGTATTTCTGCAGCAGTTCGCCGCGCGGGCCCTTGATCAGATTGGCTTCAATCGTGGTGCCTGCGTACTTCTTCCAGGCGGGATCGGCGAAAGCTGGAATGCCGGTGAGGCCAAGCGCGCTGGTGGCGAGCGCCCCCTGCACAAAGGCACGACGTGTCGGGCCGTAAAGAGCCATGTGTCATCCTCCCTCGAGCCGCCTTGACCGGCGGTGATTTTATGGTCGCTCCCCGTGGACCGGAGATGCGCCTAAGGGATCGTAACACGATGGACTGGGGCGACAAGGCCACGCGTCGGGTTGTCAGACAACTTTGCACGCTGCACGCATCTTACGCAGATTGCTGCGCTGCTCAATCCTTGACGTCGCGGCCGAGCCGACGCGAGATCGCATTGGTGCAATCGAGCAGGGCGCTGGCGATCGGGCTGTTCCAGCTGACGTCGAATGTACCCACCGCGCCCATGGCGGTCACGGCCAGAACCACCTCGCCGCTATGATCGAACACCGGTGCGGAGAAGGCATTGACGCCGCGCAAGGGCTCGCCGACGGCGCGGGCCAGCCCGCGCGTGCGAATGTCAGCGAGGATCTTGTCGATGGCCGGGCCTTTTATCTTCCGGTTCGGGTCGTAGCCGATCGAGAGCCGATCGAGATTCTCGGTGAGCGCGGCACTAATGGTTGCGGGTGGCATGAATGCCGCGAATATCCGCCCTGTCGCAGTCTCGAGCAGCGACACCGTGGAGCCCACACGCATGGCGATGTGCACAGGGTGGCTGGGCTCCTCCATGCGCACCACTGTCGGTCCATGGGTACCCCAGATCGCCAGCGAGACGGCGTGGTCGATGGTGCCGGCCAATGCCGTGATGGCCGGCGTTGCCACGCGGACGGCCGACAGGCGACGCAGCGTCACGATGCCGAGTTCGAGGGCGAGTGCACCGAATTCATAACGGCCGGTGGATGGGTCCTGCTCGATCAGGCCGATGCGTGAAAAGCTGGCGAGATAGGGATGCGCTTTGGCCGGTGACATTCCGGCCTCGCGGGCCAGATCCCGCAGCATCATCGGTTCACCATTGCGCACCAGCGCTTGCAGCAATTCACCCCCGACCTCGATCGACTGAATACCGCGACTCTCTTTAGCCATGCTTGCCCCAAACCAGTGCCGCGGACACTACACGGCCAGGAAGCCTCCATCCACTGGCAAGGTTGTGCCGGTGACGTAGGACGCCATGGATGAAGCGAGGAAGACGACGGGGCCGATCAGCTCGTCGGGCTGGCCGACGCGGCCCAGCGGCGTGCGGCCGAGGAAGCCCGCCAATCGTGCGGGATCGTTGCGTGTCGCTTCGGTCATGGCCGTCTCGATCACGCCGGGCGCAATGGCGTTGACGCGCACGCCGTCTTTGGCGACTTCGCGCGCCAGCGCCTGCGTCAGAAGCTTCACGCCGCCCTTGGAGGGCGAATAGCCGAGCGTATCGGCGACCCCGACGAAGGAGGCGATGGAACCAAGATTGATCACGCTGCCGCGTCGCGCGCGCAATGCCGGCAGAAACGCGTGGGTGACGTTGAATACGCCGTTGAGGTTGACGTCGAGTACGCGCCGCCAGTTCTCAACCGCGCGCTCGGAGTCTATGCCCTCGCGAATGATGATGCCGGCATTATTGATCAGGATCGAAATGTCGCCGGCACTCGCTTTGACGGTCTGTGCGAGCTGTCGGCAGGCATCCACATTCGTCACGTCGAGATGGTGATGCCACGATCGCCGCCCTGTGGCTGCAATATCGTTCGCGGTGCGCACAACACCGTCGCGGTCGATGTCGGTGACAACGACATCGGCGCCATGTGCAGCCAGACCCAGCGCAATTGCACGACCGTTGCCAGCGGCAGCACCCGTTACAAGCGCCAATTGACCCTTCAGCAGATCGGGCGCGAAGCTGGTCATCATGCTGCCTTTACCGGTGTGCCGGCGAGGTGGCGGCCGGCGATATAACCGAAGGTGAGCGCGGGGCCGAGCGTGATACCCGCGCCGGGATAATTGCCGCCCATGATGCTCGCCATGTCATTGCCGGCCGCATAGAGGCCGTTGATGACCTGACCGCCGGCATCGAGCGCGCGTGCCTGCGCATCGGTCCTGATGCCGGCATAAGTGCCGAGATCGCCGATCACCATCTTGATGGCATAGAATGGCCCCTGTTCGATAGGCGCGACGCAGGGGTTGGGCCCGTGATTGGCGTCACCCTGATAGCGATTATAGGCGCGGGAGCCCTTGCCATAGGCGGGGTCGCGGCCTTCGGCGGCGGTGTTGTTGAATTGCGCGATGGTCGTGACGAAGCCGCCGGCATCGATGCCGGCCTTGCTGGCGAGCTCTTGGAGCGTGTTGCCCTTGATGAGATAGCCCGAGTTCAGATACTGGCCGATCGGCATCGGGAAGGGCGGCACGGCGCCGAGCCCGTATTGCCGCAAGGCGCGGTGGTCGCAAACGAGCCAGGCCGCGATTTCCTCGCCGGGCTTCGCTGCCTTCATCATCTGCTGGACGAAGGCGTGATAGGAATTGCCTTCGTTGGCGAAGCGGGCACCGTCGCGCATCACGGCGATGACGCCGGGTTTGGCGCGATCGATGAAGTGCGGCATCACGCCCTTGCTGCCGTCCTTGCGATGAGTGACCGAGACAGGCACCCAGGCAGCGGCATTCGGCAATGAATCCTCGACACGGCCGCCCACGGACTCGGCAAGACGAAGACCGTCGCCGGTATTGCCGGTTGGACCGGGCGAATAGTGCTCTCGGCCGGTCGGCGCATGCGGAAACATCGCCTTGCGCCGTTCGATGTCATGCGGGAAGCCGCCGCATGCGAGCACCACGCCGCGGCGTGCGAAGATGCGGATGCGCTTGCCGTTGCGTTCGACGATGGCACCGCGGACCGCGCCGTTCTCAATGATCAGTTCATGCACCGGCGATGACAACCAGAGCGGGATCTTGAGGTCGAAGGCGGATTTGGCGAGACGGCCGGCGAGTGCGTTGCCGTTGGTCAGTGTCATGCCACGGCCATAGCGCAGCACGTTCATGAAGTGCTTTGACAGCCGCTTGGCGACATAGACCGCCGAGGTCAGCGACTTGGTCGCGCGCATGAAATGGATGATGTCCTTGCCGGAGCCAAGCATGATTCCGAACACCGTCAGTTCGGGCAGGGGCGCGCCGATATCTTTGATATGTTCGCCGAGCTCACGCCCGTCGAACGGCCGGGCCACCATGGAACGGCCGCCCTGTTTGCCGCCGGGCGCCTCCGCGTCGTAATCAGGAAAGGTCAGCGGCATGTCGAAGCGCACCGCCGTCTTGCTTGTGAAGAAATCAATCGCTTCGGGCCCTGCGGCGAGAAACGCATCGACGCGTGCGGCATCGTAACTGTTGCCGGCCTCGTGGCGCAGATAGGTGCGCGCTTCGTCGGGGCCCTCATTGATGCCCCAGGCGCGCGCCAGCGATGTGCCGGGAATCCAGAGCCAGCCGCCGGAGCGTGCGGTCGTGCCACCGAACCGGGGCTCCTTTTCGACGATCAGGACATCGAGCCCGCTATGCTTGGCGGTGATCGCCGCTGACATGCCGGAACAACCGGAGCCAGCGACCAGTACGTCGCATTCATAGAGCTCGATGTTCGCTTTGGGATCAGCAGCCATGAGACCTTACTTCTTCAGCAATGGGCATTTCGATTCAGAGAGGGGCCGGAACGCGTCATCGCCCTTCACGGTCTTGACGATGTCGAGATAGTCCCAAGGCTCTTTGGATTCGGACGGCTTCTTGACGCGGGCCAGATACATGTCGCGGATGACGCGGCCGTCCTCACGCAGTTTGCCGCCATGCACGAAGGTGTCCTCGATGGGCAGTTCGCGCATCTTGGCCATCACCCTGGCCGGATCGTCGGTGCCGGCGGCCTTGATGGCCTGGAGATAATGGAGCACCGATCCGTAGACGCCGGTCTGGATCATGGTCGGCATCACCTTGGTGCGTTCGAAGAACTTCTTCGACCAGGCGCGCGTCTTGTCGTCCATGTTCCAGTACGATGCTGTCGTGAGATAGGTGCCTTGGGCAGCCTCGAGTCCGATTGCGTGAACGTCGGTGTCGAACATCAGCAGGCCGACCAGTTTCTGGCCGCCCTTCACGAGGCCGAATTCACCGGATTGCTTGATCGAATTGTCAGTGTCCTGGCCGGCATTGGCGAAGGCGACGACTTCAGCCTTCGAGTTCTGCGCCTGCAGTGCAAAGGATGAGAAGTCGGCGGTGTTGGTCGGATGGCGAACGCCGCCCAGCACCGTGCCGCCGCTCGCCTTGATGAAGCGCGTTGCGTCCTGTTCGAGCTGATTGCCGAAGGCGTAGTCGGCGGTGATGAAGAACCATGACTTTCCACCGCCGGCGACCACAGCAGAGGCCGTCACCTTCGCAAGCGCATAGGTGTCGTAGGTGAAGTGGACCGTGTTGGGGCTGCACAGCTCATCGGTGAGCGTGCTTGCGCCGGGGCCGGACAGCAGTGCGATTTTGTTGCGGTCCTTCGCCAGATTATGAACCGCGATGGCGATGGCGGAGTTCGGGATATCGACAACGGCATCGACCTTGCCGGCGTCGAACCAGTTGCGCGCGATCTGGATGCCGACGTCAGACTTCATCTGATGATCGGCGCTGATGATCTCGATCGGTTTCCCGAGAACGGTCGGGCCGAATTCCTCGAGCGCCATCTTCGCGGCTTCAACCGATCCGGGGCCGCTGTTGTCGCGCCCCCAGCTTGAGAGATCGGTGAGAACACCGATGCGAACGACGTCGTCGGAGACCTGAGCGGAGGCGGTGGATGTCCAAAGCGTGAGCGCGGCTGCGCACACCAGGAACTGGCGTGTCATGTGTTTCTCTCCCCAATGCGGCCTCGTGTCGGGCCAGTCATTCTCTGCTTTTCGACAAATTAGATATTGGCGAAAAGGTTTGTCAATGGCGAATATGTGAATACGCCCGCATCGGCATGCGCGGCGATGCCGCTCGTGCAGCGCAGCATCAAATCAATTGAAGAGGGAGCCGAACTATCCGAATGACGGGTTGAAGCTATTGCCGTCTGTGGCTCGCATTCACCGCAATTGCCGCAGCCGCGGTACGGTTCTCGACGCCAAGTTTGGCGTAGATCTGCTCGAGATGCTTGTCGACGGTGCGCGGTGAGAGGCCGAGTATCTGCGCGATATCGCGGTTGCTCTTGCCCTTGCTGAGCCAGGACAGCACTTCGCCCTCGCGGCCCGTGAGGCCCAGCTCCTTGCTGAATTCGGCGGGGGCGGTTGGTGCGTTCTCCTTGGCGAGACGCAGCAGGAATTCGTCGGAGCCGACTTTCCCCATATATTGCAGACGCAGCAGCTCGTTGCTCGGAAAGCCCGATGACGGTGCCGGCTTGGCACCCGGCCGCTGCATCTGCTCGAGCCACTGCATCATGACTGGTGGCAGCAGCAGTTCATCATTGGGCGCGGCGATCAGGTGATCGCCGAGCAATTTCTGCGCCTGCGGCGTGGCCCAGAGGATATTGCCCTTGTTGCTCACGGCTAGGAGGAAGCGCCCGGAGACATCCAGCGCCGTGCGTGCGCTTTGCGTCAGCCGCGCATTGGCGAGGTGCACGCGGATGCGCGCCAGCATTTCCTCGATGATGATCGGCTTGGTGACGTAATCGACGCCGCCGGCCTCGAGTCCGCGCACGATATGTTCGGTCTCGGACAGCCCGGTCATGAAAATCACGGGCACGTCGCCGAGACCCGCATCGCGCTTTAGCCGGCGACAGGTTTCGAAGCCGTCGATCCCCGGCATGACGGCATCCAGCAGGATGATATCCGGCGTGATCTGTTCGACGATGCGCATCGCTGCAGCGCCGTCCATGGCCACCATCACGGTCATGCCGGCGCCGTCCAAGGCATCAGTCAGTAGTCGCAGTGTTTCCGGCGAGTCATCGACCACCAGTGCGACGTCGCGCTTTTTGGATTCAGTGGTCATAGGTGTACAGCGTCTTCAAGGTGGCCATGTATTGATCGAGGTCGAAGCGATCGATCAGCGAGCGCATCTGGGCGACGAAGTCGGCATGTTCGGGGTGTTCATTGCCGATTTCGTCGAGCTTCAGCTGGATGGCGCGGATGTGCCCCATCTGCCCAAGGCTAATGAGTTCCTCTACATGATGCACGGGCGGCCGGGCGCCGGTGGTGGGCGTCCATTGCGGCAGCGGTGCCACTTCGTCGCGTTCGTATTGCCATTCGATCTTCAGGAGTTGTCCGATCTGTTCCAGCAGCCGCGGCAGTTCGATCGGCTTCATGAGGTAGCCGTCATGGAACGGCTGCGCCAGCGGCGTGCCATGGGCTTCCAGCGCGCTGGCCGAGACCATCAGGATACGCGCTTGATGGTGGCCCGACGACCGTAGCTTCTCCGCCACCGTCCAACCGTCCATGCCGGCCATGGAAATATCCAGCAGGAACAGATCCGGGCGGCAATGCTGGGCGAGGCTGAGGCAGGCCTGGCCATCGGGCGCGCTCAGAAGAATGAAGCCCAGCGGCGTCAGCACCTGACGCAAGAGGTCGCGCTGCGTCGGATCGTCGTCGGTCACGAGAATGGTCTTTCTGATACCGTGATAGCCATAGATCGGCGCATCCACCGGCGCGATGCGCGTGGGGTTCGTTACTTCGGAGAGCAGCATCTTGACGCGGAAGGTGCTGCCGGTGCCAACCTCGCTGCTAACGCGGATGTCGCCGCCCATCACGCCGGCGAGCAGTTTGGAAATCGTGAGACCCAAACCTGTGCCCGTATGGGGCTGCGCAGCGCCAAGTGCGCCGCGTTCGAAGGGCGCGAAGATGCGTTCGAGATCGTCGGGACGAATGCCGGGTCCGGTATCGATGATCTCGAATTCGGCGACCGGGCTGCGATAATGGATCACGAACTGGACGCTGCCGGCCTGCGTGAACTTGATGGCGTTGGAGAGCAGGTTGATCAGGATCTGCCGCAACCGCTTCTCATCGGCATAAACCACGGTCGGCAGGATGTTCGGCCGCCGGAACACGAAGTCGATGCCCTTGGCGGCGGCCTGCAGGCGGAACATGCCGACGAGCTGATCGAGGAAGTCGGTGAGACGGACTTCGTCACGCGACAGATAGAGGCGCCCCGCCTCGATCTTTGAAATATCCAGAATGCCGTCGATCAGCCCCGAGAGATGGTCGGCGCTGCGCTTGACGACGCGCACCTGATCGCGTGGGCGGGTCTGCAGACTGTCGTCCTGCTCCAGGAGCTGCGCATAGCCGCTGATCGCATTCAGCGGCGATCGCAGCTCGTGGCTCAGGCCGACCACATAACGGCTCTTGGCGAGGTTGGCGGATTCTGCGACCTCCTTGGCGCGCTGCAGCTCGGCATCAGTGCGCTTGTGGGCGTCGATTTCCTGCATCAACAGGGTGGTCTGCCGCTTGGTCTCAGCCTCCGCCGCGCGACGGCTTTGCTTGGCCAGCACGAACAGCCATGCCACCACGCCGATGATGATCGCCAGCGCGAAGAACACTTTCCACAGCACTTCCGAGACCTGCGCACTGTCTCCCGGCGATGCGGCGGAGGTCTGCAGATAGATCAGTCCCAGCGTCAGGCCGACAAGGCCGGCAGCGATCATGAACACGCCAAGATAATGGCCGAGCTGCGAATTGAGCCGGGCCAGGATCGGCTCCGGCAGCAATTTGCCGAACGTCGCCGACATCTGTGCGTCGATCCGCGCATGAGGCTTGCAGAGATCGTGGCAACGCGCATCGAGCGAGCAGCACAGTGAGCAGATCGGGCCGGCATAGGCCGGGCAATGCGCCATGTCCTCGGGCTCGAACGAATGTTCGCAGATACAGCACTGGATCGCTGCCATGTTCTGCCAGGCGCGCTTCGGCTTGCGGGCGATGTAATATTTTCCACCGGTCGCGAAGGCGATGATCGGTGCGGTGACGAGGGCGGTCAGCAAAGCGACGAACGGCGACAGCGCCTTGGCCGTGGGCCCGAACAGGCCATAGAAGGCGCTGACCGACATCACGGTTGCTGCCAGCATCGCGCCGACGCCGACCGGGTTGATGTCGTAGAGATGCGCGCGCTTGAACTCCATCTGCTGCGGGCGCAGCCCGAGCGGCTTGTTGATGACCAAGTCAGCAACGAGTGCGCCGACCCAGGCAATCGCAACGTTGGAATACAGCGCCAGCGTCTGCTCCAGCGCCTTGTAGACGCCGATTTCCATCAGTAGCAGCGCAACCAGTACGTTGAACACCAGCCAGACCACGCGGCCGGGATGACTGTGGGTGAGGCGCGAGAAGAAGTTCGACCAGGCGATGGAGCCCGCATAGGCGTTGGTGACGTTGATCTTGAGCTGCGACAGGATCACGAAGGTTCCTGTCAAAGCGAGCGCCAGATCAGGCTGCGACAGCACATAGCGAAACGCTTCGAGATACATATGCGCGGGCTCGGCGGCGTGCTCGGCCGAAACGCCGTGGGTCAGTGCGAAATAGGCGAGGAACGAACCGGCCAACAGCTTGATTGCGCCGACAATGATCCAGCCTGGGCCCGCGCACAGTAGCGCGACCCACCAGCTCGCACGCGAGCTGCGGCGATCGCGCGGCAGGAAGCGCAGGAAGTCGACCTGTTCGCCGATCTGCGCGACCAGCGAGAATACGACCGAAGCGGCCGTGCCAAACAGCAGGAGATCGAGATGGCCGGCGGCGCTGCCGTGGTCGCCCGGAAATTTGGTCCAGGCCACGAAGGAGTCGCGGCTGGCATAGGCGATGGCCGCGAAAGGCAGCAGGTTGAGCACCAGCCAGATCGGCTGGGTCCAGAGCTGAAAACGGCTGATCAGCGTGATGCCGTGGGTCACCAGCGGGATGATGACCACGGCCGATATCAGGTAGCCGATGGGGCGCGGAATGTCGAAGCACATCTCCAGCGCCGAGGCGAGAATGACCGCCTCGATGGCGAAGAAGATGAAGGTGAAAGACGCATAAATCAGCGAGGTAACAGTCGAGCCGATATAGCCGAAACCGGCACCACGGGTGAGGAGATCGATATCAATGCCGCATTTTGCGGCATAATACGCGATCGGTAATCCGCAGCAGAAGATGATGACGCTGACCACCAGGATCGCTGCCGTGGCGTTGGTCATGCCGTAATTGATGGTGATGGTGCCGCCGATGGCCTCGAGGGCGAGAAACGAAATGGCGCCCAATGCCGTGTTTGCGACCCGCGCGGCGGACCAGCGCCTGGCGCTCTTCGCCGTAAAGCGGAGTGCGTAATCCTCCAGGGTCTGGTTGGCGACCCATTGATTGTACTGGCGTCTCACGCGGTCGATACGCTGCCGCCCTGCCACTACTCCGCTCCTGACCCTGTCAAACTACGCATGTTTGCGTGATGCAAAAACCTACGTCGGCATTTTGCGGTGCAGTATACGCGATCTCGCGTATCCGTGCACCGCACAAGTTCAGCAATGCTTGCCTCACCAATAGGCGTACTCGAACCAGTGGGGTTGAAATGTCAGACGAGAAGAAACCGGGCTTGCACTCGCCATTGCGGCGTAAACTGCTGATGGGCATGGCGGCTTTGCCGGCAATGTCGCTGCTTCCGCGCACATCTTTTGCTCAGGCGCCGGCTACCTCGGCCATCAATACCACCGGCCTTGCGGTTACCGATACGGAAGTCACCGTCGGTATCCTGCACTCGGTTACGGGCACGATGGCGATCTCGGAAACCGGCTCGGTTCAGGCTGAAAAGCTCGCCATCGACCAGATCAACGCCATGGGCGGCGTGCTCGGCCGCAAGATCAAGTTCATCCAGGAAGATGGCGCGTCGGACTGGCCGACCTTCGCCGAAAAGGCCAAGAAGTTGCTGGTCAACGACAAGGTCGCCGCCATCATGGGCTGCTGGACCTCGGCCTCCCGCAAGGCCGTGCTGCCGGTCATGGAACAATATAACGGCATGCTCTACTACCCGACCTTCTATGAAGGTCTCGAGCAGTCGAAGAACGTGATCTATACCGGTCAGGAAGCCACCCAGCAGATCCTCGCCGGCCTCGACTGGGTCTCCAAGACCAAGAACGGCAAGAGCTTCTATCTGATCGGCTCGGACTATATCTGGCCGCGCACATCGATGAAGATCGCCCGCAAGCACATCGAGGGCAAGCTCGGCGGCAAGGTGTCGGGCGAAGAATACTTCCCGCTCGGCCACACCCAGTTCAACTCGGTGATCAACAAGATCAAGCTGACCAAGCCGGACGTGATCTATGCGGCGGTCGTCGGCGGCTCCAACGTCGCCTTCTACAAGCAGCTCAAGGCGGCCGGCATCGACCTGTCGAAGCAGACCATGCTGACCATTTCGGTCACCGAGGACGAGATCGACGGCATCGGTGGTGAAAACATCGCGGGCGCCTATGCCTGTATGAAGTACTTCCAGTCGCTCGATAATCCGAACAACAAGGAATTCGTCGCCGCCTTCAAGAAGATGTGGGGCGAGAAGACCGTGATCGGCGACGTGACGCAG
This sequence comes from Tardiphaga sp. OK245, assembly GCF_900108575.1. Classification (NCBI taxonomy): domain Bacteria; kingdom Pseudomonadati; phylum Pseudomonadota; class Alphaproteobacteria; order Hyphomicrobiales; family Nitrobacteraceae; genus Tardiphaga; species Tardiphaga sp. OK245. The sequence goes on along the minus strand of NZ_FNWZ01000001.1, from coordinate 510,525 downwards.
GCCGCCTATCTCGGCCCGTGGCTCTGGAAAATGACGGTCGAAAAGGCCGGCAGCTTCGATATCGACAAGATCGCGCCTGCGTCTGCGGGTATCGAATTCACCAAGGCGCCGGAAGGCTACGTCAAGGTCCATCCGAACCACCATCTGTGGTCCAAGGCCCGCGTCGGCCAGGCCCAGCTCGATGGCCAGTTCAAGGTGGTCTACGAGACGCCCGAACTGATCGAGCCGGATCCGTTCCCCAAGGGCTACCAGTAAGCCTTCCTCCTCAAGCGCGGAGCGTGTCTCCGCGCAGCTTCTCCTTGGCGCGGACGACCTATCCGCGCACGACAACCCCGCGTCGCGTCTCATCGCGCGGCGCGGGACCCTTTCCCTGACGGAGGACGGATCGATGTTCGGCGACTATTCGATTGGCGATCTTGGCGCCATCTTCGCAATGCAGGGCTTTGCCGGCCTGATCCTGTTCTCGGTCTATGTGCTGATGGCACTCGGTCTCGCCATCATCTTCGGCCAGATGGGCGTCATCAACATGGCGCATGGCGAATTCATGATCCTCGGCGCCTACGTCACCTGGCTGACGTCGAGCTTCTTCCAGTCGCATCTGCCGTCGCTGTTCTCCGGCTACTTCTTCGTCGCCATGATCCTCGCTTTCATCGCCTCCGGTGCACTGGGGATGCTGGTCGAATGGGGGCTGATACGGCATCTCTACAAGCGCCCGCTTGATACGCTGCTGGCGACCTGGGGCCTCAGCCTGATCCTGCAGCAGGCTTATCGTTCGGTGTTCGGTGCGCGCGAAGTCGGCGTCGAACTGCCGCAATGGATGATGGGCTCCAAGCAGGTCACCGATACGATCGAAGTGCCGATCAACGGCATCTTCGTGATGGTGCTGACGCTGGGGATCACCATGGTGGTCGCCTACATCATGTACAAGTCGCGCTGGGGTCGTCAGGTTCGCGCCGTGGTGCAGAACCGTGTGATGGCTGGCGCCGTCGGCATCAATACCGAGAAGGTCGACCGCTACACCTTCGGCCTCGGCTGCGGGATCGCGGGGATCGCGGGCTCCGCCTTCACCATGATCGGTTCGACCGGCCCGACCTCCGGCCAGCTCTACATCGTCGACACGTTCCTCGTCGTGGTGTTCGGCGGTGCGGCCAGTCTGTTCGGCACCATCGCCTCGGCCTTCACCATCTCTCAGGCGCAGTCGACCATGGAGTTCTTCATGTCCGGTTCTATGGCCAAGGTGCTGACGCTGCTCACCATCGTCGCGATCCTGATGATCCGGCCGCAGGGCCTGTTCGCCCTCAAGGTCCGCAAGTAAGCGCGTGCAGTACAGACAGAGCAGGGCAATCATCACATGATCAATTCACGCTTCTTCAACCGCTCGGAGCTTCTTGGTTTCCTGTCGCTGCTGCTGCTGCTCGCAGTCATTCTGCCGCTGTTTCTGGATGTGTTTCGTCTCAACCTTGTCGCCAAATATCTGACCTATGCCTTCGTCGCCTTGGGCCTTGTGATGTGCTGGGGTTATGGCGGCATTCTGAGCCTCGGGCAGGGCGTGTTCTTCGGCCTTGGCGGCTACTGCATGGCGATGTTCCTGAAGCTGGAAGCGTCCAGCGTTGCCAACACTAAGATCCAGTCGACGCCCGGCATTCCGGATTTCATGGACTGGAACCAGATCACGGCGCTGCCAATGTTCTGGAAGCCGTTTCACTCGCTGACGCTGACCGTCATCGCCATTCTCGTGGTGCCCACGCTGCTGGCCTTCATCATTGGCGCGGCGATGTTCAAGCGGCGTGTCGGCGGCGTCTATTTCGCCATTATCACCCAGGCCATCGCGGCGATCGCAACCATTCTGATCATCGGCCAGCAGGGCTATACCGGCGGCATCAACGGCATGACCGACCTGCGCACGCTGAACGGATGGGATATCCGTACCGATCACGCCAAGGTCATCCTCTACTTCTTCGAAGTCTTCGTGCTGTTCGCCTGTATCGTCACCGCGCAGTTCATCCGGCTGACCAAGCTCGGGCGCATTCTGGTGGCGATGCGCGAACAGGAAGACCGGGTCCGCTTCTCCGGTTACAGCGTGGCCAATTTCAAGATCTTTGCCTTCTGTGCCGCGGCGATGTTCGCGGCGATCGGCGGCGCCATGTTCACGCTGCAGATCGGCTTCATGTCGCCGTCCTTCGTCGGCATCGTGCCGTCGATCGAAATGGTGATCTACACGGCGGTTGGCGGCCGTATGTCCATCTTCGGCGCGGTCTACGGCACGCTGCTGGTGAACTACGCCAAGACGATGCTGTCGGAATCCTTCCCCGAGCTCTGGCTGTTCGGCCTCGGCGGCTTGTTCATCGCCGTGGTGCTGTTCTTCCCCAATGGCCTGTCCGGCATCTGGCGCGATCACGTGGCGCGTCACATCGATCGCCTGATCGCCATGCGCTCGTCTAAATCCAAGAAGGCTTGGGCCATCAAATCCGCCGCCGACGGCGCGCCGGCCGAGTAAGGGGACATCATGCTCATCGGACATCAGCCCAAAGAGTTTTTGCTCGCGGTCGAAGGGCTCACCGTTTCCTTCGACGGCTTCAAGGCGGTCAACGATCTCTCCTTCTATGTGGAGGAGAACGAGATCCGCGTCATTATCGGTCCCAACGGCGCGGGCAAGACCACCGTCCTCGATCTGATCTGCGGCAAGACCAAAGCCACCTCGGGCTCGGTCCAGTTTCGCGGCACCGAACTCACCAAATTGAAAGAGAACCAGATCGTGCAGGCCGGCGTCGGCCGCAAGTTCCAGACGCCGTCGGTCTATGACGACCTCACGGTGTTCGAGAATCTGGAGATTTCCTATCCGCGTGGTCGCTCGGTGTTCGGCTCGCTGATGTTCAAGCGCGACGCCGCGGTGCGAGAGCGCGTCGAGGAGGTCGCCGAGATGATCTTCCTGAAGGATCGTCTCAACATGTATGCCGATGTGCTCTCGCACGGCCAGAAGCAGTGGCTCGAGATCGGCATGCTGCTGATCCAGGATCCGGACCTGCTGATGCTCGACGAGCCCGTCGCCGGCATGAGCGTCAGCGAGCGCGTCAAGACGGCGGAGCTGCTCAATACGATCATCAAGAACCGCTCGGTTCTGGTGATCGAACACGACATGAAATTCGTCGAGGACATCGCCCACAAGGTGACCGTGCTGCATCAGGGACAGATCCTGTCCGAAGGCACCATGGAGAAGGTTCAGAACGATCCCAAGGTCATCGAAGTCTATCTGGGTCATTGAGGAGATCATCATGCTCGCGATCAACGATCTCCACGTCGCTTACGGCCAGAGCGAAGTTCTGCATGGCCTCAACGTCTCGGTGCAGCCCAACGAAATCGTGGCCATCATGGGCCGCAACGGCATGGGCAAGACCACGCTGATGAAGTCGCTGATGGGCATCGTGCCGACCAAGTCCGGCTCGGTGACCATGGAAGGCAAGGAGCTCGGCGCGCTGAAGAGCTATGAGCGCGTCGCGCGCGGCCTCGCTTATGTCCCGCAGGGTCGCATGATCTTCTCCCACATGACGGTGAAGGAGAATATCGAGACCGGCCTTGTCGCCTCCGGCGAGAAGGAAGTGCCGGGCGATCTCTATGAGCTGTTCCCGGTGCTGCTCGAAATGAAAGGCCGCCGCGGCGGCAATCTCTCCGGCGGCCAACAGCAGCAGCTTGCCATAGCCCGCGCGCTCGCCACCAAGCCGAAGGTGCTGCTGCTCGATGAGCCCACCGAAGGCATCCAGCCGTCGATCATCAAGGACATGGCCCGCACGCTGAAACATATCCGCGACACCAAGGGTCTTTCGATCATCGTCTCCGAACAGGTGCTGAGTTTCGCGCTCGACGTCGCCGACCGCGTGCTGGTGATCGAGAACGGTGAGATCGTTCGCGACGAAGCCCGCGAGGGCATCGATGCCGCGCAGATCGCCAAGTACCTGTCCGTCTAATTCACCACGCGTCCAACCACCAAGACCAGTAACCGAAGGGGAGCATTGAATGCCAGATACACTGATCAAGGTCGACCTTACGCAATCGGCCTACGACAACGACATGATTCACAACCGCTGGCATTCGGACATTCCCATGGTCGCATGGGTCAATCCCGGCGATGATTTCATCGTCGAGACCTATGACTGGACCGGCGGCTTCATCAAGAACAACGACAGCGCCGACGACGTGCGCGACATCGACCTGTCGATCGTGCACTTCCTGTCCGGCCCGATCGGCGTCAAGGGCGCGGAGCCCGGTGATCTCCTCGTCGTCGATCTGCTCGATGTCGGCCCGATGAAAGATTCGCTGTGGGGTTTCAACGGCTTCTTCTCCAAGCAGAATGGCGGTGGCTTCCTGACCGATCACTTCCCGGAAGCGCAGAAGTCGATCTGGGACTTCAAGGGCATGTACACCTCGTCGCGCCATATCCCGGGCGTGAATTTCGCCGGCCTCATCCATCCCGGTCTGATCGGCTGTCTGCCAGATCCGAAACTGCTCGCCACCTGGAACGAGCGCGAGACTGCACTGATCGCGACGAACCCGACCCGTGTGCCCGGCCTTGCCAATCCGCCGTTCGGCCCGACTGCCCATATGGGCCGGCTGAAGGGCGAGGCGAAGGAGAAGGCTGCGGCCGAAGGCGCACGCACCGTGCCGCCGCGCGAGCATGGCGGCAATTGCGACATCAAGGATCTGTCGCGCGGCTCGAAGGTCTATTTCCCGGTCTATGTCCCTGGCGGCGGTCTCTCCATGGGCGACCTGCACTTCTCGCAGGGCGACGGCGAAATCACCTTCTGCGGCGCCATCGAGATGGCCGGCTGGCTGCACATCAAGGTCGATGTCATCAAGGACGGCGTGTCGAAATACGGTATCAAGAACCCCGTGTTCAAGCCGTCACCGATGACGCCGAACTACAACGACTTCCTGATCTTCGAAGGCATCTCTGTCGATGAGCAGGGCAAGCAGCATTATCTCGACGTGCATATCGCCTATCGTCAGGCCTGTCTGAATGCCATCGAATATCTGAAGAAGTTCGGCTATTCCGGTGCGCAGGCTTATTCGATCCTCGGCACAGCGCCGGTGCAGGGCCACATCTCCGGCGTCGTCGACGTGCCCAATGCCTGCGCCACACTGTGGCTGCCGACGCAGATCTTCGACTTCGACATCAATCCGTCGTCGGCGGGCCCGATCAAGCACATCAAGGGCGACATCCAGATGCCGCTCTCGCCGGACAAGTAACGCGGTCAACTCGGCTGCGGGGCTCTAGTCACGGCCCCGCAGCACCTTTTTCTGATGTGCGAAAGAGAGTGAAGCGCCATGCCGGTCTATGAATATCTCTGCGATGATTGCGGCCCGTTCACCGACATGCGTCCGATGGCGGAATGCGACGAGCCGCAGGACTGCCCGCATTGCGCGACGCAGGCGCCGCGGGTGATCCTGACCGCGCCGGCGTTCTTCTGCATGCCCTCGGACAAGCGCAAAGCGCACGCCACTAACGAGCGCAGCCGCAACGCACCGAAGACATCCGCGGAATACAAGGCGGCACACGGGGCTGGCTGCGGTTGCTGTTCCGGCAAGAAGCCGTCGCGGCTGGTCAAGCAGACCCGCTCGGGCGCCAAGAGCTTCCCGACAGCGCGGCCGTGGATGATCAGCCACTGACTCCTCTGAATTGATGCGCTAAAGTCCACTCCCGTGTGCCTCATTGCCGCGGGAGGCGGAGGCGCACCATGCGACACAATCCATTCGGCCAAACCAAGCGCGACGTTTCAGTCATCGGGCAGGGCACCTGGTATATCGACCATAGTGACCGCGCTGCGGCGGTCAGGGCGCTGCAGGCCGGCCTCGATGCCGGCATGACCCATATCGACACGGCCGAAATGTATGGTGACGCGGAACTCGTGATTGCAGAGGCCATCGCCCGCCGTCGCGACGAGGTGTTCCTAGTCTCCAAGGTGCTGCCGAGCAACGCGTCGCGGAAGGGCACCATTGCCGCCTGCGAGCGCTCGCTGAAGCGGCTGGGGACTGATCGGCTCGATTGCTACCTGCTGCACTGGCGCGGTCAGGTTCCGCTTGCCGAGACTGTCGCCGCCTTCGGAGAGTTGAAGGCGGCCGGCAAGCTTGCCTCCTGGGGCGTCAGCAACTTCGATGTCGACGATCTCAACGAGCTGTCGAAACTCGCAGGCAAGGGCGCCATCGCCTGCAATCAGGTGCTCTATCATTTGCAGGAGCGCGCCATCGAACACCGCGTGATCCCGTGGTGCGAGAGCCATGGCGTCGCCGTCGTGGCCTATTCGCCGTTCGGTCATAATGATTTCCCGTCGACGCGCTCGCCGGGCGGCAAAATCCTGCAGCAGATCGCCGACGCCCATCTGGCCACGCCGCGGCAGGTGGCGCTGGCTTTCCTGATCCGTCAGCCAACGGTCTTCGCAATTCCGAAGGCGTCTTCGGCCGCCCATGCGGCGGACAACGCGGGGGCGAGTGCATTGACACTCAGCGCGGCCGAACTGGCTGATATTGGAAAGGTATTCCCGCTCGGCCGGGAGCCTTCCAGTCTGCCGATGCTGTAGGGATGCGGTAAAATCGATGCTGCGCTGCACGCTGGCCGCTGATGCATCGGCCGGCATAGGCTTTTTTGCCTGCCTGCATATCCGTGTCCTGATATCGGCAGTTGTCCCGGCCTCGTGATCGTCGTTTTGTGAGCCGTATTCGATTCGGCTCGCATGCACCGACGAGCCCGCATATTGGTCCCCGCTCGTGACAAGCCATGTTCCGCCGCCGAAGACTGCTGCCCCTGTATCGGCGCATCGCCATACCGACCGGCCGCTGCGCGGCATTCTGATGATCATTTGCTCGACGGCGTTTCTGGCGTCATCGGATGCGATGGCGAAATATCTGTCGCGCACGGGCATGCCATCGGTGGAGATCGCCTGGATCCGCTTTCTGGTGTTCGTCGTGATCCTGCTGCCGATCGTGTTGGCGCCGGCCTCGGGCAATCCGATGCGCTCGACGCGGCCGCTGCTGCAGGTATTTCGCGGGCTGGGCCTGTTGTGTTCGTCGATCTTCTTCATCATGGCGCTCGGTTATCTGCCGATCGCGGAAGCGACTGCGACTGGCTTCATCTCGCCGCTATTCGTCACCGGGCTATCGGTTCTCTTCCTCGGCGAAAAGGTCGGTCTGCGCCGCTGGACCGCCACCATCGCAGGGCTTCTGGGCGTATTGATCATCGTGCGGCCGGGTACCGCGGCGTTTCAGCCCGGTACGATCTTTCCGATCATTTCGGCGCTGGGCTGGGCGACCGCATTGGTGCTGACGCGCAAAATCAGCGGGGCCGACCGCGCCATCACCACGATGGCGTTCTCGGCGATCACCGGCTTTCTCGTGCTCAGTGTCATCGTGCCGTTCTACTGGATCGTGCCGAGCTGGACGCAGATCGCGCTCGGCGTTGGTATTGGCGTCGCCGCTACTGTCGGCCACTGGATTGTCGTATTGGCCTTTCGCTATGCGGATGCATCGGTACTGGCGCCGTTCTCCTATGTGCAGCTGGTGTGGGTGACGCTGATCGGCTTCTTCCTTTTTGGTGAAGTGCCCGATGCTGTCACTTTCGCCGGTGCTGCAATCATCATCGCCAGTGGTGTCTACACCGCACATCGCGAACGCGTGCGCCGCGCGCAGGTCACCGCGCCGGCGGAACCTTATCCGAGCGCCTAATGATGAGCTGTTGATCGAGACAGGTCGTCCCCATTGCTCGATTTTCCCCTGAGCCATGGCGCTTGTGGTGGGTACATCCGAATGTGTTGCATATTTTTCCGCAAACATGGACGATGATACCCGGCATATTTCGGGCTTTATCGCGGCTTAAGAATAACAGCTCTTCTGTGCAATTTTTCCGTGAGTTTTAAACATTCCGAACGTTGCACGCGCTATGCTTCGATATCTCGTCATATGTTGGTATCTTTATGCTACGAGTCTGGAATTGCATCGAGTTGCAGCATGACTGGCGGCAGATTCTGCTGGCGGCAGCGGTGTGTTTTCTCTCCAGCCTTGCTGCCGTCAACCTGTTCACGCGTGCGCGCACCGCATTGCCCGACACGCGCCTTGCGTGGTTGATTACCGCAGGCGCGGTCACCGGATTCGGCACATGGGCGACGCATTTCATCGCGATGCTCGCATACACGCCTGGTTTCGAACTCCATTACGACCTCATCATCACCGCCTGTTCGCTCGTCGCCTCTGCAGTAATGACCACGGCCGGCTTCGCCATCGCGCTGTTTAATCGAACCAAACGGAACGCGCTGGCCGGCGGCGCGGTGATCGGCCTCGGCATCGCCTGCATGCACTATATGGGCATGGCGTCGCTGCGCATCCCCGCCATCATCCAGTGGATGCCGGACCTCGTGACGGCGTCGGTCGTTGGCGGCATGGTGATTGCCGCCTTGGCGATCCTCGTTGCCCAGACCGCCGACCGGTCCGGCAAGCTGCTCGTTGCCGCATTGCTTCTGACGCTCGCGATCTGCGTGCATCACTTCGTTGCCATGGGCGCGATCGATCTGACCTACAATGCAGCAGCTGCTGAGAACCAAAGTCTGCTGTCGCCGATCGAACTGTCGCTGGCCATTGCGGCCTTCACCGCCGCCGTGGTGATCGCGGGCCTCGTCGTTGCCATAACAGATCAGCGCACCCGCCGCAGCATGAGCAAGCGCAATCTGCAGCTCGATGCGGCGCTCAACAATATGGAGCAGGGCCTATGCATGTATAGCGCCGATGGCCTGCTCGAATTGTGGAACGAAAGCTACATGCGCATGTACAATATCCCGCCGGCGAAAATGTTCGCCGGCGCGACTGAGGATCAGGTGCTGGCAATTCGCGCGGCAGCTGGCACGCTGTTCGTCGATATGGATAGTTATGAGATGAAGATGCGGACGGCGCTCGCGGATCGCGTGCCGAGCAGCCAGACCGCCGAGCTGCCGGATGGACGCGCCATCAATGTGCGCTACCGGCCGATGAAGAATGGCGGCTGGGTCGCGACCCACGCCGACATCACCGACCGCAAACTCAGCGAAGCGCGGATCGTGCATCTCGCGCGGCACGATCCGATCACCGATCTGCCCAATCGTGTTGCCTTCAACGAACATCTGGCCCGCGTCTTCAAAGAGGCCTCGGCGGGACACGGCTCGTTTGCGATCGCGCGGATCGATATCGACCGTTTCAGAGAAACAAATGATGTATACGGCCAGGCCACCGGAGACGCTGTATTGGCTGAGCTAGCGAAGCGGCTGGCGCAAGCCTGCAACGGTGCATTTCTGGCACGGCCGAGTGGCGATATCTTTTCGATCGTGTCTCATCTCGGCGCGGAGCCGCAAACAGCGGAAGATCTCTGTGCGCGGTTGTCGGGCATTCTCGATAATACGTTTCAGATCGACGGCCAGCACGTCAATGTTCGCTGTAGTATCGGCATCTCCGTCTATCCGCAGGACGGCCAGGATATCGAAGCTCTCATTGCGCATGCGGATCTGGCGCTCGATCGCGCCAAGGCCGAGGAACGCGGCACCATCCGCTTCTTCGAGGCTGCGATGGATCAGCACATCCGCGAGAAGCGACTGCTGCAACGCGATCTCGCGGTGGCGGTCGAGAACAAGCAATTCCAACTCTATTTTCAGCCGCAGGCGACCACCGAGGGCGCTGTCGTCGCCTTCGAGGTTCTGCTGCGCTGGCGGCATCCCGAGCGCGGCATCATCTCGCCGACGGTGTTCATTCCGCTGGCGGAGGAGAGCGGTCTGATAGGCGCGATCGACGAGTGGGTAGTGCGCGAGGCCTGTCGCGAGGCGGCGACCTGGGTCAATCCGCTGTCGATCGCCATCAACCTGTCGCCAGTCAACTTTCAGCGTGGCGATGTACCCGGGATGCTCGCCGCCGTTCTGGCGGAAACCGGTCTCTGCCCGAAGCGTGTCGAGATCGAGATCACCGAAGGCGTGCTGATTGACGATTTTGCTGGTGCCATCGCGATCCTGCACGCCGTCAAGGAACTGGGCGTTCGCGTCGCTATGGACGATTTCGGCACGGGTTATTCGAGCCTGAGCTATCTGCAGGCTTTCCCCTTCGACAAGATCAAGATCGACCAGACCTTCGTGGCCAATCTCGAGGACAATCCGCAGTCCGCGGCTATTGTCCATGCCATCATCGGGCTCGGCCGCTCGTTAAAGCTGCCGGTGATCGCCGAGGGCGTCGAGACCGTCGCCCAAATGTCGTTTCTTGCCGCCGAGGGCTGTGCGGAGATCCAAGGCTTCCTGATCGGCCGCCCGCAGCCGATTGCGCATTATCAAAGCGTCGTCAGTGCCCCGGGTGGTACCGCCGCCGCGGTGAAGCGAGCCAGCTAGCTCTGGGCCCTCACACCGGCAGTGCGATCGAATACTTCACCTGGCTGAGGGCGAAGCTGGATTCGATCGAGGCGATGCCGTCGAGCCGGGTCAGCTTGTTCTTCAGGAATGCCTCATAGGATGATAGATCCGCCGCGACGACGCGTAAGAGATAGTCGCGGTTGCCGGTCATCAGATAGCATTCCAGTACTTCCTCCCATTTCGAGATCGCTTTCGCAAAACGGTTGAGATCTTCCTCCTTCTGCCGGACAAGCTTGATGGAAATGAAGACGCTGACCGGAAGCCCGATTGCCTTCTGATCGACCAGCGCCATGTAGCGGGTGATGACGCCGCGCTCTTCCAGCAGTTTCACCCTGCGATGGCACGGCGAGATCGACAGGCCGACCTTCTCGGCAAGCTCCTGCATGGTGATGCGGCTGTCGATCTGCAACGCGGCGAGAATCTTGCGGTCGATTGCGTCGAGGGCTGACATTGGGAAAATTCCATGAAATGGGAGCCAGAACCATTCATTTATCCCAATATGGTCCTGGTTGTCGCGATGAATTGAGAAAATCACTTTCGAGCGCCTGCTAGAATGGCGACCTCATCACGAACCAGCGCAGCTGGCCGACGCGGGAGCCCACCATGCCGATCGATCATCATCGCCTGCAGACCCTGACCGCATTGGCGCGCAAGGTGCTCTGGCTCTCGTCATGGACCATCCATAACGCCAACCACATCCGCCCCAATACCGACGGCCTCAAGGTTGGCGGCCATCAGGCGTCATCCGCCTCGCTGGCGACGATCATGTCGGCGCTGTATTTCGCCGTGCTGAAGCCGGAAGACCGCGTCGCGGTGAAGCCGCATGCGAGTCCGGTGTTCCACGCCATTCAGTATCTGTTCGGCAACCAGACGCGCGAGAAGCTCGAGAACTTCCGCGGCTTCAAGGGGGCGCAAAGCTATCCGTCGCGCACCAAGGATATCGACGATGTCGATTTCTCCACCGGCTCGGTCGGCCTCGGCGTCGCGCAGACGCTGTTCTCGTCGCTGGTGCAGGACTACGTCTCGGCTCACGGCTGGATGAAGGACCGCCGCGAAGGCCGCATGATCGCGCTGGTCGGCGATGCCGAGATGGACGAGGGCAATATCTTCGAAGCTTTGCTTGAAGGCTGGAAGCACGGGCTGCGCAACACCTGGTGGATCGTCGACTACAACCGCCAGAGCCTCGACGCCGTGGTGCGCGAGGGTCTGTGGGAGAAGTTCGAATCCATGTTCCGCAACTTTGGCTGGGACGTGGTGATCGTGAAGTATGGCCGGCTGATGCAGACGGCTTTTGCCGAGCCCGGCGGCGCCGCGCTGAAGACCTGGATCGACAACTGTCCGAACCAGATCTATTCGGCTTTGTGTTTCCAGGGTGGCGCCGCGTTCCGCAAGCGGCTCAACGACGAGATCGGCGATCAGGGTCCGGTGTCGCGCCTGATCGAGGCGCGCAGCGACGAGGAGCTGCTGGCACTGATGTCCAATCTGGGCGGCCACGACATGGCCAGCATGGTCGAGGCTTTTGAAGCCATCGATCACAATCGTCCGGTCTGCTTCATCGCCTACACCATCAAGGGCGTCGGCCTCCCGTTCCAGGGTCACAAGGACAACCACGCCGGCCTGATGACGCCGACGCAGATGGAGACCTGGCGCGCGGCGCAGAACATCCGGCCCGGCCATGAATGGGATAAGTATGAAGGCCTGACGCAGGACGCTTTGATGCTCGATACGTTCCTCAAGGATGTGCCTTTCGTGCAGCAGGGCACGCGGCGTCTGGGCGCTGACGTGATCGATGTTCCCGCGCATCTGTCGTTCAAGCCGTCGCCGGAAATGTCGACGCAGCAGGGTTTCGGCCTCGTCCTGCATGAGCTGGCACGCGGCGATACCGAACTGGCGTCCCGCATCGTCACGGCGTCGCCTGATGTCACCGTGTCCACCAATCTCGGCGCCTGGGTCAATCGCCGCGGATTGTTCGCGCGCGCGGAGAAGGCCGATCACTTCCGCAGCGAGAAGATTCCGTCCACCTTCAACTGGGACTTCTCGCCGAAGGGCCAGCATCTCGAACTCGGCATCGCCGAGGCCAACCTGTTCATCCTGATGTCAGCCTTGGGCCTGTCGAGCAGCATCAACGGCGTCCGTCTGCTGCCGGTCGCGACGCTGTACGATCCCTTCATCGAGCGTGGTCTCGATCAGCTCAACTATGCATGTTATCAGGATGCGCGTTTCATGGTGGCGGCGACGCCGTCGGGCATCACGCTTGCGCCAGAAGGCGGTGCGCATCAGTCGATCGCGACGCCGCTGATCGGCATGGCGCAAGACGGGCTCGCATCATTCGAGCCGGCTTTCGTCGATGAGCTCGCCGTCATCATGGGGTGGGGCTTCCAGCACATGCAGCGCGACGCGGGCACTGATGACAGCGGTCAGCGTGCCGGCGGCTCGGTCTATCTGCGGCTCTCCACGCGCACCATCGAGCAGCCGCAGCGCATGATGACGCCGGAGCTGCAGCAGGGCATCACTGACGGCGCCTACTGGCTGCGCAAGCCGGGCGCCAATTGCGATCTGGTGATTGCTTATACCGGCACGCTGGCGCCGGAGGCGATCGAGGCAACGGGATTGCTCGGCGACAGCCATCGCGACATCGGCCTGCTGGCGATCACGTCAGCCGACCGTCTCCATGCCGGCTGGACATCGGCGCGAAAGATCCGCCGCGACAGGCGCAACCCGCAGCATCTCAGCCACATCGAGAAGCTCCTGCAGCCGCTGCCGCGCGACTGCGGCATCGTCACCGTGCTCGACGGCCATCCGGCGACTTTGGGCTGGATCGGCAGTGTGTGCGGTCATCGTATGGAAGCGCTGGGCGTCGAACAATTCGGCCAGACCGGCACGATCGGCGATCTCTATCGCCACCACGGCATCGACGCGAATGCGATCGTCGACGCGGCAGAGGAGCTGAGCGGCATTCCGGTCCTGCACCGGAAAATGGCGGTGTAGGTTTCTTAACCTCTCCCCGCTTGCGGGGAGAGGTCGCCGCGTCTTCGCGGCGGGTGAGGGGCATGGCACGACGTCGCCATATACTCGCAATTCGCGGATCGGAATCTGTGCGACATGCCCAGGGTGAATTGGAACGGCTATTGTGCCTCGCCCCTCATCCCACCCTTCTCCCCGCGCAGAGCGGGGCGAAGGAGCGCACGGCCGGTGCGTTTCTCAAAACGCCTTGAACGTGATGATCGTATGCGTGTCCTGGATGCCCGGGATGGTCTGAACCTTCTCGTTCACGAAATGGCCGATGTCGGTGGCGTTATCGACGTAAAACTTCACCAGCAGGTCGTAATGCCCAGCGGTGGAATAGATCTCCGAGGCGATTTCGGCTTCGGCCAGCGCGTTGGCGACGGCGTAGGACTGGCCAAGCTTGCACTTGAACTGGACAAAGAAGGGGACCATCGGGATTCTCCGGAAACGGGCGATTTTAGAGATCATCAAGCCCAAAACAGGGGGCGGCGCAAGCCGCCAGCATGTCGCCGCCTTGCTGGTTCACGACTGGCGGGGTAGGACTGGTATGGCTGCTTATCCCTTGATCTCGTGCGAGTTTTTCCGATGCCCACACCCGTTGCGCTGACCATTGCCGGCTCGGATTCCTCGGGCGGCGCCGGCATCCAGGCCGACCTCAAGACCTTCGCGGCGCTGGGCGTCTACGGCGCGTCGGTGATCGCAGCGCTGACCGCGCAGAACACCAAGGGCGTCACCGGCATCCATCAGGTGCCTGCGGAGTTCGTGAGCGAGCAGATCAATGCCGTGTTCGTCGATCTCGCGGTCGGCGCGGTGAAGATCGGCATGGTCGCGCAGCGCGATGTGATCGAGGCCATCGCCGCGGGCCTTGCGACATGGCAGCCGAAACATGTGGTGCTCGATCCCGTGATGGTGGCGACCTCAGGCGATCGTCTGCTGGCGCCGGAGGCCATCGCCGCGCTGCGCAGCACGTTGATCCCGTTGGCCCAGATCATCACGCCAAATCTGCCGGAGGCAGCCGCGCTGCTTGATGAACCAATGGCGGAGGGCGATGCGGCCATCGAGGCGCAGGGCAAGCGTCTGCTCAAGCTCGGCTGCAAGGCTGTGCTGATCAAGGGCGGCCACGGGACCGGCCCGGAGAGCACTGACTATTTTATCACCGCAGACCGCGCCATTGCATTGCCGGCAGAGCGCGTGTCCACGAAGAATACGCACGGTACCGGCTGCACGCTGTCATCAGCGATCGCGGCAGGCCTTGCCAAGGGGCAGGACATGGAAGCCGCCGTGCGTACGGCGAAAGCCTATGTCACGTCTGCGATCGCTGCGGCGGATCGTTTTACGGTCGGTCACGGCCACGGCCCGGTGCATCACTTCCACGCATTCTATTAGGCAGGTCCAGATCGGCTCAAACCAACCTCGGCGCGCTACAATCGCCTGAGCATCCGTCCGCGCGCGAGCCTGCTACATCTCATGGCATATGACGAAGGAACGTCGCGTGCCGCTCACGAGCCGTCGCGGCAGACGCTCACCATGTAGATTGTGAGTTCATTCGTGCCGACGAGGCTGTAGGGATCCTCGACCCCCTGTTCGCGGAGCCATGTCATCTGAAGGTCATAGGCCTGGCGTTCGTGGGCTGCCACACACGGAGCTTCGACGTTGTTGGCTCGTTGCACGTGATGCACGAGCTCGTGCAGCAGCGCGCTCTTCTGCCGCAAATTGACCGGTTGCCATTCGTGAGGAAGATAGATCGCGCCCTGTTCGCGACTGTAGAGGGCTTGAAATTCGAGCCCGCTATTTTCCGGCACACCACTTAGCACAGCCATTTCTGCTGACGTCGCGAAATGGATTGGCGGGTGAGCCGGAGGGGCGAAGCCGGTTTGGGCGATGATCCATGCGATGTAGGTGGCGATCAGAGCGTTCACGTAGCGACCTCATGCGGATATGGCCTGCGGGGAATTGGACGCTTCAGTTGCGTATTCGTGGCGAGGATCAGAAAAGGCCCGAGCTCAAATCCAGGCCGTAAGTGAGCGAGAGTACGAACACCAGAATTCCGGCTCCGCAGAAAAACAGAAAATGCTTGAGCACATCGGCTCCGGTGATCGAACGAAGAGCGCGGGACATCGCGCTCGCGATTGCAGCCATGTCAGCCTCACGATTGTTGCCGTCCATTGATGATTGATGCCTCTTCGCCAGCCGCAGTCAGTCGCCCCAGGCCGCTATATTCACAGGGCGACTGTGCTCGGGCGCCGCCCGTGCCAGGAGGACGCCGCCAATCACGTGCACAATGCCGAAGCCAATAAGGATCAGGATGATCAGGTGCGTCTCGCTCAGTCGTCTCACGTTTCTTTTCCTTTCACTGTTCTGTATTTGACGAGCACGCATTTTCGCGTCTGGCGATGGAACGGGCTTACCAGGATTGGTGTCGATGCGGTCGGAGATGAGATGCTGGTAGCGATGAATGACGTTGATTGCCTGCCGGCGACGGGATTCATGAAGTGCGCCGACGATCATCGAAGCCCCTACAGGTGCTGGAGACGGCGCCGGAAAGTCGGTCTTCATAATTCTTTTCCTGATACTTCACGGCATGATGCAGGTGAGCTTGCTGACCGCTCGGCCGCCTGACACTCTTGAGATTTGCATTGAAACTTCGCTGCGCTTGCTGGCATTGGCCGCGATGCTGCCGTGGCGTTGGCTTTGTTCGCTTACGGTAGCGGCAAGCTCGACATGTGGTATGTGACGAAATCATCGGAAGCGAGGTCAGGCTGATCGGCTCGGGGCCTTTGGCTCGTTGCAGCCAAAGCAATCAACAAAATCGAGCCATAGAACGCGATCACTCCAGTTCTCCATCTCGCGACGACTCGTCGTTCGTCTTCGGTTGAGAGAAAGGCATACGATCGCGCTCGCAGTTGCGCGGTATTGGTCAATGCGACCTCCTGCTTGACGGCTACTTCGAAATCGAACTGAGATCAGTCGTCTCCGAAAAGGAGGGGGGAGACGGGAGGCGTGGCGTGCGAAGCCGCTCTGGCTTTCGGAGCGGCGAGGGAAGTCAGCGCCACATCAACTCCGGCGAGGATCACGGTCAGGGTAACGACGACTGCAATGATGTGACGCGTGCGCATGACGGCTTCCGGGTGAAGTTGCTCTGCGCCGAATGCCATTCGCATCTCGTCGCATTTTGACTTGAACCCGCCGCCGTCTCGCCGGCGTTAGTCAGCCGTCATCGCTGCGTTAATACTGCTCGCAAAGTTGCCAATCTGAGTTAAATGTATATTCAGAGGACGCATTTGTTCAAAACTTGGAAGTAGCCGACAGTGTGCCCAAAATTTAATCTTTCGCTTTTGGGACGCGTCGTGCTCACCGGGCCGGACGGCGTGGTCGGCTTGCCAAACAAGAAGCTCTCGGGATTGCTTGCTTATCTGGCTTGCACGGCACCGGAGCCTCAGCCGCGCGAAAAACTGTCGACCCTGTTCTGGGGGTCTTATTTCGACGCGCAAGCAAGGCAGAACCTCCGTCAGTCACTGTTTAAGCTACGTCAAATTCTGGGTCGCGATGCTCTCAAGAGCGATGGCGAGTTCGTATCGCTGAATACGACGGTGATCCTGTGCGATATCAGCCGGTTCGAGGCCCTGGTGCGGGAGGGCGGCCGTGATGCGCTGGGTGAGGCGGCGAATCTCTATCGAGGGCGCTTCGTCGATGACATCGGAGTTAGCGAAGAAGGCTGGAGCGATTGGCTGGCTGGCGAACGCCAGCGATTTCAGGAGCTGGCTCTGACTGCGATGGTCGGGCTCGGCGAAAAAGAACTGGTCGCCGGTCGCGCCGATCACGCATTGAAGGCCGGGCACCGTGCCAGCGCACTGAA
Organism: Tardiphaga sp. OK245; assembly: GCF_900108575.1. Taxonomy (NCBI): domain Bacteria; kingdom Pseudomonadati; phylum Pseudomonadota; class Alphaproteobacteria; order Hyphomicrobiales; family Nitrobacteraceae; genus Tardiphaga; species Tardiphaga sp. OK245. Next base: position 493,266 of record NZ_FNWZ01000001.1, on the reverse strand, counting down.
CAACATGCGTGAGGATGCGCACCGGCTGATCATGCAAGCTCTGTCTGCAACCGGGCGTAAAGCTGAAGCGCTCAAATACTATCAAGAGGTCGTTGGGCTTCTGAAGCGAGAGCTCAATACAGAGCCGGACGAAGCAACCAGAGCGCTTGTTGCTGAACTACGCAGAGCCCAGACACTGATCGAATCGGTGGCTGTCAGCGAGATCGAGATATCGACTCCACTTGCGCCTGCTCTGATGATGGTCGCGGATCAACCATCCATCGTGGTTCTGCCGTTTCGGAACATGAGCGACGACCCGGAGCAGGAATACTTCGCTGACGGTGTCACCGAGGACATCATCACCGCTTTGTCGCGCTTTCGCGAATTCGTGGTCATCGCACGCGGATCGAGCTTCGCCTTCAAGGATAGAAGGCTGACCAGCCGGCAAATCGCGCAACAACTCGGTGTTCAATACGTCCTGAGCGGCAACATCCGCAAAGCGGGCAACCGCATTCGTGTATCGGCCGAACTGACCCATGCCCGCGATGAGGTTCAGGTCTGGTCTGATCGCTACGATCGCGCCATCGTCGATGTTTTCGATCTGCAGGATGACATCAGCGCGAGCGTCGCTGCAGTGATTGATCCGGCCGTGCGGAGCGCCGAGGTCGAGCGCGCAAGGCGCAAGCCGCTCTCTGATCTTTCGGCTTACGACATCTACCTGCGAGCGCTTCCCCATCTATGGAACGGAACCCGTGACGGGATCACGAGGGCGATCGTATTGTTGCGACAGTCTCTCAACCGCGATCAGCTGCGCCCAGCCACGCTGGCGTCCCTTGCTTGGGCACTTGTCATGGCGTCGCCTCTGGGGGCGGCGGCTTTGCCGGAAACGTTGGTCGAAGCCGTCGTCTTGGCGCGCCGCGCCGTCGAGCAAGATGGTGCAGATGCGTTCGCCCATGCGGTCTATGGCTTCACATTGTTTGGTCCGGTCGGCAACAACGGTCAGGGGCGCATCCACTGCAAGGAAGCTGTGCGCCTCAATCCAAGCTCCGCCTTCGCCTGGGGCATTCTTGGAATGATCGACAGCATGGGTGGTGACTATGAGCATGCTGTCACATGCCTTCACCGGTCGATCGCCCTCAGCCCCTATGACAATATGCTCCATTTTTGGATGACGGGCCTGGCTGCATCATGCTTTGCGCTCGGGCGCCCTGAGGATGGTGTCTTGTGGGCGCGCAACTCGATCCAGCAGAATCCGGCCAACGGTACGGGCCATCGCATGCTGGTAGCCAATCTTGTAGCCGCCAGGCGATTGGAAGAGGCCCGCGACGTGACGCGCCAGCGCGATGCCGTGCAAAAGACAACTATCGCAGAGCTTCGTGCCATGCGCTTTTTCAAGCAGGACGACGATCTTGAACGTTACCTATCGGCTCAGCGCGAAGCCGGCGTTACGGCTTGAACTTCACGCGCCGACCGCAGATATCAACGTCCGGACGGTCATGAAGATCAGGATGAGCGAGCCCACAGTCCAGAAGGTCGCGCGTATCTCATGAATTTGTTCGGTGAGATAGGCGATGAAGTGAAGCAGACGTGAGGCGACGTAACCGTATAGCAGCCATTGGGCGAGCAGCAGGGACGGTTGCGTGAGAATGTAGAGCAAACCCGCGACCAGGAAGTAGGGCAGGCTCTCGAGGTCGTTTATTTGGATCCGGCGGATCCGCTCGACGCGCTCGTTGGGCAAGAGTTGCGCCGGGTCGGGCGCGGGGTTCATGGGCGTCTTCTTGATATCCTCGGGTGAACGGTAGCCGCCTTTGATGTCGATCATACGGACTACAGTCAGCCACGACATCGCCACAGCCTTGAGGATCGTCAGGCTCGCAGCAATGACGTAGGTAGCGAATAGCGGATCGTTCAGAGTGAGTTTGTCCAATGTGCCGTCCCCCACAGGTCATAGATCGCATCTATGATCCAGCGCGTTTCCGAGTGAAATGCAATGTCTGTTTGTGCGATCGTCCGATCAGCCGCCGTTGAAAGGGACAAATGCGTGTCATGGAAATGCTCCACCCGAAGATTCTTGATCTTCTGGTCGATCTCGGAGACATCGATACTTGCGCTCTCGGTCGAGTCCGCTGTCTACCGCAGCAATCGGATTGCGATCTTGGGCTAGCGACGCTTCAATAGCCAGGGTTCCCAGAAAAACCGTGACGCTTCGGCGTGCGCTTCGTACAGGCCGATGCCGATATCGTGGAGAAAATCGGGCCTGTCTCTGATATCTGCGCGCAACTCTGCCCTGAAACGGGCTCGCTGCCGCCACGTGGCAGGCAGGCTGAAGATCGCACCGAGACGCATATGATCGTCGCCTGATACAAACTGTGCGTAGGCGCGCATGGTGGTGCTCCGATTTTTGCGACCGGGATATCCCGGCATATCGCTGCGTGACAGCCATTGAAGCCTGTCGACGTCGTTGCCGACGTCAGTCAGGCGTCAGAGCAGCGTTATTTTCGCTTAAGGCGCCGCGAAGAGGCGGCCAAGCGTGTCGAACGCGTTCAGGAAGGGCTTCGTCTTGCAAATTCCGCGCGTCAGCACCGGATTCGCGATCCACGTGCGGCAGCCGCTCTGTGGGTACATATCAATTACGGTAGTCCCCGGGGGCTCTTGGCGTATCCAGCGGTACTTCTCATGCGACACTCTGTCGTCGATCTGTCATCCCGGCTTGATATCAGCCGAACAGCAAATGGGTTGTCCGATTCTTTCGAGCACGCTGGGCGGAACCTTCGATGACGACGCTGGATCTCGAAAAGTCCATTGTTGAAACGGCCTATGCGCGCTGGGCTCCGATCTATGATGCGGTGTGCGGTCCGGTGATGCTGAAGGGGCGCCGTGCGGCTGCGGAAGCGGCGCGCGCTGTTGGCGGCAAGGTGCTTGAAGTCGGCGTCGGCACCGGCCTGTCATTCGATGACTATGATGCGACAACCGAGATCACCGGTATCGATCTCAGCGCGCCCATGCTGGCCAAGGCGCGCGCCAAGATGGCAACCGGCCGCTATCCATGGGTCAAGGACATCAGGGAGATGGACGCCCATGCCATGACATTTTCTGACGCGACCTTCGACTGTGTCGTCGCACAGTTCGTGATTACGCTGGTCGAGAATCCCGAGCAGGTATTGTCCGAGTGCCACCGCGTGGTGAAGCCGGGCGGCCGCATCATTCTCGTCAATCATCTGTATTCGGAGACTGGTCTGGCAGCCGCCGTCGAGCGCTGGGCCGCGGTGAAGACCCGTTCCCTTGGTCTACGCCCGGAATTCCCGTTCGCGCGGCTGCAGGCGTGGTCGCAAGCGAATGCTGAATCGATCCTCGTCGAACGCCGCAAGGTGGCGCCGTTCGGCATCTACACATTGGTTACTTTTGAGCGAACCGCGGCGGCGCTGGCGGCGTAAATCGTCATCGCCGTGTCATGCAAATCAGTTAGCTGCTCGACATGGAAAGAGACGTGATGAGTGAAGGCAACGAAAAGCGCTTTCGCACCTTGTTTATCTCCGACGTCCACCTTGGCGCCCGCGGATCGCAGGCTGACCGGCTGCTGGACTTCCTCCGCACCCATGATGCCGATACCATCTATCTCGTCGGCGACATCGTCGATGGTTGGGCGCTGAAATCCGGCTGGCACTGGCCGCAGTCCCATAACGACTTCGTGCAGAAGATGCTGCGCAAGGTGCGCAAGGGCGCCAAGGTCGTTTACATTCCCGGCAATCACGACGAGTTCCTGCGGAGCTATTACGGTACGCATTTCGGCGGCATCGAGGTCGTCGAGACTGCGACGCATGAAGGCGCGGACGGCAAGAAATACCTCGTCATCCATGGCGACATTTTTGACCTCGTGGTGCAGAACGCGCGCTGGCTCGCCCATCTCGGCGATAAGGCCTATGATTTCGCGATCCAGATGAATCGTCTGGTCAATGCGCTGCGCAAATTGTTCGGCTTCCCCTACTGGTCGCTGTCGAAATGGGCCAAGATGAAGGTGAAGAACGCCGTCAACTATATCGGCGCATTCGAAGAGACGCTGGCCGGCGAGGCACGGCGTCACGGCGCTGATGGCGTGATCTGCGGCCATATCCACTACGCGACGATCCGCGACGAGCACGGCATCCGCTACATGAATTGCGGCGACTGGGTCGAAAGCTGTACGGCGCTGGTCGAACACGAGGATGGCCGCTTCGAGATCATTACCTGGACCGATCCGGTCCGCCGCGGCATGCCGGTGCAGGCGCTCGCACCGGCCAAGGCGGCGTGAAGGATGGCGGCCTGATGCGCATTCTCGTCGCTACCGACGCCTGGCATCCCCAAGTCAACGGTGTCGTACGCACGCTGACAATGATGGCGGAGGCGGCCAAGGGCTTTGGTGTCGATGTGAGTTTTCTCACGCCGGAATCGTTTCGTACTGTCGGGCTGCCGAGCTACGCTGATTTGCGCGTTGCGATCCCGAGCCGCCGCAAGATCGCGCAACTGATTGACGAGGCGAAGCCCGACAATATCCATATCGCCACCGAAGGTCCGATCGGGTTTTCTGCGCGCGCTTATTGCCGCCGTCGCAACATTCCCTTCACCACCAGTTTCCATACGCGCTTCCCCGAATATATCTCGGCGCGTTTTCCGATTCCGGAGGCCTGGGTCTGGGCAGGCCTGCGCCGTTTCCATGGCGCCAGCTCTGCCGTGATGGCGGCTACGCCGGCACTCGCGACCGAGCTACGTGACCGCGGCTTCCGCAATGTCGTGCTGTGGCCGCGCGGTGTCGATGCCAATCTGTTTCATCCGCGGCAGGTCGATCTCGGCAAGCCGAAGCCCATTTTCCTCTCGGTCGGCCGCGTCGCCGTCGAGAAGAACCTCGAAGCCTTCCTCGATCTCGATCTGCCGGGTACCAAGGTCGTGGTCGGCGATGGCCCGGCCCGTACCGCGCTCGAAGCGAAATATCCCGAGGCGCGGTTCACGGGCGCGTTGCAGGGCGAGGCTCTGGCCGTTGCCTATGCCGCGGCCGATGTCTTCGTGTTCCCGAGCAAGACCGACACCTATGGTCTCGTCCTGCTCGAGGCGCTGGCGAGCGGCGTGCCAGTGGCAGCCTTCCCGGTGACGGGTCCGAAGGACGTGATCGGAGCGTCGCCGGTTGGTGTGTTGTCGGACGACTTGCGGCAGGCCTGTCTCAAGGCGCTTGAGATCTCGCCGCAGGATTGTCTCAAGTTTGCTGCAGGTCACACCTGGGAAGCGTCGGCACGCGCTTTCGTCAGCAATATCAGCCATGTGCGGGCCGAAATCGCTGCCCGTGCGCCGTCCGCAACGAAGCATCCGCGTTTCGCTGCCTGACATGCTCTTTGTATAGCTTGCCCGCCGGTTGTGCCGCGCGATAAAATGCGCGCATGACAAACACCCCATTGCCGATTACATCCGCCGATATCGATGCTGCCGCGCGCGTCATCGCCCCTTATGCAGCGCGTACGCCGTTGCTCCGGTCGCCTGCGCTCGATGCGCTGACCGGCGCGAAAGTGTTCCTGAAGCCGGAAGTGCTGCAGCGAACCGGCTCGTTCAAGTTTCGCGGCGCCTTCAACAAGATTTCCTCGATCCCCGAGGGTGAGCGCGGCAATGGCGTCGTCGCATTCTCCTCCGGCAATCACGCACAGGGCGTTGCCGCCGCGGCGCAGATCCTCGGCATGAAGGCGACCATCGTGATGCCGTCCGATGCGCCGGTGTCGAAGGTCGAACGCACCAGGGGCTATGGCGCCGAAGTCGTGCTCTATGATCGTGACAAGGAAGACCGCGAAGCCATCGCCCGCGATATTGCCGGCAAGAGCGGTGCCACGGTCGTGCCGCCCTATGACGACACGTTCGTGATGGCCGGGCAGGGCACTGTCGGCCGCGAGATCGCCGAGGACATGGCCGCCCTGGGCATCGTGCCGGACATCGTGTCTGCGCAGGCCTCCGGCGGCGGCTTGATCGGCGGCATTGCCACAGCGGTGAAGGCGCGATTCCCCGAGACCTCAATCATCGTCGCAGAGCCCGCGGGCTTTGACGATCACGGCCTCTCACTACGCGCCAGCAAACGTGTCGCTCATAGCAATGCGGGCCGCACGATCTGCGATGCGCTGATGGCTCTGACGCCCGGCGAAATCACCTTCGCGGTCAACCAGCATCTTCTGTCGGGCGCCGTCACCGCCACCGACGAGGAAGTTGGCAAGGCAATGGCCTTTGCGTTCCGCGACTTGAAGCTGGTGGTCGAGCCCGGCGGCGCCGTGGCGCTGGCCGCGCTGATGCACGGGCGTTTCGACGCGCGCGGCAAGACGGTGGTGATCGTTTTGTCCGGCGGCAATGTCGATGCGGATCTCTACGCCAGGATCATCAACGCCTGAGCTGAAGCGCTTACGAGAAGAACGCGATCTTCTCGGCCTGCGTCATCTTGCGGATCGGCGCCAGCGGGTCCGATGCCGGCGCGTTCGGATCCGCGATCACGCCGCCAGCGATCAGCGCTGCGCCAAGGGACGGCGCGGCAGCTTCCACCTGAGGCACCAGATCCGGCTGCGGCGGCTCGGGTGCCAGCGCAACCTCTGCAATCTGCGCCAGCGTCATCAGATCGGGATTGAGGGCCTCGGGCTCTGCTGGTTGAACAGCGACAGCTTCAACCTGCATCACCTCAGGCTCAACGTATTGAGGCTCGGCAAGCTGAGGCTCAATAACGTCCGGCTCGCTCAGATCGAGCGCGCCCATCTCTGCGGCGACCATATCGAGCACGGCGAGGTCATGTTCGTCCTCAGCAATCCCTGCCGTTTCAGGCGCCTCCGGGACATCGTCCGCAGCGATAGCCGCGGAGGCCTCGGCCATCGTGGCGGCAAGCTCCGCGGTGGCTTCTGCGACAGGCGCGGCCGTTTCAGCGACGGTCTCTACGACCACCGTCTCTGCAACGGGCGGCTGTACGGAGGCGCGCGGCGGTTCGACGCTTGAGATCGTGACCGTCTCAGCCAGCACTTCGCTCGCCTGCGACTTGAACAGCGGCGTCACGGATGCTTCGCGCGCCTCTGCGACAACAGGCTCAGCCTTTTCGGCAACCGGAGCCGGCTCGGCCTGCGCAACCGTTGCCGCGCTGCCATCGACCATCTGCTCGATGCGCTGCATCAGCAAGTCGTAGCTCGCCAACACGTCCTCGCGGCCATTGCCGTTGAGCGCCTGCTGGCCGGCCTCGATGGCCTTCACCTGTGTGTCCAGGAGATCGCAGATGCGCGTGTCGGCGCCGCATTCGCGCAGCGTCCAGGCGATCTCGCGGATGATGCGGGTGCCGTTACGGGCGCCGGTCAAAACCTCGTCGGCGTCGACGCGCGGCATCGCCTCTATGGCGCTGGCCTTGGCCTGACGGACGGCAGAACGGATCGCGCCGAGCGCGGCGATCAGGCTGAGCGCCGGCGCCTGCTTCTGGGCGGCGAGATTGGCTTCCAGCCGCGTGACGGCTTCGAGCACCAGGCTGGTATCGGCCGTGCGGTTGCGCTTGGCATATTCGGCGAGAAACCAGCGGCCGCGCGCGGTCTCCATGAAGGCTTCGCGGATCGCGTCATAGTCTGCCTCGCCCGGCAGGGTGGGGCGGGCGGAGATCGGCGACAGGGCAAATGCTTCTTCGGCCATCAGGATAACTCGTGGCGCGCACGGGGATGCGCGGTATGTAACCATCACCACGATCCCGTAGCGAATCGCAGTTCACCTCATGATAGCCGAATCTGCCACCCATAGCGCCCCGCAAATCCGCCGCAAATTCGCGCAGCGGCTGGCGATGTTCTACGGCACCGTGTTCGGCTCCAGCGGTTTCTATCTGCCGTTCTTCCCCGTCTGGCTGAAGGCGATCGGCATCGATCCGACCTGGATCGGCGCCATCCTTGCTGTGCCGTCGATGACGCGCTTCACCACGCTGCCCTTCATCACGGCGTTTGCCGAGCGCCGTCATGCCCTGCGCCAGACGATGATTGTCTGTGCCTTTCTCACCATGATCGGCTTTGCGACGGTGGGCACGCTACGCGAACCGCTCGCCGTGCTCCTGGTGTTCGCGCTGACGGCAGTGGTCTGGACGCCGCTCACGGCGTTGACCGATGGCTATGCGCTGAAAGGCGTGGTGCGCTTCGGCTTCAGTTACGGTCCGCTACGGCTGTGGGGCTCGGCGGCTTTCGTGGTTGGCGCGCTCGCCTGCGGTCTGGTCGTCAATTGGCTCGACGGCGAGCATCTGATCTGGGTGATTGTTGCAGCGATGGTACTGTCGGCTGTCGTCAGCCTTGGTCTGCAGCCACTGGGCGCGCCGACAGGCGACGGCACGGTGCTGTCGAAGGCAAGCGCGTTGCTGCGCGATCCCGGCTTCCTCGCCATAGCGGTCTCAGCCGCACTGATCCAGGGCAGCCATGCCGGCTACTACACCTTCGCGTCGATCACCTGGCAGGCGTCCGGCCTCGACGGCCTCACCATCGCTGGTCTATGGACCCTCGGTGTGCTCGCCGAAATCATCCTGTTCGCAGTGTCGCCACGCCTGACTTTGTCACCTGCAACCATGGTCATCCTCGGTGGCCTTGGCGCATTGCTGCGCTGGACGCTGACCGCGCAAACGCTTCCCCTCCCGATTCTCGTGGTTGTGCAATTGCTGCACGGCGCGACCTACGGTCTGACGCAACTCGGAACAATGGGCCTGCTGCTGCATCACGTGCCGCCGCACGTCATGGCGCGGGCGCAGGGTTATGTCACCGCCTGCACAGGCCTTGTGATGAGCAGCATGGCGGTTCTGTCAGGCGCGATCTATGCACGTTACGGCGAGGGCGTTTACTACGTGATGGCCGTGCTTGGCCTTGCCGGCGCGACCGTCATATGGTTCGGCCGGCATCGCGCCGGGCAGCCGCCGGACGTTGCGGGCGATCAGCCCCAGAGCGCCGCGTCGGGCGGATAGACCGTGCTTTCGTCATAGCGCAGACCGCCGTCGCGATCTCCGGCGAGCAATAGCGGGCCATCAAGATCGACGAAGCGTGCATATTGCGCAATCAGCATCGCGGGCGCCATCGCCAGCGACGTCGCCACCATGCAGCCGACCATGATGTCGAGATTCATGGCGCGCGCGGCATCGGCCATCGCCAGCGCTTCGGTCAGGCCGCCGGCCTTGTCGAGCTTGATGTTGATCGCATCGTAACGCCCGCGTAACGCCTCAAGCGAAGCGAGGCCATGCACGCTCTCGTCGGCGCAAACCATGATCGGCCGATGCACATGCATCAGCGCATCATCCTTGCCCGCCGGCAGCGGCTGCTCAATTAGCGTGACGCCGGCGTTATGGCAGGCATCGAGATTGGCTTTCAGGTTGTCCGGCGTCCACGCCTCATTGGCATCGACGATCAACTCGGATTCGGGTGCAGCCTGGCGCACGGCCTTGATGCGGCTGATGTCGTCGCCACTGCCGAGCTTGATCTTCAGCAGCGGCCGGTAGGCGGCCTTTGCGGTGGCGGAGGCCATCGCCTCGGGCGTACCAAGCGAGATCGTATAGGCGGTGGTGCAGGCGCGCGGTGCCGGCCGCTGCAGCATGTCCCAGACGCGCTGGCCCTGGCTCTTGGCTTCGAGGTCTAGCAGAGCGCAATCCACCGCGTTGCGGGCGGCACCGGCGGGCATGGCCGATTGCAAGGCGTCACGGCCGAGGCCTGCGGCAAATCGGTCCTGCATCGCCAGAATGGCGGCCAGCGTAGCCTCCGGGGTCTCGCCATAGCGCGCATAGGGCACGCATTCGCCGCGGCCAGTTACGCCGCCGCGGCTGATCTCGGCGACCACGACGACGGCCTCGGTCTTGGCGCCACGGCTGATGGTGAAGGCGCCAGCGATCGGCCATTGCTCGATCCGGGCGGTCATTAGGGCGGGGGCAGCGTCGGATGCGGACAATGCGGCGTCTTTCGGGCTGTGCCGGCAACGGCGGGTAATGACGTGTCTATAAGTTTACGTGATCGCCGTGAACTTGTTTGCGACGCAATGCCGGTGTCTGACAGGGCGGATTAAGGCTATATTAACCATAGCAACGTGTTGGCTTCACTTGGCTTCTCAGAAACGTATTTGGGCGTGTTAATACTTTGTTCATGCACAGACTGAACGCCCGCGGGAGCCTGTTTTGAGCGGCCCGACCTTGGAACAGATCGCGAAAGGCGACGGCTTGGCGCTGTGCGCGGCTGGGTCGTGGACGGCGCGTTTTGCCCCCTCGCTCGAAAAACTCGTCGGCGAGGCTGAAAAGCTGACCGGTAGCCGCCCCAACATCTTCATCGACGTGTCGCAGGTCTCCAAGCTGGACACATTCGGCGCCTGGCTGATCGAGCGGTTGCGTCGGGCGCTGACCAACGGCGGCCACGAGGCGCAGATCGCGGGCCTTTCGGCGAATTACGCGACCCTGGTCGACGAGGTCCGCCGCGTGAAGCCTGCAGTCCCGTTACCGGCAAGCGGTAGCGCTCTGACTGCCGTGCTCGATGGCATCGGCCGCAATATCTATGGCATCGGGGAAACCCTCGTCGCGCTGGTCGATATGATTGGTGCCGTGATCGCGGCCTGGTTCCGCGTCTGGCGGCATCCGTCGAAATTCCGGCTCACCTCGGTGGTGCATCACCTGGAGCAGGTGTGCTGGAACGCAGTACCGATCGTGGTCCTGATTACCTTCCTGATCGGCTGTATCGTTGCCCAGCAGGGTCTGTTCCATTTTCGCCGCTTCGGTGCCGACGTCTTTGTGGTCGATATGCTCGGCGTGCTGGTGCTGCGCGAGCTTGGCGTGCTGCTGGTGGCGATCATGGTCGCCGGTCGTTCTGGCAGCGCCTATACCGCCGAGCTTGGTTCCATGAAGATGCGCGAGGAGATCGATGCGCTTCGCACCATGGGCTTCGATGCCATCGAAGTTCTGATCTTGCCGCGCATGGTGGCGCTGGTACTGGCGCTGCCTATTCTCGCATTTCTCGGTGCGATGGCTGCGCTCTATGGCGGCGGTCTGGTCGCCTGGCTCTATGGCGGCGTCGATCCGTCGTCGTTCCTCTCGCGGCTGCGCGAGGCGATTTCGATCAACCACTTCATCGTCGGCATGGTGAAAGCGCCTGTGATGGCCATGGTGATCGGCATCGTGGCCTGTGTCGAAGGCCTGGCCGTGCAGGGCAGCGCGGAGTCGCTGGGGCAGCACACCACCTCGTCAGTGGTGAAGGGGATCTTCTTCGTGATCGTGATGGATGGCGTATTCGCGATCTTCTTCGCAACGATCGGGATCTGACGGCCATGACCTCGACGACTGCGACGCCCATTACTGAGACGCCGACGGCTGCCGCCTCCACCTCTGCCGATGCGATCATCAGCGTGCGCGATCTTACCGTGGCATTCGGCAGCCGTCGGGTGCTCGACGGCCTCAACCTGAACGTGGCGCGCGGCGAAATCCTCGGTTTCGTCGGCGCGTCCGGCGCGGGTAAGTCCGTGCTGATGCGCACGATCATTGGCCTCGTGCCAAAGGTCTCCGGCACGATCGAAGTGTTCGGCACCGATCTCGACAGCGGCGACAAGGAACGCCGCGAAGTCGAGCGGCGTTGGGGTATCCTGTTTCAGCACGGGGCGCTGTTCTCGTCGCTCAACGTGCGACAGAACATCCAGTTTCCGGTGCGCGAATATCTCAAGGTCTCGGAACGTCTGCTCGACGAGATCACCATGGCCAAGCTTACCATGGTCGGTCTCAAGCCGGAGGTCGCGGATCGCTATCCGTCGGAACTTTCAGGCGGCATGATCAAGCGCGTGGCGCTGGCGCGGGCGCTCGCGCTCGATCCGGAGATTGTGTTCCTGGATGAGCCGACATCGGGTCTCGATCCGATCGGCGCCGGCGATTTCGACGAACTGGTGCGCACGCTGCAGCGAACTTTGGGGCTGACCGTTTTCATGGTAACTCATGATCTCGACAGCCTGCATACAGCCTGCGACCGGATCGCCGTTCTCGGTAATGGCAAGATCATCGCGCAGGGAACGATGGCCGACATGCTGGCCTCGCAGCATCCCTGGCTTCGGGAATATTTCCACGGCAAGCGCGCACGCGCTGTTATCGGCTAGTTGTACTGGAGTTGGTTTGATGGAAACGCGGGCGAACTTCGTCCTGATCGGAATTTTCACGCTGGCGGTGATCGCCGCAGCGTTCGGCTTCGTGTTGTGGTTCCAGAATCTGCATTCGACCACGCAGCGCACGCCGCTGCGCATCATTTTCGAAGGCGCGGCGTCGGGTCTGCGCAACGGCGGCAATGTCAACTTCAATGGTATCCGGGTCGGTGAAGTCGTCTCTGTGAAGCTCGACAATCCCAAGCGCGTCGTTGCGCTGGCGATGGTCGAGAATATCGCGCCCATTCGCAAGGACACGCAGGTCGGCCTGGAATTTCAGGGGCTCACCGGTGTAGCTGCAATCGCGCTGAAGGGCGGCGATGAAGCTGCGCCCGCGGTCCCGCTGGATACCGACGGCGTGCCGGTGCTGACGGCCGATCCGGAGCTGCTGCGGGATATCTCTGAATCGATCCGGGCAACGCTGAACAACGTCAATCGTCTGGTCGCAGACAATCAGGATACTCTCAAGGGCGCCATGAAGAATGTCGAAACCTTCACGGCGACGCTGGCGAAAAATTCGGAAGTAATCGACGGCATCATGCTGAAGATCGACAGTGTGATGGGCAAGGCCGATGGCGTCATGGGCAAAGCCGACAGCGTCGTTGCGCGGACCGACAATATCCTGCTCGGCCTTGATGCGCTCGCGGGCGGCAAAGACGGCGGCGAACTCACGGCGGCTGTGAAGTCGTTCCATGAGCTGACCGAGAACCTCGACAAGCGCTCGGGCGCTCTGATTCTCGACGGTCGCCGCACGCTCGCCGATATCAGCCGGGCGGTGAACAATCTTGACCGCAACCCGACGCGCCTGTTGTTTGGTGCCAGCAGCGGCACACCCGCGGCTGCGCCTGCACCGGCGGCGCCTCCGGCATCTGTTGCTCCGCCGCGTCGTCGCCAGCAGGCTCAATAGACACCAGTCCCGATATACATGGAGAGCGCTGATGGAGACCCAAGATAGCTTCACCATCAGCAATGGCCGCGTCACGGCGACGATCAAGGCCGATGGCGCCGAACTCTGCTCATTGAAGGATGCGCATGGGCATGAGGTGCTCTGGCAGGCCGGTGAGGAATGGCCTCGCCACGCGCCGCTGCTGTTTCCGATCGTCGGGAAGCTGAAGGACGATGTGCTGCGCCATCGCGGCCAGGTCTATGCGATGACCCAACACGGCTTTGCGCGCGACCAGCGCTTCAGCTGGACCGGGCAGGGACCTGCATCCTGCGCGCTGTCGCTGGCGGACAATGACGCCAGCCGGGCGAAATATCCGTTCTCGTTTCGGCTTGACGTCACCTATGTGATCGAGGGCGATGAACTGGTGATCGGTTATGCCGTGACCAACACTGGCGACGAGATGCTGCCGGCCTCGATCGGTGCGCATCCCGCGTTTCACTGGCCTCTGACGGATGGCGCCGACAAGCGCGCGCATACGATCATCTTCTCCGATGCTGAGCCGGCGCCGATCAGACGGCTCGAGGGTGGACTGTTGCTGAGGGAGCCTGAACCATCGCCGGTGCAGGGCGGCGCACTGGCGCTGTCGGAATCGCTGTTCGTGAAGGACGCGATGATCTTCGATCATCTCGCCAGCAGGTCGCTGAGTTATAGCGCGCCTGGCGGACCGACAATCACCTTCGCCTGGGAAGGCTTTCGCGAACTTGGCATCTGGTCGAAACCATCCGGGGCTGCATTCCTCTGCATCGAGCCGTGGTACGGCTATGCCAGCCCGGTGGATTTTGACGGCGAGTTCGCCGACAAGCCGGGCGTGATGCATATCGCGGTGGGCGAGACGCGCAGCTTCACCCAACGCATCGGGTTCGCATAAGGTAACTGTCGCGGCCCGTGATCCAGCAGACCGCTGCATCGAGGAGGTCCGTCATGTCGAGAACTGCGTCCTGTTCGTGCGGTCAGCTGTCCATCGTGCTCGAAGGCGAGCCGAGGGGCGTCGGTATATGCCACTGTTTCGCCTGCCAGCGCCGGACCGGCAGCGTCTTTGCCGCGCTCGCGGGGTTCGGGCCAAGTTACAATGTGAGCGGCATCGCGACTGAATATGTCCGCACAGGGGATCAGGGGGCGCGCTTCCGATTCCGGTTCTGTCCCGTCTGCGGCACCAATCTCTTCCATACCGAAGAAGGATATGAAGCGCGTTCCGTAGCGGTGGCGGTCGGCTGCTTTGCCGATCCGGATTTTCCGCCTCCGGAGATCTCCGTCTATCATTGCCGGCGGCATGCCTGGGTGTCCTTGCCATTCGGCGTCAACATTCACGACAAGGATCCCGCGTGATGACGGCACCGGCCTGGCCCCGCGTATAGCGCTCCGGCACAACAGCAGGCTCAACAAAAAAGCGGAGGCATCGCTGCCTCCGCTTTTCGCATTCGTATTTAATCTTGCTTAGCCCAGCCGACCCGCTGCATGCGCGAGCAGGGTGTAGACCAGACCCGTTTCCGAGGTCAGATGGCTGCGCAGCGCTGCCGGACCGCGTTCATCGCGGGCGACTTCGTCAAGCAGGCGTTCGAACTCGGTGATGTAGCGATCCACCGTACCCTTGAAGTTGCGGTCCGACCGATACTTGCGGGCGACTTCATCGAAAGCCTTCTGGCCGGCGGGCGTATAGAGCCGCTTGCTGAAGGCCTTGCTCTCGCCGCGCTGATAGCGATCCCACATCTCTGCAGCCAGCGTCCGATCCATCAGGCGGCCGATATCGAGCGACAGCGACTCCAGCGGATTGGCCGAGGCTGCAGGCTGCTGCGGAGCCGGTGCGCGGCGCGGCGGCGTGCGATCTTCCTCGACGTGATCGGCGCGGCCGAGCAGATCCGACAGCCAGCCGTCACGGCCCTGGTCGGAGTTGGCCGGAGCGACCGACGGCGCTTCGGTGCGACGCGGCGCAGGACCACCGATATCGGGCATCGGCAAGTTCGTTGCGCTACGGGCAGGCGGCTCCTCGCGGCGCGGGGCCGGACGCGGAGCCTCGTGGCGCGCTTCACTACGGCTGCTGGCGATCGCCATCGCCGGCTCCTCGTCACGCTGCACGCTGGTGGTACGGCTGGTCGAGACCACGTCGAGGCCGCGGCCGTGGCGGGCGACGATGCGGTTGAGCTCGGCGAGCGCCTCGATCTGGTCGACGATCACCTTGCGCATCTGCGCAGTGCTCTCGGCGGCTTCCTGCGGCATGTCGAGAACGCCACGGCGCAGTTCCGTGCGGGTGCTCTCGAGCTCGTTGTGCATTTCGGCAGCCATCTGCTTCATGCTGGCGACCATCGACGAGAACTTGTCGGCCGACTGCTTGAACATGGCATCGGCTTCCTGCGTGCCCTGCTGGTAGATTTCGCTCATGGCTTGCGTTGTCGCGCGGCGTTCTTCTTCCGCGGCGGTGCGGACGGCTTCGAACTGCCGGCTGATCGCAGCCGAGCCCTGACCGGCGGTCTCTGCGACGACGCGGGCGATGTCGCGGGCACGCTCTTCAGCGGCTGCCAGCGATTCATCGAGCAGGCCGGTGAAGCGGGTGAGGCGCTGATCGAGATCGGTGGTGCGCAGATCGATGGTGGTGACCAGCGATTCCAGCGCCGCCTTGCGTTCGCCGACCGACGACATCGTGGTGCGGTTGCTCTGTTCGACCAGAGCCGCGGCATCCACGAGGGCATGGCCATGGGTTTCGAACTGGCCCGAGAGTGAGCCGAGATCTTCCAGGGCCTTGGAGGTCTTGGAGGTGAACACGGTGAGCTGTTCTTCCAGCGTCTGGGTGGCCAGGCCGTTGCGCGAGGTCACGTCGTTCATGGTGGACACGAAGTCCGCCACGCGGGTGACCAGAGCGCGCTCCAGCGAGTTGAGATTGTCGTGGGCGCCGGTGAGGACTTCCTGCAGCAGGATGTTGCCTTCACGCAGGCGTTCGAACAGCGCCACGGTATCGGTGCGCAGGATCTTGCTGGTTTCCTGCATCTCCGTGACCGCAGTGATCGAGACCTGACGCGACTGCTCGATGGCGGCGCGCGAGCTCTGCTCGAGATCCTTCAGCGACTTGTTGACCGCACCGGTGGCGAGTTCGCCAGCCGTGGTGATGGCGCGAGCCACGTCTGTGCTGTTGGTGACCATGGTCTGCGAGAAGGTCTGGCCGCGGCTCTCGATCGCCTTGAGCGCGTCGGCGGTGACGCGATCGATATCGACCGTGAGCTGATTGGCCTTGGCGCCCAGCGCATCGACCAGCGAACCGCGCTTGGCGTCGACCATCTGCGACAGACGGTCGGTCTGCTGCTGCACATAGGTGACGATTTCGTCCGTCTTGCCGGTCATCGTGGTGCCGAAGCTGCCCGAAGCGGCGAATACCGACCGCTCGATCTCCGACGAGGTGGTCTTGATCTTGGTGGTGATCTCGTTCGAGGCGGCAACCAGCGAGTTGTGCGCATTCTGCGCACTGGTCTGGATGTTGTCGGTGGTGTTGGCAGTGACGTTCGAGAGCGAACGCTCGATGTCGGCGGAGATCACCTTGATCTGGTTCGCGGCATCCGCCGAGGAGGTTGCCAGCGAGGTCTGCACTTCGCGGGCACTCGACAGGATCGCAGCCGCCGTATCGGCGCCGACCGCGGTGAGTGTGCGCTGCACGTCGATGGAGAGCGACTTCACGTGGCTTGATGCCTCGGAAGACGCCGTGACCAGCGTGCTCTGGGCTTCGCGGGCGCCGGCGACGATCGACTCGGCAGTTGCGGTGCCGGCGGTGGTCAGGCTGCGCTCCATGTCGGCCGCGAGGTTGCGGACGTGGTTCGACGCTTCGGTCGAGGCGTCGATCAGCGAGGACTGGACGTTGCGCGTGCTGGCCAGGATCGAGTCCGCGCTGGCGGTGCCGGCGGCGATCAGGGTTCGCTCGACATCGGCCGCAAGGGTGCGGACCTGCTGCGAGGCGTCGGTCGATGCGGCGACCAGTGTGCTCTGCGCGGCGCGGGCGCCGGACAGGACCGAGTCGGCCGTCGCCGTGCCGGCAGCAGTGAGCGTGCGTTCGATATCGGCCGAGAGCGACTGGATCTGGCTGGCAACTTCCGAAGAGGTGGCGACCAGGGTCGACTGGGCGTCGCGGGCACCCGACAGCATCGAGGCTGCGGTGGCGGAGCCGGCCGCGGTGAGGGTGCGCTCGACATCGGCCGACAGTGACTTCACCTGCAACGAGGCTTCCGAAGACGCATTGACCAGCGTGGCCTGCGCATCGCGGGCACTGTTGACGATGGCCGTGGCGGCAGTGGTGCCGACAGCGGTCAGCGAGTTCTCGATATCGGACGCCGTCAGCTTGAGCTGCGCGCCGACATCGGTCGAGACCGACACGAGGGATTCCTGCGCGGCGCGGGCGCCGGCCTGAATGGTCTCACTGGTATTGACCATGAGATGCGTGAGCGAACGCTCGGCGTCCTCGACATTGGTCTTGATGCCGATCGAGAGTTCTTCGGCGCGGGCCATGAGCGAGTCGCTGGCTGTGCGGCCGGAGGTTTCGATACGACCGGCAACGGCTTCGATGCGCGAGCCGAGCAGTTCCTCGAACTGTTCGACGCGGGTTTCGATCCCGCCGGCGACGATGCCGATACGACCTTCCATGCCTTCGTGGATCGTCTGGAAGCGTGCAGTGATGGTATCCGCGAACTGTGTGCTGCGGCTGTCGATAGCATCGGTAACGTTGTTGATGCGGCTGTCGATGGCCGTGATCGCCTGCGTCGTGCCTTCGGTGAGCGAGCTCGTGAAGTAGGAAAGGCGGTCGTCGATCGAGTGGATCGCCTGCACGGCGCCTTCCGTGAGCGCGGTGGTCAGGTGGGTCAGGCGGCCGTCGACCGAGCTGACTGCGAGATTCGCGCCTTCGGTCAGGGCGGTGGTCAGATGCGTCAGGCGCGCGTCGACCGACTGGACGGCCTGATTGGCACCTTCCGAGAGCGTCGATGCGAGGTTCTCAAGGCGCGTATCGATGGTCGCGGTGACCGACTGCGCCCGAGCGTCAAACGTTTCTTCAAGGCTCTTGAGACGTCCATCGACGGTCTCGTCGAACGACTTGATCCTGGTGTCGAGCGACGCATCGAGATTGACGACGCGGCCTTCGAATTTGGTCTCGAATTCTGCGAGGCGGGTGTCGAGCGACGACGTGATGCCGCCAACATTGGACGCAACGCGGGTGTCGAAATTATCGACATAGGTCTTCAACGTTTCCGAGATGTCCTGCGTACGCTGACCCAGGCGATCGACGACTTCGCCGCCGAAGGTCTTCACGGTGCGGTCGAATTCCGAGATGTGCTTGGTGATCAGTGCGCCCAGCGTGCCGCTGTCGCGCGAGAAGCGCTCGGCCAGCTCGCTGCCCTGTTCCTTCACCAGTTCGTCGAAGGCGTTCATCTGCAGGCTGAGGGTGTCGTGCGCGGTTTCGGTCTGGCTCGCGACCTTGGCGACCAGTGCGTTGACGGTGGCGTCGAGGGACTCGCCCGCCTTGTCACCTGACGTGAGGATCTGGTTGGCCAGGCGGTTGCCGGCATCGTCGATCTTGCTGACGAGGTCGCCGCTGCGCAGCTCGAGTTCGAGCAGCAAGCTATCGCTGGAATTCTTCAGCGAGTCGTGGACCTGCTCGGTGCGATCCGACACGCGATCGACGATGGTCGATGAGCGCTGTTCGAATTCGCTGGTGATGCGGTCGATACGCTCGTTGAGCATTTCGTGGACGCGGTCTGCCAGATCGACGAACTCGTCGTGTACGTGGCCGGTCTTGAAGTTGAGGCTGGTGGTCAGACGCTCGCTGGCGTCGAGCACCGCGCGGGTGGTCTCGGCACTGGCCTCTTCGAGGCGGTCGAGCAGGTCGCCACCACGCTCGCCGAGCGCGAGGATCATGTTGTCGCCGGCATTGCCGAGCGCGCGGGTGATGTGTTCGCCGCGCTCTTCGAGGGCGCCGGTGATGCTCTTGGCGACTTCATCGACGCGCGATGCGATGGCGTCCGAAATCAGTGCGATGTCGTGGCGGAGATCGATCTGCACGCCCGAAATGGCGGAGCGAACCTGCTCGGCCTGACCGACCAGGTTGTCGCGCTGATGCGCGATGTCCTGCAGCAGCGCGCGGATGCGGACTTCATTGTCAGAGTAAGCGCGCTCGAGCGCGGAAACTTCATTGGCGACGAGGGTTTCGAGTTCGCCGGCACGTGCAATCGCGCGCTCGACGCCGTCGCCCATCGCGGCGACTTCGCGGCGGATCGCCTGGCCGACCGTGACCATCGAGTCGCTGGCAGTGCTTTCGGGCTCGGAGAAGCGGATCGCAACCTGTGCCATCGACTGGGCGATCAGGCGCATTTCCTGGCCGCGCCAGGCGAGGCTGGCGAGGAAGTAAAACAGCAAAATCGGGGCGAACAGCAGCGCGGCGAGACCGGCCAGCGCCAGCGTGCCGCCGGAGCCCTGACCGATCAGGGCCTGCAGCGACGGCAGGAACGCAACGGTCAACAGGCCTGCGCCGACGATCCACAAGCCGGCGAACAGGGTGGCGAGCGTATAGACGTTGCGGGCGGGGCGGTTCTTCTGCAACGCCTGCAGGATCTGGCCGATGGTTTCGCGGTCATCGTTCGCGGGACGGCGCGCAAAGCGCTGATCGTCCTGCGGCTCGAAGCTCGGGCGATCATTGGCGATGCGTGCGTCGAAGGCGTTGTCGTCGAGGTCGATGGGGGAAGATGGATTAGCGGGAGCGTTGTCGGCACGGATCGCGGGTTGATCGCGATCGACATGCGCGGGGTCGCTGATATTGAGTGCTTCCTGGATGGCAGAGAGCGCGACTTCGGTCGGATCCTTGGCCTTTTTGGTGTTGTTTGCCATGCTCGTTCCACGCCCCCTGATTACGCAACTGACACAGAAGTCCCCACGATTCGTTCCCGCCTGCAGCATGGCGACTGGCCATGTGCACCCCGCGGGACGAATTTCGGACTGCCGGTCGCTCGGCTTGTCCGCTACTTCCGCAAACATCCTATTGGCTTGGTCGTGCGAATGAAATGGTTCTGGTTAAGACATTCTTAATGATAGTTAACGGCTTCCTCCGGTAACTTCTTGTAGCGCCTCAAATAAACGGAATGGCCCCTCAATCGTGGCGAGTTTGCGTCAAAACTGCGTCAACCCAGCGGATTGTACCTAGAACGTTCCGTTAACCAATTCCGTGTTTGGCTGCAAAAAATCGCAGCCGGATCGTTCGGTTGGCGGGAATTTGGGCCATCATCAATGCCGCTTCACCTCGAACGGGTTCAATGGATGCCGTCACCGCCGCTGGTTCCCGATGACGGACCGATCGATTTCCCCCACCTTCAACGTATGACTATGGGCGATAGCAGCCTGGAACGTGAAGTTCTGGCGATGTTCGCGGCCCAGTCGAGCGAGTTGATCGAGAAGATCGTCAAAATGCCGGCGGATGCGGCTGAACTCACGCACAAGCTGAAGGGCTCCGCGCAGGCGGTCGGCGCGTTCCGCATCACGGAAGCCGCCGAATGGCTGGAAACTACGCTGCGCGATAGCAGCGATACCGCTGAGGCCCTGATGACGCTCACTGACGCCGTTCTCGAGGCGCGGGCGGAGATCGACGTCCTTCTGAAACGGTCCTGATCCCCAAGGGATCAGCTTTGATCCCAAAGGGATCGTTTTTGATCCCCCATAAGGGGTCATGCTTGGCCAGCTTTTCCAGATGACGGTTTTGCTGCGGAGCGCTGGCGCGATCCGGATCGACCCGTTATAGGACAGCCGGTATCTTCCTTTCGGCAGCGCGAGCATCATGGCCAAGATAAACTTTGTCGATCACTCCGGTGAGACCCGCAGCATTGACGCCGAGATCGGCTCCACGGTGATGGAGGCGGCCATTCGCAATGCCATCCCGGGTATCGAAGCCGAGTGTGGCGGCGCCTGCGCCTGTGCCACCTGCCACGTCTATGTCGACGAAGCCTGGCAGGAGCGCGTCGGTGCGCCGACGCCGATGGAAGAGGACATGCTGGACTTCGGTTACGACATCAAGCCGAACTCCCGGCTGTCGTGCCAGATCAAGATCACCGATGCGCTCGATGGGCTTGTCGTGATCACGCCGGAACGCCAGGCCTGAGCTTCCCAAGACTTGTTCTGAGCTTTCCAAGCCCTGTTATTTACTGCGCGTTCAAGCCGCGCAGCATCCACGGCTGAAACCGGTCGATGACCTCGGGCGGGATCGGCGTCGGCTGGCGGCTGGTGAGGCCGACCATCACGGTCGTTGCAATCGCCGAGGCCATGCACTTGCCTTCCGAAAACACTACCTGCGAATAGGTCACCGAGGTCCGGCCGATCTTGGTAACGCCGAGCCCGAGTTCGATCTTGCCGGGCCAGTGCAATTCGGCGCGAAAGTGAATATCGAGCCGCGCCAGCACCCAGCTTTGCCCCGGCGCGATCAGCCCGCATGCCGGGTCCCGCATCAGCAACACGCGGCTGGTTTCGAAATAGCTCGAATACACCGCGTTGTTGACGTGGTTATTCGGATCGAGATCCGCAAAGCGCACATTGTCCGACAGGCGATAGGGATAGTCGTCGAGGACGGGCGCCGGGGCGCGGGCAGGGGCGTTCACGAAATTGATCTCCAGCAATGCTTGGCAGGTTTGCGCCTGTTACAGCGCAGTTGCACAGCCCAGGCAAGGGCGGGGCACATGCTGATTTCAGGCCGAGCCGCTGTGGCTTTCCCCGTGTGGCGCCGCTAGGCTGGACGCAATTGCCGGATGGCGCCGGGCTCTGCGATCTCGCAGGGCTGGTTCAACCGAGAAAAAACACTATGGGCGAAACGATCAAGACGGACGTGCTGATCATCGGCGCCGGCCCCTGCGGACTGTTCTCCGTTTTTGAACTTGGTCTGCTCGATATGAAGGTCCACCTCGTCGATATCTTGGACAAGATCGGTGGCCAATGTGCCGAGCTCTATCCAGAAAAACCGATCTACGACATTCCTGCGATTCCGCTGGTCACCGGTCAGGGGCTGACCGAAGCACTGCTGGAGCAGATCAAGCCGTTCCATCCGACCTTTCATCTGAATGAAATGATCGAGACCATCGAGAAAATCGGCGATCCCTTGTTTCGTGTCACGACGGATGCCGGCCAGGTGTTCGAAACCAAAGTGGTGGTGATCTCCGCCGGCGGCGGCTCGTTCCAGCCGAAGCGTCCGCCGGTGCCGGGCATCGAGGCCTATGAAGGCACGTCGGTGTTCTACGCGGTGCGGAAGATGGAGCAATTCCGCGACAAGGATCTGCTGATTGTCGGCGGTGGCGATAGTGCGCTGGACTGGACGCTCAACCTGCATCCGGTCGCGCGGCGCGTCACGCTGTTGCATCGGCGCGATGATTTTCGTGCTGCGCCTCACAGTGTCGAGCAGATGCGCAAGCTCGTGGCAGCCGGTCAGATGGACCTGCAGATCGGTCAGGTCACAGCGCTCGAAGGCGAGGGAGGCCATCTCACTGGGGCCGTCATCAAGGGCAATGACAACGAAAGTGTCCGGATCGACTGCAATACGATCCTGCCGTTCTTCGGCCTGACCATGAAGCTCGGTCCGGTCGCCAACTGGGGCGTCACGCTGGAGAACAACCTGATCCCGGTGGAGACGGCGTCGTTCGAGACCAATGTCCCCGGCATCTTCGCCATCGGCGATATCAATACATATCCCGGCAAGCTGAAACTCATCCTGTCCGGCTTCCACGAGGGCGCGCTGATGGCACAGAAGGCGTATCACTACGTCTATCCGGACAAGCGGCTGGTGTTTCAATACACGACGTCCTCCTCCAGCCTGCAGAAGAAGCTCGGCGTTAACTAACTTCGGCTAGTTGTTGGAATCATCTTGTATGACGGAGATGCAAAGGCGGTTCGGATCGCCGGTAACCGCGTCGGGTCCGGTGGGGCAGCTTGTGGCAAAGCTGTGGCCGCTGACACAATCGGACATCCGGCGCGCGATCGGCAATCTTGCAAAAGCCATCAACCGCGGTCACTCTCTCGTCGCGGAAGATTGATAGTCTATGCAATCGGATCGAGTGCGGACTCGGCGGATGCCTGGACGACGAACTGCACTGGGGAAGGCGATGGCACAACTTCGATCCCGACGTCTGGCGCTCACAGTCGCCTCAAGTCTGGCCGCATGCGCGATGTTTGCCGGCCCTCTCCACGCCGCTGAGCCGACTGCTGCCGGGCTTTGGCAGAAGGTCGAGAATAACAAGCCTGTCGTCTGGGTTCTGGTGGTTGATCATGGCGGCGGCGTATTCGAAGGCGCGATCGCCAAGACGTTTCCGAGCCCCGATGACAAGCCGGGCGACGACTTCTGCGGCAAGTGCGTCGATGACCGGAAGGGCCAGCCAGTGCTGGGCATCTCCTTCATCCGCAACATGCAGCAGCAGGGACTGAAATACGAGAACGGCAACATTCTCGATCCGCGCGACGGCAAGGTCTACAAGGCCAAGATGAGCGTCAGCGCCGATGGTCGGGCGCTCACCGTGCGTGGCTATTGGGGCATTGCGCTGCTCGGCAAGGACGAGACCTGGTACCGTCTGCCCGACACCGAAATGGCCTCGCTCGATCCAACCGTGATCGCGAAATATGTGCCGACCCTCGCGGCAGCAGCCGTGAAGCCGCCAACCGTCGGTAATGCCGCCGCGAAGGCCCCCGTCGCGCCGATGAAGAAGGCCAGCAACGTGACGCCGGGTAGCAACGTCGCGCGCTGATCGCCGCCAACTTGCTTGTGGCTCCCCCACAAGCGAAGACTGTCCAACACCCCCCACACATTCTGGAAGCCGACGCCATGGCGCGTCGGCCATTTCGTTGCCAATTCAATCGTGGCGCGCCAGCTTCCAACGTTGCTTGTCGGCTCTCTCCGGACGTCATTTATTTGAATACCGGATCATAGAAATATGATTCCACGTCTGTTCTTCGCGGCCCGTCGATCGATATCGTGCATCGATCCAATGACAATGGCTGCTGAAGGAGCCCATCACGATGATCGTTGCGCATTACGAGCATCGCTTGCCCGCCGACTATGATCTCGGCCGGATCCGCTCACGCGCACAGGAGCGTGGGCCGCTCTGGGATGCAAAGCCGGAGCTTTATTTCAAGGGATTTCTCTTGCGAGAGAGCGGGCGCTTCGGGGCAACGACGTCCAGCTATTCCTCGCTTTATCTGTGGCGGCACGACGAGGCATTTCGCGATTTTCTCGTGAACGGCGGATACAGGATCGTCGTCGATATGTTCGGTCGGGCGCGGATCGAAACACGCGTTGCTCTCGATGCCCGGAAGGGGGCTGGACGGGACGCCCGCTTTGCCTATCGGCAGGACGTCGCTATTTCGCCCGATGCCGATCTCGCAGCGGCAATGACAGGCGAGATCGAGCGCAACGCGGATCTCTCGGCGCGCGCCGGAATCGTTGCAGCCGTCGTCGGACTGGATGCCGAGACGTGGGTCTTCACCCGCGTTCTGCTGTCAGAGAATGAACAGACCGATGCTGGCGCTTGCTACCAGATCCTGCATCTGGCGCAGCCGCTGCTGGATCGCCTTCCATACGCTACCTAGCTCGTATGCGCGCGGTGTTCGCGGAACGCAGCCGCGAGGGTTCGCAGCGCTTGGCGAGACTGCATATCCGACAGTGTCGAGAGAAGTACGATTTCCGACGACGCCAGCGGTGGCAGGCCAAACTTCTGGCTGACTTCGATGGTGCCGGCCGGTGCAAGCCGGCAGGAGAAGACCGCGGTGGCAAGGCCCGCCGAGACAGCGTCCGACACGACTGAAGAGCCGCCACCGAGAAACACCTCCGTCCATGCGATGCCGGCCGCGTCCAGCGCATGAATGGCAACGTCATGCACGCCACATACCGGCGTTAGCGCCGCCAGTCGCAATGCCTCGCCCGGCCGGTGCACAAAGCCTGGTGCTGCGAACCAGCCGAAATGCTCGGGCGCAAGCACTTCGCCGTCGCGTCGGTCATCCTCACGCCGGACGATGGCCGCATCGATTTCGCCGCGGTCGAATGCGTCCAGCAAATTGCGTGAATTATCGAGGCGAACCTCGATCGTGAGCGTGGGGTCATGGGCATTCAGGCGAGCCAGCAGGGTCGGAACCTCCGGCCCGGCCACATGGGCCGCAATGCCGAGTGCGAAACGGCGACGGGTCGCAGACAAAGCTGCGACAGCGCGATCATGCGCGGCCAGGAAGTCGCGGGCTGAATCGACGAATAGCGCGCCTTGCGCCGAGAGGCGCACCATTCGCGGAGTTCGTTCGATCAATTTATGGCCGAGGCGGTCTTCCAGCCGCTTCAGCTTCACGCTGATCGCGCCCTGGGTCGTGCCGAGCGCTTCCGCCGCGCGGGTGAAGCTCTGAAGATTGGCGATGGTCACGAATGCCTGCACGGCATCCACGTCCAGGGCACTCATTTGAATTATCCAGATTTGTTGTTTCTGAAATATTCAATCATCCAATTCTGAAATGGTCAACCTCTGCCTATGTTGCGTTCATCACAACGCAGACCGGGTGGACCTCGTCCCCTGTCGTCGGGCTTCACTGTGGCGCGTTATTATCCCGAAAGGCTCCCATGCTCTCCGAATCGACACGACAAAGCACATTGGCTTTGGCGGCTGCCTGTCTCACCTCCCTGATGTTCGGTCTGGAGATTTCCAGCATTCCCGCGGTCCTGCCGACACTGGAGCGGGTGCTTCATGCCGATTTCAAACAGCTCCAATGGGTCATGAATGCGTATACGATCGCGGTGACGACGGTGCTGATGGCAACCGGCACGCTCGCGGATCGCTATGGGCGCAAGTGCGTCTATCTGATTGCGATCGTCGCGTTTGCCGCGGCATCGCTGCTTTGCGGCCTGACCGAAAATATATTGGTGCTGATCGTTGCCAGATTTCTCCAGGGCATGAGCGGCGGGGCGATGCTGATCTGCCAGGTCGCGGTGCTATCCCATCAATTTCCGGAAGGGCGGCAACGCGCCGTTGCATTCGGCTGGTGGGGGATCATCTTTGGCATCGGTCTGGGCTTCGGCCCGATCATCGGTGGTGCGATCGTGGCTTTGTCGAGTTGGGAATGGGCCTTCCTCATCCATGTCCCGCTTGCCGTGATCGCCCTGATCCTCGCCGGGAGCGGAGTTCGCGAGTCGCGCGATCCGGAGGCCAGCAGCCTTGATCTTGCAGGGATCATCACGCTCTCGCTTGCAGTCTTCTGCCTCGCATTCTTCATTACGCAAGGCCCGGATATCGGCTTCGACAGCTGGACGGCGTTTGCGGTCGTCGGCGTGTTCGCTGCAAGCCTGATCGGCTTTGTCTTCGCCGAGCGTTTCAGCCCGAGGCCGATGTTCGACTTCACCGTCTTCCGGATCCGTAATTTTTCCGGCGCGCTGGTCGGCTCGATGGCCATGAACTTCAGCTTCTGGCCGTTCATGATCTATCTCCCGATCTATTTCCAGGCAGGGTTGGGTTATAGCAGCGTCGGCGCCGGACTGTCGCTTCTGGCCTATACGTTGCCGACGCTGGTCGTGCCGCCGGTGGCCGAACGGCTCGTGCTACGTTTCCATCCCGGTCTGGTCATCCCGCTCGGCCTGTTCACGATCGGAGCGGGGTTCTTCGCCATGAAGATCGGCAGCTCGGTCGCGCATGCGAGCTGGCTGACGATGCTGCCGGGATGCGTCCTTGCCGGCATCGGATTGGGTCTGACCAATACGCCCGTGACCAACACGACGACCGGATCAGTGCCGCAGGAACGCGCGGGCATGGCGTCAGGCATCGATATGAGCGCCCGCATGATTGCGCTTGCCATCAATATCGCGCTCATGGGCCTCATTCTCGTCGAGGGAGTTCGTGCGTCTTTGAAGGCCGCGCTACCAAGCGGTACCAGTGTCGAGCTCTTACGCTCGCTGGCAGAAAGCGTCGCCGCCGGCACGGCGCTCGCGTCCGAATACAATCCCGGCGGAGCCGTCATTCAAGACGCCCTGACCCAAGGGTTCGGCTGGGTCATGCTCTATGGCGGAATGAGCGTGTGGATTCTCGCGGGCATCAGCTTTGTTGTCTTCGGCCATGGACTGCCGAGACGCGCGCCACATGGTCAAAGCTGTGTCGAAGGCGACGGTCGGGCGTAGTCCGGACCGCTTCGCTTCTGCCGGGACCGCGATGGATAGCTGAGCTGATCGTCCTATCGCGCGGCTGGCTGCAGCACCATCGGTGCCAGCGGCTCCTGCGTGACATCAGCTTCCGCGCCCAGCCGCAATACGCTCGCCGCTGCCGGCACGACGGCATCGGCCATTGCTGCATGACCTTCGCCGGTGGGATGGATCGCGCCGCCATAAACGGCCGAGAGAATGCCCCAGGTCGCATCGTGGATATCGGCCGGCTGGATCGCCGCCGAATAGCCCTGCGGATAGGTCATCGCCGCGAAGTAGCTGTCATTGGCGTCGCGGATCCAGCGGCCACGCGGCAAATAGGGGCGGAATTCGCTGGCGCCGCGACCGCACACCATCGGCTGCGCCGCCGCTTCGACGAGACTGGTCTCGAAGCTTTCGCCCTTGGGCGAGAAGCAGGCGCGATCGAATTCGGGATCGGATGAGGAGCGTGCGCAGAAGCCGTGATTGGCGAAACTCGCCTGATGCTGATCGACGAAGGTCATACGGTCGGCTTCGGGATTGCGGCACAGTACGCCGCCCTGGCACAGCGCGATGGACTTCAGTTGCGGCAGGAATTCGGACTCGACGAAATTCGCGACATTGGCCAGCCGCTGCGGATCGGCTGAGAATGACGGGTGCACGTCGAAGCCGGCCGGGCCGCCGGGGCAGGGTGCGCCATTGGCGAAAGTCGGGTTGGCGTAAGCGGCAAACACCACGCGTGACATGTCTCCGCCGAGCAGCGGCTTCAGGGCTTCGCGCACCTTGCCGAAGCTGGAGGGCAGTTCGCGTACCAGCGCGCTGCGGGAGTCCTCGACCGAGCCGAGGATGCCGCCGCGCTTGAAAAGTGCGCGTTCGGTGGCGTTCTCGACGATGACGTCGGCAACGAGCCCGGAGAAGTTGATGTCGTTGGCGCCGATCGACAGCAGCACGAGATCGAGCCGGCGTGCCGGCTGACGGCGCTTGGCGGCGGTGATGGCTTCGCGCAGTTCGGCGATCTGCGCGTTGACGCTGCCCGCACAGGTGCTCGCATTCTTCGTGGTGAGGCACTCACGCGCGCGCTGTCCACCCAGCAATCCGTCGGCGATGGTCGCGCCCGAACAGGCCAGCGGCAGATAGGTGACGGCGATGTGCGGATACTGCACGGCGAGCGCCAGCGCGGCGCGTGTCTGGTAGCTATAAAGCGAGCGGTGGCACGCGGCATTGAACCACTGCGCGCCCGCGCGCTGCCAGGCCTGTAGCGACTCGTAGGAGTCGCAGGAGCGGCCGCCTTTGAAGCCGGCGCGGCTCGGCCGATAGAACTGCCCGCTGGGGCCGCCGAGATAAGAGCGGAAGCAGAAGCCGTCATCGGACAGCGCGACGGGACGATCCGGATTGCCTTCGCCCGACGCAATGGAATCGCCGAGGCCCGCAATCAGGATGTCGCGGACGGCGATGTCGGCGCTGACCCGCACAGGCGCCTCGGCGCCGCTGGTGACCTCCACAGTCGCGACCGTGCGGCGACCATAGATGGCGCGGAAATTGATCGGCTCGGCGCAATCGAGCGTAGATTGGCGCGGGCCTTCGCCGTCCTCGAAGGTCCAGGCGCAGATCGCACCGACCGGCACTTCGCCGGTGAGGCGGACTGTGATCGGATGTTCGGTCGGCGTCAGGTAGCTTTCCTTGACGGTGTCACGGGTACAGGGCTCGCTGACCTTTCCGGCCAGATCGATGCACAGCCGGTTGACGGTGTTGCGCGCCCAGCCGCGGCCATCGCTCTGCACGCCCAAAGCCTGTTCGGCACCCAGCACGCTGCGGTTGCGCATGGCGTCGACATGGAGCTGGAAGTCACGTTCTTCGCGGAATAGTCGAAAGCGGTTGCGCACTTCCCAGGAAATCTGGATCGAACTGTTGGCGACGCCCTGCGCGGCGGCCGGTTCAACCGGCAGCGCGCCCAGCATGCCGAGCAGCAAGGCGAAGTTGATCAATGAACGTCTGAAATAAATGGGGGCCATGGCGGTGTTGAACGTCACGTATGGGGCGGAAGTAAGAAATCGATTGGCCGGACGCGCGATGTGGCGCGCCCGCGACTGATTCAACCCTGTGACTGACGCTTCAATGGCTGCTCATGCACCACGACCGGGGCGGGCTCGGTCTCGCGACGTTCATTGCGGTCATCCAGGCGGCGCCTGTGCCATGGCTGGATGACACTGAGCCAGATTTCGCGGGTGCCCATGATGCAGATCGAGATGGCGAACGGGATCATGAAATACAGGATCCGGAACATGACCACAGTGGCGACCAGCTCCTCCTGGCGGAACTGCGGCAGCGCCACCAGCAAAGCGGCGTCGAACACGCCAAGGCTGCCCGGCGCATGGCTGGCGAAGCCCAGCAGGGTGGCCAGGATGAACACCACAGCCAGTGAGACGAAATCGATAGTGGGCTGATCTGGCATCAGCAGATACATAGCCAGCGCGCAGAAGCCGAGATCGACAACGCCGATGGCGATCTGCAGCAGCGTCAACTGGGCGGAGGGCAGGACGACCTTCCAGCCGTTCTGACCGAGCTCGCGGCGTTGCTTGCCGATCGACAGCCAGATCAGATAGCCGATGATGCCGGCCAGACAGCCGAACCCGATCAGCCGATTGATGGCATTGGGCAGGAGATCGATGGCCGAGGCGGCCTGCGGATGCCAGACCATGCCGATGCCCAGCACGAACAGATTGCCAAGCCAGAAGGTCAGTCCGGAGATGAAGCAGATCTTGGCGACGTCAATGGCATTCAATCCGTAGTCCGAATAGATACGGAAGCGGATGGCGCCGCCAGTGAACACGGTGGCCCCAATATTGTGGCCGATAGTGTAGCTGGTGAAGCCCGACAGCGCCGCGATCCGATACGGCACATGTTTCTTGCCGATCGTTCTGAGCGCGAAGTAATCGTAGAAGGTGAGGGTGCAGAAGGCGCCGATCACGCACAGCGTCGCCATGGCGATTTGCATCGTCGATTTTGCGGCCATCGCCGCCAGGATCTTGGCGGTATCGAGGCCCTTCAGGGTATGCACCAGATGGGAGATGGCGAGGGCGATGACGATCAGGCTTGCAACAACACCCAGCCGTTTCCAGCCGACGTGTTGCTTGAAGCCGCGCCCGAGCGCGGTCAGCAATCGTTGCATTCGTCCTCCCGGCGGAGCGCGAACAGGTGGAAAGCCGATCGGGGTAACAGGCGGCAAGCGGCGACCAATTCACTCATACGCGAAGTTCACTCATCAAGCCCAAACCCTTACGGCAAAAACGTTCCGTTGTGCAGTCCTTGACAGCGCCAGCGTTAATGCCGCGCCGCAAGGTCGCCACATACCCGCGCCGGCTGCAAAGCCCTAACCCTGCACGACAATCGCACAGACAATTCCGAGCCATTCGTCCCGCATTTCATATAGGCGGGCAAGTCGAATGTTCCATGCGGCAAATCAAGACGGTCCCGGAACACGTCCCAATATCGATGGTTACCGGCCTATCGCAACCGAGCGGGACAATGCGCCGCAGCGGCCACCCTGTTCCAGAACACCGGGATTGAAACGATGGGACTGTTCACCAAGGACATCAAGACGATGGATGACCTGTTTGTGCACCAGCTGCAGGACATTTATTACGCGGAGAAGCAGCTTCTGAAGGCGCTGCCGAAGATGGCTGACAAGGCGACCGAACCGCTGTTGAAACAGGGCTTCATGACGCATTTGCAAGAAACCGAAGTGCATGTGCAGCGGCTTGAACAGGTCTTCGCCATGCACGGCGCCGAGGTAAAGGCGGTTACCTGCCCGGCAATCGACGGTATCATCAAGGAAGCCGACGAGACCGCCGGGGAGGTCGAGGACAAGAAGGTACTCGACGCCGCACTGATCAATGCGGCTCAGGCCGCCGAGCACTATGAGATCGCACGGTACGGTAGTCTGATCGCCTGGGCGCGCCAGCTTGGCCGCAACGATTGCGCGGCCGTGCTGCAGAAGACGCTCGACGAGGAAAAGACCACCGACAAGAAGCTGACGTCATTGGCCGAAGGCAAGGTCAATATGCGCGCCGCAAGCTGATCACGGTACCAGCGATCACACGGCACGGAAACGTCGCGCGGGCAAAACCTGCGCGACGTTTTGCTTCGCCTACGCCTTTCGCAGCGCAAAATGGGCGCCGCAGAACGCCATGACGCCGCCGAGGCCGAGGGCGGCAAGACTGGCCAGAACACCCGATGCCGTCGGTATAGCGTTGGGCGCCGAGGCCGCCTGACCGGCGCCGGCCAGAAACAGCACGCCGATGGCGATCAGAAACTGCCGCATGCGCTGCGGGATGCGACCGGATGCTGCGCTGTGCAGCAGGTTAGCGGTCACATAGCCGCCGACAAAGGCCATCGCCGCTATCAGCCACCAGGCGAAGGCGGATCCGATCGGCATGAAATTGTCGGGATCGTTGCGCCAGAGGCCACCGAGGTCGAGGCCGAATCGCTGGCCGAGCATGTGTACGGCCAGCGCCAGCAGCAATCCTGAAATCATCGCGCCGGCCAGAATCAGGCGGCGCGGAAAAGTGGTCGTCTCGGCCATGGCAAGCTTGTAAGGGACATGCAGGCGATCGCGCAAGCAAGCGAGGTCGAACAGTGCAGGGGACTTCTGTTTGCTCAAGACCCTCTTCAGGCGCAGGGACGCATCGTCTGCCGCAGAAGCGGCAGGGCCGGGGCACACCTACGCCTACAAGGCCTCCCTGATTGGCGCCGCGCATCGTTATGAATTGACCGATGAAGGTTTGTTATGGCGCACAGGTCGTCGCTCTGGTGTCTGGGCCTATGCGGATATCGCGGCGATCCGGCTGTCCTATCGGCCGATGGGTATGCAGCACCGCCGCTTTCGCGCCGATATCGATCATGCCGACGGTCGTCACATCACGATCTTCTCGACGTCGAAACAAACCGTCGCGCTGATGGAGCCACAGTCGGGCTACAGCGCGTTTATCCTGGAGCTACATCGACGTGTCGCTGCGGCAGGTAGTCTGGCCAGGCTGAGCTCCGGCCTGCGACCAGGCATCTACACAATGATCATTGCTGCACTGGCCTTTGTCGGTCTCGCAATGACAGCGCTGCTCCTGCGTGCACTGTTCACCGGGGAGTTTGCCGGCGTGGTCTTTATCATTGGCTTCGCAATATTCTTCGGCTGGCAGATCAGCGGTTTCATCCGCCGCAATAAACCGCGCAACTACACATTCAGCAGTGTGCCGGCCGAGCTGTTGCCGTAGTCACGGCCGCACGACGAGTACCGAACATTTCGCATAGCGCACCACATGGCCGGCATTGGAGCCGAGAAAGTAAGTGCGCATCGCCGGGCGGTGCGAGGTCATCACAATGAGATCGGCCTTGATCGCCGAGGCTTCTTCGAGAATCTCGTGATAGATGCCGCCCTGTCGCACCACGCTGGAGACGCGGCTGCTGTCGATGCCGCAATCGCGTGCCACCGCAGCAAGAGCGGCCTGCGACGATTCCAGTTGCTGAGTATCAAAATCCGCCGGGACATATTCGGCCAGCATCACCGGGGTCATCGGCATTATGTTGAGCAGCCGGACGGTGGCACCGAAGGTTTGCGACAGCGTCGCGGCCTGGGCAATCGCGGGTTTGGCCACATCGGTTTCGGCCAGATCGATCGGGACCAGAATGGATTTGTACATGCGCACCTCCATCGTCGTCCGGAGAAGGATAGCACAAACCGGTTCCGATGGGCGCGGCTTATTCGCCCGCGGCGCCCTTCAGCAGTTTCGGACTGACGAATTGCACGAGTTTTCCATCGCGGAAGGCAACGTCGTTCCAGTCCTCGATGGGAAAGTCGATCACCACGATGCTGCCGGTCGGCAGATTGTCGGCGACGGCTTTCCTGCCTGCGGCATCGCCGCTGCCAATCAGGCTGAGCGCCATTTCATGCAGGCCGGGATTGTGGCCGACCAGCATCAGCTGCTCTGGATCCTCCACGGCTGCGCCGCGGATCACCGCCAGCAATTCGGAGAGGCCGGCGCCATAGAGCTCATCCAGGCTGGCGACTGTCGGTTTCGCCGCCGGCATCGCCGCGGCCACGAGGCTCCAGGTCTGCTGCGCGCGTACCGCCGTGGAGACGCAGACCAGGTCGGGCAGGGGCGGATTTCTGCTGAGCCAGGCGCCCATGAGAGCCGCATCCAGCCGGCCGCGGTCATCCAGCCTGCGATCGAAATCCTTGCCGCTCGGCGCGTCCGTTTCAGTCTTGGCGTGACGCAGCAGCAGTAAACGGCGCATGGCGCGATCTCGATTCGGCAAGAGGTAGTAGCGAGGCGGGCGGCGCGGTCGCGCCAGACGTCAGGTCTGCGGATTAATGGACATGAACCGTGAGGACAAGGTGACAAGCGCCCCACCTGTCCGTAAGAAAACGTTATGACCGCCCCTTCCGCAAGCGTGACATTTGGACCTGAGGTCGCCGACGCCGACCGCGCGCGGCTGACCTTCAGCCTCGATGTCGATGTCTGCGTGGTCGGGGCCGGGCTCGCCGGGCTCAGCATTGCGCTGGAAGCGGCGCGTCTGGGTGCGAGCGTCGCGGTGCTCGAAGGGCGCTATGTCGGCTGGAACGCGTCCGGCAACCAGTTGGGAACCGTGATGCCGGGCTTTGGCCTGCCGCTCGCCGATCTGATTGCGCGTGTTGGCCTGGAGGACGCTCGTGAGTTGTGGGCGCTGTCGAAGCAGGGCGCAGAGTATGTCCGGACCCAGGCATCAGACGAGCTGATCCCCGGTCTCGGCCTGTCCGAGGGGGCGCTGGAAGTCTCCAATGTCGATGTCGGCGATCGCCTGATCGCACGCCTGCAGATGCTCGGCGAAGATTTCGATACTGAAGTGGACGGCTGGCAGATCGACCGCGTCCGCGATGTGCTGAAAACCAAACGCTACTTTCATGGCGTGCATTATCCGAAGGCGTTCCAGATCGATGGCCGCAAATATCTGCTGGGTCTCGCAGCGCTGGCGAAACAGGCCGGTGTGCGTATCTTCGAGGACACGCCGGTGGTCAGCATCGATGCCGGCGGCATCCGCAAGCGTATCGTAACGCCGTCAGCGCGAATGCGTGCCACACACATCGTGCTGGCCGGCAATATCCATCTCGGTGCGCCTGCCCAAAAGCTGTCGGACACGCTGTTGCCGGTGTGGCGCTATGCCGGCATCACCGAACCGCTCGGTGAGCGTCTCGCCGAGGCGGTGACATTTCAGGGCTCGGTGAGTGATAGCGACGGTGTCGACCATTTCCGTATTGTCGATGGTGATCGGCTGATGTGGTCGAGCCCGGAAACGACATGGGCCGGGCAGCCGGAGCGCTATGCCGGCGCCATCGCGCGCCGCATCCGCACCGTGTTTCCGGCGCTGGGCAGGGTCGCCATCGCCGAGACCTTCGGCGGCGCGCTCGGCCAGACCGTCCACGGCATGCCGCAGATCGGGCAACTCCGTCAGGGATTATGGGTCGCCAGCGGCTTCAGCCATCGGGGCCTGAACACGACGGCGATGGCCGGGCAACTGATCGCCCGTGGCATGTATGCCTATGACGATCGCTTCAAGCTGTTCGCGCCGTTCGAACTGGTCTGGGCTGGTGGCACGACCGGGCGGGCCGTCGGCTACGCGGTCGGGCTATGGGAGCGGCAGGGCTCGGCGCTGGCCGGCACGCTGGCGCGGTACCGCGAACGGGCCCGGGCGCGGGAGCGGATCCGTGAGGCCCGGCTGGCCGAGGCCAATCTGCGCGCGGGAACGCGAGGCCCGCGGCCGGGCTAGGCCGATCCACCCGGTTTGGGCGCGCAACAAAACGTGAGTAATATTCCGGAACCGGCGTGTAACTTCCGGCTCGTCCGCCCGTATTTCAAGCGAACGAGATGATTGTCTCGATTGTCAGGGAGACCAACCATGATCGACCGCCGCTTTCTGTTGACGACCGCTGCTGGCCTGGGAGGATTGCTGTCGCTGAAATGGCTGACGGCTTCGCCGGCGCGGGCTGCCTCGGACGAGAAGTTCGAGGTTATGAAGACCGATGAGGAATGGCGCAAGCAGCTGACGCCGCAGCAATACGAGATCCTGCGCAAGGAAGGCACCGAGCGGCCGTTTTCGAGCCCGCTGAACAAGGAAAAGCGCAAGGGCACCTTCGCCTGCGCCGGCTGCGACAATCCGCTGTTCTCGTCGGAGACCAAGTTCGAGAGCGGCACCGGCTGGCCGAGTTTCTGGCAGCCGCTGCAGAATGCTGTGGGCGAGCGCAAGGATTCGACGCTCGGCATGGTCCGCACCGAGATCCATTGCCGTCGCTGCGGTGGCCATCTCGGTCACGTCTTCGATGACGGCCCGAAGCCGACCGGCCTGCGCTACTGCATGGACGGCTTCGCGATGATCTTCAAACCGGCCGCGCCGTCGGCGACCTGAGCAACTACGCAGAACCCGGCGAAATCAGGCGCCGATCCGGCAATTATTTCCCTGCTAGGCAATTGTGCCCCGGTCCATGGACCGGGGTTCTTTGTTTAGCGCGTTGAATTCGTTGAATTTATCCCCTTGGCACGGGGCTTGCGACATCTCCTCCGACAGCGGCTGTGAATTTGGCACCATCCGGCGGGCCGCCCGGATCGAAGTTGGAGACGATGTAATGGGTATCTTCGGCGCTCTCACCACGTCCGTTGCGGGCCTGCGGGCGAACTCCTATGCGCTGGAAAACATTTCCGGCAACATCGCCAACTCGCAGACCACCGCCTTCAAGCGGATCGATACCAGCTTCCTCGACCTCATTCCCGATGCCGGCACATCCGCACAGGTGGCCGGCAGCGTGACGGCACAATCGCGCAGCACCAACACCATCGCGGGTTCGGTGCAGTCGTCCTCGGTGGCGACTTACATGGCCATCAACGGCGACGGCTTCTTTGCGGTGCAGAAGCCGGGCAACGTCTCCGACTCCACGCCGATCTTTGACGGCGTCAACAAATACACCCGTCGCGGCGACTTCTCGCTCGACAAGAACGGCTATCTCGTCAACGGCGCCGGCTACTATCTGCAGGGCGTCAAGATCGATCCGTCGACCGGCAACCCGGCCGGCAGCACGCCGGAAGTGCTGCGCTTCCAGAATGACTTCCTGCCGTCGCAGGCCACCACCAAGATCGATTACCGCGCCAACCTCGCCAGCTATCCGCTGACCACCAAGCATCAGACGTCGGTGCCTGGTTCCGAATTGCTACGATCAGCGGACTTTGTGTCGAACCCGCGTGTGCTGGGTACTGCGGCAACGCCCTTCGGGAATACGGCTGTTCCCGGCAACGCGCGCAACAATTTCGCGACGACACCGGCGCCGATCTCGGCGAATACCAAACTCGCGCCCGTATCCGGCAGCGATACGCTGCCGGTCGGCTTTGCCAACGGCGATACGCTCGTGCTGAAAACCACCAGTGCCGGTGTCACCACGACCAAGACGCTTTCGTTCTACACGGGCGCCGTTGCTCCTGCAGCCGTGCCAGGCACGACCTTTATCCCTATCGACACGGCCGATGTCGGCGACGTGCTCACCGCCATCGACACTGCGACCGGCAATGCGTCGCCGCTATCGAGCGTGTCCGCCACCGGCGTGATCACGTTGAACTCCGGTACGGCGAACGACTTTACGCTGGCCGCAGGTTCGACGACCACGGCGGTCGCCGCATTCCAGGCCTTGGGCTTCACCGGCACCGTCACCGGCCTTCGTTCGGGCGGCGGCACGGCGGGTACAGGCATTGTGATCGGCAGTGACGCTCAGACCTTCCTCGATGAATCGATCAGTGGTGGCGCGAAGACGGTCTATGACGGCAACGGTGCACCGGTCAGCCTGCAATTCAGGTGGGCGAAGGTCGAGTCCGCCACGCAAGGCGGAACGGATACCTGGAACCTGTTCTACCAGACCGATCCCGCGGCCACGGGCGCGACTGCTGCCTGGCAGAATGTCGGCACCGACTTCAAGTTCGGGCCGAACGGCCAGATGCAGCCGGTTGTCGGCCAGATCACGCTGACCGGCCTGACCGTCAGCGGCAAGAGCCTTGGCAATGTCACCATGGCGTTCGGCACGGGCGGTCTCACGCAATTCGCCGACACCAACGGCAACGTCCAGGTCAATCAGCTCGAGCAGGACGGTTATGCTGCGGGTCAGCTCCAGAGCGTATCGGTCAGCAATGAAGGACGTGTGGTCGGCAGCTACTCCAACGGCCGCAACATCGACCTTGCCGAAGTCAGCATTGCCACCTTCAACGGCGCCAACTTCCTCAAGCGCATCGATGGCGGCGCGTTCGAGACCACCAACGAATCCGGCGAAGCGCTGTACGGCAAGGGTGGCAGTATTTCCGGCTCGTCGCTGGAGTCGTCGAACACCGACATCGCCGACGAATTCACCAAGCTCATCGTCACCCAGCAGGCCTATTCGGCCAATACCAAGGTGATCACGACCACCAACACCATGGTTCAGGATCTGCTGAACGTGATGCGTTAATCGGAAGGCCGCATCTGCGGCCTTCTTCCCGCGTCAACCTTGAGAGCGACAGTTAGTTATGAGTCTGAACGACGCACTCTCCATCGCCATGTCCGGCCTGCGCGCCAATCAGGCCGCGATGTCGCTGGTCTCCTCGAATGTGGCCAATGCGGAAACGCCTGGCTACATTCGCAAGTCGACGGATCAGGTCGCAGTCAATTCCGGCAACGGCAGCAGCGTCCGCACCGTCGGCGTCAATCGCGAACTCGATCAGTATATCCAGGCGCAGCTCCGTACCGAAACGTCGGGCGCGGGCTATGCCTCGCTCCGGTCGAGCTTCCTGCAGCAGATGCAGAGCCTCTACGGCGATCCTGGTTCAGTCGGTTCGCTTGAATATTCCTTCAATGCCCTGACGACAGCAGTGCAGGCGCTGTCAACGAGCGCGGACAGTCAGTCGGCGCGGATCGGCGTGCTCAACGCCGCGCAGACACTTGCGCAGCAATTGAATTCGATGACGCAGGGCATTCAGAACCTGCGCAGCTCGGCGGAAAACGGCATCAAGGATTCCGTGACGACCGCCAACACGCTGATGAAGCAGATTGCCAAGATCAACAATCAGTTGACGGCCAATCCGCAAGGCGGAACATCGACGGATTCCAACACTGCCGCGCTGCTCGATCAGCGCGATCAATACGTCACGCAGCTATCGCAGCTGATGGATATCCGCGTCACCACCAATGGCGCCAATCAGGTCACCATCTTCACCGGTTCCGGTGTGCAGCTGGTGGGCAACGAAGCGGCGACACTGGCGTTTAATGCCCAAGGCACAGTATCGGCCGGCACGACGTGGAGCGCGGATCCCAGCAAGAGCAATCTCGGCTCGGTGGTGATCGAATTTCCGAACGGCGGATCGATCGACCTGACTGCTGCCGGCGCTATCAAGTCGGGCACGATCGCCGCATATACCGAACTTCGCGACAAGACGCTTGTCGAGGCGCAGAACCAGCTTGATCAGTTCGCAGCATCGATCTCGAGCGCGCTCTCGGACAAGACGACGGCGGGAAGCGTGTTCCCGGCACCGACGGTGCCGCCGACGACGCTGCCGCCGGGAACGCCGACCGGCTTCACGCTCGACGTATCGCAAATGAAGCCGGGCAATGTCATTCACTTCACGTATACGGATACGGCGACCAACACGCAGCGCGAAATCTCGTTCATGCGGGTCGATGATCCCAGCGTGCTGCCGCTGTCGAACACGGCAACGACCAATCCGAATGATACCGTCATCGGCCTCGATTTTTCTTCGGGCTTCGGCTCGGTTCTGAATCAGTTGAATGCGGCGCTTGGCGGCCAGGCTACGTTCTCCGGCACCGCTGGCGCGCTCACCGTTGTCAACAATCCCGCATTCGCCAACGTCAATGCGGCGTCGGTGACGGTCACGCAAGGTCCCACCGATCTAAGCAATGGCAGCCCGGAGCTGGCGTTGTTCACTGACAACGGCGCTGCCTATAGCGGTGGCATCAGCAAGAACGGTTCGCAGATGGCCGGTCTCGCCGGCCGGCTGACGATCAACAACGCGATCGTCGCCGACCCCTCCAAGCTGGTGGTTTATAGCGGATCGACGGCAGCAGGCGACACGACGCGGTCGGCCCTCCTGCTCAACCAGTTGAACAATGCCAGTTTCACTTATTCGCCGGCGACGGGAACGGGCAGTGATACGGCACCGTTCAAGGGGACGCTGTCGAGCTATATGCGCCAGTTCGTCGGGCAACAGGGCGCTGCGGCGGATTCCGCCAAGCAACTCGCGGATGGCCAGAACGTCGTTCTCAATACACTCGACAAGAAGATGGCAGACGCGTCCGGCGTGAATATGGATGACGAGATGGCGCATCTGCTGTCTCTGCAGAACGCCTATTCGGCCAATGCGCGCGTGATGTCGACGGTCAACGAACTGTACAAAACCCTGATGCAGGCATTCTGAGGCAATCATGACAATCAGCGGTGTCGGCTCACGCACTTCCTATATCGGATCCGGAATTACCAATCTGCGCGATCAGCTCGACGCGCTGACGCAGCAGCTGTCGAGCGGCAAGATTTCCAACACCTATGCAGGGCAGGGCAGCGGTCGCAGTCTCGCGATCGCGCTGCGCGCGCAGATCAGCAATGTTGCGGCCTATGCCGATACTGCCGTCAATCTGAACACGCGCATCGGCGTCGCAAATCTGTCGCTGCAGCGGCTGGTGGCGATCGGATCGGATGTCAAAGGCGCCGCCGTCAGTGCCGGCAGCAATTTCGACAATACCGGTCAGACGCCGGGGCAGAAGACGGCTTCGCTCGGCTTCTTCGATTCCGTCGATATGCTGAATGCGCGGTCGGGTGACCGCTACCTGTTTTCCGGCCGCGCCACCGATACGGCGCCGGTCGCGCCCGCCGACCAGATCATGAACGGCAATGGTGCGCTCGTCGCCGGCCTCAAGCAGGTGATCGCCGAGCGCAAGACGGCCGATCTCGGTGTCAACGCAAACGGGCGCGTTGGCAGCGCAGTCGGAACCCCGGTGACCTCGGTGGTGATTTCCGAAGAGGACGCGACACCGGCGCCGCCGGCTGTGGCGCAGCCGTTCGGCATGAAGGTCACCGGTGTGTCCACCACGATTGCCGGTGCGACGGTCACCCAGCCCGTCGATCTGCCCGCGACCGTTCCGCCGACGCCGCCGGCAACGCCGGTGGCAAAATCGATGTCGATCGATCTTGGGGCGACCAACCCGAATGTCGGCGATCAGGTCAAGTTCACCTTCACGATGCCGGATGGCACGAAGGAAGACATCGTCCTGACCGCATCGGATAAGACACCCCTGCCAGCCAATTCGTTCCTGATCGATCCCGGTCAGCCGAACGCCGTTCCGCCGGTGGCGCCGTCATCGACGGCAACCGCAGCGAACCTCAATACCGCGCTCGGCACAGCCATGAAGGATCTCGCAAACGGGCCGATGGTGGCGGCCTCTGCGATCGAGGCTGGCGACAATTTCTTCGACCAGCCGCCGCTGCGCGTCGGGTCGACGCCGCTCGGCTCCGCGACCACGCTGGTCGCTGGAACGGCCGACAATACGGTGATCTGGTATCAGGGCGAGCTGAACACGGCCGCCAACGGCTCGGCCCGCGGATCGGCAGTTTCCCAGGTCGATACATCGATCACAGTGCAATATGGCGCGCGCGCCGACGAGCAGGCCCTGCGCTCGCAATTGCAGACAGTCGCCGTGTTCGCGGCCGTGGCGGTCGATCCGGCACAACTCGGCAATGCGACCTATGCCAAGAACGCCAGCGCGCAGATCGCGGCGCTGAACCAGCGCGTGGCGCAGAACCTGGCGGATATCCCCGGCCAGCAGACGATTCAGGACATCCAGGCCGACTTCGCCGGCGCGCAGGCATCGATCAAGTCGACTACGGATCGTCAGGTGCAGACCAAGGCGATGGCCCAGACGATGCTCGACTCCATCGAGGGCATCAATGATGACGAGGTCGCGACCAAAATTCTGGCGCTGCAGACCGCTTTGCAGGCTTCGTATCAGACAACGTCAAATCTTTATCAGATGAGCCTGGTTAAGTTTCTTTAACGAGTTGCTTCGTGTTTACAACTTCGCCGGGTTTTGGCTACCGCGCCAAAGTCCGCGAAACCAACCGCCCAACTACACAAAAGCACTGATAACAAACGACAAAGCCCGACTTTTACGAGTCGGGCTTTGTCGTTTTCGGGGCGGGTGCGGGTTGTTAGATGCACGCATAGGGAGCGCTAAATCCGCACAATTCCCTTTACGCAATTTTAGAACCTCAGCGTCATCTTCCCCATGTCGACCAAGAAGGTCGCTCGTTGTGTCTACCAGGAAGGTAACCAAACATGTCCGGCATTACACTCTCGTCCTCCGTCCGTCAGAACCTGCTCTCACTGCAGTCGACCGCGGACCTCCTCTCCACCACCCAGAACCGCCTCTCGACCGGCAACAAGGTCAACTCGGCGCTCGACAATCCCACCAACTTCTTCACGGCCCAGGGCCTGAACAACCGCGCCAGCGACATCAACAACCTGCTTGATGGCATCGGCAACGGCGTCCAGATCATTCAGGCTGCCAACACCGGCATCACCTCGCTGCAGAAGCTCGTCGACTCCGCGAAGTCGATCGCCAACCAGGCGCTGCAGACCACGGGCGGCTACTCCACCAAGTCGAACGTCTCCA
The DNA here is from genome assembly GCF_900108575.1 of Tardiphaga sp. OK245. Taxonomy (NCBI): domain Bacteria; kingdom Pseudomonadati; phylum Pseudomonadota; class Alphaproteobacteria; order Hyphomicrobiales; family Nitrobacteraceae; genus Tardiphaga; species Tardiphaga sp. OK245. The sequence goes on along the minus strand of NZ_FNWZ01000001.1, from coordinate 451,363 downwards.
CCACGATCACCGGCGCGACTGCTGACAACCTGCTCGGCACCACGACCTATGCCAGCGCCAGCGCAACCGGCAGCGTCGTGTTCTCCGGCGCCGCAGGCGGTGCCACCGCAGCGGTTTCGACCTCGACCCTCGGCGGCACGGCCGGCACTCTGGTGGCCTCCGCTGCTGTTACCGGCAACGGCACGGGCACCCCGAACATCGATGCGACGACGCTCCTGTTCTCAGCAGGCGCCGCAGCCGGCAACGGTCTGAGCACGGCAGCCACCTCGCAGTTCAAAGATGGCGCGACGCTCAGCGTCAACGGCAAGACCATCACCTTCAAGACCGGTGCTGTTCCGGCCGCTACTAGCCTTGCGGCCGGTTCTTCGACCCTTGCTGCGTCGGGCACTGCAGGCGAAAACGTCGTCTCCGATGCGTCGGGCAATTCGACCATCTATCTTGGCGCTGGCGCGGCGGAATCTACCGCAAAGGTTGGCGATTTGCTGGCCGCCATCGACGTCGCTAGCGGCACCCGATATGTCTCGGCCGTGGCAAACGGCGTCGGCACGCTCGCCGGTACGGCCAGCACCATTACGGCTGGTGTCGTCTCGCTGACGAGCTCGACGGGCGCTGATCTGTCGATCACCGGCTCCGCCGATATGCTCAAGACGCTGAACCTGACGGCATCGACGGGCACCGCCCAGACCACCGTTGGCGCAGCCCGCGCGACGGCAACCGGTTCCACCGGCGCGCTGATCCAGGACGGATCGACGCTGAGCGTCAACGGCAAGACCATCACGTTCAAGAACGCGAACGCTGCTGATGTGAATGCCATTCCGACCGGTTATGGTAAGCCATCTAGCTCGAACCTGATCACCGACGGCAAGGGTAACTCGACGGTGTTCCTGCAGGGCGGTACCGTTGCAGATATCACTGCAGCAATCGACCTCGCCACCGGCGTCAGCTCGGCGACGATTGCGACCAACGTTGCGACCGTCACCACCACGGGCACGGCTTCGTCGATCTCCAGCGGTGCGCTGAAGATCTCGACCGGCACTACGGCTGACCTGTCGATCACCGGCACGGGCAATGCTCTGGCGGCGCTTGGCCTGAAGGGCTCGACCGGAACCGACATGTCGTTCAACGCCTCGCGCGCTGCCGGCACCGGTGGTGTATCAGGCAAGACCTTGAGCTTCACCTCCTTCAACGGTGGTACGGCGGTTGACGTCACCTTCGGTGACGGCACCAACGGCACTGTTAAGTCGCTGAACCAGCTCAATGACAAGCTGTCGGCGAACAACATGACCGCTACGGTCGACGCTAGCGGCTTGCTGAAGATCTCGGCTTCGAACGACTTCGCGTCGTCGACGCTTGGTTCGGCGACGTCCGGCGGCACCCTTGGCGGCACGCTCAAGGACTCGCTGACCTTCACGACGCCGAAGGATCCGGTGGAAGACGCGACGGCTCAGGCCACCCGCGCCAACCTCGTCAACCAGTTCAACGGCATCCTGACTCAGATCAACACCACCGCGCAGGACGCGTCGTTCAACGGCGTCAACCTGCTCGGCGGGGACACGCTGAAGCTGACGTTCAACGAAACCGGCAAGTCCACGCTGAACATCACCGGCGTCGATTTCGGTTCGGCCGGCCTCGGCCTGTCGAGCCTGACCTCGGGAACGGACTTCCTGGACAACTCGGCGACCAACAAGGTGCTCTCCACCCTGAACGTCGCGTCGAGCTCGCTGCGTGCCCAGGCTTCGGCCTTCGGTTCGAACCTCTCGATCGTGCAGACCCGTCAGGACTTCTCGAAGAACCTGATCAACGTGCTGCAGACCGGTGCGTCGAACCTGACCCTGGCCGACACGAACGAGGAAGCGGCAAACAGCCAGGCGCTGTCGACCCGCCAGTCGATCGCCGTCTCCGCGCTGTCGCTGGCCAACCAGTCGCAGCAGGGCGTTCTCCAGCTGCTCCGTTAATTACGGCGCACTGATCATACGAAAACCAGGCGGCGGGGCAGAAAGCCCCGCCGTTTTTCGTTGTCATAATCGCTGCTCAAAGGCCCGAAAAGCTTACGCTTTTCGGGCCTTTGCCATTTTGGGACAGTTTTACGAAAGCCTTAATCCGCTGTTAACCATATCTTAAATGGTCGTCGGTCATATTCGGCCCGTGTAGGAAGCAGGTAGGTCGAGAATCGACCGCGTTTAATCCGGGATCGCCGTCAGGCGGGCCGAGATTCCTCTTCCAGAAGGGCGTCAAACTTCACCGGCAGCGTCGCGACGAGACCGAGTCTCGTCCCAGACGTACCATGCGCAATGCGACCCGAAGGTCGGCATGCGCGGGGAACAGGAAGGTTACAACATGTCAGTCGTTCTCTCGGCGTCAGTTCGTCAGAATCTGCTTTCGCTGCAATCCACTGCTGATCTGTTGTCGACCACCCAGAACCGGTTGGCGAGCGGCAAGAAGGTCAACACGGCCCTCGACAATCCAACCAATTTCTTCACGGCTGCAGGCCTCGACAGCCGCGCCAGTGACATCAACAACCTTCTCGATGGTATCGGCAACGGCGTGCAGATCCTGCAGGCGGCCAATACCGGCATCACCTCGCTGCAGAAGCTCGTGGACACCGCGAAGTCGCTCGCGAATCAGGCGCTGCAGACCCCGGTGGGCTATTCGACCAAGTCGAACGTCTCCACCACCATCGCGGGCGCAACGCCGGACGATCTGCGCGGCACCCAGACTTTCGCCAGCGCGACGGCTACCAGCAACGCGGTGTATAACGGCACGGCCGGCGGTACGACGCCGGTCACCGGAACCACCACGCTGGGCGGCGTGGCGGCATCGCTGGTCGGTACTGCCGCGCCTGACGGCGCCGGTACTGCGGCGTCGCTGTCCGGCACGTTGAAACTGATCGGTACGCCTGCCGGCGCGGCGACCATCGGCGCCACGGCACAGCCGAACGACGGCGACACCATGATGGTGAACGGCAAGACGATCACCTTCCGAACCGGGCCGGCGCCCACCGCGGCCACCGCTCCCGTGGGGCTTGGCGTCGATAGCGTCAACACCAACGTGGTTACCGACGGCAACGGCAACTCTACGGTCTATCTCGGTACGGCGGGCGCCCCGACGGGTAGCGTGGCCGACCTGACCAAGGCCATTGATCTCGCCAGCGGTGTGCAGAAAGCCGTCATTTCCAACGGCGTCGCGACGGCCTCAGCGTCATCCGGCACCGTCGCATCGATTGCCGCCGGCGTCCTCACGCTGTCGACGTCCACGGGTTCGGATCTCAACATCAGTGGAAAGGCGGACTTGCTGAAGCAACTCGGCCTGACGACATCGGTCGGCGCCGGAACGGTTTCCGTCTCGCAATCGCGCACGACGGCTCCGGGCACCATCGGAAATTTGATCCAGAGCGGCTCGACACTTTACGTCAATGGCAAGACCATCACGTTCAAGGATGCGTCCGTTCCGGCAGCGGCCAACATCCCGGCCGGCTCCGGCTCGCCGGTCGGCTCCAACCTCGTCACGGACGGTAGTGGCAACACGACGGTCTATCTCCAGGGCGGCAAGATCTCCGACGTTCTCACGGCAATCGATCTCGCCACTGGCGTGCAGACTGCGGTCAATAACGCCGCGACTGGCGTGGCCGCTCTAACCACCACGCAGGGTTCTACCGCATCGACCGTTGCCGCCAACGGTACGTTCAAGATCAGCACCGGCACGATCCAGGATCTGTCGATCAGCGGCAGCGGCAATGCTCTCTCGGCACTCGGCCTCGCCGGCAACACCGGCACGTCGACCGTGTTTACTGCGGCACGCGCCGCGGGTCCGGGTGGCATCAGCGGCACGACGCTGACCTTTTCGTCGTTCAAGGGCGGCACACCGGTCAATATTACATTCGGCGACGGCTCCAACGGCACCGTCAAGACGCTCGCTCAGCTAAACGTTGCACTGGCCGCCAACAATCTGGCCGCCACGGTCGATGCGACCGGCAAGCTGGTGATCGCGGCGGGCAACGACTACGCGTCGTCGACCATGGGCTCGGTGCTCGATGGCGGCACCATGGGCGGCACCGTGACGTCGGCGCTGAGCTTCACCAGCGCTGCGCCGCCGCTTGTCGATCTGCCGTCACAGTCGACCCGCGCCAACTTGGTTGCGCAGTACAATAACCTCATCACCCAGATCACCACGACGTCGCAGGATGCATCCTTCAACGGCGTCAACCTGCTGGCCGGCGATACGCTGAAGCTGGTGTTCAACGAAACCGGCAAGTCGACGCTGAACATCACCGGCTCGGAATTGACGCCCGCCGGTCTAGGCTTGCCGACGTTGATCTCAGGCAGCGACTTCATCGACAACGCGTCGACGAACCAGACACTGAGCCAGCTCAATATGGCCAGCACGCAGTTGCGCTCGCTGGCTTCGGCGCTCGGCTCGAATCTCTCGATCGTGCAGATCCGTCAGGACTTCGCGAAGAACCTGATCAACGTGTTGCAGACCGGCTCGTCGAACCTGACTTTGGCCGACACCAACGAAGAAGCGGCCAACAGCCAGGCGCTGTCGACCCGGCAGTCGATCGCCGTCTCCGCGCTGGCGCTGGCCAACCAGTCGCAGCAGAGCGTGCTCAAGCTGCTCCAGTAAGTCTGGCGGTCGCACCAAGATTACCGAACGGCGGGAGAAATCCCGCCGTTTTCCGTTGATCGCGGGGTGGTCAGAGGCGCGTCGCCGGGTATCCTGGCTTTCCCCAGACTGAAGATGCGGCGGCTGAACGCTGGTATTATTCGAATCGCAGGCGTATTTTCGGGGTTTCTGGATACTGCATGCCCGCCCGAAACGTGGCACCAGATACCATTGGCTTTGCATGTGGCCTCACGGCCGCTGCGGGGAAGGAGAGCTGAATGCCTTTGCGAGTCGAACTGAAGCCGGGTGAGCGAATCATCATCGGTCAGAGCGTGATCACCAATTCCGATACGCGCACGGCGTTCCTGATTGATGGCGATGCGCCAATCATGCGTGAAAAGGACATCCTCACGGCGGAGACTGCAACGACGCCGGTCAAACGCGTCTATCTCTGCGTGCAGATGATGTATCTGGAAAACGATATCCCGGCCTATCAGGAGCTATATCTCGGCTTCATCAAGGAATTGATTGAAGCGGTTCCGAGTTTTCGCGAGACGATTGAGGAAGTTAGTAAGCTTATTTTAAGCGGCGCGCTTTACAAAGCACTCAAGGAATTGCGTCCGCTGATCAAGCGGGAAGAAGAGTTTTTGAGGTAGCGAATGTCGATCGGTGCTCAAGCCTACGCGCGTACTGCCCAGACCACGGCGACACCGAGAGACATAGAAGCCCAAGCTCTTCTGAAAGCAGCACGCAAGCTTCAGGACGTCGTGGCAAACTGGGATCATACCGATGCTGGTCTCGACGAAGCTCTTCTGTTCAATCGTAAGCTCTGGTCGATCTTCGTTGGCGACGCCATCAATGACCAGAATCCGGAATCGATCGAAATCCGCCAGAATATCGCCAATATCGGCATCTTCGTGCTGACTCAGTGCACCGCCTTGCAGCACGTTCGCCAGGTCGAACATCTGCAGTCGCTGATCGATATCAATCGCAATATCGCCGCAGGTCTGTCCGGGCGTCCGTGAGCCTCCCTGAAATCCGTAACGATAGCTTAATGATCGGCGATGCCTAATAGCGCCGGATCAGCGGGCGATTCGAAACCGCGCGCGACGGGGCTGAGATGGCAGACGTTCTGAGCATTCTTTCGACGGCTTACAAGACCACCGTGCCGATCACGGCAGGTAAGTATGTGGCGGTGGATCCCGAAACCTATAAGGGTAGCTGGGAAGGCAAGTACGCCAACGGCAAGAAGTTCGAAATAGCCATCTCGCAGGTCGACGGCTTTCGTGCTCAGGTGAAGTACAAGAGCGAGGGAACCGTCAAGTATCAGCAGGTGCTGATCAAGGATAATGCGTTCCGGGTGGGTGATACCAAGTTCCAGCTCAACGGCGACAACAAGGCAATCATCAAGACCGTAGTGACCGACGCCGCAACGGGCAGCACCTATCTTGATACGGCCTACGCTACGCGCGATACGTGATCGGCAGCAGTTAGACGCTGCGATCCGTTTCCATACGTCGATCAAGTAACTTTGCGTCCTGCTTCAGCGTGTCCATGGCGCGCAGATAGGCGCGGGAGCGCAGTCGCGATTCCTCGGGATACTGGTCGATCACCTGGTTGGACTTCTTGTCCACAGACACGAAGACGATCTCGCCTGCGCCCTTGTCGATGATGACTTCCTTCGAAATCCGATCGCTGTCGACCTGTTGATAGTTCGCCGCAGAAATGTTCGGCTGCAGTACACGGGGCGCTGCTGACACGGTCTTGTCCGGGGGGAGTTGCGTAGGCACGGCTTCGCGCACCGCTTCTGGTGCGGGTCGTATCACCGGCGTGGCAACCGGTGCCCCCACCGGTTTGATATTGAAGTCGGCACCCATGGCAGCCCTCCTGGCTCCATTCGATAAATCCCGACCCGTTCCCAAACAACATTATGCACCGAACGGCTGAATCCGGTGCTTACTTGCGCGCTGCAATTTAAGTTAAAAGATAGCAATGCCGCGGCGCGTCAAACGCGCCCACGGTCGCATGACCAATTGTACGATCAAAGTGACCGGCTGACGACGATGGGCGTCATGTTGACCCGGCCCGGCTGAGCCTGCCGACCGGCCGCCGTATAGGTCTGCGGGATATTGCGCTTCTGAACCTCGGCATTGACGCCGCGGACAATGCCTTCCGAAACCGCGTGCGCTGTGGCGAGCACGGTCAGATTGACCTGCAGCATCGCGCGGAACACGTCATGGTGCTTGCGCAAGGCCGAGAGCAGGTCGGGCGTCGTCTGCGCGAGATATGTCTGGCTGATCTTGAGCAGCGAGATCATCGCAATGTAGCGACGCGAAATGTCCGCCTTCGGAGCTTCGAGCTTGATAGCCTCGCGGATATGGCCGTTGCGGACCAGCGCCGTCTCCTGTTCGATGATGGCGAGCAGCTCGTTCATCACCTTCATGAGTTCGTCGGCGAGCTGACGGGCTTCCATCAGCGTCGCGACAGAACGCGGTGCGACGATCGGGGCGGCTTGCTGGCGTTGCGCATTGTTCATGGCGGTGTCCTCTGCGATCAGCTGGCGCGATTGGCTTGCTGGATGATGAGTGAACGAAAGACTTCGTTGGAGATGCCGACGCCGCCGGCCTTGGCGAAGGACTTCGAATATTCGTCTGTTAGCATCGAGCGCCATGCGCCGGTGCCGGTGGTGTCGCCGAACGGGCCTTCACCCTTGATGCCCGATGTCATCTGCGAGAACATCGTGTTGATGAACATCGCCTCGAAATCTTCGGACTGCTTGCGCGTCTTGGCCTGAGCTTGCGGCGATACTTTCTGCAGCGCATCGATCAGGTTCTGATCGGGGCGGCCGTTGATGGTCGGGTGCTTGGCCTGATAGGCCGCGACGGCGGTGTTGACGTTCATCACATCACCTCGATGTCGGCCTGGATGGCGCCCGCGGCCTTGATGGCCTGCAGGATGCCGATCAGGTCGCGCGGGCCGATGCCTAGTCCGTTGAGGCCGTCGACGAGCTGCTGCAGCGAAACGCCGTCCTTCACCAAAGCGAATTTCTTGCCGTCTTCGGTGACGCCGACACGTGTGCTTGGCGTGACGACAGTGCGGCCGTTGGAGAATGCATTGGGCTGGCTGACATTGGCGCTCTCCGAAATCGTCACGGTGAGATTGCCTTGCGCCACCGCGACGGTGGCGACGCGCACGTCGCGGCCCATCACGATGATGCCGGAGCGTTCGTCGATGATGATCTTGGCGGCCAGATCCGGTTCGACCTGCAGCTGCTCGATCTCGGTGAGCAGCGCGACGACGTTGCCCTTGAACTCCGGCGGGATCGATAGCTGCACGGTGGAGGGATCGATCGGCTCGGCGGTCTTGGATCCCAGGAAGTCGTTGACGGCGGCGGCAATGCGCTTGGCCGTGGTGAAGTCGGGGTTGCGCAAAGCGAGGCGCACATTGGGCAGGCGGTTCAGCGCAAACTCGATCTCGCGCTCGATAATGGCGCCATTGGCGATGCGGCCGACAGTGGGCACGCCGCGGGTGATGCTGGCGGCAGCGCCTTCGGCGGCAAAGCCATTGATGGCGAGGGAGCCCTGGGCGACGGCATAGACGTTGCCGTCAGCGCCGAGCAGGGGGGTGACCAGCAGGGTACCGCCGGTCAGGTTCTTGGCATCGCCAAGCGCCGAGACGGTGACGTCCATGCGGGTGCCCTGGGTGCCGAAGGCGGGCAGGTTGCCAGTGACCATGACGGCGGCGACGTTGCCGGTGCGCAGCGTCTGGCCGCGGATATTGACGCCCATGCGCTCCAGCATCGCCTGCAGCGACTGGCGGGTGAACGGGATGTTGTTGAGGGTGTCGCCGGTGCCGTTGAGGCCGACCACAAGGCCGTAGCCGATCAGCTGGTTCTGCCGGACGCCTTCGATATTGGCGAGATCCTTGATCCGCGACGTCGCATGTGCCGACACCGCCTGCACGAGCAGCACGAGCAGCACCGCACAGGCCGTCTGACAGAATCGGATCGAAGGTAGGCTCGGCATCCTCTGCTCCCCGCTGAGGTCTTCACTGGACCGCTCGCCACTCCCATGACGACGATCCAGCCTTCACTATGCGAGTGCCGTGCCAGCGTTCTAAATCGGTATAAGATGTTGATTTATAATGTGAATGATAAAGGCTCTGGGGCTGCACAAGCGGCTTGCGCTCCGGCGAAAGTGCCGCCTGCGGCAGATTTTGCCGGGCCGTTTACGATTGATTAACCATAAAAGACGACCTTTCCGGATGGAGGTCCGTTTACGCTCGCGATGGTACTGAGCGAACGGCAAGCCGCCGTGGGCCGGGATCGGCCATTACCCTTGCTGGACACGCCGATGCGCATTTACGGACCGAACGGCACCACATTCGGAGCCCCGTCGTCAGGAGCGAAGAAAACCAGTTCGACCGGGTTTTCGTTGCCTGATGCGACACCGACCTCCGAGACCAAACCGACCGTAGCGCCCCGGGCGGCCAACAGCATCGATGCGCTTCTGGCCATGCAGAGCGTCGAAGATCCCATGGAGCGCCGCAAGCGCTCGGTGAAGCGCGGCCGCGGTGCGCTCGATGTCCTCGACGAACTCAAGATCGGCCTGCTCACGGGCTCGATCAATCCGGCCATGGTGGCGCGGTTGCGCAGTGCGGCAGCCAACCTCAAGGAATCATCCGGCGAGCCCGGTCTGGACGCCGTGCTGTCCGAGATCGAACTACGGGTTGAAGTTGAGCTGGCCAAGGCCGGCCAGGTCTAAGTCGGCGAGGCCGGCCCCAAGCGCGGCTGAAACCCGCATAAGCCGTGTTTATGGCTGCTCGAATGGCTCTTGGACCAATGGACCGCGCCGGGGCTGTGGTGCGCTGCAGCAGCACGGTTCCGACCATGAAACCGGGCGGTGGACGGCCGTTCTGGAGGTATCCTGACGTTATTGTCTGTCACATGACGTCGCTATATAAGCTGCGGCGCGGCCGGTCATTTCCGGCGCCTTGCACGCATAGATGGATTGGCCTTGGACAAGTTGAAAAGCTATCGCCCCTCCGAAAAAGAGCCTTTCATGAACGACCGGCAGCGCGACTATTTCCGCGCGAAATTGCTGGCCTGGAAGGAAGAAATCCTCCGTGAATCGAAACTCACCCTGCAGGCTTTGCAGGAGGAGAACGTCAATCACCCCGACCTCGCCGACCGTGCATCGTCGGAAACCGACCGCGCCATCGAACTGCGGGCACGTGATCGGCAGCGCAAGCTGATCTCCAAGATCGACGCCGCGCTGCTGCGCATCGAGGATAATACCTACGGCTATTGCGAGGAGACCGGCGAGCCGATCTCGCTCAAGCGGCTAGAAGCCCGACCGATCGCAACACTCTCCGTGGAAGCTCAGGAGCGCCACGAGAAGCGCGAAAAGGTCTATCGCGACGAATAGTCTTTCAGATGCCAAACGGCCGCCCCATCGGGCGGCCGTTTTTCATTTCGGAGTTCCGGAAGGCAATCATGCATGCTGTGCGATGCAGTGATCTGCGATGACTGCACTGCAGCACGGCGACATTCTTAAACACGGGAATATGAACGTCATCATTCGCCGATAGGACGTAGGCTTGCTCCAGAAAAAAACGGGAGGATGAACAATGGCTGCGCCTGCCTCTTATGATCCCGATACGATCGCGCTGATGAGGAATGTTCTTCAGAAGGTCGTCGCAAAGGTGCCGGAGCAGCACCGCACCTCGTGCAATCAGGCCGCGATCGCCTCGCGCATCCTTGCGACTGCTGCGCAGGGCCGGCGTTCTGAAGATGTCCTGACTACGGAGGCTCTGGCCGAGGTGAAGGAGATCTTCACCGGGCCTGCGGGGATGCGTCGGCTTCATGAAGACCTGACCAGGGTCTTCGGCTGAACTCCAGAATCGAGGAGTTGCAGTGGCGCGAGCGTCGGTTCGCGCCAGCAACGCTGCGCAACGTTGCCAAGCAGGATGGTGGTCGCTACCCGTTAGTCATATGTCGGCATGAGCCGTGTGACGAGCGAAGGGACCGCCGATGGAAAAGTATCTCGCGATCGCCGAAATCCTGGCTTACGTCCGCCATAACCGCACGCCGCTCGCCGTATTGCCGCCAGACGCGGTCCCGCATGATGAGGCCGATGGCTATCGCGTACAGGACGCGCTTCACAATTTGCTGTCGCCCGATTTCGGCTTGCAGGTCGGTTACAAGATCGGCTGCACAAGCGCGGTGATGCAGCAATATCTCGGTATTTCGCACCCTTGCGCCGGCGGACTCTATATGAGTGGTGTTCATGCCGCCGGAACGTCGCTGCGCTACAACGATTATGTACATGTCGGCGTGGAGTGTGAAATTGCGGTCCAGCTCGCGAGCGATCTGATGCCGTCGGGCGAGCCGTTCACGGCTGATGATGTAGCGACAGCGATCGATGCCTACCATCCAGCCATCGAGATCGTCGATGATCGTTATGCGGACTGGCGCAGTATGGATGCGCCGACACTGATCGCAGATGATTTCTTTGCGGCGGGATGTGTTCTGGGTGCGCCTGTTGCTCGTGGCAAGGCGCCTGATCTTCTGTCGGTGATTGGACGTGCCGTCGTTAACGGCATGGAAGTGGGGCGCGGCAACGGCGCCGATGTTTTTGGTCATCCACATCATGCACTGGCCTGGCTTGCCAACCATCTCGCGGCCCGAGACAAGATATTGCGCGCCGGAGACTTCGTACTGACGGGCAGTCTCGTGCAGACGGCGTGGCTCAATCCCGGAGATCACGTCCGAATGGAATTGCTCGGACTGGGCAGCGTCGAGGTGGATTTCAAGAGCTGACGAATGATTGCGCCGCGTTTCCAGTCTGTCCAGAACGACGACGGCCTTCCGCCAGGGGAGCTGACGGAAGGCCGTGCGTGAACACCTCATCGCGTGGGAGCACGATGAGATGTGGGAGCTCGTAACGTTAGAAGGGCAGCAGCACGTCCATCACTTGCTGGCCGTAGCGCGGCTGCTGGACGTCCGAAATCTGACCGCGGCCGCCATAGGCGATGCGGGCCTGGGCGATCTTGGCGCTGTCGATGGTGTTGTCGCTCTGAATGTCTTCCGGACGCACGATGCCGGCGACGATCAGTTCGCGGATCTCGTAGTTGACGCGGATTTCCTGCTTGCCCTCGACCACGAGATTGCCGTTCGGCAGCAATTGCGTAACCACAGCGGCAACGCTGGTTTGTAACGCTTCCTGTCGTGCGACTGATCCCTTGCCGTCGCTCGACGACGATCCGTCAGCCGTCAGCAGACGGCCGGGCAGGACCGAGGCGGCCGAACCTGTTAGCAGTTTGCTGCCCGCAAAGTCGGTGATGCCCGAGTTTTCCGTATTGGTGCGGCTGCGCTGGGTCTCGTTGGCGATATTGGCCTTGTCGGTGAAGTTCACGGTGACCGTGAGAATGTCGCCGATCTGGCGTGCGCGCTGATCCTTGAAGAAGGCGCGCGATCCGCTGCGCCATAGCGAGTTGGCGTTGTAGGACGCGACCTCCGGCTTTGGCATCGGCATCTGCACCGGCTTGTAGCCGGGTTGCGTCGTCGGGTTTTCGATCGCCGTGAGCGCGGGCTTCTCGCCGATGGACGCGAGACGGTCGATCGATGAACAGCCGCTGGCAGCAAGGCCGACCGTCAGAAGCGCAGCGCCGGTGGCGAAGGGACGATGGAACTGGAACATCAACTTTACTCAGCTTTTCGAGAAACAGGCACGTGGTCGTTGGCAGCAAGCGCGACGGGAGAGGTGGCAGCGGGAGAGTTGGCCAGGGGAGGTCTGGCCTGGGAGATTTTTTCGGACGGGAGAGACTCGCGGGTTGGAGCAAGAGTTGGCGCGGGAGTTTCGACTTGCGCGGGGAGACGCGGCGATGGAGCGGAGACGGCGACCTGGCCGCGACCGACCACGACGCCGGAGACGGTGCGCTTGGACTGCAGGTTGATCACATTGACCACGTCGCCTTCGGTGCCGCCTTCGATGGCTTTGCCGCGCAGCGTGAGATAAAGCCCGGCGGTTTCGTAGATCAGCGTCACTGCCTGATCGCGAGTGACCAGGTCTGGCTTGGCGAGGTCGGCATTGCGGATTGCCTGACCGGCGCGTAATTGGCGGCGGCTCTGCATCCCCACGGCGCGGTCGCGCGTTACGCCATCGTTGCCGACTTCGGCTTTCGGGCGACGCTCGACGACGACGTCAGAGGACTTCAGCACCTCGTTGCGTTCGACGCCGCGGACCAGCACCGCCGCTTCCACGGTCTCAACGGCACTGCCGGTGAAACGCAGCTTGGTGGCAGACACATTGGAATCGTTGCCGATCGCAAAGGTGACGTCGAAACGGCCGCTACGTGCGTCGAAGCGGACCGCGACAGGCTGCAGTGCGCCGGTATTGCTGGCGTCAAGCTGCAGGCCCTGGACTTCGCGATCGAAGGTCAGGCTCAGATTGGCGGCGGCACCAAGGCCGTGGCGGTTCTCCAGCGCTTGCGCGACCTGGTTCTCGATATCCTTGCTGTCGATGCTGCGCGACAGCCGCGTCACCGTGATGGACTTGAGCTCGCGTGTATCAACGCCGATCACCTGATGCTGCCGCAACGCCGCGATGACCTGCGCGGTCGACAGCGTGCCGACGGTGCCGAGGTCGGGCGCCCGATAGATAGCGATCTGCGCGGTGGGGCCGGCATTGTCGATGACGTCGCCAATCCGCACCACGTCGCTGGACACGGTGACATTGGCGCGCAGCGTTGGCGATGCGATGACCTCGTCGCGCTGCGCCTGGCCGAGCGCAGCAGTGGCCGCTGCAGTGAGCAGGGCGGTGGCGAGGAGAAGCGAACGCATGGCTGATGTCATGATCATTCTCCTCAGCGGAACATGCCGGCGGTGGATTGCAGCATCTGGTCGGCCGCGCTGATGACCTTGGCGTTCATTTCATAGGCGCGCTGCGCAGCGATCAGGTCCGAGATTTCGGTGACCACTTCGACATTGGCCATTTCGAGGTTGCGCTGCTGCATGTCGCCGAACCCGTCGGCATTGGCGACGCCGTCCTGCGGTGGGCCGGAGGCCGGCGTTTCGGTGAACAGGTTGTCACCGATCGAATTGAGACCGGCCTTGTTGATGAAGCGGGTGAGGCTGATCTGGCCGAGAACGGTCGGGGTCGTCGAGCCCGGTACGATCACCGAGACCTGGCCCTGGGCATTGATCGAGAGTTGCGACGACGCCTGGGGAATCGAGATCGTCGGCTGCAGCAGGTTGCCCTGCGGGTTGACGATGCGGCCCTGCTGGTCAGTGGAAAACGTACCATCGCGGGTGTAGGCGAAGGTGCCATCGGTGAGCTGGATCTTGAAGAAGCCTTCGCCGCGGACCGCGATATCGAGATCGCCGCCGGTCGCCGACAGCGTGCCCTGAGTCATCATGCGCGGAGTGCCGACGGTCTTCACACCGCCGCCGATGTCGACGCCGACCGGAATGACCGTGCCCTGATCCGATGCTTGCGCACCGACGCGGCGAACGTGATCGTAGATGAGGTCCTGGAATGCGGCACGCTGCTTCTTGAAGCCGGTCGTGCGCATGTTGGCGATATTGTTCGAGATGACCTGGACGTTGAGTTCCTGGGCCGCCATCCCGGTCGCGGCAGTGTAAAGAGCGCGCATGGGTCAGATTCCTTAAGCCGGAACGTCGGCAAGTTTTTCGATGGCGGAGCGCCGCGCGTCGCCTTGCGACTGCAGCATGTTGGACAGCTCGGTATAGGCGCGGGTGACGTCGATCATCCGGGTCATTTCGACGACCGAGCTGACGTTCGACTTTTCGATGAAGCCCTGATTGAGCTTCGATGTGGTGGACGGCTGCGGATTGGCGCCGGGACCGGCCGAGAACAGGTTGGAGCCTTCCTTCACCAGCCGCTGGGGCTGCGCGAAGTTGACCATGCGAATCTTGCCGCGCACGGAGTCGATGCGGTTGATGCCTTCGAGCACCGTGACCGTGCCGTCCTGCGAGATGTTGATATCGTGGTCGGTCTGCTGGAACACGATCGGGCCATTGGCGCCGAGCACCGGTGCGCCCGATGCAGTCACGAGCTGGCCCTGCGAATTGATCTGCATGCCGCCGTCGCGGGTGTAGCGCTCGCCGTTCGGGGTCTGCACCGCGAGGAAGGCGTTGCCGTCGATGGCAATATCCAGCGGATTCTTGGTCTGCTCGGTCGCGCCGCCGGTGAAATCATGCATCGTGGCGCGGTCCTGGACGAAGGACACGCGGCGGTCGCGGCCGACGAAGTTGTCTTCGCGGGCGGCCGGGCTCAGATATTCCTCGAAAATCGTCCGCTCGGCCTTGAAGCCGCTCGTGTTGATATTCGCAATGTTGTTCGCCACGACGTCCATCTGACGTCGAAGCGTCATCTGCCGCGACAGTCCGACGAGAAGCATATTCTCCATCGGTGGTTCTCCCCTAAGTTCGCGCGGGTCGCTCTCCCAAGCTCGCCGCGGATCCCGTAAACCGCACAGCTCTCCCAAGCCGCGGTTCGCAGACTACTTAGCGAAAGCCGTGCCAAGTCAAAAAGCTGATATTTTTCAATTTGTTGGTGGTTTTCAGGGCGCGAAAGCAGGCGGCAGAAAGGTCTTGTTGACCATATTTGCCGGCAGAATTTTCCTAGTTGAGCGTCAAAAGAAAGATTCCGTTAACCATTGCGACCTAGCGTCACGATCACACAGGGCCTTGGGCGCTGGCAGCATTTGTATCGCGTCTTTATTGCCTGCTTTGCAGCATCGAGCTCATCCCAACCCCGGACGGGCAGGCGATGGCGGATACGGAAACTTCAGAAAGCACCCCGACCGGGGACGAGGCGGCAGCTCCCAAGAGCAAATTCAAGCTGATCGCAATCGTCGCGGGCGTGCTGGTGCTTGCAGCGGGCGGTGGCGGCTGGTTCTTCCTGAAGGGGCACCCTAAGGAAGAGAAGAAAGAGGCGGCGCCGGCTGCGAAGCCGCTCGCCTTCATCGATGTGCCGGAAATCCTGGTGAACCTTGCCGGTCAGCCGGGCGAGCGCGTGCAATATCTCAAGGCCAAGATCGTGCTCGAGGTGAAGGAAGCGCCGCTCGTGGCGCAGATCACGCCGTCGATGCCGCGCATCACCGACATGTTCCAGGTTTACCTGCGCGAACTGCGCACCACCGATCTGAACGGCTCCGTTGGCATGTTCCGGCTGAAGGAAGAGCTGACGCGGCGCGTCAATGCCGCGATCTCTCCTCATCACGTGAACGCTGTGCTGTTCAAGGAAATCCTCATTCAATGAGGAATTGGATTTAGGCTGATGTCTACCGAACAGGTCGATCAGGACGCAATTGCCGCCGAATGGGAAGCTTCTCTGGATTCAGAGGATCCCGTTGAGGCGGCGAAAGCGGCTGCCGAAAACGAACTCACCGGCACTATGGCGGAGCAATGGGCCGCCATGGTCGAGGACGGCGGTCGCGATATCGGCGGCGGCAAGAACGGCGGCGAGCGCGTTCTCTCGCAGGAAGAAATCGACAACCTCCTCGGCTTCAGCGTCAACGAGGTTCATCTCGACGAGAATTCCGGCATTCGCGCCATCATCGATTCCTCGATGGTGTCGTATGAGCGTCTGCCGATGCTCGAAATCGTGTTCGACCGTCTGGTGCGGTTGATGACCACGAGCCTGCGCAATTTCACCTCCGACAACGTCGAAGTCTCGCTCGATCGCATCACTTCGGTGCGTTTCGGCGACTATATGAATTCGATTCCGCTGCCCGCCGTGCTGTGCGTGTTCAAGGCAGAGGAGTGGGAGAATTTTGGTCTCGCCACCGTCGATTCCAGCCTGATCTATTCGATGATCGACGTGCTGCTCGGAGGCCGCCGCGGTCAGGCTTCGCTGCGCATCGAGGGCCGTCCCTACACCACCATCGAAACCAATCTGGTGAAGCGCCTGATCGAAGTCGTGCTGGCCGACGCAGAACAGGCGTTCCGGCCACTGTCGCCCGTGGCTTTCACCATCGACCGGCTTGAGACCAATCCGCGCTTCGCCGCCATCAGCCGTCCAGCCAATGCCGCCATCCTGGTGCGCCTGCATATCGACATGGAAGATCGGGGCGGCAATATCGAATTGCTGTTGCCCTATGCGACGATCGAACCGATCCGCGCCGTGCTCATGCAGATGTTCATGGGCGAAAAATTCGGCCGTGATCCGATCTGGGAAAGCCATCTCGCCACTGAAATTGCTCAGGCCGAGATCGCCGTCGACGCCGTGCTATATGAGGCGGAGATCCCGTTGAAGCAGCTGATGCTTCTCAAAGTGGGCGATACGCTGCCGCTGGAAATGCGGGCGGATGCCCTTGTTGCCGTGCGTTGCGGAGCCGTGACCTTGACTGAAGGTCGCATGGGCCGTGTCGGCGACCGCGTTGCCATTAGAGTCACGAAACAATTACGCAAGCCTAACACAACCTTCGCCATGTTTGAGAAGGCTGATGAGCAAACTAAGTTGATGGAGGCACAATGAGTCATTCATTAGGAATTGTGATCGAGAGCCTGGTTGCGGTGCTTCTGATCCTGACCATCGCCTATTGCATGTTGCTCAATAAGCGCCTGAAGCGCCTCAAGGCGGACGAGCAATCGTTGAAGGCCACGATCGGCGAGCTCATCACCGTGACCGAGATCGCCGAGCGTGCGATCGGCGGACTCAAGCTTACCGTGCGCGACGTTAACGAGAATCTCGGCAGCCAGATTTCGGCGGCAACGGCGCTGGCCGATCAACTGAAAGCCCAGCTCGCCGAGAGCGACGCTGTCGTGCGCCGGCTATCGAAGATCGCGGTGGCGGCACGGCCGCTCACCGAAACCGACCCTGATGCGCCGCGGGTGTCCGCAGCGCGGGCCAATGCCGCGGCAGCGCAGGCGTTTGCCGAGCGGAGGAGGCCTGACGGCATCGCTGCATGAAAGCTTTTCGGGACGTTCGTATTCTTCCTGTCGTCTTGGTGGCGGTTTTCGGGCTCGCGATTCTCAAGATCGCCGGCCTGGTGATCGATGGCGGCTACGTGTTCAATTATGATCCGCAGCCTCAGCCTACGAAAGGATCGTGGGCGCAGGAGATGTTCAACTTCCCGGGCGGCAAGCCAGTGGACGGCGACATTACCGGCTCGGTGTCAGCCAAGAAGGAAGAGCCGAAGCCCGCGGTAGCGGCGCCTGCAGCGATCGAACCGACCAGCAACCCGCCTGTCGAACTGTCTCCTCAAATCTCGCCGGCCGAACGGGCGATCCTCGAACGGCTGCAAGCGCGCCGTCAGGAGCTGGAAGCGCGGGCACGCGAGATCGACATTCGCGAGAGCCTGCTGAAAGCCGCCGAGAAGCGCATCGAAACCCGCGTCGATGAATTGAAGGGCGTCGAAGCCGGTATCAAGACGGCGAACGACCAGAAGAGCGAAGTCGATGCCGCCCGCTTCAAGGGTATCGTCACCATGTATGAAAGCATGAAGCCGAAGGACGCGGCGAAGATCTTCGACCGGCTGGAAATGCCGGTGCTGTTCGAGATCGCCTCGCAGATTGCGCCTCGGAAGATGTCCGACATTCTCGGTCTGATGCAGCCGGAGGCCGCTGAACGCCTCACCGTTGAACTGGCGCGCCGCGCCTCGGGCGGCGAACGATCTGCCGCGGCGGTCGAACTGCCCAAGATCGAAGGCAGGCCGATCCAGCAGGGCCGGAATTAAAGAAATTAATTAACAAATCCTTAGAGCGCGGAATCTAGATTCGACACAGGGCGAACGACCGGTCGTCCTTCGAGCATCGGGCTGAGAGACACTTCTGAATGGCACGGACGGCTGCCGTTGCATGTTGGACGCAAGCTCGCGCATGGACGCGGGCCGTTCGACGTTGCGTGGTGGTCGCGGGCATTGTCTGTCTTGCGCTGTCGTTCCCGGATGCCGCATCTGCGCAAGCGGTGAGGGGCACCGCCAGCATGGGCACGTCGGGCGGCTATGGCCGCATCGTGCTGAAGCTTGCCGAGGACGTGGAGTCCGAGGTGACGCAAGCCGGCACCATTCTCGTCATTCGCTTCAAGCGGCCGGTCGATATTCCTGTCGAGATTCTCGGCGATGCCGCCCCCGACTATATCGGCTCCGCACGCCGCGATCCCGATGGCACGGCGATCCGTCTCGCTTTGTCACGCAGGGTGACCGTCAATTCGATGACGGCGGGTGAGCGCATCTTCATCGATCTGTTGCCCGACAGCTGGAAGGGCATGCCGCCCGGTTTGCCGCAGGATGTGGTCAAGGAATTGTCGGAGCGTGCGCGCGCGGCAGAGCGTGCCTTGCGCCAGCAACGCGCTGCCGCGGAAAGCCAGAAGAAGCCGCCGATCCGCGTACGCGCATCCGTGCAGCCGACCTTCGTGCGCTTCGTGTTCGAGACCGGCGGCGTCGGTGTGTCGTCGGTGCTGAACGAGAAGACGCTGACGCTGACCTTCAACGCCGGTCTGGTGTTCGATCTCGCCGATGCCAAACTGTCTGCACCCGCCAACGTCGCATCGATCGGTCAGGCGATGGACGGCAACCGGACCGCCGTTGAGATCGGCTTGATCGGCGACGTCGATGTGAAGTCGTTCCGCGAGGACAAGAGCTACGTCGTCGACATCGGCTTCCAGCAGAATGAAAAGCCGTCGCCGCTGGCCAAGCTGCCGGTGGCCGCTCCTGCGGACGAGAAACCGCCGGTCGCGGCGAAGCCTCCCGAGGTCGAGAAGCCCGCCAGCGTTCCGGCACAGCGCTCCGGCGAGATCGTGCCACCGACCTCCGAGACGATCGCAAAAGAGATCGTTCCGGAGAAGAAGGTCGAGGTTGCGACGGCTGCACCGGCAGCGCCCGTCGCGGCAGCGAAGCCGGAAGAGCCAAAGCCCGAGGCGGCCAAGGTCGCTGAATCACCCAAGCCTGCGCCGGCAGCCGAGCCTGTTGTCGTAGCTCCTGCCAAAGAAACACCGCCGCCTGCGCCTGTCGTTGCGGCGGCCCCTGCTGCTGCACCCGTTGCTGCTGCGCCGACCGAACCGGCGGGCATGCCGGTTGAGGTCAAGCGCAGCAGCGACGGCGTGCGCATAGCCTTTGCCTTTCCATCGCAAACGCCGGTCGCTTTGTTTCGCCGCGGCGATATCCTGTGGCTGGTGGCAGATTCGACGCGGCCCATCGACACCGCACCGATCCGCCGCGATAGCGGATCGATCATTGCCGATGTGAGCACGATCCCGCTGGAGAAGGGGCAGGCGATCCGCATCCGCCTTAATCGCCCACAACTAGCTTCGCTCACGACCGACGATCCTGCCGGCGCGGGACAGGCCTGGTCGCTGATGCTGGCCGATACACGTCAGACGCCGTCGCAGCCGCTGTCCGCCGTGCGCAACATTGCCGATCCCTCGCGGGCCAGCGTGCAGGTGCCATTGGCCAAGCCCGGTCTCAAGCATCGCCTGGTTGATCCGGATGCCGGCGATACGCTCAATATCATCACCGCGCTGCCACCATCGCGCGGCTTCATCCGCCGCCAGGACTTCGTTGAATTCTCGTTGCTGGAATCGATTCACGGCGTGGTGGTTCAGGTGAACTCCGACGACGTGTCCGTTGAAGCCAGTATCGACAAGGTGATGCTCACCAAGCCCGGCGGCCTGACGCTGTCGGCAGCCGATGCGGCGCCGCAGCGCGCCTCGACGGTCGCCCGGCCGATCTTCGATGTCGGCCAGTGGCGCAAGGATCAGGAAGGCCCGTTCAACGCGCGCTTCGACGAGTTGATCGACGCGATGTCATCGGCCGAAGCTAGTTCGCTGCCGCAGGCGCGGATGGATCTGGCCAAATTCTACATGGCGCGCGGCATGTACCACGAGGCCAAGGGCGTCGCCGATCTCGCGATCGCGGACACCAAGGTCGGCGAGGAAAGCCCTGTCGCGCTGATCGTCCATGCGGTGGCCAGCGCGATGATGGGGCGTCCCGAACAAACCCTGAAGGATATCGCCAATCCGGTGCTCGGGCCGGGTTACGATGGTGAATTGTGGAAGGCGCTCGCCTACGCCAAGCAGGAAAAATGGGTCGAGGCGCGCGAGCGTTTCAAGAATGCCGAGTTCACGCTCGCCGCGCTGCCGGCCGATCTGCAGCGTGCGGCCCTGATGCTCGCGCTGCGGGCCTCGCTCGAGGTCAAGGACTATGCCGGCGCGTCGTCGCGCGGCAGTGAGCTCGAAACGGTCGGCATCTCGCCGGAGATCAAGCCCGCGGCCATGCTGCTCAGCGGCTGGCTCGATGAGGCGCTCGGCCGCGAGAAGGATGCGCTGTCGAAGTATCAGGACGTCACCGGTTCGGTGGATCGTCAATCCGCAGCGGAAGCCAAGCTGCGCGAAATCAATTTGCGCCAGAAGCGCAACGAGATCAGCAGCGAGGACGCGCTGCATGATCTCGAAGTGCTGGCGGTGACATGGCGCGGCGATGGCACGGAAGTGCAGGTGCTGCAGATCCTGTCACGCATGTATGCCGAACTCGGGCGCTACAATGACTCGCTGCTGGCCGCCCGCACGGCCACCGAGCGCCAGGCCAACAGCGAAGCCGCGCGCCAGGTGCAGGACGAGGCGCAAGCGCTGTTCTCGCAAATTTATCTGTCGCCAAAGGGCGACAGCCTGCCGCCGGTCGATGCGCTGGCGATGTTCTACGAGTTTCGCGAGCTGACCCCGATCGGCCGCCGCGGCGACGAAATGATCCGCCGTCTTGCAGATCGTCTCGTGGCCGTCGATCTGCTCGATCAGGCCGCCGAGCTTCTGCAGTATCAGGTCGATCACCGTCTCGAGGGCGCTGCACGCTCGCAGGTCGCTGCGCGTCTGGCGATGGTCTATCTGATGAGCCGCAAGCCCGACCGCGCCATCGCCGCGCTGCGCACTACGCGGATCGCCGATCTCAATGGCGAGCTGCGTCAACAGCGGTTGCTGCTCGAGGCGCGGGCGCAGAGTGACATCGGCCGCCGCGAGCTGGCGCTCGACATCATCTCTCATGTCAGCGGACGCGAAGCGATCCGGCTCCGCTCGGATATCTACTGGTCGTCGCGGCGCTGGCGCGAGGCCTCCGAGCAGATCGAACTCTATTATGGCGACCGCTGGCGGGATTTCTCGCCGCTGACGCCAAGCGAAAAGAGCGACATCATCCGTGCTGTCGTGGGTTATGCGCTGGCGGAAGACGCCCTCGGTCTCGCGCGCTTCCGCGAAAAGTATGCGCCGCTGATGAATGTCGGTGCCGACAAGATCGCCTTCGACACCGCGAGCAAGCCGACTTCGACCAACTCTTCGGAATTCGCCGCCATTGCCAAGATGGCCGCGTCCGTCGATACGCTCGACGGCTTCCTGCGCGAGATGAAGACGCGTTTCCCTGAAAGCAGCGCCAAGGCGATCCTGCCCGGCGCCAGTGCCGATCCGATGCCGACCGGCTCGCTGAAGCCGCAGCCGGTGGTCAATGTCCGCAAGATCGAGATGACGCGGTAGGGGCGAGCTTCGCTACTGCCCGTAACTCTGCACCAGACTGCCCGCGACCAGCGACCAGCCATCCACCAGCACGAAGAAGATCAGTTTGAACGGCAGTGACACCACCGCCGGTGGCAGCATCATCATGCCCATCGCCATCAAGACCGAGGCGACCACGAGATCGATGATCAGGAAGGGCAGGAACAGCAGGAAGCCGATCTCGAAAGCGCGCTTCAGCTCGGAGATCATGAAGGCCGGCACAAGGATGCGGAGCGACAGGTCGTCAGGCGTCGCTGGAACTGGCTCGCCCGACAAGTCCATGAACAGCTTGAGATCCTTCTCGCGCACGTTCTTCTGCATGAAGCCGCGCAGCGGAATGGATGCGCGCACCAAAGCTTGTTCGACGGTGATGTCGTTGGAGATCAGCGGCTTGATACCGTCGTCATAGGAACGTTGTAGCACCGGCCCCATCACGAAAGCCGTAAGGAACATCGCCAGCGCGATGATCACCGAGTTCGGCGGAGCCGTCGCTGTACCTAATGCGGTGCGCAGCAGCGACAGCACGACCACGATGCGCGTGAATGACGTCATCATGATCAGGATCGACGGTGCGATCGACAGCACCGTCAACAACGCAATCATCTGCACGGCACGTTCGGTGACACCGCCGCCACCGCCGCCGAGATTGATGCTGATGTCCTGCGCCATCGCGGGACCTGTGAAGGTCCCGGCGGCGATCAGAACAGAAAGGAAAAATACTCTACGCGGGAGGTTCGCTGAACTCACGAACTGGACTTTGGCCGTCCCAGCAGGGAGGCCATCTCGTCTTCGAGATTTTCAAAACCCGATTTGACCGGCGGGACGACGGGCGGCGCCTCCGCACGGGCAGGGCTGGCGATCGAGACTTCCGGCGACCGCGAAGCCGGACGGATCGATGGTGCCTCAGGCGCCACCGACGGAGCGCCGACCCGGGGCTCAGGCGCATCCTGACGGGTTTCGCCGGCAGGACGGCGCAAGGCTGCTTCGAGGCGCTGCGCCATATCGGCGAGGTTCTGATCAGCAGACGACACGGCGGCTGCCGGAGCGGGTGCAGGGACCGGTGCGGGTGGCACGACGACCGGGGCGGGCGCTGGGGCAGCAACAACCGGAGCGGGCGGGGTCGGTGCTGCTGCGACGGGACGGTCCGGCGTGCGGGGCTGCGGCGTAGTGCGGATCGGCGGATCGGCACGCATCGGGCGCGGCATCATCGGCTCGCTACGTGGCATCTCGGCACGTGGCATTTCACTTCGCGGAATCGGCCGCTGCGGAAAAAGGTCATTGCGTGGGGCCGGTTCGGGGCGCGGCGCAGGTTCCGGCGCGAGGCTGGCGACCGGATCGGGCCGACGCTCCGGCAAAGGCGCGGCCGGGCGGCGTGGCTCTTCGATAAAGGAGGGGCGCGCGGGACGCGGCGCTGGCTCCGGCACATGCGGTTCGGAATCGAAGCCGGAGTCGTTGCTCTCTGCCCAGCTCGGAGCTTCAGGCAGCGACGGGCCGCGGCTTGCCACATCGGCGGCGAGGCCGCCGCGCTGGGGGGCCTGCTCACGGCCGGGTATGGCGCGGACGATATTGGGCTCGACGACGATGTCCGACGGGCCGCCGATCATCAGCAAATGTTCGACATTGTCGCGGCGGACCAGCACCAGGCGGCGGCGGCCGTCCACGGCGGCGGCGTCGATCACCGCGAGCCGCGGCAAGCGCCCGCGGCTGGTGTTGTTGCCCAGCCGGTTGCCAGCGAATCGGCGCACCAGCCAGGCGGTAAGCCCGATCAGCGCCAGCACGACAACGAAGGCCAAGATAAATTGCACCGATGATTGCATCATAAAGTCCCCAGCCAGACAGGGTGGCTGCAACGTCCACGTCCAGAGCCAGAGGTGTCATACCCCCGCACGCCCCGCACGCAGCGTGAATCACGCCCCATCTGTTAACGCCCCACGGCAGAACCTGCCGTTGGTTAATAATAAACTATGAATCGCTGCAGCCAAAACGACTTCTGCCGCCCCGTCGTATGGCCGATGGGGATGGTTAATCGGCCAATTCAGGCGAAAAAGCGTTGGCAGTTGCGAAAAACGTCAATTTTGCAGCATTCATTTACGGTTCGGTAACAAGTACCGCCGGAAATTAACTTCGTATTAACCATGCAGGCGGCAAATTCTGCCTAGCTCAGGACACTCCGTCCGGGCGGGCGGAGAAGGCCGATGGCGATCAGCGACATGCCGATGTTGTCGGCGCTGCGCACCAAGATGCAGTGGCATCAGGAGCGCCAGCGTGTGCTGGCCGAAAATATCTCCAATTCGGACACTCCGAACTTCCGCCCCCGCGATCTCGTGGAACCGAAATTCGACAAGGCCGGGAACACGTCCGTCACCGCCGGCGGCATGGGCTCGCTGCCGATGATGCGCGCCGCCGGCACCAACATCCTGCCGACCGGAGGCTCGGCCTCTTTCAACCAGAACAGCCGGGTCGGCTACGAGACCCGCCCCGCCGGCAATGCCGTCAATCTGGAAGACGAGATGCTCAAGGTCTCGGCCAACCAGATGGACTATGCCGCCGCAACCTCGCTCTACACCCGCAGCCTCGGTCTGTTGAAGACCGCTATCGGCAAGCGCTGACGCCGCCGCGCGCATAAAGGGAGCTCATCATGGCAGACGATATCAGCGACTTCTCGCGTTCCATGGGCATCGCGACCTCCGGTCTGCGCGCCCAAGCGGGCCGCATGCGGGTGATTTCGGAAAACATCGCCAACGCGCAGTCCACAGCGCAGACTTCGGGCGGTGACCCCTATCGCCGCAAGGTGCCGACCTTCAAATCCGAGCTGGACCGCTCGCTGGATGCCCGCATCGTCGGCCTCGGCCGCATCAGGCCCGACCAGTCTGCGTTTCCCACGCGCTACGAGCCCGGCAATCCCGCGGCGGATGCCGCCGGCAACGTCAAATACCCCAACGTGAACTCGCTGGTGGAAATGACGGACATGAAGGAAGCGCAGCGCTCCTACGAAGCCAATCTCAATATCATCAGCGCCACGCGCCGGATGATCCAACGTACGCTCGACATCCTCAAGGCCTGAACAGGACAGCTGAACCATGGCAACTCCCTCTGTCGCCGCCAATGCTTACTCGGCCCTCTCGCGCATCATGGACGCCGGCGGCGGCGTCGGTGGTGGTCTCAACAAGGCGGCGGACGCCGGTGGTGGTCAGTCGTTCGGTGCGGTCCTCAAGGACGCGCTGGGCAGCGTGCTCGATTCCGGTCGCAAGTCGGATGCGCAGACCATCGCAATGGCAAACGGCAAGGCCAATGTGATGGACGTGGTCACGGCAGTTGCGGAAACCGACGTCGCCGTGTCGACGCTGGTCTCGGTGCGCGATCGCGTCATCCAGTCCTACGAAGACATCATGAAGATGCCGATCTGATCCTCCTCATCACGAACACCGCGTAACACAAGGATTACTGCAATGACCGGCCCCGAAACTCTCGACGTTGCCCGCGATGCGATCTGGACGATTGTGATCGTGTCCGGTCCGCTGATGGTCGTGGGCCTCCTGGTTGGCGTCGTGGTGTCGCTGGTGCAGGCGCTGACCCAGATCCAGGAACAGTCGCTGGTCTTCGTGCCGAAGATTCTCGCGGTCTTTGCCACCATGATGCTGACGCTCCCGTTCATGGGGGACGCATTGTCGAGCTACATGTTGCGGATATCGTCGCGAATCATCGGGGGGTGATGCACAATCCCGTATGCGCATCGATGTCTCGCTTCTGCCCGCTCTCGCCGCTGCCTTCATGCTGGCCTTCGCCCGCATCGGTACGATGGTGATGTTGATGCCGGGCTTTGGCGAAACCAACATTCCCGCACGGGCCAAGCTGTCGATCGCATTGGGACTGACCCTTCTCATGCTGCCGGCGCATCGCGGCGCTTATAACGTCGATATGGGATCGATCGTGCCGATGCTGGTTCTGCTGGTGCATGAGATCATCATCGGCGTCGTGCTCGGCGCCACCGCGCGCGTCACGCTGTCGGCGCTGCAGGTCGCCGGATCAATCATCGCACAGCAACTCGGTCTCGGCTTCGTCACCTCGGTGGATCCGACACAGGGTCAGCAGGGCGTGCTGATCGGCAATTTTCTCACGATGCTCGGCATCACGATGCTGTTCGCCACCGATACGCATCACCTTGTGATCGCCGCCATTAATGACAGCTACAAGATTTTCGCGCCCGGCGAGATCATGTCGACGGGCGATGTGGCAAAGCTCGCGACCAATGCCTTCGCAGCGGCGTTCAAGATCGGCACGCAGCTTGCTGCGCCTTTCCTGGTGTTCGGCCTCGTCTTCAATATGGGACTTGGCGTGCTGGCACGGCTGATGCCGCAGATGCAGGTCTATTTCGTCGGTGTACCGCTTTCGATCATGATCGGATTCCTGATCTTCGCCGTCGTGCTCGCGACCATGATGGGGACCTACCTCGAATACGTCACCGGCGTCATGCAACAAATGATGCCGCGGATATAGGGGCGCGCGGATGGCCGACGACGATTCCGAGAAGACACATGACCCCACGCAAAAAAAGCTCGACGATGCCCACGAACGCGGTGACGTAGCCAAAAGCCAGGAGGTCAATACCTGGTTCCTGCTGGCGGGCGCGACGCTGGTCTTGTCGACCTTCAACGGCTCGGTCGGCGGCGGGCTGCAAACGCCGCTTAAAAATCTTCTGCAAAATTCCTGGATGATACGGACTGACGGGCCCGGACTTTTGATGCTGGCCAAGAGCCTCTGCATGTCCATTTTGTCCACCATGGGCATGCCGATCCTGTTTCTCGTGATCGCCGCGCTCGCGGGCAATCTGATCCAGCACCGGCTGGTGTTTTCCACCGAAGGTCTGGTGCCCAAGTTCAGCAAGCTGTCGCCGATGGAAGGCGCCAAGCGTGTCTTCGGCAAGCAGGCGCTAGCCAATTTCCTGAAGGGCCTGTTCAAGCTCGTCCTGCTCGGCGCCGTGATGTGCGCGGTGCTGTGGCCCGAGCGTTTTCGTCTCGATGCGCTGATCCATATCGATCCGTCGGCGATCCTCGGCATCACCACATCGCTGACACTGCAGCTGATGGGTTCGGTAGTGGCGATGCTCGCCTTCGTCGCCATTGCCGACTTCTTCTTCCAGTACCGCACCTGGTATGAGAAGCTGAAGATGTCGCTGCAGGAAGTGAAGGAAGAATACAAGCAGTCCGAGGGCGACCCCCACATCAAGGGCAAGATCAAGCAGCTGCGTCAGCAGAACATGAAGAAGCGCATGATGGCAGCGGTGCCGAAGGCGTCGGTGATCATTACCAACCCGACGCACTACGCCGTGGCGCTGTCTTATGAGCGCGGTATGACCGCGCCGATCTGCGTCGCCAAGGGCGTCGACAACATCGCGCTGAAGATCAGGGAAGTTGCCGGCAAGCACGATATTCCGATCGTCGAGAACGTGCCGCTGGCGCGCGCGCTTTACGCGACCGTCGAGATCGACGAGGAAATTCCGGGCGAACACTACCATGCGGTGGCCGAAGTCATTGGCTACGTCATGGGCCTGAAGCGCGGCCTGTCCGGGCGCCCGTCATGATTCGGGGAAGCGCCGGGCAAGGGGCCGGGAACGTGTTGCGAATCGGCGGATTGGAAGCGAATAGGCCGACGCGGCGCTTGCGTAAGGCCAGCCGATTGATGCACTCAGGAGGCGCGCAAACCCGCGCTGCCGCAACTGCCAACAGGCGACGAACCGTCCGATGACTGCCGAGACCGACCACGATCGCCAATCGATGACGGCGCAGAATCCGGTTCTGCACGAGCCGGCCCGGCGCAGCGGCAGCATCGTGCTGGTGCTGCTGATTGCCGCCGCGATCATCGCCTGCGCCGTGGCATTCATGACTCTCGGCCGCGCCCAGGCGCAGCCTTATATTCTGGGCCTGCTGGCGCTGCTGGCGATGGTCGGCCTGTTTGTGTTGTTCGCCTTTGCCGCCGGTATTGTCCGCTTTGCCGATCGCACCTCCGACGATCCGATTATGCGCACCGTGGCCGATCACGCCTTTGACGGTATCGCGGTCACCGATGCGCGGGGCCATGTGGTCTATGCCAATGCTGCGTATCTCACATTGACCGGCGCGGCCTCCGCGCAGGATGCGCGGCCGGTCGAGCGCGTTTTCATCGGCAATCCCGACGTCTCCGAAGCCGTCTTCCGCCTGCTCAAGGCTGCCCGCGAGGGCAAGCGCCAGCAGGAGGAAGTCCGTGTCGCAGCGCCCGACGGCAGCCATGGCCGCTGGCTGCGGATGCGCGTGCGTCCACTGGGTGAAGGCAAGCGCGAAGCCAAATCCACGGTGTGGTCGGTGGCCGATATCTCCCGCGATCGCCAGCGTCAGGAAGACGTGTTCCAGGAATTGCAGCACGCCATCGAATATCTCGATCACGCGCCGTGCGGCTTCTTCTCGGTCAATCCAAAGGGCGAGCTGGTCTATGTCAACGCCACACTGGCGAACTGGCTCGATCACGATCTTGCCGAGATCGGCTCCGGCGGTCTGAAGCTCACGGACATCGTCTCCGGTGACGGCGCCTCGTTGCTGACATCCATTGTGCCGATGCCCGGCGAAGTCAAAACCGAAGTCTTCGACATCGACCTGCGCATGCGCAACGGCAAGACCATGCCGGTGCGGCTCTATCATAAGCTCGCTTTCGGCGCCGATGGGGTGCCGGGTGCATCGCGCACCCTTGTCATCAGCCGCGCCCGCGACGAGCGCTCGGATCCGCAACGCGCCGCCGAAGTGCGCTTCATGCGCTTCTTCGACCATACGCCGATGGCGATCGCGACGGTGGATCGCGACGGCACCGTGGTGCGCGGCAATGCCCGTTTCGCCAAGCTGGCGCAGAGCCTCAACACATCGGGCGCCGTCAACAAGTCGATCCTCGCCGCCGTCAGCGACCGCGACCGCAACCAGCTCGTCGCGGCGATCGGCCACGCCGCGCAGGGGCAGGGCGATATCCCGCCGGTGGAAGCGCTGCTGGAAGGCGCCAAGGAACGCTGGGGACAGTTCTTCGTCACCGCCGTCGAAGAGAACGAACGCGAGACCGAGGCGGCCATCGTCTACATGCTGGAGACCACCGAGCGCCGCACGCTCGAGAACCAGGTCAACCAGGCGCAGAAGATGGACACCATCGGCCAGCTGGCCGGCGGCATCGCCCATGACTTCAACAATGTGCTCTCCGCCATCATGATGGCCAACGACTTCCTGCTGAACGCCCACAAGCCGACAGATCCGTCGTTCCAGGACATCATGCAGATCAAGCAGAACGCGACGCGCGCGGCGACGCTGGTGCGCCAGTTGCTCGCATTCTCGCGCCGCCAGACGCTGCGCCCGACGGTGCTCAATCTTGGTGACGCGCTGTCCGATATCGATCTGCTGCTGAAGCGCCTGATCGGCGAGAAGGTCAAACTCGAAGTCGTGCACGGCCGCGATCTGTGGCCGGTGAAGGTCGACATCTCGCAATTCGAGCAGGTGATCGTGAATCTCGCGGTCAACGCGCGCGACGCGATGCCGGACGGCGGCGCGTTGACTGTGCGCACCGTCAACGTCTCGGCCGAGGAAGCCGGGCGGCTGTCCTACAAGGGCATGCCGCCATCGGACTATGTGCGTATCGATGTCAGCGATACCGGCACCGGCATTCCCGCCGACATCGTGGAGAAGATCTTCGAGCCGTTCTTCTCCACCAAGGATGTCGGCAAGGGCACCGGCCTCGGCCTCTCTACAGTGTACGGCATCGTCAAGCAGACCGGCGGTTTCGTCTATGTCGATTCCGAGCCGGGTAAAGGCACCACGTTCCGCATCTTCCTGCCGCGCCATCATCAGGAAAAGGAAGTCGCTCCCGATCCGGCGATTGCGGCCGCCGTCGCCGCCAAGGAAGCCGCTGCCGACGCCAAGCCGCGCGCGGATCTGACCGGGCAGGGTACCATCCTGCTGGTCGAGGACGAAGAGGGCCTGCGCGCGCTGAACGCTCGCGGTCTGCGCTCGCGCGGTTACACGGTGGTCGAAGCCGGCAACGGCGTCGAGGCGATGGAGCTATTCGACGAACAGAACGGTGCCATCGATCTCGTGGTCTCCGACGTGGTGATGCCGGAGATGGATGGACCGACGCTGCTGAAGGAGATGCGCGCCCGCAATGCGGATATTCGCATCATCTTCGTGTCAGGTTACGCCGAGGAAGCCTTCGAAAAGAGCCTGCCGGAAAACCAGCAATTCGCCTTCCTGGCCAAGCCGTTCGCCCTGAGCGCGCTGATCGCCAAGGTCAAGGAAACCATGGCGCCGAATTAACGGAGCGCCGCTGGCAATACCATCCTGCCTTCTAATGCGCATTCACCCCGCAATGCAGCATAAGTGTTTGAAAGCAAGATGACTCTTGCGCCAAAGGTTCAATGACGAGCCGCGACCGAGGGCCGCAGCGTTTACCCTCGAACGGTGCTTCCCTTTTAGGCTGGGGTAGCCATGTTAGGGGTGTTTTCCCCCTGCCGGGGATTGAGGGAATGACCATGACTTTCACGTTCAGCATGCGCGGCGTCGTCAAGACGATGGCCGTCGTCCTTTCGCTGGCGATGCCGCTCACAATTGCAATCTCCTCTGCCGACGCCCGCGTTGGCGGTGGCAGCAGCTCGGGCTCGCGCGGCAACCGCACGTTCTCGGCCCCGCCGAGCACGTCGACGGCGCCTAACGCGGCTCAGCCGTTCAACCGCACCATGCAGCAGCCGGGTTCGCCCGGCATGAACAGCGCGACCACGGGCGCAGCCAGCAAGGGCGGTTTCTTCAACCGTCCGGGCATGGGCATGCTCGGCGGCCTTGCCGCCGGCTTCCTCGGCGCAGGCCTGCTCGGCATGCTGTTCGGCGGCGGTCTGTTCAGCGGCCTCGGCGGTATCTCGTCGATCATCGGCCTGCTGCTGCAGGTCGGCCTGATCGTCATCGTCGTCCGCCTCGCGATGTCCTGGTGGCAGCGTCGCAACCAGACGGCGTCGGCCTATGCCGGTCCGGCCAACTCGGCCTATACCGGCCCGGCCAATGGTCCCGACCAGAACCAGGCGCACATGAACCAGGCGCAGCCGGGTTATGGCGCGCAGCCGACCCAGCGCAGTGGTCTCGGTGGCTTCGGGTTCGGCGGCAGCTCGAACAACGACAAGCCGATCGAGATCGCGCCGCAGGATTACGAAGCTTTCGAGAAGCTGCTCAGCGACGTGCAGGCCGCCTGGTCGAACGAAGATGTCGAGAAGCTCGGCAAGCTGTCGACGCCGGAAATGGTGTCGTACTTCGCCAAGGATCTCGCCGAGAACAAGGCGCGCAACGACATCAACAAGGTGTCGGATGTGAAGTTGCTGCAGGGCGACCTTGCGGAAGCCTGGCGCGAAGGCGACACCGACTATGCGAGCGTCGCGATGCGCTTTTCGCTGGTCGACAAGACGCTGGAGCGTGGCACCAACCGTCTGGTGGCTGGCAGCGAAACGCCGATCGAAGCGACCGAGATCTGGACCTTCGTGCGCCCGCGCGGCGCCGCTTGGGAACTGTCGGCGATCCAGCAGGCGTAAGCCTTGCGTCATCGAAATCGGACAAGCGCCGCGGATCATTCCGCGGCGCTTTTTTGTTGGCTCCATGCGTGTGCTTTGCACAGCGATGATCTCACAAGAGAGCGGGAATAATCCGCCGGATGATGTGTTGGTCAGTTGCGTTCCACCGCGACTGGCGTTGCGTGGCTAAAAAAACAAATTGGAGGAATCGATGCCCACTATTCTCTCGACCATGACCCGTCTCGGCCTATGCGCCGGTGCTGTGGCCGTCTCGCTCGCAGCAACGTCGCCATCGTTCGCGCAGGGCGCGGATACCAGCTTCTTCGTCACCAGCAATGGCATCGGCAATGGCGGCAATCTCGGTGGCCTCGCCGGTGCTGACAATCACTGCCAGACGCTGGCGCAGGCTGCAGGCGCGGGCGCCAAGACATGGCGCGCTTATCTCTCGACGCAGGCCGTCGACGGCAAGCCTGCGATCAATGCCAAGGACCGGATCGGCAACGGGCCGTGGAAGAATGCCAAGGGCGTCGTCGTCGCCAAGGATGTCGCTGACCTGCACGGCGCCAGCAACAACCTCTCGAAGCAGACCTCGCTCAGCGAGAAGGGCGAGGTCATTAATGGCCGCGGCGATACGCCGAATCGCCATGACGTGCTGACCGGCTCGCAGGCCGATGGCACCGCCTTCGCCGCCGGCGAGGATCGCACCTGCAAGAACTGGACGAGCAGCACCCAGGGGGCCGCCATGGTCGGTCATATCGATCGTACGGGGCTGAACGAAGAACCGCCGTCCAAGTCATGGAACACCTCGCATCCGTCGCGCGGCCCCGATGGCGGCTGCTCGCAGAACGACCTGAAGAGCACCGGCGGCGACGGGCTGTTGTATTGCTTCGCGTCGAATTGAGGTCTGTTGCGGCAAACAAGTAGCAATACACTCCGCCATGGCCGGGCCTGTCCCGGCCATGGCGCGTTTTGCGGCGATAGCTGGACGATGGTGCGGAGTTCTCGCCGGACCAGCGCGGCGAACGAATTCCGCGGTGAACAGTTACCCTGGCACCCCTGACGCGACATTTGGCGAGGTTTCGCATGCGATATGAGCTGTATTACTGGCCGACGATCCAGGGCCGCGGCGAATTCGTGCGCCTGGCGCTCGAAGATGCCGGCGCGGACTACCGAGATATGGCGCGCGGCAAGGGCGGCATGGCCGCAATGACCAGGATGCTCGACAGCAAGAAAGGCATTCCGCCATTCGCGCCGCCATTCCTCAAGGCGGGCAGTATGGTGATCGGCCAGACTGCCAACATCCTGTTCTACCTCGGCCCACGTCACGGTCTGGCGCCGAAGTCCGAAGCGGCGCGACTGCAACTGCATGAACTCCAGCTCACGATCACCGATTTCATCGCCGAAGTGCACGACACCCATCACCCGATCGGCGTGTCGCTCTATTACGAGGATCAGAAAGGCCCGGCCAAAAAGCGCAGCGCTGAATTCCTGAAAGAGCGCGTGCCGAAATATCTCGGCTATTTCGAGCGGATATTAAAAGCCAGCGATGGCGCCTATGTCACCGGCCGCAAGGCGACCTATGTCGATCTGTCACTGTTCCAGATCGTTGAAGGACTGCGCTACGCATTTCCGAAACGCATGAAAAAATTCGAGCGGGAGATTCCGGGCCTGATCGATTTGCATGACCGCGTGGCGGTTCGACCGAACATCAAGGCCTATCTCGACAGCGACCGCCGGATTGCCTTCAACAAGGACGGCATCTTCCGGCACTACAAGGCACTGGATAAATAGCGCCGCGCAGCTCGCGTGGCGGGGTTACCAGAGCCCCGGACATAGACGATAGCGGACGCGCGTCGTATAGTCGGTGTAGCCGGGGAGGCCGTCCCGCAAGGTGCGCTCTTCGGCCGTCGTGCGCCATGCGAACAGCACGGCCATGATCAGCGTCAGTGCGGCACTCCACCACGAGCCAAGCCAGAGGGATGTGCCGAGAAAAAACAGGATGGCGCCGCTATACATGGGATGACGCACGAGATGATACGGACCGGTATCGATGACGTGCTGGCCGCGGTCGCGTTGAAGCTTGATGACCGGTGCGGCGAAACTGTTTTCGCGCAGGACCCAGAATGAGATTGCCATTCCCGTGATTGCGAGTGCCGTACCCGCGACCTGGACGCCAACGGTCATTTGCGAAAGACCGAAGCGCTGATCCAGCCCCGCAACGATCAGCCAGACCAGTGCCACGGTAAAGAACGCCACCATGAAGACGCGGTCCGCTGTGGGCTGCCCCTGCTGTACGACGGGGCGCATGCGTTCTTCAAACAGCGCGGGATCGATCTGGATCAGCCACAGGCCGCCGCCAAGGCCGAGCACGATCATGAAGAGCAGAAATGACCACGCCGCCGGCCATTGCCAGGTCCCGGCGGCGGTGAACAAAACGGCGCCGATCACGCCGAACCAGACCAGCGTCCGTATCACGAGGCGAGCGATCATGTCGGGCCTCCTTCGGCCCGCATCCGATACCAGATTCGCGGCAGTGATGGGGCAGGCCTCGCGTCAACGCGACCGGCGGTTGGTCTCTGTCCGACGGTGCCGAGTTAAGCGAGCTGATCGATCCGGGTGCCCTGGCCGGGCGGCAGTGCTGCGCGCGGTGGGGGCGGCGCGGTGCGGCTGTCGTTGTCGTCGTTCTTCTTCGGCTCCGGCGGCTTTGCCTCGATCGGCTTTACCTCAGCGACCGGTGGTGCGCTGCTCACGCTTGAAACGCTCATTACAAATTCCCTGTTTCCAACTTTTGCAGTCGGACAATGGGGTGTGCGCCAACAAGGAGTTGGTAAATCAGGCGCTGCAATTTGCAGCAATCGGGGCGGATCGGAAACGGTGGTAAACGCGCCGTCCAGGACTTCACTACAATTGAAACGAAATACTCATTCGTCCTTGCCGCGGGAGATCGTGATGTTCGCCGATGTTTTGTTGCGGGTGCAGCGCAGGTCAAGCCGGCGATAGCGGAGCTTGACGTCATCGCCGCGGAAAATCCCCATGCGGCCGAGACATCGCGTGGTGCCCTTCACCGTATCCGGTTTGGGGATCGTGAAGATGACGGCTGCCGCACTGGCGACGAGGTCCGTGAACGCCGGCGCCGGCTTGCGGGTCGCGGAGGCCGCATAGAGCTCGTTGCTGAAATTGCGACTGGCGCAGCCAAGCCGCAATTGCTTTGCCGCCGGATGCGACAGGTAGATCACATTGGCTGCGGTGCGCCCGACGCTGAGCCCGTCGATCTGGCTCTTGAGCTGCCGCGCGAGATCATCGCAACGATCGGCGCGGGCAGGCGAAACGGCAAGGGTTACGGTGGCGAGCAGCGCCACAGCCGAAAAAATGCCGCGCAGGCGGTCGATAGACATTCCAGATTCTCCTCAATCCCCGGCCGCACTGAAACGCGGGACGCCACTTTATGCAAGGCGCGGCGGGCGCAGCCGGTTACTGCTGGAACAGGGGGATTATCCCCGCGATTGCGGGCCTGTCCCTCTGTTTTGAACCCTTCAAAACTGTCCGGAAACCGCCTACAAGGGCCTCAAATCCCCTCCCTTTTTGAGGCCCCATCCATGAACGCTCCCACCGCTTTCCCTGATCCGAAGCCCGTCCCGCCCTACAAGCACACCCCGCTGTTTCCGCTGGGCGCAGACACCACCCCCTACAAGAAGGTCACCACCGAGGGCGTGCGGGTCGAGAAAGTGCTGGGTAGGGACATGCTGGTGGTCTCCCGTGACGCGCTGAAGGCGCTCTCGGAGGCCGCGTTCGGCGACATCAACCACTATCTGCGCCCCGGCCATCTGCAGCAGCTGCGCAACATCCTGGACGACAGCGAAGCCAGCCCGAATGACAAGTTCGTGGCCTTCGACTTCCTCAAGAATGCGAACATCGCCGCCGGCGGCGTGCTGCCGATGTGCCAGGACACCGGCACCGCGATCATCATGGGCAAGAAGGGCTGCAACGTCATCACCGATGGCGACGATGAGGCCGCTTTGAGCGAGGGCGCCCGCGACGCCTATCTGCGGCGCAACCTGCGCTACTCGCAGGTCGCGCCGCTGACCATGTATGAAGAGAAGAACACGGCCAACAACATGCCGGCGCAGTGCGAGATCTATGCCGAGGGCGACGACGCCTACAAGTTCATGTTCATGGCCAAGGGCGGCGGCTCTGCCAACAAGAGCTTCCTGTTCCAGGCGACGCCGTCCGTTCTGACCAAGGATCGTCTGCTCGCTTTCCTCAAGGAAAAGATCATGACGCTGGGCACCGCTGCGTGCCCGCCGTATCACCTCGCCATCGTCATCGGTGGCACCTCGGCCGAGCTCTGCATGAAGACGGTGAAGCTCGCTTCGGCCCGCTATCTCGACGCGCTGCCGACCCAGGGCTCGCCGGATGGCAATGCCTTCCGCGATCTGGAGATGGAGCAGGAAATCCTCAAGATGACGCAGTCGTCCGGCGTCGGCGCGCAGTTCGGCGGCAAGTATTTCTGCCACGACGTTCGCGTCATCCGCCTGCCGCGCCACGGTGCGTCATTGCCCATCGGCCTCGGCGTGTCCTGCTCGGCGGATCGTCAGGTACTTGGCAAGATCACCAAAGACGGCGTCTATCTCGAAGAGCTCGAGCATAACCCCGCGCAATATCTGCCACAGGTCGAACAGGCGCTCGGCGGCGAGGTCGTGAAGATCGATCTCAACCAGCCGATGAAGGACATTCTGGCGACGCTGTCGAACTATCCGACCAAGACGCGCCTGTCGCTGACCGGCACCATGATCGTCGCGCGCGACTCGGCGCATGCCAAGCTGCGCGATCGCCTGGAGAAGGGCGAGCCGCTGCCGGATTACTTCAAGAACCACCCGGTCTATTACGCCGGCCCTGCCAAGACCCCGGAAGGCTACGCCTCCGGCGCGTTCGGCCCGACCACGGCCGGCCGCATGGATTCCTTCGTCGACCAGTTCCAGGCAGCGGGTGGCTCCATGGTGATGGTTGCCAAGGGCAACCGCGCCGTCGCCGTGCGCGAAGCCTGCAAGAAGCATGGCGGCTTCTATCTCGGCTCGATCGGCGGCTCGGCGGCCAACCTCGCCGAACACTGCATCAAGAAGGTCGAGGTGGTCGAATATCCCGAACTCGGCATGGAAGCGATCTGGCGCATCGACGTCGTGGATTTCCCGGCCTTCATCATTATCGATGACAAGGGCAACGACTTCTTCAAGGAATTGAACCTCGGTTGATGCTGCGACCTCTTGGCATCATTGCGAGCGCAGCGAAGCAATCCAGAAAGCTACAAGCGAAGACTGGATTGCTTCGTCGCAAGATGCTCCTCGCAATGACGGCTGAGAGGATGTCGTGACCTTCATTGGCCTCGATGGCTTCAGCAAAGGCTGGGTCGCCGTCAGACTCGACGGCGACCACCGCTCCATCGATTTCATCAGCGATATCTCCTGGCTTGCGATGCAGCGCTTTGCCCGTGCGGCCATCGATATTCCCATCGGTCTCGGCGATGACGGTGTGCGGAGCTGCGATCAGCTCGCCCGCAAGAAGCTCAGCCCCCACGGTTCGCGCGTATTCTCCGGCGGACGTCGCTGGCTGTGGCAGGACTTCACCGATCCCGACCTCGCCAACGCGGAGGCCGAGAGGCGCGGGCAGAAGAAAGTCTCGCGCCAGCTCTGGCATCTCGGGCCGAAGATCATGGAGGTCGATGGCTTCGTGCGGGAGCAGCGCGATCTCGATATCCGCGAAGCTCACCCCGAACTCGTCTTTCTCCGTCTGAACGACGATGCGCCGCTGCCGTCCAAACATGCGGAGGAGGGGCTCGCGCTGCGTCGTCATCTGCTGACGGCGAATGGCTTCAGCGATCTCGACGACTGGCTGACCGTCAGGCGAGCGCGCACCGGCGCAAAGCGGGATGATGTGCTCGATGCCTGCGCGGTGGCGCTGGCCGCGCGCGATTGCGTGGGCTGTCTGCCGGAAGGCAATGCACCGCGCGATGCGCTGAGCGTGCCACAGCAAATCTGGTTTTAGCTCAGCTGCAATTCGTCACCTGGCTTGAGCACAGCCGTCGCCACCAGCCGCGGACGCCGTCGTGGCTTTCCACCAGCGCCCAGAAGCCGCTGCAGGCGAGAACGCGCTTGGGGCCACCGTCGGCGCTGATCTCGCTGCCACCTTCGCCTTTGGCCGGCGTCCACTGCGCGTCCACATGCGGCGCCTGGAACAGTCCGCCCATCCGCGTGTCGCCATTGGCATACTGCGCGCCGACCTTGCTGGCCGCGATCCAGCCGCGGCCGCCATAGGGCTTTGGATGATTGCGCGGATAGCTGCTCTCGTCCTCATATCCCTTGCCGGGCGGCGTTGCGCCTTCGATCAGGAACCAGCCATCCTTGAAGCCGATGATGGAAAATTCCGTCAGCCAGCCTCCATCAGGCACGTTCTCACCTTTGCTCTTGAATTTGTAGGGCGGCGGCAGAGTGCCGAGCACCTTGGTCTTCGTCGATGGCCCGGCGCGCACGTTCAATCCGTTGGGATCGCGCTCGGTTGACCAGCCATGGATATCGCAGGGAACGGCGCCATCCGGCAGCGTGCCGCGCGTCTTCAGCAATTCGGCGTGGAGTTGGCGATATTCCGCATCGTCATGCGCAGTGCTCAGTACACGCGGGATGTTGCTGTTCAGCGCGACGTCACGCGGGCGCAGCTCGGCTGACAGGGTGGTCAGCTTGCCGTCGCTGCGCGCGAGTTTTGCGACCAGCATCTCACCGGCATCGAATGCGCTTGCCGCTGTCTTGGGATCGTTAGCACCGGCTGGATAGGTCGCGACATATCCGACCGGCGCTTGCGGATCGGACATGTCGACATGAAACGCCTGACCGGCCACGCGGTCCGGCGGCACGAAAGCACGGGCGCTTGTAAACCATGCCGGTGTCTCCGGCGGCGGCGTCACGGGTTGCGCAAAGGCGGTGCCGGCGGTGATGAGGCCGGCGATCAGGATGGCGATTCGGGTCATGGTTTTGTGTCGCGGCACCAGCGATTTGGTTCGACAAAACGCGACTCAGGCTTGCAGCAACCCCGCTGAATTCCGGCCTCGGCGCGGGACTCGATTCTCCGGTGACTCGCAAGGATGCGGAGGAAAAAGAAAAGCGGTGACGACTCAGGCGGCGCTGTTCCAATAGCGATCAGACTGCAGATGAATTCGAGGCCGCGCCATGTTGGATGCTCTGAAGCTGAATGCGACGGTGGTGACGTTGTTGGCCGCAGCCAGTGCCGTCAACGGGATCATGTTTTATCAGTATCTGTGACGAATTGTTCACATCGGCATGCGGCCTCTCCGCATCCGGTTTTGCGTTGAACCTTTTCGCCGGCCGCGCGCCTCATCCCAGGGGTGGCAAACCGGAGTGTAACAGGTGAACAATTTTCATCTGGTCGTCGTCACTGCAGTTATGCTCGCAAGTCCGGCCGCGGCCCGCGCCCAATCCATCATTCACTCCGAACTGACCCGGACCACGCTGGCATCATCCATCGATGTAGCCGGCCGCACGACACTGACGGCGTCCGTGACCAGTGAACGCGGTGGGGGCGTCCCGGGCGGCATCGTCCGCTTTGTCGATGAGACGACGCTCATGGTGCTTGGCTGGGTCGATGTGGCCCATCCGTCGCTGGTGGTCCAGCGACTGCCGCCGGGTCCGCATCGCTTCCGTGCGGATTATATGGGGACGTCCAACTATCTGCCTGTCGTGGTGCAGCCGAGTCAATCCGCGGTGGTGGAGGAAACCATACGCGTCATGCCGGCGGTGGCGCTGTCGTCGTCCGAGAATCCTTGTCCGTCTGGAGCGGTGGTCACGTTGACGGCCGCGATTGCCGGCGGTGTTGGCATTCCGAAAGGTGCCGTCACCTTTCGCGATGGCGAGCAGGTTCTTGCGACCCATGTCGGCCTCGACCGCGCCGGCACGGCGTCGTTCACCACCTCGGCGCTGGCGGATGGCACGCGCTGGATCACGGCTGAATATGAGGGCGACACGGTTCATGCGCCCGCGGCATCGCCGCCGCTGACGGTGGATGTCGGAGTAGCCCGTTTGCGAAGCTCGCTGTTGCGTACGAGCGACTAGGTGCCCATCTGCGGCGACGTCGCTGCTGCTGCGCGCAGCTTGCGGCCGACGACCACCCGGAACACGACATACTGGATCGCGAAGGCCAGCACCTTGGCGCCGATGGCCACGACCGACACATAGAACGCCCACAGTTTCATATCGCCGGTCATGGCCACAGCGATGACACCGGCGCCAAGCGCGAACATCAGCGCGGCCCAGGCATAGCCCGCAGCGGTCACATATTCAGGGATCGTCTCGCTGACGATGGGTGGCAGGTAGCGCAGCATCCAGCCCTTGCGCAGCATGATCGCGCCGATGGCGAAATGCCCGATGCTGGGCTTGGCCAGCACGAAGCGCGGATCCTTGGTCAGCAGCGTCGCGCCGCCGAGGACGACAACCAGCGCGAGACTGGCATAGGTCATTACGTCGAGCCTCGAGCCCTTGACGCGGGCATAGACGAACTGTGCGACGGCACCCGCAATCGCCACGCAGGTTGCCAGCAGGACGTCACCGGTGACGAGGTAGAGCACCAGGAAGACGATGGTGGAGAAGAAATCCTGGCCAAGTTTGGCGAATACGTCCTTCATCGCAGTGCTCCCAATGCAGTCGAGATGGTCAGGCGTCGATTTGCAGGCGAAGTGGATCAGGGCTTCAGCGGTTCAGCCGGTTTCACTGCACCATATTTCGCGCGACGATACTGTGGGTACCATTTGGTGAAGGCAACGGCAGAGTTGCGAGCGGCAAAAGCCACCGCAAAGCCGATCCATAGCGGCAGCGAGGGCATGTAAATGATCAACATATCCGCCACCAGCATCAGCACAAATGCGCCGGCCCAGGCCCAGGTGAGGATGTAGTTCGCCTTCATGAAGCCGGGCAGCTTCGAGGTTTCGGCGTCGACCATCTCGCGGGCATATTGCAGCGTGAAGGGCAGCCGGATCGCCAGCGACAGCAGCACGATTGAGAGCAGGCCGACATCGACGGCGAGGCGGACGGCCACCGCGCTCCAATTGCCGTCGACCAGCGTGATGTAGCAGCCGAGCGCGCTGAAAATCAGCACCGAGCCTGCTGCAAGCATCTTCAGCGAGCCGCCGCGGATCACGTCCCAGACCACGATGCCGAGCGACAGCGCGGCTGCGGCGAAGAGGCTGATCGCGACCGATGACACCATCATCAGTATGGCGAAAGCACCGAACGGGGCGATGATGAGAAAGGAAGCCATGGCGTTTCCAGTTCGGGCTATCTTGACGTTGTGAAGGTGCGTTGCAGGCTCGCTTACGAGGTCGTCGCGTCGCTGCGCAGCAGCCTGCGATCATATGTCTTGTTGTGAGAGCGGGCAGACATTGCCGACCGGCGTGAAAACGTCATGAGAAGCCGTGGCGGCCGCGCCGGATGGTTCGATGCCGACGAGCGTGGTCCCGGTCACAACCAGCACGAGGGCCAGGCTGCCCCAGCTTGCTGTCCGGGTCATCATGTCCGGCCTGCGATATGCGGTTCGTGCGAGAACGAACTGCGTAGCCGCGCTTGCGACAGCGACGGCAGTTGCGATCAGCACGTCTCCTGCGACCGCAAAGGTCGTGAAAAAGGCGATGGTGGAAAGGAAGCCGATAGCCAGCTTGGCGAGGACGTTGATCATGGCGTGGTTCCGCGCGCTTGTTGTCGAATGAGTACTTTTTGTCGTTGTGCTTCAGGAAGCGGTGGCAACCGTGCCGATCATGAGAAAGGACGCACGCTGTTTTCCCGTCGCTCCATCTTTACGTTGTCAAGATTTCTTCTAGGCCTTGCCCGCGGGCTCGTCAACAAAAATCTTTACACTGTCAAAATTATGTGAGGCGAGATCTTTAACTGTCATTGGATCAATGGTTTAAAAGGAATCAACCCAGTTGCCGTGAAAGCCTGCTGGTACCCGGTGACCGAGCTGGACAAGAGCGATCGGCCCCGCGGCGACATCGGTGGCGTTGAACACGGCCAGATCGCTGCGGTTCTGCCGGGCGCGCCACACCACCGCAAGCAGCCAGCCGTCGCCTTCGGCTGCATCCTTGCCGCGCGCGACGAAGACCGGCTCGGAGATGCTGTCGCCGAGTGGCAGCATGTATTGGCCGAGCCTGACGCCGTCACGCCAGACATGTGTGATCCCGGAAAAGGCCTTGCTGGCACCCGGTGCCGGGTCATCGCAGGCGTACCAGCCTTGCGTGCTGACGAGGCCGGAGCGGCGCTCGTCGATGCGCGGGAATTCGCCGGTGACGTCGTCGAGATAGGTGCGGGTGAAGCGATCGGTATTGGCTGACAGATCGAAGATCCAGCGACAAAGTCGCGCATTGGATTTCGCAGGATCTGTCGGCGAGCCGACGGGATGCGAGAACAGCGGCGCCTCCTCGGATTGCATCACATCGGCAATGATACGGTCGCCTTCCTCCCACGCATTCATCACATGGAAGACGTAGCAGGCCTCGGCGCGAAACCACTTGATATCATCCGCGCTGCCGCCGCGCTTCATCACGCCGACATAAGAGCCCTTGTCCGGCTCCCAGGCATAGGGCGGGCGACCCGATCTCGCACGATCCATGCTGCCGGTAATGGGCAGGATCGGAAACAGCAGATGGTTCTCGGTGACGATGAAGTCATGCACCATGCTGGCATAGGGCGCATCGAAACGTTCGAAACGCGTCACGATACCCGATGAATCGATTGCGCCGAACGAGATCGTCGGACTGAAGATTCCCCGGGCATTATAGCCGAAGAAATTCATCTCTCCGGTAACGGGATCGATCTTCGGATGCGCGGTGAATGGTCCGCCGATGCGCCCGCCATAGTTCTGATAGCCGAGCGTCTTCAGCGTGCCCGGTTCGATCTCGGTTGGCGCATGGCCTTCCTCCAGCGCGAGCAGGCGGCCGGCGTGAAAGACGATGTTGGTATTGGCCGCGCCTGAGTCATTGCCAAGCGAAGCGGGGGCATCGGGGATTTTCTGGCCGAAGCCGCGATAGAGCGCGCGGCCGGCATCGTGCTCGGCGAGAAATTTCGGCGTGTGGATCCAGCGATTGCGATAGCTCGCGCGGCCGTTCTCGATGTGAAAGGCATGCAGCATGCCGTCACCGACAAACCAGTGCGAGCCTTTGGTTTCGAATTGAGGATTGGGGCCGTTGCGGTAGAGCGTGCCGTTGAGCTCACGTGGCAATTCGCCGACGACTGTCAGGAATGGCGCGTCGCACTCCATCGGGATCGGCGCAAGATTGTCATGAGCAGCCTCGATCGGGTCCAGCAGCGCCATCGTCGTCTCCCATGCTGTTATCTTTACGTTGTCTAGATTGCTAGATGTGAGCGATCGGCCCGTCAAGCAAAATCTTTACAGTGTAAAAATGACGACCTATAACATGACCATGACGAAGCAGACCAAGATCGCGAAACCGCGCGCCGTGCCGCAAGACCGCCGCAAGAAGGTCGCAGGAAATTCGCAAGCCAAGGGCGCGGCCAAAAAAAACGCGAGTGCCGAATCTCCCTATCATCACGGGGACTTGCATGGCGCGCTGCTGAAAGCCGCGGAGATCGTGCTAGAGCGCGATGGACTATCTGGCCTGACGCTGCGCGCCGTCGCCCGCGAAGCCGGGGTCTCGCACGCCGCACCGACTCATCACTTCGGCGACCTCACCGGCCTTGTCAGCGAACTGGCCGCCATCGGCTTCCGCAACTTCAACGCCACAATGACTGCGGCTGGTGCGAGCGGCACGACGCCGCTCGAAAGCGCGCTCGCCCGTGCCAAGGCGTATCTGGCTTATGCGCGTGCACAGCCCGGCATGTATCAACTGATGTTCCGCACCGAGCGGCTCGACATGA
Organism: Tardiphaga sp. OK245; assembly: GCF_900108575.1. Taxonomy (NCBI): domain Bacteria; kingdom Pseudomonadati; phylum Pseudomonadota; class Alphaproteobacteria; order Hyphomicrobiales; family Nitrobacteraceae; genus Tardiphaga; species Tardiphaga sp. OK245. The sequence continues at coordinate 407,789 of NZ_FNWZ01000001.1, read as the reverse complement.
CCCGGCCGAATCTGCGCGAGGCAGCCAATGCATCCTTCGCCGGTCTTGCCAGTGTGGTCGGCGCACATCATCCGGGCAACGTCGCCACCGATGCGCTGACCATCGAGCAGGCCGCGCAGATCGCGCGGACATGGTCGCTGGTGCATGGTTTCACCATGCTGACCCTCGATGGCCGGCTCACAGACATCTTGCGCCGCTTGCCTGATGGCACCGACGCAGAGAAATTGTTCGTCGAGATGCTGAAGATCACCGTCGCCAGGGCGATGGAGACGCCGAAGTAGCGAAACTCTTTGCGAAGCGCCGGCGTCGCGTGCAGGTGCTGTTTGCGGTAGCTATCGCTGCCCGTCATGCACCGAAATATCGGACGCGGCCAGCCCGCCAATACGCGCATGCGGTCTTCCACCGGTGGCCATCACCAGGCCGAAGGCGATCTCATCGCGACGCGGGCCATCCCAGACAGTCATTTCAGCAGTGCTGAAATGACTACGGACATAGGCCGCTTCGATATGGCCCAGCGGCACCATTAGCCGTGTACCGATGCCGCCAACGGTCTTCGCGGCCGGCACGATGGCCTTGGGCTGGCCGAGAACCTCGCGCATCGCCCAGCCGCCGGCCTCGTGCCATACGGCCGCGTGCTCAAGCTCGCCGTCGTCGCCCACGATCATGCCCTTGCCGTAAGCTTCGATGCGTTCCTTGCCGCCGAGCGCCTGAACGAGCTCGGCCGCAAGTGTGCGTCCAAGTTCGCGTAGTTCGGCCTGGAAGGCCATCAGGTCCGGCTCGTATCGACCAGCAAAAGGATTGCGGATAATCGCCAGTGCCGTGCCGACGCGAAGCGGTTGTGCCAGGCGCGGCCCGCGTTCGTGCCAGATCGTCTCGACGGAAATCTGGGTCTTGCGAATGTCATAGGATGTCATGGCTGACCCTGTCCGTGTTTTGCGAGCGTTGTAAGGGAGCCGTCGGCCGACTACTCGTCGATAACCGGATTGCTGAGGATGCCGAGTTTCTCGATCTCGACTTCGACGACGTCGCCGGCCTTCAGAAAGATTGGAGGCTTGCGCGTAAAGCCGACGCCGGCAGGCGTTCCCGTTGCAATGACGTCACCCGGGACGAGGTCGAAGATCTCCGACGCGTAGTTGATCAGCCGGGGAATCGAGAAGATCAAAAAGGATGTGTCCGAGGATTGGACGACGTCACCATTCACGCGGGTTTCGAGCTTGAGCTTGGTGGGATCGCTGACTTCATCGGTCGTCACCAGCCACGGGCCGAACGGTCCGGTGCCGACGAAATTCTTGCCGGCCGCGATCTGCTGTGCGTGTCGCTGATAATCGCGGACGCTGACATCGTTATAAATCGAATAGCCCGCGATGTGATCCATGGCTTCGCTCTCGGGAATGTGTCGGCCGCCCTTTCCGATCACGACGGCGAGTTCACCTTCCCAGTCCAGGTGCGTGGAGACTTTCGGCCGGATCACCGGCTGGTTATGGCCAACCTGTGAGCGCCAGACCCGCAGAAAGATCGGCGGGAATTCGGTGATCTGACGGTCCATGCCATGAGCCACCGCTTCCTTGTGGTGGTCGAGATAGTTGCGCACCGCGCAAACGATCTTTTCGGGGCGGGGGATCACTGGCAGGTAGCTGATGTCCGAGAGCTTCAGGTCCGGCTTGTGTCCGGCAACGATCTGGTCGCGCTTGGCGAAGTCGGGGCTGGCGATGAAATCGGCGAGCGTCGGATAGTGCGGGAGCGCCTTGCCGAGATCGACGATCGCGTTGTTGACGACGGCTCCCCAGCTCTCGCGCTGCTGATGACTGAAAGACAAGAGCTTCATGATGAGGCCTTTCTGCTTAATCCCGGATATCGAAATTTCGTAAGTTTATTATATTTTCGAAAATAAAGCCTGACAAGGGGGCTGGCGGCGCCTGCGGCGACTTTCCACGTGGGATGTTGGGCCCGCCGTCTGTTTCTTCGCCGACTAGCCGGCGATCCCGTCTTAGGATTCAGTCAGCAGATGAGACGCGTATTTCACGACATTGTCAGAGGTGCTGCGGATGTGCCGGTCGATCAGGGATGTGGCCAGTGCCGTGTCGCGGGCGATCGCGGCCTGCATGATGGCGCGATGCTCACCGACCTTGTCGCGTGGTTGCGGGCGAAACATGGCGGACAGGTTTCGATAGCGTTCGGCGCGCTCGAACAGCGAAGCCCGAATGCCGAACAATGTCGGGGAGCGCCCGCACGACACCAGCGCCTCGTGAAACTGGCGGTGGGCGATCTGCCATTCCGGGTTCTCGACGTGATTACCGGGAAGCCTTTCCTCAATGCGTCCCAGCCTGTGCAGGGTCGACATAACCGCTATTTCCCAGTCATCTTCGCCATTTACGATGGAGCGGCTGAGCAGTTCGATCTCGATCAGGATCCGGGTCTGGGTGATGTCGATCAGGTCGTCGCTCGTAACGGGCGCCACGCGAAAGCCGCGCTGCTCCTCGGCAACGACCAAGCCGTCCGCCGTCAGCGACGTCAGCGCCTCGCGCAGGGTCGTGAAGCTTGCGCCGAAAGCGAGCTTCAAGGCATCGAATTTTAGCGGTTCGCCAGGCTTGAGCCGGCAAGCGACGATATCCTGACGCAGTCGGTGCGTGATATCGACTGCGAGTGTTTTGCCGAATTCTTTGCGCGATTTGACGGCCGAAGCAGTCATGGAATGGACCTCAGATTCCGCCGGCTGATGGCGCCGGCTGGTTGCAGAATGCCGGCGCATGACCGCTATTGCAATAATTTTCGTAATAGGACATATTTTCGAAAATAAGTTCTGCAGGGTGGATTCATGAAGGCTGTGCTGGTTCATCGTCCCGGTGGTCCCGACGCGCTCGATTATGTCGATGTCGCCATTCCGGCTCCGGGCCCGAAAGAGGTGCAGATCAAGGCGGAGGCCTTTGGCGTCGGCCAGCCGGACGCCTTGATCCGGCGCGGCGTTTACAAGTGGATGCCGCCACTACCGGCCAATCCGGGGAATGATGTCGCCGGGCGCATCTCCGCGGTCGGTCACGGCGTTGTCGGCATCTCGGTTGGGCAGAAGGTTTTGCTGAGCGCCCGCGATCTGTCACAGCGCGGCGGCTGTTACGCCGAATATGTGGTGGCGCCGGCCGATGCCATTCATCTGTTGCCTGATGCCGTCGATCTTCAGGACGCCGTCTGTCTTGCCAACTATCAAGTGGCCTGGGCGCTGCTGCATGAATGCGGTGGGCGTAATCCGGCAGGCAGTGTGCTTGTGATTGGTGCTGCTGGCGGTGTCGGCACGTCGATCGTGCAACTGGCGAAGCTCGCCAACATGACTGTGATCGGTACGGTGAGCACGACGGAAAAAGCCCAATTCGCTAAATCCAACGGTGCGGATCACGTTATTTTCTATCGTGACGAAGACGTCGTCGCGCGGACGCGCGAATTGACCGGGGGGAGCGGCGTCGGCCTCGTGCTCGACCATGTTTGCGGTCCCGAATTCGTCTCCTATCTTGGCGTGCTCGGCAAATGGGGAACGCTGGTTTCCTACAACGCCTTCGCCGGCCTTCCCGAAGAAAACCTGATGGGAGAGATGCGAAAGTATCTCGACGTCTGTCCGGCCGTGCGCTGCTTCTCCTTTCACATCTACGACCATGACCGCGATGCGCGCCGCGCCATCATGGGGCAATTGATCTCGCTGCTCGGGCGCGGGGAGATCAAGCCCGCTATCTCCGCACGGCTGAAATTATCCGAGGTCCGGCAGGCGCACACGCTGCTGGAGTCCGGAGGCGCACTCGGCAAGATCATCATGACCCCGTAGGCGAACGGCTATAGGTCTGGAACGAGATACGGAGGACCACATGATCAAGGTAAAACGCCTCAGGCATGTGACGTTCGTTACGCCTGATATCGACAGGCAGATCGACTACTATCAAACGGTGGTCGGACTCGGCGTGGTGACGCGTGACGCCAGTCACGCATCGCTGGCCACCGACTCGGACGAACTCGCCGTCGTCCTGCAGCGTGGCGATCAGGCGGCCTGTCGGCGATTGACCTTCGAAGTGGCACCCGATCTGGATTTCGCCGACCTGGTGGCTACACTGTCGCGCGCTGGAATTGCGGCTGAGATCCAGTCCGATCCGCTTCCTGGCGTGTCCCGTTCGGTGCTGTTCCGCGACTTCGAGGAAATGGAGATCGAGCTGCTTGCGGGGCCGACATTCGCTGTCGCGGAGCAGCCTGTCGGCGGCATTGCAGCCGACCGCCTCGGCCATATCGCGCTCTACACGCAAGACCCGCTGAAGGCGTCGAAATTTTATGGTGACGTGCTGAATTTCCGGGTGTCGGACTGGATCGAGGACGCCTTCGTCTTCATGCGGTGTGGTGTCGATCATCACTCCGTCAATTTCGCGCGCGGCCCGGGTCGGCGATTGCATCATGCGGCGTTCGAGCTCCGTGATGCCTCGCACATGCATCGCGCCTGCGACCTGCTCGGGCGGAAGAAGATGCAGATCCTGTGGGGACCGGTGCGTCATGGCCCGGGTCACAATGTCGCGATCTATCACCGCGACCCCGATGGCCATCTCATCGAACTGTTCTTCGATCTCGATCAGATGATCGATGAAGATCTCGGCTATTTCGAACCACGCCCATGGCACCGGGATCGTCCGCAGCGCCCCAAGGTCTGGGTAGGTCTCCCCCGAGATATCTGGGGGCCGGCTCCATCGCCGGAGCTCGCGGAGTTCAAACGCAAGGCGACATGACATCGCTGCCGACAAAGTCGCCGCCATGAAGCGACAGATCGGCACCTCGGCGATCAGCGCTGAAGAAATAAAAGGGGAGGAAATAATGAGCCAGCTGTCGAAATCTATTCGGGGCAAAGTTCTCGCATGCCTCGCGGTGTCTGTATTTATAGTCTCATCGATCGACGTGCCTGGCGCCTCAGCGCAAGCCTACCCAAATCGTGTCATTCGGATCGTACACGGTTTCGCATCGGGTGGCGCGGCGGACACGCTCTCCCGCGTTGTTGCCGACGGGCTGGCGAAACAGCTCAATGAGACCGTCATCGTCGAAGCGAAGCCTGGCGCAGGCGGCAACCTCGCATCGGACGCGGTCGCCAAGGCTGCGCCTGACGGATACACGCTCGGCCTTGTAACCGGAGGCCATGCGATTTCGGCGGGACTTTACAAGTCGCTGTCCTATCAACCCGTCGATAGTTTCGAGATGATCTCCACGATCGTCTATTATGCGCTCGTCGTCGCGACCCGTAGCGACTATGAAGCAAAGACGCTGGGAGAGCTCATCGCGCTTGCAAAGGCCAAGCCGGGATCGTTGAGCTTCGGATCGGTCGGCTTCGGCAGCACGCATCACCTTGCTGGCGAATTGTTGAAAGCAGCAGCCGGCATCGACGTGTTGCACGTGCCCTACCGCGGCGACTCTCAGGCGATTACGGCGTTGCTCGCGGGCGATGTGCCCCTGATCGTTGGCACCAGCGTGCTTGTTGCGCCACAGATCGAGAGTGGTGCGGTGCGTGGCCTCGCCGTCACATCATCGACCCGGAGTGCTTTGCTGCCGAATGTTCCATCGGCCGGCGAGGCAGGTCTGAAGGGGTTCGATGTCAGGACGTGGGCCGGGCTGTTGGCGCCGAAGGGCACTCCGCCGGGGATCATCGCCCAACTCAACGCAGCCGTTCTGAAGTCTCTGGCCGACCCGGGGATCAGGGCGCGGCTGGAAGCGGCGATCGGTGGCGAGGTGCGGGGAAGCACGCCGCCGGAAATGCGTGAATTGGTCACGTCGGAAATCGCGCGATGGACGGCGGTGATCGACGCGGCGAAAATACCGAAGCTTTGACCGCGCGATCGATTTGACCCCTACCGGGCCAGGCCCGGGATATTGCGCGATGCCATCGCCAGTGCCGTAGCCCGGCCGCCGATGCCGATCACGCTGACCTTGTCCGTCTTGCAATCGAAGCCGCGGGCGAGTTCGTCAGCGGCTTTGCGGGCCAGCTCGTTGGCCTCCGGATTGGCCGTCACGTCGATATAGGCGACATGGCACACGGCGCCCGGCGGCAACCGCGTGACCACCAGCATCTGTTTGGATTTTGGCCGGCCATTTTTCTCGGGATCATCGTTATCGGCGATGTGCCAGCGCTGGATCATGGCGAATGGTTTGCCGGCGATGGTGCGCCATTCGATGGTATTGGTCGTCGAATTGAACGGGCCGAAGCCCTGCGACGCTGCGGGCTCGCTGTTGGCGGCCGCAGCCGTGGTGCCGGCCGAAATGGTTTCGCGGAGATCATCTTCGTTCTTGAACACGACGAGGCCTGCGGGGCCCTTGCAGACCTGTTCTCGCGCATAGTCGTCGCCATCGATCTTGAAGTTGGAGACGCCGCGGCAATCCCTGTCGGCCACGGAGCTGTAGAGGCTGCCGATATTGTCGGCTGCGGCGAGCGACGTGGCGCCAAGCAGGATCGTTAGGGCGGCGGCGAGGGCGGGCAGGCGGGGCATTCAAGGGCATCCAGCACGGGAAAGGTGCTGCTTTGACGCTCACAAGCTGGGGAAGGTTCAACGGAAGCGGCTGACAGGGCTGGTTGAATCGCGCTAGACAGCTTGGTCAGCCTTCATTTCGTCTCCAGCAGCGTCAGTTCCTCATCCCATGCCCGCCTCGACCTCCGCCAAGCCATATCGCATCGGCCGTTCCAAAACCGGTCTCGGTCTTTTCGCCACCCAGCCGATCAAGAAGGGCGTCAAGATCGTCCAATACTTCGGGCCCCTGTTGGATTCGAAGAACGAGAAGCACGACGCGATCGAGAACAAGTATCTGTTCCAGATCAGCAAGCGCTGGACCGTCGATGGTTCGATCCGCAAGAACATTGCGCGCTATATCAACCACGCCTGCAAGCCGAACGCCGAGTCCGACGTCAATGCGGCGAAGAAGAAGATCATCATCCGCTCGATCAAGAAGATCGAGCCGGGCGAAGAGATCAACTACGATTACGGCACGGAGTATTTCAAGGAATACCTGAAGCCGATCGGCTGCAAATGCGATTCCTGCGAGAAGAAGCGGAAGAAGAAGCGCGCCGAGGCACGTGCCGAGAAGCTCAAGGCCAAGGAGAAGGCCGAGCGTAAGGCGCTGAAGAAGGAAGAAAAGGCGAAGGCCAAGAGGGCTAAAGATAAGGCCAAGAAGGCCAAGTCTTCGGGCAAAGCGGCTTCGGGCAAAGCCAAAACGACCAAGGCCGCCGCGAAGAAGACCTCCGCAGCGACCAAGGACAAGTCTGTTAAGGCCAAGTCAACTAACAGGTCGGCCAAGGCCAGCAAGGCAAAGGCCGGCAATGCCAGGAGCAAGGCGGTTTAAGCCGCCTGTGCCGCTGCGCTCCGGCGCAGCCCGATATATTGCAGCTCCGCAAACACACCGACTGCGATTGCCTGCGCGGCCACGAAAATCTGGCCGAGCAGGTTCGGCGTCACCGCGCCCGAGAACAGCAGGCCGATGCTGCCCAGAGTCCACAGGGCGTTGCCGACGATGATCACCAGCACCAGCAGCTTCGGCATGGTCGCGCGGGTGCCGAGCCAGCCGACCAGCGCCGCATAGGCGATCAGAAACAGGCCGGATTCCAGCAGCAGCGCTTCAGGCAGATGCAGCAGCGGTGCCAGCACGCCCGCGGCAAAGGTCAGCAGCAGCGCCATGGCGCCGCTGACGGCGGCGTCGATCTGGATGGCGCGGCGGAGCAGGAGAGAGGGATTGATCATGGTCGTTGTCCTTCGGTTGGTCGTTGTGGATGTCCCGAAGATGCCGGCGCCGCGGAGCCAAATCGATTACCTGTGAGGTCATGGAAGCTGCGAAATTCGCATGCTAGCTTTTTGCCATGAGCACACAGCTAGCAACATCCCGGCCCGCCGGGATCGGCCATCATTTGCGCGAATGGCGGCAGCGCCGCCGCCTGAGCCAGCTCGATCTGGCCGGCGATGCCGAGATTTCCACGCGTCATCTGAGTTTCCTGGAGACCGGCCGCGCCTCGCCGTCGCGCGAGATGGTGTTGCGGCTGGCCGAACGGCTCGACGTGCCGCTGCGCGAGCGCAATGTCTTGCTGGTGGCTGCCGGCTTCGCACCGGCCTTTCCGCAGCGGGCGCTGGACGATCCCGCGCTGAATTCAGCGCGACAGGCCATTGACCTCGTGCTGAAGGCCCATGAGCCCAATCCGGCGCTGGCGGTCGATCGGCACTGGAATCTGGTCGCGGCCAACCGAATGGTGATGCCGCTACTGGAAGGCATCGCGCCGCGCTTGCTCGGGCAGCCCTTCAACGTGCTCCGGCTGAGCTTTCATCCGGAGGCGTTGGCCCCGCGCACCGTCAATCTTGGTGAATGGTGCGCGCATCTGCTGGAGCGGCTGCACCGGCAATGCGAGGCGACCGCCGATCCGGAATTGCTCAAACTGTATCAGGAATTGAAGACCTATCCGGTGCCGGCGCGGTCGGCGCCGATCGCGGCTGACAGCGTCGTGGTGCCGTTCCGGATGAGGCTGGGCGACGATGTGCTGAGCTTCATGTCGACGACCATGACCTTCGGTACGCCGCTGGATATCACCCTGTCGGAAATCGCCATCGAGACGTTCTTTCCGGCGGATGATGTCACGGCGAACAGGCTCCGGGAGATCGCTTCAAACGGGAACTAACGGCCTTGTCCGCGATGTCCACGACGCCTATTTGTGGGCGGAACAAATACAGGGAGCCCGCCCATGAGCACCATCAAGCCGCTTCAGATCGATATCGTCTCCGACGTCGTGTGCCCGTGGTGCTATATCGGCAAACGCCGCATCGAGAATGCGCTGGCGCTGGTCCCCGACGTGCCGGTGCATGTCAATTGGCGGCCGTTCTTCCTCAATCCGTGGATCCCGCGCGAGGGCATTGATCGCTCGACCTATCTGGAGACCAAATTCGGTTCTGTCGAAGCCTACAAAGGCATCGCCGGCCGTGTCGTCGATGCGGCCGAGCAGGAGGGCCTGACCTACCGGCCGGACAGCGTGAAGCGCCAGCCGAACACCATCGATTGCCACCGGCTGATCCATTGGGCCGAAGCCTCCGGCAAGTCGGCCGAGGTCAAGCAGCGTCTGATGGAATTGTATTTCCGCGACGGCGGCGACCTCACCCAAAGCGAGACGCTGGTCCAGGCGGCGGCCGATGTCGGACTCGATGCGGACGATATCCGCAAGCGCCTCGCCACTGATGAGGACGTCGCGCTGATCTCAGGCAACGCCAAGGAAGCCGCCGACAAGGGCATTTCCGGCGTACCGACTTTCGTGTTCGCCGGCAAATATGCGGTGTCCGGTGCGCAGGATGCGGAGAAGCTCGCGCGCGCGATCCGTCAGGTCTCGGCGGAAGTGAACGCGGAGGCGGCCGAGTAAGGGCGCGCGCTTACGCGCCCTTCAGATAGTAATTCGCCTTCTTGCCGAGCGCGATGCGGCGCAGCAGTTTGCGAATGGCCAGTGAGCTACGCAGCGGTTTGATTGCCGTGGTGACGGTCCGGTAGAAGGCCAGCTTCAGCATATCCAGTACCGGCTGCTGGCCGGGCGGCTTCTGTGGGAAGCCGATGCCGCGCAGCATCGAATTGAAGAAGTGCAGGTCGTTGATGCGGCGCACTTCCTTGGTCTTCCAGGTGATTGCCATCGAGATCGAGAACGATCCGGCGGTGCGCACCCAATGCGGCCACTGATAGGGCACGTAGCAACCGTCGCCATCGAACATGTGAAACTCGACCGCGCGCGGTGCGAAACTGTCGTCGAATTTGAGGTTGCGGTGCTTGGTCATCGAACGCTCGATCTCGTCGTCGGAGACGATGGCGCGGTCTTTGTTGTCATAGATCGTGAAGAACTTCTCGCCGTGGATCTGGACGAAGAAGTTATCCTCGCTGTCGAGATGGAACGGCGTGGTCGAATTCGGCGACGACACGAACAGGAAGCCTTCGAGCTGTTCGAAGCCGGCATCGAGCAGGCTGTTGAAGCCGCGGGCGCGCGCCACCGACAGCAGCGTGTCTTCGAGCAGTTGACGATACTCGGGCGAGTTCTCGATCCGCTTCAGCACCATCCATGCACCAGCGGTCTCGATACGATTGACCACCTCAACGGGATCGAGATCCACCGACGGGATCGCGTCGGGGTCCTGGCTGATCGCGACCTTGCCCGAATTGTATTCGATGAGATCGCGCGGCAGTTCGGATGCGAGCTGCGCGATACGCGGCAGCGTCAGCAGCGGATGTCCGGCGAGCTTGTGCCTGATGGCGAACGGCTTCAGCGGAAAATCGTTCTTGAGCGATTGATTGGCGGCCGAGATCATCGGCGCGACGTCAGTAGCTGCGTTCATGGTTGAACCCCGATATCTAGCGGAGACGGTTGCGGAGGGAGCGGGCCACGCGTCGTAGCGGCTCGCGGATGGAGCGACGCAGCGTCAGCGCGCCGTGAATCAGTGAGACGAGCGGGTCGTGCTTGCGCAGCGGAATCAGCACGTCGCCGATGGCGAGGCGGCCGCGCCAGATCGGGTCGATCATCGGGTGACCGGCATTGGCCGTGGAGTCGGCACTTGCAATCACGGGATCGGCGCAGAGATGCCGCGTCACGTCGAGCGTGAGCTGCACACCAGGGGACAGTTTGGCGAAGCGCTCGTCGACGCCGAGCTTGAAATAGAAGGCACGATCGAGATGCCTGAGCAGCACACCGGAGGCGACCGGCGTGTCGCCGGCGCGAAGCGTGACGATCTCGCATTGGCCGTGTTCGGCGAGCGCCTTGGTGGCGCTGCGGATGAAGGCATTGTCGCCGGCATCCTGCATCAGGGCGGTGCCGCGTTTGCCTTTCCAGCCGCTCGCTTCCAGCGTCAGGAATGTGTCGATGGTCGCAGCGATCTCCGCCGGCGTGCGCGCAATGTGGAACGTCACCGCGCCATGCTCGGCGAGACGATTGCGCTGGCGGCGCAGTTCTTTCAGCTTCTTCGCGCCGAGCGCGTCGCGCAGCAGGTCATCGGCATCGCGCGTGGCATCGAGGTAGGCGCGGGCGTGCGATTGCAGGATACGCGGCGCCAGGTCCTGCATGGCGAGCGACTTGCGGATCGTCTGCATTGCGGCGCCGTCGAGCGAGACGTTCTCGAGGATCAGCGCATGCGCGCCAGCCTTGCGGGCCTGTTCCAGCAGGCGCGTGACGGCGTCTGGCGCCATGTCGCGATCGAGTAGCGGCGTCGAGAGGGTGCCATAGGGATCGGCACTCACCAGTGCCGGGAGCGGAATGCGATAGGCGCGCCGCGCGGTGATCACCGGCAGCAGCCCGATCAAGCGGGGCGTTCCGGTGTCGCTCGCCCAGGCGCTGAGCGCGGCGACATCGGTGCGGCCGCGCGCGGATGCATTGACGGCCAGTTCCCAGTCGGCGAGGTAATAGCCGTTCGGCTCGACGGCCTGCTGCGCGAGCGCGCGCCATGGCTCGGGCGCGATTGCTGCGAGCGGCGCAAGCGCATCGGGCGCAGACGCTGGGCGGTTCGCCGCGGTCATCCCGGCGCCCGTTGCTCTGCTGCCATGCATGCCGGCTGGGTTTGCAATGTCGACCACGTCCCCGATCCCCGTCGCAAGGAAGGCGGCGCAGGCCGCTTCTCCATTGCTGTCTGCGGAGACTAGGCGAAACATTCCAAGATCCGGTTTTTCCGGACATGAAATTTGACGGGAATGTGCAACCGATCGTTCACCAAACGGTCGCTGAAAAGCCTGTGTTTTCAGCGGATATAGGTCGGCCGGGGTGGCGGGTGCCGGAGTATTCGCTCGTTTCCAAGGACGGGCGGACCTGCGGTCGATGGTCGCGGCCTCGCCATGTTGGGGCTGGAAAATGGCCTGCACGTCAGGCTATCAAGGCGCCGGAGGGACGCATGATGAGAGCATTGGTATTGGCGATCGCGGCAGTGGCGCTTCTGGCTGCGCCGGCGACAGCGCAGATGGGCGGCAAGCGCGGCGGCGCCGATCATGCGCCTGGGCCCGAAAAGCCGAAAATCGACGAGAAGGCTTACAAGGCCGCCTTGGAGCGCGTTCCGACTCCGAAGGAAAAATACGATCCATGGGGCGGCGTCGCACCGGCTCCTACGCCTGCAACGGCAGCGAAGAAAAAGTAATCTTCAGACAGCGAACGCTCCGCGCGGTTCCCATGAACCGCGCTTGCGTTGACAGCGACCAAATTTGGCAGCGGCAGGCCGTCGCATTGTTGGCGTGCGGCCATCCTGATTTCAGTTGAATCAGGCGGGGAATTATCCGTCGCGCGAGCTGGCCCAGGCCGGGGAGACTGTTCGATGGTTCGTCCTGTCATTCGCAGCGCGATCGTTGCAGCCACGGTAATGCTCGGCTCGCAAGCCGCATGGGCGGAGAGTCGTCTGGCGCTGGTGATCGGGCAGTCCTCCTATCGGTCCATCGCGCCGCTCCCCAATCCGGTCAATGACGCCAAGGCCATGGCGCAGATGCTCGGCGATGCCGGCTTCGAGGTGCAGTCGGCCACGGACCTGTCGCAGACCGATCTGCGCGCCAGGATCGCCGGCTTCGCCGCCAATGTGTCCGCCAAGGGGCCCGACACGGTGGCGCTGGTGTTCTATGCCGGCCACGGTTTGCAGATCGACGGCGAGAACTATCTGGTGCCGGTCGATATCGATCCGAAGCGCGAAGCCGATATTCCACTGCAGGCGGTGCGCCTCAATGACATCCTGAACACGCTGACATCCGTGCCGAGCAAGAGCCGCATCATCCTGCTCGATGCCTGCCGCAACAATCCGTTTCCGGCTATCAGCAAGACCACCGGCCGCGGGCTCGCCCAGGTCGACGTGAAATTCGGCACGCCCGGCACGTTGCTGTCCTTCTCGACGTCGCCCGGCGCCGAAGCCGAAGACGGCAAGGACGGCAACAGCCCCTATACGACGGCGCTGCTGAAGGCGGGGCGCGAGCCGGGCCTGCCGATCGAGGATGCGTTCAAGCGCGTGCGACTGTCGGTCAATCAGGCCACCGAAGGTCGTCAGACGCCGTGGGAGAGCTCATCGCTGGTCAATGACTTTCGCTTCTTTGGCACTGATGCCGGCGCCAAGTCCGCCGTGACCAAGAAGACCGTCGATCAATGGCGCAAGGAGCTGCAGGGCAAGCCGGTGCAGGACGCCAACAATCTGATCGTCTCGGATGGGTCGGTGGAAGCCTATGAGGCCTTTGTCGGCCTCTATGCCGAGCCGCCGCTCGGCCCGCAGGCGAAAGAATGGCTCGACCGTCACTACAAGATGGTGGCGTGGAACAACGCCGTCATCACCAACACCGCGCCGTCCTATCGCGACTTCCTGGCGAAATATCCCGACAGCGATCTGACATCGACCGCGCAGAAGCTTGAGGAGCGCACGCGCAACAGGCCGGTGCCGGATGCGGTAGCGAACGCGCCGACCAATGTCGCATTGGCCGGACCGGGCCTGACATGCCCGTGCGGTGCGCCGCCCGCAGCAGCGCCTGCATCGAAGAAGGCCGAGAAAGCCACCGAGCCTGCGAAGAAGCGCGCCGACAAGCCATCGCCACCGCCGCGGCGCAGCCGTGAGATCGTCGAGGAAGAGGTCATTATCCGCCGTGCGCCGCCGGTCTATTACGAGCCGCTACCGCGCGTCTATTACGGCGGTGGAGGCTATGGCGGTTACGGCGGCGGCAACTATGGCGGCCGCGGGGGCTACTGACGGGGCGCCTACTCGAACGCCACGCCAAGCTGGCGGTCGTTATTCCAGACCGGACGGCAGCGGCGGATGAAGTGATCCGCCTCGATCACCAGCATGAAATTCGAGGGCAAGCCGAGCGGGCTCGCGATATCGACACGCGCGCCAGAGGCCGAGAGGTTGCGGACGGTGCAATCGATACCGCCGCCGCCAAAGGCCAGCGTGCCGCGCTTCAGAACCCGGTGTCGTGGAGCCGTTCGTTTCTCGATCATGGTCGCCGTCCGCATCGTCTGCATGCGCCATGTCTAGCACCGCGATCTTGCCGGCCGATAAAACCGATCGCAGAGATTCGGACCCGCCTGTTCATCCTTCGTGAAGTTCTGGAGGATCAGAATATTTCATAAAAATATCAAATCAAGGAAATGAGCTCCATGATACCGTCGGGCTGTTGAACGCTCGGGCCAGCCATTGGCCGGCGTCATTTTTCGGGGAAGGGGACCATGATGAAATTCGCCTGCGCGTTTCTGACTGCCGCTGCCATGTTCTCTGCCGCGCCCGCCCAGGCTGTCGTGCTCGATCTGTCCACCATGTCCTGCAAGCAATTCGTCGAATCCGGCCCCGACGAGATCAAGATGGTGCTGACCTGGATGGACGGCTGGTACAAGGGCGACTCGGACGATGCGATCATTGACACCGAGGTGTTCGTCGAGAACGCCAAGAAGTTCGGCACCTATTGCGCGGCGCACCCGACCATCAGCATCGTGACGGCCGCGGAGAAAGTGCTGGGCGACTAGGCTCCAGTCCCGGCCAGCGCCCGGGTTTCCCGGTTTCCGAAGGTTTCAACCTGCGTGAGGCACGACGGGGTGCCTTGCGTCAGGCGATTGGCGTGCCCGAATGGCCAGTGGTATAACGCCTCCGAAATTCACGGAGCTTTGGTGCCATGAAACGATCCAGCCAACTATTCAGCGTCGTCGCAGTGCTCGCGCTTTTGACCGGCCCGGCCGCCGCGCAGATGATGAACCTGATGCCGGAGGTGAAGTCCAAGTCGGCGGAGGAGAAGGAGCAGGACGCGATCACCGAGAAGGCGTATCGCGAGTCGCTGCGCAAGATTCCCGACACCAAAGCCGCGGCCGATCCATGGGGCAATGTGCGCAGCGATGCGCCGAAAGCCGTTGCACCCGCGAAACAGCCACGCACCAAGACCGGCAGCGCTGCGAATTGATCAGGCGATGACGTGGCATCGGCGGCTCGTGCCGCCGGGCGCGCAAATTGACTAAGCCTGCGCGCGGCCACTGACATATGCGCCTGTGTCAGTTGCTCCAGGACAGCGGCACTTCGAACAATCCGCCGCTGTCTTCATTCTCGACGACGATCGCGCCCCTCACGACGCCGAGGCTGCGCACCATCTCCGATGCGAGCTGACGTGCGTGCAGCATCGCTTCCTGATCGTCCTTGAAGCTCGTCCCTTCTTCGTCGAGGAACGTGTTTTCGGCGATAATATGAAAGAAATATCGAGGCACGGGAAACGACCACAGCTGGCGCGCGTGTAAATGGCTTGCAGCACCTGAGGTTGCTGTAAGACAATGATACCGCTAAACTAACTTGTTCCGTGCGTCGATAGAAATGTGCAAAATTTGCGGCAAATAAACGGTTTTTTTGCGCAGCCCGTCGCGTGCAGGAATCCGCTTTCGGAACCGTGATGCATCTCTGGGTTGTCATCGAAGGCGGCCGTTGTATCGGGCGCCATGATCGTTGCGGTATGATGGGATGAGATACGGGAGTCATCCGGCCGCGATTTCACATATGGGGCAATCATGTCGTCGGCCGATATCGTATTTGCGTGTGCTCTGGTCGTGATGATCGGGTGCAACCTCTATGGCGAGCCGCGGATTGCAGGTGAGCGCGTTGCGATGCAGTGGGGCTTCGACGGCAAGCCGACATGGGATGCGCCGAAGCGGATTGCACTGTGGGGCATGGTCGTTTTTATGCTGACGGTGCGCTTGATCATCTGGACGGCGACAACCTTCGCACCGGAGAAGGTTCATGGCGCCAATCTCGGACTCATGCTGGCGTCGGTAATCATCGCAGCGTCGCACATTTTCATTGTGCTGAAGGCCATCAAGCGGAGCTGAGTTGCGGCATGACGTCTCCCTGCGGCGGCTGGCTTCGCCGCGCAAGAGAGGCTAGGGGAGCATCAGGGCGGAGAACGAAGCCGCCGTCATGGGCGAGGGGCATATGTCACGCGACCGGTTCTGGTTCTTCCACCCGTTTCGGGTGCGCTATTCCGAGATCGACGGCCAGGGCGTCGTGTTCAACGCGCACTATCTCACTTACTTCGATACGACCATCACCGAATATTTTCGTGCGCTCGGCTATGACCAGTTTGCCGATGCCAAGGCGAGCGGCGTCGACTTTCACGTCGTCAAATCGGTGATCGAATACAAGGCGCCGATCCTGTTCGATCAGGAGCTGGACGTCGCCGCGCGCGTGGCGCGGATCGGCAACTCCAGTCTGGTGTTCGAACTCGGCATCTTCGCGCGCGCAGCCGGCGATCTGTTTGCCACCGGCGAGATCGTCTGGGTCAATACCGATCAGAAGACCCATCGTCCGGTACCGATCGCGCAGCCGATCCGCGACCTGATCGCCACGCGCGAAACGCATCTCGCGGGATAAGGCACAGGTGACATGGGCCGGTGCGCGGCGCCGGGCGACTCTAGACTGGCTCGTCCAGATCGTAGAAATGGGCGAGCCCCCGGCAGATCTCCATCAACCGGTCGCGAAAAGGCGTCTGTGCCGGATCCGAGTAACTGACGATGACGCGCCAGCTGTCATCCAGCGAATAGATGATCACGCTCATGTTCTTGGGCCATGGCCCGGCGATTGCGGCGGCTTCTCGAATGATCTTCTGAAGTTCGGCGGCGGTTTTCTTTGGCTTGGGCATCCACGCTCCCTGGCTAGAAGCGTTCTAAAGTGGTGGCAGGGAACTGTCCAGAGCGTGCCGGGCTCGCAATTTGTGTGACCCGACTTGCCTGTCTTGGGGTGACCCGGGCGTCCGGCGGGTTCAACCGCTGCACTGACCAAAAGAGGCCGCGCCCCGAGGCGGCCTTACCTTGGCAATGTTCCCAGATCGCTCGATGAAGGCCTGCCCAGGGCAACGAATGCTGCGACTGCCAGAAGGCAGATGGGCGCAATCAGACCGAGCAGGTATCCGGCAAGGCCGTGTCGAATGTAGATGCCCCAATAGTTGACGAGGCCGGGGTAACGGGAATCGGTGTTCGTATAGAAGACGACAAATTTTGCGGCGTTGGATATGTGCCCGTGTGACCACACGAGAAATGTAAATGCCAGCACGGTTGCGATCACGCAGAGTGCTGTTGCCACGACCATGCGCTGATTTCTGTTCATCGGATTTTACTCGCTGGCTTCACCCCCTGTTGTGCAGGAAAGCTGCATGAAGGTTCAAAGAAGGGGACTCGCCTCATGCACCGCTACGGGGGGCTTCGCTGCGTTTCAGGAGCCAGTCTGGGATCTGCAGCGTGATCCATGATCCGAGCACCGTGAGGATCGCCATGCCCGCGAACGAGATATAGAGCAGAGGATGTTGTGAGGATACGAGCGACCCGTTCAGGTGCAGGTGCGGGCCTATCATGTCCATGACCATGCCGACCAGGCTCGCCGCCACGAAGCCGCCGATGACCGCAGCGACAATACTCACAATCCATCCAAGCGGGCCGCGCTTCTTTGTCCAGGCCTCGTGAATTCCCACCGCCAGCATGGCGATAAACATGATCAGCATGATGGTCATCGGGCCACCCACGCTCGACCTGGGCATCGCGCCGCTGAGTTCGACGAGCAACAGGGCAGCGGCGGAGAGCAGTGCGATCGTCTTCACGGCGTGTGACCTTCCCATGTCGGATTGAACGCATAAGCGATGCGAACATCCTGTTGTGCGGGAAACGCGCAGGAAGGTTCAAAGGTGCTCGATTAGTCCAGATCGGGCGGCTGTCGTTTTCGAACCAGGGCACTGAGGTCGGAACAGGCCAGTATCAATTCTCGGTAGTGTCTCGGTTTGAAAATAATCCGGCTTGATGCCGGGTCGTGCCCGCCCTGTCGCCGTGGTATGCTTAGCGGAAAGCAGGAGCGCATATGACGAGCATGTTGGAGAAATGGGCCCGAACCGAGCGCGAGTATCTCCGTGAGGAGATCAAATATTTTAAGGCCGGAGGGAAAGCGACCTCGCCCAGTGGCGAAGATATTACTTCCATGAGGTTGGAGCAGCTAGCTGGCCGGTTAGAGGGGGCCAATCTCGCTCTGAAAGAAGTCGAAGATGCCCAGAAGTCCTAAGGCGAGGCGCGGTGCGGATGCCGACGCCTTCGCAAAGGGCGGCAATGACTTCAATCTACTTTTCGCGGGGGGAGAACGTTCATGAGGGCGCAATCCTTCATCATGTGAAGGGATTTGCCCGTCAGCGACTCTAGAAAATCCGCCCGCCAAGGCGTATGTTCCGATTTGACTATCGCTTCGGGGCGCAATCCCGGGGTAGGTAACTCGGGATCGGCAGCGCGCCAACGCGGTCGGTCCCACTCGATTGATGGTTCAGGGAGCCGGACTCGGACCGACATCTCCACACTTGTAGGGGCGGGTGTCCTACCATTAGACGATCCCTGAGAACTTGAAGCCGATTGCAGGGCCGTTGCGTTCCTCCCCCGAGGTTTGGCGCAGCGGCCCTTCCTTTTTCCGTGCCCTTCGATGCTCGGCCAGCGCTTCGAAAGGCTCAAACTGTTGTCATGGCGTCACCTCAGCGTTAATCCATTTCTGGCAGACAAATTGGATAGCGTCAATGCCTGTCTACCAATTTTGGATAAAGAGTTGACGCTGTGGATAGGAACCCCTATGGTGTGTTTCAGCGGAGTTCTCGCGACCGGATAGGGAGAAGCCACATGTCAGGAGACAACGTAACCAGTGTAGTGGATGCGGCGCAGGACGACGCCGACGCGCGCCAGCGTTCCACCATCGGTTTTCCGTACAACAATCTAGGTGACGCTCTTGAGGTTGCGCAGGCTATCCATTCGCATGCAGGGACGAGCGACTGCGACGACTCGCAATTGTCCGCGTGGATGAACGTGAGCCCCAAGAGCAGCGGCTTTCGCATGCAGCTCTCAGCCGCGCGCATGTTTGGAGTGATCGAAACGACGTCCGGGCATCACAAGCTTTCGCCCCTCGGGCGCATGATGGTCGATCCCCAGCGCGAGCGAGAGGCGCGGGCGCGGGCCTTTCAGAATGTCCCGCTCTACAAGGCCATCTTCGAAAACTATAAGAACGGCGTTCTCCCGCCTGCTGCAGCGCTTGAGCGCGACATGATCGGGTTGGGTGTTGCCGAAAAACAAACGGGTCGTGCCCGACAAGTTTTTGAACGGTCGGCCGAACAGGCTGGGTACTTCGAGCATGGCAAAACGCGTTTGGTGATGCCTGCTTTTGCCTCCAAAGCTGATGATCCGCCACCGCCGCCGCCACCCTCTGATGAGGGCGACAAGGGAGGCAAAGGTAAGATCGGAGTAGGTAACGGCGACGGCGATCCGCCTGATCTGCACCCATTCATTCAGGGGCTTCTAAAAGAACTCCCTGCATCAGGAACTGCTTGGCCAGAACCGCAGCGCAAGTTATGGCTCGATACTGCCGCCAGCATCTTCAAGATGATCTATAAGGACGCCACGCCTCAAATTCCGCCGCCTCCCGGCTATGCGCCGGGACAAAATATGCCGTGGACTGGAAACGAAGGTACAAAATGAAAGAGCCGCCCACTGAGGCGGCCTTACCTTCGTCTCTTACGATTTTTCTCCCTCGGCGTTCGGGGAACGATGACCTCCAGACTTGCGTCATACTCTATGATGCCCAGCGATCTTTTGATTTTTACTTTGTGAAATTCGAGCAGTTTCTTTGCAAATTCTGCTCCTATGTCGCTGGCAATTTTTTGGACTACCTCATCGTCTGAATATTGTTTGAAGGCCTCTACGTAAGATATTCTCCCTTTGGCATTTAATTTCTTTATTCGGCTCTCAAGAACAGATCGCTTCTTGTGCATCCAGCTGGCTCCCTCTTTTCCTTCCCACATTCCAAATCAGGCCACTGCCAAATTCAAATTAGGCCACTGCGGTCGGAAACAGGCCAGTACCGAAATTCTCAAAAGAACATATTGCGAACATAGAACAGATAGGGTACATTGTTCTCAACCCGAACAGCGCCGCCATCCTTTGGCGCTTGCCGTTTGTCCTGTCGCGAATCCCTTCATAAGGAGCTAGATCAATGGCTACCACTCCGACTGCCCTGCGTATCGTTGAAGGATCCTCCATGGACAAGACCAAGGCCCTGTCGGCCGCGCTCTCCCAGATCGAGCGCCAGTTCGGCAAGGGCTCGGTGATGAAGCTCGGCAAGAACGACCGGTCGATGGACATCGAGGTGATTTCGTCGGGCTCGCTCGGCCTCGATATCGCGCTCGGCGTCGGCGGTCTGCCCAAGGGCCGTGTGATCGAGATCTACGGACCGGAATCCTCGGGCAAGACCACGTTGGCGCTGCATTGCGCCGCCGAGGCCCAGAAGAAGGGCGGCATCTGCGCCTTCATCGACGCCGAACACGCGCTCGACCCGGTCTATGCCCGCAAGCTGGGCGTCAATGTCGATGAACTCCTGATCTCGCAGCCGGATCACGGCGAACAGGCGCTGGAAATCGCCGACACGCTGGTGCGCTCCGGCGCGGTGGACGTGCTGATCATCGACTCCGTGGCCGCGCTGGTGCCGCGCGCCGAACTCGAAGGCGAAATGGGCGACGCGCTGCCCGGCCTGCAGGCTCGTCTGATGAGCCAGGCGCTGCGCAAGCTGACTGCCTCGATCAACAAATCCAATACGATGGTGATCTTCATCAACCAGATCCGCATGAAGATCGGTGTGATGTATGGCTCGCCGGAAACCACCACCGGCGGCAATGCGCTGAAATTCTATGCTTCGGTGCGTCTCGACATCCGCCGCATCGGCGCGATCAAGGAGCGCGACGAAGTGGTCGGCAATTCGACCCGCGTCAAGGTCGTGAAGAACAAGCTGGCGCCGCCCTTCAAGCAGGTCGAATTCGACATCATGTATGGCGAAGGCGTCTCCAAGATGGGCGAGATCCTCGATCTCGGCGTGAAAGCGGGAATCGTCGAGAAGTCCGGCGCCTGGTTCTCCTATGACAGCCAGCGTCTCGGCCAGGGCCGCGAGAATTCCAAGGCCTTCCTGAAAGCCAATCCGGACATGACCGCCAAGATCGAAGCCTCGATCCGGCAGAATTCCGGCCTGATCGCTGAACAGATTCTTGCCGGTCCGGTCGAGCGCGATGAAGACGGCGGTGACGGCGAGGAGCCGGCAGAAGATTGATCGGATCAGGCCCGGAGACGCACTGACGTTCATGCGCAGTGATCTTACTGGGCCGATCTTGCAGCCGACAGTGTCGGCTGAATGATTTCGCGGTGGGTGCTGTAGGGGTCTGTTGCCGATTCCCTGCGGTGCCTGCCGCGTTGTCGTTTCAGGGCGCTCTGATTTTGGTGCGCGCTGATCGCAATTATCGCCGCGCGGCGGGGACAGCCTCGATCGGTGGTGCGATCAGTTTGTTCACCGCATGACAGGCGACGCCGTCGACCAGATCCGGCACGACTTTGCGACAGAGATCGAACACTTCCGGGCAGCGCGGATGAAACGTGCAGCCGGAGGGCGGATCGATCGGATTGGGAATCTCGCCGGAGACCGCGATGCGTGCGCGGCCAGACATGGCCAGATCCGGCACAGCGCCCAGCAGCATGCGCGTATAGGGCATGCGCGGCGCGCGGAAGAGTTCGCGCCCTTCCGCAATCTCCACGATTCGGCCGAGATACATCACGCCGATCCGGTCAGCCATATGCCTGACCACAGCAAGGTTGTGGCTGATGAACAGATAGGTCAGGCCGAATTTGTCCTGCAGCTCGCGCATCAGGTTGAGAATCTGCGCCTGCACCGAGACATCCAGCGCTGAGGTCGGCTCGTCGCAGACGATGAACTCCGCCTCTGAGGCGAGTGCGCGGGCAATGGCGATACGCTGGCGCTGGCCGCCGGAGAACTGGTGCGGATATTTCTGCCCGTCGTCGGGATGCAGGCCCACCAGCGTCAGCAATTCGCCAACGCGGGCGCGAATGTCGCGCTCGCCCTGAATGAGATCGAAGGCGCGGATCGGCTCGGCGATGATCGCATCGACCCGCAGCCGCGGATTGAGGCTCGCATAGGGATCCTGGAAGATCATCTGGATCCGCTTGCGCAGCAGCTTGCGCGCGCTAGCCTGGCTGGGATCGCTCATCGAGATGCCGTCGATGATGACGTCGCCCGATGTCGGCGGCAGCAGCCCGACCACCATCCGCGCCACCGTGCTCTTGCCCGAGCCGGATTCGCCGACCAGCGCAAAGGTTTCGCCGCGCCTGATCTCGAACGACACGCCGTCGACCGCTTTCAAAAACTCCATCGGGCTGCGCTCGATGACGCGGTTGAGCCAGGGCTTCGAGACGTCGAAGGCCCGTTTGAGATTGCGTGCCTGCACCAGCGCCGTCATGCCGCGCTCTCCGCAGGGGCGTGGTCATGGAGATGGAGGGGGTCATAGAGATGACAGGCGACCTGCTGCGCACCCACAGCGATCGGCTCCGGCCGCTCGATACGGCAGCGGTCGAACGCAAAACTGCAGCGCGGATTGAAGGCGCAGCCTGGTGGAACGGCCGACAGCCGCGGCATTGAGCCTGGAATCTGCACCAGCCGCTGCGACGCGTCGCCGGTCAGCGTCGGGATCGCGCCCATCAGCCCCTTGGCATAGGGATGCAGCGGGTTCTGCACCACGTCGCGCACCGGTCCGATCTCGGCGATGCGCCCGGAATACATCACGGCGACGCGGTCGGACGTCTCGGCGATCACGCCCATGTCGTGGGTGACCAGCATCACGGCGGTGCCATGGTCGCGGCCGAGCCGCTTGATCAGCGCGATGATCTGCGCCTGCACGGAGACATCGAGCGCGGTGGTCGGCTCGTCGGCGATGATCAGTTCGGGTTCGGCCGCGATCGCCAGCGCGATCACCACGCGCTGCCGCATACCGCCGGAGAACTCATGCGGATAGGCATCGACGCGCTTGTCAGGCGCGGGAATGCCGACCTCGGCCAGCAGATCCACCGCGCGCTTGCGCGCCTGCGTCTCGTTCATGTTGAGATGGGTGCGGATCGTCTCCACCAGCTGATCGCCAATGCGATACAGCGGATTGAGGCTGGTCAGCGGATCCTGAAAGATCATGGCAATGCGCTTGCCGCGAATCCGGCGCATCGCCTCCGGCGGTAGATTGTCGATGCGCAATCCGGACAGCAGAATCTCGCCGCCCGCGATCCGTCCGGGCGGATCGATCAGGCCGATGGCCGCAAGTCCCGTCACCGATTTTCCGGCGCCGGATTCGCCGACCACGCCCAGCACCTCGCCCTTGGCGATATCGAAGGACACGCCGTCGATGGCACGCAGCGCGCCGCGCCGGCTGGCGAATTCGACGCGCAGGTTGCGCACGGAGAGGACGGGGACGCTCATGTCGGGCACTGTGTGATGTGAGGCATCATTGCAGCTTCGGGTTCAGCGCATCGCGCAGCCAGTCGCCGAGCAGGTTGATCGAGAGGATCAGCGAGGCCAGCGCGAGTCCGGGAAAGGCGATGACCCACCATTCGCCGGAGAACAGATAGTTGTTACCGATGCGGATCAGCGTGCCCAGCGATGGCATCGTGTCGGGCATGCCGGAGCCGAGAAACGACAGCGTCGCCTCGGTGATGATGGCGAGCGCCAGATTGATGGTGGCGATCACCAGGATCGGCCCCATCGTGTTCGGCAGCACATGGCGGATCATGATCACCCGTGCGGGCAGGCCGATCAGCTGCGCTGCGGCGACATAGTCCTTGTTCTTCTCCACCATCACCGAGCCGCGCACGGTGCGGGCATATTGCACCCAGAAACTGAGCCCGATGGCCACCACCAGCACGATCAGCGTGGTCGAGGCATCGAGATGATTGCCGAGCGCCGACTTCACCACGCCGTCGATCAAGAGCGCGATCAGGATCGCTGGAAAAGTGAGCTGCACATCGGCGATGCGCATGATCAGGCTGTCGACGGCGCCGCCGACGTAGCCAGCGATCAGGCCCAGCCCGATGCCGAGCACCGCCGCAAAACTGACGCCGAGCACGCCGACCACCAGCGAGATCCGCATGCCGTAGAGCATTGCCGAATAGATATCGCGACCCTGTTCGTCGGTGCCGAGCAGGAACGGCCTCTGGCCCTCCGCCGTCCAGAGCGGCGAGATGCGGGAGTTGATCAGTTCGAGCTGCGCCGGGTCGAACGGATTCTGCACGACGAGTAAAGGCGCGAACAGCGCCATCATCAGCAGCACGAACACGACCGCAGCCGCGACCATTGTGAGCTTGGAGCGGCGGAACGAATAGAAGATGTCGCTGTCGATGGTGCGGGCGAGGAGGGAGGGTGTGCGGGGGAGGGGCGCGTCGGTCATGTCACACCCTCATGCCGGCCGGTTGATCGTCGCGCGCAGGCGCGGATCGACGATGGTGTAGAGGATGTCCACAATCAGGTTGATGGTGACGAAGATCAGCGACACCACCAGGAGATAGGCGGCCATGATCGGTATATCGACATTCTGCACGGCCTGTACGAACAGAAGCCCCATGCCCGGCCACTGGAACACCGTCTCGGTGATGATCGCAAAGGCGATGACCGAGCCGAATTGCAACCCGGCCACGGTGATGACCGGCACCAGCGTATTCTTCAGCGCATGGCCGAAATGGATCGCGCGCGTCGTCAGCCCGCGGGCCCGCGCGAAGCGGATATAGTCGGTGCGCAGCACCTCCAGCATCTCGGCGCGGACGAGACGCATGATCAG
Source organism: Tardiphaga sp. OK245 (assembly GCF_900108575.1). Taxonomy (NCBI): domain Bacteria; kingdom Pseudomonadati; phylum Pseudomonadota; class Alphaproteobacteria; order Hyphomicrobiales; family Nitrobacteraceae; genus Tardiphaga; species Tardiphaga sp. OK245. The sequence continues at coordinate 383,159 of NZ_FNWZ01000001.1, read as the reverse complement.
TGTCATCTGGAACAGGCCGAGCGTCACCGATGGCATGATCAGCGCCTTCAGGCCGGAGAATGTCAGCAGGCCGGTGGTCCACCAGCCGAATTTCACGACATCGCCGCGCCCGAAGGAGGGCAGCCAGCCCAGAGTGACCGCGAACAGATAGATCAGCAGAATGCCGATCAGGAAGGTCGGCAGCGAGATGCCGATCAGCGACACCGCTTGCAGCACCTTGGCGAAAAACGAATCCTTCCGCAGCGCCGAATAGATCCCCATCAGGATGCCGAACACCATGGCGATCACCGTGGCACAGGTGGCGAGTTCCAGCGTTGCCGGCATGCGCTCCTTCAGCAGCGCCGAGACTGGCTGGCGAAACTGGTAGGAGACGCCGAACTTGAACTGCACGGCATTGATGAAGTAGCGCGCAAACTGCACCGGGACGGGGTCGTCGAGGCCGAGCGACGCGCGCACCTCGGCGCGCTGCGCCGGCGTGGTGTCGATGGCCACCATCTGGTTCACGGGATCGCCGGCAAAGCGGAACATGGTGAAGGCGATGATGCCGACGGCGATCATCACACCAATGGACTGCAATGCGCGGCGCAGGATGAAAGCGAGCATGGGCTATTTCGCTTTCTGTTATTGAAACATCTGGGACCTCATGGTGAGGAGGCGCTTCTTCAGCGCCGTCTCGAACCATGAGATAATGCAGGCCACCATCCTTCGAGACGCGGCGAAGGCGCCGCTCCTCAGGATGAGGACTGAGATCGGGGCGACCTGGCCTTCCACGCGGATGCCAAACCTATTCCGACTTCACCGCCCAGTATGGCAGCACCTGGTTGTCTGGGCGCTGCACGATCTTCACCTTCTTGGAGACGCCCCAGGCCAGCGCCTGCTGATGCAGCGGGATATAGGCCCAGTCCTTGGCGGCGATCTCATAAGCCTGTTTGATGAGCTGGTCGCGCTTGGCGGTGTCGGTCTCCTGCAGCACCTGGTCGGTGAGGGCGTCGAACTGCTTGTTGCAATAGCCGCCGAGATTGGTGGCGCCGCGCGGGCTCGCAGGATCGTCGCGGCAGCCCATGATGTCATGCATCACATTGTGCGAATCCTGCGTGCCCGGTGTCCAGCCGAGCAGATAGAATGAGGTGTTGAAGCCGCCGGTCTTGAACACCTTGGCAAAATACAGCGCCTTCGGCTGCGCGTTCAGGATCACCTTCACCCCGATGCGCGCGAGCATGCCGACCACCGCCTGGCAGATCGCGGCGTCGTTGACATAGCGATCGTTCGGGCAATCCATGCCGACTTCGAAGCCGTCGGGATAGCCGGCATCGGCCAGCAACTTCTTGGCGCCGTCGGCGTCGTATTTCGGCCGCGTGAAGTCGCCGGAGAGCTTGAACAGCGGCGGCGCGATCATCAAAGCGGATGGTGTCGACAGGCCGCGCATGACGCGGCTCTTGATCAGTTCGATGTCGATGGCCTTGTAGAAGGCCTCGCGGACGCGGATGTCCTTGAACGGGTTCTTGCCCTTGATATTCGAGAAAAGAAGCTCGTCGCGAATCTGGTCCATGCCGAGGAAGATGGTGCGCAGCTCCGGCCCGGCCATCACGGCGGCGTTGGCTGATCCATTGACGCGGGCGATGTCCTGCACCGGTACCGGCTCGATGATGTCGACTTCGCCGGACAGCAGCGCCGCGACGCGGGTGGCATCGGAGGCGATCGGCGTGAAGATGATCTCCTTGAGATTATGCTCGGGCTTGCCCCACCAGTTCGGGTTGACCTTGAAGACGGTCTTCACGCCCGGCTGATGGCTCTCGATGGTGAAAGGGCCCGTGCCGTTCGCATTCAACGACGCGAAGCTTGGCGACGTCGCCGCGGCAGGCGTCGGCGCGTTGGCATTGTTCGCCTCCGCCCATTTCTTGTCTATGATGTACCAGACGTCCCATTGCGACGTCAGGATGGGATTGGGCTTGGTCAGCACGAAATCGACGGTGTAGTCGTCGATCTTGAGCACCTTGGCATCGCCCGGAATGACCGTCGTGAAGTCGGAGCCCTTGGCGCGCACGCGGTCGGCGGAGAACACGACATCATCGGCCGTGAAGGGATCGCCATTGTGGAATTTGACACCCTTGCGCAGATGGAAGCGCCAGCGCGTCGGCTCCGGTGTTTCCCAGCTCTCGGCAAGCGCCGGGATGATCTGCAGATCCTTGCCGCGCCCGACAAGGCCTTCATAGACCTGGCCGTGATGGGCGATCGTCGTGGTCTCGCGCAGCGTATAGGGATCGAGCGATTTCAGGTCGCCCTGATTGGCATAGCGCAGCGTTTGTGCGGAGGCGGGCAGTACGGAGGCAGAAACTGTGGCAAAGGCGATCAGCGATGCAGCGGCGGCAATGAACGTCTGACGGATCGACATACTGAGCTTCTCCATTGCATTGCCGCGATTGCATCACCGCGCGGCCGCCCGACAGTTGAGCGAGTGTCACATTGTTGGCGGAGATTGCACGCCGCGCAAGCAGCATTTGTCAGCTATGCGCTGCACAATGAAGCAGCTGGCGCAATCCTTGCTAGGGTCGGGTATAAGAATTCCACGCGTTGCGCGCGTGCATCATTCGGTCACGTCACGGCGCTAACAGAACCGCCAGAACGGCAAGATTTCGGAGCAGGAATGGCGGAACTCAAGGCTGATGTGCTTGTGCTCGGCGCAGGTATGGTCGGTGTGTCGGCGGCGCTGCATCTGCAGGCGCGCGGCCGCAACGTGGTGCTGGTCGACCGGCATGAGAAGGCCGGCGAGGAAACCAGCTATGGCAATGCCGGGCTGATCCAGTGCTGTTCGATTTTTCCCTATATGCTGCCGCGCGACCTCACCAAGCTGTTTAAATATGCGCTGAACCGCGCGCCGGAGGTGCACTATCATCTCAACGCGCTGCCCGGCATGCTGCCATGGATCGTCAGATATTTCCTGAACTCGTCGCCTGAGGGAGCGCTCCGCAGTGCGATGGCGGCGCTGCCGCTGATCCAGCGCAGCCTGATCGAGCACGAGGCCCTGATCGCGGAGGCCGGCGTGCCGGAGCTGCTGCGCCGGATGGGATGGATCAACGCGTTTCGCTCCGAGGCTACGCTGGCGAAAGGCATAGCGGATCTCGAACGCCATCGCGCCTATGGCGTGCCGGGTGACGTTCTGGACGCCGCTGCCATTGCAGAGCAGGAGCCGAACCTATCTACCGATTTTGCGGGTGCCATCCACTGGACGTCTCCGGGCTTCGTGCCCGATCCTGGCGGCCTCGCAAAAGCCTATGCCGCGCTGTTCATCCGCAAGGGCGGCCGTTTCATTGCCGCTGACGCCCGGACGCTGGAGCAGAGCGACGGCAAATGGCGCGTGGCCGGGCCGAACGGGGCGCTGGTCGCGCGCGATGTCGTGGTCGCGCTCGGGCCATGGTCGGATCAGGTGTTTCGGCCGCTCGGCTACAACATCCCGCTCAAGAGCAAGCGCGGCTATCACATCCATCTGGCGCCATCCGGCAATGCGGTGCTGCGCCATCCGGTTCTCGATGCCGATCGCGGCTATCTGCTGGCGCCGATGAATCGCGGCATCCGGCTGACCACCGGCGCCGAATTCGCGCTCCGCGATGCCCCGCCGACGCCAGCGCAGATCGAGCGGGCGCTGCCGATCGCACGGCAGACCTTTCCGCTCGGCAATCCCGTCGAGGCGAAGCCCTGGATGGGCGCGCGGCCATGCCTGCCGGACATGCTGCCGGTGATCGGCAAGGCGCCACGCCACAAGGGCCTGTGGTTCGATTTCGGCCACCAGCATCATGGCTTCACGCTGGGGCCGGTGACCGGCCGTCTGATCGCGGACATGGTGACGGGCACCACGCCGTTCACCGATCCCAAAGCCTTCGCGGCCGAACGCTTCGGCTGACATCTCGCAACTGCAATGTAAATGTCACATCGCTTGCATCGGGTAGGTGTCAGCGGCGATACTGCCGCTGCGCCGCCATGTTCGCGTGAGCGGCCGGTTTGCCTCAGGAGCTGATAATGAAAGTGATCGTCACCGTGGACTGTACGCCGCTTGAGGCGCGCGAATTCCTGGGGCTGCCTGATGTGCAGCCGATGCAGTCGGCGATGATGGATCAGATGCAGAAAAAGATGATGGACAACATCGACAAGTTCTCGCCGGAGTCGATCATGCAGAGCTGGTTCTCGTTCGATCCGAAGATGGGCGAGCGCTTCCAGGAGATGTTCGCCAATATGGCCGGCCTCGGCGCTGCACGGCCGAAGGACAAGAAGTAGGCGCGGGCTCAGCCCGCGCGGCGCCCGTTGGCCTGTAACGGCTGCTGCAGCTTCGCGCCATGCGCATGCCGCGAGATGGCGTCGATCACCAGGGACCACATCGAGATCGGCAGAGCGTGGCCCATCCGGTCGACCATCATCAACTTTGCGCCGGGAATCGACGCCGCCGTATCGCGGCCGGCGGCCGGATGCACCAGAGGATCGATCTTACCGTGGATCACCAGCGTTGGCGCGGTGACCGTGGCGAGTCTTTCTTTACGGCTGCCCGACGCGAGGATGGCGCGGAGTTGACGGCCGACGCCCGCCGGGCTCAGGCCGCGGGCATAGGTCCGCTCGGCGCGGTCGAGATCCCTGGCTTCGTCGTCGGGGAAGCTGCCGACCCGCAGGAACAGCCAGGTCTGCTTGAAGCGTTCGAGGAACGCCTCATAGCCGGTCGGCTGCGGCTTCAGCAGCAGCAGTGATACCGCGCGGCTCGGCTGCGGCAGGCGCGGATTGCCTGTGGTCGACATGATCGAGGTCAGCGAGCGCAAGCGCTCCGGATAGGTGATCGCCATTTCCTGCGCGATCATGCCGCCCATGGAGGCGCCAACCACATGTGCGGAGCGGATGCGCAGCACGTCGAGCAGGGCCACCACATCGGTCGCCATGTCGCTGAGCTTGTAAGGGGCGGAGACGGGCGTACCGAGGAAGCGCAGCTTGGCCAGTTCGTACAGAGTGAACGGCTTGCCGCCGGCCATCTTGGAGGACAGGCCGATGTCGCGGTTGTCGAAACGGATCACGCGAAAGCCATTGCTGGCCAATTCGCGGCAGAAGTCGTCGTCCCAGTGAATCATCTGGGCTCCAAGACCCATGATCATCACCATCGGTTCCGCATCCGAATAGCCGAACACATCGAAACAGATATCGATCCCGTTCGCGCGCGCCAGCTGTGGCGGCTCGTACGGGACATCAATCGGTTCGGGGGATCGGGCGGAACGTGGGCTCATGTCAAACATATGACACGGAAAGTCCCTGCGAAAAAGTGACAACCGCGTCATGCGCCAAACAAATCGTCGCAGCGATTAATGAGAGATTGCGCGTATGGCAATTGTGACAGTGCGCGCGGGCTTTTGTGACAGCGATTGTGACAATGGAACTGGTATCGGCCTCTCGCTAGCTCCCGGCCCAGACGTCGAGCACGTAGCGATTGCGTGTGCCGAGGTCGTCGATCCAGGTCAGCGCCGCAGCGTCATCGCCGCCGCTGCGCTCGCGCTGGATCGCCATCAGCGATGCCTTCACATCCGGCTCCATCTTGCCGCCGTCGCCGCAGACATAAGTAATGGCGCCTTGCTGGATCAGATCCCAGACGCGGTCCTTCTGCTGGGTGATGAGGTGCTGCACATAGGTCTTCGGTGCATCGCCGCGCGAGAAAGCGGTGTGTAGTTCACAGATACCATCGGCGGCGAAACCCTTCAGCTCCTCGGCATAGAGAAAGTCCTGATCGGGATGGCGGCAGCCGAAGAACAACAGCGCAGGGCCAAGCGTAGCACCTTGCGCTTTCAATGCCGCGCGCTCCTGCAGGAAGCCGCGGAACGGCGCGAGGCCAGTGCCGGGTCCGATCATGATCAATGGTACCGCGGGATCGGCGGGCAGGCGGAAGCCGGCCTTGGTCTCGCGCACGATGGCATGCACGGTATCGCCGGCGCGGCGGCCGCTCAGATAGTTGGAGCAGACGCCTCGATAGATCCCGCGGCCGGAATGCGCCGGGCCTTGCACCACGGCGGTGGTGACGCTGCAGCGTGACGTCTCGCCTTGCGGCGACGACGAGATCGAGTAATAGCGCGGGGCGAGTAGCGACAGCATTTCCAGATAGGTGTGGAACGGCAATTCGCAGGCCGGATGTTCTTCGAGGAGGTCGAACACCGATTTGCGTTTGGCAAGGATGTCACTGCGATAGCGCTCGCTTGCGGCGGGATCGTCGCCGACATAACCGAGCAGTTTCGGCTTGGTCATCGGGCAACGCGTGTTCTCCGCCATGATCTGGATCTGCTTGCGGGTGGCGACCTGCTGCAGCTCGACGAACTCCGTCAGCAATCGGCCGACAGAGACGACATCACCGACAGGCAACTGCGCACGGCGGCCCGTCGCGACCTGCAGCCGGATCTGGTCATCCGGCAGGAAGCCGAAACGGCGCGCGACTGCATCGACCAGCGCGGGATCGTTGCGCGGCACCACACTGAGGTGATCGCCGACGCGGTAGCTGGTCCCGGCAGGAAGCTCGATCTCAATATGACGTGTCGAGCGATCGGACGCACCGTTCTGCAATTCCCTGTTGCCCAGCACCTTCATCGGGACCACGCCGCCGAGGGCGACGACGGTGTTCACCGCGCTCGGCGCGACAGGTTCGATCTGATAGAGCGGTGCATCGTCGGCGCTGCGCTCGAAGCCGGTGTCGAGGCCGAATTCCTTCACCGCGAGCGGACGCAGTTTCGCAAACCAGTCTTCAAACTGACCGTCGAGATCGTCGCGCGCATCGCCTTCACCGCGCACATAGGCATTGGTCGCGCCATGTTCGCGCAGTCTGTCGTCGATATATCTAGGGATTGATTGATAGGTCGCCAGCCAGTCGCTGTTGCCGCAGCCGAACACCGCGTAGCGCACCTTGGCGAAGGCGTCCTTCGGCAGATCAGTGCCGAGCCAGTTGACGAATTGCGTGGCGTTGTCAGGCGCCGCGCCGTTGTAGGACGCGCAGAAGATCAGCACGCCGCCCTCGGTCGGCAGCTTGCCGACGAAATCGTCGAGCGGCGCGAGTTTCGTCGCAAAGCCGTTGACCTCGGCGAGATCGGCGACGCGCGTCGCCAGTTCCTCGGCGGTGCCGAGATTGGAGCCGTACAGCACCAGCAGTGGTGTGTTATGGCTGGGCCGCGCGCGGCCGGTGGCGACGGGCGCGAGCGGCGCGGCAGCCGAGGTGGCCACGTTTGTGCGGCCGGCATAGGCGCCGCGCTCGTGATCGTGGCGCGGGCGCACTTTGATCTTGAAACCGTCGGGCTTGATGGTCAGCGTTTCCTTCAGCACCATCTGGTAGCGTTTGTGGTCGGTCATCTTGAAGCGCTGCAGGATCATGCCGAGCGCCAGCGCGGCTTCGTGCATAGCGAAGCCGCGGCCGATACAGGCGCGCTGGCCATTGCCGAACGGTTTCCACGCATTGATTGGCCGTGCGGCTTCGGCCTCCTTCGAAAAATTTTCGGGATCGAAGGCGTCGGGATTGGGTCCCCAGACCGAGGGATCGCGATGCAGCGCCAGCACTAGGATGGTGACGAAGGTGCCCTTGCGCAGCTTGTACTTGCCGCCGCCGATGGTCTCGTCCTGTACCGGCGCGATGCCATAGGCCGGTGCCGGCGGCCACAGCCGCAGCGACTCCTTCAGGATCTGCGTGATGTAATGCAGCTGCGTAACCTGCTGATAGGTCGGCTTGGCATTCACATCGGGGCCGAAGACGCGGTCGACTTCCTCATAGGCCTTCTTCAGCACCTCCGGATGTTTCAGCATCGCGTAGATCGCACATGACAGCAGGCCCGACGTGGTCTCGTGGCCGGCGATCAGGAAGGTGTTGATCTGGTAGCGGATGTTGACGTCGTCGAGTTGTTCGCCGGTGGCGCGGTCAACGCCCGTCATCATCGCCGCCAGCATGTCCTTCTTGCCGTCCGCCGCCTCGGCGGCCTTGCGGCGCTCGGCAATGATCTCGTCGACCATGGAGTTCATGAAGGCGACGTCGCCGGCGAGATCGCGGCGGCGCTTCTGCATCCACAGACTTTCCAGCGGCAGGCCGCGGGTCATCATGATGGTTTCGAGCGAGCGCACCAGTGATTCCACGAAGGGGTGGTAGTCGCTGCGGTAGAACGAGTTGAAGCGATAGTCGAAACCGCACAGGCCAATGGTGTCCAGCGTCAGCGCCGTCATGTCATGGACGACGTCGATTTCCTCGTCGGTATTGAGGCGCTCCCATTTCTTCACCAGCTGCTCGGCGATATCCACCATGCTCGGGTGATAGGATTGCATCGCGCGGTTGCCGAATGGCTGCAGCAGGATGTTGTGGGCCTTGGTCCAGTTCGGCTCCTTGGTATCAGCCGTAAACAGTCCGTCGCCGCCGACCGCGCGGACCCGGCGCAGCGCGCCGCGCACCGCCTTGTCGAAGCGCTTCTCGTCGCTGAGCTCGTCCACCAGATCATGGCCGCCGACGATCACGATGGGCGAGCCCATCATGTCCAGCCAGAAGATCGGCCCGAGCTCCTTGCTCAGCCGCGCCAGATCCTGCACCGGCGCATTGGCGTCCAGCGACAGCATGTTGCCGACGACCGGTTTCTTCGGCGGATGCGGGATCGGGGCGAGTTTGTTGGTGGACGTCATTTCAAAAATCTTTCCTGCCCGTATGCGCTTAACCGAACCGCCGGCGCCGCCAGTCGATCAGCACCTGGCTGACCTCGTCGGGCTTCTCCTGCTGGGTCCAGTGACCGCTGTCCTTCACCAGATATTTCTCCAGATCGGGAATGATGTTTTCCATGCCGTCGGCTGAGGAGGGCGGCAGCACTGCGTCGTTCTCCGCCATGATCATCAGCGATGGCACGCGCACGGTGTGATCGAGCCCTTTGGCGCGCTCCCAGTTGGCGCTCATGTTGCGATACCAGTTGATGCCGCCGGTGAAGCCGGATTCCTTGAAGGCGTCGACGAAGATTTGCTTTTCCTCGTCGGAGAGAATCTTCTGGCGCGGGTCCTTCGCGGGATCGTAGCCCGCCACCATTTGCGGAAATGCCAGATTGGTCTTCGACGACGCGCCGATGCCGCCGACCGGCGCTTCGCCAACGTTGGCGTGCTTGCGTGGCATCGGCTTGCGCATGAAGAAGTCGAACGCCTTGTCGACATTCTCGCCGAAGATGCGATCCGGCTCGCGCGCGGGATCCTGGAACTGGACGATATACATCGTCTCGCCGAAGCGCTTCTTGTAGATCTGCAACGGATCGACCGGCGCGCGGTCGGTATGCGGCGTATTCACGCCGACCACACCGGCGACACGGTCGCGATGCCGCAGCGGCATCTGCCAGACGATGAAGCCGCCCCAGTCGTGGCCGACGAAGATCGCCTTGTCGATCTTGAGATGATCGAGCAATGCGACGAGATCGCCGGTGAGATGTTCGATGCTGTAGTCCTCGACCGCGTTGGGCCGCGACGTCGCGCCATAGCCGCGCTGGTCCGGCGCGATGACACGGATGCCGGCTGCGGCCAGTGCCTTGATCTGATGCCGCCAGGAGAACGCCATTTCCGGCCAGCCATGACACAACACGATCGGTGGTGTGTCGCTCATGGGGCCGGCATCGTAATATCCCATGCGAATGCCATTCAGCTTGGCGAACTGCAACGGGGGCATTTCAATCATGGTTATTCCCTAGCTAGCGGTCTTGAGAACGTCGGGCGGCGCAAACGCCGCCTGCAGCAGCGCGAATTCGTCCGGCATCATGTCGGCGAGCACCTGCACATGCGGGATGATGTTGGCGCCGGCAATGAAGCCGAAATCGAGCTGGTCGCGATAACTCTGCACGGTGATGTTCAGCGCCAGCCCATGGGTGGCGATGGAGACCGGGAAGATGTGCAGCAGCTCGGCGCCGGCCGCATAGAGTGTCTGCCGCGGACCGGGCACGTTGGACACCGTGATGTTGGCCGCCGGCGGCAACACGTCGGAGAGGTTGGTGCGGCTGTAGAGCAGCGCCAGGATCTGCACCATGATCGGTGCGCCCAGCATGGAGATGTTGGAGACCTGCGGCATCAATGCGCGTAGCGGATGCGACATCTCCTTGGATTTTGTCGATTGCGCGATGATCGCTTCCAGCCGCTCCTTTGGGTCCTCGATATTAGTGGCGATCGAGCAGATCATGCCGAACACCTGATTGTTGGAATCGGTGTTGCCTTCCTCGCGCAGCGAGATCGGCACCGCGGCAGTCAGGGACTTGGCGGGCAGGGCGCCTTTTTCCTTGAGATAGCGTCGGACAACGCCTGATGAGAGCGCCAGCACAACGTCGTTCAGTTTGCCGCCGGCTTGTTTGGCAACGGCCTTCGCGGCTGACAGCGGCACCGACACGCCGGCAAAGCTGCGCTCCGAGGAGATGGTTTTGTTGAGCAGCGTCGGCGGCGACAGCATGCTGTTGAGACTGTCGCGCGATTTCGGATCGGCAATCTTCGCCATCACGTCGGACGCGCTCTTCACCATGGTCGGGATCGAGCCGGCGAATTTCACCGCGCTCTCGATCTGGAACATGGCGTTGTCGAACAGGATCGAGCCGATATCGCTCTTGCCGGAGCGCGGCAGTTCGATGCCTTTTCCGGAATTCTCCAGCGGCTGACGCCAGAGCTGCTGGTAAGAGTCGATGAAGCTCGCTGCGATATCGCGCGGCTCCTGACGCTGCTTGGCGCGCACTTCCGGCTTCTCGATCTCGCGCGGGATCGGCGTCACGTCATAGATCATGCTGGTGAGGGCCGCGCCGGCGCCGCCGTCGATGCAGGCATGGTGCATCTTCGAATACAGGCCGATCTCGTTGTCCTTCATGCCCTCGAAAACATAGAACTCCCACAGCGGCCGGGCGCGGTTCAGCAGCTTGGCATGCATCCAGCCGACGATGCGCTCCAGCGTGGGACGGTCATGGGGCGCGGGCAGGCTGCCGCGGAAGATGTGACGATCGATGTCGAACTGGTCGTCCTCGACCCAGGAGGGATGGTCGATATCCAGCGGGGCCTTTTCCAGTCGGGCCTTGAGGATCGGCGCCACATGGAGGCGCGAGGCGATCATCGCCTTGAAGTCCTCGAAGAAGTCGCCCTTGTAGTCGTCGGGCAGGCGAAAGATTGCCATGCTGCCGACATGCATCGGCATCTCCGGCGTTTCCAGATACAGAAACGACGCGTCCATTGAGGACAGCTTCCTGCTGGCTTCCGCCATGATACGTCCCTCCCTCGCATGGTCACCGACGCCTTTGCGGCGCTCTACCGATGAGTGTGCCTGCGCGCGGGGCGAATATGCAATGGCAAAGGCGAGGCCGGACACCGGCCAGGCCCACGACTTAAGGCTGGGGTCGTCGAGGCGTTGGGAGGTCGGTTTGCCGACTTAAAGGGCAGGTGCCATTTGCCTTGCCCAGTTGGATATCCGAAGAATCCGCGGCTCGAAATGCTAAATTATAAAGCTAAATCAACACGTCGGTTACTCTCCTGTTTCAGATCTCCGGCGGTAGCCCGTTAATGCATCAGGCGCCGCCTGATTACCGAGCATATCACGGGTTTGTGATGTTGCGATGCACCATCGATGTTGCAGTGCATTATTTACTATGTCATAGAAGTTGCACCCCGGGCCCACAACGGCGGGACGGGGTGAGCCGAGCCTGAGTGCAAGCATGAGCTTTGCAGAGGCGGCCCAACCCGAGGATGGAGACGAACATGACGATCGAAACCGAAACCAATTCCGTGCTGAACAACGTCAAGCAGGCTTTCGCGCCCGTCACCGAGGCGTTCACCAAGCTGCAGAACATGGAAGTGCCCGAAGCGACCCGTGACTTCGTCAAGCGCGCTGCCGGCACTGCCAAGGACAAGGCCGCCGACTTCCAGGCCAATTCCGAGAAGGTGACCTCCGCCATCGAAACCGCTGTGTCGAACTCGGTCTCTGAGGCGACCAAGATCAGCCGCAACGTTCAGGACGCGTTCTATGCCGACGTCCAGTCGTTCTTCGCTGGCATCGACAAGCTCGCTTCGGCGAAATCGCTGACCGAAGCCTTCCAGGTGCAGACCGATCTCGTGCGCGCCCATGGCGAAGTGCTGAGCTCGCGCGCCAAGGCGTCGACCGAATATCTCGGCAAGCTCGTGTCGGAAGGCGCCAAGAGCGCGCAGGACAACTTCTCGAAGGCGACGTCGTTCGCCAAGACCGCCTGATCCACACGCGATCAAGCGACATGAATTCGAAAGGCCCGCGCAAGCGGGCCTTTTTTTCGTCGTTCCGCCAGAGCAGGCCGTGCGTCCCGGCATCGGAAGCACGCTCACTTGATTGTCACGGTGATCTTGTTCGAGACAATTGGCGGGTTGAAGGGATAATGAGCGCCGTCTCCCAGCACGAGCTGGAGCGTATGTTTGCCGGGGGGCAATTCGATGCGTGCTTCGGTCTGGCCGGCTCCGAAATGGAGATGCGACTTGTCCTGCGGGATCGGCTCCTTCGGATCGAGCGGGTCATTCACATCGATCAGCAAATGATGATGGCCGCTGTTCTGGAAATTATCGCCTGCATGAGTGACGCCCATGTTGCGCAAACCGAAACGACACCAGAACCCGCCCTTGATCACCGCTTTGTCCTGTGGCCACACGAAATAGAGGACCGCATCCTTCGGTGCGGACTTTCCTTGCGCATGGACTGCAAGGGGCGCCGTTGACAGCATGGCGGACAACACGATGAGCCCGGTGATCCTCATGACGCAGCCTTTCCTTCGGGGGCGGTCTCAGGACGAAATGGCAATCCGGAAGCCGTGGGTCGGATATCGCACATTGGTGTCGTAGCCATCGCGGCTTGCGGGTCGGACGTAACGCGCATCGTTTTTCCAGGAGCCCGATCGAATGACGTGCGAGACGCAGTCGTTCTCGACCCATGGCGCGCCGTTCTGCGGGGCACCCTGATAGTTCTTGTGCCAGCAATCCTCTGTCCATTGATTGACGCCGCCACCCATATCGTAGAGCCCGAACGGATTTGGCTTCAGACTGCCGAGCTTGAGCGGCTGTTCGGCGGCGGCGTCCGTGCAGTTCTTGCAATTGGCCATGCCGGGCTGGAGCTGATCGCCCCACCAGTATTTCGTTTGCGTGCCGCCACGCGCGGCATACTCCCATTCAGCTTCGCTCGGGAGCCGGAAGGCTTTTTGCGTTTCCTTCGCGAGCCATGCGACAAACTGCTTGGCATCGGTCCAGCTCACATCCGTGACCGGAATGTCGTCCCGCCCTGTCACCAGAAACGCGCATGCATTCGCAGCAGCGCACGCGTTCCATTCCCGAACCGAGACCGGATACTTGCTGATAGCGAAGGGCTTGATCGTGACCTGGTGGACCGGCTTTTCCGATATGTCGTCATTGCTGCCCATCGCGAAGGTCCCGCCAGGGAGCGGGACCATGACGGGCTCTATGACCGGCTTTGGTGGTGCTGGCGGCGGAGGCGGGGCAGGCGTTACCACCGGAGCAGGTTCAGGCCGGGCTTGCTTGGCGGCGGGCGCGGGCGCTGATCGGGTGCTTGCATTCCCTGTCTCTTGCGGAGGCGTTACGGGAGCTGACGCCTGATTGCCGATTTCACTGCGCGGATAAGTCTTCATGTACCAGACGCCGGCGCCTGCGAGAGCCAGCAGGATGGCGCAAAACGAAACGATCAGAACATGTTCACGCCGCTTCCGCGCCTTGTTGAATGCCGCGGGATCAGGAAGCACCCGGTAAACGCGCACCGGATCGGTAATGTTCTTGATCTTGCGGTCTCCAAGCGACTCGTAGCCGCAGACGAGCTTGTGCTTGATCTGCTCGTAGATGCCACCCGAGATGTACACTTGGCCGGGGTCGGCGATCCCCTCGAGGCGCGCAGCGATATTGACGCCATCGCCGAAGACATCATTGGGCTCGATGATCACGTCTCCCAGATTGACGCCAATGCGATATTCGATCCAGGAGCTCTTTGGCAGCGCGGCGTTGCGTCCGATCATGCTTTGCTGGATGACGATACCGCATCGAACGGCTTCGACCGGACTATCGAATATCGCAATGAACCCATCGCCAGTCCTTTTGACGAGTTTGCCGTCGTGCTCGGTAATGCTCGGCTCGATGAGGTCACGCTCGATGCGCTTGACGCGCGCATGCGTTTCTTCCTCGTCGAGTTCCATGAGGCGGCTATATCCGCAGATGTCCCCCACAACGATCGCCGCAAGGCGACGCGGCGTTCCGACGCGCGGGGTGGCAGGGTCCTTACCCCTGCCTGAACTGATGTCACGAATCTCGCCGCGCATGACTTCGCGCCTCTACAACGGACACACGAGGTTCACTAGCCGTTCGGTCGACCGTCATGACGCTACGCTCAACGTCCCTGTCAGACAATTAGCTGAAAACGCAAATTGGCTGATCCCGGAGGAGCCGCGCGGTAGCGAGATGACGAAGTTCCTCGCATTCGCTGTATCGATATACCCAGCGCCGACAGATAAGGCGGTAGCTACACAGGTTCTCAGTTCACCTGCCGCTCTTTCCCCACCCAATAGGGATCGCGCAACTGCCGTCGCAGGATCTTGCCCGATGCATTGCGTGGCAATGCTGCGATGAAGTCGATGGTCTTCGGCGCCTTGAATCCCGCGATGCGCTCGCGCGTGAACTTCATCAGTTCGGTTGCGCCGAGCTCCTTGCCGGGCTTCAGCACCACCACGGCCTTCACCGCTTCGCCCCATGTATCGTCGGGAATACCGATGACGGCGACTTCGGCGACATCCGGATGATCGCAGATCGCGCTCTCCACTTCGGCGGGATAGATGTTCTCGCCGCCGGAGATGATCATGTCCTTGATGCGGTCGTGGATGTAGAGGAAGCCGTCTTTGTCGAGATAGCCGGCATCGCCGGTGCGCAGCCAGTTGTCGCGGCCGAGCGTGCGCGCGGTGGCGTCCGGCAGATTCCAGTAGCCCACCATATTGGACGCCGAGCGCGTCGCGATCTCGCCGACTTCGCCCACATCAAGCGGCTTGCCGTCGACATCGAGAATGGCGATCTCGATCCCCGGCAGCGCTTTGCCGGCGGAGCGCATGCAGTCGCGGCCCTCGACGTGATCTTCCGGGGCGAGCACCACGATGGTACCGGTGGTCTCGGTCATCCCGTACATCTGCACGAAGCCGCAGCCGAATACGCTGATGCATTCCTTGAGCAGGGCGGCAGGGATCGGCGATGCGCCATACATGATGTAGCGCAACTTGCTGAAATCCATCTCTCGCGCACGCGGCTGCCGCACGATGAACTGCATCGCTGCCGGCACCAGGAACAGTTTGCTGATGCCGTAGTCCCGGAAGAAATCGAGCACCTTGTTGGGATCGAACTCCCTGGCGATCACGCTCTTGGCGCCGTGATAGAGGCCGAACACCGCCCAGCCGACGCCGCCGATATGAAATACCGGCATCGCCACCAGCGAGACGTCGTCGGCGGTCCAGACATTCCAGTCAGGGTTCTCGTCGGTGCCGCCGATGCGCAGCAGTGACAGGAAATTCTGATGCGACAGCATCGCGCCTTTTGGTTTTCCTGTGGTGCCCGACGTGTAGAGCTGGATCGCGACATCGTCCTTGGTCATTGTGAGGTTAGGATCGCGCTCGCTCTGCGCGTCACGCCAGGCCGTAAAGTCCTGCCACTCGGTTGCGCCGCCTTCCATGGTCATGACGATACGCACGCCCGGCATTTGTGGCTTGAGGCTGCGTACGAGATCGACGAATTCCGGTCCGACGAACAGCACCTGTGCCTTCGCGTCATCGATGATGAAGGCGATCTCCGGTCCGGCGAGGCGCCAGTTCACCGGCGCCGTCACCACCTTGGCCTTCACGGCGCCGATCAGCAGTTCGATGAAGAGGTCGCTGTTCTTGCCGAGATAGGCGACGCGTTCGTTCGGCTTGATGCCGAGGGCAATGAGCCCGTTGGCGACCCGGTTGGCATTGCGATCGAGTGATCTGTAGCTGGCCTCGCGGCCCTCGAACACCAGCGCAATTGAATCGCCGCGCGTCTGTGCTTGCACGCGAATGACATCGGCCAGCGTGGCCGCTTCCGCAACGGACATGTGTCTCCCTCCCTCAGTTTATTAGTTGCGGCGAGTGTGCGGGCGTCCGGTTGTGCTGACAAGATGGGAAAGGTGCTGCGGTGCGGTGAGACAGGTGCCGGGAGGTCGTTCAGCCGACGTTGCGCGTCCTACGCTGTTTTGCAAAATAGCGCGCGGGCGGCTCGCCAAACGCCCGTCGAAACATCGCGATGAAGTTGCTGGACGTGGCATAGCCGAGCGCTTCGGCGACATCCGCGACGGGTTCATTGGCGGCCAGCCGTTCCAACGCCAGCGTGAGACGCGCCTGCTGCCGCCACTGCGTGAAGCCCATGCCGGTCTCCGCCATGAAGATGCGACGTGCCGTTCGTTCCGACAGGCCAGCCCATTCGCCAAGCTCATGCAGCGTGCGCGCGTCATGCGGCCGCCGGATCAGCGCATTGGCGATACGCAAGGCGCGGATATCCGTCGGCATCGGCAGATGCAGCGGCTCCTGCGGAGCACCGCGGATTTCGTCGAGCAGCACGGCCACGACGCGCGTCTGCGCCGGCGTGAGCCGATCCGCATTCGTCCAACCCGCAGCGCGTCTGACGAGCGCGCGCAGCAGATCGCTGACACCCATGACGCAGGGCTGCGACGGCAATGTCCGGCTCGCGGCCGGCGTCAGCAGCACGCCCCATCCGCTCAGTACACCGCTCAGGGTCACCTTGTGATGGAGCCCGGGCGGCAGCCAGCCGATGCGCTGCGGCGGCAGTAGCCACGAGCCCTGTTTCGTGTGCAGGCGGATCAATCCGCTTTCGATACAGAACAACTGGCCGCGGCGGTGATGATGCCAGTCGAGTTCGCGGGTGCCGAGCCGAAATGCATCGCCGGGCTCATCGCTGCCCCAGATGGCGATTGCGGATGGTCCGTCGAGGCGTTCGGTGAGCGAGGTCATGACACCATGCCTTTTCAGAACCGCTCCAGCCTGGCCGATTCTCATTATTTTGCGTCCGAATGTCGTTAACGGGTTTGAGCGACCGGGTCTATCTCCGCATGCAGATCAACGAACAGTCAGGAGACGACGATGAGCCTCGATAGCGGTGCCTTTCTCATTCACGATGTTGCGGCGTTCCCGATCGTGTGGGTCCGGCACGATGAGCTTCAGCCGGGAAGTGCGGCGCAGTGGGAGGTCGAGATGGACGATCTCATCGGCCGCAAGCAGCCTTTCGTCATGATCATGGCCAGTCATCATCATGATGAGGCGCATGAAGATCGCAAAGCGAGGGGGCTTTGGCTCAAGCGCAACAAAGCGACGCTCGCGCTGCTTTGCCGTGCCATCATTGCCGTCGAGCCGAATGCCGTCACACGCGTTCTCGTGGAGGCCCAGTCGGCACTTGCGACGAAGGCGTTCGGCATCAGTTCCGCGGTCGTTGCGTCCGAGGACGAGGCCATGAGGGTTGCGCACGAGCGGTTGCAGGTTGCGCGTTGATCAAAAAACAAAGCGAGGCTTCCCGCATGGGAGAGCCTCGCTGCCGGTCGAATTATTTTGGCGGCCCTTACCCCCGCTGCGCCTTGTCCTTTTCGTTCTGCGCTTTGATGCTGTCGCGTGCCTGGATCCATTCGGCATCGGACCAGTCGCGCAGCTGATAGAAGTTGCCACCCATGGCGAGCGCTTGTGCGCCGTCCATGGCGATGGTCTCGCCACTGATCCAGTCGCAGCCGCCGGAGATCAGGAACACCGCAAGGTTCTGCAGTTCTTCCATCTTGCCGACGCGGCCCATCGGGTTCTGCGCGCGGGTGCGTGCACCGGCCTCGTCGCCGGGCTTGATGCGCTTGCTCATGCCTTCAGTGGGGATTTCGCCGGGCGCGATGGTGTTGAGGCGGATGCCGTAGCGGCCCCATTCGGTCGCCAGCGACATGGTCATGGCATGGATCGCCGATTTGCTCATGGCGGAGGGCACCACATAGGGGCTGCCATTGCGTACCCAGGTCACGGTGATCGAGACCACGTTGCCCGGCACCTTGTCGGCGATCCAGCGCCGGCCGACTGCATGGGTCATGTAGAATGTGCCGTGCATCACCGTGTTGGCGACCGCGTCGAAGCCGCGCGCCGACAGGTCCTGCGTCCGCGAGATGAAATTTCCGGCGGCGTTGTTGATCAGGTCGGTGAGGGGGCCATCGGCCCAGATGCCTTCGATCATCGCATCGACCGCCGCGGCGTCGCGGATGTCGACACCGTGGCTGGAGACCTTGCCGCCAAATTCCGCCATCAGCTCGGTTGCGGTCTCGTCGCATACAGCCTTGCGGCGACCGCAGATATGCACTTCGGCGCCGAGTTCGAGGAATTTCGCCGCCATCGATTTGCCGAGACCGGTGCCACCGCCGGTGACGAGGATTTTTCGGCCTGCGAGGAGCTGCTGATTGAACATGGGAGGGTCCTGCTTTAAGAGGATGCGGACGGGTTAATTAGTTGATTGACTAAACCCGATACCGCTTGCGTGTAAAGCGGGAAGAAAAACAAGTCTAGGAAGGAAACCACCCATGGAAGACCGCATCTCTGTGTCCATGACGGATGGCGTTGCCGATGTTCGGCTGGTCCGCGCGGACAAGATGAATGCGCTGGATGCGGCGATGTTTGCGGCATTGGTCGATACCGCCGAGCGCCTGAGCCACGAGAAGGGCCTGCGCGCGGTCGTGCTGTCCGGCGAGGGCCGGGCGTTCTGCGCCGGCCTCGACATGGGACGATTCGCCGCGATGAATGAGAGCGGCGGCGACGGTATCGGCGGCGGTCAGAAGCGTGACCTCGCGCTGCGCACGCACGGTCTTTGCAATCACTCCCAGCAGGCGGTGTGGGGCTGGCGTCAATTGCCGGTGCCGGTGATTGCCGCTGTGCATGGCGTCGCCTTCGGCGGCGGCTTCCAGGTCGCGCTCGGTGCCGACATGCGCTTTCTCGCACCGGACACGCGCATGTCGGTCATGGAAATCAAATGGGGCCTGGTGCCCGACATGGCGGGCACGCCGATCCTCGCCAGCCTCGTGCGCGACGATATCCTGCGCGACCTCACTTATACCGGCCGCATCTTCTCGGCACAGGAAGCCCTGAGCTATGGCCTCGCCACGCGCATCTGCGACGACCCGCGCGCCGCTGCGCTCGAGACCGCGCGCGAGATCGCCGGCAAGAGCCCCGACGCGATCCGCGCCGCCAAGCGCATGCTCAACAATCTGACGGTCGATCCCGGCCCGGCGCTGCTCGCCGAATCCGTCGAGCAGATGAAGCTGATGGGTGGACCGAACCAGACCGAAGCCGTGCGCGCGAATATCGAGAAGCGTGCGCCGAAATTTGTGGATTAGCCCGCGACGTTCTCAGCCGTTATTGCGAGCCCTGAGAAAGTTGGACTTCCAACTTTCTTTGGGCGAAGCAATCCAGAAAGTCACAAACGAAGACTGGATTGCTTCGTCGCAAGGGCTCCTCGCAATGACGGCAAAGAGTTCATCAAAAATCAAAAACAAAAATCCGGAAACGTATCCATGTCGACAAATTCCCTGTTTCAAGGCGTCATCTCAGGCGATCGCCGCCGCGGCTTTGCCGAACTGACCGAACGTGCGAGCCGCATTGCCGGCGGGTTGTCGCGGCTTGGCGTCAAGCAGGGCGACAGCGTCAGCATCCTGATGCGCAACGACATCGCGTTTATCGAAGCCGCCTATGCGGTGGCGCAGCTCGGCGCTTACGGCGTGCCGGTAAACTGGCACTTCAAGCCGGAAGAGATCACCTATGTCATCAAGGATTCCGGCAGCAACGTCCTGATCGCCCATGCCGACATGTTGCATCAGCTGCGCGAGGCGATCCCGCAGGGCATCGTGTCGCTGAGCGTGCCGACGCCGCCGGAGATCATCGCGAACTACAAGGTCGATCCCGCACGGCTCGGCACCCCGGACGGCGCCATCGATCTGGAGAGCTGGCTGACCGAACAGGCGCCCTATGACGGCCCCGCGCTGCCGCAGCCGCACAACATGATCTACACGTCGGGCACCACCGGCCATCCAAAGGGTGTGCGCCGTTTTGCGCCGACGCCGGAGCAGGCGGCGTCCGCCGACCAGATGCGTGCACGCGTCTATGGCCTCAAGCCCGGTGCACGCGCTTTGCTGCCCGGACCGCTCTATCACTCGGCGCCCAATGCCTTCGCGCTGCGCGCTGGGCGCCTCGGTGGCGCGCTGGTGATGATGCCGCGCTTCGATCCCGAAGAATTCCTGCGCGTGGTGCAGGACGAGAAGATCGACACCATCTTCATGGTGCCGACCATGTTCATCCGGCTGATGAAGCTGCCGGAAGACGTCCGCAAGAAATACGACATGTCGTCGCTGCGCCACATCATCCATGCCGCTGCGCCGTGCCCGGCCGACGTCAAGACCGCGATGATCGACTGGTGGGGCCCGGTGATCTACGAATTCTACGGTTCGACCGAATCGGGCGCGGTGACCTTCGCCAATTCCGAGGACGCGCTGAAGAAGCCCGGCACCGTCGGCAAGATCGCGCCCGGCGCCGAACTGCGTTTTCTCGGCGATGACGGCCAGATACTGCCACAGGGCGAGATCGGCGAGATCTATTCGCGCATATCAGGCAATCCGGATTTCACCTATCACAACAAACCCGAAAAGCGCGCCGAGATCGACCGCGACGGCTTCATCACCTCCGGCGACGTCGGCTATCTCGATGCCGACGGCTATGTCTTCATCTGCGACCGCAAGCGCGACATGGTGATCTCCGGCGGCGTCAACATTTATCCCGCCGAAATCGAAGCCGCGCTGCATGCCGTGCCCGGTGTGCATGACTGTGCCGTGTTCGGTATTCCCGACGAGGAATTCGGCGAGTCCCTGATGGCGGTGATCGAGCCGCAGCCGGGTGTGGTGCTCGACCTTGCGACTGTGCGCGCGGACCTCAAGAAGGCGCTGGCCGACTATAAAGTGCCGAAGCAGATGGAGATCCAGAGCAATCTGCCGCGCGAAGACTCCGGCAAGATCTTCAAGCGCCGGCTGCGCGATCCTTATTGGGCCAAGGCTGGGCGGACGATCTAGGAGGGTGATGATGCGCGTGGCAATGATTGGAAACAAACTTGCCGCGCAGATCGCGGCGATCGCTCTCCTGGTGGCAGCGTTTGTCGGTCCTGCAGTCGCCGTCGATCTCGAACCGAAGCAGATCCTCGCTCCAAGCGGGAAGCTGCGTGTCGGGCTCTATCCGGGAACACCGACGTCTATTCTCGTATCGCAAACCGAAGGCCCGCGTGGTGTCGGCTACGATCTCGGCAAGGAGCTCGCGCGCCAATTGGGCGTGCCCTATGAGCCGGTGGTGTTCTCCAGGAATGCCGAGGTTCTCGAAGCGGTGAAGACAGGCGCCGTCGATGCCGCCTTCACCAATGCGTCGGCCGCGCGTGCGAAGGACATGGATTTCGGCCCGTCTTATCTGGAAAGCGATCTTGGCTATCTCGTCGCGAAAGAGTCCAGGGTTGCGGGGGCTGATGATGTCGATGTCAAAGGCGTCCATGTCGGCGTCACCGCCGGAAGTTCATCCGATGCCGTTCTGTCGCGCGATTTGAAGAATGCCGAGGTCGTTCGCGTGCCGGCCATCAGGCTTGCGCCCGGCCTGCTGATGGCCGGCAGCATTGATGTGTTCGCCACCAACAAGGCGACGCTGTTCGAACTCGCCGAACAGGCACCGGGGGCGAAGGTGCTGGAGGGACGCTGGGGCGTCGAGCGGCATGCCATCGCGATCCCCAAGGGTCGCGACGAGGGGATGGTATTTGTCCGCAAATTCACCGAGGATGTGAAGGCGCAGGGACTGGTCGATGCGGCCATCGCACGGTCCGGACTGCGCGCCGCGACCACAGCCAAGTAGCTATATCAAGTAGCAACGACACGAGATTGTTGCGCGATATTACAAGAGGGACGACAACCCATGCCCGTGTCTTTGCCTGCGCCCATGAAACTGGCCATCGCCACGGCGGCTGCGCTGCTGTCTTTCACCAGCCCGTCGCTGCACGCCCAGACGTTTCCGAGCAAGCAGGTGACGATCCTCGTACCCTATGCGGCCGGCGGCGCGGTCGACGTGCTGGCGCGGACCTTTGCGCAGTCGCTGTCAAAGACTTGGGGGCAGCAGCCGGTGGTGGACAACCGTCCGGGCGCCGGTGGCATCATCGCCTCGCAGGCCCTCGCGAAGTCGCCGCCCGATGGCTATACGCTGATCCTCGTCGCATCGGGCCATCCGCTCAATCAGTTCTTCTATCCGAAGCTGCCTTACGACACGTTCAAGGATTTCACGGCGATCAGCGAAGTCGCCTATTCGCCGCTGGCCATCGTGGTGTCGAAGGACAATCCGGCGAAGAACCTGCAGGAGCTGCTGGCGCAGGCGAAAGCCAAGCCGGACTCGCTGTCCTACGGCATGTCGGGCAATGGCACCTCGGCGCATCTTGCCGGCGAATTGCTGAACCATATGGCCGGCACGAAAATCGTCTCGATTCCCTACAAGGGCGGTGCGCCTGCGCTCACCGCGGTGATTGCCGGCGACATTCCCATGAGCATCAATCCGCTGCCCGAGATCGTCGGTCAGCTCGAAGGCGGCGCGGTGCGTGCCGTCGCGGTGACGACGGCGACGCGCTCGGCGGCGCTGCCCAATGTGCCGACGGTCGCCGAATCCGGTGTCGCCGGTTATGATACGGCGGTGTGGTGGGGGTTCCTCGGACCTGCCGGCATGCCGGCCGATATCGTGGCGAAGATCCATGCGGATCTGGTGACGGCGCTGAAGGATCCGGTGGTGCTGGCGGCGCTGAAGAAGATCGATGCCACGCCGGTCGGTTCCTCGCCCGCAGATTTCGACAAGTTCATGCATGCCGAAGCGGACAAATGGGGGCCGGTGCTGAAGGCGGCAAACATCAAGGTCCAGTAAGCAATATGACTGAACGTTCGAACCAGTGGCACGTCGGCCTGATCGGCTATGGCGAAGTCGGGCGCATTCTCGCCGAAGACCTGCGCAAGCAGGATCTCCGCGTCAGCGCCTATGATCTCAAGCTCGACGGCGCAGATGCCGGGGCGCTGCGCGACCATGCCGAGACCCATGGCGTCACGCTCGCATCCTCGCATGCCGATTTGGCGTCACGCGCCGACTTCATCGTCTGCGCTGTCACCGCGAGCCAGACCGTGCCGGCCGCGCAGGCTTGCGTGCCCGGTCTGAAGCCGCAAGCGTGGTTTCTCGACTTCAACTCGGCATCGCCCGGCGCGAAGCAACGTGCGGCGGCGCTGATCGATGGCGCCGGCGGGCGCTATGTCGAGGGCGCGGTCATGACCTCCATCCCGCCATACCGCATCAGGGTGCCGCTGCTGCTCGGCGGCACCGGCGCGCGCGATCTCGCGCCGCTGCTCAACGCCATCGGCTTCGATGCGAAAGTCGCCAGTGACAGGCTTGGCGTCGCCTCGGCCACCAAGATGTGCCGCAGCATCATGATCAAGGGCCTCGAGGCCATGGTGATCGAGAGCTTTACGACCGCGCGCGCCTATGGCGTCGAGGACGCGGTGATTGCCTCGCTGGTCGAGACGTTTCCGAGCATCGACTGGGAGAAGCAGGGCGCCTATTTCTTCCAACGTGTCATCGAACACGGCCGCCGCCGCAGCGAGGAAGTCCGCGAGGTCGCCGAGACCGTGCGCGAGATCGGCCTCACGCCATGGTCGGCGGAAGGGACGGCCGAGCGGCAGGGCTGGGTCGCCGATCTCGCCGATGATGGCCTGTTCGGTACCAAGGATGAGGCGGGTTTCGCGCGCAGCGCCGACTGGCGGACAGAGGCGGATCGGATTCTGGCGAAGGTGAAGCCGAAGGGCTGAGTTCCGTAAACGCGGTTGTCGTCCCCGCCTAGTGCGCCTTCGGCGCACGCGGGGCGGGGACCCATACACACCGAGGCTTTAGTTGAAGCGGGATCGCCGCGGCTCTGCCGTCTATATTTCTTTGTCGGAGGTTATGGGTCCCCGCCTTCGCGGGGACGACACCTGAGGGTCGTCATCCGCCACACAACTTCGTCTTGCGTCGCAGCATGACTTGCGACCAAATGGGGCGCCGGCAACTTCCTGGAGCGTCCTTGTGTCCCTGACCCTGTCCACCGAAGAACCCGCATCCCAGCGCGGTGACGATCCTGCTCACCAGGAGGCCGATGCCCGGCTGCGCGAGGACATCCGGCTGCTCGGCCGCATCCTTGGCGACACCGTGCGCGATCAGGAAGGCGAAGCGGTATTCGCCCTGGTCGAAAACATCCGTCAGACCTCGGTCCGTTTTCACCGCGACGAGGACAAGCTGGCGCGGCGTGAACTCGAAGCCATTCTCGACGGCATGTCGATCGCCGAGACCGTGCGCATCGTTCGCGCCTACAGCTATTTCTCCCATCTCGCCAATATAGCGGAGGACCAGAACAACATCCGCCGGATGCGGGCGCAGCGCGCGAATGCGGCCAACGCATCGGGCACGCTGGCCCATGCGGTGAAGCGCGCGCGCGAGGCCGGCATCGATGCCGCGCTGCTCAGCAAGTTCTTCGGACAGGCGCTGATCTCGCCGGTGCTGACCGCGCATCCCACCGAAGTGCGGCGCAAGAGCACCATCGACCGCGAAATGGAAATCGCGGCATTGCTGGACCGGCGCGAGCGCATGCAGCTCACCGCCGAGGAGATCGAGGCGTCGGAAGAGCAATTGCGCCGCGCCGTCGTCACCCTGTGGCAGACCAATCTGCTGCGCCGGAGCAAGTTGACGGTGCTCGACGAAGTCGCCAACGGATTGTCGTTCTACGACTACACGTTCCTGCGTGAGGTGCCGCGTCTGCATTGCGTGCTGGAGGACAGCCTGCGCGCGCAGGGCGGCGCTGCCGAACTCGGCTCGTTCCTGCGCATGGGCAGCTGGATCGGCGGCGACCGCGACGGCAATCCGTTCGTCACGGCAGATGTGATGCGCGGCACCATGATGCTGCAGAGCAGGCGCGCCTTCAGCTTCTATCTCGACGAACTTCACGCGCTGGGCGCAGAGCTGTCGATGGCGGCGCATCTCGCCGATGTCTCCGATGAGCTGCGCGCATTGGCCGAACGCTCTCCTGATCCATCGCCGCACCGCGCCGGCGAGCCCTATCGTCTGGCGATCTCCGGCGTCTATGCCCGCATGGCGGCAACGGCCCATGCGCTCGAATTGCCGAACCGCCGCGCGGCCGTGGGCGATGCCCCGGCTTACGCATCGGCGCAGGAGTTCAAGGCCGATCTCGACGTGCTCGATCGTTCGCTGATCGCTGATAATTCCGCAGTCATCGCCCGCGGCCGGCTGCGGCAACTGCGCCGCGCGGTGGATTGTTTCGGCTTCTATCTCGCCAGTCTCGACATCCGGCAGAATTCCGCTGTGCATGAGCGCACCGTCGCCGAACTGATCGATGCGGCGATGCCCGGCACGTCCTATCTCGCGCTCGGCGAGGAAGCGCGCATCGCGCTGCTGACGAATGAATTGAAGAATGCGCGGCCGCTCGGCTCGCTGTTCGTCAAATACAGCGATGAGACGCTCGGCGAACTCGCACTGTTCCGTATGGCGGCGCAGGTTCATGCGAAATTCGGCGCGGCGGCAATCCCCCAATGCATCATCTCCATGTGCAAGGGCGTCTCCGACATGCTCGAAGTCGCAGTGCTGCTGAAGGAGGTGGGGCTCGTCGATTGCTCCGGCCGCAGCGGCATCAACATCGTGCCGTTGTTCGAAACCATCGAGGATCTGCAGGCCTCTGCAGCCATCATGGACCGCATGTTCTCGCTGCACGACTATCGCAAGCTGGTCGATAGCCGCGGCGCGGTGCAGGAAGTCATGCTCGGCTATTCCGACAGCAACAAGGATGGCGGCTTCGTCACCTCCGGCTGGGAACTGTACAAGGCCGAGATCGAGCTCATCGAAGTGTTCGAGCGGCATCACATCCGGCTGCGGCTGTTCCACGGCCGCGGCGGCTCTGTGGGCCGCGGCGGCGGCCCGAGCCACGATGCGATCCTGGCGCAGCCCGGCGGCGCGGTGGATGGGCAGATCCGCATCACCGAACAGGGGGAAATCATCTCCAGCAAATATTCCAACGCCGAGGTCGGCCGCAACAATCTGGAAATCCTCGCCGCTGCAACGCTGGAAGCAAGCCTGCTGGCGCCGAAGCACAGCGCGCCGCGCCGCGAATATCTCGAAGCCATGGAGGAGATTTCCGAACTCGCTTTCAAAGCTTATCGCGGCCTCGTCTACGAGACCGAAGGCTTCGTCGATTACTTCTGGGAATCTACCGTCATCAACGAGATCTCGACGCTGAACATCGGCAGCCGTCCGGCCTCGCGCAAGAAGACCCGCGCTATCGAGGATCTCCGCGCCATCCCCTGGGTGTTCTCCTGGGCGCAATGCCGGTTGATGCTGCCGGGCTGGTACGGTTTCGGCAGCGCCATCGAGGCGTGGCTCGCCAATCATCCCGACAAGGGCATGGCCTTCCTGCAGGAGATGCACCGCGAATGGCCGTTCTTCCGCACGCTGCTGTCCAACATGGACATGGTGCTGGCCAAGAGCTCCATCGCCATCGCCTCGCGCTATGCTGAGCTCGTCGCCGACCAGAAGCTGCGCGAGACCATCTTCGGCCGCATCCGCGGCGAATGGCATCTGTGCATCGAGACGCTGCTGGATATTATGGAGCAGGAGCGCCTGCTGCAAAACAATCCGCTGCTCGATCGCTCGATCCGCAATCGCTTCCCGTATCTCGATCCGCTCAACCACGTGCAGGTCGAGCTGCTGAAAGAGCACCGCGCGAATAATCCGGACGAGCAGGTGCTGCGTGGGATTCAGCTGACGATCAACGGGATCTCGGCGGGACTCAGGAACAGCGGGTAGTCGTCGAGAGGCTACGTCCTCTCCCTACGTCATGGCCGGGCTTGACCCGGCCATCCATCTTCTCCGTTGCTTGCCGCAAAGCTGGATGCCCGGGTCAAGCCCGGGCATGACGTGGAGAGAGTTGCGCGAAGCCGCTGGCTGCGACGTAGGCCCCTCAACAGAAATGCGCGCCCTGCGTTTCCACATAGACCGCATAGAGTGACTGGCTCGCCGTCATGAACAGCCGGTTGCGCTTCTTGCCGCCGAAACAGACATTCGCGCAGGTCTCCGGAAGCTTGATCTGGCCGATGCGCTGGCCGTCCGGCGCGAAGATCTGCACGCCGTCATAGCCGTCGCCGACCCAGCCGGCACCGACCCAGATATTGCCTTCGGTATCGACGCGCAGCCCGTCAGGGAAGCCGGACTTGCCATCCAGCGTCATGTCGATCAGCGGCTTGCCATTCGAGAGCTTGCCGCCGTCGACGTCGTACTGCCAGACGACATTCTTGGCATTGGGATAATGCGTGATGCCGGTGTCGCAGACATAGAGCTTCTTGTAGTCCGGGCTGAAGGCCAGACCATTCGGCTTGAACGGATCGTCTGCGACCTTGCTGATCTGGCCGTTCGTTGGATCGATGCGATATACCGCTTCCTTCTGGTGCGGCTGCGTGACGCCCGGCGCCGCGCGTTGTCCTTCATAGAGATTGATGGCGCCGTAGCCGGGATCGGTGAACCAAATCGCCTTGTCGATCGGATTGACCACCATATCGTTCGGCCCGTTCAGCGGCTTGCCGTTTGCCTGTTCAGCCAGCGTCGTGACGCTGCCATTGTGCTCGAAGCGGACAAGGCGCGTGCGCTGCGCGGAAAGCTGGCGGCCCTCTGTGTCGAACGAATTCCCGTTGCTCTCCTCGGATGGATAGCGGAAGCGCTCGGAGATGTGGCCGTCATCGTCGAGATAACGCAACTGGCGATTGGCAGGGATATCGCTCCAGATCAGATACTGACCCTGTGCATTCCACGCCGGTCCCTCCGCCCACAGGCAGCCCGTATAGAGCCGCTTGATGACGGTGTTGCCGACTCTCGCCTTGAAGCGATTGGCGTCGATGACGACGATATCGGGATCGGGATAGCGCTGCGGTTCCGCGCCGCGGTTGAAATTTCGCGCCAGCGCATCGGGCGCGATCAGCGATGTCGCGGCCATTGCCGCGGCGCCGCTCAGGATTTTTCTGCGACTGAGTGAGTTGGATATTGCGGCGGGTTGAACTGCGTCGTTCGCGTCGAGCTGAGTTGGCATCGTCGTCCTCCCGGCTTTTCTGGTTTGCTCCAGTTATTGCCAGCAGTCTAAATACCGTTGCGACGGCGATGCTACACAATTCGATGCTGCCGCGCGGTCATGGCGGTGCACAAGCGCGCATCGCAGCGCAGTGAACGTTTTGATAGTTCCATGCGACCAACACCAAAGCTCTCATTTGATGCGCGGTTCCCCATGTCGTTGTTTCGCTGTCACATATGTGTTGCAGTCGCTTCTGCAGCATTGCTGTTCGCCACATCATTGTCAGCACACGCGGATAATGGATGTCGCCCGCCGATGGATCAGCGGATGATCGCAGGCTGTAGCGATATCATCGATCGTCCCGGCGCAACGGATGCCGAGCGCTCCGAAGCGCTTCGCCTTCGCGCCATCGGGAACTTCGAACTCGGCCATATGGAGGCGGCGCGCGCGGATTTTACTGCGTTCATCGCACTCAATCCTGATTTTGCGAAAGGCTATGGCGCGCGCGCCATGGTCCACAACCGCCTCGACGAATTCGATCTGGCTATCGCGGATGCTAACAAGGCGATCGCCCTCGATCCCACTTACTCCTCGGGCTTCGGCTCGCGGGCGAGCGCCTATGAATCCAAGGGCGATTTCGTGCGGGCGCGCGCCGACTATGACAAGGCGATTCGCCTGCAGCCGGGCAATTCGTCCTACCACCGCGGACGCGGAATGTTGCGGAAGAGATTGGCCGACATCGATGGCGCGATCGCGGATTTCTCGGAAGCCATCCGCCTCGATCCGAAAGACTATGCGGCGTTTGCATTGCGCGGCAACAGCCGTGCCGCCAAGAAAGACTACGAGAGGGCGTTGGCCGACTATGACGCTGCGCTACAGATCGAGCCCGGCGACAGCTATGCCCACCGTGGTCGCGCCGACATCAGGATTCGACGCGGCGACAATGACGGCGCGATCGCGGATTTCGATGTCGTTCTGGCCGGCAATCCGAACGACGTCGGCGCCCATGTTGACCGCGGCATCGCCTTCGCGCGCAAGGGCGATTTCGCCGGCGCGATCCCGGACCTGGATGCGGCGCTGAAGCTGAGGCCGGATGATCCCGACACCCGCAACCGGCGGTCGCATATGAACTTCATCGAGGGACATTTCGCCGAGGCTGCCGCCGATTTCGGCGATGTGGTCGAGAAGACGCCGGAATACGAGCTGGGCAAGCTGCTACGCTACATCGCGCGGGCGCGCAGCGGCGACAACGACATCGGCGAGCTGAAACGCAATACCGACAAGCTCGATCGCAAGGGCTGGCCATGGCCGATGGTCGCGGTCTATCTCGGCCAGATGAGTCGGGAGGAGATGCTCGCCAAAATGAAGAACATGCGGCTGGAGGACGACTTCGGTCCTTGCGGCGTGTCGTTCTATCTCGGCCAGTATCTGATGGTGAAGCACAAGCCGCAGGAGGCGCTGCCCTATCTGAAACAGGCAGCTGAAGTGTGCCGGGGCGATGGCGAATTCGAGCGTGACGCGGCTCGCGCCGAGCTCAGGCGGCAGCAGGCGGCGCGCTGATCAATAAAAAAGGGGCAGCGTTGGCACTGCCCCTTTTTTGACGTTTGCCGGCAAGCGCGCTCAGACCTCGTGCTTGTCCGAAGCGAAGATCGCGATGAGCGTGATCGTCGCGGCGGCGAGCACGTAATAGCCGATGTAAGCGAGACCGTAATTTGCCTGCAGCCAGGTGGCGATATAGGGCGCCAGTGAGGCGCCGAAGATGCTCGCCAGATTGAACGTCATCGACGAGCCGGTATAGCGTACGGCGGTCGGAAACGGTGCCGCCAGCGCGGCGCCGATCAGGCCATAATTGACGCCGAAGATCGCCAGACCGATCAGCGCGAAGGCATAGATGCCCGCCACGCCACCTGACAGCAGCGGTGCCAGGAAAAACGAGAACACGATCACCATCAGGCAATTGGTGATCAGGAGCGTGCGGCGACCGATCTTGTCCGCGAGCAGGCCGGCCAGGATGTTGGTGGTGCCGAAAGCGACGGCGCCGGCAATCTGCACCTTGAGCGCATCGAGCAACGTCATCTTCGCGATACCGACATTGTAGGACAGCAGATAGGCCGTGCAGACATAGAAGAATACGAAGGTCATCAGACCGACCAGTGTGCCGAGCATGAGGCTGCGCTTGTGCTTGCGCAACAGCTCCATGCTGGGGACGGCAACGCGCTCGGCCTTCTCGATGGCCTTCTGGAATTCCGGCGTTTCGGTGATCGACAGGCGCACCCACAATCCGATGGCGATCAGCACGATGGAGGCGAGGAACGGCACGCGCCACGCCCAGCTCAGGAACGTTTCCGGCGAGACGAAATGCAGCAGGATGAAGAATGTGCCCGACGAGAGGAACAGGCCGAGCGGCGCGCCGAGCTGCGGGAACATGGCGTACCAGTTGCGCTTGCCTTCCGGCGCGTTCTCGGTGGCGAGCAGCACGGCGCCGCCCCATTCACCGCCGAGTCCAAAGCCCTGGCCGAAACGGCACAGCACCAGCAGAAGCGGCGCTGCGAGGCCGATCTGCGCATGCGTGGGCAGCAGGCCGATCAGCACGGTCGAAATGCCCATGGTCAGCAAGGCTGCGACCAGCGTGGTCTTGCGGCCGACGCGATCGCCGAAATGGCCGAACACAACCGCGCCGAACGGACGCGCAAAGAACGCGATCGAGAACACCGCGAAGGACGCGAGCAGCGCGGCGGTGTCGTTGCCGGCCGGGAAGAACAGTTTTGGAAACACCAGCACCGCGGCGGTGGCATAGACGTAGAAGTCGAAGAATTCGATCGTGGTGCCGATCAGGCTCGCCAGCAGAACGCGGGCGGGGGAATTCAGCGGCTTGGAATGCGGCATGGCCGCGGAGGGCATCGCGCCCGCGTGATCTGTCATGATGTTCGTCCAGCAAATGCGGTTTCGTCCGCACATGCGTGACGTCAAACCCGTTGATTGCTGGTGACATAGCCGGTCTTGGCCGGCGTTTGAATTCTTTATGACGAAATTAGCCCGATCTCGGGTCAGATAAGACCGCTATGCATAGCTATTTGAGTAATATTGTTTCGTTTTAAATTCTGGGTTGTAGAAATCGGCTCACGGGAGTGATGCTCCCGCGAGCCGACTTAAACGCTTAGACTGGATCCCAGCTGAAAATGTCAGCCGAGCGGTCGAGCTTGTAGAACGACGACTTCAGCGCCGGCATGCCGTGTTCGGCGAGGGTCTGCGGGGTCCAGCCTTCGGCGCGGTGGATCGAACGCAGCGGGCGTGACTGGCCCATCAGGAAGATCTCGTTCATGCGCGCGGCAAAAATCTGCCCGGAGATTTCCTTGGCGTCGTCGGAGAGCAGATGCGCCACCAGCGGTGCGATCTTTTCCGGACCCATGCGCTGCATGCGTTCGACGCGGGCCTTCTCGGCTTCGGTCTCAGTCGGGATGCTGCCGATCATGCGGCTCCAGGCGAAGGGCGAGACGCAGTTCGAATTGACGCCGAAGCGGCCCATGTCGAGCGCGATCGACTTCGACAGACCGACGATGCCGAGCTTGGCGGCCGAATAGTTAGCCTGACCGAAATTGCCGATCAGGCCCGAGGTCGAGGTGAAGTGCACGAACGAGCCGGAGTTTTGCTCGCGGAAGTAACGCGCGGCGGCGTGCGAGGTGTAGAACGAGCCCATCAGATGGACCTTGATCACCATCTCGAACGCATCGATCGACATCTTGTGGAAGATCGCGTCGCGCAGGATGCCGGCATTGTTCACCACGCCGTCGATCTTGCCATAGGTGTCCACGGCCTGCTTGATGATCTTGCTGGCCGGAATCGCTTCGGCAACCGACTCGAAGTTCGCAACGGCGGTGCCACCGGCTGCTTTGATTTCCTCGACGACCTGCTCGGCCGGAGCCGCGCCGTCGCCGCCCGAACCGTCGGTGCCGACGCCGGGATCGTTGACGACGACCTTGGCGCCTTCAGCGGCGCAGAGCAGCGCAATGCCGCGGCCGATGCCGCGCCCTGCGCCGGTGACGACGATGACCTTGCCGTCGAGTGATTTGGTAGATGCCATGTGGTGGTTCCTTTTGGTGGTGGTTGTTCTTGATTGGCTAGCTCGTCATTCCGGGGCGAACGCGGCGTCAGCCGCGGGCGAACCCGGAATCCCGAAATGGCTTGGCACTGTCGGAGACTCCCAGGTCGAGATTCCGGGTTCGCGACCGCCAAGTGGCGTTCGCGCCCCGGAATGACGAGTTAGGCTTCGTTCGTAAAAATTACAGTCCCCGACGCAGCGAACATGCCGCCGACGCCGTGGCACACTGATATCTTCGCACCCGGCACCTGCGCCGGCGCGATGCCGCGCATCTGGCGCACGCTCTCCTGCAGTGCATACATGCCGTACATTCCGGAATGCATGTAGCTGAGGCCGCCGCCATTGGTGTTCATCGGCAGCTTGCCGCCGGGGCGGGTGTTGCCCTCCGCGATGAACTTGCCGGTTTCCTCATGCGGCATGAAGCCGAGATCGCCGAGACCATACAGCGGCAGATGCGCGAAGGCATCGTAGATCATCAGGTGATCGACGTCCTTATGCGCGATCCCCGCCTCGCGGAATGCGGTCGGTCCGGCCACGGTGAAGGCGCGCGATGAATCGAAGGTCTTCATCTGGCTCACCATCGGCGTTTCCACGCTCTCGCCGGTGCCGAGAATATAGACCGGCTTGTTCGGGAAATCCTTCGCGCGATCGGCCGAGGTCAGGATCAGCGCGCCGCCGCCATCGGTGACGAGGCAGCATTGCAGGATGCGGAACGGATAGGCGATCATCTTCGAGTTCAGCACGTCCTCGACCGTGATCGGCGCCTTCATCATCGCGCGCGGATTCTTCGCCGCCCATTCGCGCTGGAATACGGCGACCGAGGCGATCTGCTCATGGGTGATGCCATGCGTCTTCATGTAGCGCAGGACAGGGATCGGGAACATGCTCGGCGGACCGTAGACACCATAGGGCGCCTCGAACTGGCCCTGCAGACTGTCTGCCGGAATCGAGCGTGGCAATTTGCCGATCATCGACTTGCCGGACTCCGCGTGCGTGATCAGAACCGTCTTGCACAGGCCGGCCTCGATCGCCGCGGCCGCGTGGCGAACATGCAGCATGAACGAGCAACCGCCCACTGATGTGCCGTCGACCCAGGTCGGCGTGATGCCGAGATAATGCGCGATCTGCTGAGGTGTCTCGACGGCTGTGGCGATGCCGTCGATATCAGACAGTTTCAGCCCGGCATCCTTGATGGCGTTGAGCGCCGCATCCGCGTGAAGCTGGATCTGCGACATGTTGGGGATGACGCCGAGCTCGGTGGTCTCGGCTGCGCCGACAACGGCGACTGCGTTTCTGCGCATGATCTCAGCCCTTCGCCGGACGGAATACGGGGAGGGTGATGGCGTCGTCGAGCTTCTCGAAGGCGACCTCGAGCTTCATGTCGAGTTCGAGCGCTTCGGGCGTCTGCGGACAATCGATGATGTTGCTCATCAGCCGCGGACCTTCCTCAAGCTCGACCACGGCAATCGCGTAAGGCGGCGTGAAGCCCGGCGCAGCGGGGCGGTGATTGATGACGTAGCTGTACAGGAAACCCTTGCCCGAGGCCTTGAACACCGAAACCTTGCGCGAGGCGCAGGACGGACAGAACGGCCGCGGCGGAAAATACACATTGCTGCAATCGTCGCAGCGCTGCAGGCGGAGTTCGCCGGCTTTTGCGCCGTCCCAATAATGCTGGGTTTCCGGTGTCGGTTTCGGCCGCGCGCGGGCTGGTTCAGCCATGTGTCGTCTTCTCTCCCTTGGACGGGGATTTGGCCCCGTTCGTTGTCCTCTGGATGGACATTCCACATTCCACCGGGGGCGGTCCAGCGCGCGTGCTGCATGGCCGTATCTGCTCACTGCGGGACGACGTGGAATTCAGGTTGAAATACGTGCGAGGCTTGTCCCGCTGCAACCAGGCAGGGTAGGTTGGTACGGATGGTTCAGGGAGCATGACGTGAAGCTGCGCGAGATCGCCCATTCCCGCACAGGTGACAAAGGCAACATTTCCAACATCTCGGTAATTGCCTTTGACGCAAAGCTATATCCGTTGATAGTATCCCAGGTGACCGCCGCGCGCGTGAAGGCCCTGTTTGCGGGCATCGTCGCGGGCGAGGTGGTCCGCTATGAACTGCCCAATCTGGCGGCCTTGAATTTCGTCATGGATCAGGCGCTTGGCGGCGGGGTGACGCGATCGCTCGCGCTCGATGCGCATGGCAAATCGCTCAGCTCCGCGCTGCTCGATCTGGAAATCGAGGACACTTTCGGCGATACCGACCGGGCGCCGTGACCACTTGCGGGTCCGGCAAGACACACAGGATGCCGCGACCATGAGCAACGACTTCCACCAGACCGCACCGACCCTCGCCAGCCTGGCCGCTGACCTTGCCGCCGGTCGCACCACGTCCCGCAAGCTGGTCGAAGCCTGTCTGGCCAAAATCGCCGATCCGAACGGCGAGGGCGCGCGCACCTTCATTCACGTCGACAAGGATGCGGCTCTGGCCGCCGCCGATGCCATGGATGCGCTGCGCAAGGCCAATGCCGCGCCGTCGCGCTTTGCCGGCATTCCGATCTCCATCAAGGACCTGTTCGACATCAAGGGTCAGGTGACCCGCGCAGGCTCCCGCGCGCTGGACGACTCGGCGCCGGCCGATGCCGACGCGCCCACCGTCGCGCGTCTGCGCCGTGCCGGCTTCGTGGTGATCGGCCGCACCAACATGGTCGAATTCGCCTATTCGGGCATTGGCACCAATCCGCATTACGGCACGCCGAAGGGGGCGTGGAAGCGCGAGGTCGGCCATGTGCCCGGCGGCTCGTCCTCCGGTGCCGCCGTCTCCGTGCTCGATGGCATGGCGCATGCGGCGCTGGGCACCGACACCGGCGGTTCCTGCCGCATTCCGGCAGCCTTCAACGGCATCGTTGGCTACAAGCCGACACAGCGCCGCGTGCCGCTCGATGGCGCCGTGCCGCTGTCCTTTACGCTCGACAGCATCGGCCCGCTCGCGCGCTCGGTCGCCTGCTGCGCGGCGATGGATGCGGTGCTCGCCGGCGAGCCCGAGTTTGAACTCACCCCGCGCCCCATCAAGGGCATGCGTCTCGCGGTGCCGACCACGCTGGCGATGGACGATCTCGACCCCGTCGTCGCAACCGCCTTCGAACGCGCGCTGAAGAAGCTCGCCGACAAGGGCGCGATCATCGAGCGCATCGAGGTGCCTGAATTCAATGGTATCGCACCGATGAGCACCAAGGGTGGCTTCACCGCTGCGGAATCCTATGCCTGGCATCGCTATCTGCTCGCCAGCAAGGGCGACGTCTATGATCCCCGCGTTGCGCTGCGCATCCAGCGCGGCGAGACCCAGAATGCCGCCGACTATCTCGATCTGCTGCCGATGCGCCGCTCGCTGATCGCACGCACTGAAAAGCGCATCGCGCCTTACGATGCGCTGGTGCTGCCGACCTGCGCGATCACGCCGCCGTCGATTGCCGACATGGCTGACGACAAGGTGTTCTCGAAGCAGAACCTGATGGCGCTGCGCAACTGCACGCTAATCAACATGATCGACGGCTGCGCCATCTCGCTGCCGATCCACGCAAAGGACGAAGCGCCCGTCGGCCTGATGCTGGCAGCCGCCGGCGGCGCCGACCGTCGCATCTTCGAACTCGCTGCGGGCATTGAAACCACCGTTCGCGGTTAATCTCTGAAACCTGAGGATACACGCATGACCACCGAGATCGCGTTCACGCTGGACGCAAAAGGCACCAAGTCGCCGCTGACGCTCAAGATCACGCAGGGCGTCATCGCCGGCTGGACCGGCCGCGATCCCGTCGCGCGCGATCATCACATCAAGGAACTCGAGGCGCTCGGCATCGCGCCGCCGGCCTCGACGCCGATCTACTACCGCTGCTCGGCGCGCCGTTTCACCACCGATGGCATGATCGAATGCACCGACGAGAATTCGTCGGGCGAAGTCGAGTTCTGCCTGATTGCGTCAGGCGGCAAGACCTATGTCGGCGTCGGCTCCGACCATACCGACCGCAAGGTCGAGACCTACAACATCACTGTGTCGAAGCAGATGTGCGACAAGCCGATCGCGCCGGTGGTGTGGGAACTGTCCGAACTGCTTCCCCATTGGGACCAGATCATCCTGCGCTCCTGGGCCACCATCAAGGGCGAGAAGGTGCTGTATCAGGAGGGTCTGCTCAGCGGCATGCTGCCGGTGGCCGAGTTGATCAAGAAGGGCTTTGACAGCGACAAGCTGCCCGACGGCACCGCCATGTTCGGCGGCACCTTCGCCGCCAAGGGCGGCATCCGACCGGCGGAGCGTTTTGATTACGAGATCGAAGATCCCGTGCTGAAGCGCAAGATTAGCCATGGCTATGATGTGAAGACATTGCCGGTGGTGGGCTGAGGTTCTTAACCTCTCCCCGCATTGCGGGGAGAGGTCGATCCGGCGAAGCGCAGCGCAGCCGGAGCGGGTGAGGGGCGGTCACCGTCGTCACCACGCGCGCGCGCTCCCGGGTCTCCCGTCCTTCGATCCGATAGTTCTGCGCCTGTCTTTTCTCTCCTGCCTCGCCCCTCACCCGGCCGGCTTCGCCGTCCGACCTCTCCCCGCAAAGAGCGGGGAGAGGTTAGTTGCCCGGAAATCGGGTGGCTTCACCCGCCCATCTCCCCAAAATGGCCAACAGGCCATGACAACATGATCGCGGCCGGATGACGGAGGCGATGACATGGTTTCACTCGCGAAGAAGCGCCCAGAAAACAATGACGCGCCGCAGGCGCGCGTCGATGCCATCGACTGGCAGCGCATCGGCGCCGAACTTGACGCCCAGGGCTGTGCCGTGTTCGAGAAACTGCTCACGCCCGATGAGTGTCGTCACCTCGCATCGCTCTATCCCGACGATTCCCGTTTCCGCAGCCGCATCGTCATGGGCCGCCACGGCTTCGGCCGCGGCGAATACAAATATTTCAACTATCCGCTGCCCGATCCGATCGCCGGCCTGCGTCCGGCGCTCTACGGACCATTGAGCACGATCGCCAATCGCTGGAACGAGGCGATGGGGATCGACGTGCGCTTTCCCGCCGATCACGCCGCGTTTCTCAAGCGCTGCCACGACGCCGGACAGACCCGACCGACGCCGCTGCTGCTGCAATATGAAGCCGGGGACTACAACTGCCTGCATCAGGATCTCTATGGCGAACACGTGTTTCCGCTACAGGTCGCGATCCTGCTGTCGGAGCCGTCGGAGGATTTCACCGGCGGAGAATTCGTGTTGACGGAGCAGCGTCCGCGCATGCAGTCGCGCGCCGAAGTGGTAGACTTGCGGCAGGGCGATGCCGTGGTGTTCGCCGTGCATCACCGGCCGGTTGCCGGCACACGCGGCAGCTATCGCGTCAATCTGCGCCATGGCGTCAGCCGGGTGAAGTCGGGCCGTCGCCATACGCTCGGGGTGATCTTTCACGATGCGAAGTGACGGGACGACTGAAGCACCGCGATGACCGACCTGTTCGCAGATATCAGGGATGATCAGCCAGCGCGCGAAGAGCTCGCCGAAGGTGCCGTTCTGCTGCGAAATTTCTTCGCCGCCGAACAGCCGGATGTAATCGCCGCGCTGCGTATGATCGTGAAGGCGGCGCCGTTCCGCCATCTGGTCACGCCGGGCGGTCACACCATGTCGGTCGCCATGACCAATTGCGGCCGTGTCGGATGGGTCTCGGATCCATCAGGCTATCGCTACGATCCCTTCGATCCCGAGAGCGGCAAGCCATGGCCCGAAATGCCGGCATCGTTTCGCGATCTCGCTGCCCGCGCTGCCGTTCAGGCCGGCTTCGAGGCCTTCGTGCCGGATGCGTGCCTGATCAACCGCTACAAGCCCGGCGCCAAACTCTCGTTGCACCAGGACAAGGACGAACTCGATCTGCGCGCGCCCATCGTCTCGGTTTCGCTCGGCCTGCCGGCAACATTCCTGTTCGGCGGTCTCACCCGCAGCGCGCCAACGAGGCGCTATCGTCTGACCCATGGCGATGTGGTGGTCTGGGGCGGCCCGTCGCGGCTGGCCTATCACGGCGTCGCGCCGCTGCCGGACGGCACGCACCCGGTCATGGGCGGCCAGCGCATCAACCTGACCTTCCGCAAGACGTGTTGAACGGCGCGCGTTGAACGCTTTCCTTGGCTGCCGCGACCATTCTATGGTCGGGCGGGGTGAGGGGACCATGAGCGAGCAGGAACGAACCGGCACACAAGCCGTCTCCGGCAAAGCTGCGGGCATCTATCTCGCCGTCCTGCAACTGGTCTTCACGCTGGGCTGGGTCAGCTATGTGATCTATCTGCCGAAGCTCGCCGCCGATGCCGGCATTGCACCGACCGTCGTCATCTTCATCCTGATGCTCGATCAGGCGATCTTCACTGTTACGGATACGGCGATGGGTCTGGTTGCCGACAGGGTCGCGCGCGTGGTCGGCCGGCTCGGCCTCATTGTCGGCATCCTGACCGCGGTGTCCTGTGCAGCCTTCGTCGCGCTGCCTTTCGTTGCCGGGCAGGGACCGAAGGCGCAGGTCGCGCTGATCGCATTGATCGTGATCTGGTCGGCGACATCTTCCGCCTTGCGCGCGCCGCCGCTGACATTGCTTGGCAAATATGCGGCGCGCCCATCGCGGCCATTTCTCGCGGCGTTGGCCATGCTCGGCTATGGCGTTGCCGGCGCGCTCGCGCCCTATCTCGGCACGACATTGCGCGGCGTCGATGCGCGGCTGCCTTTCGTACTTGCCGGCGTCGTCTTGCTGATCGTGACGCTGGCGCTGTCGCGCGTCGAGCGCGGACTCGTGCAGGTCAGCGCCCGCGAGGCAAAGGCTTTGCCGGCACAAGGCAAGGCGCTCGGCCGCATGCCCATGCTGTTCATCGCTGCGATGGTCATTCTCGCGCTCGGCTTCCAGCTGCATTTCAGCATCAACAGCGCGCCGATGTTCCTGCGCTTCGCCAAGCCGGCCGATCTGGAATGGCTGATGCCGATCTTCTGGATCGGATTCAACATCGCGATGTTTCCGGCCAGCGCGGTGGTCAAGCGTCAGGGCGGCATCGTCGTCATTGGCACCGCCGGATTGCTCGGCGCGCTTGCGGTGATCGGCGCGGAGTTCGCTGTGAATCTCAACATGCTGATCGCGGCGCAATTCATCGCCGGCGCGGCATGGGGCTGCGTGATGATGAGCGCGGTGTCGGCGGCGATGGCGATCGGCGAGACCGGCGCCGAGGGCAAGGTCATCGGTCTCGTCTTCTCGGCGCTCGCGCTCGCAACCTTCGCACGCATGGCCGCCGTCGCCGGCGGATTGCAGAAGCTGCCGGACTATGCGCCGTTGCTGCACTGGGCGCCCGTCGCATGCTGGGCGGTCGCCGGTGCTGGACTACTGGCGCTCGCTGCGGTTCGGCTGCAGCGGCGGAGCGCATCGATACCAATCGTCTGATGCTTTCCGCGCGTCGGAATTCGATTTAATCGATCGATTAAATTTCGCTGGCCAAGGCATTCGGCCGCCATTACGCTTTCCTCAATAAAAACCAGAACGAGGAAACGACAATGACCCGAATGGGCATATTGGCTGCCATTGCTGTTGCTTGCCTGAACGGTTCGGCGCTTGCCGACCCCATCACCAAACCTCTCACCATCGCGGTGCTGAACGACAAGAGTTCGGTGTTCTCCGATGCCGGTGGCACCGGCAGCGTGGTCGCGGCGCAGCTTGCGATCGACGATGTTGGCGGCAAGGTGCGTGGCCAGCCGGTGAAACTGCTCGGGCCGGATCATCAGAACAAGACCGATATCGGCGTGTCGCTGGCGCGCGATCTCTACGATCAGCAGGGCGTCGATGCGATCTTCGACATCGGCAATTCTGCGATCTCGCTGGCAGTGCAGAACATGGCGCGCGAGCGCGGCAAGGTGCTGGTGCATGTCGGCTCGGCCACGGCCGACGTATTCGGCAAGCAATGCGCGCCGACCGCCGCGATGTGGCTGTACGACACCTATTCGCTGGCGCAGGGCATCGCCAAGGCCGTGGTCAAGCAGGGCGGCGATACCTGGTATTTCATCACAGCGGATTACGCGTTCGGTATCGCCATGCAGGCGGAAGTCTCGAAAGTGGTGGAAGCTGCCGGCGGCAAGGTGCTCGGCGCGGTGAAGCATCCGGTCGGCACGATGGATTTCTCGTCCTTCCTGCTGCAGGCGCAATCCTCCGGCGCCAAGGTGATCGCGCTGGCCAATGCCTCGGGCGACACCGTCACCAATATCAAGCAGGCGCGCGAATTCCAGATCGGCGAGGGCAAACAGAAGCTCGCCGTGCTGATCTTCTATCTCACCTCGGTGAAGGCGCTCGGCTCCGAAGCCACGCAGGGCGTGCAGTATCTTGAGGGCTATTATTGGGACAACGATGATGCCAGCCGCGAATTCGGCAAACGCTTCATGGCCAAGCACGGCAAGATGCCGACCCATGCGCAGGCCGGCGTTTATAGCGCCGTGAAACATTATCTGCGCGCTGCGGAAGCCGCCAACGAGAATGACGGGTTGAAGGTGATGCGTCAGATGAAGGCGATGCCGGTCGACGATTTCTTCGCGCCGGGCGCCCGCGTACGCGAGGACGGCCGGCTGATGAATGACATGCTGCTGGCAGAAGTGAAGAAGCCGTCGGAGGTCAAGGGCGAGTGGGACCTGCTGAGCATCAAGGGCAAGGTGAAGGCCGAAGACATCATGCGCCCGATCGCGGAAGGTGGATGCACGATGCTGGATCCGCCGGTCAAACAATAAACTCGTCGTTCCGGGGCGTACTAACCTCTCCCGCATTTGCGGGGAGAGGTCGACGCGCCTTTCGATGCGCAGCATCGAGGGGCGCGGCGGGTGAGGGGCATCCACTGCAGTCGCTGCGAACTATTCCTCTCGGATCGCACATCTTCGATCCGAGAGGTTGAACATGTGTCCTCTTTCTTGCCTCGCCCCTCACCCGACCGGCTTCGCTGCGCTACGCCGGTCGACCTCTCCCCGCGCAGAGCGGGGAGAGGTTAAGCTGGCTTCTTCGGATGAATGAACGCCCACGGACTGACTTCCGAGTCCCTGACCACATCCACCGCGATCAGGTACGGCCCACCGTCCGCCAGCGCCTTCTCCAGCGCCGGCTTGAACTCCGCCGGTGACGTCACCCTGATAGCACCGACGCCGAATGACTCCGCGAGCTTGACGAAATCCGGATTGACCAGATCGGCGGCCACTACGCGGCCGTCGAACACCTGCAACTGGTCGCGCCGCACATTGCCATAGGCATTGTTGTTGAACACCAGCGTCACCACGCCGATCTTGAACTGCACGGCCGTCGCCAGTTCCTGCACCGCGAACATGAATCCGCCATCGCCGGTGATGGCCACCACCGGCCGGTCCGGCTGCGCGACCTTGGCACCGAGCGCGGTAGGAAAGCCCGAGCCGAGCGTGCCCTGATAGCCCGAGGTGATGAAGGTGCGGGGCTGATAGACCGGGAAGCCGAACCATGAGGTGAAGCCGACCTGCGACAGCTCGTCGGTGACGATGGCATTCTCCGGCAACACATCGCGCAGGATGTCGAGATAGGCCATCTGCGGCTGGATCGCCTGGATGTCTTTCTGCGCTTTCGCCGAGGCTGCGCGGATCGTCTCGCGACGCCCGGCCGTCTTCGTATATCCGGCCTTGCTCACGGCGGCGACCAGCGCGCGCGTTCCTTCTGTCGCATCGGCAACGATCGGCGCATCGACCGTGAGCCGTCGGAATTCGACGGGATCGATATCGATGCGGATAGACTTCAGCCCCTCCGGCCGGAACGGCCAGCGGAACGTGGTCGGCAATTCCATCCGCGAGCCGATGCCGATCATCAGATCGGTCTGCGGCCACAGATTATAGGCGGCCGCCATGGTCAGGCCGAGTTCATGTGCATTGCTGACGATGCCGCGGCCGGAGCGGAACGCAACCACGGGCGCGTCGATCATCTCGGCGAGTGCGAGGATGTCGTCGCCCGCATCCATCGCGCCCGCGCCGACAAAGATCATCGGCGCTTTACTCGCCTTGATCAGCACGGCTGCGGCCTTGATCCGGTCAGGATCGGGCGAGGGCGCGGCGAACGGCTCAAGCGTCGTCGCTGCGGCGGTGTCCGCGCGCTGCGTGAACACATCCCACGGCATTTCCAGCGCCACGGGGCCGCGGCGGCCGGACATCATCTCCTGAAATCCGCGTGCCACCTTGGTCGGCGCGTCCCCGGGATAGTCGATGCGCTCGGCCCATTTCACGAAACTGCGGAGTGTCGCAAGCTGGTCCGGCATCTCATGCAGATGACCGCGGCCCTTGCCAAGGTAATCACTCGGCACCTGACCGGTGAGGCACATCACCGGCTCGTTGCAGCCGAAGGCGGTCAGCATCGCCGCGCTGGCATTGAGAATGCCGGGGCCGGGCACCACGCTGAACACGCCGGGCTTGCCGGAGGCGCGGGCGTAGCCGAACGCCATATAGCCGCAGGCCTGTTCGTGGCGCGCGCCGATGACGTTCAGCTTCGCCTGATGAAAGGCGTCGAACAGACCATAGACCTGCGCGCCGGGCAGGCCGAACACCGTATCAACGCCATGTGCCTTGAGCCCGCTTACGATGGCTTCGCCACCGGTGAGAACAGTCATGCGTATTCCAATCCGTTAGTGTTCGTCGACGACGCCATTGCGCAGCGTGCCGATGCCGTCCGCCTTGATCTCGATTACATCGCCGGGGACAAGATAGCGTGGCGGATCGAAGCGCGCACCGGCGCCGGTCGGCGTGCCGGTGACGATCACGTCGCCGGGCACGAGGGTCGTGAAGGTCGAGATATAGCTCAGGAGATAGCGGAAGCCGAACATCAGCCGCGAGGTGCGATCGTCCTGCCGCAGCTCGCCGTTGACATGCGTGGTGAGGCGGATGTCAGCGATCTGGCTTTCGTCGCTATAGGGCACGATCCATGGCCCGAGGCTGCCGGTGGAGTCGAAATTCTTGCCTTGCGTAACGTTGAACTTGGCGTGGCGTACCCAGTCGCGGATGGTGCCTTCGTTGCAGAGCGTCAAGGCGGCGATGTGGTCCAGCGCATCGCCCTCGGCGATGTGGCGTCCGGCCTTGCCGATCACCAGCACCACTTCGCCTTCATAGTCGAGCTGCCTGGATACGCGCGGCCGCACCAGCGGCGCCTCATGCCCGACGAAGGAGCGCGGCGTGCGCATGAACATGCTCGGATATTTCGGCGCGTCCTGACCGTCCTTGTATTCGGCGTTGCGGTCCGGATAGTTGACGCCGATGCAGATGATCTTTTCCGGTGCGGGGATCGGCGGCTGCCAGGTGATGCTCTCCAGTGCAAAATCCGCAGGCTGGTTGGCCGCGGCATCGGCGAGGCGATGCAAGGCGCCATGGGCGATGGCCTCGCGCAGCGTCGGATAATCCCCGCCGTAGCGCGCCGACAGATCGACGATCCCATCGTCAGTGACGGCGCCGTATTTCAGGACTCCGTTGACGGTGAAGGTGGCGAGGCGGGAGTGGGTCATAGGTTGCGCTCCGATATTGCCGCGACGCTCCGATGATTCCTCCCCCCAAGCACAGCGAAGCTGTGCAGGGAGGGGAGGGTGGCCGGCCCAATTCTTCTTATTGGGCCGGTCGGGTGGGGGTGCCCCACGTGACGTCGGAGCGTGGGGCACCCCCACCCCGGCCTCCACGTCAGCGATGCTTCGCATCGCTTCGTTCGGCCGACCCTCCCCGCAAGGGGGAGGGAAAATATGTCGACGGTGCGTATCACG
Organism: Tardiphaga sp. OK245; assembly: GCF_900108575.1. NCBI lineage: Bacteria > Pseudomonadati > Pseudomonadota > Alphaproteobacteria > Hyphomicrobiales > Nitrobacteraceae > Tardiphaga > Tardiphaga sp. OK245. The sequence goes on along the minus strand of NZ_FNWZ01000001.1, from coordinate 339,083 downwards.
TCACCACCCATCATCATCTCACACTCAATCCGCAATCGTCACATCCGCTACAAACGCCGGCTCACGCACGGCCTGCCCATTGAATGGCGAACCCTGTTCGAACCATGACCTTGGCGCAGGCGCGCCCCACAGGGTCTGGCGGCGCGGGTCCTTCAGCGACCAGCGCAGGGGCTCGTGGTCGGTGTCCATGGTCTGGTAGTCTGACGTGTAGAGTTCGAGGCGATGGCCGTCGGGATCCCTGACATAGAGGAAGAACGCATTGGAGATGCCGTGGCGGCCGGGGCCACGCTCCAGGTTCTTCAGATAGCCCGATGACGCCATGACGTCGCAAAGATGCAGGATGTTCATCGCGGTCGGCACCCAATAGGCGAAATGATGCAGCCGCGGCCCCTTGCCATTGGTGATGGCGAAGTCGTGGACATTGCCCTTGCGATGCATCCAGGCAGCGGCGATGCGGCCGCCTTCGCCGTCCTCCTCGCCATATTCGGTCAGCCGGAAGCCGAGCCGCGCATAGAAGTCGACGGTGTCCTGCACCTCGGCGGCGAAGACGTTGAAGTGATCGAGCCGCTGTGGATGGCAACCCTTGTAAAGGTCGAAGCGGCGCAGCAGATGCGGGCGCTTCTCCATGGTTGCATAGAGTTCGATCTGGAAGCCGAACGGATCGGTGACATGCATCGTGCGGCCCTGGAACGGGCGCTCGACGAAGGAGTAGACAATGCCGTTGGCAGCGAACCAGGCGGCGGCCTTGTCGAGATCGTTCTCGCTGGCGACGCGGAAGCCCAGCCGATGGCAAGCTGATGTTGCCGCCTTGCGCAACACCAGCGAGTGATGCTGGTGCTCCTCGACGGCGCGCAGATAGACGGTGTCGCTGTCGGCGTCCTCGACATGCAGGCCGACGGCGTTCTCATAGAATGCGCGGCTGGCCTTGAGATCAGTGACATCCAGCACGACGTGGCTGGAGCGCAGGATGTTGAAGGGCGGATCGAACACGTGGGTCGGCACGGGCATGGGCGTTTCCTGCGTTTTTATCTCGTCATTCCGGGGCGCGTGCGCACTAGCGCACGTGAACCCGGAATCCCGATATGTTCATCACTTCTCGATGCCGGGCGGTTCAGAGGGGGATGAACCGCACGAGATTCCGGGTTCACGTGCGTAAGGGCGCACGTGCCCCGGAATGACAGTCTAGATACCGAGGCGCTGTATCTTATGCGTCCCGCGCGCCAGCGAGATGTGTTTGGTTTCCATGTAGAACTCGAACGAATAATCCCCGCCATCCCTTCCAATGCCGGAGGCTTTCATGCCGCCGAATGGCGTCGGCAGGTGGCGGACATTTTCTGAATTGAGCCAGATCATGCCGGCCTCCAGCGCGTCGGCCACGCGCAGCGCGCGGCCCACATCATTGGTCCAGACATAGCCGGTGAGGCCGTATTGCACGGCATTGGCGATCTCAATGGCTTCGGCTTCGTTGCTGAAGGGGATCACCGTGAGGAACGGGCCGAACACTTCCTCCTGTGCCACGCGCATGTCCTTGTGCGCGCCGGTCACCAGCGTCGGCTGCACATAATGCCCGCCGCCAGGGCCGTCATATGGTTTGCCGCCGACGGCGATGGTCGCGCCGTCCTGCCGCGCGATGTCGAAATAGCTGCACACCTTGGCATGATGCCGCGCATGGATCAGCGGGCCGACTTCGGTTCTGGGATCGAGCGGATGCCCGACCTTCAGTGCCTGCACGCGGGCCGTGAGCTTCTCGATGAATGTATCGGCAATGCTCGCCTGCACCAGCAACCGGCTGGACGAGGTACAGCGCTCGCCATTCAGCGAGTAGATCATGAACACCACGGCATCGAGCGCGCGGTCGAGGTCCGCATCATCGAACACGATCACCGGATTTTTGCCGCCGAGTTCGAAATGCACGCGCTTCAGGGTCGGCGCACCCTGCGCCATGATCGCGGAGCCGGTGGCGCTTTCGCCGACAAAGGCGATGGCCTTGATGGCCGGGTGTTCGGTTAGCGCCTTGCCGGATTCTTCGCCGAAGCCGTGCACGGTGTTCAGCACGCCGTCGGGAAGTCCGGCCTGCTTCGCGAGCTTTGCGAGGAGATCCGCCGTGACCGGCGACCATTCGGCCGGCTTGTGCACCACCGTGCAACCGGCAGCCAGCGCCGGCGCGATCTTCCAGGTGGACAGCATGAACGGGGTGTTCCACGGCGTGATGACGCCGACCGGGCCGATCGGCACGCGGGTCGAGACATTCCAGTGCTCATCCGCCGGCATGTTCTGGCCGTCGCGCGCCTCCAGGCATTTGTCGGCATAGAAGCGGAAATTCTCGGCGCCGCGGATCGCGGCCTTGGCCATGAAGCGATGCGCCTGGCCGGTGTCGATACATTCCAGCACAGCGATGTCGTCGGCATTGTCCTCGATGGCATCGGCGACGCGGTGCAGCAGCTTCTTGCGCGCAGTCGGCGCCATGTCGCGCCATTCCTTGAAGGCGCGATGGGCGGCCTTGGCGGCACTGTCGATATCCGCTGCCGTGCCGCGCGCGACCTGTGCCAGCACGGTGCCATCGATGGGCGACGTCGTTTCGAACACCTCACCCGACGATGACGGCACGATCCGGCCATCGATAATATTGCCGATACCGTCGACCGAGAGCTTCTTCAGCAGCGGCGCGGCGCGCTCGGTGTTGGCCTGAAGGACAGCGGCGGGATCGGCAGGGGTCTTAGCCATTGTTGGCCTCGGCTTTCAGCAGGTCGTGAATGGGATTGCGCTTCCAGCTCGTCGCGCTGTCGTTGATCTGCATGTCGAAGGACAGCGCAAATCGGCCGCCGGCGAAAACATTGTCGAGATGGGTCGAGACCACATCGAAGATATGCGCACCGGCTGTCTGGCGAGCCTCGAGCGAGCGGCCTTCGCCGATCCGCAGCAGGATATCGAGAAAGCTGAGGCCGGCGCGGCCGTCGGCGATGGCATAATGCTCGCAGCGGATCGCGCGGACGCGGATGCCGCCGAGCGGAAAGATGCCGGTCTGCACCGCAGCATTGCGGATGACCTCGCAGAGCGCGCTGATATCGATCGCGCCGTCGAGATTGGCCGAATATTCGATGGTGAAATGCGGCATGGTGCGTGATCCCTGTTCAGCCGAAGTAGCAGCTCACGGTGCCCCATGGGCCATAGTCCGCCTGGATCGTGTCGCCTTTGCGGGTCTCGATGGGGCGAATGAACGAGCCGGCGAGAACGACCTGGCCGGGTTCCAGCGCTAGCCCATGCGGCGCGATCTTGTTGGCCAGCCAGGCGACGCTGGTGGCGGGATGATTCAGCACACCAGCGGCCAGGCCGGTTTCTTCGAGCTGGCCGTTGCGATGGCACATGGCGCCGACCCAGCGCAGGTCAGTCTCCAGCGGCCGCATCGGCCGGCCGCCGAGCACGATCCCGGCATTCGCCGCATTGTCGGCGATGGTGTCGAAGATCTTTCGCGTGGCTTTGGTTGCGGCATCGACGCGCTCGACACGCGTGTCGAGGATCTCGAGTGCCGGGACCACGAAGTCGGTGGCATTGAGCACGTCGAACATCGTGCAATCCGGGCCTGTGAGCCGCGTCTTCATCACGAAAGCCAGCTCGGCCTCGACCCGGGTTGCGATGAAGCGATCGGTGGGAACGATGCCGCCATCGGCGAAGAACATGTCGTCGAGCAGCACGCCGGAATCCGGCTCGTCGATATTCAGCGCGCTCTGCATTGCCTTGGAGGTGAGGCCGATCTTGTGGCCGCGCACGATGCGGCCTTCACCGGTCTTGATTGCAATCCAGGCTTTCTGAATCGCGTAGGAATCGTCGATGGTCATGCCGGGATGATCCAGCGATAGTTGACGGATCTGCGTCCGCGTCTTCTCGGCGTGATGCAGGCGCTGCGCCGCGCTTGATATGTCTGAATAGGTGAGTGCCATCGCGTCGTCATCCCGCGCAGAAAAGCCGCGCGGAAAACCGATTAACATGTTAAGTTGTTGCGATCAAACCCCGGCCGTGACAATTCGATTGTGCGTTGCACACTGGGATGCGCCAGAATCATCCTATAGAGGCGATCATGACGACAGCATCAAAGCCACGGACCGCCGCCAAGGTCGCTGCGAAAATCCCGATGCGCGACTTCTCGCAGTCGCTGCCGATGTCGCTGCTGCGAACGCGGGAATCGGTGATGCGACATTTTCGGCCATCGCTGCGCGCGCATGATCTCACCGAACAGCAATGGCGCATCCTGCGCGCGCTCGCGGCGTCGGGCGAGATCGAGGTGACGGAACTCGCGCGTGTCGCCTTCCTGCTGGGGCCGAGCCTGTCGCGCATCCTGCGCGATCTCGAAGGGCGCAAGCTGATCGAACGGCGGCTGCTGAAGGCCGATTTGCGCCGCAGCATTGTTTCGATCACGTCAAAGGGATTGAAATTGATCGAGGCTGTCGCGCCCACATCGGAGGCAATCTATGCCGAGATGACGAAGCGCTTCGGCGCGCGCAAATTGTCCGACCTGCAGGCCCTGTTGCATGAGCTGGAAGCTGCGCTGCTGGCCATGCCAGCTGCCGATGGGGCGGAAGACGATGACGCTGGTGAATAACTGATCTGCATATTTTTGCGGCAAGGCCGTCGCACGTCACGCGAGCGTTAATTCGTCGTACGAATTTCGCTGGGCTGTAGACAGGAGAAGAATTTTTCGCTCAACTCCCGCCATCAAAAGAAGGCTGGCGCTCAAGTCCGGCCTCTTAGGGAGAGAACGATGACGCTCACGAGACGTGGATTCACGGCAGGATTGGCCGCTGGTCTGACCGCCCCCTACATCATTGGCAGCGCGCGCGCCCAGGGCGGCGGAACGATCAAGATCGGCATGTGCGCGCCGATTACGGGGCCGGCCGCCGAAGCGGGCAAATATGCCACCGGCGGCGCCAAGCTCGCAGTCGAGGCCATCAACAAGGCAGGCGGCATCCTCGGCAAACAGATCGAACTGATCATCGAGGACGACCAGACCACCAATCCCGGCATCGTGCTGGCCTTCTCCAAGCTTGCTGCCAATCCCGACATCGTCGGTTTCCTCGGCTCGATCCGTTCGACTCAGGTGCATGCGATGGCGCCTGACGTGCTCAAGCTCGGCAAGCCGGTGATGTTCGGCGGCACCGATCCCAACCTCACCAAGCTCGGCAATCCCTGGCTGTTCCGTTTCCGTCCGAATGACAGCTATTCCGGCCGCGTCATCGCCGAATATGGCGTCAAGAATCTCGACAAGAAGAAGTGGGCCGTGCTGCATTCGACCGATGCGTTCGGCACCGCGGGCGGCAAGGCACTGACCGAAGCGCTCGGGCCGCTGGGTGCAACCGTCGCGCTCGATCAGGGCTATGCCAATCAGAGCCAGGATTTCACGCCTGTCGTATTGGCGATCAAGCAGTCCGGCGCCGATATTCTCGGTTCCTATTTCACCTTCGAAAACGATCTCGGCATTTTTGCCCGCCAGCTCCGCCAACTCGGCGTCAACATTCCGTGGGTGGGCTCGCCCTCGATCGTCAATGTCACGGCATTGAAGCTCGCCGGCCCCGCGCTCTACGGCACCTATGGCGTCGCCGATTACGCGGAAGATTCCTCCGAGGCGTCGAAGGCCTTCGGCAAGGCCTATCGCGATGCCTACAAGGTTGCACCGGATAACCAGAGCTCCTGGCCATATGATGCGATCAACGTGCTGGCAACGGCGATCAAGAATGCCGGCTCGACCGATCCGCAGAAGATCCGCGAGGCGATTCTCACGGTCAAGAAATATCCGGGAGCCGAAGGCGAATACAACTTCGACAAGAACGGCGACGGTCTGCACGGCTACAACATCGTGAAGAACGAAAAGGGCAACATCGTCTTCGACAAGCACATCGAATTCGATAATTGACGGTGAGGGCCGTCTTCCGACGGCCTAAATCGTCATCCCGGGGCACGCGCGTCTTCCGCGCGTGAACCCGCCACACAATTGTCATTCCGGGGCGCGAGCGCCGTCAGGCGATCGCGAACCCGGAATCCCGAAATGTTCAGCGCCTGTTGCCGCGCTCACCATGTCGAGATTCCGGGTCTGCGCCCAAGCGGGCGCATCCCGGAATGACGAGTTCTTGGCAAAATCACCTCCCACCGAGCACGCCTGATGGATCTGGTACTGCAATTACTGTTTACGGGAATCGGCATCGGAGCCGTCTATGCGCTGGTGGCGCTGGGCTTCGTGCTGATCTTCCGCGCCACCAATGTCGTCAATTTTGCGCAGGGCGAGTTCTCGATGGTCGCCGCCTATCTCATGGTGGTCTGCGCCGTCGATCTGGAACTGCCTTACTGGCTGTCCTTCATTATTGCGCTCGCCGGCATGGCGGTCATCGGCGTCATCTTCAATCTCGGCGTCTATTATCCGCTGCGCCACCGCACCTATCTGCCTGTGATCATCGCCACCATCGGCGCCTCGATCCTGATGGCCAATGGCGTGCTGGCGCTGTATGGCCCGCAGCCGCAGGTGCTGCCGGGTTGGTTCGACACGCCAGGCATCCAGCTCGGTCCGGTCTATCTCGACAGCCAGTATCTGCTGATCATCGTGGTCACCATTGCGCTGGTGATCTTCAACTACTGGTTCTTCGAACACACGATGATCGGCAAGAAGCTGCAGGCGACATCGCAGGACAAGGAGATGGCGTCGCTGCTCGGCATTTCCGTTTCCACCATGATCATGGTCACCTTCATCTATTCGGCCGTGCTCGGCGGTCTCGCCGGGCTTCTGGTCGCGCCGATCCTGTTCGTCTCGATCCAGATGGGCTCCACCATCGCGCTGAAGGCGTTTGCGGCCACCATCATCGGCGGCTTCGGCGATGTCACCGGCGCCATCATCGGCGGTCTCGCGCTCGGGATCATCGAGACGTTCGGCGCCGCCTATATCTCCGTACCCTACAAGGATGGCTTCGCCTTCCTCGTGCTGGTGCTGTTCCTGGTGTTCCGTCCGCAGGGCATCTTCGGCGAACGTGTCGCGGAGAAAGCATGAGCACCTCCAGCGACAACATCCCGGCAGTAGTCATCACGCGTCCGAAACCGCTGCTGCTGCGTCACGCGCCGTATTTCATCGGCGCGGCTATCGTGGTCTTCCTCGCCGCGTCGATGCAGTTCGACGGCTACATCCTCAACATCCTGATGCAGGCCACCACTTTCGCCATCGCCGTGTTCGGCCTGTCGGTGGTGCTCGGCCTGTGCGGCCAGATCAATCTGGCGCAGGCGGCGTTCTTCGGCTTCGGCGCCTATGCGGTCGGTATCGGCACCACGGACTATCAGCTCAGCTACTGGCTGTGTCTGGTGGCGGGCTGCGTGATGGCACTCGTCGCCGGCGCGGTGCTCGGCCTGTCGACGCTACGGCTCGGCGGCCATTACCTCGCGATGGTGACGATCTCGTTCCAGCAGATTGTCACGCTGGTGATGATCAATGCGATCTGGCTCACCAAGGGGCCGGACGGCGTGTCGAAGATCGGGCGTCCGTCGCTGTTCCTGTCGTCGCAGTCCTATCTCGCTTTCTGCGTCGCGATGCTCGCTTTGGTCGGTTACATCGTCTGGCATCTGCCGGAGACGCGGCTTGGCCGCGCCATGCGCGCGGTGCGCGACAATGAACTCGCCGCCGGCGTCAACGGCATCGATGTGTTCCGCACCAAGGTCTATGCCTTCGCCATATCGGCCGTGCTCGGCGGGCTCGGCGGCGGTCTGTTCGCCGGCGGCTTCGCCTATATCTCGCCGGATCAGTTCTCCTTCGCCGAATCCATCGTGTTCCTGACCATGTCGCTACTCGGCGGCGTGGCGTCGCCGATCGGCTCGGCCATCGGCACGGGTCTCTTGATCCTCATTCCGGAATGGCTGCGCTTCCTCAAGAGCGTGCCGGGCCTCTATCTGGCGATCTACGGCTTGTCGGTGATCCTGATCATCCGCTTCATGCCCGACGGCATCTGGGGCTTCGTCACCGCGGCCTATGATCGCATGCGAAGCAGCAAGAAGGTGGCTGTGACCAGCGCGCCGCTGCAGCTCAGGCCGGCGGCGACCGGCGGTGACATGGTGCTCGAAGTCACCGGCCTGTCGAAACACTTCGGCGGTTTGAAAGCCGTCGATCAGGTCGACATATCCGTGCGCCGCGGCGGCGTGCATGCGCTGATCGGCCCCAACGGCTCCGGCAAGACCACGACGCTCAATGTGCTGTCGGGTCTCTACAATGCGACCTCGGGCAAGGTGGTGCTGGACGGCACCGACGTCACCACGATGCCGCCGCATCTGCGCGCAGCGGCGGGGCTCGGCCGCACCTTCCAGAATATCCGCCTGTTCCGCTCGATGACCGCGCTGGAAAACGTCATCATCGGCGCCGAGCGGCCGGGCAATACGCTCACCGGCAAGGGCGATGAAGCCGCGCTGACCGAGCGGGCGCTGGCGGCACTCACTTTCGTTGGCCTCGGCCCGCGCGCCATGGAGTTGATCTCCAGCTTCTCCTACGGCCATCAGCGCCTCATCGAGATCGCGCGCGCACTGGCGGCGAACCCGACGCTGCTGTTGCTCGACGAGCCCGCCGCCGGTCTGAACTCGACCGAGAAGCTCGAACTGCATGAACTGCTCAAGCGCATCGCCGCGCAGGGGCTGACCATCCTGATCATCGATCACGACATGACGCTGGTGTCGGAAGCAGCGCAGCACATCACCGTGCTGAATTTCGGACGGCGCATTGCCGATGGCGAGTCGATGGCGGTGCTCCGCCATCCCGACGTCGTCTCGGCCTATCTCGGAACAGACTGATGCCGCTGCTTGAAATCAACGATCTCAATGTCCGTTACGGCGAAATCGTCGCGCTCCGCGGTGTGTCGTTCAATGTCGAGGAAGGGCAGGTGGTGACGCTGCTCGGTGCCAACGGCGCCGGCAAGTCGACCACGCTGCGTGCGATCTCCGGTCTCGCCAAGCCGGCCTCGGGCGACATCCTGTTCGACGGCAAGTCGATCGCAGGTTTGGGCCCGGAAGCCATCGTGCGGATGGGCATCTCCCATGTGCCGGAGGGCAGGCGGGTATTTCCCGGCCTGACGGTGAAAGAGAACATCATGCTTGGCGGCTCCAATCGCAAAGCGAGCAAGGCCGAATTGTCTGGTGAAGCCGACGCGATGTTCGACCTGTTTCCCGACATACGGAAATTCTCTGGTGCGCTCGGCTGGACGCTGTCTGGCGGTCAGTTGCAGATGGTGGCGGTCGCCCGCGGCCTGATGGCCAAGCCGCGGTTGCTACTCCTGGACGAGCCGTCGCTCGGCCTCGCGCCGGTCATCGTACAGGCGGTGTTCCGCATCATCACGGAAATCCGCCTCTCCACCACGGTCTTGCTTGTGGAGCAAAATGCGCGCATGGGACTATCCGTCGCCGATCAGGGTTACGTGCTGGAAACCGGCCGTATCGTGCTTGGCGGCAAGCCGGAGGATCTCTGGGCCAACGAGGCCATCGCGGCCGCCTATCTCGGCGGTCATGGCAAACCTGCAGCGGGTCTTGCGGCCCATTGAGGGTCTTGCCCGACGGCCCCGCTGCCCATCAACAAGGACGAATGTCCCGCCATGGTTACAGTTCAAGTCAACAAGCTCATCGATTTCGTTGCCGACGTTTTCAGCCATGCCGACTCTTCTCCGGAAGAAGCCCGGCGCATCGCGACCTATCTCACCACCGCGAACCTCACCGGCCATGACAGCCACGGCGTCATCCGCGTGCCCGTCTATATCCGCTGGCGCAATAACGGGATGATCACCCCGAACCAGACCATCGAAATCCCTGTCGATACGCCATCGCTCGCCGTCGTCGATGGCCGCTTCGGCTATGGCCAGACAGTCGGCCCGCAGGCGGTCAAGCTCGGCATCGAGAAGTGCAAGGCGGCTGGTCTCTCCGCCATCGCCACCAAGAATTCCGGTCACATCGGCCGCATCGGCGACTGGGCCGAGATGGCCGCGGCCGAGGGCCTGGTCTCGATCCATTTTGTCACCGCGGCAGGCTCCGTGCTGGTCGCGCCCTATGGCGGTGTCGAGCGCCGTCTCTCCACCGCGCCCTATTGCGTCGGCATTCCGCGTCCCGGACAGATGCCGGTGGTGCTGGATTTCGCGACCTCGGTTGTCGCCGAAGGCAAGGTGCTGGTCGCCTCGCGCGGCGGCAAGAAGCTGCCGAAGGGCGCGTTGATTGCGCCCGATGGCACGCTGAGCGAAGACCCGGCGCTGCTTTACGGCCCGCATGAGATGCAAGGTCCGCGCGATCACTCCAAGGGCACCGGCGCGATCCGCGCCTTCGGCGATCACAAGGGCTCCGGCCTCGCGCTGATCTGCGAACTGCTCGGCGGAGCGCTCACCGGCAACGGTGCCACCAAGTATGATCGGCCATTCGCCAATGGCATGTTCTCGATCTATATCGATCCGAAGGTGATCGACCCCGCGAACTTCTTCGACGGCGAAGTCGCGCGTTACGTCGACTTCTTCAAGAGCGCCAAGCCGGCCGCCGGCGTCGATGCGGTTCTGATCCCCGGCGACAACGAAGCGAAGACTCGCGCCGAGCGTACCGCGAATGGCGTGCCATTGCCGGATGAGACCTGGGCTGCCATCGTGCAGACTGCACGCGACGTCGGCGTCAGCGAAGACGCCGTGAAGAAGGCGACGTCGTAATTTCTCGAACTCAACTCTGCTGCACTCAAGTCATCACTACCAACCAAAAGAAGGACCATCGACGATGGCAAACAAAGTCAAGGAAATCTGGAAGGCGGGCAAGGTTGCCGTCAACGGCTGGCTCGCGATTCCGTCGGGCTTCTCTGCGGAAGTGATGGCGCAGTGCGGTTTCGACAGCGTCACCGTCGATATCCAGCACGGCGTGCAGGACTATATGTCGATGGTGGAGTGCTTCCAGGCGATGGGTGCGCATCCGGTGACGCCGATGGTCCGCGTGCCATGGAATGAGCCCGGCATCATCGGCAAGGTGCTCGATGGCGGCGCCTATGGCGTGATCTGTCCGATGGTCAACACCAAGGAAGAAGCCGAGAACTTCGTTCAGTACTGCAAGTATCCGCCGCGCGGCACGCGCTCGAACGGTCCGATCCGTTCCGGCATGTATGGCGGCGCCGGCGACTATCAGAAGACGGCCAATGCCGACATCATCTGCCTGCCGATGCTGGAAACCAAGACCGCGGTCGACAACATGGAAGCCATTCTCGATGTCGAAGGCATCGACGGCGTCTATGTCGGGCCGTCCGACCTCGGCTTCTCCTACGGCCTGGTGCCGAAGCTCGACCGCGAAGAGCCGGAGATCCTCAAGATCTACGACAAGCTGATCAAGGAATGCGACAAGCGCGGCCTCAATCCGGGCATCCACTGCTCGGGTCCCGCCGGCGCCGCCAAGAACATCGGCATGGGCTTCAAGCTGGTGACGCTGCTCAACGACAGCGGCATTCTCGCCACCGGCGCGAAGAGCTGGGTCAACGACACCCGCAAGGGTTCGGGCGGCAAGGCGTAAGCGGAAGGCGCGCGCCACCACACTCTCGTCATTCCGGGGCGCGGGCGGCGCAAGCCGCACGCGAACCCGGAATCCCGAGATGCTTTGCTCTACGAAGACTCCCATGTCGAGATTCCGGGCTCCGTCCCGCCGCCTGCGGCGTCGGTCCGTCCCCGGAATGACTGTGTTAAAGGCGGAAGATTATTCCCCAACCGACCCAGCGTCCGCTTTCACTTCGCTCGACCGCCCGTCGATCACATCTGCAAAACGCATCAGCTCCTGCATCAGCCGCTGCTGCCCCTCCGGGCCGAGCGGTGCCAACAACTCCCGCTGCACGTCGAACACCCGCGGAATCGCTTCGTTGATGACGGCCTCGCCCGCTGAGGTGAGCTGAACACGCAGCGTGCGGCGATCATTCGGCTCCGGCAGCCGCGCTAGGTAGTTCTGCGCTTCCAGCTTATTGAGCCGGCTGGTCAGGCCGGCGCCTGACAGCAGCAGCGATTGGGCGATCTGCTTCGGCGACAGGCTGTAGGGCGCGCCGGCGCGGCGCAGCGCCGTCAGCACGTCATAAGTGCCGCGGGTCAGTTCGAACGGTGCCAGCGCCTCGTCGATCAGCGCCGTGCATTGCATCTGGATGCGGCCGATCAGGCCGTAGATGTGCACCGGGCTCGGATCGATATCCGGCCGTTCCGCCTGCCACTGCGCGAAGATCGCATCGACCTGTTCGCGCATCGCTGCGCGGGCGCGCGTCGGGCGGCGCGAGGGCGGTTTCGATGTCTCGTCAGTCATGGCGTCACGGCGTCCAGTCGATCACACGCTTCTCGATAAACTCGATGCCGTGGAAGAGCGCAATACTCAGCACGGTGAGCAATGCGATGGCGGCGAAAGCGAGTGGCGTCTGCGACTGCGCGGTGGAGGTCAGGATCAGGTAACCGAGCCCGTCCTGCGCCGCGACGAATTCGCTGATCACGGCGCCGATCACGGCGAAGGTGACCGCCACCTTGCAGCCGGTGAAGAAGTGCGGCAGCGCCACGGGAATGCGCAGCCGGCGGAACACCGTGTGCGGCGAAGCGCCGAGCGAGCGCATCAGATCGAGCATGGTCTTTGGTGCGGCCTCGAAGCCGGCGACCATGTTCACGAGGATCGGGAAGAAGCAGACCAGCACGACGACGATGATTTTGGGCCATTCAGCGAGACCGAACCACAGGATGATCAGCGGCGCCACGGCGACCTTCGGCACCGACTGCAGGCCGAGCAGGATCGGATAGATGATCCGGCGCGCCAGCGGATTGAGGCTGATCACGATCGCCAGCGGCAGCGACAGGGCTATGGCTAAGACGAAGCCGAGCACGGTCTCGCGCAGCGTGACGATGGTGTTCGATGCGAGTTCAGGCGCCCATTTCACCGCGGATGCATAGATCTCCGACGGGGCAGGCAGAATCCATGTCGGGATTTTCAACGTATCGCAGATCAGCTCCCAGCCAATCAGCAGGCCGAGATAGATTAGCGGCGTCGCGGCGCGGTCGATGAAACGCGAGGTCATGTCGATGCCCGGTTGAAGATGATGTCGCGGATCTGGTTCTTGATCTCCTGGAAGCGCGGCAGCTTCACGGTGTCGGCATCGCGCGGACGCGGCAGGTCGATGGTGATGTCGGCACGGATGGTGCCGGGGCGTTCCGACATGATCAGCACCCGGTCACCGAGCAGGATCGCCTCCTCGATGTCATGGGTGATGAGCAGCGCGGCGCGGCCCAGCTCCTGCCAGAGGCGCGAGAGTTCGAGCGACAATTCCTCGCGGGTGAGCGCGTCGAGCGCGCCAAAGGGTTCGTCGAGAAGTAGCAGGCGCGGATCGGAGATCATGGCGCGGCAGAAGGCGGCGCGCTGCTTCATGCCGCCGGACAGTGCCTGCGGGCGCTGATGGGCGAAATCCTTCAGGCCGGTGAGTTCGAGCAGCTTCAGCGCCCGCTCGCGCGCGGCGGCTTTCGGCAGCGCCAGCACGTCGGCGGGAAGCAATACGTTGTCGAGCACGCTGGTCCATGGAAACAGCACGTGCTCCTGAAACACGATGCCCACTTCATGCGATGGGCCGTCGAGCGGCGTGCCATAGCGCTGCATGGTGCCGGTGTCGGGCATTTCCAGCCCGGCAACGAGGCGCAGCAGCGTGGACTTGCCGCAGCCTGATGGGCCGACCACCGAGACGAAACTGCCGGGATCGATGCGCAGATCGACCGGGCCGAGTGCATGGGTCGCGTTGCCGCCTTTGCCGGGATAGGTCTTGGTGACGCCCTTGAGGTCGATCGCAGGAACCACCGCCGCGGCAGTCCGCGACGGCGCATCATTGTGTGCGGGGATCGCCGTCATCAGTCGATGAAGCCCGGCGCAAACAGGTCTTCCGGCTTCACGGGATTCTTCAGCGTGAAGTTGGCCGACATCACATCGACGGTGCTGGCGATGCTCTTCGGCTCGATATGGCCGAGCGATCCCTTCACCTCCGCGAGTTCCTTCACCAGCCTGGTCTCGCCTTCGATCACGGCAGGTGCGAGCTCCTTCTGATACTTCGCCATGATGGTGGCGGCTTCCGCAGGATTGGCGAAGGCGTCCTTCATGCCCTTGATGGTGGCGCGGACGAAGGCCTTCACCTGATCCGGGCTCTTTGCGATCATCTCCTCAGAGGCGATCAGGCCGTTGCCGTAATAATCGAGATTGGAGTCGGCGTAATTGATGCGGGTGACTTCCTTCGGCGCCACAGCTGCTGCAATCAGCGGCTCGCCGACCGAGAACTGGCAGATCGCATCCGCGCGGCCATTGGCGAGCAGCGACGGCAGCGCCGAGCCTTCGGCGACCACCCACTTCACCTTGCTGGCGTCGATGCCGGCGGCCTTGGCGAAAGCCGGGAACAGCAGGCGCACCGAGCTTGATGCGGTGTCGGCGACGGTCTTGCCTTCGAGATCCTTCGGCGAATTGATGCCGCTGCCCTTGATGGCGAAGATTGCCTGCGGCGGCTTCGCATAGACCACGGAGACCAGCTTCACCGGCACGCCGTCATTTCCGCGCGCCAGCACCAGCGAACCGGCATCGGCGAAGCCGAAGGTGGCGACGCCGGCAGCAACCTTCTTGATGGCGTCGGCCGAGCCCTGGCCGCGCACGAAGGTCACGTCGAAGCCCTCGGCCTTGTAGTAGCCCTTCTCGCGGGCGACGTAGAAATAAGCGTGGCGGCCGTTGAAGCCGAAATCGGTGATGAAATTGATCTCGGCAGCCTGCGCGCTGGAGACGCCGGCCGTGGCCAGGGTCGCAAGCAGGGCGGCGGTGAGGCGAGCGCGGAATTTCATGGTCTGACCTTCAGTGACGGGTGAGGAGGAGGCCGGCTTTCGGTGCGCAAGCGGCGCACCCAAATTCGTTCGCATTCGAATAAATGCTAAGGGCGGATTTGAGGAAGATCAACGGCGGCGCTGCCCAAAAACTCATCGAGATAAACGAAATTCCGCGTAAAATCCGCGCATATGGCTCGTTTCTGAGGCGGCTCAGGCCGTCGCTTGACAGCCGCGATCGGCCCGTTCTATGCGAAATCATTAGCTGTCGAATGATCTGCGGCCCGGATGCTGTGGCGCCGCTGGAACGAGGTGAGAGATGGATCGCGGAACACGGATCGCCGTTCTCGGCGCGGGTCTCGCCGGATTGACGGTGGCGGGGCTGCTGCAGCGCGCCGGCTTCTCGGTCGCGGTCTATGAGCAGTCGCCGAGTTTTTCGCGCATCGGCGCCGGCATCATTCTCGGCGCCAACGTTTCGAAAGTGCTGCGCCGGCTCGATCTCGAAGACGCCTTTGCCGCCACCGGCATTCGCCCCGATGCGTTTCTCAGCCGCGCATGGGATACGGGCGAGCAGCTCTACAGGCTCGATTTCGATGCGGAATGCGAAGCGCGTTTCGGCGGCCCCTTTGTCAATATCCACCGCGCTGATTTGCATCAGTTGCTGCAGCGACCGCTCGCGCCCGGGACCATCCGTTTCGGCCACAAGCTCACCGGCATCGCGGAGCGCGGCGACGCGCTCACCTTGCGCTTCGAGAACGGCACAAGCGCGGAAGCCGATATCGCCATCGGCGCTGACGGCATTCGCTCCATCACCCGCGAACTCATCCTTGGCGCGGAAGAGCCGCGCTTCATCGGGCGTTCTGCACCGCGCGCGGTGTTTCCGGCGAGCCGGATCAAGGGTGACCCCATCGACGACTGTACCAAGTGGTGGGCGCCGGACCGGCATACGCTCGCATACTATATGACGCCCGACCGCAACGAGGTTTATGTGATGGCCGCGCTGCCGATGGCGCGCTGGGATGGCGACGGTTCACCGGTGAAGGGCGACCGCGACGAATTCATCGCCGCTTTCGACGATGCGCATCCCGATCTGAAACGCGCAGTGGAGGCAGCCGAAGACGTCACCGTGTGGCCGATCTTCGACCGGCCCCGCAACGACACCTGGCACAAGGGCCGCGTGGTGCTGATGGGCGATGCCTGCCATGCGGTGCGTCCGTTCATGGCGGCCGGCGGCTCGGCGGCCATCGAGGACGCCGCGATCCTCGGCCGCTGCATCGCCGAATTCGGCGATTCCGCCACGGCTTTCGCGCATTACACGATGATCCGAATCCCGCGGGTCGCCGACATCCAGCAGATTTCCATCGCCAATTCATGGATGCATGGCCCGACCGAGACCGACTGGTTCTTCGGTTATGATGCTTGCACCGTGCCGCTCGACCGAGCCATTCCGGAGGCCCTATGTCCGAATTTGCAGCGATGAAGCCCGGCGACATCCGACCGGAGCCGATGATCGAACGCGATCTCGTTGGTTACGGCGCCACGTCACCCGATCCGCGCTGGCCGAACGGCGCGAAGATCGCGGTCAGCATCAGCCTGAATATCGAAGGTGGCGGCGAGTCCACGCTGGTGAATGGCGATGCAGTCTCCGAAGGCATGCTGAATGACATCGGCGTGCCGACGAAGGAGGGCGTTCGCGTTCCGCTGGTGGAGTCCGTGTTCGAATATGGCAGCCGTCGCGGCGCCTGGCGCATTCTTGATATTCTCGATCGCTTCAAGGTGCCGGTCAGTATTCTCGGCGTCGCGCGGGCGATGGAGCAGAATCCGGAGCTGGCGAAAGCCTGCGTTGCGCGCGGCCACGAGATGGTCAGCCACGGCTATCGCTGGATCGACTATTGCCATGTGGATGAAGCGACCGAGCGTGCGCATATCCGCAAGGCGATCGAGATACTCACCAAGCTGACCGGTAGCCGCCCGCTCGGCTGGATGACCGGCCGCCCCGGTCCCAACACGCGGCGCCTGCTCGCCGAAGAGGGCGGCTTTCTCTACGACCGCGACTCGCTCGCGGATGAGCTGCCCTACTGGGTGAAGACCGAGCACGGCCCGTTTCTCGTCGTGCCCTACTCCTATGAATCCAACGACAATCGCTTCAACGAGAATTCCGGCTTCTCGACCGGCGAGCAGTTCTTCACTTACATGCGCGATGCGTTCGATGTTCTCTACGCGGAAGGCGTCGCCGGCGCGCCGAAACTGCTGTCCATCGGTCTGCATGACCGTTTGATCGGCCGTCCTGGCCGTGTTGGCGGGCTCATCAAGATGCTCGAACATATGAGCGCGCATGATGGCGTATGGTTCTGCCGCGGCATCGATGTCGCACAGCATTGGCGAACGCATTTTCCGCCGAAGCCATGACGCGCCGCTGACGGCCGGGCAATATTCCGGCTGATGGCATGCACGCCGGAGGCGACGTTGCCGCATGTGTTCTCCGAACGCCTGTGCGTGTCACCCTGCTTTGCCTTCGCAGGCGAAGCCGGTCATACTCGATACACTTATCCGCAGAGATAAGATCAAATCGGGAGAATGATCGTGCGAAACAACTTGCGTCTGCTCAATCGACGCCAATTCGTCACCGTGGGCGCAGGCGCTGCTGCATTGTTGAGTGCGCCGTCACTCGTCCGCGCCAATAGCTGGCCGACCAAGCCGATCAAGATTCTCGCGGGCTCCGCGGCCGGCGGCCAGACCGATCAGTTCTCGCGCGTTTATGGCGAGTATCTGTCGCGTGAACTCGGGCAGACCGTGGTGGTCGAGAACAAGGCCGGTGCCGGCGGCGCCGTTGCAGCGATGGAGCTGAAACGCTCCGATCCCGACGGCCACACGCTGATGATCTGCAACACCACCGCCTATATGCTCAATCCCGTTCTCATCAAGGACATCAAATACAGTGTCCCGCAGGACTTCGCCTGGGTCGCGGTGATGCCGGGCGGCAGCCTGCCGCTGATGGTGAGCGAGAAGGTCGGCGCAAAGACGCTGAAGGACTTCATCGACTATGCGCGCAAGACCGAGAAGGTGAATGTCGGCACATATGCGTCCGGCTCCTTCGCGCACATGGTCATTGTCGAGCTCAACAAGCAGTACGGGCTCAAGATGGAGGCTGTGCATTATCGCGGCGAGGCGCCGATGTGGCAGGATCTCGCCGGTGGGTCCATCGATGCTGGCATCGGCAGTTACGCCGCGGCACTGCCGGTGCTGCAAACCGGGAAAGCGCGCGCCGTCGCGGTATCGCGCCGCCGCATCAAGGATCTTCCCGACGTCGGCACATTCCTCGAACAGGGCGCAACCTCACGCGCGCACAGCCTGCTGACCTTTCAGGGCTGCGTGGCTCCGGCGAAGACGCCGCCGGAGGTGGTCGCAAAACTGTCAGCGCTGTTTGTTGGCGCCGGCAAGAGCGATCGCGTGCGTGAACTGCTCAAGAGCCAAGGTATCGATGAGGGCCCGATGACGCTGGAAGCGAGCCAGGCGCTCTACAAGGAAGAGGCGCCGGTCTGGGCCGAGCTCGCCGCGAGCCTCGGGCCGCAGCCGCAGTAATTATGCGTCATTCCGGCGTGTTCGCGGCGCAAGCCGCGCACATACGCGGAACCATGCTCGTCATTCCGGGGCGCGGCCACTGTCATTCCGGGGCAGGACGGACCGCGAAGCGGGCCGGACTGAGCCCGGAATCTCAGAGTGTTCAGCGCAAAGCAGGTCGGGATTCCGGGTTCGCGCGCGCAAGATGCGCCCGCGCCCCGGAATGACAAGGGGGGGCAAGCCCGCGCCTAAACATTTATTCCTATATCCCGTTGACAACATCCCTATCAGGTTTATATTCCCCGTTGTCCTGCCCCACCGAGAGGGGCGATCGCGATCGTCACGTTCGCGGGGTGGGATGCGGTGGACGCCGGAGATGCGGCGTCACGCGGTTCATGGGGAACGTCTGTCTTCGGGCAGGACGAATCTGCGCCAGCACTGCCACTGGCAAGGAGACGACCGGCCTTGGGATGGAAAGACTCCTGGACAGTGTGACGGACGACCAAGTCAAAACGCGTTCGGCTTACTCGCTTGAGGCTCCCTTCCCATCGCCTTGGGACTTTAATTCGCGATCGGAGCGTTCGTCGAGGCAAAGTGCAAGCAACCGAAAAAACACCGCAGGCGGAACGTCGGGCACTTGCTCGGCGCCTCCGAAAGTCCTGATGCACTCTCAATTGCGGAAGACCGCATTCGCATCAGGCCCAAGGGTGCAACGGGCACCCGGCGTTCCGCACGCCCTCTCACAGGGGGCAGGGAATGCAGCAGACGACGGCGCCCCCGCGCCGCAAACAATGGGGGCGATGACGCATGTCTGGAGATCCCACGCACGTCATTCCGGCCACACACTCGTCATTCCGGGGCGCAGCCGGCTCTTGCCGGATGCGAACCCGGAACCTCGATGTGTTCAACACCTCTCTCCATCCGGACGAGAGAGGTGTTGAACACACCAAGATTCCGGGTTCGGTCCCGTCGCCTTCGGCGCCGGACCCGCCCCGGAATGACGGCTACCCCTCGCGGCGTCTTGTCGCTAGAGTCATTCCAAACAAGGAAAACCAATCTCGCGAGGAAATCCCGATGGTTCCGTCTCCCGTTATTCGTCTGCATGACAACGACGCCGTATTGATCGCGCGCACCACGCTGCTGCCCGGTATCGAGGTGACGACAGGCGTCGTGACGTCGGAGCGCATCCCCGCGGGCCATAAGGTCGCGATCCGGCCCATCGCCACCGGCGAGGAAATCCGCCGCTACGGGCAGATCATCGGCTTTGCCACGCAGCCGATCGCGCCCGGCCAGCATGTCCATACGCAGAACATGGGCATGGGCGATTTCGACCGCGACTATGCCTATGGCGTGGACGTCAAGCCGACGCCGAATTTCGATCTGCCCGCGAGTTTCATGGGTCTCAAACGCAGCGATGGCCGCGTCGCCACGCGCAACTATATCGGTATCCTCACTTCGGTGAATTGCAGCGCCCATGTCGCCAGCATGGTTGCCGACGTGTTCAAGAAGAATCCCTTCACCGGGCACAATCCGCTCGCCGACTATCCCAATGTCGACGGCGTCGTCGCCCTCACGCACAAGACCGGCTGCGGCATGACACAGGACGAGCCGCTGACGCTGCTGCGCCGAACTCTCGGCGGCTACGCGCGCCACGTGAATTTCTCCCACGTGGTCGTGCTCGGCCTCGGCTGCGAGATCAACCAGATCGGCGGCTTGATGCAGGAGCAGAAGCTCGCAGGGCGTCTGCGCGAGATGCAGATCCAGGAAATCGGCGGCACCCGCAAGACCACCGAAGCCGGTGTTGCCTTCGTCAATGAAGTGCTGGCCGATGCCAACAACGTCACGCGCGAGGAAGTCTCCGCCAGCGAATTGACCGTCGCTCTGCAATGCGGCGGCTCTGATGGCTATTCGGGCATATCCGCCAATCCCGCGCTCGGCGCCGCGAGCGATCTGCTCGTGCGTCACGGTGGCACCGTGGTGCTGTCGGAAACGCCGGAGACCTATGGCGCCGAACATCTGCTGACGCGCCGCGCGGTGTCGCGCGAGGTCGGCGAGAAACTGGTCGGGCTGATGCGCTGGTGGGACGCCTATTGCGAACGCGAGGGCGCCGAGATGAACGCCAATCCGAGCCCCGGCAACAAGGCCGGCGGCCTCACCACCATTCTCGAAAAATCTCTGGGCGCGATGGCCAAGGCCGGCTCGACCAATCTCGTCGATGTGCTGAACTATGCCGAGACGATCACCAAGAAGGGTTTTGTGTTCATGGACACGCCCGGCTACGACCCCGTTGCGGCGACAGGGCAGGTCGCCGGCGGCGCCAATCTCGTCTGCTTCACCACCGGCCGCGGCAGCGTGTTCGGCTGCAAGCCGGCGCCGTCCATCAAGCTCGCCACCAACACGCCGATGTTCAAGCGCATGGAAGAGGACATGGACATCAATTGCGGAACCATCCTCGATGGCGACGAGACGGTGCAGGAATGCGGCCAGCGCATCTTTGAGCTGATGCTCAAGACCGCGTCCGGTGCGCCGACCAAGAGCGAAAGCTTCGATTTCGGCGGCGCGGAGTTCGCGCCCTGGGTGCTCGGCGCGACGATGTGAGGGTGACCGCTGCTCCGTCCTCATCCTGAGGAGCGGCGCACTTGCGCCGCGTCTCGAAGGATGGCCCAGCACTCCGATTCATGGTTCGAGACGCGCGCCAAGCGGCGCGCTCCTCACCATGAGGGCTGAGTTAGGTGAAGCGCCCCCAATCGAGGCACATCGTGCCCGTTGTTAGAGCTTGATCCCTGGCACCTCCGGTGTTCTGCTTAAAAAAGCTGCTGGAGTTGCGCCACTGTGTCGATCTTCGTCGCACTGAACCACGTCACCCATTACAAATATGATCGGCCGATCACGCTGGGGCCGCAGACCATCCGGCTGCGACCCGCGCCGCATGCGCGCACGCCAATCCTGAGCTATTCGCTGAAGGTCACGCCGACCAATCACTTCGTGAACTGGCAGCAGGATCCGCAGGGCAACTGGCTGGCGCGCTTCGTCTTTCCGGAACCGGCCAACGAATTGAAGATCGAGGTCGACTTCACCGCCGAGATGACGGTGATCAATCCGTTCGACTTCTTCGTTGAGCCTTATGCCGAGACATTTCCCTTCGCCTATACCGACGACCTGAAGAGCGAACTCGCGCCCTATATGGCGACGACGGAGCCGGGTCCGCGCTTCACGGCCTATATGGCGGAGATCGCGAAGGAAGCGCCGAACACCGTGAACTTCCTCGTCGACCTCAATGCGCGCCTGCGCGAGAAGGTCAACTACATCATCCGCATGGAGCCCGGCGTGCAGTCTCCGGAAGAGACGCTGCTGTCCGGCGCCGGCTCATGCCGCGACTCTGCGTGGCTCCTGATCGAGACACTGCGCCATCTCGGCCTCGCCGCGCGTTTCGTCTCCGGCTATCTCATCCAGTTGCGCCCGGACATCGATCCGATCGAAGGGCCACCCGAGGTCGAAGCCGACTTCACCGACCTGCACGCCTGGGCCGAAGTCTATATCCCCGGCGCCGGCTGGGTCGGCTTCGATGCGACCTCGGGCATGCTGACAGGCGAGGGGCACGTCCCCGTGGCAGCGACGCCGCATTTCCGGTCGGCGGCGCCGATCTCCGGCATGGCCGGCTTTGCCGAAGTCGAGTTCGCGTTCGCGATGGGCGTCAAACGCATTCGCGAGGCGCCGCGGATCACCAAACCGTTCTCGGATGAATCCTGGGCCAGGCTCGATGCACTCGGCGAGAAGGTCGACGCCGATCTCAAAGCCCATGACGTGCGCCTCACCATGGGCGGCGAGCCAACCTTCGTGTCGGTCGACGATATGGAATCGCCGGAGTGGAATACGGCCGCCGTCGGCCCGACCAAGCGCGGCCTCGGCGACGATCTGATCCGTCGCCTGCGCACGCGTTTCGCGCCGGGCGGCCTGATGCATTACGGCCAGGGCAAATGGTATCCCGGCGAGAGCCTGCCGCGCTGGGCGTTCGGCCTGTATTGGCGCAAGGACGGCGTGCCGATCTGGAAGAACGACGCACTGATCTCACGGATCGAAGGTCCGCGCAGTGCCGATATTGGCGGCGCCGAGCGTTTTGCCGAAGGCACGGCGCGGCGGCTTGGCCTGCCGAAGGACTATGTCATCCCGGCCTTCGAGGATCCCGTCTATTGGGAGCAGAAGGAATCGAACCTGCCGAACAATGTCGTGCCCGGCGACTCCAAATTGCCCGATCCGGAGGAACGCGCGCGCATGGCGCGGGTCTTCGAACATGGACTCGACAGGCCGAAAGGGTTCGTGCTGCCGATCCAGCGCTGGAATACGGAGGCGGCCGCCGACAGACGCTGGCGGTCCGAGCGGTGGAAGCTGCGCCGCGGCAACCTGTTCCTGACACCCGGCGATTCACCGATGGGCCTGCGCCTGCCATTGTCGTCGCTGCCGCACCTCACCGAAGAGGAATATCCGTTCATCGTCGAGCAGGATCCGCTGGAGCCGCGTGGCGACATGCCGGTGTTCGACGAAATCGCGTCTGCGGAAAACCAGCCTGCCGCGCAATACGTCCAGGAGCAGCAGATTCGTTCCGGCGGCGTACGCACGGCGATGTCGATTGAAATTCGCGACGGCATTCTCTGTGCCTTCATGCCGCCGGTCGAGAAGTTTGAAGATTATCTCGAACTGGTGACGGCGCTGGAGGCGACGGCCGAAGAACTGCAGATGCAGGTGCATGTCGAAGGCTATCCGCCGCCATTCGATCCGCGCGTCGAGGTCATCAAGGTGACGCCCGATCCCGGCGTGCTGGAGATCAACATCCATCCCGCCTCGAGCTGGCGCGAGGCCGTCGATACCACGACGTTTCTCTATGAGGAGGCCGCGAAGACGCGGCTCGGCGCCAACAAGTTTCTGATCGATGGCCGTCACACCGGCACCGGTGGTGGCAATCACGTGGTCGTCGGAGGCAGCTCGCCGGCGGACTCGCCGTTCCTGCGACGGCCGGATCTCCTGAAGAGTCTTGTGCTGTATTGGCAGCGGCACCCATCGCTGTCCTATCTGTTCTCCGGCATGTTCATCGGCCCGACAAGTCAGGCACCGCGCATCGACGAAGCACGGCATGACGGTCTCTATGAATTGGAGATCGCACTGGCGCAGGTGCCGCCGCCCGGCGAGAAGGCGCCGCTGTGGCTGGTCGATCGGCTGTTCCGGCACATCCTCGTCGATATCACCGGCAATACCCATCGCGCCGAAATCTGTATCGACAAGCTCTATTCGCCCGATGGCACGACGGGTCGCTTGGGTCTCGTCGAATTCCGTGCGCTTGAGATGCCGCCCGATCCGCGCATGTCGCTGGCGCAGCAGCTCCTGATCCGCGCGCTGATCGCCCGGATGTGGCGCGAGCCGCAGGACGGCAAGTTCGTGCGCTGGGGCACCGCGCTGCATGATCGCTTCATGCTGCCGCACTTCCTCTGGGAGGATTTCCAGGACGTGCTGAGTGAACTCGGCCGGTCCGGTTACGAATTCTCCAAGGAGTGGTTCGAGGCGCAGCTCGAATTCCGCTTTCCCGTGTTCGGCCACGTCACCTATGGCGGCGTGACGCTGGAAGTCCGGCAGGCGCTGGAGCCGTGGCACGTGCTGGGCGAGGAGGGGTCTGCCGGTGGCACCGTGCGCTATGTGGATTCTTCGGTGGAGCGGTTGCAATTGAAGGCCAACGGTTTCACGCAGGGGCGGCACATCATTACCTGCAACGGCCGGGCGCTGCCGATGACCGATACGGGCCGGGCCGGCGAGGTGGTCGCCGGCGTCCGCTTCAAGGCCTGGCAGCCGGCGTCCGGCCTGCACCCGACGATTCCGGTCCATGCGCCGCTGGTCTTCGATATTTATGACAGCTGGAATCGGCGGTCGCTTGGCGGTTGCGTCTATCATGTGGCGCATCCCGGCGGCCGCAATTACGAGACAAAACCGGTCAATGCCTATGAGGCGGAAGCCCGCCGGCTGGCCCGTTTCGAGGAGATCGGCCACACGCCCGGCGAAATCGCTCCGCCAAGGGCAGAACGCACACTTGAATTCCCATTGACCCTCGACTTGCGAACGCCTCTCCTGCATTGAGAATGCAGGCAGTTTGGGCTGGAGAGTCGGAATGACGGGACAGGCCGGTCAGGGGAAAAAGCCCCGTCCGGGACATCGTAAAGTCGCGCAATGGACCCGCGACTACGAGCGGCTGCCCGGGATTCCCGACGAATTCATCGCCCAGGACGGCACGCCCCGCGAGGTCTGGACGCGGTTTTTCGAGGCCTTCGGCGCCATGGCGCCCGTCGAGATCGAACGCCGCTTCGGTTCCGCTGACCGTCATCTCCGGGAAGCCGGCGTCACCTACCGCGCGCCCGGCGAAATCGCTGACCGGATCTGGCCACTCAGCCATGTGCCGCTGTTGATCGACGAATCCGAATGGCTACAGATCTCAGCGGCAATGACGCAGCGCGCGGAGTTGCTGGAGAAGATTCTCGGCGACCTCTATGGCGATGCCAGCCTCGTCGCGTCCGGCGCGATCCCGGCGGCGGCGATTGCCGGCAGCTCGGAATATCTGCGGGCCATGCGCGGCGTGAAGCCGCCGGGCGGTCGCTATCTCAACGTCTATGCCGCCGATCTCGGCCGCGGCCCTGACGGCCGCTGGTGGGTGCTCGGCGATCGCACGCAGGCGCCGTCCGGCATGGGCTATGCGCTGGAAAACCGGCTGGTGCTGTCGCGCGCCTTCACCGACCTCTACAAGTCGATGAATGTCGAGCGCGTCGCGCCGTTCTTTGAAGCCTTTCGCGACAGTCTGCGCGCCTCGGCCGACCGCGACGAACCGCGTGTGGGCCTGTTGTCACCGGGGCCGTTCAGCGAAACCTATTTCGAACACGCGACGCTGGCGCGCTATCTCGGTTTCCTGCTGGTGGAAGGCGATGACCTCGCAGTCTCAGGCGACCGTGTGCACATCCGCACTGTGGCCGGCTTGAAGCGCCTCGATGTGCTGCTGCGCCGCGTGGATGCTAATTCGCTCGACCCGCTGGAGCTCGATGCGTCGTCGCAACTCGGTGTGCCCGGGCTGATCGACGTTGTCAGAAAGAATGGCGTCGTGGTCGCCAACATGCCCGGCTCCGGCGTCATGGAAGCGCGCGCGCTTTTGGGTTTTCTGCCAAGCTTGAGCCGGAAGCTGCTCGGCGAACCACTCAAGATGCCGCATATCGCGACCTGGTGGTGCGGCCAGAAATCGGCGCGCGAGGAAGTGCTGGCGCGGCTCGACGACTTTGCCATCGAAGGCGCCTATGGCGGAGCGGTGCCCGGTTTCCCTGGCTACTCGCCGGTGCTGCCGTCGCAGCTCTCGCCGGATGAACGCGAGCGCCTGAAGGCAGCGATCTCCAATCGCGGCGTCGATTATGTCGGGCAGGAGCTGGTGCAGCTGTCGACCACGCCGGTCTGGGACAATGGCCGGCTCGCGCCGCGCCCCTTCGTGCTGCGCGTCTTCGCGGCGGCGACGCCTGAGGGCTGGACCGTCATGCCCGGCGGCTTCTGCCGGATTGCGGATCAACCCGATGCGCGCGCTGTATCTATGGGCGCCGGCGCGCGCGCAGCCGACGTCTGGGTGGTGGCCGACAAGGCCGTCCCTGCCTCGACGCTGCTGCCAGCCGTCGACAATGTGCGTATCCGCCGCATTGCCGGCTGGGTGCCGAGCCGGGCCGCTGACAATCTGTTCTGGCTCGGGCGCTATCTGGAGCGCGCCGAATCCACACTGCGTCTGATCCGTGCACTCAGCGTGCCGCAGCGCGATCCCGGCAAGGGCGGCGCCACCACGCAGCAGTCGATCGAACGCATCCAGCGCATGCTGATGACCTGGGGCGCGACATCGCTCACCTCGCGCTCCCAGCCGGCCAAGATCGCGGCTCAGGCATTGCAGGGCGAGGAGCAGTTTGGCTCAGCGCTATCGCTGGTGCGCTCGGCATTGCGGACCGCAACCTCGCTGCGCGAACGGCTGTCGCCGGATGCCTGGCAGGTCATCACCGAAATGGCCGAGCGGCTTGCGCATGAAGTCGAAGATGACGATGACGTCGTCAGTGCGGCCGAGCTGACCTTGCAGGAACTGGCGAGCTTCGCCGGTCTCGCGCAGGAAAACATGAACCGTGCCGCCGGCTGGCGTTTCCTCGAAATGGGGCGCCGTGCCGAACGCGCCATCAACACCACGCGCTTTGCGCGGCAATTCGCGTCCGACGAGGCGACGAGCGACGATCTCGACATCCTGCTGACGCTGGTGGATTGCCAGATCACCTATCGCTCGCGTTATCTCGTTGGCCCACTATTGGCGCCGGTGCGCGATCTCGTCGTACTCGATCCCTATAATCCGCGCTCGGTGGCATTCCAGGTCTCGGCACTGAACGATCACATTGCCAGCCTCCCGACGTTGAAGGAAAACGGCCTGATGGAACGGCCGCAGCGGCTGGCGGTGGCGCTGCGCTCGTCGCTGGTCACCGGCGAGGCATCCGAGATTCATACCAAGTCACTGTTTGCGCTGGAGCAGGATCTGCTGACGCTCGCGGATTCGATCGGCCTGCATTACTTCCCGCACGGCGCCAGCGCATCGCGTCCTGAAAAGCTGACGGGGCTGGCGTGATCTACGAAATCCGCCATGTCACGACCTACAGCTATGAGAGCTCGGTGAGCTATGCGCGCTGCTCGCTGCGGCTGCAGCCCAACAGCAGCGCCGGTCAGCAACTGGTCTCGCACAGCGTCGATATCAAACCGCTGCCGGCGGCCCGCGCCATGCGGACGGATTTCTTCGGCACGCCGACGGAAAGCGTTCTGATCGAAAGCCCGCATCGGGTGCTGCGGATCGACAGCCGGTCGCGCGTCTATGTCGAACGTTTTGCGCCGGGGCGCGGCGACGACAGCCCTTCCTGGGAGAGCGTCCGCGAGGCGGCGTTCGATTCCAGCGACCTCAGCGGTGCCTCGCCGATCGGCTATGTCTTCGCCAGTCCGCTGGTGCCGATCATCGATGCCGTCACGGACTATGCGGCGGTGAGCTTTACTGAAGGCCGCGGGATTCTCGCGGGCGCCGTCGACCTGATGCATCGCATCCGCACCCAGTTCAAATACGATCCGAAGGCCACGGTAATTTCGACGCCGTTGCAGGAGGTGCTGGATAAGCGCCACGGCGTCTGTCAGGATTTTGCGCATATCATGATTGCGGGCATGCGCGGCCTCGGCCTGCCTGCCGCCTATGTCAGCGGCTATCTGCGTACCATTCCCCCGCCGGGCAAGGAACGCCTGCAGGGCGCCGACGCGACCCATGCCTGGGTGTCGGTCTGGTGCGGTGAGGAACTCGGCTGGATCGGCTTCGATCCGACCAACGACATTTTGGTCGAGAACGATCACATCGTGCTGGCGATCGGCCGCGACTTCTCCGACGTGTCGCCGGTCGATGGTGTGATCGTTGGGGCCCGCAAGCAGAAGCTCGCCGTTGCCGTCGATGTGCTGCTGCTGGAATGACCATCGTTCGTCGCGCGCATAATACGGCCGACATCGTCATTCTCGGTGCCGGTGCGGCCGGCCTGATGTGCGCCGGCATTGCAGGGCAACGCGGTCGCTCGGTGATGGTGCTGGAGCAGGCGAGGGCGCCGGGCGAGAAGATCCGCATCTCGGGCGGTGGGCGCTGCAATTTCACCAACCTGCATACGACGCCGGCGAATTTCCTGTCGCAGAACCCGCAATTCTGCAAATCCGCACTGAAGGGCTTCACCCAGCAGGACTTCATCGCGCTGGTCGAGAAATATCGCATCGCCTATCACGAAAAGACGCGCGGGCAATTGTTCTGCGATGGCTCGTCCCAGCAGATCATCGACATGCTGCTGGACGAAAACCGCCGCGGCGACGTGCAGATGCGGCTCGGCGTCGGCATTCTCGGTGTGACGAAGAACGACAGCGGCTTTGTGGTCGCTACCGATCAGGGCGAGTATCGCGGCCAGTCGCTGGTGATCGCCACCGGCGGGCCCTCGATCCCTAAAATGGGCGCCAGTGCCTTCGGCTACAAGCTGGCGCAGCAGTTCGGGCTGAAGATGATCGCGCCGCGGGCAGCGCTTGTGCCGCTGACCTTCGACGTTGCGGCGCTTGCGCAATTCAAGGATCTCGCAGGCGTTGCCGTCGATGCCGTCGTCAGCGTCGGTAAGACCAAATTCGACGAGGCGCTGCTGTTCACCCATCGCGGTCTCAGCGGGCCGGCGATCTTGCAGATTTCGTCCTATTGGCGCGACGGGCTCGATGTCGTCATCGACATGGCGCCGACGCGCGATGTGCTCGCCGCCTTGAAGGAGGCACGCCGCGAACGTCCGCGGCAGGAACTGGCGACCGTGCTTGGCGACCTCTTGCCCAAGCGACTGGCGCAGATGATCGCCGACAAGATCGCCGGCCCACCGCGGCTGGCGGATTTTTCGGACAAGCTTCTGGCGTCGGTGGCGGCAGCGGTGAAGGAGTGGCGCGTGCGGCCGAACGGCACCGAAGGTTATCGCACGGCCGAGGTAACCCTTGGCGGTGTGGACACCACAGAACTGTCATCGAAAACGTTCGAGGCGACATCGGTGCCGGGGCTGTATTTCATCGGCGAAGTCATCGATGTCACCGGCCATCTCGGCGGCTTCAATTTCCAATGGGCGTGGTCGTCGGGCGTTGCCGCGGGGCGGCACGTCTAGACAGCCTCCGGCGAATATCCAACAATCCGGCCATGATCTATCGCCACGCCATCGGTGACCATACGCATGTCTTCGCGGATCTGCGCGACCTCATGGCCAAGGCAACGCCGCCGCGATCCGGCGACAGGTTGGCCGGGATTGCAGCCGAGACCGCCGAGCAGATGATCGCCGCGCGGATGGCGCTCGCGGATGTGCCGCTCAAACAGTTCCTGCAGGAAATGGTCGTGCCTTACGAGGGCGATGAGGTCACGCGTCTTATCGTCGATACGCATGATGCCGCCGCATTCTCCACGATCTCGTCGCTGACCGTCGGCGGCTTTCGCGACTGGTTGCTGTCAGACACGGCCACGCCGCAAGTCCTTCAGACCGTCGCCCGCGGCATCACCCCGGAAATGGCCGCCGCGGTCTCGAAACTGATGCGTAATCAGGACCTGATCCTGGTGGCCAGGAAGTGCGAGGTGATCACGCGCTTTCGCAACACTATCGGGTTGCGCGGGCGCATGAGCGTGCGGTTGCAGCCGAACCACCCATTCGACGATATCAGGGGCATCACGGCATCCATCCTCGACGGGTTGATGCTGGGCTCCGGCGATGCCTGTATCGGCATCAATCCGGCAAGCGACGATCCGGCGGTGCTGGGCGGGTTGGTGCGGCTGCTCGACGATGTCATCACCAAGCTGGATATTCCGACCCAGAGCTGCGTGCTCACCCATGTCACGACCAGTCTTGATCTCATCAACCAGGGCGCCCCGGTCGATCTGGTGTTTCAGTCGATCGCCGGGACCGAAGCCGCCAATAAGAGCTTCGGCATCGATCTGGCGATCCTGAAGGAAGCTCATGCCGCCGGGCTTTCGCTGAAACGTGGCACGCTTGGCCAGAACGTTATGTATTTTGAGACCGGGCAGGGCTCGGCTCTGTCGGCCAACGCCCATCACGGCGTCGATCAGCAGACTTTGGAAGCGCGGGCCTATGCAGTTGCGCGGGCGTTCGATCCTCTCCTGGTGAACAGCGTCGTCGGCTTCATCGGCCCCGAATATCTCTATGACGGCAAGGAGATCATCCGTGCCGGGCTGGAGGATCATTTCTGTGGCAAGCTGCTTGGCCTGCCGCTGGGTGTCGACGTCTGTTACACCAACCATGCCGAAGCCGATCAGGACGACATGGACAATCTGCTGACGCTGCTGGCCGCGGCCGGTGTGACTTTCGTGATGGGCGTCCCCGGCGCCGACGATGTGATGCTGAACTACCAGTCGACGTCATTTCACGACGCGCTCTATATCCGCGACCTCTTTGGGCTCAAACGCGCACCGGAATTCGACGACTGGCTGCAACGGGTCGGGCTCTCCGGAGCGGACCTTCGCATTCGCGACCGCGAAGGCCTGCTGCCCGATCTGGCCGCACGTCTGATCGCCTGACGTCAATAAACCGTCATAAGGCTTGGCGCTTTGTGCGCACTTGCGCGGAGCTGGTCACGACCTTGTCACCGCCTGCCACAATCTTGAAGAAATTCTGGCCCAGATTCGGACGTCGTGATTAGATCGCTCAAAGTATTCGGCAGGAGTGGAACGGTTTTAGCTCGGCGACGTTATTGAAGGTTCAGCGCTTATGGGGACCGCTGATGCATTCACAGAGGAATTTTGATGAGAGCTGAGGGCAGGCAGACGGTCCGGCGCATCCTGTGCGTCTTTCCGCGATACACGTCTTCATTTGGTACGTTTGAATATTCATATCCTCTGACCGACGGCGTTCAGGCCTTCATGCCTCCCCAGGGCTTGCTGCTGATTGCCGCATATATGCCCGAGAACTGGGAAGTCCGTTTCATCGACGAGAACATCCGCGCCGCCACGCCCAATGATTTCCTGTGGGCCGAAGTTGTGCTGGTGTCAGGCATGCACATCCAGCGCACGCAGATGAACGACATCTGCTATCGCGCGCATTCCTACGATCTTCCGGTGGCGATCGGAGGGCCGTCGGTCTCGTCATGCCCCGATTACTACCCGGCTTTCGACTATCTCCATATAGGCGAACTCGGTGATGCCACCGATCAACTGATCGATATCCTGGAAAAGGATACGTCGCGCCCGGACCAGCAGGTCGTGCTGAAGACCACCGACCGTCTGGACATGACCAGGTTTCCGATTCCGGCCTATGAACTGGCCGATATTCCGCGCTACTTCCTGGGCAGCATCCAGTATTCCTCGGGCTGCCCGTATCAGTGCGAATTCTGCGATATCCCCGGCCTCTATGGTCGCAATCCGCGCCTGAAGTCGCCTGAGCAGATCACCGCCGAACTCGACAAGCTGCTCGAATGCGGCATCATGGGCTCAGTGTATTTCGTCGATGACAACTTCATCGGCAACCGCAAGGCCGCACTCGATCTGCTGCCGCATCTCGTCGAGTGGCAGAAGAGGACCGGTTTTGTCTTGCGCCTGTCCTGCGAAGCGACGCTGAACATCGCCAAGCGGCCGGAAATCCTTTCGCTGATGCGCGAAGCCTGGTTCGGCACGATCTTCTGCGGCATCGAGACGCCCGATCCCGTCGCCCTTAAGGCGATGAAGAAGGATCACAACATGATGGTCCCCATCATGGAGGCGATCGAGACGCTGAACAGTTTTGGCATGGAAGTCGTGTCCGGCATCATCCTCGGCCTCGATACCGACAAGCCCGAGACCGGCCAGCATTTGCTCGAGTTCGTGGAAACGTCACAGATTCCGCTTCTGACCATCAACCTGCTTCAGGCACTGCCGCAGACGCCGCTATGGGACAGGTTGAAGAAGGAAGGCCGCCTGAACGAGGACGAGGGCCGCGATTCCAACGTCGACTTCCTGTTGCCGTATGAGGACGTGGTGAAAAGCTGGCGGCGCGCCATGGGCAGTGCCTATGTGCCGGAGAAGCTGCTCGAGCGCTTCGAGTACCAGATCCGCCATACCTATCCCAACCGGATCAAGCCGCCGATCGGCGCCATGCTCACCTGGAAAAGCATCCGGCTCGGGCTGGTGATGCTGCGCAACATCTTCTGGAAGGTCGGTGTGCTCGGCGATTACAAGCGGGCGTTCTGGAAATTCGCATTCCGGCGACTGGCGCGCGGCGAGATCGAGTATCTCATCAGCGGGATCATGGTGGCGCACCACCTGATCAACTTTGCCCGCGATGCGTCCGGTGGTCAGACCAACGCGTCCTATTATTCGTTGAAGCTGCAGGACGCTGCCGTTCCGGCCGAATGAGCGATAGGCTGGCGTCATGACAGATCGGAATGATGTGACGCCGCCGGTGCCGGAGCGCTCTCTCGCAGAGCTGCGGGCGCTGACCCCGGCGCGTGTCGGGCTCGGCCGGACCGGAGCCAGTCTGACCACGCAGGCCCTGCTTGATTTCACGCTCGATCATGCCCGCGCCCGTGACGCGGTCCATGCGCCCTTCGAGGCTGAAGCCATCGCGGCCGTATTGGCCGGGCAGGGGACGAACGCGTTGGTCGTGATGAGCCAGGTCGCGGATCGGGCCGACTATCTCAAGCGCCCCGATCTCGGCCGCCGACTGTCTCGCGAGTCACAGGAGATGCTTGAAGGTCGCGACAGCGCCGCGTGCGATCTGGTGATCGTGATTGCGGACGGCCTGTCTCCGGCTGCGGTCAATGCGCATGCGCTTGGCCTACTGGGCGCGTTAATGCCCAAATTGGCGGGGGTCGGGATCGGCGCTGTTGTGGTTGCCGGCGGGGCCAGAGTCGCGCTCGGCGACGAGATCGGTGCGTTATTGAGGGCCCGGATGACGATCATGCTGATCGGCGAACGTCCGGGTCTCTCGGCGCCGCAGAGTCTCGGTGCCTACCTGACCTTCGCACCGCAGCCGGGTCTGACGGACGCTGCGCGCAACTGCGTGTCGAACATCCAGGTGGCCGGTCTGTCCTTCGAGGAGGCAGCGAGCAAGATTGCCTGGCTGGCGCGCGAAGGGCTGAATCGCAACATCACCGGTGTGGCTCTGAAAGACGAAAGCGGTCTGCAACTGGTAGCACCGCTCGTTGCACCAGCATGAAACAACAGCCTCTGCGCTCCATTTTGTGACCTGAAACGCAACCTCGGCGCGCGCGCCGCCTTGCGATATGTCATACAGACCTGCTACATCTGCCCGCGGCAAATTTACCGCATGTTTTCAAGGGCTAGCGCTGTTCGGTCTCGCCGATTCCAGCCTTACTACTGCCCGCGACGCTTGCTAGGCAGACGCCGCTGACGACAGGACTGGATAGGGTATGCACGATACGGTTCCCCCCCACGACGCGGATATGAATAAATTGCGCAAGGGGCCGATCAGCATCGCCTTCGGGCTCGAGCGCATCGGTCTGATCGCGGTGAAGGCACCGGTGCTGTCTTGCGTGATCCTGCTCGCGCTGGTGATCGGTGCGATCTTTGGCATCCAGCGCATCAAGATCGACGATTCGCTGAGCCAGCTATTTCGTTCTGACAGCAAGGAATACAAGCAATACGAGGAAGTGACGAAGCGCTTCCCGTCCACCGAGTTCGACGTGCTCGTGGTGCTCGAAGGCAAGACGCTGCTTGCGCGCGACAATCTTGGAAAGATGCGCGACCTCGTCACCGACCTGCAATTGGTCGATGGCGTGCGGGGGCTGATCTCGATCTTCTCGGCGCGCCAGACGCCGGCCCCCGGCAAGTTGCCGGCAGCGCTGTTTCCCAACGATCTTCCTGAAGGCGCCGACTACGACAAGTTCATCGAGACGGTGAAGCAGAACGAGCTGATCCGCGGCAAGCTTTTGTCCGACGATGGAACTCTGGCGCTGGTGGTGCTGTCGCTCGACCCGGCCGTGGTCAGCAACAGCAAGCTCAGCACCGTGGTTGCCGATATCCGCAAGACCATGAATGAGGACCTGGCCAATAGCGGTCTGACCAAGGAATTGTCGGGCGTGCCGGTGATGCAGCTCGAAATCCGCAATGCGGTCGAGCGCGACGGCCTGATCTATAACATCGCCGGTATTCTCGCCGGCTGCGTCATTGCGATCATCTTCTTCCGCAAGATCTCGTTCATGATCATCGCGGCGTTTCCGCCGCTGCTGGCGATCCTGTTGTCGCTCGGCGCGCTCGGCTGGGCCGGCTTCAGCCTTAACATGTTCCTCAATGTGATGACGCCGCTGATCATGGTGATCAGTTTTGCCGACTCGATGCAGCTCACTTTCGCGGCGCGTGACCGGTTGATTGCAGGCGAGGACAAGTATTCAGCATTTACGAATGCCGTTCGTGTCGTGGGTCCGGCCTGCGTCCTCACCCATGGCACCGCCGGCATTTCGTTCCTGGCGTTGCAGTTCTCCGACTCGGACCTGATCCGCGCCTTCGGCGAGGCCGGTCTCACCGCGACCATCATCGCGCTGGTCGCGGTGCTGTCGCTGGTGCCGGTGTTCGGCGTGCTGCTGGTGCGTAACGAGAAGATTTTTGCTGCCAAGTTCCAGACCGCCGATGCCGGCGTGCAGGCGCTGCGCGCCTTCTGCTACTGGATTGCGGTGCGCATGGTCGGCCGTCCTGGCCTGTTCAGCCTGATCTCGCTCGTCGTCGTCGTTGGTCTCGGGATCGTTTACGCCAATCTCGAGCCGCGCTATCGGCTGGCCGATCAGGTGCCGGACAAGGAGCAGGCGGTTGCGGCCAGCGGACGGCTCGACGCCAAGCTGACCGGCGCCAATCCGATCGACGTGCTGATCGAATTTCCGAAGGGCGCGGATCTTTATTCGCCGGACACGTTGGCAACCATCGCCGAAGTCCACGCCATGGTCGAGAAGCAGGCGGGTGTCGGCAATGTCTGGTCGTTGGAAACGCTGCGGCGCTGGCTGGCGGAAAAGGCCGGTTCGTCGGATGTCGCGACGCTGAAGGAATATGTCAGCGTGATACCCGAACATCTGGTGCGCCGCTTCATCTCGGCGGATCAGACGGCGGTGGTGGTGTCCGGCCGTGTGCCCGACAGCGATTCGAGCAAGATCCTGCCGGTGGTCGACAAGCTCGACAATGCGCTGAACGCCGTTCGCACCAAGCATCCCGGCTATGAGATCGCGGTGACTGGTCTCTCGGCCATCGCGGCGCGCAACAGCGCCGGGATGATCGAGAAGCTCAATCACGGCCTGACCATTGAGTTCGGATTGGTCGCCGTCTTCATCGGCCTCGCGTTCCGCTCGTGGGTGGTGATGCTGGCCTGTATCCTGCCGGGCATCTTCCCTGTGGTGCTGGCCGGTTTTGTGTTGTGGCTGCTCGGGGAGGGGCTGCAATTCGCCAGTGTGGTGGCACTCACGGTGTCATTCGGCCTCGGCCTCAGCGCGACGATTCACTTCCTCAACCGCTTGCGTCTGGAAGACACGCCGGGCACCGATCCCGCGATCGCCGTCGAGCGTGCGACTGTGCTCGTTGGTCCCGCGCTGATCCTGACGACGGTGGTGCTGGCCTGCGGCCTCGTGGTGACGGTATTCTCAGATCTGCCGTCGCTGCGGCTGTTCGGCTGGCTCAGTGCCTTCTCGATGGTCGCGGCACTGGTGGCCGATCTGTTCATCCTGCGCCCGACCGCGATGTGGCTGATCAATCTGCAGCAGCGCCTTACGGGCAGTTCGGTTCTGGCGAAGCAAGAGAAGTAGTCAGCCGGCGCTGCATCCGCCGCTCAGCTACGTCTGACGGCGGAAAACATGTCGCGATTGCGCGCTATGAACTTGACCAGGAAGTCGGCAACCGCACGCGACCTGGCCAGCTTGCTCTGGGTCGGATGGGTGATCAGGTAGATGCCCTCGCGGGGCGCCGCAGGACCCATCTCGATACGCGTGACGCCAGGCAGGGCATCGCCCACGTAGCAGGGAAGCACTCCGACGCCCAGGCCAGAGGCCACCGCCGCGCGCAGCGAAACGGTCGAGCTGGCTTCCACCGCCGGTGCACGCCCCTTGGCGAGACTGACCATCCACTTCCGCTCCGGCATCTCGCGGCTTGCGTTGGAGAGAAGGATAAAAGGCATCTCCGCCAACGTGGCACCCTCACGCAGGCGGAGCGCCAGATCATCACGGGCGTAAAGGGCGAAGCGGTAGTCGCAGAGCCGGCGGATTCCGAGTTCGTTGGGAACCGCAAGACTGATCCGCAGTGCGACGTCGGCGTGGCCGCGCCGGAATTCGTCGAACTGCATGTCGGCGCATAGTGCGATCCGGATCGAAGGGTGCGTGTTGCGGAAATCGGCGAAGGCATCGGTCAGCGCGTGACAGATCAATGCGTGGGGCGCGGCAACGCGAACGACCCCTTCCAGCTCTGAATGAGGGCCATCGATCAGTTGCGGAAGCGCGTCGAGGGCTTCCGCAATTGATCGTGCCTTCGCGATCAGCGCGGCCGCGGGCGGGCTCACAATCAGGCGGCCCTCACTGCGCCGGAACAGTTTGGTGTCCAGCGCGAGCTCGAGCGTTGCCAGCCGGCGCAGGACCGTGCTGTGGCTGACATCCAGCTGCTTGGCAGCGCCAAGCGCCGTGCCGCTGGACTCGATGGCCAGCACCACGCGCAGGTCGTCCCATGTAAACGCGGCCATCTTTGCTGCCCCGCCACTGTCTATAATTGAAAATCATACTTTCATTTTTGGACAATGCCAGCCGGTATCTCGGCATCAGTGTTGCTTGGGAATGGAGGAGAACGGCGGCAGCCGGACTGCAACATTCACGAGGTTGTTCATGAGCATGAAGCGTTTACTGCTGGCGGTTGTATTGGCCGCAGGCCTGTCGCAAGGCGCATACGCCGAGGACAAGGCCATATTGCAGCTCGACTGGATCCCGACAGGGGAGCACGCGGCGTATTTTGCGGGCCAGCAGCGCGGATTTTTCAAGGACGCTGGTATCGATCTCACCATCGTCAGGGGTTATGGATCGGGCGACACGGTGAACAAGGTGGCGGCAGGCGCGGCCAAGTTCGGCGTTGCCGACGTCGGCGCGGTGCTCGCGGGACGCGCGCAACAGTCAGTACCGGTCAAATCGATTGTGGCGGTCTATACCTATTCGCCGCACTCGCTGTTCATTCTGAAATCGTCAGCGATCAAGGGCTTCAAGGATCTTGCCGGCAAGAAAATCGCCGTGAGCCCGGGCAACAGTCACCGGATCTATTTTCCGGAAGTCGCACGCCGGGTCGGAATCGACCCGGAGAGCGTAACCTGGGTCACGACGGACGCATCGGCAATGGCGGCGATGTTGATTGCCAAGCGCGTCGATGCGGCGCCATTCTACTCCATCCATCAATACTATCAGAACAAGGCAGCCATGCAGGCCGGCGAGGAAATCGTAGCGCTGCCCTTCGTCTCGGCGGGCTTTGCGATCTATGCGTCATCGTTGATCGCCACCGATGAGACGATCAAGACCAATCCGGATCTCGTGAGGCGTTTCGTCGGTGCCGCTGTGAAGAGTTACGCGTGGGCGCGCGACAATCCGGGCGAGACCTGCAAGCTCCATGTGCAGAAAAATCCGGAAGTCCTGCAGGACGAATGCGAAGCGTCGCAGAAGGCCACGATGGGCTTCATCTTCAACGATCACCAGCGTGCAACAGGGCAGGGGCACTTCGCAAAAGATCGCCTGGCAGATACGTGGAAGGCCGTGGCCGAGAGCCTCAAACTCGATGCGTCGTGGAATCCGGCCCAGGCCATCGACGACAGTTTCGTCCCGTGATCTCGCTTGCCCGGGTCGGCAAGACCTTCAAGACCCGCCGCGGCGGCCATGTGCAGGCGTTGGACGACGTCACGATCTCCATACGGCCGGGGGAGTTCGTCGCCATCGTCGGTGCCTCCGGCTGCGGCAAGTCGACGTTGCTGCGCATGGTGGCCGGATTGGTGCTGCCCGATATCGGGCATCTCACGCTCGACGGCAAACTGGTCACAGGGGCGACGAAAGGCACGGCGATGGTGTTCCAATCGCCGACCCTGCTGCCGTGGATGAATGTGGAGCGCAACGTTGCATTTCCATTGAGCCTGTCTGGCGGTGATGGGCCCGAAGCGCGCGAGCGCGCTCGCGTGCTGCTGCATTCGGCGGGTCTCGCGGGCTTCGAGCATCGGATGCCGCGTGAACTCTCTGGTGGCATGCAGCAACGCGTCGCGATCTGCCGCGGCCTTGTGCAACAGCCGCGCATCCTGCTCATGGATGAACCATTCGGCGCACTCGATGCTCTGACGCGCGAGGAGATGAGTCTGTCCCTGCTCGCGTTGTGGCAGGCAAATCCGATGGCGGTGCTGTTCGTGACTCATTCGATTTCCGAAGCCGTGCTGCTTGCGGATCGGGTCGTGGTGATGTCGCCGCGGCCGGGCCGTGTCGCGGAGATCGTGGAGGTCAATCTGCCTCGCCCGCGATCGTTCGACCAGGAAGCCAGCGCGGAATTCCACCGCTGCTCGAAACTGATCCGCGACCGGATCTATGGCGGAGCGGCCCATGCTCACTAATGCTGCAGACTGGGGCCGCCGCAACCT
Source organism: Tardiphaga sp. OK245 (assembly GCF_900108575.1). Taxonomy (NCBI): domain Bacteria; kingdom Pseudomonadati; phylum Pseudomonadota; class Alphaproteobacteria; order Hyphomicrobiales; family Nitrobacteraceae; genus Tardiphaga; species Tardiphaga sp. OK245. The sequence continues at coordinate 300,535 of NZ_FNWZ01000001.1, read as the reverse complement.
GCCGGTCATCGTGTCGACCCTGACATTCCTGCTCGGCTGGGAACTGCTCTGCCGAGGGTTTGGCATCAGGCCGTTCCTGTTGCCGTCGCCGAGCGCGATCTGGACAGCGGTAGTACCGGTCTGGCCCAACATCGCCATGCATACGGTGACTACGCTGCGGACCGTTCTGCTCGGGCTCGCGGCTTCCATTGCGATCAGCCTGCCGCTTGCCATGCTGATTGCAAGCTCGCGCACGATGTCGGCGGCAATCTATCCACTGCTGGTGCTCACCCAGTCGGTGCCCAAGGTGGCACTGGCGCCGATTCTTCTGGTGGCACTCGGGGCCAACGAGTTTTCAAGGGTGATCATTACCTTCCTCGTCGCGTTCTTCCCGCTCGTGGTGAGTTCTGTCGCGGGACTCTTGGCCGCGCCGCCCGAACTGATCGAACTCGGACGTTCGTGCCGCGCGACCCGTGTCCAGGAATTGCTGCGCATCCGTCTGCCATACGCTTTGCCTTTCGTGTTCGGCGGATTGCGCGTCGCGGCTGCCCTTTGCGTAGTGGGTGCCGTGGTGGCCGAATTCGTCGGCGCGGATTCCGGCCTCGGCTATCTGATCCAGACCTCGATGGCGTTCTTCCGCACACCGGTCGCGTTCGGCGCGGTGGTGATTCTCGCCATCATGGGCATCGCGCTGTTCCAACTGGTCGAGGTCATCGAGCGCCTGCTCGTGCCGTGGTCGAGCAATCTGGACAGCAACTCCAACGACAACAACTAGGTCAGGTGCAATGGCAAAGAACTATCCGGGATATGTACTGATCCGTGACGCTTTGATCTCCGACGCGGGGTCCCGCCGCGGCGTGAAGGGCGATATTCTGATCAAAGACGGGATCATTGCGGAAATGGGGCCTGATCTTGCCGCGCCAGACGGCGCGAACATCGTCGATGCCTCCGGCATGCTGGTTCATGCCGGCCTCGTCAACGCCCATACCCATGGCCATGGTGGCCTCGGCCGCGGACAGGGCGATCGCTGGACGCTGGAGGTGCTGCTGGCTGCCGCCCCGTGGATCAGCGGTAGCCGCTCGCTGCAGGACAAGAAGCTCACGACCCAGATCTGCGCTGCCGAAATGGTGCTGAAAGGCTGCACCGCGGCCTATGATCTGTACTACGAATATCCGGCACCGAGCATCGACGGCATGGATGCCGTCGCTGAGGCCTATGCGGAAGTCGGCATGCGTGCCGTCATCGCGCCGATGGTCGCGGATCACAGTTTCTACGAAGCCATTCCCGGACTGCGCGATGCGCTTCCGGAAGATCTTCAGCACCAGGTCGATCGGCTACGGCTGGGGCCGGGCGATCGGACTATTTCGGCCATCGGATCGATTCTCGAACGCTGGAAATGGTCTTCACATGACATCCGACCTGCGGTGGCGCCGACCATTCCGATCCATTGCAGCGACAGTTTCATGTGCGGCTGCGCCAAGCTGGCACGCGACCATGGCATTCCCCTGCAGAGCCATGTCGGCGAGAGCAAGGTGCAGGCGGTGGTCGGCAAGGAACGTTACGGTAAGACGCTGATTGCGCATCTCGACGAACTAGGCCTGATCAACGAACAATTCTCCGCGGCTCATGCGGTCTGGCTCGATGATGATGATTTTCGGCTGATGGCCGACCGTGGCGCCTCGCTGGCGCATAACGCTGGCAGCAACATGCGGCTGGGCAACGGCCTGTTCAGGATGCGCCGTGCGCTCGACCTCGGCGTCAATGTCGGCATCGGGACAGACGGTGCGAACTGCTCCGACAATCAAAACATGTATGAGGCGATGCGCTACGCATCGATGGCTTCCAAGGTACAAGGGCCCGACCCACGCAAATGGGCTGCGGTCGAGGAGATTTATTATGCTGCCACGGCCGGCTCGGCGCGGGCGCTCGGGCTGTCGCATACCGGCGTATTGGCGCCGGGCTACAAGGCCGACATCGTGTTCCTGGATCTCGGGGCGATCAACTGGATCCCGCACAACTGGAGCGTCAACCAACTGGTTCATACCGAAGATGCGACCTCGGTGCGCCACGTGATGATCGGCGGCAGCTTTGTGGTTCGCGACGGCCGCTTGCTGACGCTGGACATGGCCAGACTGGCACGGGAAGCGGAGGCCGCGCGAGATCGGCTCGAGATACTCAATGCGGAATGGCGTGGTCTGTTCGAGCGCCTGGAGCCTGTGGTGGCATCGTTCTGTCCGGGACTGGCAGCGCGTCCCTACCAGATCAATCGCTATCTATGCGACGAGGTCGAATGAATTTCTGCGGCGCGAAGCCTGTGGCTTCGCACCTGATGCACGGGTCACGTCTCAGCTCTTGACCATATTGATCGAAACGCCGCGAATTTCGCCCTTGGAGCTGATCGACACCGACTGCTTGTTACCGCGGGTCGTCAGCGTGATGTTGGCCGCAAAGCCCGCGGCCTCGACGAAGACGTCGATCTGGCCGCCGCCAGCCTTGCCGACCAGATTGCCGTAGACGTTGCGGCTGGCTTCGCTCCAGCTGCCGGACACGTTGTTGCCCTGGCTGGTGACATTGCTGGAGAGGTCGAACTTGTAGCTGTCACTGGCGCAGCGCAGCGTCTGCGCCAGTGCGCTGCCGCCGCCATCCACCTTGTAGGTCGCCCGGCAGCGAATGCGCTCCGAGGACCCGTCCGACATGGAGACCGTTCCGGTACCGCTCCAGGCCCCGTCGAAGCCGGCGAACGGTCCGGACTGGGCATGGCCTGCGGATACCGACAGCAGCAGGATCGCGCCAGCGCCAGCGGCCTTGAGGGCGTGCCCGAACCGCTTTGCAGAATGGAATGTCATGTAAGTTTTCCCAAAATAGCGCTGTGTAACCGAGTTATGCCGCGCCTCATCGAAGCTTAAGTGTCGCTGCACATCTTTAGGTTCAATAGAGCGATCATAATTGGACGATTGTAAAAGTAACATGTCACCGCCCACAAGCGTGAAGGTTCCCGGAGCGGAACGGGTGGAGGTCATGCGCGTCTGAACAATTGTCCTAAAACCTTATCTTGTCCTGCGGGGGTGGCATCGGCCGGTCCTGCAGCCAGTGCGGCCATGTGCGCAAGTTTTCGCCGCATTTATTCATGTCTGTGGGGGCGGGAATGTTCTGTGTCCTGATTGCATCCATCGCCGCGAATTCGCCGATGTACCTGAAGATAAAGCCTTCCCGGCGATGCGAATGTTTCAGTTTATGCTATGCACCACACGGGCTGTGATCTCGTCACCATACTGAAGGAAGACAATGCGTAAATTTCTCCTGGTACTGTCCGTGCTTTCCGCATCTGCCTCGACCGGTGCATTGGCCCAGCAAAACCAGCCCCGCAGCGGCACCGACGCGGAGCAGAAGGCCTGTACCCGCGATGTGCAGAAGCTCTGCCGCGCCGTCATGGATCAGGGCGACCTCGTGGTTCTGTCCTGCCTGAAGGAAAACCGCCCCAAGATCAGCAAGGCCTGCAACGACGTGCTGGTCAGCCACGGCCAATAACCCGCCCTAATGCGAGATTCCGGGCTCGTGGCGCCGTTTTGGTCTCGCCGCGAGCCCGCCAAGACGTGATCCGGTCCGGCACTGGCTGCGGCCGAAAGTGGCATATTGGCATTGGTCTCACGGGCCAATTTGCCCTATATGGGGGCTCGCGGCCGACCCCGCCTGCCGGTATTACCGGACCTTGGCGGCCCCCGAGCCACCCTGTTCAAATCCAACGTAGCCAGTTCTGGATGACCCCTGCGAGCGAACTGCGATCCGGCAAGACCGATCGTGACGAGAATTTTCCTGTCGCGTCGTGGATTATCCATCCGCGCCACCGGGCGCTGATTCTTGCCTTCTATAATTTCGTCCGGACCGCGGACGACATTGCCGATCACGCGCTGCTCGATGCGCCGGCGAAACTGGCCCTGCTCGACGAGCTGGAGGCCGACCTGCTCGGTCAGGGTGACGGCCAGGCCGAAGCCGTCGTTCTGCGCGAGGCGCTCCAGATGCGCGAGATGCCCCCGCGTCATGCGCTCGACGTCCTGACAGCTTTTCGGATGGACGTGACCAAGCTGCGCTACGCCGACTGGGATGAGCTCATTCATTATTGTTCGTTCTCGGCGATGCCGGTCGGACGTTTCATGCTCGACGTGCACGGCGAAAGCAAAGCCACCTGGCCGGCGTCGGATGCGCTGTGCGCGGCCTTGCAGATCAACAATCACCTGCAGGATTGCGGCAACGACTATCGCGATCTCGATCGGGTCTACATTCCGCAGGACACGCTGGACCGGCACGGCGCCTCGGTGGAAGATCTCAAGCAGGCGAAGGCGTTGCCGGCGCTGCTGGCCTGTATTCGCGAGCTGGTCGCCAAGACCGAGACCCTGATGCATGAGAGCGAGACACTGACGGTCCATATCGCCGACGTCCGGCTGGGCTGCGATGTGGCCGTCATCGAGACTTTTGCCTGGCAGATCCTGAAGATGCTGAAGTTGCGCGATCCGCTCAGCGAGAAGGTTCACCTCTCTAAGGCCAGCATGGCTGGCTACGCGCTGGCCGGCATTGCCGGCGGGCTGTGGCGCCGCGCCACCACCAGCGCGCCGATGCCTCGTTCGACGACGCCGGGCGCATGAACCAGATGACGAGCCAGGTGAATAATAGCGAATCTCAGAGCGAGGTTCAGGGCGTTGCTGCCGGCAGCTCGTTCTATGCCGCGATGCGCATTCTGCCGCGTGCCCAGCGCGATGCGATGTTCCAGATCTACAGCTTCTGCCGTCAGGTCGACGATATCGCGGATTCCGATGGTCCGCGCGACGTCAGGCTCGCCGACATGCAGCAGTGGCGCGCAGATATCGATGCGCTCTATGCAGGCAATCCGCCGGCGCGTGTGCGCGACTATGTCGGGCCAATCAAGCAATTCGGCATGCGCAAGGAGGATTTCATCGCCGTCATCGACGGCATGGAGATGGATATCCCCGCAGATATTCGCGCGCCCGATGACGCAACGCTCGATCTGTATTGCGATCGTGTTGCCAGTGCCGTCGGCCGCCTGTCGGTGAAGGTGTTCGGCATGCCGGACGAAGATGGCATTCTGCTTGCGCATCATCTCGGTCGTGCGCTGCAGATCACCAATATCCTGCGCGATATCGACGAAGACGCCGGTATCGGTCGTCTCTATCTGCCGCGTGAGCTGCTCTATCACGCCGGCATCACGTCGAGCGATCCGGACGTGGTGCGCGCCAGCCCGGCATTGCCGAAGGTCTGTGTGCCGCTGGTGAAGCGGGCGCAGGCGCATTTCGAAAAGTCCGACGAGATCATGGCGCGTAACAAGCGCCGCGTGGTGCGCGCGCCGCGGATCATGTCGAAATATTATCACGCCATCCTGGAATTGCTGGTGGCGCGCGGCTTTGCTTTGCCGCGCGACCCCGTTCGTCTCGGCAAGGCCTCCAAGATAGCGATCCTGCTGCGATACGCGATCATCTGATGCAAAAGACCGCTCATATCATTGGTGCCGGCGTTTCCGGCCTGTCGGCCGCCGTGCGTCTCGTCAATGCCGGCTTCAAGGTCCACGTCCATGAGGCGACGCAGCAGGCCGGTGGCCGCTGCCGGTCGTATTTTGACGCGCAGACCCAGCTCCAGATCGACAATGGCAATCATCTGGTTCTGTCGGGCAACAGCCATGTCGTCGCTTATGCAAAGTCGATCGGCACCGAAGCCGGGCTCGTTGGTCCGCAGCGGGCGCAATTTGCATTTGCCGATGCCAAGACTGGCAAGCGCTGGCAGCTCGATCTCGGCGATGGCAAGATCCCGACATGGTTGTTCGACAAGACGCGCCGCGTCCCGGACACATCAGTCGCCGATTATCTCGCGCTGTCGCCGCTGATCTGGTCATCGAATAGTCGCCTGGTCGGCGACGCCATTCGCTGTGAAGGCGTCCTCTACGATCGTCTGGTACAGCCACTGTTGCTGGCCGCGCTCAATGTCGATCCGCCGGAAGGGTCGGCTGGTCTGGCCGGCGCCATCGTGCGCGAAACGCTGCTGGCAGGCGGCCAGGCGTGCCGCCCGCTGATCGCGCGCGCTGGTCTTAGCGATGTTCTGGTCGAGCCTGCGATCGAATTGCTGCGTGCCAAGGGCGCTGGCGTTCATTTTGGTCATGAGCTGCGCGGTTACACCATGAGTGGTGATCGCGTCACCGAGCTGAAGTTTGGCGCTGATGACGTCATCACGCTTGGCGCGGACGATGTCGTGGTGATGGCTGTTCCGCCATGGGCCGCGAAGTCGCTATTGCCAGGTGTGAAGACGCCGACCGAATTCCGCGCGATCGTGAACGCGCATTTCAATTATGTTCCGCCAGCAGGCCACGCGCCGCTGATTGGCGTTGTCGGCGGTGTGGTGGAATGGCTGTTTGCTTTCCACAATCGCCTGTCGATCACGATCAGCAATGGCGATCGTTTCGTGAACACACCGCGCGAACAGTTTGCGCAACAGATCTGGGACGAGATCTGCAAGATTTCGAATATCCAGGCGCCGCTGCCCGCCTGGCAGATCGTGCGCGAGCGCCGTGCTACTTTTGCGGCTACGCCTGCCCAAGATGCCTTGCGTCCGGGCACGCGCACCGATTTCAAGAACCTGTTTCTTGCAGGCGATTGGACCGATACCGGTCTGCCGGCGACTATTGAGGGATCGGTGCGGTCGGGTGACCGCGCGGCGGATCTCGTTCTGGCGATGCGCTGACCGTTGCGCAGCCAGACGATCATTCACGACGAGTACGGAGATATGGCGAGCGAGATGCATTCGGTCAGTCCAGAGATCACAATTCAGAACGCGGCGCTCGAGACGAGCATCGCTGCGGCGAAGCAGGGCCTGCTGAAGTTCCGGCAGCCTGACGGCCATTGGGTATTTGAGCTCGAAGCCGACGGCACGATCCCGTCAGAATACGTGTTGTTGCGGCACTACCTCGGCGAGCCCGTCGATGCCGAGCTTGAAGGCAAGATCGCCAACTATCTGCGCCGCACCCAGGGCAAGCATGGCGGCTGGGCGCTGGTGCAGGACGGCGACTTCGATATGAGCGCCAGCGTGAAAGTGTATTTCGCGCTGAAGATGATCGGCGATTCGATCGACGCGCCGCATATGGTCCGCGCCCGCGAAGCGATCCGCTCGCGCGGCGGCGCCGTCAACGTCAACGTCTTCACACGCTTCCTGCTGGCGATGTTCGGCATCCTCTCGTGGCGCGCCACTCCGGTGCTGCCGGTTGAGATCATGCTGCTGCCGATGTGGTTTCCGTTCCACCTCAACAAGATGTCCTACTGGGCGCGCACCACGATCGTGCCGCTCATGGTGCTCGCAGCGCTGAAGCCGCGCGCGCAGAACAAGAAGGGCGTCGGCATCGACGAGCTGTTCCTGGAAGATCCATCCAGGATCGGTGGCATTAAACGCGCGCCGCATCAGAGCCGCGCGATGTTCGCCTTCTTCACCGGTATCGATATTCTGCTCCGCGCCGCCGAACCGTATTTCCCAAAGAAACTCCGCGCCCATTCGATCGCGAAAGCCGTCGAGTTCTGCGAGGAGCGCCTGAACGGCGAAGACGGTCTCGGCGCGATCTATCCGCCGATGGCCAATATGGTCATGATGTATGAAGTGCTCGGCTTCCCCGCCGACTATCCGCCCCGCGCCATCCAGCGGCGCGGTATCGACAAGCTTCTGATTGTCGGTGAGGTCGAAGCCTATTGCCAGCCTTGCGTATCGCCTGTGTGGGACACCGCGCTGACCGCGCATGCGATGCTGGAGACCGGCGGCGATGAAGCGTTCGGTCCGGCGAAAGAAGGGCTCGACTGGCTGGCGACGAAGCAGGTGCTCGACGTGAAGGGCGACTGGGCGGTGAAGCGGCCGGACCTGCGTCCGGGCGGCTGGGCGTTCCAGTACAACAACGCCTATTACCCGGATCTCGACGATACGGCCGTGGTGATGATGGCGATGGACCGCGCACGCCGTCAGACTGGTGGCAAGGAATACGACGTTGCGCTCGATCGCGGTCGGGAGTGGATCCTGGGCATGCAGAGCAGCGACGGAGGCTTCGCGGCGTTCGAGGTCGATAACCTCGAATATTACCTCAACAACATCCCGTTCTCGGACCATGGCGCACTGCTCGATCCGCCGACGGAGGACGTCACCGCGCGCTGCGTCTCGATGCTGGCGCAGCTTGGTGACACCGTCGAGACCTCAAAGCCGCTGGCAGACGGTGTGGAATATCTGCGCCGTACCCAGCTCGCGGAGGGCTCCTGGTATGGCCGCTGGGGCCTGAACTACATCTACGGCACCTGGTCGGTGCTGTGTGCGCTGAATGCTGTTGGCATTGACCACCAGGATCCGGCGTTCCGCAAGGCGGTGGCCTGGCTGCTGTCGATCCAGAACGAGGACGGCGGCTGGGGCGAAGATGCGGTCAGCTACCGACTCGATTACAAGGGATTCGAGGCGGCCCCGAGCACGTCGTCGCAAACGGCATGGGCTTTGCTTGCCCTGATGGCGGCAGGCGAGGTCGATAATCCGGCTGTCGCCCGTGGAACGCGGTACCTGATGGACACACAGACGGAAAAAGGACTCTGGGACGAGGCCCGTTACACCGCTACCGGCTTCCCCCGTGTGTTTTATCTGCGTTATCATGGCTACTCGAAATTCTTCCCGCTCTGGGCGTTGGCGCGGTTCCGGAATTTGAAGAGCACCAACAGCAAGACCGTAGGGGTTGGGATGTGATTTTGGGCGATGGGGGCATTTCGACCGCGGGTGATACAACCGACCCGCGGCCGGTATTGATCGTCACGGGGCTGGTCCAGGAAGCGAAGATCGCTGCCGGGCCGGGAATGACCGTGATTTGCAGCTCAAGCGACCCTGTTCAGCTCCGCAGCCTGCTGGCTGACTTCGACCCCGCCACCATCCGCGGCGTCATCAGCTTCGGCGTCGCCGGCGGTCTCGATCCCGATCTCAAATCAGGCGCTGTCGTTGTGGCCACGGAAGTGGTGGCCGGCAACAGCCGTTGGTCAGCGTCTGAGATCCTTAGCGACGAACTGATCGCCGGTGCCGGCGTCGGCCGCCAGAAGGTGTTTCGTGGCGGTCTGGTTGGTGTCGAGAAGGTCGTGACGGGGCAGGCCGGCAAGGCCGCGCTGCGCTCGGAATTCGGCGCCGCTGCCGTCGATATGGAAAGCCACATCGCCGCGGAATTTGCCGCCATGGCCGGACTGCCGTTCGCCGCACTGCGCGTCGTCAGCGATCCCGCCCATCGCGCCCTGCCGGAAATCGCCACCACTGCGATCAAACCCAATGGTGATGTCGATCTGCGCAAGGTGCTGCGCGGCATCGCCCGCAATCCGCTGGTGATTCGGGCGCTGGTTTCGACCGGGCGCGACTTCAATCGCGCGCTACGCAGCCTGCGCGACTGCCGCAGCTATCTGCTGGGTCACACCAACCTCGTTTCCGCGGACGTCTGAGCGCTGCTCTGGCGGTGTTTGCCGGGCGTCTCGCGAATTCAATCTTTCAAAGAAAAAGGGCGCGATTTGCATCGCGCCCTTTTTTATATTCAGCTCGAAATCGCTCAGGCGGCGGTCGAAGCCTTCTGGGCCTTTTCCTCGGCCTTTGCGGCAGCGGCGACAGCTTCTTCCTTGCGGATGTCCGACAGGCGCTTCTGCACTTCCGACGAGAACACGTACTGTGCCGGACGCTGCTTGGTAAGGTCGATTTCCGGCGCCATCGGGCCCGACGTTTTCACGCCGCGCATCGCCACCCACATGGCCTTGAACGGGTTGCTGATGGCTGCGTCCGCGGCGGTCGGCTCGTAGCCGCAATGGGCCATACAGTCGGCGCACTTCTCGTACTTGCCGGTGCCGTAGGTGTCCCAATCGGTGGTGTCCATCAATTCCTTGAAGGTCTTGGTGTAGCCTTCACCGAGCAGGTAGCAGGGCTTCTGCCAGCCGAAGATGTTGCGCGCAGGCATGCCCCACGGCTTGCACTCGTATTCCTGGTTGCCGGCAAGGAAGTCCAGGAACAGGCCGGAATGCATGATGTTCCACTTCTTGCCCTTGCCGAGCGCAAAGACGTCGCGGAACAGCTTCTTGGTCTTGGTGCGGTTCAGGAAGTGCTCCTGATCCGGTGCACGCTCATAGGCATAGCCAGGCGACATCGAGACGCCGACGCCGAGCTCCACGGTGTAGTCGAGGAACTTGGCGATGTCCTCGGCGGCATGGCCGTCGAAGATGGTCGCGTTGACGTTGACGGCGAAGCCCTTGGCCTTGGCGGCCTTGATCGCGGAGACGGCGCGGTCGAACACGCCTTCCTGCGAAACAGCCTTGTCGTGGTGGTCCTTGAGACCGTCGAGATGCACCGAGAAGAACAGGTAAGGCGAAGGGGTGAACAGGTCGAGCTTCTTCTCAAGCAGCAGCGCGTTGGTGCAGAGTGAGACGAACTTCTTGCGCTCGACCAGGCCGCGCACGATCTCGCCGATTTCCTTGTGGATCAGCGGCTCGCCGCCCGGGATCGCAACCATCGGCGCGCCGCACTCGTCCGCAGCATCCCAGCATTCCTGCGCCGACATGCGGCGATTGAGGATAGCGTTCGGATAGTCGATCTTGCCACAGCCGACACAGGCCAGGTTGCAGCGAAAGAGGGGTTCCAGCATCAGCACGAGCGGATAGCGCTTCTGGCCGGTCAGCTTCTTCTTCAACAGATAGGAGCCGATCTTCATTTCTTTAAAAAACGGAATGGCCATTTCGAATTTTCTCTCTGCGCATCACATCGTGACGAAGGTGGATCAAACCGCGGTCAGTTCGGCGGGTAGTTTGAATTCGATATTCTCTTCACGTCCGGGCAACACCGACACCGCAACCGGTCCGATCCGCCGTAAGGTCTCGATCACGTCATCTACAAGCACTTCTGGCGCGGATGCGCCAGCCGTGATGCCTACGGCACGCGCATCCTTCAACCAGGCGGGGTTGAGTTCGCTGCCATCGGCAATGAGGTAACTTGCGACACCGACCTCGGTGCCGATTTCGCGCAACCGGTTCGAGTTGGAACTGTTGGTCGCCCCGACGACCAGGATGACGTCTACAAGTTTACTGAGGTCTCTTACCGCAGATTGGCGGTTTTGTGTTGCATAGCAGATATCGCGGGTATCGGGGCCCTCAATGTCACTGAAACGCTGTTCCAGAGCTAAAATGATGTCCTTGGTGTCATCCACGCTGAGGGTCGTCTGGGTGATATAGGCGACCGGTTCCTGCGGTGGCAGCGTGAGTGCCTTGACGTCCTCAACGCTCTGAACAAGGTAAACCGGGCCGGGTACCTGTCCCATGGTACCGTCGACCTCCGGATGGCCTGCGTGGCCGATCAGGATGACCTTACGGCCCTTGGACATATACCGTTTGCCCTGGTTGTGGACCTTGGTGACGAGCGGGCAAGTTGCATCCAAAACAGGCAGGCCACGGGCGGCCGCTTCCTCCTCGACGCTCCGGGCGACGCCGTGGGCGCTGAAGACGGTCATGGCATTCGGAGGTACTTCGGAGAGTTCCTCGACGAAAATGGCACCCTTGGCCTTCAGGCTCTCGACCACGTATTTGTTATGGACGATCTCATGGCGGACATAGACCGGCGCCCCATAGCGCTCGAGAGCACGCTCGACGATCTCGATGGCACGCACGACGCCCGCGCAGAAGCCGCGCGGCTGAGCCAGAAAGATTTCAAGGGGACGACGATCAAGCACGTGGTACAAAGTCCATAATCGATTCCGGTATAATCCTTAATTCTGTACCACAATCAGGCACATATCCAGCCCAGCTGGATATTTGAGCCGTTCTGTGTGACAAAAATCACTCAGTATGCAATCACGAACCGAAAACGTGGTTTGCGACAACTGGCCGGGTTGCGGTAATATCTTGCGGTTGCGCCCAAGAACCTGAAAACTCTCACTTGTTCGTCACTTTACGGCGCGACGAGGCGTCGCTAACACGGCCGTTGCTACGGTGATCAGCACGTTTTATGCCATCCCATCACATTGCTGAAAGCAAAGCGCATCCAATGCGAAAGTAATGGTTTGCGGAACCCTCACTCGTGAACCGCATTCTTTGCGAGCCTCGTCCAAATAGAAAGAAAAAGCGTGCTGACAAGAGTTGTCGTCTCGGTCGTGAACTTCTGCACCCGGTTTGCCCTGCCGGTGGTGCTCGTTTGTGTGCTTCTTTCGATTGGTGCGAGCTATTACACGGCGAAGAATTTCTCGATCAATACAGACATCAACAAGCTGATCTCGCCCCATCTCGATTGGCGTCAGCGCGACATTGCCTTCGACAAGGCCTTCGACCAGGAGCGCCTGATTATCGCGGTGGTTGAGGCGCCCACGCCTGAATTCGCCAATGCCGCAGCCAATGCGATGGAAGCGAAGCTGGTCACCAACAAGACGGATTTCGACTCGGTTCGCCGATTGGATGGCGGAGCGTTCTTCGAGAAAAACGGCTTGCTGTTCCTGCCGACCAAGGAAGTTGCGCAACTGACGGGCCAGTTCCAGCAAGCTGCTCCCCTGATTGAAATCATGGCCGGCGATCCCAGTCTGCGCGGTCTCACCGGCGCGCTGGAGACCGGTCTTACCGGCATTCGCCGCGGGCAGCTTCAGCTTGACGCTGCAGCGCCGACCTTCAACGCCGTCTCGCAGACCATCGAGGACGTGCTGAAAAACGGCAAGGGCACCTTCTCATGGCGCGGGCTGGTCAGCGACAAGCCTCTGACGGATGGCGACAAGCGTGGCTTCATCGAAATCAAGCCTATCCTCGACTTCAACGCGCTTGAGCCCGGCAAGACCGCGACAGATGCGATCCGGCAGGCTGCCATCGACCTGAACATCGCTGGCGAATACGGCGCACGCGTGCGGTTGACCGGCCCGGTCCCCATCGCAAACGAGGAATTCTCCACCGTGCAGGATGGCGCCATCGTCAACGGGATCGGTACGGTTTTGATCGTGCTGGTCATCCTCTGGATGGCGTTGCACTCGGCCAAGATCATCGGTGCCGTGTTCGCAACGCTATTCGTGGGCCTCGCCACAACGACCGCCGTCGGTCTCATGATGGTGGGTTCGCTGAACCTACTGTCGATTGCATTTGCCGTGTTGTTCGTCGGCTTGGGTGTCGATTTCGGCATCCAGTTCAGCGTGCGTTACCGCTCCGAGCGTTACAAGAACGACAACCTGCCGCTCGCTTTGACGAAGGCGGCCGAATATTGCGCCGTGCCGCTGTCGCTCGCCGCTTTCGCAACGGCTGCCGGCTTTCTGTCGTTCCTGCCGACCGATTACAAAGGCGTGTCTGAACTCGGCAAGATCGCGGGCGCCGGCATGATGATCGCGTTCCTGACCAGCATCACCGTTCTGCCGGCACTGCTCGATCTCCTGAATCCCGCGGGCGAAAAGGAGCCCGTCGGTTATGCGTTCCTGGCGCCTGTCGACCGTTTCCTGGAAGAGAAGCGCTTCTGGATTATCGGCATCACATTGGCGCTCACGATCGCCGGTCTGCCATTGCTCTACTTCCTGAAGTTCGACTTCAATCCGATCAACCTGCGCAATCCGAACGTCGAGTCGATCGCGACATTCCTCGATCTGCGCAAGGATCCGAACACTGGCGCCAATGCCGTCAATATCATGGCGCCGAACGAGGCCGCTGCGAAGCAGGTCGAAGAACGTCTCTCGAAGGTCCCGGAAGTTGCTCGTACGATTTCGCTCGGCAGCTTCGTGCCTGAGGATCAGCCCGCCAAGCTGAAGGCGATCCAGGAGGGTGCGAAGATTCTCGAGCCGGCTTTGAACCCTGAGTCGATCGACAAGGCGCCAACCGATGCGGAAAATGTCACCTCTCTGAAGGACTCGGCGGCGAGCCTGCGCAAACTTGCGGGAACGCAGACCAGCCCCGGCGCTGTCGCCGCGAAGCGTCTGGCGGATGCATTGGCCAAGACCGCTGATGCCAGCCAGCCTGTGCGCGACCAGGTGCAGGCGACCTTTGTGGTGCCGCTCAAGCTCGCTTTGGGGCAGTTGCGTAATCTGATGCAGGCGAGCCCGATCAGTTTGCAGACCTTGCCAGCCGAATTGGTGAATTCGTGGAAGACCAAGGATGGCCAGATCCGCGTCGAGGCGCAGCCCAACGGCGATCCGAACGATAACGATACGTTGCGCAAGTTCGCCGATGCCGTGCTGAAGTCCGAGCCGCTCGCCGTCGGTGGCCCGATCTCGATCCTGAAGTCGGGCGACACCATTGTCACCGCCTTCATTCATGCGGGCATCTGGGCGCTGCTTTCGATCTCGTTGTTGCTGTGGCTGGCTTTGCGGCGCATCAGCGACGTGTTGCTGACGATCGTTCCCTTGCTGGTGGCGGGAACGGTCACGCTGGAGATCTGTGTGCTGATCGGCTTGCCACTGAACTTCGCCAACATCATCGCGCTGCCGCTGCTGCTCGGCGTCGGCGTGGCGTTCAAGATCTACTATGTGACGGCCTGGCGGGCAGGCTACAAGAACTTGCTGCAGTCATCGCTGACACGCGCGATTTTCTTCAGCGCGCTGACGACTGCCACGGCGTTCGGTAGCCTGTGGCTGTCGAACCATCCGGGCACCGCGAGCATGGGTAAACTGCTCGCGATGTCCTTTGTCGTGACGCTGGCGGCCGTGCTGCTATTCCAGCCGGCTCTCATGGGTAAGCCGCGCGAGACTAGTGAGTGACCTTGTTGATCTCGGGCAGCAGGCAGATATCGCCGATATCGGCCGGCTGTCCCGGCGCCGTTGCTGCAGCGGTTTTCTGACCGGCTGGAGCGGTGGCCTTGGGTGCGCCGGCAGCGGGAGCCGGTGCAGCCTTGGGTGCAGCAGCAGCTGTCGGAGTAGCCGCTGGGGCCATCTTGCCGCCGGTGGTAGCGCCCGCCTTGGGCAGGGCACCCTTGGCGGTGAGGTTCGAGGGGCTCGACGGAATCGACGGGCCTACGCGCGTCCAGGTCTGACCGCCGCACAGGAAACCAAGGACGCATCCTTCGATTTCAAGTTCGTCAGCAGTATCACCGAGCTTGATCGTCGATTTATAGAATTTTCCGTCCTTGGCATTGTAGACCTGACCCGCCCATTTGTCGTTTGCGGCATTCTTTTTCATGTCCAGCAATGTCACGATGCCCAGAGTGGGGCGGGCCTTCTTGGTGGCATCGGGATTGTTCTTGTCGATCCCGCCGGGGGTCTTTTCCCAGGCTACGGCCCCCCACATGCTGCCACCGCATTCAGCAACACGAATATGCGCGACGCCGTCCTCGACCTTCCAATCGCCGGTCGGGTCAGCTGCAAATGCGGGAGCCAGCCCTGCCGAAAACAAGCCTGCCGAAAAAAGGATTCCGCAATATGTAAGAGTACGCGTAGTAATGCGTGGGCGCTGCAACATGTTTAGACCTATGCTTAAGTAGCGGTTCTCGGCGAAGTCAAATCGCCGCATTTACGGTTTTCAGTTGACGAAGCGACCATCAACCGACGTATGTAACTCATGGTATATCCGAATCTAGACGTTTCCGAGATGTTTGTTGAACGGGAGGCGCAGCGTAGCTCGATGCATACGCGCCATCTTAATGAACAGCTCGTTCGAGTCCTCAAGACCATCGGATATGACGTTGGCTTTCAGCGAGGCATCGGCCAGTATTTGTTCGACCGGGACGGCGCCCGTTATCTCGATCTACTGAGCGGATTTGGCGTTTTTGCGATTGGCCGGAACCATCCGGTGATGCGGAATGCGCTCAAAAGCGTGCTCGACGCCGACATGCCCAATTTGGTGCAAATGGATGTTTCCACACTCGCAGGTATCCTCTCAGAGAAGCTGCTGGAAAACGTCCCCTATATGGACAAGGTGTTTTTCGCGAACTCGGGCGCGGAAACCGTCGAGGCGGCGATCAAATTTGCTCGCAATGCGACCGGCCGCGACGGGATCGTATATTGCGATCACGCCTATCACGGACTGACCTATGGCGCGCTGTCGCTGACCGACGACACCAATTTCCGCACCGGCTTCGGCCCGCTGCTCTCGGGCTGCACCACGGTGCCATTCAACGACCTCGAAGCGCTGGAGAAGGCGCTGTCGTCCAAGCAGGTTGCCGGCTTCATCGTCGAACCGATCCAGGGCAAAGGCGTCAACCTGCCCACCGACGAATTCCTGTCGGGCGCCGCTGCGCTGTGCCGCAAATACGGCACGCTGTTCATCGCCGATGAAATCCAGACCGGCCTCGGACGCACCGGAAAATTTCTGGCGATCGAGCACTGGAATGTCGAGCCCGACATGATCCTTCTCGCAAAAGCCTTGTCGGGAGGTCATGTTCCTGTTGGCGCGCTGCTGACGCGAAAAAGCATCTTCGACAAGATCTTCAACCGGATGGATCGCTCGCTGGTCCATGGTTCGACCTTCGGCAAGAACGATCTGGCGATGGCCGCCGGCATTGCCACGCTGGAGATCATGAAGCACGAGAAGCTGGTCGAGAACGCGGCCAAGCGTGGTGCCGAATTGCGGCTCGCTCTGCAGAACATGATTCCCGAATTCGAGCTTCTGAAGGAAGTGCGCGGTAAGGGCCTGATGATCGGTGTCGAATTCGGCCCGCCGAAGTCGCTGCGCCTCAAGGCATCATGGAACATCCTGGAGTCGGCCAGCAAAGGCCTGTTCTGCCAGTTGATCACCGTACCACTGTTCAAGGAGCAGAAGATCCTGACTCAGGTCTCCGGCCACGGCAGTCACACGATCAAGCTACTGCCGCCGCTGGTGGTCACCGAGGACGACGGAAAGTGGATCGAGAACTCGTTCCGTACCGTGATCGCCGATAGCCATAAGGTTCCTGGTGCGATCTGGTCGCTCGGCAAGACGCTGGTCGACAACGCCGTGCGGAAGTCAGCCTAGGTTTCAGCTCGCTCCCGTTGCAAGTTCGACCTTGCTGCCGAAATCAGCAAGTTCATCGGCATTCAAATCGCTGACCGCCCAGTAGGTCAGGCCGCGCTCGCTCCAGTGGCGAATGTTGAAGCCCTGAACGGTCTCGATCTTGGCCATCCGTGATTCTGCATTTGTCGTCTGTGCAACGAACAGATTGATCACATGGGTGCGCCGCCGGTAGACGATGGCACCGATCGCTCGTCCATTGACATAATCAAGCCGCCCGCCGATGAGCGTGAAACCCTGCGCAGTGAGATCGACAACCGGCGGCGCCACGTCAAGCCGACCGTTGAACCAGGGCTTCACCGTGTGCTGATCGGTGGAGAGCACGTCGGCGAGATGTCCGGCCTGCAGCGCGCGCAGATGCGCCGATACCACCTCCGAAAGAATGCGCTGCTCGTCTTCATGGCGAAGTACGACGACGACGAGGCCGGTTGCAGCTACAGCGGACAACACCGATCCCATCGCGAAGCCTTTCAGCACGGCGCGACGACTCGGCGTGTGAGCCTTGGGGAGCGCCGCCTCGATGCGCTGGCGTAGCTGTGGAGGCGCCGTAAAATGCAGATCGCTGGTGGCCATTGCGGATCGCATGTCGCGATAGGCGTTCAGTTGAGCAGCGCAGCGCTGGCAAGTGGCAATGTGCGCCTCGACCTCACGGACATGCCCGGCATCGAGCTCGTCATCGAGCAATGCGTGAAGAAGGATCTCGGCCTCATCGCAGGTCATTTGTGCGGCTCCTCTTCGGCCATCCACGCGGTGCGGAGCATCGCGCGTGCGCGGGCGAGGCGTGACATCACGGTGCCGATGGGTGCGCCGACGATGTCGGAAATCTCGCGGTAAGACAGGTTTTGCATTTCTCGCAGCACGAGGATTTCCCTGAACGGTTCGGCAAGCGCGCTTACGAGACGCTGGATCGTCGTGGCATCGCGACGTCGGAGCAATTCCGCCTCCGGTGAAGCTTGTGCCTCATGCCAGAGCGGCGCGGCTTCCTGCGACTCTGCCTCGGCGATTTCGGCGATCGCGGTTGGTGAGTTCATGCGACGGGCGAACTCCGCATGGCAGATATTGCGCAGGATGGCGAACAGCCATGGTTTGATTGCAGGGCCACGATAGCTGTCGAAATGTTTCAGCGCGCGCAGATAGCATTCCTGGACGGCGTCTTCGGCGGCGTCGGCATCGCGCAGCAGATAGCGGGCCAGCGTATAGACGTCGTCGAGGCATGGCAGCGCGGCGTCGCGAAAACGGCGCGTCCTTTCGCCATCGTCGTCAGCTCTGTGCGCTGGCATCGACTTGTCCTTGCCGGCCGATGCCCGGCTGCCGGGTTTCCAGAGGCCGGGCATCGTTGTGATGCCTTGGTTTTGGCGGTTACTCAACCTTGATCATCCCCGTCATATGCGGATGCAGCGAGCAAAAATACGCGTAGTCACCCGGTGACGTGAACGTGAAGGAATAGCTGTCGTCAGTGTCGAGCGTTTTCGACCTGAATTTTCCGGCTGAGACCACGGCGTGCGGGATGTCGTCTCGGTTCTTCCAGGTGACGGTCATGCCGACCTTGATGGTGAGCTGCGCCGGCTCGAAGGTGAAGTTGTCGATCATCACCGCGAGGTCTTCGCAGCGCGCCGCTGTCATGCAAGAGACTATGACGGCAAAAACGGCGACACGGATGCAGATGTTGCGTAAGGCGACCGATGTCATGTTGCGATGCCCTCAGCCTTGCAACGGGGTATCGATGATGGCGAGGCGTTCATCGCCGGGTTTGAAGATGATGCTGGCGATGCCCAGCAGGCCGCGTAATTTGTCGTCGGCCACCTTCATGGGGCCGGGTGAGGGCGCTGTCCCTGGTGCCGGTTGTGGAAACGCAGTAGAGCGTGCGGTGTGGAACGTGACGTTGCCTTCCACTTTCTGCATCACCTGATGGATATGGCCGTTCAGCACCGTGACCGAGCCGAAGCCCTTGAGGTAGTCCAGCGCGCGCGCACCGTCTTCGGTGCCCCATCCCCAGGTCGGATAAACGGTCCAGAGTGGAATATGCGCAAACACCACGATAGGTGTCGATTTTGATCGGCCGCGAAGATCGTCTTCCAGCCACGTGAGTTGCTCGGCGCCGAGGTTTCCAAGTCCGCCCGCTTTGAGATCGACGACGTTCACAAGCCCGATGAAGTGTACGCCGCTTGCGTCGAAGGAATACCAGCCGGAGCCCTTGGTCCCACGTCCGTAGCGCTCGCGGTAGAGCTTGACCTCCTCGTCGATGAAATCATGCTCGCCGGGGACGTAATGCACATCGAGCCGCGCCTGCGAGATGATGCGGTCGGCATCGTCGAATTCGGAGGCCTTGGAGAGGTGGCTGATATCGCCGGTATGGATCATGAACGACGGCTTCACCGGCATGGCTTTGATCCGGCCGATGGCTTCCTCGAGCGTGCCGATGACGTTGGGGTTGGCGGGCTTGTCGAAGCCGATATGGCTGTCACTGATCTGCAGGAACGTCAGGCCGGTGGGCTCTGCCGCTTGTGCTGAATCAATGAGTCCAAGGGCGTGCGGGACGCCACCGGAAATGCTCCAGAGCACGCCGGTGCCGGCCCACGTCATGCATTCCAATACCTTTCGACGGCTAAGTCTCGGGTCGTCCTGGGAATGATCGTGATCGAATGCACTCATCGCCAATCTCCATCGCCCTGCATTGGGCTATGGGGACTGGATCGGAGATGGCGGGTGTTTATTCCCGCGAAATGAGGTTATCGCGAATCCGTGATGATCATCGACGCGCCTTTTTCCGCGATCATTGCGGTTGGCGTGTTGGTATTGCCCGATGTAATCGTCGGCATCACCGAGGCGTCCACGACGCGCAATCCGGAGATCCCGTAAAAGCGCAGCCGCTCGTCCACCACGGCCATCGGGTCCGAGGCTGTGCCCATCTTCGCGGTCCCGACAGGATGGAAGATGGTGGTGCCGATATCGCCGGCGGCCTTGGCCAGGGACGCCGCATCGTCACCAACCGATGGCCCCGGCAGATATTCTTCGGGATGATAGGCGGCGAGCGCCTGCTGCTTCATCAACCTGCGTGTCACGCGGATCGCATCGGCAGCAACCTGACGGTCGTCGTCTGTCGAGAGGTAGTGGGGAGCAATTGCGGGTGCGTCATCGGGCTTCGCCGAGCGCAGTTTGATCTCGCCGCGCGATGTCGGCTGCAGATTGCAGGCAGCAATGGTGATCGCCGGAAAGCGATGCAGCGGATCGCCGAATTTGTCGAGCGAGAGCGGCTGCACGTGAAACTGGATGTTGGCGCGTTCGCGATGGGCATCGGAGCGCGTGAAGATGCCAAGCTGCGATGGCGCCATGGTGAGCGGCCCGCGGCGGCGAAGCGCGTAATCGACGCCCATCCAGCCACGGCGGAACAGATTGTAGTAGGTCTCGTTCAGCGTGCGCACGCCGGAGACCTTGTAAATCGCGCGCTGCTGCAGGTGGTCCTGCAGGTTACGACCGACGCCCTGACGATCGAGCGTGATGTCGACACCAGCGGCGGACAGCCACTCCGCGGGTCCGATGCCGGAGCGCTGCAACAGATGCGGCGAGCCAACCGCGCCAGCACACAGGACGACTTCACCCCTGGCGCGTGCCTCGATCTCTTGGCCGTTCTGGGTGAAGCGTACGCCGACGGCGCGGCCGTTTTCGACGATCAGGCGATCGACCATCACCTTGGTTTCGAGCCGCAGGTTCGGGCGGTGCAGTGCGGGCTTGAGAAAGCCGCGGGCCGACGACCAGCGCCGACCGCGCTTCTGGTTGACGTGAAAATAGCCGATGCCTTCATTGTCGCCGGTGTTGAAATCGGCGGTCTTGCGAATGCCCATTTCAGCCGCAGCATTGCCGACGGCGTCGAGTACCTTCCACGACAGCCGTGGTTCTTCGATGCGCCAGCCGCCGCCTGCGCCATGGTGTTCGCTGGCGCCAAGGAAATGATCTTCCAATGTCTTGAACGCCGGTAGCACATCGTCATAGCCCCAGCCATTGAGGCCGAGCTGGCGCCAGTGATCGTAGTCGGCCGCCTGGCCGCGCATCGAGATCATGGCATTGATCGCGGAGGAGCCACCGATCACCTTGCCGCGCGGATAGGCCAGCGCGCGGCCATTGAGGCCGGGCTCCGGCTCGGTGCGAAACATCCAGTCGGAGCGGGGATTGCCGATGGCAAAGAGGTAGCCCACCGGAATGTGAAACCAGATCCAGTTGTCGTTGCCGCCGGCCTCCAGGATGAGGACGCGCTTGCCGGGATCTGCCGAAAGGCGATTGGCGACGATGCAACCGGCGGTACCCGCACCAACCACGATATAATCGAAATCACCCTCGAGCCGTGTCGTCATCGTTTCCCTGCCGCATCCGTTTCACGGTCTCACCTGCCGTGCCGAAAGGGATTAACGAGGCGGCGGGCGTCTGTACAGCGTGTGATGGGGCCGGTGGGGTGGGCCGTTGGCACGCGACATGCTAGACAAGGATATCGCCGTTCCACCGCATCGAGACCTTGACCCATGCCCATCATCAATCGTGTCGCCGATCTGCAACCGGAAATCATGGCCTGGCGCCGTGACCTGCATGCCCATCCCGAGCTGATGTATGACGTGCACCGGACCGCGGGCTTCGTGGCGGAACGACTGAAGGAGTTCGGTTGCGACGAAGTTGTGACGGGCCTGGGACGAACGGGTGTCGTGGGCGTCATCAGGGGCCGCAAGCCGGCCTCGGGCGAGCACAAGGTGATCGGGCTGCGCGCCGACATGGACGCGCTGCCGATCGAGGAAGAGACCAATCTGCCTTACGCCTCGAAGACCCCCGGCAAGATGCATGCCTGCGGTCACGATGGCCACACGTCCATGCTCCTGGGAGCGGCGCAATATCTCGCCGAAACACGCAATTTCGCGGGCGATGCCGTCGTCATCTTCCAGCCGGCCGAAGAGGGCGGTGCGGGCGCGGCGGCGATGATCAAGGACGGCCTGATGGACCGTTTCAAGATCGATCAGGTCTATGGCATGCACAACAATCCCGGCATGCCGGTCGGCTCCTTCGCGCTGCGTCCGGGTCCGATCATGGCGGCGATGGACCGCATCTCGATCCAGATCGAGGGCAAGGGTGGCCATGCCGCCTATCCGCACAAGACCATCGATTCCGTGCTGGTCGGCTCGCAGCTCGTGATGGCGCTGCAGACGATCGTTTCCCGTACCGTCAATCCCCTGGAATCCGCGGTGCTGTCGATCTGTGAATTCCATGCCGGCCATGCCAGCAACGTCATCCCGGCGACCGCTGAACTGCGCGGCACCGTGCGAACGTTGAACGCCGAAGTGCGCGATCTCATGGAGAAGCGTATGAATGAGGTGGTCAACGGCGTCGCGCTGCAGACCGGCGCGAAGATCGTGCTCGACTATGACCGCGGCTATCCCGTGGTGGTCAACCACCGCGCCGAGACCGACATGGCGGTGCGGGTCGCCAGCGAAATCTCCGGGGCTGAGAAGGTCAATATCGACATGCCGCCGGTGATGGGCGCCGAAGACTTCGCCTATATGCTGGAAGCGCGCCCCGGCGCCTTCATCTTCTGCGGAAACGGCGACAGCGCCGGGCTGCACCACCCCGCCTATAATTTCAACGACGACGCCATCGTCTACGGCACGTCCTATTGGGTGAAGCTGGTGGAGACCACGCTGGCGGCCTGACAGCGGGCGTCCACGCAATGATTTTGAATAGTTGCGTCACAACCTCAGGAACAAGACACAACAGGTGACGTTGAGCCGCGGGAAACAACCCCTGGCTTAACGGAGTGCGCGTCATGGCGACTAAGGACAAAGACCTCAACGACCTCTTTCTCGATACGCTCAAGGATATCTACTTCGCGGAAAAGCAGATCCTGAAGGCCCTGCCGAAGATGGCCAAGGCCGCAACCTCGGACAAATTGCGCGCCGCTTTCGAAAAGCACCACGACGAAACCGAAGGCCAGGTCGAGCGCCTGGAACAGATATTCGAGCTGCTCGACAAACCCGCCCGCGGCAAGACCTGCGACGCCATCCTGGGTATCCTCGACGAAGGCAAGGAGATCATGGACGAGTACAAGGGGACGAGTTCGCTCGATGCCGGCCTGCTTGCTGCGGCACAGGCCGTCGAACACTATGAGATCTCGCGCTATGGCACCTTGAAGGCCTGGGCCACGGAACTCGGCATGAAGGACGCGGTGCGGCTGCTCGACGAGACGCTCAATCAGGAAAAGAAGACCGATGAGTCATTGTCGGTGCTGGCGAAATCGGCAGTCAATCTGGCTGCTGCGGCGTAGACTAATTTGCATCGGTGGCGCTTGCTTAACCTCTCTCCGCTCTGCGCGGGGAGAGGTCGCCGCGTCTTCGCGGCGGGTGAGGGGCATGGCAAGGTGCTCACCTCGACTACACAATTTGCGGATCGCAAGAGCCCCTCACCCCAGCCCTCTCCCCGCAAGAGCGGGGCGAGGGTGCTCGAGGCCGTCGCGTGGCGTTGAACTTTACTCTGCGGCCTGTGCGTAGTCTTCCATCGGCGGGCACGAACAGACGAGGTTGCGATCACCATAGACGTTGTCAACGCGGCCAACCGGGCACCAGTATTTGTCGGTGCGTGAGGTCCCAGCCGGGAAACAGCCTTCGGCACGGGTGTAAGCGCGCTTCCAATCGTCATCCGCGATATCGTGCACCGTATGCGGTGCGTGACGCAGCGGCGACGCCTCGACGGTCCAGCGGCCGCTCTCGATATCCGTGATCTCCTTGCGGATCGCAATCATCGCCTCACAGAACCGATCGAGTTCGAGTTTCGATTCCGACTCCGTCGGCTCGATCATCAGCGTCCCCACGACGGGAAAGCTCATGGTCGGTGCGTGGAAACCGTAGTCGATCAGGCGTTTGGCGATGTCGTCGACGGTGACACCGGCGGACGTCTTGAATGTGCGCGGATCGATGATGCATTCATGCGCCACGCGTCCTTTTTCGTTGCGATACAGTACCGGGAAATGCGGATGCAGCCGTGTGGCAATGTAGTTCGCATTGAGGATCGCAAGTTCGGTGGCCGAGGTGAGGCCTGCACCGCCCATCATCAGGATGTAGATATAGGAGATCGTCAGGATCGATGCCGAGCCATAGGGGGCGGCCGAGACCGGCCCCACCGGCACATCGCCGTTGGCCGAGGGATGACCGGGCAGGTAGGGCGCCAGATGCGCCTTGACGCCGATCGGGCCCATGCCGGGGCCGCCGCCGCCATGCGGGATGCAGAAGGTCTTGTGCAGGTTGAGATGGCTGACATCAGCGCCGTAATCGCCGGGCCGCGACAGGCCGACCTGCGCATTCATGTTGGCGCCGTCGAGATAGACCTGACCGCCATTGGCGTGGACGATCTCGCATATCTCGCGGATATGTTCCTCGAACACGCCGTGGGTCGACGGATAGGTGATCATGATTGCCGCGAGATTGGCAGCGTATTTCTCGGCCTTGATGCGCAGGTCGTTGACGTCCACGTCACCGCGCTTGTCGCAGGCGACGACAACCACATCCATATTGACCATGCTGGCCGAGGCAGGATTGGTGCCGTGTGCCGATGACGGGATCAGGCAGATATTGCGATGGCTGTCGCCGCGCGCCGCGTGATAGGCGCGGATGGCGAGCAGGCCGGCATATTCGCCCTGCGCGCCGGAATTGGGCTGCAGCGATACAGCGTCGTAACCGGTGATGTCACACAGCCACTTTTCCAGTGTCGCGAAAAGCTGGTGATAGCCGGCGGCCTGTTCGCGGGGCACGAATGGATGCAGCGAGCCCCAGGCGGGCCAGGTCAACGGCATCATCTCGGTGGTCGCGTTCAGCTTCATGGTGCAGGAGCCGAGCGGGATCATCGCGCGATCAAGCGCCAGATCGCGATCCGAGAGCTTACGCATGTAACGGAGGAGTTCGGTCTCGGAGCGATGGCTGTGGAAGACGGGATGGGTGAGGAAGGCCGAGCTCCGCTTCAGCGAGGCGGGCAGGGCGTCGCTGACGCCATGCTCGACGTCTGAATAGCCAAGCTTGCCGCCGAAGGCGCGCCAGATGGCTTCGACGGTTTCCGGCGTCGTGGTTTCATCGAGCGCGATGCCGATGGTGCCGTCACCGATGCGCAGGTTGATCTTCTCGGCCTGGGCTGCGGCAATGATGCCGTCGCGCTTGTCGTCGACGGTCACGGTCAGCGTATCGAAGAACGCTTCGCTCTCCGGCGCGAAGCCGAGCTTCTTCAGGCCGGCGGCCAGCACCAGTGTGCGGCGATGGACCGTGCGGGCGATGTGTTTGAGGCCTTCGGGGCCGTGATAGACCGCATACATCGACGCGATGACGGCGAGCAGCACCTGCGCGGTGCAGATATTCGACGTCGCCTTCTCGCGGCGGATATGCTGTTCGCGGGTCTGCAGCGCCAGACGATAAGCGGGCTCGCCGCGGGAATCGATGGAGAGGCCGACGAGACGGCCCGGGATCGAGCGTTTGATCGCGTCGCGCACCGACATGTAGCCGGCATGCGGACCACCATAGCCCATCGGCACGCCGAAGCGCTGCGCCGAGCCGATCGCGATGTCCGCGCCGAGTTCGCCTGGCGAGGCCAAAAGCGTCAGCGCCAGCAGGTCGGCGGCGACGACGGCGAGCGCGCCCTTCGCTTTAAGGGCGGCGATGGCCGGCTTGAAATCGCGCACGATGCCCGTCGTGCCGGGATATTGCAGGATCGCGCCGAACACATCGGCTTTGTCGAGGTCAGTGAGCGGATTGCCGATCTGAAGCTTCCAGCCGAGCGGCTCGGCGCGGGTGCGCAGCACCGCGAGGGTCTGCGGATGAACTTCATGATCGACGAAGAAGGTTTTGGTCTGAACGTTTGAGGCACGCTCGGCCAGTGCCATGGCTTCCGCAGCGGCGGTCGCTTCATCGAGCAGCGATGCATTGGCGACGTCGAGGCCGGTGAGATCGCAGATCATGGTCTGGAAATTGAACAGCGCCTCGAGTCGGCCCTGACTGATCTCCGGCTGATACGGCGTATAGGCCGTGTACCAGGCCGGGTTCTCCAGGATGTTGCGCTGGATCACCGTCGGGAGAACCGTGCCGGAATAGCCCTGGCCGATCAGTGACGTGAACACCGCGTTCTTGGCCGCCATCTCGGTCATATGCGCCAGCGCCTCGGTTTCGCTGAGCGCGCGGCCGAGATCGAGCGGCGTCTTCTGGCGAATTGAGGCAGGGAGCGTCTCGCCCATCAGTGCGGACAGGCTTTTCGCGCCGACCGTTTCAAGCATCACACGAATATCGGCTTGCGAAGGGCCGATATGGCGGCGGACGAAATCGGTGGCGACGTCGCCGGAAGATTTGTTCAGGGTCATCTGTTGTTCCTCGAACGAATTTCAGAAGTCCTCATGCCCGGCATTCGCCGGGCACGACAACTAGGCGGTGTGGGCTTTGTAGGCGTCGGCATCCATCAGGCCATCAAGCTCGCTCTTGTCGGCGAGTTTGAGCTTGAAGAACCACGCCTTGCCGTCGGCATCGGAATTCACCAGCGCGGGCTCGGCCGCGAGCGCGTCATTGATCGCGACAACCTCGCCGGTGATCGGCGCATAGACGTCGGAGGCGGCCTTGACCGATTCGACCACGGCGGCGGCTTCGGCCTTCTTCAGCGCGCGGCCCACTTTGGGCAGTTCGACGAACACGACGTCGCCGAGCTGTGACTGCGCGTAGTCGGTGATGCCGACGGTGACGACGTCGCCGTCAATCAGGAGCCATTCGTGGTCTTCGGTGTACAGGGTGGTCATGGGGCAGTTCCTCAACGCTTGTAGCTGTGGGGGACGAAGGGCATGGGTGACACTTTCATCGGCATGCGCTGGCCGCGAAGCTCGGCATAGACGGTGGTGCCGTCGGCTGCCTGCGCGCTGGGCAGATAGCCCATTGCAATTGGCGCGCCGAGACTGGGGCCGAAACCGCCCGAGGTGACGCTGCCGATCGATTCGGTGGAGGTCGCATCCGCAAACAGCAGGACACCTTCGCGCACTGGCGCGCGGCCTTCCGGCAGCAGACCGATGCGCTTGCACGGTGCGCCGCCATCGAGCTGCGCCAGGATCTTGTCGCTGCCGAGAAACCCGCCGGCGCGAGCGCCGGCGGTGCGGCGGCTCTTCTGGATCGACCAGTTCAACCCGCTTTCGACGGGCGTGGTCGTCGTGTCGATGTCATGGCCGTAGAGGCACAGCCCGGCTTCGAGACGCAGGCTGTCGCGGGCGCCGAGGCCGATCGGCAGGACGTCGGGACGATCGAGCAAGGCGGAGGTAAGGGCCTCGGCCTGATCGTTCGGGATCGAGATCTCGTAGCCGTCTTCACCCGTATAGCCGGAGCGTGAGACGAAGCAGGCAATGCCGTTCACCTGATGCGGGCCGGCATCCATGAACTTCATCGCCGGTGCCTCAGGGCAGAACTTTGCCAGCACATCCGCGGCCTTTGGCCCTTGCAGCGCGATCAGTGCACGGTCGGGCAGGGTCTCGATAATGCAGCTGTCGGAGAGATGCGCGCGCAGATGCGCCTCGTCTTCATCCTTGCAGGCAGCGTTGACCACGAGAAACAAATGATCGCCGAAATTCGCCACCATCAGGTCGTCGAGAATTCCGCCGGTCTCATTGGTGAACTGGGCATAACGCTGGCGCCCCGGTGCCAGCGCCAGAATGTCCATCGGCACCAGCTTTTCGAGCGCCAAGGCCGCATCTTCGAGTTTGCCGGACTTCGCCCGCAACGTTAGCTGGCCCATATGGGAAACATCGAAAAGGCCGGCCGCAGCACGGGTGTGGAGATGCTCCTTCAGCACGCCGGTGGCGTATTGCACTGGCATGTCATAGCCGGCGAAGGGCACCATCTTGCCGCCACGGGCGACGTGGAGGGCGTGCAGCGGCGTTTGTTTCAAAATTGAGGGTTTATCGGTCGCTAGCGTATCGACAGCAGACATATGACGGGTCCTCGCGGTTCCCCGGGACCATTCCCGGAGTGCCTGTACGAGCCCCATCTGTCGCTGTGCCTGAGAGTATTATCCCGTCGGCGGACGCCATTGGCCCATTCGGGCTCAAAGGCATCTCTTTCCAGATGCTAACCTGTCACGCGGTCCTTTTGCCTGAGAGTTTCCGGGGCGGTTGCTCCTTCGGCGCCGGCCCAAACGGGGCCGGTCTCTCCCGACGTGACGTCTTTCAACGCCGGCACAAGAGCATGCGTTCCCTGAATCTGTCAACGCGGTTCCGGCACCTATCAACGGCCCTGTGCTGCTGCGGCAAGCCCCTGATCCGCTTGAATGATCCCTTGTCATCCTCTTGCACAGTTTCTGGACAGCCCTAGTCCCGCCGGTCTAAAAGCAACCGGTTGTGGCATTGGCCGGCGGCAAATCTTCAAACAATTTGGCCGTGGGCGATTTTTAGGCGCCAAGTCTTGAACGTAACAAGTCTTGGGCGCAATGGGACTGATATGAGCGGCGTTAACGAGATCAGGTCGGCATTTCTGAATTACTTCGCGGCGAATGGTCACGACATCGTGTCGTCGTCGCCGCTGGTGCCGCGCAACGACCCCACGCTGATGTTCACCAATGCCGGCATGGTGCAGTTCAAGAACGTTTTTACCGGCGTCGAGAAGCGGCCTTATCAGCGCGCGACGACGTCGCAGAAATGCGTCCGTGCCGGCGGCAAGCATAACGACCTCGACAATGTCGGCTATACCGCGCGCCATCACACCTTTTTCGAGATGCTTGGTAACTTCTCGTTCGGCGATTACTTCAAGGAACGCGCGATCGAGCTGGCCTGGAACCTGATCACCAAGGAGTACGGCCTCGCCAAGGACCGCTTGCTGGTCACTGTCTATTCCGAGGACGATGAAGCTTTCGCACTGTGGAAGAAGATCGGCCTGCCGGACTCCAAGATCATCCGTATCCCGACCTCGGACAATTTCTGGCAGATGGGCGATACGGGCCCCTGCGGTCCGTGCTCGGAAATCTTCTTCGACCATGGCGACAAGATTCCCGGCGGCCCTCCCGGCTCGCCCGATGAAGACGGCGACCGTTTCATCGAGATCTGGAATCTGGTGTTCATGCAGTTCGACCAGCTGGCGCCGGGCAACCGCATCTCGCTGCCGAAGCCGTCCATCGACACCGGCATGGGCCTCGAGCGCATCGCTGCGGTGCTGCAGGGCAAGCACGACAATTACGACATCGACCTGTTCGTCGCGCTGATCCGTGCCATCGCCGATTTGACGGGGGCCGATCCGCAGGGCCCGATGAAGGCCTCGCTCCGCGTTATCGCCGACCATCTGCGCGCATCCTCGTTCCTGATCGCCGATGGCGTGCTGCCGTCGAATGAAGGCCGCGGCTATGTGCTGCGCCGGATCATGCGCCGCGCCATGCGTCACGGCCAGTTGCTCGGCGCCAAGGAGCCGCTGATGTGGCGCCTGGTTTGGGCGCTGGTGCGCGAGATGGGCCAGGCCTATCCGGAGCTGGTGCGCGCCGAGAGCCTGATCGAGGAAACGCTGCGCCTCGAAGAGACGCGCTTCCGCAAAACGCTGGATCGTGGTCTCGGCATTCTCGATGACAAGAGCGCGTCGCTGAAGAAGGGCGACATGTTCGACGGCGAGACCGCCTTCACGCTGTACGACACCTATGGCTTCCCGCTCGATCTGACCCAGGACGCACTGCGCAACCGCGGCATCTCGGTCGATATCGCGTCCTTCACCGATGCGATGGAGAAGCAGAAACAGAAGGCACGTGCGTCGCGCTTTTCCTCTGGCGAGACCGCGACCGAAGCGATCTGGTTCGAGTTGCGTGAAAAACTCGGTGCGACGGAATTTCTCGGCTACGAGACCGAGTCTGCGGAAGGTGCGGTTGCGGCACTGGTGAAGGATGGCAAGGAAGTCGACAACCTCAAGGCAGGCGACACCGGCGCCATCGTTCTCAACCAGACGCCGTTCTATGCAGAGTCCGGTGGCCAGGTCGGCGACACTGGTGTGATTACCGGCGAGGGCGTGACCTTCCGCGTCACAGAAACTCAGAAGCGCGCAGGCGATCTGTTCGTGCATGTCGGCACGCTCGAGCAGGGCACGCTGAAAGTCGGCGCTGCGCTGGCGCTCGACGTCGATCACACCCGTCGCTCGTCGATTCGCGCCAATCACTCGGCGACGCATCTGCTGCATGAAGCGCTGCGTCAGGTGCTCGGTGATCACATCGCGCAGCGCGGCTCGCTCGTGGCGCCGGACCGGCTGCGTTTCGATTTCGTGCATCAGAAGCCGATCACGGCCGACGAGCTCCGCCGCGTTGAGGACATCGCCAACAATGTTGTGCTGGAAAACGACGCCGTCACCACGCGCCTGATGGCAGTGGACGATGCCCGCGAAGCTGGTGCCCGCGCGCTGTTCGGAGAGAAATACGGCGACGAAGTTCGCGTTGTCTCCATGGGCAAGATGCCCCGCGAGAGCGGCAGCAACGCGCTCGGCTGGTCGGTCGAACTTTGCGGCGGCACCCATGTCCGGCGCACCGGCGACATCGGCATGATCTCGGTCACCGGCGAAAGCGCAGTGTCGTCCGGCGTGCGCCGTATCGAGGCGCTGACCGGCAATCATGCGCGTCATCACGCCAACGAGACGATCCATCTCGCGAAGACCGCGGCGAACGAACTTCGCACCACGCTCGACGACATGCCGGCGCGCATCGCCGCGTTGATGGACGAGCGCAAGAAGTTGGAGCGTGAACTCTCCGAGGCGAAGAAGACCATCGCCATGGGCGGCGGTGCTGCCGCTGCCGCATCGGCCGCTGGTGGCGCGTCCGCAGACGTCAAGACTGTCGGCGACGTCAAGCTTATGGCCAAGAGTGTGTCGGGCATCGAGATGAAGGATCTCAAGAGCCTCGCCGATGCCGGCAAGAAGCAGCTCGGCTCCGGCGTGGTCGCGATCATCAATGTCGGTGAAGACGGCAAGGCCGGCGTCGTGGTCGGCGTCACCGAGGATCTGACCAAGCGTTTCAGCGCTGTCGATCTGGTGAAGCTCGCCTCTGAAGCCTTGGGCGGCAAAGGCGGCGGTGGGCGGGCGGACATGGCGCAGGCCGGTGGTCCGGACGGCGCCAAGGCCGATGCTGCGCTGGCGGCAATCGAAGCGGCGATCGGCAACTAATCTCGTCATTCCGGTCTCGCGAACGCCGCCAGGCGGGCGCGAACCCGGAATCCCGTAGTGTTTTACTATGTCGAGATTCCCCGCCATTCCAACTGGAATGGCTGAGGTTCACGCTCTCAGCTTCGCTGAGATCGCGCCCCGGAATGGCAGTGTGGGTCACACAACCCCATCTCGCGATGACGTGACCGCTCGCGCCTGCGACCATGAGTAGCCCTCGTTAAGGGTGGCATCCCACGCACCCATGCGGCAAAAAGTGGCATGGAGCATAACACCCCGCTGATTTCCACCGTCGTCGTCGGCCTCGTACTGGCATTCATCCTCGGCCTGATCGCACAGCGCATTCGCGTGTCGCCACTGGTCGGCTATCTGCTCGCCGGCGTCTTCATGGGCCCATTTACGCCCGGCTATGTGGCCGACCAGAATATCGCCAATGAACTGGCGGAAATCGGCATCATCCTGCTGATGTTTGGCGTCGGCCTGCATTTCTCGCTGAAGGATCTGCTGTCGGTCAAGAATATCGCGATCCCCGGGGCCATCGTGCAGATCGCCGTGGCGACACTGCTCGGCATCGGTCTCGGCGAGGCGCTCGGCTGGTCGTTCGGTGGTGGCCTTGTGTTTGGCCTCGCGCTGTCGGTGGCTTCGACGGTGGTGCTGCTCCGCGCATTGCAGGAACGACGGCTGGTGGACAGCGAGCGCGGCCGCATCGCCATCGGCTGGCTGATCGTCGAGGATCTCGCAATGGTGCTGACGCTGGTGCTGCTGCCGGCGATCGCAGGGCTTCTCAAAGGCGAGGGCAACGGTGCCAGCATGTCAGCGTTGGCGATGCCGGTGCTGATCACGCTCGGCAAGGTCGCGGGCTTCGTCATCTTCATGCTGGTGGTCGGCCGCCGCGTCATCCCGATGCTGCTGCACTATGTGGCGCATACCGGGTCGCGCGAACTGTTTCGTCTTGCGGTGTTCGCGATCTCGCTTGGGGTCGCCTTCGGCGCAGCTCTCATATTCGACGTGTCATTCGCGCTCGGTGCGTTCTTTGCGGGTATGATCCTCAGCGAGTCCGAACTCAGCCAGCGCGCGGCCAATGAGACGCTGCCGCTGCGCGACGCGTTCGCGGTGCTGTTCTTCGTCTCGGTCGGCATGCTGGTCGATCCGGCGATCATCCTGCGCGAACCGCTGCCGCTGCTCGCCACCGTGTTCATCATCCTGTTCGGCAAATCGGCGGCTGCCTTCGGCATCGTCCGGCTGTTCGGCTATCCGACCTCGACGGCGCTGACGATCTCCGCCTCGCTGGCGCAGATCGGCGAGTTCTCCTTCATTCTCGTCAGCCTCGGCGTGGGCCTCGGTCTGCTGCCCGATCGCGGTCGCGATCTCGTGCTCGCCGGCGCGATCATCTCGATCATGCTCAATCCGCTGTTCTTCGCGTTGCTCGATCGCCTACTGGCCGATAAGGACGCGAAAGCGGCGGCAGCGAGTGAAGCGGCCGCTGCGGACAGCAAGGAGAAAGCGGTCACGCGCGTCCCGTTGCCGGAGACGCAACTCAAGGATCACGTCGTGCTGGTCGGCCATGGTCGTGTCGGCAGCGTAGTCAGCAGGGCGCTGCGCTTGAACAACACGCCGCTGCTGGTGATCGAGGACACGCCGGGCGTTGTCGAGCGTCTGCAGAAGGAAGGTGTTGAGGTCGTCACCGGCAATGCCGCGGCGCCGGACATGTTGCAGGCTGCAAATGTGATGGGCGCCAGGGGATTGCTCGTCGCCATCCCGGACGCCTTCGAAGGCGGTCAGATCGTCGCCAAGGCCCGTGCGCTCAACCCTACGCTTCCAATCATCGCCCGCGCGCATTCCGAAGAGGAGATCGCGCATCTCAAACATCACGGTGCCAATGTCGTGATCATGGGCGAGCAGGAAATCGCCAAGGCGATGCTGCTGCAGATCGGCGCGACGGCGGCCGTTTAGTCGCGCCGTTGCGATCAGATCGTTACACCGATCGCGTCATGCCGCCATCGACGCGAATGTTCTGGCCGGTGATATAGCCAGCGCCATCCGATGCGAGGAATGCGACCGTGGCTGCGATCTCGTCGCTCTTGCCATAGCGTTGCATCGGGACGCTCTGGCGCCGCTCTTCGGTGGCGGGCAGGCTGTCGATCCAGCCGGGCAGCACATTGTTCATCCGTACATTATCGGCGGCAAAACTATCCGCGAACAATTTTGTGTAGGAGGCGAGACCGGCGCGGAACACGGCGGAAGTCGGAAACATCGCCGAGGGTTCGAACGCCCAGGCGGTGGAGATGTTGATGATCGCACCGGATTTCTGCTTCTGCATGATCGGCGTCACCAGTCGCGTTGGCCGGATCACGTTCATAAGATAGACATCCATGCCGGTGTGCCACTGCTCGTCGGTGATATCGAGCAGCGGCGCACGCGGGCCATGACCGGCGCTGTTTACCAGCGTGTCGATCCGGCCCCATTTCTCCAGCGTGCCATCCACCAGCCGCTTCAGATCGTCGCTCGACTGGTTGGAGCCGGTGACGCCAATGCCGCCGAGCTCTTGCGCCAACGCTTCACCTTTCCCCGATGAAGACAGGATCGCGACCTTGAAGCCGTCGGCGGCAAGGCGGCGCGCAGATGCTGCGCCCATGCCGCTTCCACCGGCCGTGATGATGGCGACTTTGCTAGATGACATGAGGCGGTCTCCCTGACTGTTTTTCTGGTCTTCTCTGCTCTAGCGGCAAATCGTTCGGCGTAGAAACGCAAACCTCGCGCCTGGCTCTGTGCCTGCTCGGTATTCTCCACCGCGCCGGAGTGTCCACCGGCGAAATGTCCTTAGCCCTTGCGCAGGAACACGTAGTCGGCCGAATAGGGCTCGCTCTGTAAAGTACCGGCGCCGCTGCAGGTGCCGGCGAGCGTGCCGCCGACTGTGTTGATCCGCTGTACCGTGGTTACGCCGCTCAACATGCCGCTGCCGCGATGCGAGGCGGCTTCGAGGCGGAGCCACGGAATGTCCTTGGCAGTGGTGCCTGGTGCGTTGCCGGTCACCTTACCGACCACCGCGCTGCCATCGCTGTATTCCCAGTTCGGTCCGACATAGTGCCGCCCCACGGTCTTGCCATCGGCCATCAGCGTGGCGATCGGCTCGCGGAACGTCCATGTCAGCTTTCCTGAAGCGTCGGCCTTGCACTCATAGACCTGCGCGCCTTCAGCATGCAGCTTGGCGATCTGCGTCTCGCCGGGGGCTGCAATCGCATCCGGCACCTGCGCCAAAGCAGAGAATGCGCCCGCGACACTGAGCGAGAGCGTGACAATCGTGGTCAGGATCGGGCGTTTGAAAACATGGGGCGTATTGCAGGTCATGTGAACCCTCTCTTGCTCTGGTTGGTAGTTGCTCTGTCGTTCGTTTTACGCAGCTCCAATCGTCCGCCGTAGAAACGCAAATCCCAGAGCCTGGCTCTGTGCCTGCTTGGTATTGTCCACGGCGCCGGAGTGTCCGCCCGCTACCGTCTCGTTGAACCAGACGGGATAGCCAAGCTCTTCGAGCTTCGCTGCCATCTTGCGGGCGTGGCCGGGATGGACGCGGTCGTCGGTGCGGTTGGTGGTGATGAAGATCGGCGGATAGGTCTTACCGGGCGCGATCAGGTGATAGGGCGAGTATTTCTGCAGATAGGCCCACTCGTCGGGAATTTCCGGATCGCCATATTCGGCGATCCAGCTCGCGCCGGCGAGCAACTTGGTATAGCGCGCCATGTCGAGCAGCGGCACGCTGCACCAGACCGCGCCGAACAGTTCCGGATAGCGCGTCAGCATGTTGCCGACCAGCAGGCCACCATTGCTGCCGCCGTGGCACGCAAGCTTTTGCGCCGTCGTGATACCAGACGCTGCGAGATCGCGCGCCACCGCAGCGAAGTCGTCATGGGCCACATGCTTGGTGATCTTGCGCGAAGCTAGATGCCACGCCGGGCCGAACTCACCACCACCGCGGATATTGGCGATGGCGTAGAGATGACCTTGTTCGAGCCACAGCTTGCCGGCGACGCCCATATAGGCGGGCGTCAGCGATATCTCGAAGCCGCCATAGCCATAGAGAATCGTCGGCCGGGGCGGGGCGCCGGCCGAGAGATTTTTGCCGATCAGGAAGTAGGGGATTCTGGTGCCGTCAGCGGCCACCGCATGGCGCTGCTGCACCTCGATGCCCTCGGGATTGAAATTGGGCGGCGAGCTCTTCAGCGGCTCGGGCGCGCCCTGGCCGTTCCACAGTGCCGTCGTCGTCGGCCTATCGAAGCCGGTGACGGTGAGCAGCATGTCGGTGCCGAGATTAGGATCGTCTTCGCCGCCGAAATTCTGCGCCGAGATCGTGGCGTTATCGGGCAATCCCGGAAGTGCCGTTTCGTGCCAGCCAGCCTCGCTCCGCTGCAGCAGAGCGAGGCGACCGCGGACGTTGTCGAGGATTTCGAGCACGATGCCGTGCCGGGTCTCCGACCATGATTGTAGCGCGCGGGTCGGTGTCGGCATGAAGACGATCTCGAAATCGCGTGCGCCAGACAGGAAGCGATCGAGGTCGATGACGGCGAGTGCGCCGGTCGGGATCGTCTGGTCGCCGACGGTCCAGTCCTGTTTCGGGCTGACCAGAAGATCATTGGCTTCGGCCGAGACCGAGATCTCCTCCGGCAGTTCGAGGCGCAGGCGCTTCCCGGCATGCGGGCCATGCTTGCGCTCGACTGATATATGCGAGCGCGTGAAATCCAGCGCGCGCCAGTACATCACGCCTTCATGGCTCGGTCGGCGGTTGACGCCGAACCAGGCGGCGACGTCCTGCTTCTCGACCTCGAAGACGGTTTCAGCCGCAGCCAACGGTGTGCCGCGCGTCCATTTGCGTACGGTGCGGGTATAGCCGGCCTCGGTGCTGTCCTCGGGCGTCTGCGCGCTGCCGAGCAGCAGCGTGTTTTGATCGACCCAGCTCACCTGCGTCTTGGCTTTCGGGATGATGAAGCCGTCGGCAACGAAGCTCTTGCTGGGAATATCGAACTCACGGATCTCGATGGCGTCAGTGCCGTTGAACGACAGGCTGATCAACGCGCGGGTCTTGTCCGGGGAACGCGCAGCACCTGCGAAGGCCCAGGAGATGCCTTCCGCTTGGTTCAGTGCATCGATGTCGAGCAGCACGTCCCATTTGGGCGTATCGGTCTTGTAGCTCTCCAGCACCGTGCGGCGCCAAAGCCCGCGCGGATGAGCGGCGTCTTTCCAGAAATTATAGAGATAGTCGCCAGACTTTCCGACGAAGGGAATGCGATCGTCGGCGTCGAGGATCTTCATAACTGCGTCGAAGTCGCGCTGGTAGGCATCGCCGCAGAGGAAGCCGTCGGTGCGCGCATTCTGTGCCTCGACCCAGGCCACGGCTTTCTCGCCCTCGATTTCTTCGAGCCAGACATATGGATCATTGCTGCCGTCGGCGGGATTTGGCGCAGTCATGGGTCACCTCGAAAACGGAACGTCTCAAAAAGAAAGTCCGGGGTGCCTGAGGCAACCCGGACTTTCGGATGGTGCAGTCAGGAGAGGGCGGAAATCAGGCCGCCAGTTCCTTGGTCAGGTTTTCCGCGACCTTGTCGAGGAAGCCCGTGGTCGAGAGCCAGCGCTGATCGGCGCCGACCAGCAGCGCCAGATCCTTGGTCATGTAGCCGGCTTCGACGGTGTCGACGCAGACCTTTTCGAGGGTCTTGGCGAACTTCGCCAGCTCGGCATTGTTGTCGAGCTTGGCGCGGTGGGCGAGACCCTGGGTCCAGGCGAAGATCGACGCGATCGAGTTGGTCGAGGTTTCCTTGCCCTTCTGGTGCTCGCGGTAGTGACGGGTCACGGTGCCGTGGGCAGCTTCGGCTTCCACCACCGAACCGTCCGGCGTCAGCAGCACCGAGGTCATCAGGCCGAGCGAGCCGTAGCCCTGGGCCACGGTGTCGGACTGCACGTCGCCATCGTAGTTCTTACAGGCCCAGACATAGCCACCGGACCACTTCATGGCGGCAGCCACCATGTCGTCGATCAGGCGATGCTCATAGGTGATCTTCGCGGCTTCGAACTTGGTCTTGAATTCGGCGTCGAAGATTTCCTGGAAGATGTCCTTGAAGCGACCGTCATAGACCTTGAGGATGGTGTTCTTGGTCGACAGATAGACCGGGACGCCGCGCGACAGGCCGTAGTTCAGCGATGCGCGTGCGAAGTCGCGGATCGAGTCGTCGAGGTTGTACATGCTCATGGCGACGCCGGCGCCCGGAGCCTGGAACACTTCGCGCTCGATCACGGTGCCGTCTTCACCGACGAACTTCATCGTCAGCGTGCCCTTGCCCGGGAACTTGATGTCGGTGGCGCGATACTGGTCGCCGAAGGCGTGGCGGCCGATGATGATCGGCTTGGTCCAGCCAGGAACGAGACGCGGCACGTTGTTGCAGATGATCGGCTCGCGGAAGATCACGCCGCCGAGGATGTTGCGGATGGTGCCGTTCGGCGACTTCCACATCTGCTTGAGGCCGAATTCCTTCACGCGCGCTTCATCAGGGGTGATGGTGGCGCACTTTACGCCGACGCCGTATTTCTTGATCGCATGGGCCGCGTCGATGGTGACCTGATCGTCGGTCTTGTCGCGGTATTCCATCCCGAGGTCGAAATACATCAGGTTGACGTCAAGGAAGGGGTTGATCAGCTTGTCCTTGATGTACTGCCAGATGATCCGGGTCATCTCGTCGCCGTCGAGTTCGACGACAGGGTTGGCTACCTTGATTTTTGCCATGGTGGTTCGGGCCTTTAGCGCGTTGCGGGAGGGATGATTTGTAGGGGGGCTATAGCACCGCGCAGGACCCGGCGAAAGCCGGGGCGTCATGCAGTTTCGGCGCAATTTTCAGCCCAAAACGC
Source organism: Tardiphaga sp. OK245 (assembly GCF_900108575.1). Classification (NCBI taxonomy): domain Bacteria; kingdom Pseudomonadati; phylum Pseudomonadota; class Alphaproteobacteria; order Hyphomicrobiales; family Nitrobacteraceae; genus Tardiphaga; species Tardiphaga sp. OK245. The sequence continues at coordinate 262,560 of NZ_FNWZ01000001.1, read as the reverse complement.
AGGCTGTTTTTGCTCAAAATGCAGCCTGCGCCGCGGTGCCCGCCACCACGTACCAGCTCACCGGCAGGCTGCCATTACGCCGCGTCGCGCCGGTACAGGCCGCCCGTGGTCACCAGGAAATCGATCCGCCCGTCGAGCAGCGCCCGCAGCGCTTCGTCCGGGCTGTTGACGATGGGCTCCTCGTGCACGTTGAAGCTGGTATTGACCAGCACCGGCAATCCGCTGGCCTCTGCAAACCCCTCGACAATGTCGTAATAGAGCGGATTGTCCGGACGCGCGATCACCTGCGGCCGCGCGGATCCATCGACATGGACCACGGCGGGGATGCGGTCCCGCCATTCCGGCCTCACATCGCAGGCGATGGTCATGTAGCGGCAGGCGCGCGCATTGACCGGATTGACGTCGAACACGTCAGCGGCACGCTCAGTGGTGATGACGGGGGCGAACGGCATGAATTCGGAACGGCTCAGCCGTTCGTTCAAGAGGTCGTGGGTGCCGCGCCGGGCCGGATTGGCGAGGATGGTCCGGGCGCCCAATGCGCGGGGGCCGTATTCCATCCGGCCATTGTAGATTGCGCCGATCTCGCCCGCCACCAGCCGCTTCACCGCGCCGTCGACCGGCGCCTCGTCGACGCGGTGAATCCCCGGGGTGGCTGCGATGCCGGCGTCGAGCCCGGCCTGAAAATCGCGGCCGAGATAGACATCCCCGAGATCGCGGCGGCGCTCGAGCCAGGGCGCCAGGCCGTCGCGCTGCATCAGATAGGACAGCGCGCCGCCGATCGGCAGGCCGTCGTCGCCCATCGCCGGGAAAATGAACAATTCATCGATCGACAATTGCTCGGCGAGCAGGCGGTTGAGCTTGACGTTGGCGAACACGCCGCCGGACAGGCCGAGATGGCGCGCCGGATGCCGCTGCAACAGGCGCTGCAGCGACAGCAGCATGGTGTCTTCCAGCACCTTCTGGATCGACGCCGCAAAATCCTCCCGGCCGGCCTGTTTGGCCAGCCGGCGCATCAACGCGTTCATCTGGTGATAGCTGCGAAAGCTCGACTGGATACGCCCTTCGGGGGTTACCGAAAAATACCCGGCAATCGTATTGGCCACGGTCGGTTGCCCCATGGCCGCGAGCCCGGTCAGCTTGCCCTCGTGCCGGTTGGGGCGAAATCCGAGCGACTTGGTCGCTGCGCTATAGGCGCGGCCGAGGCTGTCGACGGGATTTTGCAGGAACAGACAGGTGTCGTCGCCGTAGAGCGTCGTCAGGCGGTGGTCGGCGAAGTGCCGGTAGCTGTAATTCACATTGTCGCCGCCGCCATCGGCCGTCACCAGCAGGGCATCCGGCCACGGGCTGTAGAACAAAGTGGGCAGCGCATGCGCTTCGTGGTGGTTGTAAAAATGGACCGCGGCGTCGTCGCGGAAACCGCCGTCGCGCCGCCACGCCGCGGCATCGAAGACGTCCTCTGCCCGCGGCGCGCGGTAGCGATGCTGCTCGGCACCGAGCAGCAGGCGGTCCTTGCCGACCCGGCTGCGATACTGCTCGTGCAGCCAGCGGAGGCCGCCGAGGCGCGGGAAATAGGCCTTGGGAAACATCGCGCGGCTATAGGCGACGACGTCGACATCGCGCCGTGTGGCGCCGGCGATCGACAGCACCTCGTCGATGGCCGCATCGGGGTGAGCGCTGCCATCGCTTTTGCGCCGGGTCAGTCGCTCCAGCGCGATGGCAGCCTTCAGATCGTAATCTTCGAAAATGGCGACGGCGGCGTCATGGACGCCGGAGTGAACGCTGAGGATGAGCTGGGGCATGAAGGCTGCAAGGTCGTTCCCGGGGGTGGCACATTACCCACCCCCTGCCACGACCGGCAAATCACGAGCGCTTGGCCGGGAACCCGCCTTCATCCGGATTGTCAGGCGGCAGGCAGGCCGCGTCTGGCATCCGCCGGCAATTCGTCGTAGGGCTGCATCGCGGATAGCCCCGGAGAGCGGGTTATTCGCATCCAGATGCCCGGCTAAGTCCCTTGTATCGCTCAACAATGTGGCGATCGCCAGGGAGCCCGGATGAGGTGTTGAATCAAAACCTTCACGGGTTGATTCAAGACCTTCAGAGATTGAATCAGAAAGTGAAGTGTATGTCCGGTTCAGGCACCGACTCTACCAAGGCGCATACCGACCTGGTCGGCCCCGTTGTCATCCTCGTCGAACCGCAGCTCGGCGAGAACATCGGCATGTGCGCGCGGGCCATGGGCAATTTCGGCCTGACCCGGCTGCGCATCGTCAATCCGCGCGACGGCTGGCCAAACGTCCATGCCCGCCGGGCGGCGTCGGGCGCCGATCACATCCTCGACAAGGTCGAGCTGTTCGACACCGTCGAGCAGGCGGTCGCCGATTGCACGCTGCTGTTTGCGACCACCGCCCGGGCGCATGATCAGGCCAAGCCGGTGGTCGCTCCGGAGGCCGCCGCCGCCGAGACCATCGCCCATGTCGCCGGAGGTGCCACTGCCGGCATCCTGTTCGGTAGGGAGCGCTACGGGCTGCAGAACGAGGAGGTCGCGCTCGCCAACCGGATCATCACCTTCCCGGTCAACCCGGCCTTCGCCTCGCTCAACCTCGCCCAGGCGGTTCTGCTGTGCGGCTATGAATGGTTCAAGCAGGCGACCTCCAACGCGCTGCCCTATGCGATGCCGGAACGGTCCGAGCCGGCCTCCCAGCACCAGATGACGGCCTTTTTCGAGAACCTCGTCGGCGAGCTCGACAAGGTCGAATTCCTGCGCCCGCCGGAAAAGCGCGACACCATGCTGGTCAACCTGCGCAACATCTTCACCCGGATGGAGCCGACCAAGCAGGACATGCACACCTTGCACGGGGTGGTCATGGCCATCGCCGAGGGCCGCAAGGGGCCGGCCAAGGGCGGCGTGCTCGACGGCGAACAGGCGACCCGGCTGCGGGCGCTTCTGGCCGAACACGGGCAGGGCGCGCAGGCGCATGAGAGCGGCACGGTCCGCGGCCTTGCCCGCATGCTCCGCCGCAACCCGACCGATGCCGAGCGGCTGCTGTGGGACCAGCTCCGCGCCGATCGCCGCTTCGCCGGCCAGTTCAAGCGCCAGACCCCGGTGGGGCGTCACATCCCGGATTTCGTCTCGTTCCCGGAGCGGATCGCCATCGAACTGGTCAATCCCGGCGAGACCGAGGTGATTGTCAGCGACCGCGCCGCCCGGCAGACCTGGCTGCAGGAGCGCGGCTATCGCGTGATCGCGATGCGGGCGGATGACGTGACCCGGGACATTGCGGCGGAGCTGGATCGGCTGGAGGCGTTGCTGGCGAGCGGAATGCCGGGGCAGGGCAATAATTAGAACTGTCATTCCGGGGCGCTCGCCACTTGGCGAGCGAACCCGGAATCTCTGAGTGGCTTGGCTCACCGGTGACTCCCATGCCGGGATTCCGGGTTCGCGCCAAGAGGCGCGCCCCGGAATGACGGCGTGATCAATGGCGCATCCCGAGCTACGATGGCAGTGACCGGCCGCGATCAACGCGGCACTAAGACCGGGAGGCCCCATGCCCATCTCCACCGCCGAGAAGCGCGCCAACTTCCGCAAGCTCCACGAGTCCGGCTGTTTCGTGCTGCCCAATCCCTGGGATGTCGGCAGCGCCCGCTATCTCGCGCATCTCGGCTTCAAGGCGCTGGCCTCGACGTCAGCCGGCTATGCCTGGTCCACCGGCCGCCCCGACAACAAGGTCACCGCAGACGATGTCATCGAACATCTCGCGCTGCTCTCCGCCGCCACTGATCTGCCCGTGAATGCCGATTTCGAGGCCGGCTTCGCCGACGACCCCGCCGGCGTCGCCGCCAATGTCGCCCGCGCGGTCAAAAGTGGAATCGCCGGCCTGTCGATCGAGAACTCCACCGGCAAAGCGGACAAACCGCTCTATGATGACACGCTCGCCGTGGAGCGCATCAAGGCCGCCCGCGCCGCCATCGACAGCGTCGATCCCGCTGTCATGCTGGTCGCGCGCTGCGAAGGTTTTCTGCATGGCGAGTGCGACCTCAAGAAGACCGCGGCGCGGCTCATAGCCTTTGCGGACGCCGGCGCCGATTGCCTCTACGCGCCGGGCGTGGCCTCGGACGAAGAGATCACCACGCTGGTGAAGGCGATCGGCGGCAAGCCGCTCAACGTGCTCACCGTGCAGCCGACCATGACCGTGGCGCATCTCGCCAGCCTCGGCGTCCGCCGCATCAGCGTCGGCGGCGCACTGGCGCGCGTGGCCTGGGCCGGCTTCATGCAGGCGTCGCAGGAGATCGCCGGGCAGGGGACGTTCACGGCGTTCGCGCAGGGGGTGAAGGGCGGGGAGTTGAATAAATTGTTTGCGAATTAGTTTAACTCGTCACTCTCAACCTACTGTCAGCAAGGCCAAGATTCCGAAAGCGGGAAGTGAGTGAGTTGTCGCGGCAACTCGCTGAAGAAGGGAGATGTGCGTCAGATGATCGCCTAGAGGATTGCACGTGGACTTTGCGGGTCGAATTCCTCTTGCTCGTGCGCTAGGCCGCTTTCTGCGATGAAATAGGCCAGTTCGGCGATGGCACTTGTTCCTATGCTGTTGATTGTATTGCCGGCGGTCGATGACATGGTCCCGACCCGTGCGAGCAATGCCTTGTCCATCAAATGCGGGCGAAGGCTAATGCCGTAACCCTCGAGCTTCCGCTCGATATGCTGAAATATTCGAACGCCTCCTATATCCATGTCGCCCCAATGAAATGTTGGAACGCGGGCTTCCGCTGCCAGACGTGCGATGGTTGCGAGTGTCGGGCGAGAGGGGAAGCCGCCAGAATAGAATACGAGCGCTTTCTCGCGCTGCGCAATTTCTCGCACATGGCGAACGAAAGATGTGAAGTTCTCGATCGTGAGGACGTAATCGGGCTCATGCAGAAGCTCGATGTCATGGACGCGTTCGGTCGGAATGCCCACATAGGACATCGACGGGAATGATCGGCCGCTCAGCGCAACGGGGCCGTGAATCAAAAGCGGTTGCGGCAGGCGCTTGATACCAGCGCTGGCCAAAAGTTCCTCAGGATCAAGGCGCGCTTGTTCGTCGTCCGTCCCGAAGATCTTTTGCATCGCAGGGATCACCGACCTTGCATTCTTTTCGAGAGCCTTGCTGTCGCCCACGGTCAATCGCGAGAATGTACGGAAGTCCTGTTCAATTGAAGAGGCGCCGGTAAGCCGAAGATGCACCGCGATGGCGAGATCGATCACGCGGGCCAGTACGTCCGCCTCGCCGAAAGCGATGCCGATGTGAGAAACGCCGCGCGTCCATGCGTCGACGACGTCATCGATCAGACGCATGGCGCCCTCCGACAGATCGGCTCTCGCGCGTAAACTTGAAACGGATTCACTTGCCAACTCGCCTGATGGTCGTCGGCCGGCCCGCCGATACAGGACGTCGGCATTCTTCAGTCTGACGCTGGTGACGAACCGCTCGGATTTGTGGCCTTTCCAGATGCGTTCGATGCCGCCCGCGCGTTCGAGCTCGGCAAGTTCCTCATCGAATGCGTCGCTGTGATCGACCGTCGCGAAGACATTGCCGGTCGCTGCGATCAGATTGGTTGCGCCGGGATTCTTCTCGTAGCGTGCGAGCAGGTCTTTGACGAGAGATGACGTTGTCGAAAACTGGCGTCGGCTCATTCCGCAGCCCTCGTTGGCAGAGCAAGCCGTTCGGTGAGTTCATCATCCGTCGCATGTTGCGGATTGGCAGCCCGCATCTCCGTGCGGACACGTTCCTTGATCTTGACGGATTCCGCCATGGAAACGTCTCCGCTGCGGAAGACGTCGATAATATAATCGAGATTCTCGTAGACGGCGGCGCGCTTTTCCGTAGGCGCGGCGATCACCACCTGGAGCCCAATCTCCCGGTAAAAATCCAGCAGGGTCCTCTGGTTGGGGCCGTCCATCTTGCTGAAGGCTTCGTCGAAGACGGCGAGTCCGATACCGCGTTTCTTCGAGACAGAAGTCTGACGCGCACCATGATAAACACTGGCGAGCGCCGCACCGATGACTACGTAAAACGGGACCTGCCGCTCGGCGCCGCTGGCGACGCCGCGCCGGCGATCGAAACTCGTGGTTCGTCCCGTGGCGACGTCCCGCAGTCTGAGGTCATAGGTGAAGTAGCTGCGATAATCCTGATAGATCTTGAAGTCGACATTCTCGTCGACCAACAGCTCCTCGACCTGCCTGAGCGCCCGCGCATGCCGCTCGTCACGCGGTTCGGCCCGTCCGAACAAGGCATCGAGTACGGTCTCGTCGCTCTCGCTATCGCGTGCGAGGCGGTAGAGGTCCTCCTGTTCAGTCCGTGGTGAATGAACGAGCCGGTAAGTCTCCCCATGCAGCGGGCGTGTCTTCAGGGCCGCTGACAGCTTCTCCATTTCCGAGTCAAGCTGGCCAAAACGATTGTTGAGTTCGTGAATAAAATTCGTCTTGAACAGTTTTGACATTCGTTCGGCTGCCTCGTCGGCGTGCTGACGGTATCGCGTCAGTTCGTTGCCTTCGAGCGTCGCGATGCCGTCGCGGACCCATGGCTTGACGGTGCCGGTAATCGAAGCCTCGGCATAACCTTCCAGTGCGTCGGGGAAGGTGAGTTTATAGCGCCCCAGCGCCGTACGAATATCCTGATCAAGCGCGCGGTGCTCTTTCCAGGCTGTGTTGGCCGCTTCCGCCATATCAGCAGCAATTTTAGCCGGCGATCGCGGACGAAGTCGCCTATAGCCTTCACGGAGTGATTTGAGCTGGTGGACTGATGCTACGGCATCACGAAACATTCGCCTCCGGTGCGCCAGGCAATCACGGGAACCCAAGAGATGGACTGAGCTACCGAGTTTGCGTTCGATCTCCTCAATTTCCGTACCGAGGGAGGCGTCTCGCCGGTTCAGATCATCTCTCCGCTTCCCAAGCTGGCTGAGATGCAGTTTTAGCCTCTGTTCCGCATCATTTAGTTGTGGATCGGTCTCGGCTGAGATTGCTTCAAAACGTCGCCGTGCATCGGTGCGCTTGTCCATGAGATCGCCGAGGGCAAGCGCGAGGTTATCGAGCTGCTCACCGTCTTTGACGGGCGCGCTGCAGTCCTCAAGCCGCCGGATGACATCCTCGAAAAATCGCTTGTTCTGGCTGTGCACATCTAACAGTTTTTCATTCTCGTCGAGGCGCCGTTGCAACTCGGCCGCCATCAATGGGGCCGCCGCGCGACCGATCTTGGCGCCTTCGGCGCGGCGGATCTCCGTGATCAGCCCATCGTAATAAGCACCGTCGGCCATCACGGCGCGGCCGCCCGACAGCAACTCCTGCTGATCGGCGGCAAGCCGCACATTACCAATCCGGTAGACGACGAACGCCATGGCGAGCGGATCGTTGCTGCGGATCATCGACGCCAGTGTGCCGCTTTCTGGCGTGATCGCCCGCGACTGCAGCCTGCGGGTGTTGGCCACACGACAGCCCGGATAGGCACCGCGGCCATGGCGCAAAATTTCGGTGGCGCGATAAGCATGTTCAGGATCGACGATGATCGCTTCTCGATCGCGCGTCAGCAATGACTCGACTGCATTGCGCCATGTCTCGTCGAGGACATCGGCGACTTCGCAAAGTGTGCGAGGGCGCATGCCTTCGCGTCGCAGGGCATCCATAAGTTGCGTAGTTGTCGCATTGAGGCTGATCAGACCGCGGCGTGCTTCGGCAAGCTGTGCGCGATCCTTGTTCATTTCGGCTTCGATATTGTTGTACCAAGTAATCGAATCGTCGCGGCTCTTGGTCGCTTTTTCCATTCGAGCCGTGGCAGCATCGGCGACTGCGGCGAGTAACCTCTCCATGGTCGCGGGATCTTGTGGCCAATCCGGAGGCGCAAGTCCGCGGCTCGCGTCCTTTACCCGTTCGAGTGATTGTAGGAGTTCACCGGGATTGATTACTCCGAGCTTGTCGCGTGAATCGAGCAGCTGTATGGCCCGCGCGGCACGCAGAAAGCGCGTAGCGAGCCGCTCCGCCACGAAGGCATGTTCGCGGTCGAGTGTCTTGATCTCGCCTTCGACAATCGCCCGCTTGCCGGCCACGCCTGTCGCCGCGATTTCCAATTGGATGGAGGCTAACGCATCGTTCTCACGCGCGATTTCAATCTCTGTTTGCCGAAACTCGGATGCGACCTTCTCACGTTCATTCGACATGAATCTGAGCGCTTGGACATTTGCCATCAGGCCGCCGAGCGCTTCCACGAGCGCTGCGGTTTTTTCGATGGCGCGGCAGGTGCTTTCTTCTTGGAGCAGGTGTTCGAATTGTCCGATCTGCTTCTGGATGTCCTTCAGCGCCTCCAGCCTGAGATTGAGCTCAGCGATGGTCTTCTGAATCTCTTGGTAGCGGCCGATCGAATCCCTCAATTCTGCGATGTCGATCGGCTTGGGCTCAAGGAGATAACGGTGCACGAATTGTTCGACCGATGCGATGTCGGTAAAAGACAGCGCTGCAACGAATGTGCGCACGAACCTCTCCGGATCAGAGGTGCGACGACCGGTGAACAGCACGCGCATATATTCTCGGATGAACGTCTTGGCGTCGTCGGGCGTGTGCAAGGCCGCGCCGGATCCCGAGCAGGCTTGCTCAAGACGTCGCCGGATTGCCTGCCAGGGCGCGGGGCGCAGCGCGCCGTCGGTTTCTTCCAGCAGCATCGTCGTGTGGACACGCACGCCCTCTGCCACGAAATGCCCGACCACTTCGGTCTGCTGGCCGCGGGCTGCTTCGATGGACAGTCCCAAGCTCACGGGCAACCGTTCCTGTTCGGGATCTTCGAAGACGATCGCGATATGGCTTCTTGCGCTTGGCCTGAGAAACGTGTCCTCGTTGAGTTGCCCGAGGCAGTACCCGCCGAGGGTCCGATCCGATTTGCCGCCACTTTCGCCTGCGGATCTGTTAAATTTGTATAGCCGGGACGAACCGCCCGCCATGATGGCCTGAATCAAATCGATGATTGTGGATTTGCCCGATCTGTTCTGACCGAGGATCGCGGCGTCGCCGGCGAGATCGAGGTCGGCCCGCGCCATCATGTGCCAATTGATGAGGACGATGCGCCGCAATTCCATCATGCGTCGCCTCCCGCTCCGGTCCGATCGTCTGCATCCGCCGTTGCCGAGACCGGGCGCGAGAGGAGCTGTTCCAAGGATGCAAGAAAATCATCACCGGCAACGCTGGTCACCAGCGCGCGGATATCAAGCTCCATATTCTGCTCATCGGCATCGAGATCTCCCAGGCGGACGATAGACCGCCTTTCGAGCGTTTGCAGGACATCGCGAAAATCATTTGCCGTGAGGCCGGCGCGTCGCGTTCCGGCGACGATGTTTTGATAGGCATCATAGGCCTCGTTCAAGGTCGTCCGCACGGTTCCGTTGTCGTAAATCTCGTCATTCCGCAGCGCTTCCTCCCATAGCCGGCGCATAACGAGAAGGACGACGGTCTCGTCAATGCGCATGCGTGGCAGCAACGCTCGTTCGAGGTCCGGCAGAATGCCCGCCCATCCTTCGGTCTGGCGATGAACCAGGCGATAGCCGGCAATATCGAAATAGGCCTCGACGAGCTTGTTGAGCTCGGGACGGTGCAATGTTTCGAGCAGCGGCGCGGCGCCACGATCCTCAGCATGGACGAATTGGTTGCGCATGAGATGCGCGATGAGTTGGGTGACCCTCAGAAAGCCGCGCGGATTGGTGCTTTCGAGCGTGGTGAACTCAAGCAACATGACCGGCCTCCAGCGTGATGCTGTCGTCGAGGCGCGCGACGCGGAAGTCGGCGCAGTCGAGCCACTCGTTAGAGACTCGTTCTCCGGTGACGACGAATTCGAACCGTCCTTCGAGCGCCTTTGCCAGCCGCGAGCCATCCTGCACCACTAGGCCTCCGGCAACCATGATCCTGACTGCTTCGAAGGCTAGGAAATCGTCGACGGTCTCGATGCGCATTGATGCCGCAGTGGTCGCGCCGAAAGGCGGGACCCGGCGCTCAAGAAATCGGCTCACTTTGGCAGGAGAGATGGTGAGACGATCGAGATATTCGCGTTCGAGCATGCGGCGGAATTCACGCAAGGGATCGGGCGCGGGCAACGCAAGGTCGGTATCGGAGATTTCAGGACGTGCGCCCCGCGGTCGGGCCAGCAGTTCTGCTGCGATCATCGCCACACGGGGTTCGATCGAGCCACGGATCGTAAGTTTTATCGTGCCGCTCGCGAGCGCGTCATCGAGGGCCTGGATGACGTGCTCGCTGCGTTCGAGAAAGTTCGTGCGGCGGCCGGCATATCGGACAACGTTGCGAAGCCGCGTCTCCAGCCTGGACCGATGTTGCTGGATCGCCTCGAACGACTCCTCGATCCGCTCGAAAACGCCGCGGATCCGGAACAGATCCTCCTGCACGAGATCCCGCGCCGCCTGTCCATCGGATACGAGCCGGGCTTCAAGATAGGCGTCGGCGACGGCAGCCAGATCGATTTCGGAATCCTCGAGAGCATCGAGCGAGGCAAGGATCGTCCTCCGGTGCCGATAGGGGTGTGCCGTCGTCGTAATGGACGTGTAGTCGCGCAGGAGCACGCGCTCCACGAAATCCTCAAAATAGTGGCGCAGCCGGTCTGCCAGCGTGTCTGACGACAGAATTTGGCGATCGACTTCGCGAAGAGCGGAGAGCACGCTCCTCAGGTAACGGCCGAAGCGGGCGGCGTCCTGTGCAGCTTTGTTGAGACCCAACGCATTCTCGGCGGGCTTTACCCGCACGGCGTTTATCGCATTCCTGACTTCGACCACGAGCCCACCCAGCTGTTCTGCGCCGCCTTCCTGAAGCGAGCAAAGAAACTCGGCAAGGCGCATGGCGCCTGACGGCATTTCGACTGTGGTCTTGAGTCCGTAGCTTGCTTCGTCCAGCCAACCCGTTTGGAGCAGCCGATTATAGATGTGCCGCGATCGGCTGATGGCCGCTCCCGTGCCTTGATCGTCCACGCCGGCGACCCGGCGGCGCCTTACGCGCCGGCCACTCCTGGTCACGAGGCGATCGAGGTCCACCGCAGCCTCATCCTCGGCCCAGAGAGTGGGCTCGCGGGTGAGGCAGCTGTAGATGACGCCGACAATCTCGGCCTCTGTTGGGAAAAGTAGGTCGGAGCGATAGAATTCCTTGTAAACGGCGAGAACGGCATGCTCGTAGAGCACACGGTTTCCTCCGGAAAAGACAGTGAAGATGTCTGCGCCCAGTTGGCCGAACAATTGCGGACGCTGGCCGTCCGACGAAGAGCGCGCTGTTAAACTTGCCATGAATCTCCCCCGTCGGGAAATTGGCTGGTGCATCCTAAAGGGTCAAGCGAATACCTCCGTTGGCTTAATCGAATAAACAATCAGCCAGAATAGTTGAACGCGATCACTAAATTGTTTGCGATGACATCGCCGCATGCTGAGGCTGCTAAATTAATCCTCCTACGATTCAGTTGTTGATGGATAGATGCCGAGTTCGGCAAATAAACTCGTCCACGTCTAAAGCCTCCGTCTCTTCCCCCTCGGCCGGAACGCCGCGTTGTCCCGCTCGCGCGGCGTATGCGCGTCCTCCAGCAGGGCCATGGCTTCATCGGGGATGCGGTCGATCGTGACGCCGCCGCGGCGCATCTCCTTCAGCGCCGCGCGGATCGCGGTGTCGCGCTCGATCCAGTCCTGGCCGGTGCGCGCCGGCGCATCGGGGTGGCGGCGCGGGCGCCGGTTGCCCATGGCTTCCAGCCGCGCCATCTTCACGACCTGCATGGCCTGGATCAGCCGGTCGAGATCGACCGTGGGGCTGTTCCACAGCTCAGTGACACAGCGCTCGGCCAGCGCCTGCAGCTTCTCGCGCAGCACGCGCAGCTTCAGCCGGCGGCCGGCGCGGGCGCCCCGCAAGGTATCGCTGGCCACAGGCGCAAACGGGTGACGCTGCCAGCCGCCCTCGCGGGCCCAGCGCCCGACAGTGCCGTGGGTCGCGCCGGTCCTCGCCGCGATCTGCTTGTAGGTCAGCGTCGTCTCCTCGATCAGGCGGCGCGCCGCGGCGACCGTGGCATTGGTGTGCAGCTTCTTGCAGCCCTTGGGGCGGCCGCCCGGAACGGGAGGCGGTCCGGGATCGGCATCGACCCGAACGCGCGCCACCGTATCCGCGGAGGAGTCGATGACGCGGATGTTGGAGGGAAACAGAGGATAGGCAGGATAGCGCATGCTGACTCCCTTTAGACTGCGGTCAATCGAGATTGGAATATATACCCATTGCAGGAGAGCGCAAGCGAGGCGTGGCTGGGTGCCGGACGGGTGCGGCTGGGCTTTGGTGTCATTCCGGGACGCAAAAGCTCCGCTCGGGCTGCGGACGATTGATCGCCACGCGGATCATTTCACGCCATTTTTCGCCATTTCGTCAGCTACACTTGGCTTGATGGCCAGCGCTGATGCCAGATCGGCCTCGCTGGCGGCGAGGTCGCCCTTCAATCGTTTCACGACGCCGCGACCATATAGCGAATTTGCAAGCTTGGGATCCTTACGAAGCGCGGCCTCATAGTCAGCAAGAGCTTCGTCGAGCGAGCCCATCTTGAGATAGGTGAAGCCTCGGCTGTCGAGAACATGCGGGTCGTCTGGCTGACGCCGTAGCGCCTCGTCGCAATTGGCAAGCGCCTTGTCAAAAGCGCCCGCTATCGCCCGGTAGAGACACAGGTTATTCCAAAAGCTGACATTTCTGGAATCGCGTCCACGAGCCTGGCTAAGGTCCCGTATTGCAAGGTCGTACTGACCTGTCTTGCCATATGCGCTCGCGCGCAGTGTAAAGCCGCGAGGATTCAGCCACCTCGCATTGAGTTCAAGGGCCGCATCATGGTCGGCGACTGCGCTGTTTCGGTCTCCCTGCAGCTCATAGGCCGTGCCCCGGGCGACAAGGACAGCGGAGCATCGCGGATCGAGCTTGTTCGCCCTGCTGAAATCGTCGATCGCCCGGTCATATTCTCGTTTGTTGAGGTAAGCAGACCCTCTGAAAGTGAGCGCTCGGGCATTGCGAGGAGAGAGTTGAATAGCTCTGTCGAGGTCGTCGATGGCGTGATCATGTTCAAACATGCGCTCATAAGCCTCTCCACGCCCAGAGTAAGCGATCCAGGAATCGGGATCGAGCATGATCGCATGATTGAAATCTTCCACAGCGCGGGCGAATTCGTGGTGCCCATAATGGGCTTGGCCACGCGTGATATAGAAGATGGAGTTAGTTGGATTGCGCTTGATGGCGTCTGTCAGTTGCTGCACTGAACGCTCATAACCTTCGCCATACATATGGTCGGTGATCGTTCTAACGAACTCTCTTTCTCTTTCCGCTGCAGTGCTGGCATTCGAAGTTGGCTCGAACGGCGCTGCGGAGGCCATGCCGTGGCAGGCTGAGAGAACAAGCGTCGGCTGCGGATCGGCGGCTTGGGCGAGGTGTGCCGCTCCGCCTGCGACTATGAGCTGCGTGGACAGGATCCATGCCATCGACGTTCGCCAGATCCGCGGATGCATTGGACAAAGACCTGACCTGTTGTGGCGCGGATCACTACGCTGCATAGCTTTCACAGGCCCCCGCCGAAATGAAAGTAATATGTACCGATTTCGGGGGGACGCTCAACTGACGCTGCGCTAGGCGCCGGTCCTTGTCCGCATTCCTTCGATCCCCAACACCTTCATCCGTGACGCCAGCGTCGTCGGTTTGATGTCCAGCAGTTCGGCCGCGCCGCCGGGGCCGAACACCTTGCCCGATGTCGCGGCAAGCGCCGCGAGGATGTTGCTGCGTTCGTGATCGCGCAGTTCGGCCGACGTCATCACCGCCGGCCGGGCGTCGGACTTCACGCGATGCGAACCTGTCGCCTGATGCGGGCCGGGCGCATCGGGCAGGTCGATCCGCAAGCGGCCGTTCTGCGCCAGGATCACCGCGCGCTCGATGACGTTCTGCAGCTCGCGCACATTGCCCGGCCAGTCGTAGCGCGACAGCCGCCGCGCATCGCCCTCGGACAGGCGCAGATCGGATTTCAGTTTCTCGCTGAGCAGGAAGTGCTGCGCCAGCAGGGGAATGTCTTCGCGCCGGTCGCGCAGCGGCACCGACTCCACGGGAAACACGTTGAGCCGGAAATACAGGTCCTCGCGAAACCGTCCGCGCGCCACCTCCTGTTTGAGGTTGCGGTTGGTGGCGGCGATGACGCGGACATCGACGGAGCGGGTGCGCTCCTCGCCGACGCGTTCGAAATTGCCTTCCTGCAACACGCGCAGCAGCTTGCCCTGCAGCTCCAGCGGGATCTCGCCGACCTCATCGAGAAACAGCGTGCCGCCATCGGCGAGCTGGAAGCGGCCGATGCGGTCGCGCACCGCGCCGGTGAAGGCGCCGCGGACATGGCCGAAGAATTCGCTCTCGAACAATTCGCGCGGGATCGCCGCGCAATTGACGCGGATCAGCGGCCGGTCGCGGCGCCCGGAGGCTTCGTGGATCGCGCGCGCGATCAATTCCTTGCCGGTGCCGGACTCGCCGGTGATCATCACCGCGGCGGTGGTCGGCGCGACCAGCTTGACCTGCCGCAGCGTCTTCTGGATCGCCTCGCTCTGGCCGATGATGCCGCGCGGATTGGTCTCGATGCGGATTTCCTCTTGCAGATAGGCGTTTTCGAGTTCGAGACGCTCGCGCAGCCGATCGACTTCGGCCAGCGCGGCATGCAGCTTTTCATCGGCCTCGCGGCGCTGGCTGACATCGCGAAACACGATCACGGCGCCGACCACCATGTGGCGGTCGCGGATCGGCGTGGAGGTGTATTCGACCCAGACCGGCGAGCCGTCCTTGCGCCAGAACACCTCGTTGTCGACATTGTGCACGGCGCCGTCGCGAAACGCCGCATAGATCGGGCAGTCGTGATCCGGATAGTGGCTGCCGTCGTGATGGCTGTGATGCACGATGGGGTGGATTTCCTTGCCGACCAGTTCATCGGCGGTCCAGCCCAGCATGCGCTCCGCCGCGGGATTGACGAAGGTGGTCTTGCCGTCGGCATTGACGCCGTAAATGCCTTCGCCCGCCGCGCGCAGGATCAACTGGTTCTCGCGCTCGATGTCCTGAAACACGCGCTCGACGCGCTGCCAGGCGGCAATGCCGCCGCGCATGTGATCCTCGGCGGCGGCGTCCACATGGCGGCGGCGACGCTGCTCGAGATCGCTCATGGTGAGCAGCAGCAGCGCGCGTTCGCCTTGCGGCACCAGCGATCCCGCATATTCGAGCTGCAACGCTTCGCCGGTGGCGTGGCGCGGCGTCAGCGTGTTGGTCCAGTAGGAGCCCTTGGCCAGCACCGCCTGGGTGAACACGATCAGCGCCGGCAACTGGCCCGCATGCAGCGCGCTGATCTTGATCTGGCGCAGCAGCGCGCGGTCATAGCCGAGCAGGGTGCAGGCAGCCGGATTGGCGTCGATGATCTGGTCGGCATGGGGATCGAGCAGCAGCGTCGGCTCGACCGAATAATCGAAGGCGATGGTCCGCAAATCATGCGGCTGGGCCGTTGCAAAATCCATCGGCAAAACTCCGAAAAATCGTAATCAGGCTACGAATTTTCGTGTAGCACGAATTCTCGTAATGGCCAATGCAGGCCCGAAATGCCTGCGGCGATTGGACATTCCGGCGGGAGCGGGGATGGCACACTCCTTGCGTAATTGACCGGAGCGTCACCGAGGAGGTCACATGTCCACATTCGACAATCCGTTCGATCCCGCCCGCCGCTTGCGCGCCGGCGCCTGCAGTTGCGGCCAGCATGCCAGCCAGTCCGAACATGAGGCCACGCTGCAGCTTCGCTGCGACATTCCCGAGACCGAGGACAAACGCTACGAGGGCGTCGTCGCCTCGGCGGTGATGCGCGCGGTGTTCCCGAAGGAGGTCGCACGCCGCGCCTTCCTGAAGTCGGTCGGTGCGTCCAGCGCGCTGGCGGCGCTGTCGCAGTTCTTCCCGATCAAGACGGCGACCGAGGTGTTTGCGCAGGGCGCGGGCAAGCTGGAAAAGACCGATCTCAAGGTCGGCTTCATTCCGATCACTTGCGCGACGCCGATCATCATGGCCGATCCGCTCGGCTTCTATAAGAAGCAGGGCCTCAATGTCGAAGTGGTGAAGACCGCCGGCTGGGCCGTCATTCGCGACAAGACCATCAACAAGGAATATGACGCCGCGCATATGCTGGCGCCGATGCCGATCGCGATCTCGCTGGGCCTCGGATCGCAGCCGATCCCCTATACCGTGCCGGCGATCGAGAACATCAACGGCCAGGGCATCACGCTGGCCATGAAGCACAAGGACAAGCGCGATCCGAAGGACTGGAAAGGCTTCAAGCTCGCCATTCCGTTCGACTATTCGATGCACAACTATCTGCTGCGTTACTATCTCGCCGAACACGGCATCGATCCCGATACCGATGTGCAGCTGCGCTCGGTGCCGCCGCCGGAAATGGTCGCCAACCTGCGCGCCGACAATATCGATGGCTTCCTGGCGCCCGACAATATCTGCCAGCGCGCGATCTATGACGGCGTCGGCTTCATGCATATCCTGTCGAAGGAGATCTGGGACGGTCATCCGTGCTGTTCGTTCGCGGCGTCCAAGGAGTTCATCACCACGTCGCCGAATTCCTTCGCCGCGCTGACGCGTGCGATCGTCGATGCCACCGCCTATGCGTCCAAGGCGGAGAACCGCAAGTCGATTGCGGAGGCGATCGCGCCCGCGGCCTATCTCAATGCGCCGCCGGTGGTGCTGGAGCAGGTGCTGACCGGCACCTATGCCGACGGCCTCGGTGGCATCAAGACCGATGCCAAGCGCGTCGATTTCGATCCGTTCCCGTGGCAGTCCTTTGCGGTGTGGATGATGACCCAGATGCAGCGCTGGGGCCAGATCAAGGGCGATGTCGACTACAAGGGCGTCGCCGAACAGATCTATCTTGCCACCGACACCGCCAAGGTGATGAAGGAAATGGGCCTGACGCCACCGACGACGAGCTACAAGTCGTTCGCGGTGATGGGCAAGACCTTCGATCCGGAAAAGCCGAAGGAATATCTGGCGAGTTTTAAGATCAGGAAGGCGACGTGACGATGAACGCCGCGAGCGCTTCTTCCTTGCCTCTCCCCGCCTGCGGGGAGAGGTCGACTGGAGCGCGCGCAGCGCGTGGAAGTCGGGTGAGGGGGACTCTCCGCACGCTCCGCAGCGCGCGGAGAGTCCCCCTCATCCGACCCGGCGTCGCTGCGCTATGCCGGTCCACCTTCTCCCCGCAAGCGGGGAGAAGGCAGTGATCCAATCCCTTCGCTTCCGCGCTGCCGTCGTCTCCATCGCGATCTTCCTCGCCTTCATCGGCGTGTGGCACCTTGCCACGCGGCAGACAGCAACGGTCGGCACCATGTCGCCGGAATACGCGAAATTGATGGGCCTCACGGCGACGTCGGGCAAATCGGCGATGCCCGGGCCGCTCGATGTCGGCGCCAAACTCTGGGAGCACCTGAAGCGGCCGTTCTATGACAACGGGCCGAACGACAAGGGCCTCGGCATCCAGCTGGCTTACTCGATCGGCCGCGTCGGGCTCGGCTATCTGATCGCGGTCATCGTCGCGATCCCGCTCGGCTTCCTGATCGGCATGTCGCCGCTGATGAACAAGGCGCTCGATCCTTTCATCCAGGTGCTGAAACCGATCTCGCCTTTGGCGTGGATGCCGCTGGCGCTCTACACCATCAAGGACTCCTCGCTGTCGGCGATCTTCGTGATCTTCATCTGCTCGGTATGGCCGATGCTGCTCAACACCGCCTTCGGCGTCGCCGCCGTGCGCAAGGAATGGATCAATGTCGCGCGCACGCTGGAAGTCGGCACCTTCCGCCGCGCCTTCACCGTCATTCTTCCTGCGGCCGCGCCGACCATCCTCACCGGCATGCGCATCTCCATCGGCATCGCGTGGCTGGTGATCGTCGCCGCCGAGATGTTGGTCGGCGGAACGGGCATCGGTTACTTCGTCTGGAACGAATGGAATAATTTATCGATCACAAATGTGATTATCGCGATCCTGCTGATTGGGATCGTCGGCATGCTGCTCGATCAGATATTAGCGCGCTTCACCCGCATGGTCACGTTTCCGGAGTGATGCTGATGCGATTTGTAATCTTGATGAATGCCGCTCCTTCCTTACCTCGCCCCGCACAGCGAAGCGAAGCTTCGCCAGGCGGGGAGAGGTCGACTGTAATGCGCGCAGCGCGTGGAAGTCGGGTGAGGGGGACTCTCGGCAGCACGACGTCGCTGCGGCTCCCCCTCATCCCGACCTTCTCCCCGCAAGCGGGGAGAAGGAGTGGCGCGTCGCTGAAAGTATCGTCATGACCACCAAATTCATCTCCATCGAAGGCATCGCCAAGCGCTATCCGGCGTCATCAGGCAACGGCAGCACCACGATCTTCGAGGATCTGTGGCTGTCGATGCCATCGGGCGAGTTCGGCTGCATCATCGGCCATTCCGGCTGCGGCAAGACCACGGTGCTGAACATTCTCGCCGGGCTGGATGAGCCCTCTGAGGGCACCGTCATCGTCGACGGCCAGCAGATATCCGGCACCAGCCTCGACCGCGCGGTGATCTTCCAGAGTCACGCGCTGCTGCCATGGCTGACGGTCATGGGCAACATCGCCTATGCGGTGTCGTCGAAATGGCGCAAGTGGGACAAAACAAAAGTCCGCGCGCATGCGCAGACCTATATCGACAAGGTCGGCCTCACGGGCTCCGAGCACAAGCGGCCGTCGGAACTGTCCGGCGGCATGAAGCAGCGCGTCGGCATCGCGCGCGCGCTGTCGATCACGCCGAAGATCATGCTGATGGACGAGCCGTTCTCGGCGCTCGACGCGCTGACGCGCGGCACGCTGCAGGACGAGGTGCGGCGCGTGACGCTGGAGACCGGCCAGACCACTTTCATGATCACCCATGACGTCGACGAGGCGATGTATCTCGCCGACAAGATCTTCCTCATGACCAACGGCCCCGGCGCCGTGCTGGCGGAGATCGTCGAGAACCCGCTGCCGCGGGATCGCTCGCGCATCGATCTACACAAGCACCCGCATTATTACGCGCTGCGCAACCACATCATCGATTTCCTGGTGACGCGCAGCAAGACGTTCACCGCCACCACGCCGCACCACGACCCGCGCCATGTGCCGGTGGTCCGGCCCGCATTCCCCGAGGCGCCAACGATGCCGTCTCTTCACAGCGCGACGCGCTAGCCGCGTCACCCGAAGCCTCACGACCGAAGGAGAACCATCATGCTGCGATCCGACCTCACCGAAAAGCTGCTCGATATCAAGCGCGAGAAGGAATGGACCTGGAAATATATCTGCGAGCAGATCGGCGGCTATTCCGAAGTGCTGATTGTCGGCGCCATTCTCGGCAACATGAAGCTGACCAAGCCGCAGGCGGCCAATGCCGGCGAGCTGTTCGGCCTCTCGAAGAGCGAGACTGCGATGCTCAACGAGATCCCGATGCGCGCCGAAAACGTCCAGATGCCGCCGCAGGATCCGCTGATCTATCGCTTCTACGAGATGGTGATGGTGAACGGCCCGGCCTGGAAGGCGCTGATCGAGGAGGAATTCGGCGACGGCATCATGTCGGCGATCGATTTCGACATGGTGATGCAGCGCATCGCCAATCCGAAGGGCGACCGCGTGCAGATCACGATGTCCGGCAAGTTCCTGCCGTACAAGTATTACGGCGCGACGGGCAATGTGCCGGAATATGGGTTCAAGGAGGGGTAGGAGCGACCTCAGCAGTCATCTGCTGGCCGTCACGGCTGAGTTCGTTTGGCCGCTTGATTGCTACGTTGTTAGAAGTGCAATTCCAGAGGCGAGCGTCCTTTAAACGACAAGAGCAAATATGGCGATGTGGAGGGTCTCAAATCCTACGCTTCCTCGCGTTGCTGAGATGCAACGCGAGGCGGGTCGCCAATTCTTCGTATATTGGCCTTGCCGGTCCACCGAGATTCCGCAGATGTACAACGATGAGATTACGGCTCGCCTCCGATGTGATGGCGGGCGCGTTCGATTTCGGTCTCGATGATACGTTTTAGTTCGGGATACTGAAGTTTGAAGAATTCTCGCCCTTGATTTACTCGATAGGGATCGAGCATAGCATGCACACCTTTTTCTAAGCCTTGCGGGTTAGGGTGTTGCCAGCTCTCGACCACAACAAATGCAGTAGGAACTCCGGTTGCGGAGGAGAGCTCCTGCGCGCGATGGTCAGCGCTTTTTGATGTGCAGCCAACTTTATAAACTTCGTCCTTCATTGCTAGGCAGCGCATCACATACAGAACACCATCTTTCTCACTTAACGTTGTTTTGTCTTTGTCAAGTCTTTGCGCCGCGTCGAGATACTCAGAGGCTTGCAGTTTAGCAGCCGCGATCGAAGATTTGATGTAAACAGTACGCTGCTCGTTAGGTCTGGCACGCCATTCGTCATGTGATTTAACCCAGGTTCTTCCCACGACCGAGTTTCCTTGCCGATCCGTGCCGTTTGCGTTGGGCTCCAATCGTCTCCAATAGCCTTCGGTATATACGGCTAAGTGCGGCGAAGTGTATGAGCGTACAATACTGTTCCCGGCGTCCGAAGTCTCTATCGCGCTTACGTGCTTGTAGCGTGCGCCGATCCCTTGTCCGCCTTTCTGAGTCTTAGGGCTGGGCATGCCGCTCAGCTTAACAACGCTTCTAGATATGGCTAGTTTGAAGCGAAAGTAACTCGGTAACTGGAAGAAGGCTTCCGCTAGGTTCCACATAACTGCTGCGCTTTCGACTCGTTCGCGCATTTCGGCAATTCGGTCAGCACGTTCGGAGCTCTCGGAAATACTCGAAAATATATCAGGGTCGTCGCAAAAAATTACAAAGCTATTCTCAAGTTCACTCATGTAGCAACGTGAGACGTGCTTACCCAGGTCGAGGTCTGTCTCTCCTGCAATGATCGTTCGTGCTGCAGTTGTTGTACCCTCGAGAGCCATAGGAGCCCCTGGCTTTCCGCCTGTTTTTTCTGCAACGGCGGTGAGGAACAGACGTTTCTCTGGTGGAATGTCCTTGGTATTAACTTCTGTTTGGTTTTCACAGCGATTCTGCCATTCAGTATCGGGTAGAACTTCGCCACCTAAGACAGACCAATGGATTGTATTTTCGTGTCGAACCATGGAGAATCCGGAAATAACAAATTCCCTGCCTTCTGCGGTTAGATAGGTGAAATCTCCAATCGCACCGTTCTGAGTGAAGTTGTGAACTAGTCCTTCGGCTAATTCGTGCAGGTCTCTAAGATCAAATTTGGGTGCGTTCTCGGCCGTTAGGTAATCAAAAAAATCTGGAACGCTGAAAAGGTGATCGAGCTCCGGTCGAGGCTCCGCATACGGGGCCAAAGTGCCGTTGAATAGCTTAATCGAGCAAAATGCTTCAAAGTAGTTGAAGCTGACTGGCTGAGTCATAACTCCAGACGAAGCATAGCGATTTGTGTATTCTATAGAAAATGCTCGCAAAAGTTTGTCTATAGGGAATCCAGCTCCGCTTTTTGCGATATCCCGCAGCACGCGGGAATATTTCTCACCGATTTTGCGACCTTCAGCCTTTAACTGACGGCGCTCTCTTCGAGACAGATGGCTTAATCGCGAGTCTCGCCCTCCGTCGTCGAGAAAAAAGCGGTGATCGACAGCCGCGTATGGCGGAATTTTCCTGAGTTCGTCGAAACGCTTATTTGAGCTCATGAGTATGTTCCAGCTCTAGTCCTTTAACCTCAGGTATCTGCCGAGGCCGCGATGTGGTGGTCTGGGCGGCAGTTCCGAATGTCGATGCGCTCATCCGGGTCGCGTCTACTGGAACTGTTCACGGAAATTGATGAGTTATCACAAAACCAACTAAATACCTGAATCCGGCACAAATCCCCAAGGGACCTAAATATTATCTCTTATACGTTCGGCAAATATTTGGATTGCCAATGCTTTAGGTCAGCCAAATAGTTAGCTTTGATAGCGGAGGTGCTCGCATCTACATCCTTGAATGCCCTTCCGAGCACGAGGCCGCTGTTGCAAGCCATCTTGACGGCTTCCTGCATCCAGGCGGTGAACATCGCTGGCCTTTGAAAGGGGCCGATCTTGCCTAAGTCGTTGATCGTAACAAGATGGAATCCACCCGGCGTTGCATGAGTCGCATAATGTGAAATCAAGTCGTAGGTCTTCTTGCGATTTTTCTCCTTGAAACCGTCTCGCGTATCGAGCGCGTTGCGTATTGCCCCTGGTCCAAATTCATTTCTTAACTGCTTCTCGTCAGCGGCTTTCCACAACTGGATTTGTTCAGGAAAACTGCCAAAGTAATCCACGAGAAAGTAAGTCTCTAGGAAATCCCTCAAGCAAGAAAATGCACCTTGGTAATAGCCTGCGTGTGACAGCCTTATTGATGAGGCCATTGTGTTGAACAGCCGTATACCAAAGTACTGCATCACTAGCTCGTCGTCGTTCCTGTTGATGTGGTCGTGTGTGAGAGTGAAGATCATATTCATGGCTTCACGTATCAAATGGATATGGTCGCGCAGCTCGTTGTCTTTCGCAGTTTGTTCCAGGTGCGCGACATGCAGCCGCTCTTCTTCGCAGTGCAAAGTTGACAAGTTGTCCCGCGGCGTCGCTGCATGTGTTTTGTCAACCTGGCGGTTTTGTGGGGAGTCTGGTGCCTTGTTGCATTTTCGAACGAACTGGCGCACGGCTACCGCAATTGACCGTAGCGTTTTAATGACCTGTTCCACGAACTAACCCTACGTTTTCTCTAGCTGACACTGAATGGTTTCTTGCAGCGCCGCAATCGGAATGGCGTAAAGTCTGCGGAAACTCACGCGTTGTGTGCTTCCGCTCGACTTGTAGCGCGGTGATGCGTGCGCAGAATTAGCCGCCATACGGTCTTCCACAGCAAGACCGATCAAGACACCCGCATTCGCCCGTGCGATACCCGCCGCATGAACCAGCCCATGCCGCACCGCACGCCCGATCTCGTCGCTGTCCTCGGCTGGATCGAACAGCATCTCGACGATCCCCTGAACGTCGAAACCATCGCCGCGCACGCCAACCTCTCGCCCTATCATTTCTCGCGGCTGTTCTCGGCCGCGATGGGGCGGGGCGTGATGGCGCATGTGCGCGGGCGCAGGCTTGTGCGCGCGGCGCAGCGGCTGACGGCCGATCCCGATCTGCGCCTGGTCGATCTCGCGCTCGATTGCGGCTTCGACTCGCAGGAGGCGTTCACGCGCGCCTTTGCCCGCCTGTTCGGCGTCGCGCCCGGGCGGTTTAGGCGCGGCTTCAGTGTCACTCCCATCGAAGGACAATATCCGATGACCATGCCCGATGACGTCGCCGTCGCTGTCACCCGCCTGGCGGACCTGGTGGCGCTGGATGCCTTCATCGTTGCAGGTCCTTCGGCGCGGTTCGATGAGGCGAACAAGGCCGAGATTCCGCAACTGTGGTCGAAGCTGATGGGCGCATTGCCGTTCAAAGGGCAGGCGCCGAGCTGGACCACCTATGGCGTGGTCTGGAATGTCGACCGCGCCGAAGGCAGTTTCGATTACATGGCCGGCGTCGGCGTCGCGGAAGACGCGGCGCTGCCTGAGGGCTTTGCGGCGAAGCGCATCGCGGCATCGCGTTATGCGGTGTTTCGCATCGTGCTGAACGGCGGGGCGGTGCATCCGCAGATCAAGCGCGCGATGGCGACCATCTGGGGCGAGCTGGTGCCGGCATCGCGGCTCACGGTCGTCGACCGGCCGGATTTCGAACGCTATGACAGCGAGTTCGCGCCGACCAAGAAGGGCGCGGTGATCGATTTCTATCTGCCGGTGGAGGTGTGAGGCGGCTCCGTCCTCTCCACGTCATGGCCGGGCGGCACCGCGTGTTGCACGTTGTTCTCTCCCCACGTCATGGCCGGGCTTGACCCGGCCATCCACGTCTTGGCCGCAAGATGAGAAAGGCGTGGATCCCCGGGTCATCTAGCGAAGCCGCGCTTCGCGCTTTGCCCGGGGATGACGGAGTGGGTGGGGCTAACGGCGAGCTTCACGCAGGCCGGGTGTGTGCGTGTCGCGGAGCATTCTATCTCCGCCGGCTCCCCCTTGGTCGCAGCGCCGGATGATCCCGCTCCGGCGGCGTATGCGCGGCTTCCAGCAGCGCCATCGCGTCGTCCGGAATCTGTGTCACATCGACGCCGCCGCGGCGCATCTCCTTCAGTGCGGTGCGGATCGCAGCGTCGCGCTCCATCATCTCGCGGCCGGTGCGCGCGGGCATGTCGACGTGGCGGCGCGGGCGCCGGCGGCCCATCGCCTCCAGCCGCGCCATCTTCACCACTTGCAGCGCCTGCATCAGGCGGTCGATGTCGACATCGGGCTGCGCTTCCAGCTCGCGCACGGCGCGCTCTGCCAGCGCGTGAAGCCGCTCGGCGAGTTTTCGCAATTTGAGTTTCTGCGAGGCGCGGGCGGAGGGCACCGTGTCGGTGGCGCGGGGCGCGAATAGCGGGCGCTGCCAGCCGCCGTCGCGCGTCCAGCGGCAGATCGAGGCGCGGCCGACGCCGGTTTGCTTCGCGATCTCGCCATAGGTCAGCACTGTCGTCTCGATCAGGCGGCGCACCTGCGCGCATTTGGCATCCCCATGCGGCCGCTTTGAGCCGCGCACGCGTGGGCCGCCCACAAAGGCATCCGGCGCCTCGGGCTCATCGGGCGTGACGCGAAGGCGGAGGATGGGGCCGAAGAAGGGATGGGTCATGCTAAAGAATATATACCTATACACGGGGTTGCGCAAGCCGGGCGTGCGGCGTCCGGTGCATCGCCGTCCGTCGTCGCCGATATCGTGGGAGGCGCGCATCCGGTCACTTGGCTGCACCTGTGATTGCGCGATAGGCTGGCACACGTCGATCGTGCCTGGCTCACAAAGAGAGGGCGGCGCGATGCGGAGGAAACCCGGCGGGAACGGCAGGGGGATTTCATGGCAGGTGTCGATTATCTCATCACCGCGCGCGGCGTCTCGGGCGCTGCCTTCAACGAGAATGTCGGCACCATCCGCTATCTGCGGGTGCCGACCAATGTGGCGATCCCGACGCCGGCGATGGCGACATCGAGCAAGACCGATCTCGCCAAATGGGTGAAGGAGGTGCGCGATATCGCCGACGGCGATCCCAACCAGAATTCGATCAGCGTGGCCGGCGACATCCTCGTCTTCATCCACGGCTACAACAACGATCTCGACATCATCATGAAGCGCCAGCGCCAGCTCGCGAAGGATCTCAAGGCCGAGGGCTGGAAGGGCCTCGTCATCGGCTTCGACTGGCCGAGCGACAACGAGACGCTGGCCTATTGGCAGGATCGCTCCAAGGGCGCCGAAGTGGCGGTGAAACTGGTGAGCGATTGCATCACCGTGCTGGCGCAGGGGCAGGAGAAGGACTGCGTCACCAATGTCCATCTGCTCGGCCATTCCACCGGCGCCTATGTGGCCATGGAAGCCTTCGTGCAGGCGGAGAAGGACGGCGCGCTGTTCAAGAGCAACTGGCGCGTCAGCCAGGTGGCCTTCATTGCCGGCGACGTGGCGTCGTCGAGCCTCTCAGTGAATGACTCCTGGTCGGGGCCGATGTTCAAGCGCATCCTGCGCCTGACCAACTATTCCAACCCCTATGACAGCGTGCTGGCGGCCTCCAATGCCAAGCGGCTCGGCGTGGCGCCGCGCGCGGGCCGCGTCGGCCTGCCGGCGGATGCGCATGCCAAGGCCACCAATGTCAATTGCGGGGACTATTTCGCCACGCTCGATCCGAAGAAGAGCACGTTCTTCGGCGACTTCACTCATTCCTGGCACATCGGCAACCGCGTCTTCGCGCGCGACCTCGCCATGACCCTCGAAGGCGCCGTCGACCGCGATGCGATCCCGACACGCGCGCTGGTCGGCGGCGCGCTCATGCTGCAGGACAAGCCGCGGCCGAAATTCATGGCCGACTGGGGCATCAAGGCCGCCACATCCCGCGGCGGCGCGCCGCGGGATGGCACGGGCGTGCTGAGCTAGAGCCGGGCGCGGGGCGGCCCGGCGCGGTGTCGTGCTCAACGTTTCGACTTGGCCTTTGACTTTTTGGTCTTGGCTTTGCTGGTCTTGGCTTTGTTCGCCTTGGTCGTCTTGGTCTTTGCTTTTTTGACCTTTGCCTTCGCGACCTTCTTGGATTTGACGGTCTTTGCCTTCTTGGCTGACGCGGCCTTTGCCGTCTTCTTGGTTGTTTTCTTCTTGGCTGTCTTCGTCTTCGCCTTCTTCGCTACAGCCTTCGCCGCCTTCTTCTTTTTCGGCGGACGAACCGGTTCGTCATCGCTATGGGTTGCGGCATTGACGGTCCAGTTGGACGCCGGGATCGTGAAGAACATCTCGCGGCGCCGCGACTTGAATCCGCCGGGCTTGAAATAGCTCTCCGTCCATCGGTCGTCCGGATCGAGGAACACCTTCTCCGGCTTCTCGCCTTTTTTGCGTTTGCTGGCCACGTCATTGGCGACATCGCGGAAATAGAAATGCCGGAACAGCCGGTCGAACTCGGTCATGTAGATGTCCGCCACGCGGGTCGAGCCGCGGATCAGGATCATGTTTTCGTCATTGGTGGTCAGCGACCCCTCCGAGAAATTCGCCGAGCCGGTGCAGATGAGGGGATCGTCGCTGAGGGGATCGATCAGCAGATATTTCGTGTGAACGAAGAAGATATTGCCTTCGTCGCGGGTGAGCTCCTCCTTGAGAAACCAGCGGTCCAGCGGAAATTCCTTCACCTTGCGCTTGGCGACCAGCTTGCCGTCGACCACCTTGAACTCGGCGCCCAGCACGGCGCCGAACGAAATCTGCAGGTCGCGGTCGCCCTTGAGCGCCTTGCGCTCGTCGGCGGTGGGCGGCTTCTCCTTGAGCACGAAGCGCAGGAAGTCGCGGTCGCGCGCCAGCGGCTCGATGAAATCGGCGGCGACGTTGAAGGCCGCGGTGAACATGATCGACGATGTGGCGTCGCTCATCCGGTCGGCATACCAGTTCAGCATCGACGCCGTCTGGCGCGGCGAGAAGATGCAGGTCTGCGATCCCGGCTTCACGAGCGCGGGCGGGTAGGGCGAGATCTCCGCGACGCCTTCCTTCGCCGGCTTGCCGGTTGGGTTGTCGCTCAGGATCGTCCAGTATTTCAGGTATTGTTCGGCGACGTCGCTGTCATGGACGAGGTGGCCGACATTCGACTGGCCGAGGAATCCGGACGGCGTGATGTTGGTCGAGCCTGTCCACACTTCTTGCGGCGCGTCGCCGTCGAGCTTGATGATGAACTTGTTGTGCGGGATCGGCGGCCGCGTGCGCCAGATCACCACCGGCTCGCCATTGTGCTTCGCCTTGACGTCGAGACCGGCGGCCTTCATCGCCTTGCGGTTCTTGCCCTTCTTGTCGTCATGCACGATCAGCCGGACGTCGAAGCCGTCATCGATCTTCGCCTTGAACGCCTCAATGATGGGCGCGTAGGTGAATTCGTAGACGCAGGCGCGCAGCGCCTCGCTCTTCTTCGTCGTGTCGATATAGTCCAGGCAGGCCTCCAGCAGGCCGCGCGAGAGCCAGACCGTGTGCTCGTCCTTCGGATTGTCCATCTCCGCGTCGGTCGGCTTGTGGTTCTTGAACTTGCGCGCATAGGCCTGGCTGGCAATGGCGCCGCGGTTGAACCAGATGCCGTGTTGACCGTCGTCCTCCTTCTCCGTCGTGACGGTGAAGGCGAGCTTCTCGGCGTCGCGCAGTTCGGGCGCGGTCGGATCGCCAAATACGGGGATGACCTCGAAGTGATAAGTCGTGCCGGGCTCCGCGGTGTAGTCGCTCCAGAGGAAACTCTGGATCGGAAATTTGTCGGTGAAATACTCGCCGTGCTCGGTGTCGGGCTCTGGCTCGACCTCTTCGAACACTTTCAGCGAGCGCAGGAATTCCGGTCTGCCGGCGCCCTTGGCGCGCTGGAACGCAAATCCCAGCAGCCCCTTGCAAGCTGCCTCATCGCAATTGAGGGCGATCATGATTGCGCGCGTGCCCGCGATCGCGCTCGCTTCGAAAGCTCCGGCAGACGTCGTAACGCGCATGGCCTGTCCCCCCGTTTTTCGACGTGACGCTGATGCTCGCCCAACGCCGTATTTTGGTCAACCTATAGAAGATTTGTGACAGGATGCACGTTTAAGGGGTGCGGGCGAGGGGCTGTGTGACGTCGTGCCGGGCGCGAAAGTGGACACGGATCTGCAGTCTGCGAACATGCTCGCATCATTGGAAACGATGCGTTTCCATCGTTTCCCTTTTCTTGCTCCCATTCACGGCTAAATAGGTGGTCAGCAAACCCACCCCGAGTACCCGTCCCATGAAGAACATCGGCTTTCTCTCCTTCGGCCACTGGACCCCGTCGGCCTCATCACAGACGCGCTCGGCGGGCGACGCGCTGTTGCAGTCCATCGATCTCGCCGTCGCCGCCGAGGAGCTCGGCGCCGACGGCGCCTATTTCCGGGTGCATCATTTCGCGCGTCAGCTCGCCGCACCGTTTCCGCTGCTCGCCGCCGTTGGTGCGCGCACCAAGAAGATCGAGATCGGCACCGCCGTGATCGACATGCGCTACGAGAACCCGCTCTATATGGCGGAGGACGCCGGCAGTGCGGATCTCATCGCGGGGGGACGGCTGCAGCTCGGCATCTCCAGAGGTTCGCCGGAGCAGGTGATCGACGGCTACCGCTATTTCGGCTACGCGCCCCCTGAGGGCCAAACCGATGCCGACATGGCGCGGCGGCATACCGAGGTGTTTCTCGACGTGTTGCAAGGCAAGGGCTTTGCACAGCCGAATCCCAATCCGATGTTTCCGAACCCGCCCGGCCTGCTGCGGCTCGAGCCGCATAGCGAAGGCCTGCGCGAGCGCATCTGGTGGGGCGCCTCCACCAATGCGACGGCGGAATGGGCGGCCAAGCAGGGCATGAACCTGCAGTCATCGACGCTGAAGATCGACGAATCAGGCAAGCCGTTTCATGTGCAGCAGGCCGAGCAGATCCGGCTGTATCGTGATGCCTGGAAGGCGGCAGGGCACACGCGTGACCCGCGCGTCTCGGTCAGTCGCAGCATCTTCGCGCTGGTGGACGACCGCGACCGCGCTTATTTCGGCCGGGGCAACGAGGGCGAGGACAAGGTCGGCTACCTGCACGGCACCGAGCGCGCCATCTTCGGCCGCAGCTTTGCAGCGGAGCCGGATGCACTGATCAAGCAGTTGAAGGGCGACGAGGCGATCGCGGAGGCCGATACGCTGCTGCTCACGGTGCCGAACCAGCTGGGCGTCGATTACAATGCGCATGTGATCGAGGCGATCTTGAAGCACGTGGCGCCCGGCATGGGCTGGCGGTGAGGGGCTGACGCGAAACCGAACCACACACTGTCATTCCGGGGCGTGCGCCGCCGGCGAAGCCGGCAGAGCACGAACCCGGAATCTTGACGTGTTCATCATCTCTACGTCACGGGCGTCGGTGAATGCCCCAAACGCCGGGATTCCGGGTTCGCGTGCGAAGGCGCACGCGCCCCGGAATGACGCGTGGGCGGAGGTGGCGCATCATGCGCGCCTACTTCTCAAACCCAACCTTCTTGATCAATTCGCGCGCCGCCTTCTGACTTGCAGCGATCGCATCGATATCAAGCGTATCGCTCGGAAACGCCCCCATCGCCGCCACCAGCGGTGCGCTCTCGGCACCTGCCGTCACCGGATATTCCAGTTCGGCAGCGGCATAGAGTTTCTGCGCGGCCGGCGTCACCAGGAATTCCAGAAACTTCAGCGCAGCCGCCTTATGCGGCGCGTGTTTCGCCAGCGCCGCGCCGGTAAGATTTACATGCGTGCCGCCGCCCGCGAATGTCGTCGGCACCGTCTTCACTTTATTCGCCCAGGCGGTCCAGTCCGCGCCCTCGCGACCGTCGCGCAATTGCGCCAGCGCCACGGTGTTGGCGATGCCGATGCTGCAGCGGCCTTCCGCGAGCTGACGGATGACGTCGTTGTCCTTGCCTTCAGGCGCATGCGCCAGATTGGCCTTGATGCCGCGCAGCCAGGCCTCGGTGGCGTCCGCGCCGTGATGCACGAGATAGGCCGATATCAGCGCGACATTGTTCTGATGCAAGGGCGAACGGATGCAGAGCTGGCCGCGAAAGCGGGGATCGGCGAGATCCTCATAGCGGATCGCGCCTTGCGGTGAGTCATTCCGCACCATCACCACGCGCGGACGCACCGACAGGCTGATCCATTCCCTGCCGCGCAGTTGCGGCGGGATTGCCTTGTCGAGCAGGGGAGACGTGGTCGGTTGCGACAGATCATTCGCGGCGAATTGCGAGGTCTTGTCGAGACCGATGGTCATCAGCACGTCGGCGGGGGAGGCGCCGCCCTCGGCCTTCATGCGCTTGACGAGATTGTCCTCGATATAGGTGAGCTTGACCGTGATCCCGGTCGCCGCCGTGAAGGATGCGACGACCGGTTCGACGAGCTGCGGTTCGCGGGTCGAATAGAGATTGATCTCTTCGGCGTGGCTTGGGGCCGTGCCGAAGAGGAGGAGCGACGACGCAAGCGTCAGAGCCAGCGGTAGTGCCCGAACGTTGCGTCGTCGCGATGGTCGCATTCTGTTGCCTCAGAACTTCACCGTCGCTGCCAGCGAGAAGCGCCGCGCATCGCCAAGGGCAACGTTGGGAAGGCTCACTGCCGATGGATAGTAGACCTTGTCGAAGATGTTCTTGATGTTGAATTGATAGATCACGGGCAGAGTCTGGTACTTCGTTTCGTAGGTCGCAAAGGCGTCCGCCACCGTGTAAGACGGCAACACGAAGCTGTTTGCAGCATCGCCGGGACGATCGCCGACATAATGTGCACCGGCGCCGACGCGCAGACGACCCGGCAGCATCGTGCCGAAATCATAGACGAGATACAGCGACCCGGTGTTCAGGGCGACATTCTGCAGGTGGTTTCCGGTGTATTGCGAGTCCTGCGTCAAGATCGCATCGGTATAGGCATAGCTGGCGATCATGCTCCAGCTGTCAGTCAGCTTGCCGGTAACGTCGACTTCGACACCGCGTGAGCGCGCCGCAGCCGCGGTGCGTGCCTCGTTGGTCGTGGTGACCGTATTGTATTGCGACAGCATCACGTTCTTTTTGTCGATGTCGTACAGCGCGACCGTGCCTGACAGGCGCTTGTTGATATCGAACTTGATGCCGGTCTCCCACGACACGCCTTCCTCGGGCTTCGTCTGCGAGTCGAATACCGCGCCGTTGGGAGCGATGGTCGAATTCGGCTTCAGCGATTCCGTGTAGCTGGCATAGAGCGAGACTTCGTCGGTGACCTTCAGGATCACGCCGCCGAGCGGCAGCGCCTTGTTGCCGGACAGGTCCGTATTGGCGATGAACGGATTGCGCCCGCGTCCCGCCAGCTGGTCGAATGTCATGTAACGCACGCCGCCGACCACGGCGACCCGATTGGTCAGATGCAGCGTGTCCTGGAAGAACAAGGACTGCGTGCTGAGCTTGTCGGTCTGATCGCTGTCGGTAGCGACAACGGTGGTGCCGGGCAATTGTCGATCATAAACCGGATTGAAGATGTTGAAATTCGCAGCCCCCTGCCGGACCAGATCCTTGCGGTAGATCACGCGATACTGGGCATCGCCGCCGAACAGCACTTCGTTGCGCATGCCGCCGATCCAGAATCCGCCCTGTATATAGGCGGTGCCGAAGCTGGAGGACGTCAGTGCGCCGTAGGTGCCGTCATTGCTGCGTGTCGCGATGCCAGTGGTCGGGTTGACCACCGTATTGCGCAACTGCGCAGCATTATAGGTTTCGACGTTGTAGCTATAGCCCGCATAGACCTTCCAGTCCTCGTTGATCTTTTGATCCACCGAGGCCTGGATGAGATCCGACGTGCCCCACATGCTGTTATAGGGCTCGTCGATGCGGCGTGTCGCCGGAATGGCGAACGGCGCCTTCGTCACGCTGTTGAAGGCCGTGCCGCGATCGAACGGCGAATAAAAGTCGCGATGTTCGTAGTTGATCTGAACCGTGGTCGTGTCGCCATACCAGGCCAGCGACGGCGCGTAGAGCGTCTCCTTGCGGGTGCCGAAGTTCCGCCAGTAATCCTCGTTGATGCCATAGCCGACGAAACGATAGGCGAGGCCATCCTTGCCGAGCGGTCCGGTGATATCAATGGTCGCATTGGCCCCGCTGCGCGAACCATAGGTCGCGCCTTCCAGCGTCACCTCGCCGTGCTGATACAATTCCGGCCGCTTGCTGATGGTGTTGACGATGCCGCCGGGATCCATGATGCCGTAGAGCAGCGACGCCGGTCCCTTCAGCACTTCGATACTTTCAACAGCAGGATTGAACGAGCGGCCCTGCACGATCGGCATGCCGTTGCGCATGATCGAGCCGTCGCGGTTGTCGCCGAAACCGCGACGGATCACGGCGTCCTGCGTGCCGGCCAGCGTATTGGTCTGGGTGATGCCGCTGATGTTGACCAGCGCGTCATCGAGATTGCGCGGACGCTGGTCGCTGATCACCTGCTGCGGCACGACGTTGACGACCTGCGACGTGTTGAGCGGCGACGTCGCGCCGCGCAGCGTCGTCGCATTCGGCATCGCGCGATAGCCGAGGATCTGTTCGTATTTCGCGGCGGCGGCAGCGATAGCGCGCTCGGTCGGTGTCGGCGGGGCGGGCGGCGGCGTGGCATTGCGGCGTGCGGCGACAGCTCGCGCCCGGCTCGGCGTGGCGCTCGCAGCACGTGCGGGCCGGCGCGCCTGTGTCGGCGATTCGACGGTGACCGGCGGCAGCGTCGTATTCGTCTGTGCATTGGCGATCGAGGCCCCGGTCACATAATCGCCGAGCAGGAACGTCGCGCCGATCAACCAATACGCGCGGCGCAACTTGAAGATGCTGCGTGCGTTGCTGTTGAGATTGCAATGGTTGTCCGTCGTCACGTTGTGTCGCCTTCGCGTTTGAGAAACATGCGCAGGCGATCTAGCAGTAGCTTTGAATGAAAACTTCGAATGGGAGGTTGAATCGCTCTAAAGCGACGAGATTGGCGAGCCTGTGTGTCTTCGGTGATGCAGTCGCAAGGTGAGCCGCGACACGATTGAACAATCAACGTGCATTTTGAGCAATTTGTAGCACGCGCATGCGAGCCGTCATCGGCACGCTGCGACTCTGTTTCAGAATTTGCACATCGCAATTCGGAATCGTGAGTCAGGCTCTGCGAGTCTGGAACGTTTCAAAAGACAAGAGCCGCGCCATCATACGATGCGCGGCTCTCTATGAAGCGTCGCGAGTTGCGGCGAGACGTTTCGTTGCAACTCGAAGCTGTGGAGATTAGGTTCCCGCCTTCACCTGCGCGACGGCCTCAGCGGTCAGCTGATCCATCTTCACGCGGAGCTGCGGCTCGGTGATCGCGATGCCCTTGGCGGTCAGATCGGCGAGCACCTTGCGCACCACGTCGCCGTCGCCGGCTTCCTCGAAATCGGCTGCGACGACTTCCTTGGCATAGGCGGCGGCCTCGTCGCCGGACTTGCCGAGCTGTTCGGCGACCCACAGGCCCAGCAGCTTGTTGCGGCGGGCCTCGGCCTTGAACTTCTGGCTTTCATCGAGCGCATACTTGTTCTCGAAGGCTTCGCCGCGCTTGTCGAATGATGACATGGTTAAAGTTCCCGTCGGGGTTGTTGGGCGGTCAGGACGACGTTGTAAACGCCGGTTCGGAGCTTAAATAAGGTCGAGATACCGTTGGAACAATCGGCCGCAAGGTCGCAGGCAAGACGGTATCGGGCGAGGCTTATCGGACCAGGCTTGCGCGAGGTTGGGGTAAACCCCCACTGGGCGGGCCGGGTCGATTGTACTGGCAGGGCCGATCGGGTAGGTTGCCTGCAGGCCCGGTTCTCGTTCTGTTTCTTCCCGTTCCTGGCCTTCACGGCAGCTCCGTCGTGGGTCGATCCCGTTATTCGGAGCACACCACATCCATGGATTTCAACAACACCCGGTACATCCCCATGAGCCGTCGACGTCGCATTTATGAAGGCAAGGGCAAGGTCCTGTATGAAGGCCCGGAGCCCGGTACCCTGATTCAGCACTTCAAGGACGACGCGACCGCGTTCAATGCCAAGAAACACCAGGTGATCGAGGGCAAGGGCGTCCTCAATAACCGGATTTCGGAATACCTGTTCCAGCATCTGAACGACATCGGCGTGCCGACCCATTTCATCCGCCGACTCAACATGCGCGAGCAGCTGATTCGCGAAGTCGAGATCGTGCCGCTGGAAGTGGTGGTCCGTAACGTGGCGGCGGGCTCGCTGTCGCAGCGCCTCGGCATCGAGGAGGGCACCCAGCTGCCCCGCTCGATCATCGAGTTTTATTACAAGAACGACCAGCTCAACGACCCGATGGTGTCGGAAGAGCACATCACGGCGTTCGGCTGGGCCACCCCCCAGGAAATCGATGACATCATGGCGCTCGCCATCCGCGTCAACGACTTCCTCACCGGTCTTTTCCTCGGCATCGGCATCCGCCTCGTCGATTTCAAGATGGAATGCGGTCGCCTGTTCGAAAACGACATGATGCGCATCATCGTCGCCGACGAGATCTCGCCCGACTCATGCCGGCTGTGGGATATCAAGTCGAACGAGAAGCTGGACAAGGATCGTTTCCGCAGGGATCTCGGCGGCGTGCTGGAGGCCTATACCGAGGTCGCCAAGCGTCTCGGCATTCTCTCCGAAAACGAACGCCCGATGGGCACCGGCCCGGTACTGGTCAAGAGCTGAGGATCAAGACGTGAAAGCCCGCGTAACTGTTACCCTGAAGAACGGCATCCTTGACCCGCAGGGCAAGGCCATCGAAGGCGCGCTGAAATCGCTCGGCGTCGATGGCATTGCCTCTGTGCGGCAGGGCAAGGTGTTCGACATCGAACTGAATGGCGCCGACAAGGCGAAAGCCGAGGAAGCGCTGAAAGCCGCAGCCGACAAGCTGCTGGCGAATACGGTGATCGAAAACTATCGCGTCGAAGTGCTCTGAGCCAGGTTATCGCTATGAAATCCGCCGTTCTCGTCTTCCCCGGAATCAACCGCGAACGCGACATGGCGCGGGCGCTCAAGCTGGCATCCGGGCAGGAGTCTACGATGGTCTGGCACGCCGAGACCGCGCTGCCCAAGGGCACCGATCTCGTCGTTGTCCCCGGTGGCTTCTCCTATGGTGACTACCTGCGCTGCGGCGCCATCGCGGCACGCTCGCCGGTGATGGACGCCGTCCGGAAGTTTGCGGCCGATGGCGGCCTGGTGATGGGCGTCTGCAACGGCTTCCAGATCCTGTGTGAGTCCGGCCTGCTGCCGGGCATCCTGATGCGCAATGCCAAGCTGAAATTCCTGTGCCACGACGTGCATCTGCGCGTCGAGCGTTCCGACACGGCGTTTACCCGCGGTTACAATGCCGGTCAGGTGATCCGCGTGCCGATCGCCCACGGTGAGGGTAACTACACCGCCGATGCCGAAACGCTGAAGCGCCTCGAAGGCGATGGCCGCGTGCTCTATCGTTATTGTTCGCCGACAGGTGAAGTTGGCGATCTACACAATATCAATGGCGCTGCCGCATCCATTGCCGGCATCGTCAGCGAGAAGGGCAACGTGCTCGGCATGATGCCGCATCCGGAAAATCACGTCGAAGACATCATGGGCTGCACCGACGGCCGCGGCCTGTTTGCTGGTCTTGTCGAGCATCTGGAGCGCGCTGCGTGATCGCCGCTGTGGCGCGGCTGTCGAAGCTCGCCGCAACCCTTGCGCTCGTGCTGGCTACGAGCGTCTCGGCATCCGCCGATGATTATCCCAAACGCCCCATCACCATGATCGTGCCTTTCGCGGCCGGCGGTACGTCGGACGTCATCGCGCGTGCGGTGGCCGAGCAGATGGCGGCGACGCTAGGCCAGACCATCATCATCGAGAATGTCGTCGGCGCCGGCGGCTCCACCGCGCTGGCCCGCGCCGCGCGGTCTGCGCCCGATGGTTACACCATCGCCATCGGCAATGCCGGCACCAGTGCGGCGACCTACACGATCTACCCAAAACTGTCCTTCACGCCGGACTCCTTTGCCTCCATCGGCATGGTGGCCAAGACCTTCGGCGTCGTGGCGCTGCGCAAGGATTTCCCGGCGAGTGATCTCAAGGGCTTCATCGCCTATGCCAAAGCCAATCCGGGCAAGGTCAATCTCGGCCATGCCGGGATTGGCTCCTCGAATTACCTGATCTGCAAGAGCTTCGTGCAGGCCGCCGGCATCGACGTCACGCTGGTCGGCTATCGCGGCGCGGCGCCCGCGCTCACTGATGCCATCGGTGGCCAGATCGACGGCGTTTGCGATTCAGCGGCCTCCGTCTCGCAGGCCATCGACGACAAGCTGGTGAAGGGCATCGTGGTCGGCTCCACCGTGCGGCTGGCGACGCTGCCCGATCTGCCGACCTCGGCAGAAGCAGGGCTGCCCGACTTCGAGGCGCAGGGCTGGAATGGCCTGTTCGCGCCGAAGGGGACACCGCCAGAGATCATCGCCAAGCTGAATGCCGCTGCTCGCGCGTCGGTTGAGAGTGATCTGGTGAAAAAGCGTTTCCAGGATCTGTCGACTGTGGCGCCCGACGCCAATGAGCATGCACCGG
Source organism: Tardiphaga sp. OK245 (assembly GCF_900108575.1). Classification (NCBI taxonomy): domain Bacteria; kingdom Pseudomonadati; phylum Pseudomonadota; class Alphaproteobacteria; order Hyphomicrobiales; family Nitrobacteraceae; genus Tardiphaga; species Tardiphaga sp. OK245. The sequence continues at coordinate 225,869 of NZ_FNWZ01000001.1, read as the reverse complement.
AGGTGCTGCAGCAGCTGGTGACGCGCGATGTGGCGAAGTACAACAAGCTCCTGACGCCGTAATCATCCTTTGCTCGAAGCTGTGCCATCTCGGTACGGCTCAAATTTTCAGCGCCGCCCATTGCCTCATTCACGGAGCGTCGGCCTGGTATTTGCCTCTGCCAAGGTCCTTCTGCAGGTCGCCGCGTGCGATTGTCGGGTCCAGCACGGTGTTTCTGGCCAGGCCCCGGCAGGTTGCTTTTGGCGCGAGGTGAGCATCAAATAGCACGCAGAGGTCGCAGGGCTCGGTCGAAAGCGACCTGAAGCAGACTTTCCAAGTCTATTATGGCCACGCCTATTCGGCGCGTGGTTTCTGAAGTGCTCGACGGTTGGCTACCAGCGTGTCTCGGCAGTTGGAGAAGCTGCATGATGAACCGAAGGCAGGTACTCGTGGATTTGGCGCTCCAGGGCGGAGGCTCCCATGGCGCATTCACGTGGGGTGTCCTCGATCGGCTGCTTGAGGAGCCGTGGCTGCAAATTGCCGGCATATCCGGAACATCGGCAGGAGCGATGAATGCTGCCGTTCTGGCAGACGGTTGGACTGCCGGCGGTGCCGACGGAGCACGCGAGGCTCTGGACAAATACTGGCGGCGCGTCTCGCGTGCCGCGGCCTTCAGTCCGTTTCAACGCTCACCCCTCGACCGCCTCATGGGACGCTGGTCGCTCGACACTTCTCCGGCCTATCTCTTCGCCGATCTGATGTCGCGAGTCCTGTCGCCCTATGATCTCAATCCGCTCGGCTACAATCCGTTGCGCGAGATACTGGCCGAGAGCATCGATTTCGAGCGTCTTGCCGGTGCGCCGATCAAACTCTTCGTAACGGCCACGCGGGTACGGACAGGTCGCGGGCGAATTTTCCGTAACGCCGAGATCACCGCGGATGTGTTGCTTGCGTCGGCATGCCTGCCAACGATGTTCCGCGCGATCGAGATTGAAGGCGAAGCCTATTGGGATGGGGGCTATGCAGGCAATCCCACGATCACGCCGCTTGTTCGGGAGACAGACGCGCAGGACACCATCGTCGTGCAAATCAATCCGACCGAGCGACTGGAGGAGCCGCGCACGGCTGCGGACATTCTCAACCGTCTCAATGAAATTTCATTCAACTCGCCGCTGGCAAAGGAGCTGCGGATGATTGCGCTGCTTCGTCAGGTGGCGGATCCCGGCACCGGGGAGGGCGCCCGCTGGGCTCAAATGAAGACGCACCGGATCAAGAGCGATCTGCTCGCGACTTTCGCTGCGTCATCCAAGCTCAACGCCGAATGGGCCTTCCTATCCAAGCTGCGCGACGAGGGGCGGCAAGCGGCCGGTGACTTTCTCGACGCGCATGGCGCCGATCTTGGCGAGCGTTCGACGGCCGATCTCGACATCCTGTTGGCGGAGTGCTGACGTCATGGGGCTTCTCGGCATTCTCGTCGGGCTTGGTCTTCTCATCTGGCTGGCTTTCCGGGGCTGGAGTGTTCTGCTGCTTGCTCCGCTCTCCGCACTGGTTGCGGCGGCTTTCGGCAGAGAGCCATTGCTTGCCAATTGGACGCAGACCTTCATGGGCAGCGCAGCCCAGTTTCTTGCTCAGTTCTTTCCCATCTTTCTGCTCGGCGCCGTATTCGGGAAGCTGATGGACGACAGCGGTGCGGTCACTGCGGTCGCGAACTTCATCACCCGCCGCCTTGGCGAGCGCCGGGTCATCCTCGCCGTGGTGCTCTCGGGGGCATTGGTCACGTATGGCGGCGTCAGCCTTTTCGTCGCTTTTTTTGTGATCGTTCCGATGGCCCAGTCGCTGTTTCGCGCCGCGGGGATTCCGCGCCGCCTCGTGCCCGCGACGGTCATTCTTGGAACGTCCACTTTCACCATGTCAGCCTTGCCGGGCACACCATCGATTCAGAATGCGATACCCATGCCGTTCTTTGGCACCACGCCTTTCGCTGCGCCGGGCCTCGGCATCATCGCGTCATTGATCATGCTGGGTATTGGACTGTGGTGGTTGCTTCGCGCCGAGAAGGCGGCACGACAAGCGAATGAGGGGTATGGCGAAGAATTGTCGATCGCGACCAGCGCCGCTGCCGATGACGAGCGCTTGCGCGGGCGTGCCACGACGGCGCGCGAATTCGATCCGGCCGAAATTTCCCACGGGCATCGCAGCGAAGCGGAAGTGCCTGTCGTCAATGCCGTTCTTCCCCTGGTTGTCGTTGTCGTCGTCAATCTCGTGATGTCGCTCGTTGTTCTGCCCCGGCTTGATGTCTCCTTCCTGGCCGAGCAGCGCTGGGGCAGCACGTCGCTATCTGCCGTTGCTGGCGTGTGGTCCGTTGTCGTCGCGCTCGCGGGAGCGACCGCGACAGTCGTCATCTGTAACTGGACGCGATTGCCTGCACTGCGGCAAACGATGGATGCCGGGGCCAACGCGTCCGTACTGCCAGCGCTGACTGTCGCGAGCCTCGTTGGCTTTGGCGCTGTCATCGCAGCGCTGCCTGCATTTGACATGGTGCGGGACTGGGCGCTGGGCATTAAGGGTGGGCCGCTGGTGTCGTTGGCCGTTTCCACGAACCTGCTCGCCGCGTTGACAGGTTCGGCATCCGGCGGACTCACAATCGCGCTGGATGCACTCGGTCAGACCTATATGGACGTTGCCACGCGGGAGGGGATCGATCCCGGGTTGCTACACCGCGTAGCTGTGATCGGCTCCGGCACCCTGGACATTCTCCCTCACAATGGTGCGGTCGTCAGCCTGCTCGCGATCTGCGGCCTGACGCATCGCCAAAGTTATCTCGACATTGTGATGGTCGGCATCGTGAGCTCGGTTGTCGCTCTTGCCGCCGTGATTGCCATGGGCTCCGCACTGGGCTCATTTTGAACTCCGGCCCCAACCGCCGTTTTGTCCAGATTTCGCAGTCGACCACGTGCCGGGTGTGGCAGTGAGCCACCTTTGTCCGGCGCCGTTTCTCGGCTACGAATGAACTTTCGCCGCGCTCGCCGCGTCAACGAGACATCGGGCAAGCGAAGCGGCGGCGAATTGATACAATCGCAATCAAACGCCTGTACGATTCGCGATCGGAAGGCATTTGACCGAGGCACTGAATGGCAAATCGATTGGCGACGGCGCAACCCAACGTCGGGATGCGGCACTGGATATCTCCCGTCGTGGTGTTGGCAGCAATGATTGCGGTAGCCGCTCCGGCGGCCGGAGCCGCCGCAAAGCAGGCGCGTCCCGCCCGCGTCGTCGAGGCGACCGCCCCGCGCGAAGCAGGCGAGCCGATGATGGCGATCGTGTCGATCAAGAGCCAGCAGGTCACGTTCTACGACGCCGATGGATGGATTACGCGCGCGCCGGTCTCGACTGGCGTGTCCGGCCGCGAGACGCCGGCAGGCGTCTTTGCCGTTCTTGAGAAGAACAAGGACCATCGCTCCAACATGTATGACGATGCCGCGATGCCGAACATGCAGCGGATCACCTGGAACGGCGTCGCGCTGCATGGCGGGCCGTTGCCCGGCTACGCCGCGTCGCATGGCTGTGTGCGGATGCCCTACGGCTTCGCGGACAGGTTGTTCGACAAGACGCGGATCGGGATGCGGGTGATCATCTCGCCGAATGACGCGGCGCCCGTTGAGTTCTCCCATCCGGCGCTTCTGATGCCGAAAGCGGAAGCCATCGCCGCTGCTCCGGGCCGTGTCGAGGTGCTCGCCCGCGAGGCTGCGGAGGCCGCTGCTGCCGCGGACGCGACGAAGAAACTCGCAGCGACCTCGGCGCGCGAGACGAAGCCGCTGCCGGCAGCCCTGCGCAAGCTGCAATCGCTGAAGGCGCGCGCGGATGTCGAGCTCGTATCCGCCGACAAGGCCGTCGTTGCGGCAAAGACCGATGAGGCCAAGGCGCGGGCCGAGGAGGCCAAGCAGAGGGCTGCCGCTAGGGCCGCGGAACTCGGCGCGCAATTCGAAACCGCAAAGACCGATACGACGTCCAAGCTCGATGCCGCCGCCGCCGCAAAGGACGCTGCCAAGGCGGCCGAGACCAAAAAGGTCGCCACCGCCAAGGCAGCGAGCGATGCGAAACTCGCACTCGAGCCGGTCTCGATCTATATCAGCCGCGAGACGCAGATGCTTTACGTTCGGCGCAACACGCACAAGCCGGCGCCGGACGGCGGCGGCGAAGTGTTCGATTCAAGCATCGAAGTTCCCATCACCATCCGCGACCCCGGCAGGCCGATCGGCACGCATGTGTTCACGGCGATGGCCCGGAACGACGCAGGCCTGCGCTGGAGCGCCGTCACGATCGACGAAGGCGATAGCGCGAAGGCCGCCCTCGACCGCATTACCATTCCGCAGGAAGTGCTCGACCGGATCGCGGCGACTGCATTGCCACGCTCGTCGATCGTGATCTCCGACGAGCCGCTCAGCACCGAGACCAACTATCGCACCGAATTCGTCGTGGTGCTCAGCAACCAGCCGCAAGGTGGTTTCATTACGCGTAAGCCGACGCCGCCTGCCGATCTCATGGCGAGCAGCGACGATGCGGATGGCGATGGCTTTGGCTCGTTCTTCCAGCGCTGGAATGCGGACCCCGCGCCCGTGCAGGCTCGCCGCAGGGTCGCGCCGTATCAGCGCCAGCCGCAAACCGGCTGGTGGTAGGTCGCGCCAGGGCGCGGGCCTCCTTGCGCTGACAGTCAGTCCGCGAGCGTTTGCGTCCGGTCCGGCTACCAACGAGGGCGAAGCCGGCCAGCTTCAGACAACCCAGGGGCGGTATCGTGGTGTAAACCAGCGATAGGTGTTTCCATGGTGTCGACATATCTCGGCTACACGTCCGTCCAGCGCAATGTCAGGCAGTCCCTGACCATGATCTCCCAGCAGGCGGGCGTGACGCGCGAAGCCGCTTATTACCGGGATAATATCGGCAAGGTGAAGACCGTCGACGATCTGATGAAAGACTATCGTCTCTATCAGTATGCGACGAAGGCCTATGGGCTGGAAGATATGGCCTATGCCAAGGCCTTCATGCGCAAGGTGCTCGAGAGCAATCTGTCCGATGCCAACAGCTTCGCCAACCGGCTGAACGACAAGCGCTACCGCGAATTTGCCGCGGCGTTTTCCTTCAATGGCGCCGGGACCTATGTTGCACAATCGGCCAGTCAGACCGACGAGATGGTCGGCCTGTATTCGGCCGCGGTGAAAAAACAGGTCGACGCGATCGACGACCAGACCGGCTATTACAACAGCAAGATCGGCAGCATTCGCAGCGCCGACGAATTGCTGAATGACGACCGCCTGCGCACTTATGTGTTTTCGGCCTTCGGGATCAGTGACTCGCAATGGTCGCGTGACACGATCCGGCAAGTCCTGAGCAGTGACGTGGCGGACCCGAACAGCTATGTGAACACTGTCTGGGTGCCGCAGGTCACTGTCCTCAATGACAAGGTCACCAAGGCCAATACCGAGATCGCCGACGCCAATCTGAAGATCGCCGACTACATGACGCAACTGGCGCAGCCCGGTGCCAATCTCAACGATCTCCGGTCAAAGATCGTGATGGAACAGCGCAGGGTTCTGAAAAATAGTGGCGATATCATCAGCGCCAATGATGGCCTCACCATGATCGGGCGTTATCTCGATATCGCGCGGGCCTTCGAGTTCTCGCCTGACGGGACGCTGCCGGCCGGTGTCGACGCGCAGACCACGGCCGATCGTGACAGTACGAACGCGTTTTTCGTCAACAGTCAGGGCGCAGCCTATCTTGCGGCGGATGATGAGAATTCGGCTCTGATGGCCAGGCTGTTCCGCGCGAATGTTGCGAATGTGCGGTCGGTCGACGTGTTCGTGAAAACGCCGAACTTGTATAACTATGCGCTGAAGGCAGTCGGGCTCGACCCCGACAAAGTCTCGCAAGCCACCATCAAGGCGGTTCTCAAGAGCGATCCGACCGATCCCAAGAGTTACGCCAATATGACCAAGGACGATCGCTATATCGCGCTCGCGCGCGCGTTCAATTTCGACAGCAAGGGCAATCTGACGACGTCGCTGGTGGCCCAGGACACCACCAATGTGAGGCAGATCGCGAAGGACTACATCATCGCGCAAACGCGATTTGCTGGTGAGACCGAACTGGCCGGGCTCCGCGCCAAGGCCGAGAAGGATGCGGTCTATTACCAGAACACGATCCCGGACATCGAGAGCGTGTCCGATCTGCTCGCCAATCGGAAGATGATCGATATCGTCCTGACCTCAAAAGGCCTGCAACCCGAGAAGGTCAGCACCGATTTTCTCAAGCAGATCTTCAATTCCGACCTGTCGGATCCACGCAGTTTCGCCAGCAAGCAAAGCGATCCCCGCTTTGCGGAAATCGCGGCGTCGTTCAATTTCGACAAGAACGGCAACATCGCACGCCTGGCTCCGGTCGGCCCGCAGACACGCGATCAGCTCCTGAAGACGCAGAACAATTATCTGCAGCAGAACCTGGAAACCCAACAAGGCGAGGTCAATCCGGGTGTGCGTCTGGCGCTCTATTTCCAGCGCAAGGCGCCGAGCATCACGTCAGTCTACGACCTCCTGGCCGACAAGGCGCTGGGTGAAGTGTTCCGGACCACGTTCAACCTGCCGGACTCGGTGGGCGCCATGGATGTCGACCAGCAGGCCAAGGTGGTGGAGAAGTATCTCAAACTGAGCGATCTCAAGGATCCGGCCAAGCTGACAAAGCTGCTCGGCCGCTTCTCTGCGATGTATGACCTGAAGAACGGCACCACGGAGACGTCACCAGCGCTTTCTCTGCTGCAGGGCTCCGGCGCTGGGATCGGTGAATCCACGTTCCAGGCCATTGCTCGCCTGGGACGCTGAGCGGCCTGATCGCATCGACGCGCGCGGTGCCATCAGCCAGCGCTCCTCGCGCCATGCCGATGTCCACGATTGTTCGCTATGACGCGCGAATGGTCTGTGCGCTTTTGGTCGTCTTGCGGGCGATCGCCATGAAAGCGCGCGCGGCTGCCGTCTGGTAGCGATGGGCATCCCACAGCAAGGCTCCGGAACGGCGTATCCACGGAGGCCCGATCGGAATGATCGCAAGGTCCTTTCGGGCGTTCAGGCTTCGGTCGGCAAGAACCGTCGGGAGCCCTCCCGATTTCGCGAGTTCGATCAGGGCCTCGACCGAGTTCATCTCGACGCGCACGTCGAGTTTTGTATCCGGTGGCAGCGACTGGTCGAGAATGCGGCGGGTCGCAAAGGCGGGGGTCAAAAGTGCCAACGGACGTTGGGCGAGCGCCTGCAGCGTGATCGACTGTTGTCGTGATTGATTTTGCGACTTCGCAAGCACCAGAACGAGCCGCTCCTCGAACAACAGGTCGACGCCCAACTCCGCGTGCTGGGGCGGCGCGAAAGCAATCGCGAGATCGAGATCTCCGGACAGGATGCGTTGCTCGACATCGTTTGCGGAGCCGACCTCCACGCTGAGCCGAACCTCAGGATATTTCTCGCCGAAGCTGCCGATGATCTTCGGCAGGAATGTCGTGCTGTAGGTGTAGATGACGCCGACACGCAGCGTGCCGGCCATGCCGCCCTCCAGCTCGGCGATTGCCGTGCGCGCCGCTTCGGTCTGAACCATCAGACGTTGTGCGTGTTCGCGCAGTGCATGTCCTGTCTCGGTCAGTTGCATGCCCTGGGGCGTCCGGTTGAACAGAACGGTGCCGAGATCCTGTTCGAGGGCACGTATCTGCTGCGACAGCGTTGGCTGGGCGACGCCGAGGGCTTCTGCGGCCTTCGCCATGCGTTTGTGGGTCGCGATTGCCAGAAAATAGCCGAGACGTCTGAGATCCATGGCTGATTACAATCTTCTATCACATCTATAGTTTTCACTGTGTTGGCCTATCACGCGTCCCGTGCCAGTGTTTGTCAATATCGGACCTGGCCGGCACGCTTTTGTGCGGCCTTCGAAACATAAGAACCGACTGGGAGGCTCTTTCATGCTGTCACGACGCACCTTACTTGCCCGGGCGACCCACGCCGCGGTGGCGGCTTGCTGTATCGCCCTGGGCGCAAACCGTGCGACGGCGCAGGACTATCCGACCAAGCCGGTCCAGTTGATCGTTCCCTTCGCCGCTGGCGGTGCCGCCGACATCATCGGCCGCACGATTGCGGAAAAGTTGAGCCAGACCTGGGGCCAGCAAGTCGTCGTCGAAAACAGGGGCGGGGCCGGATCGAATATCGGCATCAATGCGGCCGCCAAGAGTGCCCCCGATGGCTACACGCTGGTGCTCGCGTCGATCGCCGTGGCCGTCAATCCGTGGCTTTTCAAGTCGATGCCCTACGATCCCGTGAAGGATCTGACACCGCTGACATTGGCGCTCGAGACGCCGAACGTGGTGCTTGTGCCGCCCTCGTCGCCGATCAAGAACATCAAGGATCTGATCGCCTTCGCGAAAGAAAAAGCGGCATCGGGTGGCGCCACCTATGGCTCAGCCGGCGTGGGTTCTTCCCTGCATCTGGCGGCGGAAGTGTTCCGGCAGCAGGCCAAGGTCGAGATGACCCACGTTCCCTATCGCGGCTCGTCGCCGGCCCTGACGGATTTGATGGCCGGCCGGATCGACCTGATGTTCGACAACGCCTCGACGGCGCTTCCGCAGGTGCAGGGCGGCAGCCTTCGCGCCATTGCCGTCACCACCAAGGAGCGCATCGCCGCACTGCCTGACGTGCCGACGATCAGCGAATCCGGTCTGCCGGGCTTCGAACTTGCCAACTGGTGGGCCATTTTCGGTCCGGGCCAGATGCCGCCGGCGCTCGCGGAGCGCATCAGCGGCGATATCCGCAAGGTTCTGGCAGATCCCGACGTGCAGAAGCGTTTCGCCGATGTCAGCGGGCGCGTCATCGCGTCGTCGCCCCAGGAACTTGCTGCGCATCTGGCGCAGGAAAGCGCCAAATGGAAGCAGATCGTCGAGACCGCAGGCATTCGCGGCAGCCAGTGACGACGGGCGTCTGACACACCGCGATCGATCCACGACGAATATCACGCAAGAGACGCGCGCTCGGGGTGAGAGCGCTCATGGAGAATGATGTGAAGAAGCTACTTTCAGGCCTGACGGCATCGGTCATGCTCGTCACCACTTCGGCTGCCATGGCACAGAGCACCGGGCCGCTGAAACTGGGGGCCGTCCTCGATATGTCCGGCCTGTTTGCCGACATTACCGGGCTAGGCAGCGAGACTGCAGCCAAGATGGCCGTTGAGGATTTCGGCGGCGAGGTTCTCGGGCGCAAGGTCCAGATCGTGGTCGCCGACCATCTCAACAAGTCCGATCTGGCCGCGAATTTCACCCGTGAGATGTTCGACAACCAGGGTGTCGAGGCCATTGTCGATGTGGCTGGCTCTGCCACGGCGCTGGCTGCGGCGGAAATGGCCAGGACGCGCGGCAAGATCATCATGTTCAATGGTCCCGGCGCAGTCAGGCTCACCAACGAGGCGTGCGGTCCCTACATCGTCCACTACACCTACGACACCTACGCGCTGGCCAGCGTCACCGGCCTGGCCACGGTGAAGCGTGGCCTCAATAGCTGGTTCTTCCTCACGGCCGACTACGCATTCGGCCAGGAACTGGAGCGCGACACCTCGAACATCGTCACCAAGGCGGGCGGCAAGGTTGTCGGCAATGTGAAGCACCCGATCAACACCTCGGATTTTTCGTCGTTCCTGCTCCAGGCACAGAGCACCAAGGCAAGCGTGATCGGCCTCGCCAATGCGGGCGGCGATACCATCAACGCGATCAAGCAGGCCGCCGAGTTCGGCCTGACCCAGTCCGGGCAGAAGCTGTCGCCCTTGCTGGCATTTATTTCCGACATCGACAGCGTCGGGCTTGAGACCGCGCAGGGCCTGTTGCTGGCCGAGGCGTTCTATTGGGATCTCAACGACGAAACGCGCGCCTTCGCGAAGCGCTTCATGGAGCGGACCAAGCGCGCGCCGACATCGGCGCAGGCCGGCGTCTATTCCTCCGTCACGACCTACCTGAACGCGGTGAAGAAGGCAGGTACCACCGATTCAGCGGCCGTGATGAAGGTCATGAAGGACACGCCGATCAACGACATGTTCGCGAAGAATGGCCGGATCCGCGAGGACGGCCGCATGGTGCACGACATGTACCTGTTCGAAGTGAAGAAGCCGTCGGAATCGAAGGCACGCTGGGACGACTACAAGCTGCTGGCGACTGTCTCCGGCGACGACGCGTTTCAGCCGCTATCGGCGTCACGTTGCCCGCTGATCAAGAAGTAACGCTGCGGCAGACGGCAATGCGACGGATCGCCGGATAGATATCGGCGATCCGTTCAAGGCCCCATCCATGGACAACAGGAAGATGCCCCTCATGAGCACCAGCGTGGCAGTCCGCGTCGACGAGGTCGAGACCATCCTGGTCGATGTGCCGACGATCCGCCCCCATCGATTGTCGATGCATACGATGAACAGCCAGACCCTGGTTCTGGTCATCATCCGCTGCTCCGACGGAACGGTCGGAATCGGCGAGGGCACGACCATCGGCGGCCTCAGCTACGGCGAGGAGAGCCCTGAGGGCATCAAGCTGACCGTGGACACCTATATTGCTCCGGCCATCATCGGCATGGATGCATCACGCGTCGCCGTGCTCATGGCCGACGTGAAGCGACGGGTGAAGGGCAACCGCTTCGCCAAATGCGCAGTGGAGACGGCGCTGCTGGACGCGCTCGGCAAGCGCCTGGGCCTGCCGGTGTCCGAGCTGCTCGGCGGGCGCATGCACGACACCTTGCCGGTCGCCTGGACACTGGCCAGCGGCGATACCAGCCGCGACATCGCGGAAGCCGAGCGGATGCTCGATGCGCGCCGCCATAATATCTTCAAGCTGAAGATCGGCCTGCGGTCCGTGGACGATGACGTGGCACATGTGGCGGCCATCAAGCGCGCCCTCGGAGATCGCGCCAGCGTGCGGGTGGACGTGAACCAGGCCTGGAGCGAGCCCGAGGCACGCCGCGGCATTCCCGCCTTAGAGGCCGCCGGCGTGGACCTCATCGAGCAGCCTCTGTCGCGCGACAATCGCGGGGCACAGGCCCGCCTCAGCGGTCGCTATGCCGTCCCCATCATGGCGGATGAGGCACTGCATGGCACGACGGATGCCTTCGACATCGCGGCGCGCGGTGCTGCGGATGTGTTCGCCCTGAAGATCAATCAGGCCGGCGGTCTGTACGATGCCGTGAAGATAGCTGCGATCGGCGATGCCGCAGGTCTCGGCCTGTATGGCGGCACCATGCTGGAAGGCGGTGTCGGCACCGCGGCATCGGCCCAGGTGTTCTCCGTACTGCCAAAACTCGCATGGGGCACCGAACTGTTCGGCCCGCTGCTTCTGACCGAGGAGATCCTCGCGACGCCTCTGCGTTACCGCGACTTCGTGTTGCAGGTGCCGACGGCGCCCGGCATCGGCGTCGAACTGGACATGGACCGCGTCGCATTCTTCCGCCGCGATGGTTACGCGCCGCGCGCTCAACCGGCCGGCGCAACAACAGGAGTTTGATCGATGCTTTTTCAGGTGGAGATGGACGTTCAGATCCCGCCCGGTCTCGCCCCCGAGGTGGTTGAGCAACTGAAAAAGACCGAGCGTGAACGCGCGCAGGAGCTGCAAAAGACGGGCGAGTGGCGCCATCTCTGGCGGGTCGCCGGACGTTACGCCAATGTCAGTATCTTCGATGTGGCGAGCAATGAGGCGCTGCACGACATTCTGTCGACATTGCCGCTCTTCCCCTTCATGCGCGTCAGCGTGACACCGTTGTGCCGGCATCCGTCGTCGGTTCGTTCGGACGACAGCTAGGCGCGGGCCGACCTTCGCCAACGCAGTATTGCGGCGAGATGGGCGGCTCACACAGCAGCTTCATCAGTACAATCTCGCAAGCGTATCGAACAGTGCGAGGTTGAGCCGTTTCAGGTCGTTGTCCACCGGCTCCGGCTGGGACGAGAATTTTGCGACGACCAGTTCGGCGCGCGGATTCACGTAGAGATATTGTCCGTGAATGCCGAGCGCGAAGAAGGCGCCGCTTGCGTTGCCGGTCTGGTACCATTTGTTGCGATAGCGACCTTCTGGCAGCCAGTCGACGAACTTGCCCGCGCGCCAGGCCTCGGCGGAGCCGTTCGTGATCGTATCCGACACCCAATCCTGTGCAACGATCCGGCAGCCGTTGGCCATGCCGCCCAGTCGCATCATCTCGCCGATGCGCGCGAGGTCGCGCGGGGTCATGCAGAAGCCGCCGCCGGTCCGGGCGCTGCCAATCGCATCGACCGTAATATAGGCATCCTGCCGCGCGCCGAGCGGCTGCCACAAACGCGCGGCGGCAAAGTCGGCGAAACGCTGGCCCGAGGCGTGCTCGATCACCAGACCCAGCACGTCTGAATTCGGCGAGCAGTAGTGGAAGGGGCCCCCGTGATCGCCGGGGCCCTTTTGCAGCGTAGCGAGGAAAGCGATCAGTGAGTCCGGAGTATCTCCCGGCACCGACGGTTCGAGCAGGCCGGCGCGGCGGTACCGCGCGAAATCGCCGCGCGGATCCTGATAGGTCTCTTCGAAATCGAGGCTGACCCGCATGTCGAGGACATCGCGCAGGCTCGCGTCCGAATAGGCGGAGGATTTGAGTTCCGGGACGTAGTGCGAGACCGTCTCGTCAAAATCGATCAGGCCGTCGCTGTATAAAATTCCCGCGACGATCGATGTCACCGACTTGCTCGCAGAGAACAGAATATGCCGCGATTGCGCAGTAAAATTCGGCGCATGGTAATCTGCAACGACACGGCCGGATTTCATCACGACGAGGGCATCGGTTGAGGTCCTGCGTAGAACGTCTTCGATCGTCGCGGTTTCTCCATCGGTGGAAAAAGCCTGCTTGATGAGATCTCCGGCGTGGACGGACTGATCCTCGATCAGTCCCGGCGTCGCTGCGATGCGTGCCGTCGGAATGAGTTCGGACACGTGACGGAATGCCCAGACATTCCAGGGCGCCTGCCGCCAGTTATCGAGACGAACGTCGCTTCGCGCAAAACCATAGTTGGCTTCGAAGGCCGATGGCTGTCCCTTGCTCGTCATGACGCAATCTTCTCGCAGTCGGTCGGCTGAACATCGCCGCCGAGCCAGCAGCCGTTGAGATTGCCGTCATCGAAGCTGAAGCGCACCTTGATGGCTGAGGGGCGATTCATGGCGCGTCCCTGGCGAATGGTGATCTGCCGTTCCGACGCGTCCACCATCCGGTTCGCGAGGAGACCGAATGACAAAGCGGAGGCCGCGATGCCAGTCGCTGCGTCTTCCGGATATCCCGACGAGCTCGGAAATTGGCGGGCATCGACGATCTGATCGTCCTGGCCGGACACGGCGTAGGGATAGAGACCGGTGGAGTCGATGCCATTGCACAGGCGCTCCATCCGCGAGAAGTCAGGCTTCAGCCCGTCGAGAATCGCGACGCTCTTCAACGGAATGAGGGTCTTGATCCGGCTGGTGCGTGCATTCTGGATCGGGAACGGCGCGAGGCAGTCGGCACCGATCCCGAGGACGTCGAGAATGTCATCGACGCTTCGGGGCGTATCGGGAAGCGGCTCGATGACACCCGCAGGCTGTGAGACCTCGACCGAGATATCCTGTCCGGCCGACTGGCTGATCCGCGCATGGACGCGGCCGCTCTTCGTCAGGATCGTGATCCGATCGCGCTGCAGCCGGCCGAGCCGCTGAAGCAGCCATGTCGCGCCGACGGTGGCGTGTCCGCACATGGACATCTCATGATTGGGCACCCAGAAGCGAAACTCGAAATCGCAGTCGGAGCCCGGCGGAGGCGGCAATACAAACCCGCTCTCGTGACCGTAGGTACGCGCGACCTGCTGCATCTCCGCATCACTCATGCCGGCAGCATCGACGACGATCGGGGCGGGATTGCCGCCCTGCGGACCTGCCGCAAAGACACTGACAAATCGAACCTGCGGTTCGGGAGATGTCGTCATCATGTTTGCACCCTCTAGCAGCCTCGCGCGTTCGCACTGCACGTCAGCCAGCGCTGCACGGAATTCACCGGTGCGAAGCTACGGGGGGTGTTGCTGCGACGCGCGTTGCAGCGGGCCCTAGATTTTGATCGGCCGGGCCATGCGCTTGCGAACTTCGCTTGGCGATTGGCCGTCTGCCCGGCGCATCGCATGGGCCAGCGCCGCACCGCTGTCGAAGCCGACGCGGAGCGCGATCTCGCCGATCGGGAGATCGGTTGCCTTCAACAGCTCGCTTGCATTGTCGAGGCGGACACGTTGCTGGAATTCGCCGATCGACGCGCCGGTCCCCACCCGGAACAATCGGGTGATATGACGCCGCGAAACGCCGAACCGTTCTTCCAGGGCGTCGAGCGGAACATCCCGGTCGGCATGAAGGGTGAGATAGTCCCTCAGCTCCGCGACCAATGTCATGCCGTGTTCGCGATGCGAGGCACTGGATACGGCATCGCCGGTCAGAGCCTCGGCGATGCACTGAACGAGCAGGGCAGAGGACAGTCCGTGCCGGACATGGGCATTGCCATAGGCGTGCCTGCCATCCCCGACCAGCAGCGCCTGCAGGGCGCGCAGTCTGTCTGACCGGCGAAACAGCCGGGTCGTTGATGTCCTGCGGCGGAATTCGCTCAGCGAGCCGTTCTCTCTTTCGAGGCGCTTCAGGACCGAGCCAGTTGCGTAGATCGCGACATGGCTATGTGCACCGATACCCGCGCGTGTCTCATGCGCCTGGTTCGGCGGAACGATCGCGAACCGGTCCTGCGACAGCCACGTGCCTTCGCGGCCGGCTTCGTGCTTCAGCTCGATCGTCCCGCGGCTCGGCAGGATGAACATCAGGCAATCATGCCAGTGCCACGGCATGGCGTAATCGCCGCGACCGGCGACAGCCGCGTGCTCGTCGTCCGCGGCGATCAGGAGATCTGCGTTTGCCGGATGACGTAGCCGTTCGAATGAACTCAGCATGTTCGGGCCCACATGTGTTGTCGACGAACCTAGCAGGGTGCGCCAATGCCCGCCAATCGACGCCCGGTTACTCCGCCGCGATGGCCGCCGGCTTCGGGCGCTTCTTCACGCGCTTGATGGTGCCCGAGAAGGTCAGCAGCGAACGCTCACCGGCTTTCAGGATTCCGCGCAGGAAGATCAATGAGCCGCCGATCCGGGTCATTTCGCCGTGGCATTCGACCAGCTCGCCTTCGCGGGCCGCATCGAGGAATTCGCAACCAAAGGAGACGGTGATGCCGGGGCCCTGCAGCTCGCGGGAGGCCAGCGCAAACAGGCAATAATCGGCGAAGGTCATGAAGCAGCCGCCATGAACGTTTTTCATGCCGTTGAGGTGCTTTTTCTCGACCCGGAAGGCGCAGCGGACGGAGCCGTCGGCCTCGACCTTGTGCCAGAACGGGCCGGAGACCGATTCGAAGGAATCCCGCTTCCAGGTGGTCCAGCCCGCAAATTCCCCCTCCGTCGCGGTATAGGCGTCGGCGTGGAACGGGATGGTGGCATCGGCGGGCACATTCACGGTCTGAACTCCTTGGATTGGCTGCGAAAAGTGTTAAATCCGATCCATCCGGCGGGCGCAATCCGGCGCCGGCGCAGGGCCTTATGCAGGCTGTTTTTCGAGCAGTTCGGGCATTGCCCGGGCAAAGCTTGGGACATGCGGGGAACGGGCCGGAATAGGCCTTTTCCGCATGCTCCGATCTCCCTATGAAGAAGCCTTACAGAGCCAAGAGACCCCATGACCGAGCCAAAGATCACTCCCGAACTCGTCGCTTCCCACGGCCTCAAGCCCGACGAGTATGAGCGCATTCTCAAGCTGATCGGGCGCGAGCCGACTTTCACCGAGCTCGGCATCTTCTCGGCCATGTGGAACGAGCATTGCTCGTACAAATCCTCGCGCATCCATCTGAAGGGGCTGCCGACCAAGGCGCCGTGGGTGCTGCAGGGGCCGGGCGAGAATGCCGGCGTCATCGATATCGGTGACAACCAGGCCATCGTGTTCAAGATGGAGAGCCACAACCACCCGAGCTATATCGAGCCTTATCAGGGTGCGACCACGGGTGTCGGCGGCATCCTGCGCGACGTCTTCACCATGGGCGCACGCCCGATCGCCTGTTTGAACGCGCTGTCATTCGGCGCGCCGGAGCATCCGAAGACCCGCCACCTCGTATCGGGCGTCGTCGCCGGCGTCGGCGGCTACGGCAATTCGTTCGGCGTGCCCACCGTCGGCGGCCAGACGCGTTTCCACACCCGCTACGACGGCAACAACCTCGTCAACGCGATGGCCGTCGGTCTCGCGGATGCCGACAAGATCTTCCTCGCTGCGGCGTCCGGCGTGAACATGCCGATCGTCTATCTCGGCTCCAAGACAGGCCGCGACGGCATTCACGGCGCGTCGATGGCCTCGGCCGAATTCGACGAGGATTCCGAGGAGAAGCGCCCGACCGTGCAGGTCGGCGATCCCTTCGCCGAAAAACTGCTGCTGGAAGCCTGCCTCGAAATCATGGCCGCGGATTGCGTGATCGCGATCCAGGACATGGGCGCGGCGGGTCTCACATGCTCTGCTGTCGAAATGGGCGCCAAGGGCGACCTCGGCGTCGAACTCAATCTCGATGCGGTGCCGACCCGCGAAGAGGGCATGACCGCCTACGAGATGATGCTCTCGGAGAGCCAGGAGCGCATGCTCATGGTGCTGAAGCCCGAGAAGGAAAAGCAGGCCGAGGATATTTTCCGGAAGTGGGGCCTCGACTTCGCCATCGTCGGCTACACCACGCCAACGCTGCGCTTCGTCGTGAAGCATGGCGGCAAGGTGATGGCCGATCTGCCGATCAAGGAGCTCGGCGACGAAGCGCCACTCTACGATCGTCCGCATGTGCCGTCGCCGGCGCTGCCGGTGATCCATGCGCGCGATATCGCCGCGCCGTCGTCGGTCCCGGATGCACTGGAGAAGCTGATCGGCACGCCCGAACTGTGCTCGAAGCGCTGGGTGTGGGAGCAGTATGACCACGTCATTCTCGGCAACACCGTGCAGCGCCCCGGCGGCGACGCCGCGGTGGTGCGCATCGAGGACGGCCCCAAGGGCCTCGCGATGTCCGTCGACGTCACGCCGCGCTATTGCGAGGCCGATCCGGTCGAGGGCGGCAAGCAGGCCGTCGCCGAAGCCTGGCGCAACATCACGGCTGTCGGCGGCAAGCCGCTGGCAGTCACCGACAACCTCAACTTCGGCAATCCGGAGCGGCCGGAAATCATGGGCCAGCTCGTTGGCTGCCTGAAGGGCATCGCGGAAGCCTGCATCGCGCTCG
Organism: Tardiphaga sp. OK245; assembly: GCF_900108575.1. Classification (NCBI taxonomy): domain Bacteria; kingdom Pseudomonadati; phylum Pseudomonadota; class Alphaproteobacteria; order Hyphomicrobiales; family Nitrobacteraceae; genus Tardiphaga; species Tardiphaga sp. OK245. Next base: position 208,557 of record NZ_FNWZ01000001.1, on the reverse strand, counting down.
ACTTCCCGATCGTCTCCGGCAATGTCTCGCTCTACAACGAGACCAACGGCCGCGGCATCCTGCCGACCCCGTCGATCGGCGGCGTCGGCGTGCTCGACGATTTCACCAAGTCCGCAACGCTGGCCTTCAAGGCGCCGGGCGAAGCGATCCTGCTGATCGGCGAAACCAAGGGCTGGCTCGGCCAGTCGGTCTATCTGCGCGACATCTGCGGCAAGGAAGAGGGCGCTCCGCCGCCGGTCGACCTCGCCACCGAGAAGCGCAATGGCGACGTGGTCCGCGGCATGATCCATGCCGGCACCGCGACCGCCGTGCATGACATCGCCGATGGTGGCTTGCTGGTGGCTCTTACCGAAATGGCGATGGCCTCCGGCATCGGCGCCAAGCTCGATGCCGCGCCGTCATCGACGGTGCCGCATGCCTGGTGGTTCGGCGAGGATCAGGCGCGTTACATCGTGACTGTCGCGGAAGATCAGTTGCTGACCGTGCTGTCGAAGCTGAAGAATGTTGGCGTGCCCTGCGTGCAGATCGGCAAGACCGGCGGCCACGCGGTGGCGATTGCCGGCGAGCGCGCGGTGGACATCAAGGCGCTCGTGCATGCGCATGAAAGCTGGCTGCCGAACTATATGAGCGGCAAGGCGTCGTAACAGGCGCTGATCTTTTCCCTCCCCCTTGCGGGGAGGGTGGCCGGCCGAAGGCCGGACGGGTGGGGGTAACCCCACGGAATGCTGAGCGTGGGGCACCCCCACCCCGGCCTATCGGCCGACCCTCCCCACTGCGCTTCGCTTGGGGGAGGGAGGCCATGAGCGTTCGTGCAACCGTCTCAATAGCTCAGCGTCCGATCGACCAAATTCATCAGCGGCGTGCCGCTTTCCGCGCGTGCGATATTGTCGGCGATGTTTTCGGCGGCCGATGCAACACGCGTTGCTGCTGCGATGTGGGGCGAGATCGTGACACCCGGATGCGACCAGAACGGATGGCCTGATGGTACGGGCTCGGTGCGGAAGACATCGAGCGTCGCCTGCGCCACGCGTCCGCTGTCGAGTGCCGCGATCAGCGCATCGTCGTCGATCAGCGTGCCGCGTCCGGCATTGATGATGAAGCTGCCCTTCGGCAGTAGCGCCAGTCTCTCCGCATTCAGGAGATCAATCGTCTCCGGCGTTTGAGGCAGGAGGCCGATGAGGATTTCCGCCGAGGCCAGCGCCTGCGGCAGCTTCTCCATCCCTGCGAGGCAGCGGACACCCGGCATCTCGCGCAGGCTCCGACTCCAGCCGGTGACGCGAAAGCCGAGTTGCACAAGTGCGCTCGCCGCAGCCGATCCCAATTCGCCGAGACCGAGGATCGTGACCGAGCGGTCTGTGGCGAGTGGCGGAACATGCTGCGACCACGTCAGAGGTTTTTCACAGACATAGCGGTCCATCCCGAGATGCGCACGCAGGGTATGACCGACGACCCATTCGACCATGCCCTGCCGCAGCCCGTCATCGACCATGCGGCACAACGGCTGCGTCAGCGTCGCGTTGCCGACGATCTTCTCGACACCGGCCCAAAGGCTCAATACGGCGCGCGCATTGCTGAAAGGGGCGAAATCACTGATGGGACCGCCGGTCGCGTGGATGATGTAGTCCACGTCCTGATGCGCAATGTCACCCAGGAGACTGGCTCGCGCGTCGATGCTCCGGCGCCGAAGCGCATCCAGAATGGGTTCGTGATAGTCCTCGAACAGCGCCGGCGTGACGTTGAAAAGAAGATTGATCGCCTTGTCGCCGTTGCGCGCGCGCATGCTGGTCTCCTGCAGATCACTGTCAATGTCGGTTGTCGGAAAAGGGCGGCGTGAACGGATTACAAAATCCGTTTCACGCCTGGGATCGCCCGCAGCGCCCTTGTCGCTGCCCAGCTCGCCGCCAGCGTGCCCGCGAAGGCGATCAGTGCTTTCGATCCGGCGCCGAGCGGCGCGTTCAGCAGCGCATATTGCAGCCACAGCATCGGGATGTAGTGCAGCACGAAGATGCCATAGGCATCGCCGCGCAGCGGATCGAAGATGCTCTTCTCGCGTTGGCCGAAGCGCAGGAACAGCGCCAGCACCGCGAGGCAGATCAGTGTGCAGGCGACTGCGTAGATCACGCCGTAGCTCGACTGCCACCAGAACGGCGGCGCGCCGGTGAGATTGGCGAGCTTCATGCGGCGAAAATTGACGAGAAAAGCGAGCGAGCCAAAGGAGGCGGCGGCGGCGATGGTCCACCACAGCCATTGCCGTGCCAGCGCGCCGGTGCGGGCCAGCAGGCCCTGATCGATATTGGCGGCGCCAATGCCCATGCCGGCGAAGAAGAACACGCCATAGATCGCCATGCGGCTGAACTGCACCTGGAGCGGCCCCCAGCTGAACCAGCGGACAGCGCCGACCGTAAACAGGAACGGCACATAGGAGATCACAGCGAGGACGGCGAGCACAGCGGCGAACAACCACGGTCGTTCGAAGGCACGGATCGACAGCCGGTTGATGCCGTCCACCAGTCGCGGCGCGAGCAGGAAGACCGGGATCGCGACGAGATCGAGAAACAATAGATACCAGATGAACCAGCCGGGGCCGGCGAACCATTGGCCTTGTTTGAAATTGTTGACGTAGAATTCGACAAAGCCGGTCTTGTGCGTCGACAGGCTGAACGACGCATAATAGGCGATCGGCATCAGCACGAAGATCATTGCCAGGAACGGCAGGCCGAGGCGCAGCGCGCGGTCGCGCAGGAAGTCGGCGATGCCCTTGCGCTTCAGGCTCGGCCACACGAACAGGCCCGACAGCATGAACATCAGACACATGAAGAAGGTGTCGTTGAACAGCGTCAGGATGTTGAAGCCGATCCAGCGCTGGCTGTCGACGATCGGCGCGGTCGACCACAGATAGTGGTTCGGGTAATAGCGCCCGAAGGCGGTGTAAGCGACCGCCGCGTGGTTCGCCAGCACGAGCAGCGTGACAAAGGTGCGGGCGCGATCGAGCGCAGCGTTACGGTCTGACATGTGAACGGCGAGCCCCCTCGCTTCCGCGCGCAACAGGCGTCGCCGGGCGCATCAGTGATGCGCGCCGTCATGATAAATGTCGAAAGCCGCTTCGGCAATCAGCCGAGGATCACGCAGGCACTTCCTCGATTTTCACCTTGTCTGGATAAAATGCGAGATAATCCTTGATCTCGGCCATCGCCGGAAACGGCGTCTCATAGGTCCAGATCGCGTTGTCGAGAACCTTCTCGCCGGTCTTGATGCTGTAATAATTCGCGTCGCCCTTGTACGGGCAATGCGTCACACGGTCGGTGCGCGCTACCGCGTCCATATTGGCGTCCGCGCGGGGGATATACAGCACTGCGGGGTAGCTGGCCTCCTTGAGGCTCAGGGCATTGGTCGTGTCGGCGATCACGACGCCCCCGGCAGAAACACGGATGTGTTTGCCGGCGGGCGCAATGGTGATCGGGTGGTCCGGGCCGGGAAGCTTCATGGTTAAACCCTTGTAACGGTCATATTGCACTTCTTCAGATGTGCGATCCCCCTGGCCTTTAAAAGGGGCATGCGAGGGATTATCGTTAGAAAGCCGTGACGTCATGCGGCAGCCGCGATAGGCTCGCAATCCGAGGCGGCACCGACTGGCCGCGATTCGAACCTTTCTGGAGACCCGATTAATGCCGATGGACGCCCGCGATATCGAGACCATGATCAAGGCCGCGATTCCCGACGCGCAGGTGACGATCCGTGATCTGGCCGGTGACGGCGACCATTACGCGGCAACCGTGATTTCGGAATCCTTCCGCGGCAAATCCCGCGTCGCCCAGCACCAGATTGTCTATCAGTCGCTGAAAGGCCAGATGGGCGGTGTCCTGCACGCGCTGGCGCTGCAGACGGGCGTGCCGGAGGCGTAGTTTTCCCTCGCCCCGCTCTTGCGGGGAGAGGGTGGCTTCGCGCAGCGAAGACGGGTGAGGGGCGATGCGAGGTCGTGTTCGTAGCACTCAGATCTCGCGAAAACTTCGCGCTAACCAGACCGATGCCGAGACCAAGCTCTGGCATCGCATACGCAACCGGCAAGTCGGCGGTTTTAAATTTGCCCGGCAGGAAGCGATAGGCCCCTATATCTGCGACTTCGTTTGTCGGGAACAGCGCCTCGTGATCGAGGTCGACGGCGGCCAACACCTAGAATCCAAACGAGATGAAATTCGCGACACGTATCTGCGGGCGGAAGGCTATGGCGTGGTGCGTTTCTGGAATAACGACGTCTTGTCCAATATCGACGGCGTGCTGATGCTGCTCGACCAGGCGTTACGTGCAGATGGCCAAACAGCGGATTAGAGCCGACCCGACCCGAGAACATGCCTTCGTTGGAATTGTGTGCCCGGCCCCTCACCCGGATCGCAAGGGCGATCCGACCTCTCCCCGTAAAGGACGGGGAGAGGTTAAGAAGGCTACTCCACCGCCATCAGCGCATGCACCGAGAAATGCTTGTCAGCATCCGTCCATGACGCCTTCGGCTCCCAGCCCGAACCGCGGGCCAGCGTTGCAAAACGCTCGATGCTGTATTTGTAGCTGCTCTCGGTGTGGATGCTCTCGCCGGCACGGAACGCGAAGCTGCGACCCAGCACATGCACGGTCTGCGGTTTCCTGGCGATCAGGTGCATCTCGATGCGGTGGCGTTCCTTGTTGTAGATCGCGCGGTGCGTGAAGGCCGAGAGATCGAAATCGCCGCCGAGTTCGCGGTTGATGCGCACCAGCACATTCATGTTGAACTTGCCGGTGACCCCTGCCGCATCATTATAGGCGGCGTGCAGCAGCTTCTCGTCTTTCTCCAGATCGATGCCGATCAGCATCAAGGCGTCCTTGCCGAGAATGGCGCGGGCCGAGCGCAGAAAGGCGCAGGCCTCGTGCGGCTCGAAATTACCGAGCGTCGAGCCGGGGAAGAAGCCGACCTTCGGCATCATCCGGATATCGGCGGGAAGATCGAACGGTGCGGTGAAATCGGCATTCACCGGCAGCACCTTCAGGCCCGGGAAATCCTTGCGCAGCTCGGCTGCCTGCGCCTGCAGGAAGTCGCCTGAGATATCGACCGGCGCATAGGCGCCGACGTCGCATTCATCCAGCAGCAGCCGCACCTTGGTGGTGGCGCCGGCGCCGAATTCGATCAAGGCGGCATTCTTCGGAATGATCGCGTTGATGTCCTTGCCACGCGAGCGGAGGATGCCGAGCTCGGTGCGGGTCGGGTAATATTCCGGCAGTTTGGTGATCTGTTCGAACAGCTCCGAGCCGGCTTCGTCATAGAAGTATTTCGGCGACAGCTTTTTCGGTTGCTGCGACAGGGCTTCGGCGACATCCGCGGCAAATGCGGAGGCCGAGGCATTCAGCAGCGACAGTGCCAACGGGGCATGAACGTTCATGTCAGTCTCCTCAACGCTTTCGAAGCGCCGTGATGTCAGGAAGTCAGTTGCCGTAATCGGCCAGCCGCAGGCCCGTGAATTGCCAGCGATGGTGGGGATAGAAGAAATTGCGGTAGGTGACGCGGCTGTGATCGTCCGGGGTCGCCAGCGACGAGCCCCGCAGCACCAGCTGATTGATCATGAACTTGCCGTTGTATTCGCCGAGCGCGCCTTCGATGGCGCGGTAGCCGGGATAGGCCGCGTAAGCGGAGCGCGTCCATTGCCAGACGATGCCGAAGGCGTCGTTGAGCTGGCCGGCACGCGCCGCGACTTCCCATTCCATTTCGGTGGGCAGATGCTTGCCGCTCCAGCGCGCGAAGGCGTCACATTCGTAATAGCTGACGTGGCACACCGGCGCGTCGAGATCGATCGGTTTCAACCCGGCGAGGGTCATGATCTGCCACTCGCCATTGACCTTGCGCCAGTGACCGGGCGCCTGCCATTCCTCGCGGGCGGCGGCGGCAAAGCCGTCCATCAGCCACAGCGTCGCTTCCTCGTAACCGCCGGCCTCCATGAAAGCGAGCCATTCGCGGTTGGTGACGAGGTTGCGCGCGAGCTTGACGGGGCCGACAAGGGCGCGATGTGCGGGCTTCTCGTTGTCGAAATGGAAGCTCTCGCTCTGATGGCCGATGGTGTGGATGCCTTCGGTCAGCGTGAGCCACGCATCGCCTGACGTGTTGGATGCAGGAAAGCGCCAATCAGAGTCATAGGCCGGCGGGATCGGGTTCTGCGCGAAGGCATGCAGGATGTCGGTGAGCATCAGCTCCTGATGCTGCTGCTCGTGATTGAAGCCGACTTCGAGGAGGGGGATCAGCGAGGTCAGTTTCTCGTCTGACGTCTCGTTAAAGAATTTGATGACGGCCGCATCGACATGTTTGCGATAGGCGGTGACTTCGTCGGCGCCGGGCCGGGTGAGGTGGCCGCGCTGCGCGCGGGCATGGCGCGGGCCGGCAGAGACATAATAGGAATTGAAGAGGTAGGCGTAATCGGGGTGATAGACCTTGTAGCCCGGCGCATGATCGCCGAGCAGGAATTGCTCCCAGAACCAGGTCACATGGGCGCGGTGCCACTTCGCCGGGCTGGCGTCGGGCATCGACTGCACCAACTGGTCTTCCGGGGAGAGCGGCGCGGCGCGGCGTTCGGTTTCGTTGCGGACCGTCAGGAAGGCGTCGCCCAGTCTTTGGGCCAGTGCCCCTGCGGGGGCGGATTCGGAGGCGGGGGACGCGGTGCCTGAACTCATGCCTGAACTCTTGGCGAAAGCTGGATTCGTCACGAAAGTCTCCGATTTTGGAGAGAACGTTGCTCTTGGTGATGGGTTCCCGAGCAGCCTGTCCTAAATAGGTCATCCGATTGGTTATAAAAGGCCTGTCGTCATATGATCTTTGGCCGGACCGGACTTGGCAAAAACTGCGGAAAAGTGACCGTGGCGGGCCGGCAATAAGCCCCAATGCCTGTGATTTCAGGCTCTTGATCACGTCCATAAGACTTGGGGTGCGGAACGGATTCGGCTACATATATGACAAGTCTGACCGGGCGAGCGCCCGATGGCTGGGCCGCCAGCTCCAGACCTTGAATCTGGACCTTGAACAGGGACGTGACATGAGCATTGAGCAATTCATCGAGAACGAAGTGAAGACCAACGACGTGGTGCTGTTCATGAAGGGCACGCCGCAGTTTCCGCAGTGCGGTTTCTCGGGCCAGGTGGTCCAGATCCTCGATCACGTGGGTGTCGGCTACAAGGGCCTCAACGTTCTCGAATCCGCCGATCTGCGCGACGGCATCAAGACCTATTCGAACTGGCCGACCATTCCGCAGCTCTATGTGAAGGGCGAATTCGTTGGCGGCTGCGACATCATCCGCGAGATGTTCCAGGCTGGCGAGTTGCAGAGCCTGCTGGCCGAGAAGGGCGTGATCGCCGCCCCGGCCTCCGCCTGATTTCAAGTCGACAAATCGGCACGGCGACGCTCGACGTCGTCGTGGCCGACATTACGACCCTCCGCGTTGACTCCATCGTCAACGCGGCCAATGCGTCGCTTCTCGGAGGCGGCGGTGTGGACGGCGCCATCCATCGGGCGGCCGGCCCCGACTTGCTCGCTGAATGCCGCACCCTCAAGGGTTGCGAGACCGGCGACGCCAAAATCACCAAAGGTTACAAGCTACCGGCAGCGTATGTCATCCATGCGGTCGGTCCGGTCTGGCATGGTGGCCGGAGCGGCGAGGATGAGGCGCTGGCGTCCTGCTACCGGCGGGCGCTGATGTTGTGTCAGGCACATGGCCTGGCCTCCGTTGCGTTTCCGGCCATCTCCACCGGTGTCTATGGTTTTCCCGCGGCGCGTGCGGCTCCCATCGCCGTCGGCTCGGTCATCCAGACGCTGAAAGACGCACCGGTGGTCACGGCCGTCACCTTCTGCTGCTTTTCCGAGCCATCGGCGGATCTGCATCGCCTCGCGCTCGCACGCGCACTTCCCCTTGTCTGAGAACGCCCCGCCGTTACACTCCTTTGATCAGGCAAAAGGAGCGGCGATGAATTTGCGGCACAGACTACGCGCGCTGCTCTGCGGAGCGCTGTTGCTCGCCGGATCGCCCGTCCTCGCCCAGGATCGCTTTGCTGCCGAAGGCACCTTCGACATTCCCGCCGGCGCCAAATTCTCGCAGGAGAAACTGGCGAAGATTGGCGAGTTCTTCCGCAAGCAGATCGCCGACGGCAAGATCCCCGGCGCCATCGTGCTGATCCAGCAGCACGGCAAACCGGTCTACAAGGAATTCTTCGGCGTCCGCGATCCCGACACGAAGCAGCCGATGACGGATGATACGATCTTCCGGCTGCATTCCATGTCGAAGCCGATCACGTCCTTCGCAGCGATGATGCTGATCGATCAGGGCAAGTTGAAGCTCGACGATCCCGTCTCGCAATACATTCCGTCTTTCGCCAAGGCCAAGGTCGGCGTCGAGAAGAAGCTGGAGAATGGTGAGAAGGCGCTGGACATCGTGGCGCCCAACCGCCCGGTAACGATCCGCGACCTGCTGCTGCACACGTCCGGCATCACTTACGGTTTCTATGGCGAGAGCCTGGTGCGCCGCGCCTATGGCAATGCCGATATCTACAGCGGCGATTTCGACAACAAGGAATTCGCCGACCGCATCGCGCAACTGCCGCTGGAGCACCAGCCCGGCACCATGTGGGACTACGGCCATTCCACCGACATTCTCGGCCGTGTGGTCGAAGTCGTCACCGGCAAGTCGCTGCTCGGTTACGAGGAGCAGGCGTTTCTCGGGCCGCTCGGTATGAAGGACACCGGCTTCTTCGTGAAGGAGAAGTCGAAGGAGGTCATGCTCGCCAAGCCGATGGCCTGGGACCGCGATTTCCGCACCGGACGACAGGGCCGACCCGACACCTATCAGAAATGGGAATCCGGCAGCGGCGGCATGGTCTCCACGTTGGCGGACTATACGAAGTTCGCGCAGATGCTGCTGAACGGCGGCGAGTATGACGGCAAACGCTACATGAGCGCGGCGACGTTCAAGGACATGACCACCGATCATATCGGCAAGGACTCCGGCGTCGCGCGCGATTATCTATATTTCCCCGGCGACGGTTTCGGCTTCGGCTATGGCTTTGCCGTGCGCACCGATCCCGGCAATGCCAAGCCGTCGCCGCCGGGATCGCTCGGCGAACTGAAATGGGACGGCGCCAGCGGTTGCTATTTCATCATCGATCCCAAACAGGACTTCTTCTTCATCCTGCTCGAACAGACGCCGTCGGAACGGCAGCGCATTCAAAGGTCACTGAAGCTGTTGGTCTATGAAGCGCTGGAGAAATAGGCGCGCCGTACTCCTGTTGCTGGCGCTCTGCTGCGTCGGCACCGTTATCATGCCTTCGCCGCCGGCCCGGGCCGAAAAACCGCAATCCATTGCGCACGAATTCTCTGCCGAAAAACTGCTGGCGCTCGATCGCTACTTTCTCGACATGGTCGCGGAGCGAAAGATTCCCGGCGCGGTGGTGTTGGTGCAACAGCACGGCAAGCCTGTCTATTTCGATACGTTCGGCAATCTCGACAGCGGCCACCCGATGACCAGGGATGCGATCTTCCGGCTGTATTCCATGTCGAAACCGATCACCTCGGTCGCCGCGATGATGCTGGTCGAGGACGGCAAACTGCGCCTCGACGATCCCGTTGCGAAATATATCCCGGCTTTCGCGAAGACGAAGGTGGGCGTTGACGTCAAAGGCGGCGACGAACACGCCACATTCGGCCTCGTGCCGCTGCAGCGGCCGATCACCATCGCGGATTTGCTCACGCACACATCGGGCATCACTTACGGTTTCTATGGCGACGATCCCGCGCGGAAACGTTATGCGCAGCTCGATATCTTCGGCCGCGACTGGGACAACGCGTCCTGGGCCGATCGCATCGCCAAATTGCCGCTCGCCGAGCAGCCCGGCACGCTGTGGGACTACGGCCATTCCACCGACATCCTCGGCCGCGTCATCGAAGTGGTGTCCGGCCAGTCGCTCTATCATTTCCTGGAGGAACGGCTATTCGGTCCATTGGGGATGCGGGACACCTCGTTCTACATCACCGATGGCGAACGGCGCTCGCGTGTGGCCGAGCCGTTCCCGGGAGATCGCATGGTCGGGCCGGTGGTCGGCATGCACGATCCCGCCGAAGTCATGCAATGGGAGGCGGGGGGCTCCGGTCTGGTCGGCACGATCTCGGACTATGCGCGCTTCCTGCAGATGCTGCTCAATGGCGGCACGCTCGACGGCAAGCGCTATCTCAAACCGGAAACAGTGGCCGAGATGACGCGCGATCACGTCGGGCCTGATAGCGGCGTGAAGCGCGATTACTATTATTTCCCGGGCGCCGGCAGCGGCTTCGGCCTCGGCTTCGCCGTGCGCACCAAGGAGCTGGCCAGCGAGCCCGGCCCGGTCGGCGAATATCGCTGGGACGGTGTTGGCGGCACGTTCTTCTGGGTCGATCCGAAGAACGACATGTTCGTGCTGGTCATGGCGCAATCGCCATCGCAGCGGGTGCGGATGGAGGTTGATGTGCGGAAGATCATCGCCGAGGCGCTGGAGTAAGAACACTGTAGCTCCCTCGCCCCGCTTGCGGGGAGAGGGTGGCGCGGACGTAGTCCGCGACGGGTGAGGGGGAGCCAGTGTTTTACTCGCTGGCTCCCCCTCACCCGGATTGCTCGCTTCGCTCGCAACCCGACCTCTCCCCGCGAGCGGGGAGAGGTTAAATCCCGCGCACCACGTCCCTGATCAACCCCAGCGTCTCCTCGATCATGTCCGCACTGACATCCAGATGCGTACACGCGCGGATGCGGCCGTCCATGGTGGCGAGCAATACGCCTTTCGCGCGCAAGGCTTTCACCATAGCAGCACCGCTGATGCCTGCGCCCGCGGGATCGAAGAAGACGAGATTGGTCTCCGGCTGCTGAACGGCGATCCCGTCGATCTGGGCCAGTCCGCGCGCCAGCGCGTGCGCATTCGCGTGATCGTCGGCGAGGCGCTCGACGTGATGGTCCAGCGCGTGGATGCAGGCGGCGGCAACGATACCGGCCTGGCGCATCGAGCCGCCCAATCCCTGCTTCCAGCGCCACACTGCATCAATGTAGTCGCGCGTGCCGGCGAGCACGGCTCCGATCGGCGCGCCGAGCCCCTTACTGAAATCGATCCACACCGAGTCCCAGCCGTCGGACATCCTGCTCGCACCGATACCGGTGGCGACGCAGGCATTCATCAGTCGCGCGCCATCCATATGCGTAGCAAGGCCGCGGTCACGCGCGATGGTGACGATCGCTTCGAGATCGGATTTCGACCAGATGGTGCCGCCGCCGATATTGGCAGTCTGTTCGACGCTGACCACGGTCTGCGCTGCCTCGTAGCGCGTGCGCGGATGCAATGCGGCGCGCAGCGCATCTGGCGTGAACTTGCCATCGGCGCCGTCGAGCCCGGTAATCTGGAAGCCGCCAAGCGCGGCATGGGTGCCGCCCTCGCGCGAGAGGATATGCGCGGTGCGATGCGCGAGGATTTCGTCGCCGGGCCGGCAATGCGCCAGCAGGCCGGCGACATTGCACATGGTACCCGATGGCATGAACACGGCGGCTTCCTTGCCGAGCAGTTCGGCGACGCGGTCGCAGAGCGCGTTGACGGTGGGATCGTCGCCGACCTGCTCATCGCCGACATCTGCCGCAGCCATCGCCGCGCGCATCGCGGGCGTGGGCTTCGTCTGTGTGTCCGACAGAAGGTTGATGCGGACCGGCGGCTGTGATGGGTCGGGGCGAGCAGGGGTGAAGGGCATTGGGAATTCCACGTTGTTACACACCACAAGCTACCCCGTCATTGCGAGCCCGCAAAATCGTCTTGCGATTTTGCTGAGCGAAGCAATCCAGAGTGAACGAGCGAAGGCTGGATTGCTTCGTCGCTACGCTAAGGGGAAAGTTGCATGCAACTTTCCTTGACCTCGCAATGACGGCTGATGGGACAGAGGCCAAACAAAAAAGGCCCCGGAAAATCCGGGGCCTTGATCTCGTCTGCGCTGTCAGAAATTAACGCGAATAGAATTCGACGATCAGATGCGGTTCCATCTGCACGGCGAAGGGAACGTCCGACAGCTGCGGAATGCGGATGAACTTGGCGGTCATCTTGCTGTGGTCGGTTTCGACGTAATCCGGGGTGTCGCGTTCGCCGAGCTGGCTGGCTTCGAGTACGAAAGCGAGCTGCTTGGAGGATTCCTTGATCTCGATGACGTCGCCGACCTTCACGAGATAGCTCGCGATGTTGACGCGCTTGCCGTTCACCTTGATGTGGCCGTGGTTGATGAACTGACGGGCCGCAAACATGGTGGCGACGAACTTGGCGCGATACACGACGGTGTCGAGGCGGCGCTCAAGCAGGCCGATCAGGTTTTCACCGGTGTCGCCCTTGAGGCGGCCGGCTTCCACATAGATGGAGTGGAACTGGCGCTCGGAGATGTTGGCGTAATAGCCCTTCAGCTTCTGCTTGGCGCGCAGCTGCGTGCCGAAGTCGGAGAGCTTGCCCTTGCGGCGCTGGCCGTGCTGGCCGGGGCCGTATTCACGCTTGTTGACCGGAGACTTGGGACGACCCCAAATGTTCTGGCCCATACGGCGGTCGATTTTATATTTAGCTTCACTACGCTTTGTCATCGCGTCCTCGATGTTCAATGGTCAATGTGAGGAGACGCGCCCTCCTGTGTACCGTGATCAGTCCAGAGTCTGGAAAATCTCGGCACCGACAGGTTCATTCCCAAAGCTGGGTGGAGAACCACGGGTGCGAAACGCTTCGCGGGCCGAAAACGGCCCGCGAGCAAGGCGGTTTCTAGGGCGAAGGCCCGGTTATGTCAATTGAAAGACAGGCTTTTTGCCGTTTGGCGGGCTTATAGCGCCAATCCGGCCAGTTTTGGCGCAAAATCGGCCTCGAAATGGCAGTTTCACCGCCTGATGCCCTCGAATCCGGCGGCGATTCCGCGCTGGAACAGTGACCAGTCGAATCCCAACGCCAGCGCCACATAGCCCCGTTCGATCATGGCGTTGCCCATCTCCGCGTTCAGCGCCGCGCCGCCCAGCGGCACGCCTGACTTGAGGATTCCCGCTTCGGCCTTTGCCACCAGCGCCTGCACCTCGGGATCGCCTGGCTGGCCGCGTTTGCCGATGGATGTCGCGAGGTCGCCGACGCCGATCACGGCGATGTCGATGCCCGGTGTGGCCATGATCTCGCCGATCCGGTTCACCGCATCGATATGCTCGATGGTGATCATGCAGATCATGCTGTCGTCGGCGCGGGCCATATAGTCGGGCATGCCGGTGTTCCAGCGGAACGGCGCATGGAACGGTCCCCATAGCCGCTCGCCCTGAGTCGGATAGCGCAGGCTGCGCGCGGCCTTGTAGGCATCGTCGGCGCTGTTGATCATCGGGAAGTTGATGCCCATCGCGCCGAAATCCATCGGCGCTTTCGCCAGCCATGGCTCGTTGGCGGCGATCCGCACCAGCGGCGTGCAGGACGTACCCGCGGTGGCTATGATCATGCCATGCGCCGTGTTGAGATCGATCGGGCCGTGTTCGAGGTCGACGATGATCCAGTCGAGCGACTGCGCCATGATGCGCACGGTCTGGATCGACGGGATGGTCGCGATGGCCCCGAAAGTGGGGCGGCCCTCGCGCCATTTCTGCTTGAGATCGTGAAATGGCGCGGGGGTCGTCATCGTCAAACTGGATCCTGTTATTTCGGCGCGGGCGTCGCCACTGGCTTGCCGTCTTCCACGACATAGACTGCCATGATCTTCAGGCCCTTGTCGCCGGTCTTCACGTCATGCGGAATCCCGGCCGGGACGGCATAGGAATCGCCGGCCTTGAGTGCCTGGTCCGGCTGGCCCTCGACGATCAGCGTCGCGTCGCCATCGAGAACGTAACCGGTATCGACACCTGGATGGGTATGGCGGCCGGCGAGCTGGTTCGGGCCGAGTTCAGCTACGACCGTCACGATGCGATGGCCGGCAGGATATTTGACGTCCTGCAGCGGCGTGCGCTTGATGCCTTGTGCACTGGCAGCGCCGGCGCAGGCCGTGATCGCCGCGCCAACGAGCAGTGTCTTGAGAAGGCCATTCTTCAGAAAATTCGTATCGAGCATGCTGGTCTCCCTTTGCCGTTCTCTTTTCGGAACGGCGCGCCGCAAAGCTAGCAGCGCGCAAGGGAAAGTCGAGCGCTCGCTAGGCCGCGACCTGTCCGCCGAAGAACGGCGCCAGTGCTTCCGGCCAGGCATGGCGCTTGCCGGAGGTGTAGAGCAGTACGGCATCGCCGGGCGGCACGCCGGGCTGATGATCGCCGATCAGGTCGACCACGCGGCGGGCGATTGCCGGGGCCGGATCGATCCATGCCACCGGCCAGGGCGCGATGCGATTGAGGTGGTCGAGCAACAGCGGATAATGCGTACAGGCGAGCACGATGGTGTCGGTGCGGGCACCGGCGGCGTCCTGCACGAAGCAGGGTGCGATCTCGCGAAACAGATCGGCGTCGTCGATGCCTTGGCCGCCGAGTGCGCCTTCCGCCAGTGCGGCGAGTTCGGCGGAGCCGACCAGCGTGACGATGCAGCCGCCGCCGAATTCGCGGATCAGCGTCTGGGTATATTCGCGCTTCACGGTACCTGACGTGCCGAGCACGGAGACGCGCTTGCTGACCGAGCGCGCGCAGGCCGGCTTGATCGCCGGCACGGTGCCGACAAAGGGCACGGCATAGGCGGCGCGCAGATGGCTGAGCACCAGTGTCGAGGCGGTGTTGCAGGCGATCACCACGAGGTCGGGCCGGTGCGCATCGATCAGTTCGCCCATCAAGGGCACGACGCGGCCGATCAGCGCCTCCTCGGTGTGCTGGCCGTAGGGAAAGAACGCGTCATCCGCCACATAGACATAGCGCGCATCCGGCCGCGCCTTTGCGATCTCGCGCTGGACGGTGAGGCCGCCGAGACCGGAGTCGAACACAAGGATGGTGGGACGCGTCGGCATTATGAGAGCCTAGGGGAGGATGGTTACTGCGGAGTTGCTGCGGGTCTGGCAATCAAGACAGGGGCATTCGGGCTTTTTCGGGAAGGGCGGCGGTTCTTAACCTCTCCCCGTCCTTTACGGGGAGAGGTCGCCCGGCGTAGCGCAGCGAAGCCGGGCGGGTGAGGGGCAAGGCACGCGGTCACCGCTTGTTGCGCTCTCTCGGATCGGAATCTTCGATCCGAAAACGATACGCTTAGGACAGGCCAATGCCTCGCCCCTCACCCCACCCCTCTCCCCGCGCAAGATGCGGGGAGAGGGAGCGCTCTCACGCATCTCGACCTGTTACACCGGCGCTAGCGGCTGTCGCGCTCCGGCCGGTAACTCGACCTCTATCGCGTCGCCCGCTGCTACTTCGCCGTCGGCAACGACAACCGCCATCACACCGGCCTTGCAGATGACATTGCCATCCGCATCGCGATCCTGCGTCGCGGCCTTCAATCCCTGCTGAAAGCGATCCATCAGTACACAGGGCTCGCGCAGGCCGGTGAGTTCGATGATCGCATGCATGCCGAGATGCAGCCGCGTGCCGGTCGGCAGTGCGGCGAGCTCGATCCCCGATGTGGTGACATTCTCGCCGAGATCGCCGGGCTGGATCGTGAAGCCCTCAGCGCGCAATTCGTCGAACAGCTCGCACGGGATCAGATGCACCTGGCGCAGGTTCGGCCTGGCGGGATCGCGGCGGCGGTCGTAGCGGTGCTGCACCAATGCGCCCATATGGCCGTCGCCTTCGACGCCGAGACCCGCGAGCAGGCGAATGCTCAGGCTGGGTGTCTTGCTGAAGTGATGGCCGCGCCGCAGGCATACGGCGACGATGTAGCCAGTGGACTCCGTCCTCATGGTGAGGAGGCGCCGCTTCGGCGCCGTCTCGAACCATGGCGTGTGGCGCTCATCCTTCGAGACGCGACGAAGACGTCGCTCCTCAGGATGAGGTACCGAACACGCGTGTGAAGATCGTGTCCACATGCTTGAGGTGATAGCCGAGGTCGAACTTCTCGGAGATCTCGTCGTCGGTGAGATATTTCTTCACCTCGGGATCGTTCTTCAGCAGCGTCTGGAAGTCGCCTTCGCCGCGCCAGACCGGCATGGCGTTGCGCTGCACGAGCTTGTAGCTGTCCTCGCGCGATGCGCCCTTCTGCGTCAGCGCGATCAGCACGCGCTGCGAGTGCACGAGGCCGCCGAGACGATCGAGATTCTTCTGCATGTTGGCGGGATAGACCAAGAGCTTCTCGATCACACCGGCCATGCGGTTGAGCGCGAAGTCCAGCGTTACCGTGGCGTCCGGGCCGAACATGCGCTCGGCGGAGGAGTGCGAGATATCGCGCTCGTGCCACAGCACGACGTTTTCCAGCGCCGGCGTCACATAGGCGCGCACCATGCGGGCGAGGCCGGTGATGTTCTCGGTCAGCACCGGGTTGCGCTTGTGCGGCATTGCCGAAGAGCCCTTCTGGCCTTCGGAGAAGAACTCCTCGGCTTCCAGCACCTCGGTGCGCTGCATGTGGCGGATTTCCACAGCCAAGCGCTCCATCGACGAGGCGATCACGCCGAGCGTGGCGAAGAACATCGCGTGGCGGTCGCGCGGGATCACCTGGGTCGAGATCGGCTCGGGCACGAGGCCCATTGCTTTCGCGACATGTTCTTCGACGCGCGGATCGATCTGCGCGAAGGTGCCGACAGCGCCGGAGATCGCGCAAGTCGCGACTTCCTTGCGGGCGGCGACGAGGCGCTCGCGGTTGCGGCTGAATTCGGCATAGGCATAAGCGAGCTTGAGACCGAAGGTGACCGGCTCGGCATGGATGCCATGCGAGCGGCCGATGGTCGGCGTCATCTTGTGTTCGAAGGCGCGGGTCTTCAGCGCGGCGAGCAGGCGGTCGATATCGGCGATCAGGATATCGGCGCAGCGCGTGAGCTGCACGTTCAGGCAGGTGTCGAGCACGTCCGATGACGTCATGCCCTGATGCACGAAGCGCGCTTCCGGGCCGACGATCTCGGCGAGGTGGGTCAGGAAGGCGATGACGTCGTGCTTGGTCTCGCGCTCGATCTCGTCGATGCGCTCCACATTGAAGGTGGCATCCTTGGCCTTGGCCCAGATCGTCTTCGCCGCATCCTTCGGAATGGTGCCCAGTTCCGCCAGCGCATCGGCGGCATGCGCCTCGATCTCGAACCAGATCTTGAAGCGGGTCTGCGGCTCCCAAATGGAGGCCATTTCCGGACGGGTATAGCGAGGGATCATCGACGTCTCTGACTGTTGGGGGTTACGCCGCGCTTTAGCAGAAAGGGAGCAGGGAGGGAATAAAGAACAGTGCACTATTGCCTGAGAGTTCGGTATTTCCGAAATCCGGTGAGGCTTCGGTGAGGGTCTGAGTTACCTTGCGCAAGAAGATTCTATCGCGTTTTCATTAGCTGCCCCGCCTTGCCGCGATTTTATCGAAAGGTCAAAAGGTATGCGATTTGTGTTTCTCGATGAGGGAGGAATTTCCGCTCATGAGCCAATGGTCGTTGTCAGTGGGGTCATCGTAGATGGCGATACTCAGGTAGAGCCGCTTGAGGCGCGTCTTTCGGAGCTGATCGAGAAGCATATTCCAAAGCCTGATCGCACCGGATTTGTATTCCATGCCAAGGATATTTGGGCGGGTGGAAAGTACTTCAAGAACCGTGATGTCTGGCCATGGGAAAGGCGGGCCAGCATACTTGATGATCTTGCCGCCATTCCTAAAGCATTAGAGATACCGATTGTGTTTGGCCGGCTGTCGAAGGACGTAATGCTGCGCGAGCATCCCGGCGCGGCTACTATGAGTGCTAGGGATCGTTCTGTTAACGCGCACGCGATTGCATTTCTATCTTGCACACTCAACGTCGAAGAGCATATGCGTTTAGTGTGGCGCAATGAAATTGCGCAATTGGTTGCCGAAGACAATAGCGACGCCCGCGCCGCCATAAAAGGCAGTTTTGATCTCTTACGCAATCCGTCTGACAATCTCAGAAAAAGCGACTTGGTGCCGCTAAAGAGAATACGTGGACCCGTGCTTTTTGCTGAAAAGGCGGAGTCGAGACCTCTTCAGTTAGCCGATACTTGTGCTTTTTTTGTAAGAAGGCGACTTGTGAAAAACGATGAGAAGAGCCGGCGTTTTTACTCGAAGTTGATGCCGTGGATGCTGCAGCTTCCCAACGGCGACGAGTATCCAGAACTCAAGACAATGTATCCGTTTGGTCCTCTATTGATCAATAAATCTGAGGCCAAGTAATACCGTTAAATCTCGTCTGCAGCCTACACTATCTTCCCGCGCGCATTCGGTGCCGCCGCGCGGATGCCGTCGATGTTGGCCTTGTAGCTCTCCACGGTGCCACCCGGCCGAGCCCGTAACGAACGCGTTGGCGCCGGCGGCCGCAAGCTGTCCCGCCACGGCTGCCGACACGCCGCCATCAACCTCGATCGGACGGCCCGCAGTCACGGTGAGAAGGTCTCTGATATTGCTGCCGGCCGAAGGCATTTCCGCTATTTCGGCAACTTCGCCGTCACCGCCATAAACCGCCGGTTCGGTCCGGCGTGGAATTCATGCGCGTCCACGGTCTCGATCAGCACCGCCAGCGTCTGCGTGCCGTCCTTGGCCTGGTGATGATAGACATCGGCAATCCCGTAAGCCGTCACGCAGCGCCGTCGCTTCGGCAGTTGCTTGTCCTGCTGCAGGGTGACGGGCGCGGCGCCGTCGATGCTCAGTTGCAGCTTCATGCCGGTGATGATGACGCTGCCAAAGGTGCCGCGGCCGCCGGCGCCATAACATGATGCCTTGCCGAGCGCTTGATCGGAGATCGTCAGCACCAGCTTGCGGCCGTCCTGCAAAGTGATGGCCTGCGTGGTGGCGAGCGGCTTCGGGTCCATCTGGTAGATGCCGATCTCGTCGAGGTCCATCGACGGTTTGCCGGCGAAGCGCGTGCCGGGCTCGGTGATACCAAGCCTGCCCAGCAGCGGCTTGGCCCTGGCCATCAGCTCGGCGCGCACGGCATCCACTTCGCGCTCGTCATCGTCTTTGGTGCGAAGGGAGAAGGGCGTACCCTTCGCAAAGTCGTCGGTGCGCGTGTCGATCACCTGGATCTCGGCGACGATCTCGGTCGCATCATAGAGCTGCGTATAGTGCTCGAAGGCGAAATGCGTGCCGTCCGGCGAGAAGCCGATCACTTTGCGCGCGGCGGCATCCCCGGCCTGCGCCGTGCCGAGCAAGGCGAACGAGAGCAGGGGAGCGAGCAGGAAGCGGCGAAAGCCGGCGATTGAATGCTGTGTCATCCCGGTTGGTCGCGCTACGTGAAGCAAAGTTCATGCGCTTATTGCTCTCCGCAGGTGTTGACAATATTCCCCTAAGGACTATTATCCGAATTGTCCGGTTCGCGAGGGGCGCTTCTAGAGGCGTCTTGAGGTGGAACAGGGATGCGGCGCCTGCGGGCGGGAGGGAGACGTTCCCTCACGCACTCGGGAGGCCTTGGGTCACCGTCCGGCCCCACTACGGGGGTCTGCCACTCATGCTGGCTGGACGTGGCATTGGTGAACGGCGGGAAACCGTCGGGATCAGCGGAGTGCGGAGCTCTGCGCCTTTGCCCGGAAGAACGGTCCCGGGGACAGAAATCGCCGCGGTGGCGCGCCGTGAGGCGTTGCGCGGTTGCAGCTTGCCGGCGTTCCGGCGGAGCGGATCGCGATAAAACCACCCCTTGCGCCTCACGGCGCGCTGCCACCCCTCATCGTTTGAGGGGGACTGCTCACACCTCGGACGCGCAAGCGCCGCGAGAATGCGAGAGCGTGGCTGTTTGATATTTGAATCCGGAGAAGCGACTACACCATCTCGCCGCGGGCATTCGCTGCCGCCGCGCGGATGCCGTCGATATTCGCCTTGTAGCTTTCCACCGTGCCGCCCTTGAATACGGCCGAGCCGGCGACGAAGGCATTGGCACCTGCTGCGGCGAGTTGTCCGGCGACTGCAGCGGACACGCCGCCATCGACTTCGATGTCGATCGGACGGCCCGCGGTCATCGCGCGCAGGTCCGAGATCTTGCCGAGCGCGGACGGAATGAAGGCCTGACCGCCGAAGCCGGGATTGACCGACATCACCAGCACGAGGTCGACGAGATCGATCACATATTCGATGGCCGAGATGGGCGTGCCGGGATTGAGCGAGACGCCGGCCTTCTTGCCGAGATTGCGGATCGCCTGCAGCGAGCGATGCAGATGCGGGCCTGCCTCGGCGTGGACAGTGATGTGATCGCAGCCGGCCTTGGCGAAGGCTTCGAGATAGGGGTCGCATGGTGCGATCATCAGATGTGCGTCGAAGATCTTTGTCGTGTGCGGGCGCATCGCCTTGATGACGTCGGGGCCGTAGGAAATGTTCGGCACGAAATGACCGTCCATGACGTCGAGATGCATCCAGTCGGCACCGGCGGTATCCACAGCGCGGACCTCCTCGCCAAGCCTCGCGAAATCAGCCGCCAGGATGGACGGGGCGATCACCAGCGGGCGGGGCGTGAAGCTCTGGGACATCGGGGTTTCCTGGGGTTTCCTGAACATTTTTGGGCGGCGGCGAATGGACCGCCTCGCGTAACATGGGGCCGGGGGACGGGCAACGCGCCAGCCACGGCCGCGCCATCGACGCGCTGCAGCAGGATAGTCCCGGCACATTCTGCCGCAAGGGCACGATTTGCCGGGAACGCGCGCGGCCCGTGCGACCAAGCCCGTTGTTTTATCGAACTTTTTTCGCTGGCATGGGGCTTGCTCCGTACTCCCCAGGGAATTCACGCCGCACGCTGCGGCATGATCAGGAATTTGACGATGCTGCCAGCCCTTGCTGCTGCCACCACCGCGATCGATGCGCTGCAGGCACTCACCAGGTCGAAGTCGAAGGCCGCGACCACCACGACCGGTGTCACCCAGAAGACCGCCAGCCCGTTCGATGTCGCCAGCACGTCGACGGCGGCGAGCGCCACGTCATCGACGGCAACCTCCGCCACCAGCAGCACGAATAGTTCCTACAAGCTGGCCCCGGGCACCATGAGCACGCTGCTCGATGCCCAGAGCCAGCCCGCGACGGCAGCCTCTTCGGCGAAACGAGCCGACTCGCTGAAAAGACTGATGGGGATGCTCGACAGCGACGGCAGCGGCGGCATCAGCAAGGCGGAGTTCGAGAAGAAACTTGGCGCCGGCGGCACCAACACCGCCAATGCCGACAAGGTATTCGCCGAGCTCGACAAGAACGGTGACGGCTCGGTCAATATCGATGAACTGAGCCCGGCGCTGAATGGCGGCAAGGCACATCACGCCGGCGGCGGCGGTATGGGCGGTGGATCTGGGGGTGGCTCTGACACTGCCGGCTCGACCACAACGACCACGGTGAATGCCGATGGCAGCACCACGACGTCTATCGCATATGCGGACGGCTCGACGGTGAGTTCGACCACGGCCGTCCCCACGTCGTCCACGTCATCAACCGCAAGCTCGTCCTATAACGCGATCGAAAAGATGATCGCGCGTCAGGCGCAGCAGATCTCAAATGCGAAGTCGACGTTGGCGATCAGCGCCTGATCTGCGCTCTGATCCCGAACGTGCCAGTTCGCGATAGGCGAAGCGATCACGAATACGGTGATTGAAGAACGCGCCGCGTGACGCCGCGCTGCTGAAGGCCGCGTGCACTTCCGGCGGCACCTGCGCATAAGCATACCGGCGACCGCTCGTGAAGGTGATGCGTAGTTCGCGGCTCACCGGGTCATAAGTGACATGTCGAATCGCAGTCGACGGCATCGCAATCCTCCGAATGTCTCCTGAGTAGAAACGATTACCGGAGCGATTGGTTGCGGAACGATGACCTAGTTCCGGTCGCGAAACGCTGGAAGCGCGCCCGGAAACGGCAGTGCTGTCGCTTCATACACGCCGCGCGCGATGGCGCGGGTGATGACGTGACCGGCCGACATCATCGGCATATCAACGTCACACGCGGAAGATGTCGATCGAGCCAGATGCTTATCCTGATTTTGATATGCCACCCCTTCTGAAACGAGGGGCTCGGCATCTATCAAATTGGTTTCCGATGTGATCCACAGCATGTGGGAGGAAACGGTGTGCGACGTGCGCAATCGAAAAATAACAACGGCGATCGCGTGCGTTTTGGAAACGTTACAGCTAGGAGCTGGTATAGTGAAGGAAGTAAATGGTGGCTGGAGGAGCAAGGTATTGCTCGTCTTGCTTGGGGTGCTGTTTGCCGTGGCTGGCATTGCGTTTATCTGGGGTGGCGCTGTTCTCATCTCGCGTAGTGGAAGTTGGTATTATCTGATCGCCGGTCTCGCGCTTTGCGGCGTCGGGGCTGGTTTGATTCTCGGCAGGCTTTTTGTTTTGCCTTTATATGCAGCGCTATTCGTCGCGTCCGCGATCTGGGCTGTCTGGGAGAGCGGATTCGAATTCTGGCCGCTTTTCGCGCGTCTCTTCATCTTCCTCGCGGCGGCGTTCGCCCTCGCGCTCGTGACGCCGCTCCTGCGCGGGCGCGCAGGTTTGCCACGCGCGATTGGCAAGAGCTTCGCCGTTGCTGGCGTCCTGCTGGTGCTGATCATCGTCTCGGTTGCCGGCATGTTCGTCGATCGCACCGAAACCTTCGCGTCTGCGGAGACGGGCAAGGTCGCTGTTACGGCGGACAGCGAGCAGAAGAACTGGGACAACTGGGGCAACAATCCCGGAGGCGAGCGTTTTGCCGCGCTGGACCAGATCAATCGCAGCAACGTCAACAAGCTGAAGGTCGCCTGGACGTTCCGCACCGGCGACATCGCAGACAATGACGCTTCAGGCCTCGGCTCGGAAGACCAGCAAACGCCGATGCAGATCGGCAGCTCGGTCTATCTCTGCACGCCGCACAACAACGTCATCGCGCTCGACGCCGATACAGGCAAAGAGAAATGGCGCACCGTCATCAATGCGCGCCACACCCGCTGGATGCGTTGCCGTGGCCTGGCCTATATCGACCTGAGCGGCAAGGACTCCAATCGCGGTCAGTCGGCGAGCCTGATCCAGACAGGCGACGCTTCCGGCACCGTCTGCACGCGACGCCTCTTCACCAACACGATCACGGGTCAGCTTATTGCCATCGATGCAGATACGGGCGCGTTTTGCCCCGGCTTCGGCGATAACGGCCGGGTCAATCTGCTGGATGGTCTGGGTAAGGCACCGACGGGCGTCTACAAGGTTACCTCGGCGCCGACGCTTGCGGGCGATGTCCTCGTGCTCGGCGGCTTCGTCACCGACAACCTGGCGATCGACGTGCCATCGGGCGTCATCCGCGCCTACGACGTGGTGACTGGCAAGCAGCGCTGGGCGTTCGATGCCGGCAATCCCGCGGTCAAGGGTGCACCGACGGCGGATCAGGCCTATACGCGCGGCTCGCCCAATTCCTGGGCCCCGATGTCCTATGACCCGAAGCTCAATCTGGTCTTCGTGCCGATGGGCAACGCAGCTCCCGACCTGTGGGGCGGCAACCGCACGGCGGAGATGGAGAAATATGCCTCTTCGGTCGTTGCACTCGACGCAGCCACGGGTGAAGTCCGCTGGTCGTTCCAGAGTGTCCATCACGACCTCTGGGACTTCGACGTCCCGATGCAGCCGACGCTGACAGACTTCCCGAATGCCAGTGGTGCGGCGACGCCGGCCGTCGTCTTTGGCACCAAGCATGGCCAGATCTTCGTGCTGGACCGTGCCACGGGCAAGCCGCTGACCAAGGTCGAGGAAGTGCCGGCTCCGGCGGGCAACCTGAAGGGCGAGCGCTATTCGCCCACGCAGCCGCTGTCCACCGGCATGCCGGAGATCGGCAGGTCCACATTGACCGAAGCCGACATGTGGGGCGTGACGCCGTTCGACCAGCTACTGTGCCGTATTGAGTTCAAGGGCTACAAGCATATCGGCCTGTTCGATCCGCCGTCTGCAGAGCAGTGGCAGTTGCAGTATCCCGGCTCGCTGGGTGGCCTGAACTGGGGCAGCATCTCGGTCGATCCGACCAGCAATACACTGTTCCTGAACGACATGCGGCTCGGTCTGTGGCAGCGCGCCTTCGAGCGCAAGGAAGGTGAGAAGATTCTGCCAGGTGCCGTGCCGATGACCGGTGCGCCGTACTGGATCATGAAGGACCGCTTCCTCTCGGCCCTCAAAGTGCCGTGTCAGAAGCCGCCTTTCGGCACCATGACGGCGGTGGATCTGAAGACGCAGAAGATCGCGTGGCAGAAGCCGATCGGCACCGTGCAAGACACCGGCCCGCTCGGCCTGAAGATGGGCCTCCCGGTGCCGATCGGGATGCCGACCATCGGCGGCTCGATGGCCACCCAGGGCGGCTTGGTCTTCTTCGCCGCCACGCTCGACTACTATCTGCGCGCCATCGACAGCGCGACCGGCAAGGAGCTCTGGAAGGGCCGCTTGCCGGTCGGCAGCCAGGCGACGCCGATCAGCTACAAGTCACCGGCGACGGGCAAGCAATATGTGCTCATCACCGCCGGCGGCGCGCGCCAGTCCATCGAGCGGGGCGACCACGTGGTAGCTTACACCTTGGCTGATTGACCACTGAAGATGCGAATTGGGAGGCCGGGCGCGATGCCCGGCCTTTTTCTTTGAGCCGAACCGATTGTGGCCGGCTAGAAGCTTTGCGATGACCGGTCGATGTCTCGCGGCCCTAAACAGGCATGCGCGTTGGTGCCGATTATGTCGCGCGCTGAAAACGGTCGCGCCATGCGGGGAGGGCGCCGGTGAAAGACAGCGCCGTCGCTTCATACACGCCGCGCGCGATGGCGCGGGCGATCACATTGCCCGCGATCATGCCGAGCTCGGTCAAGCCCACCAGCGGATCGATCGGTTTCTCGCCCGTCGCGGCCGCAAACACGATGTCGCCATCGAGCGGCGCATGCACCGGATAGATCGCGCGCGCAAATCCGGTCTGCGCCATCATGGCGAGACGCCGGGCCTGCGCCTTGGTCAGGATCGCATCGGTGACGACGACGGCGAGGGTCGTGTTCTCGATCGAGGTTGCCGCCGGTCCGCCCTTGATACGCATCGCCAGCACCTCGGGCTTCAACTTGTTCGGCATGCCGTGTCCGCCGAACTCATTGCCGACTTCGAATGGCGCCGCCCAGAAGTGTGGGCCATCGCTGATGGTGACGCTGCCGACCGCATTGACTGCCGCGAGTGCGGCGACGCGCACGCCCGATGGCGTGACGGCGGAGGCCGAGCCGAGGCCGCCCTTGTAGTTCACTGTCGTGGCGCCCAGTCCTGCGCCGACGCTGCCGAGCTTGAAGTCATCGCTGGCCGCCGCCGCGGCGGCATAGCCGAGATCGCGATAGGGCGGGAAGCGGCCCCAGTTCTTGTCGCCGCCATTGAGCAGGTCGAACAGGATCGCGCCTGGCACGATGGGGATAACGGCATTGCCGATCTGGTAGCCGCGGCCCTGTTCGGCGAGCCAGGCCTGTACGCCGCCGCCGGCTTCGAGGCCGAAGGCGGAGCCGCCGGCCAGCGCGAGGCCGTGGATGGCGTCCACAGTGTTAACCGGGTCGAGCAGGGCGCTTTCGCGCGTGCCGGGTCCGCCGCCGCGGATGTCGACGGAGGCCACGGCCGGCCTGTCGAACAGGATGGCGGTGACGCCGGAGGCCAGTTGGGCGTCGTCGGCATGGCCGACGCGAACGCCGGCGATATCGGTGAGCAGGTTCTTCATGGCGGTTCCCTCTTGGTCCGACCAGACCGCAGCAAGGCTGCCCGGTCAACCGATCACGCGTGATCACAACAGCCGGAAGTGGCGGGCATTTGATCCATCCCGCTTGCATCCCGTCATGTCAGCAGTGCATCTAGCCGCATGATCTCCGATGTCACGATCCCCGCCGCATTGATTGCCGGCATTGTCTCATTCCTGTCGCCCTGCGTGCTGCCGCTGGTGCCGCCCTATCTCATCTATCTCACCGGCGCGACCATCGAGCATATTGCCGATGACGAGCAGGAGGCGGCCTCCAGGCGCGCGGTGATGATCTCGGCTGGCATGTTTGTGCTGGGCTTCTCCACGGTGTTTGTGGCGCTCGGCGCCAGCGCCAGCCTGGTCGGCAGCGTGGTCCGCTCCTATGCGGCGGAGCTGTCAATCGTTGCCGGCATCCTGATCATCCTGATGGGCCTGCATTTCCTCGGGCTCACGCGCATCGGGCTGCTGATGCGCGAGGGACGCCTGAGCATGCCCAGGCCGGTTGGCCTGTGGGGCGCCTATGTGATGGGTCTGGCTTTCGCGTTTGGCTGGACGCCGTGCATCGGCCCGATCCTCGCGGCGATCCTGTCGGTGGCGGCGGCAGAAGCAACGGTGACCAAGGGCGCGGGATTGCTCGCGGTCTATTCCCTCGGCCTCGGCATTCCGTTCCTGATCGCGGCCTTCATGGTTGAGCAGTTCTCCAGCGTGTTTGCGCGCATGAAGAAGCATCTCGTCCATGTCGAGCGCGCCATGGGCGTGTTGATGGTGATCACCGGCATTGCGTTTCTCACGGGCGCCGTCTCGAATGCCAGCATCTGG
Source organism: Tardiphaga sp. OK245 (assembly GCF_900108575.1). Classification (NCBI taxonomy): domain Bacteria; kingdom Pseudomonadati; phylum Pseudomonadota; class Alphaproteobacteria; order Hyphomicrobiales; family Nitrobacteraceae; genus Tardiphaga; species Tardiphaga sp. OK245. Next base: position 182,010 of record NZ_FNWZ01000001.1, on the reverse strand, counting down.
CTGCTTGAGACGTTTCCCGCGCTGCAGAATTTCGGGTGAGGGGGTCCCTCGTAACCTCGCCCCGCACTTGCGGGGAGAGGTCGGCGCGCAGCGCCGGGTGAGGAGCCTCACGCTGGAGAAGACACAACCGATATCTATCGGGTCGGCAGATCAACAAAGTTAGCAACCCGCCCGGACAATATTCGATCCGATAGTCCGAGATGGGGCAGGTGCATACCATGCCCCTCACCCGGTCAGCTTCGCCGCCCGACCTCTCCCCGCAAAGAGCGGGGAGAGGTTAAGGGAAGCGCTCGCGGCGTCGCCTCAGGTTCCCTTCGCGTCGATCTGGGTGTAGTTGCCCTTGGCGTCCCACTTGTAGACGACGTAGTCGATCGCCTTGATGTCGCCCTTGGCGTCAAACGCCATCTTGCCGAGTACGGTGTCCCATTCGCCGGCCTTGATCACATCCATCACCTTCTTGGTGTCGGTGGAGCCGGCCTTGGCAACGGCCTGCGACCAGACCTGGAACGCTGCATAGGTGTAGAGCGTGTAGCCTTCGGGATCGATGTTCTTGGCCTTGAACTTCTCGACGATCGCCTTCGCGGTCGGCTTGTTACGCGGGTCGGGGCCGAAGGTGAACAGCGTGCCTTCCGCGGCGGGGCCGGTGATGGAGGCGAATTCCTTGTCGTTCATGGCGTCGCCGGCCATCAATATGGTCTTGAGGCCCTGGTCGCGCATCTGGCGCAGGATCAGACCGGCTTCCTGATGATAGCCGCCGACATAAACCAGATCGATATTGTCGCGCTTCAGGCGCGAGACGATCGAGTTGAAGTCCTTGTCGCCCTTGTTGTAGCTCTCGAACATCTTTTCGGTGAAGCCGGCCTTGTTGAGTGCCTTCTTGGTCTCGTCGGCGAGACCCTTGCCGTAAGTGGTTTTGTCGTTGAGGATCGCGACGTTCTTGCCCTTGAAGTTCTTGGCAATGTAGTCGGCGGCGACAAGGCCCTGCTGGTCGTCACGGCCGCAGACGCGCAGCACATTGGCGAGCTTGCGTTCGGTGAACAGCGGGTTGGTCGAAGCCGGCGTGATCTGCAGCACGTTGCCATCGGCATAGGCTTCGGACGCCGGGATCGACGATGATGAGCAGAAGTGGCCGGCGACGAACGGCACCTTGGAGCTTGCGAACTTCTCGGCGATCGAGCGCGCCTGTTTGGGATCGCAGGAATCGTCGCCCACCTGCAGCGCCAGCTTCTTGCCGAGCACGCCGCCAGCGGCGTTGAGATCGGCCACAGCCTGGTCGGCGCCGTTCTTCATCTGGCGGCCGAAGGCCGATTCGCCGCCTGTCATCGGGCCGGCGACCGCGACGTTGATGTCCTGTGCAAAAGCTGCGGTTGAGAGCAGCGACGCGGCAAAGGCCAGGCCGATTACATTCAATGGTTTCATGGGGATGATCCTCGCAAAGAGTTTTCGGCCACAAACGCAATCCGGCCGCCCGAACGATAGGATCATTCTCAACTTATTTTGATGCCGAGTCATCGGCAATTTTCGGCCGCAGACAGCCTGCCTGTGACTCCGACTGCGGCAGGTCGTCGCAAGCGCTTTCGCGAGCCGAGCCGCACCTCTGGCTGTGCGCAGAGAGGTGCGGCCTGCAGGCTTATTGCTTCAGTTCGGCGTAGTCGCCCTTGGCGTCCCACTTGTAGACGACATAGTCGATCGCCTTGATGTCGCCTTTGGCGTCGAAGGCCAGCTTGCCGAGTACAGTGTCCCATTCGCCGGCCTTGATCACGTCCATCACCTTTTTGGTGTCGGTGGTGCCGGCCTTGGCGACGGCCTGCGACCAGACCTGGAACGCCGCATAGGTGTAGAGCGTGTAGCCCTCGGGATCGATGTTCTTGGCCTTGAAGCGGTCGACGATCGCCTTGGCGGTCGGCTTGTTGCGCGGATCGGGACCGAAGGTGAACAGCGTGCCTTCCGCAGCCGGGCCGGTGATCGAGGCAAACTCCTTGTCGTTGATAGCGTCGCCCGCCATCAGCACCGTCTTAAGGCCCTGGTCGCGCATCTGGCGCACGATGAGGCCGGCTTCCTGGTGATAGCCGCCCACGTAAACCAGATCGATATTGTCGCGCTTCAGGCGCGAGACGATCGCATTAAAATCCTTGTCGCCCTTGTTGTAGCTCTCGAACATCTTCTCGGTAGTGCCGGCCTTGTTCAGCGCCTTCCTGGTCTCGTCGGCGAGGCCTTTTCCATAGGTCGTCTTGTCGTTCAGGATCGCGATATTCTTACCCTTGTAGTTCTTGGCAATGTACTCGCCGGCGACAAAACCCTGCTGATCGTCGCGGCCGCAGACGCGCAGCACATTGGCGAGCTTGCGTTCGGTGAATAGCGGATTGGTCGAGCCCGGCGAGATCTGCAGCACATTGCCGTCGGCATAGGCTTCCGACGCCGGGATCGACGACGACGAACAATAGTGACCGGCGACGAACGGGATGCGCGCACTGGCGAATTTCTCGGCAATCGAGCGTGCCTGCTTGGGATCGCAGGCGTCATCGCCGACCTGTAGCGCCAGCTTCTTGTTCAACAGACCGCCAGCGGCGTTGATATCGGCGACGGCAAGTTCGGCGCCATTCTTGAACTGGCGGCCGAAGGCAGATTCGCTGCCGGTCATCGAGGATGCGACGGCGACAGGAATATCCTGCGCCAGTGCAACGGACGCCAGCGCAATCGAAGCACCCGCCGTCAGGCCGATGAGTTTGATGAATTTCATAGGGAGTCCCCGTGTTCCGTTCGAATGCAGACAAACGCGACGCCGTGACGGAATCGCGATTGGCGCATCATTCTACCTTCAGAATAGTGTCGATTGTTTGCATCGCGCTGCGCGTCATTTGATGAAGGATATCGATCCGTCAGCCGTGTCGGCCGCCTTCGAGATAGGCGGAACGGATCTCCGGGGCCTTCAGCAATTCGGCGCCGGTGCCCGAGAGGGTGATCAATCCATTGACCATGACATAGCCGCGATGGGCCAGACGCAGCGCGTGATTGGCGTTCTGTTCGACGATCAGCACGGTCAATCCGTCCTGCTTGTTGAGCACGCGGATTGCATCGAAAATCTGCTTGGCGATCAGCGGTGCCAGACCCAGGGAGGGTTCGTCGAGCAGCAGCAGGCGCGGGCGGCTCATCAGTGCGCGGCCGATGGCCAGCATCTGCTGCTCGCCGCCGGACAGCGTGCCGCCGCGCTGGGTCATGCGCTCCTTCAGGCGCGGAAACAGCGTCAACACCTTGTCGAGGCTGCCCGCGCGTTCGGCAGGACTGCTCTCATTGACGTCGGCGCCCATCTGCAGATTTTCCGCCACGCTCATACGCGGGAAAATCCGGCGGCCTTCGGGTGATTGCGCGATGCGCATGCGCGAGATCTCGTGGGTCGGTAGGTCGGTGATGTCCGTCCCGTCATAGGTGATCACGCCCGAGCGCGCCCGCGGCTTGCCGAAGATCGTCATCATCAGTGTCGACTTGCCGGCACCGTTGGCACCGATCAGTGCGACGATCTCGCCGCGCTTGATGTCGAGATCGACGCCTTTCAGCGCTTCGATCTTGCCATAGGATGCGTGCAGGCCAGTGATGGCGAGCATGGGGGCGGCGCTCACGTCTCGCCCTCCATCACCGCGATGGCTTCCTCTTCATCCGCGCCGAGATAGGCGGCGATGACTTTGGGATTGTCGCGAATTTGCTGAGGCGTGCCGTCGGCGATCTTCACGCCGTAATCGAGCACGTTGATATGGTCGGAGATCTGCATCACGACGGACATGTCATGCTCGATGAGCAGGATCGATGTGCCATGTTCGGCGCGAATCTTCAGCAGCAACTCATTGAGTGCCGCGCTCTCGCGGGCATTGAGGCCGGCGGCGGGTTCGTCGAGGCAGAGCAGTGCGGGTTCGGTACACATCGCACGCGCGATTTCGAGGCGGCGCTGGTCCCCATAAGGCAGGTTGCCGGCGGCATCGTCAGCGCGCTCCAGCAGGCCGATCTGATCGAGCCAGTAGCGCGCGAGGTCGATCGCAGCCTTCTCGGCGGCGCGATAGCTGGGCACGCCGAACAGGCCGAGAAGAGTGAAGCCCGAAGCGCGCATCAGCGTGTTGTGCTGCGCCACCATCAGGTTTTCCAGTGCGGTCATCCCGGGAAACAACCGGATATTCTGGAAGGTGCGCGCAACCTTGGCGATCTTGGAGATGCGAAAATCGTTCAGCCGCTCCAGCCGCCATTCACCGTCGCTGTGGTGCAGCTTGATGGTGCCGGATGTCGGCTTGTAGAAGCCGGTGATGCAATTGAAGACGGTGGTCTTGCCGGCGCCGTTGGGACCGATCAGCGCAGTGATCTTGCCGCGCTCGGCCGTGAAGGAGAGATCGTTGACGGCCACGATGCCGCCGAAGCGCATCGTCAGATTTTCAACGCTGAGGATGTCGTTGATGTTCATCCGTGTCCCTCTTTGACGAGGTCGGACGAGATTGCCGTATTGCGTTCGAGAAAGACGGTGGGAGCGCGGTGGCCGATCAGGCCGCGCGGGCGCCAGATCATCAGCAGCACCATGGCGCCGCCGAATACCAACATGCGGAATTGCTCGAGCCCGCGGAACAGTTCGAAACCGCCGATCATCGCCAGCGCTGCGAGCGCTACGCCGAGCTGTGAGCCCATGCCGCCGAGCACGACGATGGCCAGCACCAGCGCCGACTCATGGAAGGTGAAGGATTCCGGGCTGATGAAGCCCTGACGGGTCGCGAAGAACGCGCCGGCGAAGCCGCCGAACATGGCGCCGGTGGCAAAGGCGGTGAGCTTCGTCGTCGTTGTGTTGATACCGAGCGCGCGGCAGGCAACTTCGTCTTCGCGCAGCGCTTCCCAGGCGCGGCCGATCGGTAGGCGGCGCAGGCGGATGGTGACCCAGTTGGTGAGCAGTGCGAGGGCGAGGATCAGATAGAACAGGAAGACGATACGGTGGGTCGGCGAGAACTCGATGCGAAGGAGGACAGCGAGGCCGTCATCGCCGGGCGTCAGCGGAATGCCGAACATGGTTGGGCGCGGAATGCCGGAGATGCCGTTGGGACCGCCGGTCAGCGTCTGCCAGTTGATGATGACGAGGCGGATGATCTCGCCAAAGGCCAGGGTAACGATCGCGAGGTAGTCGCCGCGCAGCCGCAGGACTGGAAAGCCGAGCAGCACGCCGAAGAACGCGGCGAGGATTCCGGCGAGCGGCAGGCAGATCCAGAACGACAGGCCGAAATTGGTGGCCAGCAGCGCGTAGGAATAGGCGCCGACGGCATAGAAGGCGACATAGCCGAGATCGAGCAGGCCGGCGAGGCCGACAACCACATTGAGGCCCCAGCCGAGCATCACGTAGGTCAGCACGAGAATGCCGAGATCGAGGATGTAGCGCTCGTCGTAAAAGATCACGGGGACGAGGAAGGTGAAGATCAACAGCGCCGGCACCAGCGCACGGCCGGCGAAGGAGAATGCCTTGGTCGCCGAAGGCGGCATCACGCGCGCAGTACCCACCGGCCCCCACCAGCGGCGCAGCAGCTCCATGACGATACTGCCGCCGAACACCACGGCGACCATCGCGGCGAGATCGCCGAAGCGGGTCCACCAGGTCAGCTGTCCGTCGGAGCCGGCTTCGGTTCGGATGCCGATCATCAGCGAGAACAGCACCAGCGCCACCAGCGCGGAGATCACAGCCTTCTTGAGGATGAATGCGGCGTCCGGGCCGCGGGCAGTCTTTGCTTGTGATGCGATTGCTGCCACTTGGATCCCGTCAGACTTTTTCGACTTCGGGGCGGCCGAGCAGGCCGGTCGGCAGGAAGATCAGCACCACGATCAGAATCGAAAAGGCGGCGACGTCCTTGTATTCGGTGGAGAAGTAGGCGGCCCACAATGTCTCGATCAGGCCGATCAGCAAGCCTCCGAGCATGGCGCCGGGCAGCGAGCCGATACCGCCGAGCACGGCGGCCGTGAACGCCTTGATGCCGGCAACGAAGCCCATGAAGAAATCCACGAGGCCGTAATAGAGCAGGTACATCATCCCCGCGACGGCGGCGAGCGCAGCGCCGATCACGAAGGTCATGGAGATGGTGCGGTCCACATCGACGCCGAGCAGCGAGGCCATGGTCTGGTCCTGTTCGCAAGCGCGCATGTCGCGGCCGAGGCGCGTGCGCGCGACCAGCCAGGTGAACAGCGCCAGCAGCACGATGGTGGTGATAACCACGATGATCTGGATGTTGGAGAGGCGCACCACGAAACCATCGGCGCCTTCATGCAGCGTATAGCCGCCGGTGATGATCGGCGGCACCGGCTTGACGCGGGCGCCCTGTGCGACCTGCGAGAAATTGGTCAGCACGAAAGACATGCCGATCGCCGACAGCATCGGCGCGAGGCGGAAGGAGTGGCGCAGGGGACGGTAGGCGATGCGCTCGATGGTCCAGCCATAGAGCGAGGTGATTGCCATCGAGACCAGAAGCACCAGTAGCAAGATCACCGGCACCGCGGTAAGGCCGATCGACACCAGGATGAGAAAAGTGATCAGCGCGATGAAGCCGCCGATCATGAAGATGTCGCCATGGGCGAAATTGATCATGCCGACGATGCCGTAGACCATCGTGTAGCCGATCGCGATCAGGCCATAGATGGAGCCGAGCACGAGTCCGTTGATCAGTTGCTGGGCGAAATAATCCATGCGCTGCCGAATTCGAGTGAGGCGCCACCATGATCCGGCAGCCGGATCATTGCGTCGTTGTATCGTTTTCTAACAGCGGCCATTGGAGGCGGCAACAGGGGCCGGTGCGGCTAAAGTAGCCTGTACATGCTGTTTTTCGCGGCGATTGGCGTCCGTTCACTTGCGCCGCAGCGCACACAAATCCCCCGCCTTATTTACGGCTGTTCCGATGTCACAGTTGCGCCGTGCAACGGCCTTGCAATCATCACGTGGGAACCGAAACGAAGATCGGGGCTGCACGTTGTCGGGCGTTGAATGGTTCAACACAGGAGATTGAAGAATGTCCAATCAGAACCAGCAAAAGCCCGGTCAGCAGAAGCCAGGCCAGCAGAGCCAGAACCCCGGGCAGCAGGGCCAGAAGCCCGGTCAGCAGCAGGGCGGTGGAATGAAGCCCGACCACGAGCAGGACCCGGGCCGGCAGGGCCAGAGATAGGCCGTCAGGCAGACATCAATCGAGATTTGGGTCGTTCTCAGCGACCCATGTGGAAGGCCCCGCCGAAAGGCGGGGCTTTTCGTTTGGCAAGTCCCGATCGTATTTCCCCGCCGTTATCCCGGCAATTTTCGAATTAAGGTTACCAATTGGTTTACGTTGTCCGTCTGATTGAACGGGCGTTACGTCGGCGCAGGCGTGCGACTCCTGCGAGTCGCCGGCAGAGCGGTGGACGACGTGATGGATCAGAGCAGCGCAGACCAGACCGGAGCCCATCAGGGTGGAACTCTGCAGGCTGGCACGTTTCAGACTGGTACGTTTCAGACTTGGCGGATCAGCACGTTCACGGGCGCGCTGATCGCCTGCTATTTCATCCCGACCTGGACGATCTTCGCGTTCCGCATCATGGTCTCGCCGATCCAGGGCTTCTATGAGCGCCCCAATATTTCACTGGCGCTGTTTCTCAGCGACTACATGCAATTTTCCAGCATGGGCACGGTGCGCTATGCGTGGCTGCTCGCCGTCGGCAAGCTGACGGTGGTTGCTTTCTTCACGGTATTCCTGGTGTTCATCACACGCCCGAAAATCCGCAAGACGGGCGGCTGCGACGAAGCGTTGATGATGGCGCTTGGCATCGGCGGCGTGATCTCGTTCGCCAGCATGATGATGGCATCGAAGGTCGGCGAGATCGCCGCGATGCGGCTGCACATCACAGAATTGCTGTTGATGCTCGGCGCTGCAGTGCTGCTGGCGATCGAGCCGCCGCTACGCCGCGCGGCGGCGCAGGAGCTTGATCCCGGGCAGCCGGGCAAGGCAGCCAACGACGCGGAGCTTTTACAGAAGGTTGCCTAAATAAAAGGTCGCCTAAATGGCCAGCCCGAGCTCTTTGATGATCACTCCGGCTTCCTTGGTAGCGTGATTGGCCGCCGGCACGCCGCAATAGATTGCCTGTTGCAGCAGGATTTCCTTGATGTCGTCCGGTGTGAAGCCGCCTTCGGTGAGGGCGGCGCGCACATGCATGCGGAATTCGTCCCACTGGCCGAGTGCGAGCATGGTGCCGATCACCAATACGCGGCGCGTGCGGTCGTCGAAATGCGGCCGCGTCCAGATCTCGCCCCAGGCGTAGCGGCTGATCAGGTCGAGAAAATCCGCATTGAATGCGTTTTTCCCGGCGGCCGATTTGTCGACCCAGGCATTGCCGAGAACCTTGCGGCGTTTTGCGGTGCCTTCGGCGGCGCGCTGTTGCTCGTCCATCTTAGGTCTCCGTTCAGCGCTGTGTCAGGAAGCCAACGACGGCGTCAGTGAAAGCGTAGGGCTGTTCGACGTTCGAGATGTGTGCGGCGTCCAACAGAGTCATGCTCGCGCCGGGGATGTTGCTGCGGATCAGTTCACCAGCCGCAACCGGTGTTGCGTTGTCCTGACGGCCGGCGATCACCAGCGTTGGGCTTTTGATCTTGGGCAGCAGCGCGCGCTGATCGAGCGTGCTCAGTGCCTCGCAGGCGGCGAGATAACCTTCGACCGGCGAGGCGATCAGCATCGCCTTCATCTTCGCGGTGGTCTCTGGCTCGCGCTCGCGGAAGTCGGCGGTGAGCCAGCCGCCGATGACGGCATCGGCCACCGCTTTGAGGCCACCCTCGCGCACCGCCTTGATGCGGTTATGCCAGTTGGTCGGATCCGGATAGTAGCAGCTGGTGTTGGCCAGGATGATCTTGTTGAAACGCTCAGGCGCGTTGGCGCCTAACCACTGGCCGACCATGCCGCCCATCGATAACCCGCACCAGTGCACCTTATCGATGTTGAGGTCGTCGAGGATCGCCAGCACATCCTTGCCGTAGCGTTCCATCGAGGTCGGGCCGTTCATGCCGGACTTGCCGTGGCCGCGGCGATCGTAGCGGATCACACGAAACAGCTTTGTCAGCGCCGGCATCTGCGGCTCCCACATCGCCATGGTGCAGCCAAGCGAGTTCGACATCATCAGCGTCGGCCCGCTGTCGCGGCCCTCCACGGAGACATTCAGCAGGCAGCCGTGGGCGTCGATCATGGGCATGGTGTGTCTCCCGCGTTTCTTTATTACTTGAGTGAGGCGAGCTGGCGGTCGATCAGGGCTTGCGAGACACCCTGATAGTCCATCGGCTCGAACAGTTTGGCGATGGCGGCGGCGTTGAGCTGCGCATTGACCTTGGGATCGGCCGTGAGAATATCGCGCAGATGTTTCTTCTCGGCGACGGCGCGCTTGGTGGCGGCCTCGACCAGATGATGGGCGTCGCTCTTGCCGAGCTTTTCGGCGAGCGCAAAGGTCACGGCTTCCGCCATAATGAGCCCGTTGGTTTCATCGAGATTGAGGCGCATTCGCTCGGTGTCGACCTCGAGTCCTTCGGCGATATCGACAATGGCGGCAAGAGCGCCCGATGTCACCAGCAGGAGCGTCGGCAGCGTCGGCCATTCCGCGTGCCACGGTCCGGCACTGCGTTCGTGATCCTGGATCTGAGCGGCAAAGATCGTTGCAGCGAGATTCGGCGCCATGGTCGCGGCGCCAAGCGCAGAGGCCGATGCCACGGGGTTGCGCTTGTGCGGCATGGTGGAGGAGCCGCCGCGGCCTTCGCCAGAGGGCTCGAACGCTTCGCCGACATCGGTCTGCATCATCAGCGAGACGTCGCGGGCGATCTTGCCGCAACTGCCGGACAGGATCGCCAGCACCGAAGCAACGTCCGCGATACGATCACGATGCGTGTGCCACGGCGCATCGGGGAGCGGCAACTGCAATTCCTTGGCGAGTTGCTCTGCAACGATGAGCCCCTTGTCGCCGAGCGCAGCCAGCGTGCCGGCGGCGCCGCCAAATTGCAGTGCGAGACCTTCGGCGCGCAATCGTTTCAGGCGCAGGCGCGAGCGATGCAGTGCCGAGGCATATTCAGCGAGCTTCAGCCCGAATGGCATCGGCAGCGCGTGCTGCAACCAGGTGCGGGCGACCACAGCGGTGTTGCGGTGCTTGATCGCCAGTGCTGCAAAGCCGGCGATGGCGCGGTCGAGATCCGCGAGCAGGGCGTCGATCGCGACACGCAGGCCGAGCATGGTTGCGCTGTCGATGACGTCCTGGCTGGTGGCGCCCCAATGTACGTAGCGCGCGGCTTCGGCGTCGGCCTTCGCCACTTTGGCGGTGAGCGTCTTGACCAGCGGGATGGCGAGATTGCCGGAACGCGTGGCTGCATCGGCGAGTGCAGCGAGATCGAACTGGTCGGCTTTGCAGGCGGCCTCGATGGCCGCCACCGCGCTGGCGGGAATCACCCCGACTGCGGCCTCGGCCCGCGCCAGTGCGGCTTCGAAGTCGAGCATATGCTGCAAATGGGCGGTATCATCGCAAACCGCACGCATCGCGGGGCTCGACAACAAGGGTGCCAGCAGAGGGGACAGGGATGTGCTCATCTGTGCGGGACCTAACCATTCCGGCGAGAGTCTGCCAATCCCCCGCAATCTTCTTGTCGCCGTCGTCTGTTGCACTGCGAATAGGCATCGCCCCATCTCGCCGGACGGTCTTTCCTTTGCGCCGTCCGTGCATTACTTGGGATTGAGGGTTCAATCCCTTGGGGATGACAGCCTCAATTCCGGACGGCGACAAATTCAGGAGACAGACCCATGGCCATGACGATGAGCGGTGAAGTCCAGCTTGCCGCGCCCCGCGAAGTGGTATGGGGAAAGCTCAACGACCCCGCAGTGCTGAAGGCCTGCATCCCGGGCTGCGAAGAGCTCGAGACTACAGAGGAGGGCGGCTTCCGCGCCACGGCCAAGATCAAGGTCGGCCCGGTCTCGGCCCGCTTCAAGGGCAAGGTCACGCTGAGCGATCTCGATCCGCCCAATGGCTACAAGATCACCGGTGAGGGCGAGGGCGGCGTCGCCGGCTTTGCCAAGGGCGGCGCTGTCGTCGGTCTGACCGACAAGGACGGCGGCACACTCCTGACCTACAATGTGGAAGCCCAGATCGGCGGCAAGCTGGCCCAGCTCGGTCAGCGCCTGATCAACGGCTCGGCCAAGAAGATCGCCGACGAGTTCTTCGCAAATTTCGCCAAAGCCGTTCAAGGCTAAGGTGCGGAGCGTCTGATAGCGGCGATCAAGTGTGCTTGATACCGCAGAAAAACACACCAGAGACCGTCCCGACTTGAGGTTGCTCATTGCCGGGATGGGCCATATTATGCATTTGGAATGATTTTAATGACCGTGTCGCCACGCAATGGGACGCGGACCAAGAGAGTGCATATGGCCAAAATCTCGATGATCGTGAACGGCAATCCCGTCACCGGCAATATCGATCCGCGCACATTGCTGGTGCAGTTTCTGCGTGAGAATCTGCGGCTCACCGGCACCCATGTGGGTTGCGACACGTCGCAATGCGGCGCCTGCGTTGTGCATCTCGACGGCAAGGCCGTGAAGTCCTGCACCACGCTCGCTGTCATGGCCGACGGTCACGAGGTGAAGACCATCGAAGGCCTCGCCGCCGACGGTGCGCCGCTGCATCCGATGCAGGAGGCGTTTCGCGAGCATCATGGCCTGCAGTGCGGCTTTTGCACCCCGGGCATGATCATGACCGCGGTCGACCTCGTGCATCGCAAGGGGCATGATCTCAGCGATCACCTGATCCGCGAAGAACTCGAAGGCAATCTCTGTCGCTGCACCGGTTATCAGAACATCGTGGCGTCGATCGCAGCCGGCGCCAAGGCGATGGCGAAGTCCGATCTCGCATAACGACGCACAACGATAATCGCGCACCGCGAATCAGGGATCCCACCCATGTACGAATTCAAATATCATCGTCCGTCGACCGTGCGGCAGGCCGCCAATCTCCTCATCAAGAACGAGGACGCCAAGCTGATCGCCGGCGGTCATACGCTGGTGCCGGTCATGAAGCAGCGTCTGGCCGCGCCGCCGCACATCATCGATCTCTCGCATATCGAGGGCGTCGACGGCATCGAAATGAAGGGCCGTTCGCTGGTGATCGGCGCGCTGGCCAAGCATGCCGCCGTCGCGGCATCGCCGATCGTTGGTGAAGCCATCCCAGCGCTGGCCGAGCTCGCCGGCCTGATCGGCGATCCCGCTGTGCGCCACAAGGGCACCATAGGTGGTTCGCTCGCCAATAACGATCCGACCGCGGACTATCCCGCAGCCGTGATGGCCCTCGGTGCCACCATCACCACCAACAAGCGCAAGCTGAAGCCAGAAGAATTTTTCCAGGGCTTGTTCACGACCGCGCTGGAGGCCGACGAGATTATTACCAAGGTCTCCTTCCCCGTGCCGAAGAAGGCCGCCTATATCAAGTTCCGCAACCAGGCCTCGCGCTACGCGCTGGTCGGGGTGTTCGTGGCGCGTCTGCCCTCGGGCGTGCGCGTCACCGTCACCGGTGCGGGCTCGGATGGCGTGTTCCGCGTCGAGGAGTTCGAGGCTGCGCTGCAGAAGCGGTTCTCGCCAAAGGCGCTGGACGGGCTTACGGTGCCGGCCGAAGGCCTCAACAGCGATCTCCATGGCAGCGCCGAATATCGCGCGCATCTGATCGGCGTGCTGGCCAAGCGTGCGGTCGAAGCTGCCAACAACCGGGCCTGATATTTGTCAGGTCCGCACTTTCCCGGATTGGTTCTCTCATGACTAAGCCATCGGCGCTCCCCACCTCCGTCGATGGCATGCTGGAATTGCTGACATCGCGCGGCTATCTCGCCGAGCGTTCGCTGGCGACAGTCACCTATCTCTCGCTGAAAATGGGCCGGCCGCTGTTTCTCGAAGGCGAGGCCGGCGTCGGCAAGACCGAAATCGCCAAGGTGCTGTCGGCCGCGCTTGGCCGCAAGCTGATCCGGCTGCAGTGCTATGAAGGTCTCGATGTCTCGTCCGCTGTCTATGAGTGGAACAGCGCCTCGCAGATGATCGCGATCCGTCTGGCGGAAGCGGCCGGCGATACCGACCGCGATCAGCTGGCCAGCGACATCTTCGCCGAGCGCTACCTGATCAAGCGTCCGCTGCTGCAGGCGCTCGAGCCGGACGTCAACGGCGCGCCGGTGCTCCTGATCGACGAACTCGATCGTGCGGACGAGGCGTTCGAAGCCTATCTCCTCGAAATCCTCAGCGACTTTCAGGTGACCATTCCTGAACTCGGCACCGTGAAGGCGCCGGCCCCGCCCATCGTCATCGTCACATCGAACCGCACCCGCGAGATTCACGACGCGCTGAAGCGGCGCTGTCTGTATCACTGGGTCGACTATCCCAACGCCGAGCGCGAACTCGCCATCGTCAAGTCGCGGGTGCCAGGCATCTCCGCAAAGCTCTCGCAGCAGGTGGTGAGATTCGTGCAGGCACTGCGCGATCAGGATTTCTACAAGTCGCCGGGCGTTGCCGAGACTCTGGACTGGGCGACCGCGCTGACCGAACTCGACGCCCGCTCGCTGACGCCGCAGGTGGTGGGCGATACGCTGGGCGCGCTGTTGAAGTATCAGGACGATATCCAGCGCATGCAGGGCGATGCGCTGGCGAAGGTGATCAAGGAAGCGACGAGCGACACCTAACACGCTCGTCGTTCCGGGGCGACGCACTTGCGTCGAACCCGGAACCTCGAGATGTTCATCGTGCAAAACATTGCGGGATTCCCCGCCACTCCAATTGGAGTGGCTGAGGTTCGAACGCGAGGGCGCGTTCGCCCCGGAATGACGGTAGAGGCAACGACGGAGTTAGGTTTGCCCATCGACCATCTCAACCCACCGACTGGCCAGATGGCAGATAATGTCATCGGCTTTGCGCGTGCGCTCCGCGCCGCCGGGCTTCCGGTCGGGCCGGGTGCGGTGATCGATGCGCTGAATGCCTTGCAGATGATCGAGATCGGCAAGCGCGCTGACGTGTTTACGACGTTGGAAGCGATCTTCGTCAAACGCCACGAGCATGCGCTGGTGTTTGCCCAGGCCTTCGATCTGTTCTTCCGTGCGGCCGACGAATGGAAGCAGATGCTGGATTCGGTGCCGCTGCCCGACGATGCCAAGCGCAAGCCGCCGCCGGCCTCGCGCCGCGTGCAGGAGGCGATGGCGCAGCCGGCGCAGGGCACAGAGCGAGAGGCGCCGCAGGAGCAGGAGATCAGGCTCTCGGTCTCCGACCGCGAAGTGCTGCAGAAGAAGGATTTTGCGCAGATGAGCGCAGCGGAGATCGCCGAAGTCACGCGCGCTATCGCCAATATGCGACTGCCGCAAGCTGAACTGCGCACGCGCCGCACCCAGCCGGACAAGCACGGCGCGCGGCTCGATCTGCGGCGCACGCTGCGCGGCAGCCTGCGCACGGGCGGCGACATCATCGATATCCGCAGACTAGGCCTGATCGATAAGCCGGCGCCGATTGTCGCATTGCTCGATATCTCCGGCTCGATGAGTGAATATACCCGGCTGTTCCTGCACTTCCTTCATGCCATTACGGACGCCCGCAAGCGCGTCTCGGTCTTCCTGTTCGGCACAAGGCTGACCAATGTGACGCGGGCGCTGCGCTCGCGCGATCCCGACGAGGCGCTCGCCTCATGCTCGGCCTCGGTGGAAGACTGGGCCGGCGGCACGCGCATTTCCGCGTCGCTGCACAACTTCAACAAGCTGTGGGGACGCCGCGTGCTCGGCCAAGGGGCCATCGTGCTGCTAATTTCCGACGGTTTGGAGCGGGAGGCGGATTCCCAACTGGCCTTCGAGATGGACCGGCTGCATCGCTCCTGCCGGCGGCTGATCTGGCTCAACCCGTTGTTGCGCTTCGATGGGTTCGAGCCGAAAGCTCAGGGCATCAAAATGATGCTCCCGCACGTTGACGAATTCCGCCCGGTACATAATTTGAGTTCGATCGACGGACTGATCAAGGCGCTGTCATCGGCGCCCCCGGTCCATCACCGCAGCCTGATCCGGCCCGCAGCTTAAGAGAGGCTTCCATGCTCAATCGCGATGAAGACATCCTGCAGGCCGCCGAGGCGTGGCAGAGGGCCGGGC
This sequence comes from Tardiphaga sp. OK245, assembly GCF_900108575.1. NCBI lineage: Bacteria > Pseudomonadati > Pseudomonadota > Alphaproteobacteria > Hyphomicrobiales > Nitrobacteraceae > Tardiphaga > Tardiphaga sp. OK245. The sequence goes on along the minus strand of NZ_FNWZ01000001.1, from coordinate 166,874 downwards.
ACGGCGTGGCGCTGGCCACCGTGGTTGAGACCTGGGGTTCGGCGCCGCGTCCCGCAGGCTCGAATCTCGTCATCAATGACGATGGCACCTTCCTGGGCTCGGTCTCCGGCGGTTGCGTCGAAGGCGCCGTGGTCACCGAGGCGCTCGATGTGATTGCGAGTGGCGAGCCCAAATTGCTCGAATTCGGCGTGGCTGACGAGACCGCGTGGAATGTCGGCCTGTCCTGTGGCGGCACCATCCGCGTGTTCGTCGAGAAGGTGGGGCAGTCGTGAAAGCCGAGACGCTCGCCACCCTGAACGCGGAACGCGCCGCTCGGCGCCCCGTTATTTTGATCACCGATATATCCGATGGAACACAACGCCTGGTGAAGGCCGCCGATTTCGGCGCCGATCCGCTGCATGCCGAGCTCGAGAAGCAGCTCCGCATGGGCAAGAGCGCGATGGTCGAGGCTGACGGCACGAAGCTGTTCTTCAACGTCTACGCGCCGACCGCGCGGCTCGTGATCATCGGCGCCGTCCATATCAGCCAGGCTTTGGCGCCGCTGGCGCGGTCGCTGGATTACGATGTGACGGTGGTCGATCCGCGCACAGCCTTTGCCAGCCCCGAGCGTTTCCCGGACGTGAAGCTGATCGCCGAATGGCCGGATGAGGCGCTGCCGGGCCTCAACATCGATCACTACACAGCCTTCGTCGCCGTGACCCATGATCCGAAGATCGACGATCCCGCGCTGCTGCACGCGTTCGAGAATAACTGCTTCTATATCGGCGCGCTGGGCTCGCGAAAAACCCACGCCAAGCGCGGCGACCGGCTGAAGGCGCAGGGCGTCAGCGAGGCTGACTTCGCGCGGATCAAGGCGCCGATCGGTCTCAATATCGGTGCTGTTTCGCCATCGGAGATCGCGGTCTCGATCATGGCCGAGATCACCGCCGAACTACGGATGCCCAAGACGATACCCGCGGAATTGTCCAAAGTGAGCAACCCATGAAGTTCGGTCCCGCCAGTCCGGCGGATGCACTTGGCGGCGTGACCGTCCACACACTGCGTCAGGGCTCGCTTGTTCTCAAGAAGGGAACCACTATCGGTCCCGATGAAGTCGCCGCGCTGACCGGCGCGGGCGTCAAGGACGTGGTCGTCGTACGTCTCGAAGAGGGCGACGTGTCCGAGGACGTCGCAGCCGCCAGCATCGCGCAGGCAGTGGCGGGCGAGGGCGTCAATGTTGAGCGCGCCTTCACGGGCCGCGCCAATCTGTTTGCGGGGGCGCCGGGCGTGCTGGTCGTCGATCGCGCCATCGTCGATCGCATCAATGCGGTCGATGAAGCGATCACCTTTGCAACGCTGGCGGCCTACAAGCCGGTGGTCGAAGGCGAGATGATCGCGACCGTCAAGCTGATCCCGTTCGGCGTCGCCGGTACGCTGCGCGACGCGGCCGTCCAGGTTGCCTCGGGCGGCGCAATGAGAATCGCGCCTTACACGGTCAAGAAAGTCGGCATCGTCTCGACGCTGTTGCCGGGGCTGTCGCCGAAGGTGATCGACAAGACACTGCGTGTGACCGAAGAGCGCCTTGCGCCTGCTGGTGCGAAGATCATCGCCGAGCGCCGCGTGCCGCACGACGAGAAAGTGCTGGCGAAAACAATCAAGGAACTGCTCGGGCTCGGCGCCGAGCTGGTGATTGTGTTCGGCGCCTCGGCCATTGCCGACCGCCGTGACGTCATTCCGTCGGCGATCGAGCAAATCGGCGGCGCCATCGAACATTTCGGCATGCCGGTCGATCCCGGCAATCTGCTTCTGATCGGCAGGGCCGGCAACGTGCCGGTGCTGGGTGCGCCGGGCTGTGCGCGCTCCCCAGTTGAGAACGGCTTCGACTGGGTGCTGATGCGGCTGCTGGCCGGCCTCAAGGTTACCCGCGCCGATCTCACCGGTATGGGCGTCGGCGGTCTGCTGATGGAAATCGTCACCCGGCCGCAACCGCGCGTGCCCGTTGGCAGCGACGGCAACAGCAATGTCGCGGCGGTCGTTCTGGCTGCGGGCCGCTCGACCCGAATGGGCGGGCCGAACAAGCTGCTCGCCGAACTCAACGGCAAGGCATTGGTCCGGATCGTCGCCGAACAGGCGATCGCATCGAAAGCGTCGAGCGTAACGGTGGTGACAGGTCATCAGGCGCCAGAGGTCGAGAAGGCGCTGGCCGGACTCAAAGTCACGTTCGTCTACAACCCTGATTTTGCCGATGGCCTTGCCAGTTCGGTGAAAGCCGGCATCGCGGCGGTCCCGGCCGATGCCAATGGAGCTGTGGTCTGTCTCGGCGACATGCCGCTGATCGATGCCCGCTTGATCGACCGGTTGATCGAAGCCTTCGCGCCGGATCGCGGCAACCTCATCGTCGTCCCTGTAAGCGAGGGCCGTCGCGGTAATCCCGTGTTGTGGTCTCGGCGCTTCTTCAACGAGTTGATGACGTTGGACGGCGATATCGGCGCTCGGCACCTGATCATGAAGCACGCCGAAGCCGTTGCCGATGTGGCGGTCGAAGGTCACGGCGCCTTCCTCGATATCGATACACCGCAGGCGCTGGAAGACGCGCGGAGCGGCTAACGCATGGCGTATGCGGCGGGCCGCCGCATTGCACTTTCGTTCACCAAGTTGAAACGCCCTTCCTTTAGCGTCTGCCTCGATCGACCTCGGGGGAGGGGAAATTGTCACTGTTCGTTGCCGCGCGTCGTCGCGCGATTCTCGCCGTTGCCTTGTTGATGAGCGTCGGTGCCATGGACGTGGCTTCGGCCGCTGGTGCCCTCGCCGTGGGCAAGTGCGGTGCCTATGGCCAGGCCTTCGACTATCCGGCGCAGGGGGCGGCGCTGGCGGCCGCTAAAAAGCAGTGCAAGGGCGAATGCACGACCGTAACGATGAAGCGCGCCTGCGCAGCCTTCGCCGTGGATATGAAGAATCCCTGCGGCGCACACGGCTACGCCGTGGCGCCCCGTATTTCGAGTTCGCTGAACCAGGCGACCAAGAAATGCTATGACTACGGCGGTAAGGAATGTGTCATCCGCGCCTGGGCCTGCGACGCCAAAGGCTAGAGCTCCCCGACAAATATCTCGTTCAATGGGCCTGCGGCAGCTAGACTGCTGCAATGATTCAATTTTTCCGGACACTTCTGAAGTCTGCCACCGACGCCGATCCGTCCGTTCGCGAATTTCGCAAGGCGCTGAGCCGCGAGATGTTGTTGACCGAACGGTTGCGGGTCAAGACGGTCATTGGCACCGTGGTGATCGTGACGCTGTCGCTGTCCATCGCCTATCTGCTGGCGCCATCGAGCTTCGCGCGCATATCCAACGGCCAGTTCGATCTTAAATCGTCTTTTATGATCACGGGCCCGCTGCTGCTGTTCGAGTTCTTCGTTCTTTACAAGGTCAATCAGCGCATCGCTGCAGGGGAGGATATTGCGCAGGGGCGGCGCTATCTGAGCGCACTCATCGAGACCAGCATTCCGACGGCCGCACTGCATCTCCATATGGGCTGGATGGGGCCGGCGGCGGCGTTGGCATTTGCGGCGCCTTTGTCCTATTTCATCTTCATCATTCTATCCACGCTTCGGCTCGATTTCTGGCTGTCGACATTTACGGGCTTTGTCGCGGCCGCCCAGATGCTCGCGCTGGCCATGCTGTATCATCCGGTGCAATTCGCCTCGGAACCGGCACCGGATTTTGCGTTTCAGCTTATCCGCAGCGCCATGGTCCTGCTCTGCGGTATTCTTGCAGGCGCGGTCGGCTTGCAACTCCGTCGCCAGTTCGAGGCGAGCATCGCGGCAACTTCGGCGCGCGATCGTGTCACCAATCTGTTCGGTCAGCATGTCTCGCCGCAGGTTGTGGAGCAGTTGCTGGCGTCGGGAACGAGCTCTACGACCGAGATGCGTCAGGTCGCGGTGATGTTCGTCGATATCCGTAACTTTACCGCAGCGACCCGTGTGCATTCGCCCCGCGAGGTGGTGGATCGGCTCGACGAGACCTTTGCTCTATTGGTCGAGGTGCTGGATCGACATTCCGGGATCGTGAACAAGTTTCTCGGGGACGGATTTCTCGCGCTGTTCGGAGCGCCCATTGAGGATCCGAATGCGGCGCATTGCGCCGTACAAGCGGCACGCGAGATGCTCATAGCTGTCGACAAAAGCAATCGGGACAGTGAATGGCCTCTGCGCATCGGCATCGGGCTTCATATTGGGGCCGTGATTGCCGGCAACGTTGGCTCCCCGCGCCGCAAGGAATACACCGTCATCGGCGATACCGTGAACTTCGCGGCCCGGCTTGAGGCGCTCAACAAACAGTTCGGCTCGCAACTGCTGATCTCTGCTTCCATACGCGATGCCTTGGGCGACACTTGCAGCGACGCGGAGCTGCTCGGCGATGTGCCGATCCGCGGCTATGACCTGCCGCAGGCTATCTGGCGCTTGGGCTGAGTGCTGCGTCAGTTCTCGAAGAATGGCGCCCGGGGCGGTCGCATGACCATGCCGAAGCGCGCATAGACTCCCTGGCGCTCGAAATTGTCCCGCACGTGTCCCGCGGCGAATGACCATTCGTAGGGGCCGGTGCGCAAGCCAGTCAGATGGCCGCCGATCCGGGTCTGCTGGCTGAAATAGTCGTTCGACAGTGCGGCCTCCGGGCCGATCCAGAACAAATCGAACAGGCGCCAGCCGGCTGCAATGCGCGTGGTATAGCCAGTATCGATGGTCGTGCCCGAGATGGCATATTGCAGCATCAGCTCGCGTGTCGGCTCCCACCAGACATCCATCGTGCCCCGCGCGCCGAGCATCGCGCGAAGCCGAGAGCGGCGCTGATCGTGGTAGAAATAGTCGGCTTCCATATCGAGGCCAGCCAAGAGCTGAACTTCCAGATTGCCGGTTCGGATGAGGTAGCCCGGCAGGATCGCCGCGCGGCTGATCTGGGTGTAGTCGGAGCGCGTGCCTGTCGTGTAGCGTTCGAGGTTTTCCGACAGAAAGAAACGCAGAATGAAACCGTCCTTGTTCAGGCCGGCGGGGGCCCATTGCAGGCCGCCATAGGCGCCGAGGCTCCAATGCGACGCATCGACACCGCCGAAATACATCAGGCGGTCCGGCATGCCGCCGGAGAGAAAATCGAAGGCGCGCCGTTTTTTGATACGCGTGTCGAACAGGGATGACCAGAAGCTCGATGAGCCGGATGCCGGTTCGATCGTGGCGTCGATCTCACCGATATCCTGAGCCGAGGCCATGCCGCAGGAATATGCGGCCGCCGCAACGCATAAAGCGCGTAACGCCAGTCCCCAACGCATCGAGCCCCCACCCAACGCAACAGAAACACAACAAAATAATGCAACTTAAGGTAGATTATCTTGGGGATAAGCCTACGTCCAGTGTGGATAAGTAATAATCTGAAAAAACTGCTGTGAGATCGTCGCGCGGCTTCAAAGCTGCGACGGCAGCAGGTTCTGGACCTTGACACCTTCGCGCTCCTCGATGATCTCGGCGATCCAGCGCCGATGACAGTGCTCGTGGTCGCGCTCGTAGCAGAGGATGCAGACCGGTCCGGACTTCGTCACCAGCGCCGCCAGCTCATCCATCGCCTCGCGTGCCTGCGGTGTCTTGAGATGAGCCATATAGATCTTCTCGAGCGCTGCGAGCTTGCCGCTACGTGCGGCTTCGCGGCCGTCCTTGGGCGTGCCCAGTCCGCGTAGATGGATGTAGCCGATGCCGCGCTCGTCGAGGCCGGCAGCGAGCTGATTCTTGGAGAAGCCCGGTCGCCGCGATGCGGCGACGGCACGCACATCGACCAGCAGCTTGACGCCGGCATTTTGCAGTTCATCGAGCACGGCTTTCGCTGGCGTCTGCTCGTAACCGACGGTGAAGAGGCGAGGTATCTTGCGGGCCATGTGAGCACCCCGTGATCGACAGATGATTGGCACAATGTCGCGGCCAGCCGCGAGGCGTTGCTCCCATTTGCAACATGGCACATAGTCAACTCAACAAACTCCGCCAGTTCAATGGCCGATATCACCGGGGGAATGATGGCTCGCATGGTTGGTGCGTTAGGCGTAATCGCGCTCGCGCTTGTGTCGTTTCAGTCCACATCTCTGGCGCAAGGCGCATATCCGGATCGTCCGGTCAGAATTATCGTGCCGATCGCGCCCGGCGGCAGCTACGATCTGGTCGGGCGGCATCTCGCCGATGCGCTGGCGAAGCGAACGGGGCAGGCGTTCTTTGTCGAGAACAAGCCAGGAGCGGGCACCGTCGTGGGCACGCAGGCTGCGGCCCAGAGCGAGGCCGACGGCTATACGCTGATGGTCGGCGGCCTTTCCAACATGGCCTTCAACTCCGCGCTTTACGCCAAGCTCGCCTATGACCCGCTGAAGGATTTCGTGCCGGTCGCGCTGGTCTACAAGTTTGGCTACATCATGGTCGGCCGCAAGGATCTGCCGCAGCAGACGCCGAAGGAGATCGTTGCTGCTGCATTGGACAAGCCGGGGTCGATCACCGTGGCGACCGCGGGCGTCGGGACCGGACAGCAATTGGTGGCCGCTGCCTTCATGAGGTCCGCCGGCGTCAAGCTGCAGGAGGTGCCTTACAGAGGATCTCCGCCGGCCTTCGCCGATCTGCTGGCAGGCCGCATCGACCTGTTCTTCGACTCGATTGCTGCCGGGCTGCCTTATGTGCAGACGGGGCAGGTGCGGGGCATCGCGGTGCTGTCGTCGAAACGGAGCCCGCTGGCGCCTGACGTCCCGACCATGGCGGAAGCGGGCGTGCCGGGTCTCGACGTGGATTCATGGCTCGGCATTTTCGTGCCGGCAAAAACGCCGCCGGCGGTGATCGCAAAACTCCGTCAGGATATTCGGGCGGTGTTGCCCGATCTGAAGGAGCGGTTCGAGAAGAGCGGCGGCGAGCCCTGGGATATGCCGGACGACAAGCTCGATGGCTTCATCGCATCAGAACATGCGACCTGGACAAAACTGATCCGCGAGGCCGGCATCAAGCTCGATTGAGTAATGCTGGCGGGCGCTACGTCACCCGCTCGATCAACGCCATGGCACCATGCGGTGCACGCACCTTGGCTTCGTGGATCACATAGGCGAACACGTCGCGTGGCTGCTTCTTGATCTTGGCATCATCGACGCGCGGCAGGTCGGTTGGCTCGCCGCCGCCGGCCCAGGTCTCGAAACGTTTGGCCCAGGCATCCAGCGCCTTCGGTGGATAGGCAGTCTTGATGCTGTCCTCACCCTTCTGCAAACGCAGATAGACGAAGTCGCCGGTGACATCGGCAATGGCCGGGTAGGTGGCGTGTTCGGAGAATACCACGGGGATCTTGAACTGCCGTAGCAGCGCAATGAAGGCCGGCACGCAGAAGCTGTCGTGGCGGACCTCGACCACATGGCGCAGCTTGCGCCCACCGAGCTCGGTTGGCAGCAATTCGAGAAACTTCCCGAAATCGGCTTCGTCGAATTTCTTGGTCGGCGCGAATTGCCACAGAACGGGTCCGAGCTTGTCACCGAGTTCGAGCACGCCGGAATCGTAGAAACGGTTCACGCTTTCGCCGGCTTCGGCGAGCACCCGGCGATTGGTTGCGAAGCGGGGGCCCTTGAGCGAGAACACGAAATCCTCCGGCACTTCGCGCGCCCATTTGCGAAAGCTCTCCGGCTTCTGCGAGCCGTAGAAGGTCCCGTTGATCTCGATGGAGGTCAGCTTGGACGCTGCATAGCTGAGCTCCTTCGCTTGCGTGAGTTTCTCCGGATAGAACACCCCGCGCCACGGCGCGAAAGTCCAACCGCCGATGCCGATACGGATTTGTCCGGATTTCGCAACCATTGTGAGGCCGATCCTTTCAGTATTCGCCGTGTTACTCAGTGCCGCGCTGGCAGCACCGGCTTGGTTACGCCCTCCACGCCGGTCAGCACCAGCATCGTCAGCAGTGCATTCTGCGGCCCGATATAAGCGTCGACGGGCTTGTACCATTCATTGCGCGAATGCCAGTTGCCGCCCTGGCCGCCGCCGCCGATGGTCACCGCGGGGATGCCGAGCGACATCGCGAGATTGGAGTCGGTGCTGGAGCCGGCAAAGGTGACATGGGGCACACGGGTCAGCGCGGTCACGGCACGCGCCGTCGCCTGCACGAGGGGAGAGTCTTCTGCGACAACGCCCGCCGGGCGGTCGCCAATCAGTTTGATCTCGACAGTGATCTTGTCCGATCCCCAGCGTTTGTTTTCTTCACCAACTGCGTCCTTCACCTGATCGAGAAGCCTCGCTTCGAGTTTCAACAGTTCTTCGGTCGAATTCGATCGCATGTCGATCGTCATGCGGGCTTCGGCTGCGATGGCGTTGACGGATGTGCCGCCACTTACCGTTCCGACTGTGAAAGTGGTTTTCGGATCCGAGGGTGTCCGCAGCTCCGAGATTTTCGCGACCGCGCGACCCAGCGCATGGGTCGCGCTCGGCAGGCCGAATTCCTGAAAACTGTGACCGCCCGGACTCTTGAAGATCATCTCGTAGCGGTGGCTTCCGGTTCCCTGGTTGACGATGCGCGTGACGCCGAGGCCGTCGATCGAGATGAAGCCGTCGATGTCCTTGTTGTCGCGAAACAGGGCTTTGACGCCGCGCAGATTGCCCAGCTCTTCTTCGCCGACGCTGGCGACGAACATGACGTCCCCGACCGTCGCGATCTGCTGGGTGTTGAGGGTCTGCATCAAAGACAGCAAGGCCGCGAGCCCACGGGCATCGTCACCGATCCCCGGCGCCAGATAGACGCCGTCCTTTTCCTTCACCGTGACGTCGGTCCCCTCGGGAAAGACAGTGTCCTGATGTGCGGAGATGACCAGCTTCGGCGTTCCGGCGGTGCCCTTGCGCCGGGCGGTCACATTGCCCTCGGCGTCGATCACGGCGTCCTTGAAGCCCAGTTCCTGAAACCGTGACAGAATATAGTTGCCGCGCAGATTCTCCTTGAACGGAGGCGCGGGAATTTCGGTGATCCGGATCTGCTCTTTCAGGGTGCGGGCATCGTCGGCCTTGATGGCATCGAGCGCAGCCATGACGCGCGAATCGGACAGCACCGTCGTCGTGACGGTATCAATTGTCTGCGCGGTGACATGGCTGGCGCCGAAGGATGGCAGCGTCAGCGATGCAGCGAATAGGCATGGTCCGAGCGAGCGTCGCATGGCGCCTCCGATTATCACGCGCGGAGACGATTGTGGTCGCGGTTCAGGCGGGGCTTCCGCCTCAGAAAACCGCGCGAACGCGCCGCTGTTGACCGAGGTAAGGTAGCGGGCACGGGCAAGACTGGCTATAGCTCGCCAGCAACAGAATGGTGCCAGGGTGCGGTGTTTGCGGCCGGAATGCGGCGTTGAAACCAGTGCCGGATACCCTTGCGGAACGGCTCCAGCATCCCTATCTTGTCTCCAACGGCGACGATGACGCTTCATAGCTCCGGCGCTGGAACGACCTTGAATAGCTCGGTGCGCCGGATGTACGCGCGCCTGTTGTTCGGGGTCGTTAGCATTTTTGGGCCACTTTTGGCTATTCCCCCTCTGATGGCTTGTTCCGGCACCTGTTAAGGCCCCGCCGTTCCCTGTCCGCCTTGGCATGGTCCGGCGCGGCAGATATATGCTGGCGCCATGAACGAAGCCATCAGACCGGGGCCCGGACAGATATTGCAGGCGGGCGCGCCGCTGCAGCTGTCCGTCGTCGTCCCCACTTTCAACGAACGCGGCAATGTCGCCACCCTGGTGCAGCGGCTGGACGCGGCGCTGGTCGGCATTTCCTGGGAAGTCATTTTCGTCGACGACAATTCGCCGGACGGCACCGCCGACGCGGTACGCGAACTGGCGCGCGCCGACTCGCGCGTGCGCTGTATCCGGCGCATCGGCCGGCGCGGCCTGTCAGGCGCCTGTATCGAAGGTATGCTGGCCTCCAGCGCGCCCTGCGCGGCGGTGATCGACGGCGACTTGCAACACGATGAGACCCAGCTCGGCAAGATGCTCGGTCTGATCGAAAGTGGCGCTGCCGAACTGGTGATCGGCAGCCGCTATATCGAGGGCGGCAGTGCCGACAGTTTCAACCAGCAGCGCCTCGGCGCCAGTAAATTCGCCACTGCTGTCGCGCAACGCGTATTGCGCGTGAAGATCGCGGATCCGATGAGCGGCTTCTTCATGATCCGCCGCGATCGCTTTGAACAACTGGCGCCGAAACTCTCAACGCAGGGCTTCAAGATCCTGCTCGATGTTGTCGCGACGGCAGAAGGCGATCTGCGCGTTATCGAGGTGCCCTACACATTCGGTTCGCGGCTGCATGGTGAAAGCAAGCTCGATTCCATGGTGGCGCTCGACTTCCTGGGCCTTGTGCTGGCAAAGCTGACCAACGATACCGTGTCGCTGCGCTTCCTGCTGTTTGCTATGGTCGGCTCGATCGGCCTGTTCGTGCATTTCGCCGTGTTGTTCGTCACGCTGGAAGTTTTCGATCCGCCATTCGCAGAGGCGCAGGCCATTGCGGCGTTTTGCGCGATGACCGGCAACTTCCTGCTCAACAATTTCCTGACCTATCGCGACCAGCGTTTGAAAGGTTTCGGCATCCTGCGTGGTCTGGCGATCTTCTACGTGGTCTGCAGCGTGGGTCTGCTCGCCAATGTCGGCGTGGCTTGGTCGGTCTTCGACCAGGAGCCGATCTGGTGGCTGGCGGGTGCTTCCGGCGCGCTGATGGGCGTGGTCTGGAACTACGCGATGTCGGGCCTGTTCGTGTGGCGGAAACGGTGATCGCTGGATGACCGCGCAGGAACTGCGGCTGGTTCGCGGCACTGCGGCCGTGGTCGTCGGTCTGGTGCTGCTGCGGCTCGCGGCGGCCGCATGGACGCCGCTGACCTTCGATGAAGCCTATTACTGGATGTGGTCGAAACATCTGGCGGGCGGTTACTACGATCACCCGCCGATGGTCGCGGTGGTGATCCGGCTCGGCACCATGATCGCGGGCGATACCGAATTCGGTGTACGTGTCGTCTCGGTCTTGCTGGCACTGCCGATGAGCTGGGCGGTGTATCGCACGGCCGAGCTGCTGTTCGGCGGTCGACGGACCGCGTCAACGGCGGTGATCCTGCTCAACGCGACGATGATCACGTCGGTCGGGTTAATGATCGTCACGCCGGACGCGCCGGTGCTGGTCGCCTCGAGTTTCGTGTTGTTGGCGCTGGCCCAGGTGCTGGCCACCGGGCAGGGCGCGTGGTGGCTCGCGGTGGGCCTGGCCGTCGGCGTAGCGCTGCTATCGAAATATACCGCACTGTTTTTCGGGCCGGCGATCCTGATCTGGCTGATTGCGGTACCGAAGATGCGGCGTTGGCTGATCTCGCCATGGCCCTATCTCGGCGGTCTGGTCGCGCTCGCGGTGTTCTCGCCGGTGCTGTTCTGGAATGCCGAGCATGGCTGGGTGTCCTTTATCAAGCAGCTCGGACGTGCCCGGATCGATCACTTCAATCCTGCCTTCATCGCTGAACTGATTCCGACCCAATTCGCCTTCGCGACACCGCTGGTGTTCATTCTCGGCATGATGGGCCTTTACGCCCTGGCTGCCCTCAGGCCCGGAGCGTGGCCGGCGCGGGTGCTGCTGAATGCGATGTTTTGGGTCATCGTGCTGTATTTCGGCTGGCATGCGCTGCACAGCCGCGTCGAAGCCAACTGGTTCGCGCCAGTCTATCCCACGCTGGCCATTATTGCTGCCGTTGCGGCAACCATCGTGCAATGGAAGCCGCGCGAGCAGCGCACGGTTGATTTCTGCCTGCGCTGGGCGGGGCCGACCGGCGTCGTCATGTTCACGGCACTGGTGGTGCAGGCCAATACGGGTCTGCTATCCGGCTATAAGCGTGACGCGACAGTACGCAGCATCGGCGTGGGTTTCGTTGAACTGGCGGCCGAGGTCGAGGCGGTTCGCACCCGTGTCGGGGCCACATGCGTGGTGGCGCCCGATTACGGCACCACGGGATGGCTGACCTTCTATCTGCCGAAGGGGACCTGTGTCTTCCAGCGCACCCAGCGGATTCGCTGGGTGAATATGCCGGAGCCGAGTGCCGAGCAGCTGTCCGGCAAGCTTTTGCTGGTGGGTGAGCAAAATGCTGCGGCCAATCCGGAATGGCGGGCGGCTTTTGCGAATATCGAGAAAGTGGCTGAGCTCAAACGCAAACGTGGCCCGCTGGTCGTGGAGAATGTCGAGCTGAATCTGCTGGAAGGCGCGAAAGGCGATGTACTGGACCGTTCGCCGCCACCCGAGATGTTACCGCGCTAGGAGGCGCGACCACCATGCGCTTGATAGCGCGATAGTGGTCGGCTGTCGCGTTTATGGCGCAAAGTGATAGTTCACGCCGATCTTGCCGAGCTGCATGGTCTGGGCAATATCAGCATTCAGATAATAAGGGCCGACCATCGGAGGGGCATTGATCACGCCTTCGAGGCTCGCATTGTCATGGCCAAAGCCGATGTAGTTGTACTCCGCCTTGACGGACCAGTTTGGTGCGAAGGCGTATTCCACGCCGGCACCGACCACGTAACCGGTGTGAAGGCGGGATCCGTCGAGATTTGCGTATTGTGGACCCGACGACAGTGATATGGCGTGATGATCCCCGGCGAGGGCGACGCCGCCCTTGAGATAGGTCAGCCAGCGCTCGTTGGTCACCATGCCGATACGTGCGGTGGCCATTGCGAGCCATTCGGTGCGCGAGCGCATATCGAGATTGTTATCAAAATTGGTGCGAGTACCGCCGCCGATATTGCCGCCGACCAGTTCACCTTCAACACCCATGACGATCACCCCGAGCTGCACATTGGCGCCGATCTGGCCGCCGCCAAAGCCTCCGGTCATCGAGAACTTCCCATCGGGTGCGTAGTCGCGCCAGTCGCCGTGTCCCGATCCGTAGCCTGCCTGCGCACCGAGATAGAGCCCGGTCCAATTGAATCCTGACTGTGCGTATTGCAGCGGCGGGATCGGTTTGGCGGCATCGGGAGCGCCGAACTGGTAATTCGCGCCGAGCTTGATGAGATGCAGCGTCTGCTTGGTCGAAGCCGTGGAGGCGATCGGCCCGGTGGAGGCCCGCGTGCCGCTGAAATCGAACTCGTGGTCGGGGAAGCCGATGAAATTATACTCGCCGCGCAGCGACCAGTTGTTGGCAAGCGCATATTCCATGCCGGCGCCGACGATCCAACCCCGCCGTGTCTCGCTGCCAGACAGTGTAAGCCGGTCCGGCCCCGGCACCGAAACCTGAACGTCGTAGCCGTGATCTTCATTGGCCCAGGCGAAGCCGCCCTTGGCGTAAGTGAGCCAGCGGCCATTGGCGAAGCCAACGCGTCCGGTCACGGTCGACAGCCAGTTGATTTGCGACGTCTGGGACAGGGTGGCCTGGTTCAGAATGCTCACCGTGCGATTGCCCTTGATGCCGCTAAAGCTGATGTCGGCCTCGATGCCGAGCAGCAGATTGCCGATCTGTTGATTGTAGCCGGCCTGAATGCCGCCCAGCGCGCCGTCGGTCCGGATATTCAGGATTTGCCATTCGGTCCCGCCGAGACCGTAACCGGCATGAACGCCGGCATAAAAGCCGGTCCAGTTATAGGCAGGATCGATGGCGGAGGCCTTGGTATAGGCGCGGGCCGGCACGTCTGCGGCGATGGCGGCATTGCCGAGGCTGAGGATGCCGATGGTGCCGAGGAGAAGCTGTTTCATGTCGTTTCCTTGCAGGTGCGCTGGCGGCCCTCGAGGAATCGGAGCTGCTTCGCGCGTCATTTCGGAAGGGACCATGTATAAAAATACCGCTCTCGTCGTGGTCGTAAGCGCGTGACTTGTGCTGGATCGCGCTCTTGGCGTCGCATTGTGAGCGGCTGTCGCCGCTCGGTCTCACCTGGAAGTACTACTGGGGAACGCGATCTTGGGACCACACGACGACCACCGGCCAACGACTTATGGGTCACCATCGGGGCGCAGTGCGCCGCTATGGTTTCGAAAGACGATAAATTATCGTCGTCGGCGTTGAACCAAAGTCAGGGGTCCGGACGACCTATCTCCGCACACATTGAAATGGGCGGTGATTGGGAACATGGAAAACACAAATCTCGCATTCAGCAGCCACTCCGACTTTGGATCCGACCGTGCCAAGGTGCACAGCATCGAAAAGCCGGACCCCGTGAACCTCACCGAGGTCGGCGGCCTGCGCGGAGCGCGGATCGCCAGCGTGATCAACCAGATCAATGAGAGCTTTGCCGACCAGCAGTTCTCGACCCGGGTGGTCGCCGAGAAGCTCGGCCTGTCCGTCCGCTACGTTCAGGATTTGCTGCAGGGTTCCGGCCTCAGCATCACCGATCGGATCATGGAGCTGAGGCTTGAAAAGGCCCGCAGCATGCTGACCGGCGATCGGCAGTGCAGCCTGAAGATCAGTGAAGTCGCGGCCGCCTGCGGCTTCAACGAACTATCCTATTTCCACCGCAGCTTCCGTCGTCGCTTCGGCGCGTCGCCGGCTAAATTCCGCATCCAGTCAATGAATGGCTGACGCGCGCTTGCGCTTGAAATAGTCCAGCGTCCCGCGGCTGATGACGTGATCCTCAGGGGTCACCTCGTCGGCCGCGATGTCGTCTGCTTTGGCCAGGCGGGTATAGAGTGCGCCAAAATCCTGATAGCTGTCCTGCAGCAGTTTCTCAAAGCTCTCAATGACGAAATAGCTCTGCTGGAAATCGTCGATGATGTAGTTCGTCCGCATCACGCGTTCGAGGTCGAACGTGATCCGGTTCGGCGAGGAGTCTTCCAGGGCGAAGACCGACTCTGTTGCTGACGACAGAATGCCGGCGCCGAAGATGCGCAATCCGTCCGCGCTCTTCATCAGGCCGAACTCCACCGTGTACCAGTACAGACGCGCCAGGTTCTTCAACTGGCCGAGCGCCATCGCGCGCTGGCCGCCTTTTCCATAGGCCTCCATGAAGTCGGCATAGACCGGGTTCGCCAATAGCGGAACGTGCCCGAAGACGTCGTGGAAGATGTCTGGCTCCTGCAGGTAGTCCATTTCGTGTTCGGGGCGGATGAAGGCGCCGGCCGGGAAGCGGCGATTGGCAAGATGATCGAAGAAGATCTCATCGGGCACCAGTTCAGCGACCGGCACAACCTGCCAACCGGTCAGCGGCGTCAGACGGGCACTCAGTTTCTCCAGATCGGGAATGCCGGATTCGGACAGCTGCAGCGTGTTCAGCGCAGCGAGGAATTCGTTGCAAGCCCGGCCTTTAAGGACGGTCTGTGCACGGGCGAACAGGCGGTCCCAGCGATCGTGCTCGGCGGCGGAGTAGGAGCCCCAGTCCTGGTCCAGCGTGAAGTCAGGGCGTTTCGGGGCGCTGAGGTAGCGGCTCTTCTCGGTCGACTGGTTCAGCTCGGTCATGACGCTCTCCGACTCCGACGGTCCGATCAGAGCATAAGGTTCCGCTACCGAATAGTTCCGTCAAAAGAAGCAACTTCTCGCATCCGCCCGTCCGACGATAGCAATCCACCATCGTCCAGATCTTATTTGCAAAGGCGTTTCCTTGTCGGACACCCGTCTCGATGACATTTTCAATGACAACAAACGTGGTCCCACATCGCTGAAATGATTGCGAAATCTCGGCGAAACCTCGCGGGAGCCACGGGCAAAATACTCTCATCATCAATCATAAGGAATACGACCGTGCGGTCCCTCATGTCTTCTCGACTCCTCTCAGGTGCTTTCGCGGCAGTACTGCTGGTTTCCGGCGCGACGGGGGCGTTCGCTGACAGCTGGCCGAGCCGGACGATCAAGCTGATTGTTCCGTTCCCGCCGGGCGGCGCTGCGGACATCACGGCGCGGATCTATGCCGACAAGCTCGGCGAGGCGCTGAAGCAGACAGTCGTGGTCGAGAACAAGGCTGGTGCCGGTACGGCTATTGCTGCCGACGCGGTCGCCAAGGCCGATCCGGATGGCTACACGCTGTCGCTGGCGCCTGCAGGGCAGCTCACGATCCTGCCGCATATCAACAAGACCATCTCTTACGACCCCTTCAAGAGCTTCACGCCGGTGGCCATGCTGACGTCGGTGCCTTACGTGCTCGCGGCCAGCCCCGATACGCCGGTGTCATCAGTGAAGGAGCTCGTCGCTGCCGCGAAGCGCGAGCCCGGCAAATTCACCTACTCGTCGTGCGGACCCGGCACGCTCTGCCATCTGAGCGGCGAGCTGTTCAAGAGCCTGACCGAGACGGATCTGCTGCATGTGCCGTTCAAGGGCAGCGCTCCCGCCGTCAATGCACTGCTCGGAAATCAGGTGAACCTGTCTTTCGACACCCTGACGGTGCTGGCGCCGCAGATCCGCGACGGCAAGGTCAAGGGTCTCGTGATCACCAGCCGCGAGCGCTCGTCGCAGCTGCCCGATGTGCCGACGCCGGCGGAAGCAGGCGTGGCTGACTTTGTCGTCGACTCCTGGTTCGGCCTCGTCGTGCCTGCAGGGACGCCCGATGCCATTGTCGATCGCCTGAACGCCGAGGTGGTGCGCATCGGCGCGCTGCCGGATGTTCGCGAGCGTCTCGAAAAGCAGGGCCTCAGCATCACGACCTCGACGCCTCAGGCCTTCGCCAAGACGATCAAGGACGATTACGCCCGCTGGGGACGCGTCGTCGATGCGTCTGGCGCGAAGCTTTTCTGACTACTAGCCATATTGCCTGACACATCGGTCGGGCCAAGCTGAAACCAAGAAAGGCCGGGTTGAATTTTCAACCCGGCCTTTCGCTTATCGATTATCTGCTGAAGCCTGTGTTCAGGCAGCAGCCTTCGGCTTCTCGATCGGATGCGGAACGCGGAAGCCGACGGCAAGACGGTTCCAGACATTGATGGCGCCGATCGCCACCGTGATCTTGAGGCATTCCTCTTCCGAGAAATGCGCGCGCAGCGCTTCATAATCGGCATCGGGCGCGCGCGTCTGCGCGATCAGCGTGACGGCATCGACCCAGGCGAGGAGGGCACGCTCGCGCGGCGTATAGACCGTGGATTCGTGCCAGACCGACATCATGTTGATCCACTGCTCGCTGAGACCGTCGTGGCGGGATTCCTTCACATGCATATCGACGCAGAAGGCGCAGCCATTGATGATCGACGAGCGGAGCTTGATGAGATGGATGATCGCCGGCTCGAGGCCGCTCTCCTTGACGACATATTGATCTAGGGCGGCGACGGCCTTGTAGGCGTCGGGGGCGGCCTTGGCGATGTTGAGTCGGGCTTGCATGGTCTTTCTCCTTGGTATGCGGTTTCAGGTTTCAGTTGGCGTTACGGCGTCGTTCGTTGAGCTCCAGAAAGGCACAGCCGCGGGCGGCGATGGCGCCGTCGGTGTCCTTGGCGCGGAGATCGCCGAGTACATCGGCGATGCTCACTTTGGCCAGCTCATCGCGATAGACGCGCTCGGCACGCAACATCGCGGCATTGATGCCGCAGGGCGCCGTGGGTTTGCCGGGCAGGGGATTGGGGCCGCGCTGGCGGATTTCGCTGCAGCGGAAGGCAGGCGCATCGCCCTCAACGGCGAGTACGACATCGAGCAAGGTGATCTGGTCTGGCGTCCGGGCAAGGCGATAGCCGCCGGTCGGGCCAGGCTGTGCGATGAGCAGGCCGGCGCCCGAAAGCGCCTGCAGGTGTTTCAGGAGATAGCTGGTGGACACGCCATGGAATTCGGCGAGGGCGCCGGCGGACAACACGCCGTTCGATTGCAGGCCTGCGAGCATCGCCACGCTGTGGATCGCCTGCTCAACCCCGTCGCTCATCTTCATGGCTCTATTTCACCTCTATCGTGGATAATTATTATCCGTGATTAAGGATGTCGTCAAGTGTCCGGTCCTGAGGTGGTCCGCAGGTGGGCAGCGCAACAGAATCTAAATCCCGATGCCGGTATCACCCGACCTAGGTACTGTGATCCGAAGCCGGGGGCCGGGTCAGTTCAGGGAACTCGACATGGCATTGCGTGACTTGCTGGCGCCGCAGGCGCGGCGGACGACTTTCGTTGCGGCCGCCATTCTCGGAGTCGGCCTTGCCGCGACATTTGCCATTCGCGAGTTCTCGGAACGCCTGATAGCGGCCGATATGCAGCGTCGCTTCGCTGCCGACGCCGTCGATATTTCCAATGCGATCAGCGAACGGCTGCGCACCCACGCCGAAGTACTGGTCAGCATGCAGGGATTGTACGCCTCGATCGGCCGTGTCGATCGCGCCCAGTTCCGACGCTACATCGATGTGCTCGATCTCGGCCGCCGCTATCCCGGCTTCCAGGCCTTGCAGTCGCTGCGTCACGTGACGCCGGATCATCTCGATGCCTTCGTTGCGGAAGTTCGTGCCGACAAGAGCATCGAGCATTCCGGACAGCCGGATTTCGCCGTGCGTCCGCCGGGGCCACGATCAATCTACAACGTGGTCGAATTCGTCGAGCCGATGCGTGGCAACGAAAACGCGCTGGGCTTCGATGCAGGTGCCAATCCTGCGCAACTGGACTCGCTGCGGCGTTCCGCGGAGACCGGCCGGATTGTCGCGACGCCACCGGTCAAACTGGTGCAGGACACCTCGGGTGGCCTCGGTTTCATCATCCGCGCGCCGATCTACCGGGCCGGCGAGCCCACGCAGACCGTCTCGCAGCGAAACGCAGCGCTCCACGGTTTCGTTGCATCGGTCTATCGCACCAATGACCTGATGCGCGGCATCCTCGACCCGCGGACGCTGCAGCAGATGCATATCCAGGTGGTTGATCGCGGTTATGCCAAGCCGACGCAGGAAGGCGTCATGATTGGCGAGCCGGAAGATACGACCGTCACTCCGACCCTCATGTATGACAGTCTGGAGCCCAATCTCGGTCTCGTCACGCAGATGGTGATGTCGGCGGGGATCTCGGCCGATCGTTCGCTGGTTGTCGGCGAGCGCGTCTGGCGCGTCCTGTTCACCGCCAATCCGGGCTCGATCTACGAGGTCAGCCATACAGTGCCGAACGTCGTCCTCGCCAGCGGCAGCGCCATCAGCCTCCTGATGATGCTGCTCGCCGTGATCACGATGAGGTCGCGCCGGTTGTCCGGCAATCTCAGCACGCTCGATGCCGAGCAGCGCGCGCTGGTCGACAATCCACTGGCAGGCATCCTGTTTACGTCCGGCCATCGCATCCTGCGCGGCAATCGGCGGATTGCCGAACTCTGCGGCCGCAGCTCCGCCGATACGCTTCCCGGCAACACGATCGACGAACTGGTTGCGACGAAGGTGGACGGGGAGGCGTTCGATGCCGCGTTGAATCGAATTCGTGACAGCGCCATGGCGACGGAAGTCGAATTGCATCTGCGCCGCAGCGACGGTTCCACGCTGCTGGTCGATGCCTATGGCAAGCCGCTGGCGACCGGCGATATCCTCTGGGTGATCCAGGACAAGACCGACGCGCTCGCTGTCGAGGCGGAGCGGCGCGCGCATGCGCAGGCTATGGAGGAGGCCAACGAACGGCTGACCACCTCGCTGCAACTGGCGGAAATTCGCGCCAAGGAAATCGTGCTGCTCACTGAACTCTCGGGCGTGCTGCAGTCGTGTCAGTCGCGCGAAGAGATTTTCGCGGCGGTTCAGACCTATGCAGGTTACCTGTTCACGGAAGAGGCGGGCGCTCTGTACTATCTGAATAATGCCCGCAACGCAGTTCAGCGCGGCGCCCATTGGGGGGCACTACAGGCCGATGCGGTGTCGTTTCCGGTCGATGACTGCTGGGCGCTGCGTCGTGGCACGACATTCCCGATTTCCGAGGCGAGTCAGGGACTGGTCTGCAATCATGCCGGTCCCTGCGGTGTCACCGGTACGGGGTTCGTTTGTCAGCCGCTGATCGCGCAGAACAACCTGCTTGGTCTGCTGTATCGCGAGCATACTTCTGTGTTCGGTGAGGGGGCGGATCAATTGGCGACGATGCTGGCCGAACAGGTGTCGCTGGCGATGGCCAATCTCGAACTCCGCGAGTTGCTGCGTCAACAGGCGGTGCGGGATCCGCTGACGGATCTTCACAACCGCCGCTACCTCGAAGATGCCCTGGTGCGCGAGACCACGCGCAGCCAACAGGACGGCAAGCCGCTCGCGCTGGCGATGCTCGACATCGATCACTTCAAGGGTATCAATGACAGCCACGGCCACGAGGCCGGTGATGCTGTGTTGCGCGGCCTCGGCAGGATATTGCGCGAGACGACGCGCGCCTCGGATATCATCGGCCGGTTCGGCGGCGAGGAGTTCCTGATGCTGATGCCGGGCGTCACGGTCGAGGTTGCTGCGCAGCGGGCGCAGCAGGTGCTCGATGCTGTGCATCGCATGCAGGTGACGCTGCCAACGGCCATGCTCGACGGCGTCACGCTGTCGATCGGTCTGGCAGTGATGCCGGTGCACGTCGCCGAGGGCGATGACCTGCTCGCGGCCGCCGACGCCGCGCTTTACGAGGCGAAGCGCGAGGGCCGCAACCGCGTCGTGGTCAGTCATCGCCGTGCGAAGGCCGACACCGCGGCCTGAGCTCGTGGGTCATTACAGGATGGGTAGAACGTAGGCGCATCGCGCCGAAGCGATACCCCTCACACATCGTGACAACGAGCGATGAATGTCGCGAAGATGCTCTACGATTCTATGACTCCCGAACGTCCAGGCATGCTTCGTGCGTTTGAGGCAGCTCGATCGGTCAATCCAACGTATTGCGAAGCCGAATGCTGCTGACGTGGAGCGAGGTGTCCCATAGGGGCGCCAGCGTCTTCAGAGACGGCAGGACGCGCAGCTCGACGCCGGCGGCTTCCAGTGCCTTTTCGATGTTGTCGATCCGCTCCATGTTCAGCGGCATGGACGGCGTGCGCGAGGCCCATACGCCGGTATCGTCCAGTGATTCAAACCCGTCCGGCGAAAGCTCGTAGCGATAGATGGTGGTGTGGGAGAGCCGGTCCAGCCAGCCGAACTCGATATGCGCGACCATGCGGCAGGAGGTCATCTTCTTGTAGGCGGTGAGGTATTCCAGCGTCGTGCTCGCTGTCGGCCAGACGAAAATACGCGGGCAATCGCGCGGGAACAGATACATCGGCGCATGCCAGTCATCGATGGCCCAGATCAGGGGACCATTGAGCCACTCCTGTCCCTGGGCGCGAGGCGTCGCAACCTCCACCTGCCGCGGCATGAAGACTTCGATGTTGTTCTCTTCGCTGAAATGAAACAGGCGCATGGCGCACTCATGTGCGTCCATGCTCGGCGCGTCAATGACCGTCATGCGTGTTCTGGCCGTTCACGAAGCTGCGCGTGATGAATTTGTGGATCGTCATGTCGGATCGGCCGGTCCCGGAACGTCTTTCAGACGGAACACGTTGAAATTCACCAAGGGAGGATCATGTCATGACCGGTTCCAGCCTGACGCCTGCGGCCGAACTCGCGAAGAAGGCCGGTTTTCGCTATCCCAATGAGAGCCATGAATACCGCGATGCGCGTAATGCGTTGCTTGTCGAGGAGATCGAACTGCGGCGTCAGATCGAACGTGTCGCGGAGCTGCGTCGTGCGCTGCCAGATGGCGGCGTGGTGATCAGGGACTACGACTTCATCGGCGAGAAGGGCCCCGTGAGTTTCGCGGGCCTGTTCGGCGACAAGCAGACGCTCGTCGTCTATTCCTACATGTACGGGCCGCAGCGCGAGAAGCCGTGCCCGATGTGCACATCGCTGCTGTCGGCCTGGGACGGCGAGGTGCCTGACATTACGCAGCGCGTGGCGCTGGCCGTTGTGGCGCGCTCGCCGATCGAGCGGCTGGTCGCCTTCAAGAGGCAGCGTGGCTGGCATTACCTGCCTTTGTTCTCGGACACCTCCGGCGTGTTCAGCCGTGACTATCACGGGCTGACCAAGGACGGTGGCGACGACGCTGCCTTCAACGTCTTCACCCGCCGCAGCGGCAAGATTCGCCATTTCTGGAGCGGCGAGATGGATGGATCCACGGCCGATCCCGGCCAGGACCCGCGCGGGGCGCCGGATCTGATGCCGCTCTGGACGATTCTGGACGTTACGCCGGAAGGGCGGGGCACCGACTGGTATCCGAAGCTGAACTACTGAGGTCATGATCATTAGCCGGCACAAATTGATCTTTTTGATTACCTAAATACCGCAAAAGGAAATGTGGTTCCACGCGCACCAGCCTCGCACTAGGCCAATGACCTAATCATAGCGCGCCAATAGTTCGGGCCGGGCGTGACCCAAAACCCCAGCGCGCCTGAGACCGGCCTGCGAGAGCCCACAAAGCTCTCGCAGGTTCCCCGAATTCGTCCTGTCGGTTACTCAAAAAGGCCATGATTGGCAGGCCTTTAGGTAGGCAATCGGTGGGGGACCTCCAATTAATTCGCATTTAACTAAAACTCGCCTTAATGGCGTTTCGCATCCCTGCGCGGTGCTTTTCGAGACCTGTGTGTCTCGTCAGGCACAACGGGCAGGGAGCTTAGTAAACGTGTGTTGGACGTCAGGCGTATGAGCAGCAGTAAACGTGCGTTGAACCATTCTGCACCCTCACGCCGAGGCCAGCATCAAGTGTCGAAATCCAGTTCACGCATGTTCGTGACCGGCGCTGCTCTTGCCGCCGTCGCATTGACCGGTGGATGGACGCTCGCCGGCAAGCTTTTCCAGAACGGCGTGCAGCCTGCGATGGTCTCCGCCAATCTCGGCAATGATGCAGGCGTTGGCCAGTCGTCTTTCGCCGAACGCTTCGACAGCCGCTTCTCACGCACCGAACACCGCACATCCTTCTCAGAGCGTTTCGAGCCGGCCGTTAATGCGCCGCTCGCTGCCGCACAGCCCGAGCCGAAGCGTCAGGTCGCCTGGTTCGACCCGACCTATTCGATGGGCGCCGCGCCCGAGCGCTTCGTCAAGCGCAACCCGGCTTCTGAAGCTGTGATCCCTGCACCGGCTGCGAAGCCGCAGGAGGTCGCACTGATGCAGCCGGCGCCGACGGTGCGCCAGCTCGTCGACAGCATTCCGATGCCGGCCGCACGGCCCTCCGATGCCCGTACGCCATCCGCGCCGCAGCAGGCAACACAAGCGCCGTCGCAGCCGGTCGCACAGGCCAGCGCCGCCAGGGGCGGCGCCTATGGCCACGACTCGCTGGTGCAGAAGGCACGGCTGGCGCTGGCCGCACAGCCCAAGTCCGGCAATTTCAACGTCTTCGAGAAACTGTTCGGCGGCAACGCTCCGCAGTCCGGCCCCGTGCTCGCTTATGCCGGCTCTGACGGCGGCGTGCTGAGCAACGGCACCGATGCGGCGGCCAGCAACGAGCCCACCCTGAGCGATCGCACCACCGCAGTCTACGACATCTCAGCGCGTAAAGTTTACATGCCCGACGGCACCAAGCTGGAAGCGCATTCCGGCCTCGGCAGCCGTCTCGACAATCCCGCTTATGCCCATGAGAAGATGCGCGGCGTGACGCCGCCGCACATCTATGATCTGAAGCCGCGCGAGGCTCTGTTCCATGGCGTGGCCGCGCTGCGCCTGACGCCGGTGGGCGGCGAGGGCGCGATCCATGGCCGCACGGGTCTGCTCGCGCATACCTATATGCTCGGCCCTAATGGCGATTCCAACGGCTGCGTCTCGTTCCGGGATTACAACAAGTTCCTGCAGGCCTATCGCAACGGCGAAGTGAAGCGCCTCATCGTGGTTGCCAAACTCGACTGATCGATATGACTGACGTGCCGCCCGTGAAGGCGATGCGTGTTCAGTGACTATGAGCCGACCTTCGGATCGATCTTCCGTGCGCTGGCGACATCTGCTGCGCCGCCCGTAATGTCGCCCATTTCAAGCCGTGTCATGCCGCGCAGATAGAGCGCCTTGGCGTATTTCGGATTGATGCGCAGCGCCGCATTGAAATCGGCCATGGCGCGGTCGTTGTCGCCCTTGTCGGACCACACGCTGCCACGATTGGTCAGCGCCGCCACATAGGTCGGTGCGATGCGGATCGCCTCGTTGTAGTCGGCGATAGCACGATCGTTGTCCCCCTTCAGGCTGAAGGCGAAGCCGCGGTTGAACACCGGGCAGGGGTCGTTCGGATTGATCCGGATTGCTTCGCCGAAATCGGCGATGGCGCGCGCATGATCGCCCTTCACCAGCCAGGCGCCGCCGCGATTGCTATAGGCGCCGCCTTCCTGCGGATTGAGACGGATCGCCATGTCGTAGTCAGCAATAGCGCGGTCGTTATCGTCCTTGGCGTACCAGGCGACACCGCGATTGACATAGGCATCGGTATTGTTGGGATCGAGACCGAGCGCCACGCTGAAGTCGCTGATGGCGCGGTCGTTGTCGCCGCGGGCGAGCCAGAGATTTCCGCGCATGAAATAGGCGCGGGCATAATCCGGGTTCAGGCGGATGGCTTCGTCGAAGGCAGCCATGGCAGGGCCGCTCTCGTGCCGTTCATTATATTCGAAGGCACGGTTGAAATGCAGCTCAGCAAGCTGGTGGCCGCGGTAGTTGCCTGACGCGATGGCGCGGTCGCAGGCCGCGATCGCCAGGACGCCGGAGGCATCGGTACATTGCTGTGCATCGTCGGCGGCAGCTTGCGCGATCGGCATTGCTGCGCTCGCCAGCATGGCAGCGAACAGGACGCGGATGGCGGAACGGTTCAGGCTTGGAAAGTGGCGCATGGCTCGACCTCTCGCGTGTGACAGGCGTTGGTCACACCGCGAGGAGGAAGGGTTCAATGGTGGAACAGGCTACCGGAAATCGATGCTGCGGAGCACGATGCCCGGTGGCCTTCCCTCAAATTCGGAATTAGCGAATTTGCGTGCCGCGCAGGCCTCGATGCGATCGCGCAACCGGATGAATTGCTCCTCACGCTGCTCGGGCTTGGTGCGTGTCGCCTTTTCGAGCTCGTCCATCGCACTGGTGCTGATCGCGCAGGTGACTTCGGTCGCGTCATTCATCATCGAGAACAGGACAACCATGCGATTATATTCGAAGCTCTGGAAAACACCGTGTGTAAGCGCCATCGTCGTCTTCCCGCGTTAGACCTTGCGCTTCGGTACGACAGGGTTGAGTTCAGCGATCTTGCGCAAGCATTCGGCCTCGGTGGGATGTGGGCCCGTAACAAAGGTTCCGCTGATCTTGGTGCTGTACCAGCCGGACTCGACGCCGAGGCGGAGAGATTCTGCGACTTGAACGTGACGGTGCAAGAGGTTCTGCATGAGGATGCTTTCGGTTGAGCGCTGGCTGCTGCGGGATCGCTGCGACCTGCGTAATGATGGGATCAGTCGTTGGCGGCAAGCCGCGTGAAGTCGTCCAGCACGATCGCGATCAGATCGCGGTGCTGGGTATCCTGTGCGCTGAGCGATGCGCCGTAGAGATTGAGGACGTAGCGCGCCTTCGCCGCAGCCTCAGGCCATGTGGTGGCCGGCGTGGTCAGTAACTGCTCTTCGAGTGCCAGCTGCCGCTCACGCAGTGCTGCGGCATTGGATTCGACTTCGGCAAGACTACGCCGGATATCGGTGGCTTTCTGTGCCGCCATGCCGCGGCGGCTATCCAGCTCGACGGGAGTGTCGGTCATGGTGCGCTCGCATCGATGCGCTGCACATCTGCCAGCTCAAGCGACCCAATGGAGATCATCTCCATGGAACTTGTATGGGGTGGTGCACCAGGCACGATGATCATGGTCGCCGTGCGCCGATAGCTGGCGAAGGACAGTCCCTCGATCATCTCCTCATCGGTGATGACGTCATACGACCCTGCCGGGATCAAACGACCAAGGCCCTTCAACTGGAAAGGATGCTTAAAAGTAACGGTCTCACGGCGCGATCTCGTGGTCACGCGCGCATGTCGCTGCTGAGATCCGGCATCCGTTCAGCGTGCGCCTATTCACAGACATTAGCCATCGATTTCTTTGAGCGATCCGGTGTTTCGTTGAATTTCGCTATGATTGTCTTGTTATTGGACGTTTTGTCGCCATTTCGAGGATGTATCTGACATCGATGACATTCTGGCCGACGCTTGCGCTGGGTTTTTCTCGCAAGATCGTCGTGCAATGTGCAACGCTTGCGATGTCTCGCTTTTGAAATCAACGATGTGCCGGGATGAGGTGTTTTGCATGAAGATCCGTGTTGGCTACGAGATGATCTATGATTTCCCGCAGCCGACGCCCGTCATGATCGTGATGGGCATGCACTTCACGCGTGCCTCCGACGTGGTGGTGCCGGACTATCTCACGATAAATCCCTCAGTTCCGATTACGCCGTATCGCGATGGCTTCGGCAACTGGTGCAGCCGCATCGTCGCGCCGACGGGCCGCATCACGTTCAAAGCCGACGGGATCGTCAACGATAGCGGCAAGCCGGATATCATCGTGCCGTCCGCTGTGCAGCACGCAGTGGAGGATCTGCCGGCCGAGACGATCGTCTATCTGCTCGGTAGCCGTTACTGCGAGACGGATCGGCTGTCGGACATCGCCTGGCAATTGTTCGAGAAGACTGTGCCTGGCTGGGCGCGGGTGCAGGCAATCTGCGATTTCGTGCATAACCATATCCAGTTCGGTTACGAGCACGCACGCGCGACCAAGACCGCCTGGGACGCTTACAACGAGGGGAAGGGCGTTTGCCGCGACTATGCACATCTGGCCATCACCTTCTGTCGCTGCATGAATATTCCAGCGCGCTACTGCACCGGCTATCTCGGTGACATCGGTATGCCGAAGCCATGGGCCGACGGCGATTTCGCCGGCTGGTTCGAAGCCTATATCGGCGGCCGCTGGTATACGTTTGACGCCCGCAACAACATCCCGCGGATCGGACGCGTGTTGATCGCGCAGGGCCGCGATGCCGCGGATGTGCCGATCACGCAAACTTTTGGGCCGAACACGCTGGTGAGTTTCAAGGTGTGGACCGACGAGATCGACGAAAGCACGCAGGCGGTCAACTGACTCGCTTTGTGGGCTCTGTCGTTACACTCGCTTAAGCCTGCATTTTCAGCAGCATGTGAGCGGTTAGGAAGGAACCGGGCGCGCCACTGAGAATTTCACCTGTCATAACTTCGTAAGGACAGGACCGATGGCAAACACTCTGACAAGCCTGACGACCGCCGTGGCATTGATTGCGGGTTCCAGCGTCGCGGCTTTGGGCAGCGGCACGGAGGCACAGCGCGAAGCCTGCACGCCCGATGCGTTTCGCCTCTGTACATCGGCAATGCCGGATGAGGGGCGGGTAGAAAGTTGCTTGCGCAGCGCAGGACCGCGATTGAGCCGCGCCTGCTATGATGTGTTCTTTCCGCAGATCGAGCACGATCAGGCTCAGATGATGCGTGGGCAAGCTTCGTCACGCGAACGCATGAAGCCATCAGCGGCGGATCGCATGCAGACACCGTCTATGCCGCAGATGCCGGCCGGCGGTGATGATGATTGAGGCAAGGCGAGACTGGCCTCGCGATAACAAGCAAGGGCGGTGCTGATTGCACCGCCCTTGGCTATGTCGGATAGACTGTTGAGCAGAGCGCGTGGGCTACCTGAAGCCGCCGGTGGCGTGCAGTGTTTCGCCCGTCACGTAAGATGCAGCATCAGAAGCGAGGAATGCGACGACGGAAGCGATTTCCTCGACCTTACCGATGCGGCCCATCGGCGTGGCAGATTCGATCCACTTGCGCATGTCGCCTTCATGGAATCCGGCTGACACCACTCCCTCGGTTGCGATCATGCCAGGATTGACGGCGTTGACGCGGATCTTGCGCGGCGCGAGCTCCTTCGCCAGTACCGACGTGATCGCATCGACGGAAGCCTTGGTCGCGGTGTAGACCGCTGAACCCGGCGGGGTGATCGTAGAGACGCCCGATGAGATGTTGACGATGCTGCCGCCGGTGGCGTTGAAGTGTCTGGCCGCTTCCTGCGAGACGAGCAGCAGCCCGAGCACGTTCAGATCGAAATGTTTGTGGAAGTGCTCTGGCGTGATGCTGTCGAGAGGGGCGAATTCGTAGACGCCCGCATTGTTGACAAGAACGTCGATCGGCCCGAACGCCTTGACGGTCTCGGCCACCACGGATTTGGCGCCGTCCGGCTCGGCGAGATTGCCGTGCACCGCGATGGCCTTGCCGCCCTTGGCGGTGATCTTCGCGACGACCTCGTCGGCGCCCTTCTTGCTGGATGCGTAATTGACGGCGACGGCGGCGCCCCCGGCGGCGAGCTGGATGGCGATTTCAGCGCCGATGCCCTTGGAGCCGCCGGTCACCAGCGCAACTTTGCCTTCGAATGTCTTGGTCATGGTCGTGATCCCTCTTGGATGCTTCAATCGTTCGGAAGTATGGGACTATTGAACCAGCGCAAGGGGGCGCCTATATCTTTTTTATGGTTCAGTTCGTTCACCCCGCGACCAAGGACATCACGCTGGCCGGCGTGCTCTCGGCGCTGGCTGATCCCATTCGGCTGCAGATCGTCCGGGGCTTGCTGCAGGGGAGCGGCTGCCTGTCCTGCACCGCTGCATCGCCATGCCCGACCATCGCCAAGTCCACTTTGTCGAACCATTTTCGCGTGTTGCGCGAGGCCGGCCTGATCCAGACCAGCAAAAAGGGCGTCGAGCATCAAAACGCAGTGCGGGCGGCGGATCTCGACGCGCGGTTTCCCGGGCTCTTGATGGCGATCCTGGCGCATTCATTGAGTGACGACGCTTCCCCGGTGGGGGTTGTCTGAAACAGGCAAAGCGCGGGAGCTTCAACAGGGCGGAAGCTGTTTGTGAATGCGATCGCGACGAGCTTTCGACGCTTGCACTGGTCCGATTTTCAAGGGCTATGAGCGAATTAGCTCCAAAATCAGGCGGCTGCCGATGATGTGAAAATGGGGGTGATAGTGCTGCAGTTTGTCATGCGTTAGCTGAATCCATATTTTCGTATTAAACGTTTTCATTTCGAATGCGGGACAGTGCCGTTCTACAGTAGGCAATTTCGTGCTCGCATTCTTGGCTTTCAAAAACTCGCAACGCATTCTGAAATAGCTCAGTGGCGTGTTTGATGTCGCTTTGTTTGCTGGCCACTGCATCTCTCTCGGCATGAACCAAAATAATGTTGCCCATGTACATCTGTAATTCTGCCCAACGTTGAGGTGAGCGGTTCTCCGTGAAGAAGGCGCTAGCCGCTTCAAACGAACTAAGCGATCGTAGCAAATAAAAATCCGTCAATTTAGTTTCTGCGGTTAGAGCGTAGTCAAATAATACGTGAGCTAAGCCGACGTGCGCTTTTGCATAGTTAAGCGGAAAGAATGTCTCCGGGTAGCTTTCTAAAGCGGCTAGATAGGCGGAAATGGATTGGATTCTCAGAAACTTCGCTGTTTCAGGCTCTGTTGTTTCCAGCTTCGCGCGTTGGGCGAGAGCGGCGCCGCAATTAGCCTTTGCGATACCCCAAATTTCCGGGTTTGAAGCAAGTTCGGCAGCTCTTGCGGCATCAGAAAAGGCTCCAAAGGCCTCCGTCAAGGCGGCGTCAGTTGGTTTCGCTTTTCGAATTCCATCGTGTTCCATGAGCGCGTGGCCAAGACTATTGCAAGCTGTGGAAAATATATCAGCGCCACCTTCAGCCCCTTTTAGACTAAGCTGAACTTCTCGCAAAAAAGATACTGCGTCGGATAGCGCTGCCGCGTCATTGTCTCGGCAGGCTTGGTCAATCAGGCAGTTGCTTAGCGCAACTTTAGCAGATGCAACTCGATATATATCGGATTCGGAAATTGCTCCGTTAAGTGCAGAGCGAGAGCATGCTATCGCCTTGGCCAGATACTCTGTGGCCGTGTCAGAAACCTCGACTTCATACGCTCGCCTGTAGACGAGGGACAATCGAAAGTTAATTCGTGCTTCGTTAGCCGTTTTACCTTTGATGGCGTTGCTCTGAAGGGCTGTCTTGAGTAGCGCCACTGCTACGAAAAAAGAGGGCCTGAGTGATTGTAGTCCCACATTGTATATTCGTTCTGCTAGGCGCTCGAGAACTTCGACCATTTCATTTTCGTCAAAAGGTCTAAAGAATTCTGCTGCGCTGGTGTAAAGCGATAAAGCAGATTCTGGATCTCCTCGAAGCAGATTGATGTCGCCTCTCGCGATGCGTATCATCGATTGCTTGCGAACTTCGACTAGGGTTTTCTCTTGTTGCTGGATCTCTTCTGCGCTGAAAAGTAAGCGATCAGCCTCTTCGAAATTTCCTTCAGCCAACGCTTCTGCTGATGCTAGTTTGATTTCGGCCACAGACTGATCGGTTGCTCCAAGAATTTCGATCCGTTGACGAAGATCAATCCACTCTCGGGCTTTCGCACGTAGAAATTCATCGAGTTCGGCCAATGTTGCTTGAGGATTGGCGTGGTCAAACTGTCTTGAGACGGCTTCGATTAAGTTTCTGGCTTCGCGATAGGCGCGATCTAGATCGGCGTTGGGCTGCGAATTAGTCTGGCGCGCATTCTCGAAGTTCATCTTCTGAGATTTTAAGTACTGAGATTATTGGATCTATCGTTTTGGGGTGCGGATTCTCAACGGTGCCGTTCTCAAGTTCGCTGATACGACGTGTTTTTCCTGATGTTCCGAATGCATCTTCGGCCAGCTGTGTCTGTGTGAGGCCGAGAGCCTTGCGCTTTTGAAAGATTAGTCTTCCAAGAGCTGCTCCAAAGGTTTGGCTCGTCATAAGCGCATTTACTCCGCATATTTTGCGCAAGTATACCGCACGTTTCCAAACTGACATGCTCGTATTCTACTTCGGCGCAACAAAATGTCGTCCGGACGGCAATCATCTGAAAGGAAGATTGCTCCTATGGTTCAAAGTAAGTATGTGGCCGCACTCGCGGCGATGTTTCAATTGGTTTCTTTTCTGGGAGCTCAGACCAGTTTTGCAGCGGCAGTACTGTTTCTTGTGAGTAGCTTGATCGCGCTGATTGAGTGAATTTGCAGTCGAGAGTTCTTTAGTGCTGCTGCCTTAGGGTAATTTCAAACAAAAACCCCGGCATCGCTGCCGGGGCTCTGCATTTGATAGTTCGCTTGAACAGCGTTGGACTTAGAAGTCCATGCCGCCCATGCCGCCGCCCGGAGGCATGCCGCCTGCGCCTGCGCCGCCCTTCTTGGGCAGCTCGGCAACCATGGCTTCCGTGGTGATCAGCAGGCCGGCAACCGAAGCTGCGTTCTGGATCGCTGCACGGACAACCTTGGTCGGATCGATGATGCCCTTCTTGAGCATGTCGCCGTAGGTGCCGGTCTGCGAGTCGAAGCCGTAGCTGTAGGTCGCGGTCTCGAGGACCTTGCCGACGATGACCGAACCGTCTTCGCCTGCGTTGATGGCGATCTGGCGAGCCGGAGCCGACAGGGCCTTGCGGACGATCTCGACGCCGGTCTTCTGGTCGTCGTTCGCGGTCTTGATCTTCTTCAGCTGTTCCGAAGCGCGGAGCAGAGCGACGCCGCCGCCGGGGACGATGCCTTCTTCAACCGCAGCGCGGGTCGCATGCATCGCGTCATCAACGCGGTCCTTGCGCTCCTTCACTTCGACTTCGGTCGCGCCGCCGACGCGGATGACGGCAACGCCGCCAGCCAGCTTGGCGAGACGCTCCTGCAGCTTCTCACGGTCGTAGTCCGAAGTGGTCTCTTCGATCTGCGCCTTGATCTGCGCCACGCGTGCTTCGATGTCGGCCTTCTTGCCGGCGCCGTTGACGATGGTGGAGTTTTCCTTGTCGATCATCACCTTCTTGGCGCGGCCGAGCATGGCGAGCGTGACGTTCTCGAGCTTGATGCCGAGATCTTCCGAGATCGCCTGGCCGCCGGTCAGGATCGCGATGTCCTGCAGCATGGCCTTGCGGCGATCGCCGAAGCCCGGTGCCTTGACGGCAGCAACCTTGAGGCCGCCACGCAGACGGTTGACGACGAGGGTGGCGAGAGCTTCGCCTTCGACGTCTTCCGCGACGATGACGAGCGGCTTGCCGGTCTGCACGACAGCTTCGAGCAGCGGCAGCATCTCGTTCAGCGAGGAGAGCTTCTTCTCGTTGATCAGGATGTAGGCGTCGTCGAATTCAACGCGCATCTTGTCGGCGTTGGTGACGAAGTAGGGCGAGATGTAGCCGCGGTCGAACTGCATGCCTTCGACGACGTCGAGTTCGGTTTCGAGCGACTTGGCTTCTTCAACCGTGATGACGCCCTCGTTGCCGACCTTCTTCATCGCATCTGCGAGGAACTTGCCGATTTCCGCGTCGCCGTTCGCCGAGATGGTGCCGACCTGGGCGATTTCGTCGTTCGAGGTGACCTTCTTGGAGTTCTTGACGAGGTCAGCAACCACGGCTTCCACGGCCAGGTCGATGCCGCGCTTCAGATCCATCGGGTTCATGCCGGCAGCAACCGACTTGGCGCCTTCACGGACGATCGCCTGGGCGAGCACGGTAGCAGTGGTGGTGCCGTCGCCGGCTGCGTCGGCCGACTTCGAGGCCACTTCGCGCACCATCTGGGCGCCCATGTTCTCGAACTTGTCGTCGAGCTCGATTTCCTTGGCGACGGTGACGCCGTCCTTGGTGATGCGGGGCGCGCCGAACGACTTGTCGATGACGACGTTGCGGCCCTTCGGACCGAGCGTCACCTTCACGGCGTTGGCGAGAATGTCGACGCCGCGCAGCATCTTGTCGCGGGCATCAACGCCGAATTTCACTTCTTTAGCTGACATGTTTTGCTTCCTTGAAAATCAGGATGGGTGGGGAAAAGGCGCTTAAGCGGCCTTCTTCTTGGCGGGAGCGGCACCTTCGAGGACGCCCATGATGTCGCTTTCCTTCATGATCAGCAGGTCCTGACCGTCGATCTTGACCTCGGTGCCCGACCACTTGCCGAACAGCACGCGCTCGCCGACCTTCAGATCGATCGGGATCAGCTTGCCGGCTTCGTCGCGGCCGCCCGGGCCGACGGAGACGATCTCGCCCTGGGAGGGCTTCTCTTTGGCACTATCCGGAATGATGATGCCGCCAGCGGACTTCTCTTCGGCGTCGATACGCTTGACCACAACGCGATCGTGAAGCGGACGGAATTTCATGCAGTCCTCCTAAGTTTCTGTAGATGCTTGAGAAATTTAAATTGGCAGTCTGAGCCAACAAGTGCCAGCGCAGCTGGTCCGGACATAGGCCGAACGTTCCCCACCGGCAAGGGTCTTTACCAAATATTTTGGCACTCAAATATGACGGGTGCCAGAATTGGTTAAGACCCTCCGATACCGGTTCTCGAATCCGTTAGCATCCACGGTAAGTGGCTGCTAACACTCGGCTTTCAATACATTATTAAACTTTTAAGCTTGTGATGAAGACGTTGCTTGCGTCACATTTCATGCATCGTGTTGTCATGGGCGAAGTGGAAGCCGGTTCGCTGCAGTCAGCACGGTCACAGGAGAGCAGAGCGAAGTTCGACGTCAAACCGGAATCCACTTAGCCGAATGCGCTCTGTCCATGGAGGTTGAACATGGTGTCGAGAAATGCAGTTTCTGACGATTTCAGAAAGCAGGTGCTTGGCTACGGACTGACGACGGCGCAGATCCTCTACCGCATGCCCGACCACCCCTCGCTGCTGCAGACCTATGTCTGGCAGAACTATGATTTGTTTCCGAAGTTTCCCGCGCTGAAGGATTTTCTGGATTTCTGGCAGGAGAAGCTTGATGGCCCGCTCTTTGCGGTCACCGTCGCGCATTCGAAACTGATCAAGCCGGCCGAGCTTCGTGCCGTGGATGGCGTCTTCCGGTTGCACTAGTCCGCGCCTCTCAACGCGCCGGATGAATTGCCGCTGTGCTGAACTACAGCTAGGTTCCCGGACGCGCTGGCCGTTTGTTCGGCATTGCGCCGGGTGGGAAACACGACATGGCGAAGCTGAAGCGAACGTCAAAGAGCGCAGCGAAAGCGGCTGCGACGAAGAAGCCTGCGACACAGGCGGTAGCGAAAGCGGCAAAGAAGTTCGCGGTTGGTAAGCCGGCCAAGGCGAGTACAAAAGCTGTCGCCGAGGCCGCGGCGAAACGCGGCCCGCGCCGCAAGCAGCGCGTCGCGATCAGTCACTATCAGGAAGAAGCATTTCTCGGCGACGGCCTGCGTGCCTACGCAAAGTATCGCGATCTCGGCGTTGCCGCTGCGACCGGCGGTTTGGCGCACGCGCATGTCATCCGGCTGATCGGACCTTGCGATCCGAAAGAGGTCTCCAAGCTTCACTATCACGATGCCGAGTTTCAGCTGGTCTATGTGCTGAACGGCTGGGTGAAGGCCTATATGGAAGGCGAGGGCGAGATGACTATGCGTCAGGGGTCATGCTGGACCCAGCCGCCACGCATCAGGCATCTGATCCGCGATTACTCCGACAATTGCGAATTGCTGGAAGTGATCCTGCCGGCGGAATTCAAGACGGTGGAAGTCCGGTAGTTCGCGTGCGGAAATGCGACGCGTGCCTTGTTCGCGCGTCGCAGTGGCGTTGAATCAGCTATGCTGAGCCCGTCGCTGCCCTGGCCCTCAACGAGTATCTCATGACTGCATCCGTTCCGGTTTTCGACGGTCACAACGATGTGCTGCTGCGGCTGTACAAATCGCAATCGCACGATCCGGTATCCGACTTCCTGACCGGGGAAGCCGCCGGTCACATCGACCTGCCGAAGGCGAAGGCCGGCGCGTTCGTCGGCGGGCTGTTCGCGCTGTATTCGCCGGCGGCTCAGGCGTCATCGGGATTCATGGCGCAGATGACGGGCGGACGCTACGCCGTGCCGCTTCCCGAGCCGCTGACGATGGACGAGGCGCGCAATTCCGTCGTCGCCGAACTGGCCATCCTGCTGCAGCTCGAACGCGCTTCCGCAGGCGCGGTGGCGATCTGCACCACCACCGCCGAAATCCGGTCCGCCATTGAGCGCAAGGCGCTGGCCGTGGTGGTCCATCTGGAAGGCGCGGAGGCCATCGACGCCGAGCTCAGATTCCTCGACGTTCTCTATGCGGCGGGGTTGCGGTCGATCGGGCCGGTGTGGAGCCGGACCAACATCTTCGGCCATGGCGTGCCGTTTCACTTCCCGTCCGGGCCGGATCTCGGCGACGGTCTCACCGCGGCCGGCGAGCGGTTGATCGGCGCCTGCAATGACCTGAAGATTCTGGTCGACCTGTCGCACATCACCGAGAAGGGTTTTTGGGACGTGGCGCGGCTGTCGAAGGCGCCGCTGGTGGCGACCCATTCCAATGCCCATGCGCTGTGCCCGTCGCCGCGCAATCTCACCGACAAGCAGCTCGCCGCGATCCGCGACACCGGCGGCATGGTCGGCCTGAATTTCGCGACCTGCTTCCTGCGCCCCGACGGCAGCATGCGGCCCGACACCGGCATCGAGCTGATGGTGCAGCAGATCGACTATCTGCTGGAGAAGCTGGGCGAGGATCACGTCGGGCTGGGATCGGATTTCGACGGCGCGGTGGTGCCCGAGGCCATCGATTCCGCCGCGGGCCTGCAGGCGCTGTTCGTGGCCTTGCGCGACAAGGGCTATTCCGAGACGCTGCTCGGCAAGCTCGGCGCGGGCAACTGGCTCGATCTGCTGCAGCGGACGGTCGGCTGACCGGCGCTGGCGGCGTGTCTCAGGTGAGCATGCCGACGATCGCGCCCATCAGGCAGGTCGTCAGCGTCCCCGAGACGATCGACTTCACACCAAGCGCGTTGATTTCGTTACGACGCTCCGGCGCCATCGTGCCCATGCCTCCGATCATAATTCCGAGGCTGGCAAAATTTGCAAATCCGCACAGCGCATAAAGCATGATGAGGCGCGAGCGCGCATCCAGCGCATCGGGACCGAGCTTCGCCAATTGAACATAGGCGATCAACTCGTTGAGGATCGTCTTGACGCCCATCAGCGAGCCCGCGGTCAGCGCCTGGTCCCACGGCAGGCCCATCAGCCAGCACACCGGTGCCATCACGTAACCCAGCATGCGCTGCACGGACAGTGTGTTGCCTCCCACGGTGGGCATCATCATGAGGATCGCGTTCATGAGATACATCAGCGCCACGAAGACCAGCAGCAGGGCGATGATGTTGACGAGCAGTTCGATGCCTGCACTCGTGCCCTTGACGATCGCATCTATCGTGCTCGTGGCCGATGCGTCCGGATTGGCGAGCAATCCACCTGTGCGACGATCCTCCGTCTCAGGCACCATGATCAGGCTGACAAGGATCGCAGCTGGCGCCGAGAGCACAGAAGCAATCACGAAATGCGCCGATGCATCGGGGATCAGCGGCGCCATGAAAGTGGCATAGAGCACCAGCACGGTACCGGCGATCCCCGCCATGCCGCCCGTCATCACCAGAAACAGTTCGCTGCGCGTGAGCTGCGCGAGGTAAGGGCGAATAAACAACGGGGCCTCGACCATGCCCAGAAAGATGTTCGCGGCCGTTGACAGTCCGACAGCGCCGCCGATGCCGAGCGTGCGTTCAAGCAGCCACGCCATGCCGCGTACGATCGGCGGCAGGATACGCCAGTAGAAGAGCAGGCTGGTCAGCACGCTGATGACCAGCACCACGGGGAGTGCCTGCAGCGCGAGAACGAAATCCGCGCCGGGATTCTTTAGATCGAACGGCAATGCGCCGCCGCCGAGATAACCGAACACGAAGGAGGTGCCAGCACGCGACGCTGCGGCGATGGTGCTGACAGCATCGTTGATGCTGCTGAAGGCGCGCGTCACGACGGGAAGTTTCAGCAGGATCACGGCCGCGACGATCGTCAATACGAGACCGATCGCGGCCTGTCTCAGCGACACCTTGCTGCGGTTTTCACCGAGCGCCCAGGCGATCCCCAAAAGCGCGATGACGCCGAACGCCGATTGTAGCTGCAGCATAAATCCCCCGAAACCGCGGCGATGATGCCGCGGCTCCCCATGTCATGCAATCGCAATGCCGCTGAGGCGGATTGCGTTTTAGCCGCGTCCGACGAACGGCATCTTCGTTGCCATGACCGTCATGGTCAGCACATTGGCATCGAGCGGCAGGCCGGCCATATAGGCGACAGCGTCGCCGACGGCTTTGGCGTCCATGCGTGGCTCTTGCTTCGAGGTGCCATCGGGCTGCAGCACGCCGGGGCCGTTGACCATGCGGTCGGTCATGGGGGTGGCGGCATTGCCGATATCGACCTGGCCGACGGCGATGTCATAGGCGCGGCCGTCGAGATTGCTGGCCTTGGTCAAGCCGGTGATGGCGTGTTTGGTCGACGTGTAGGCGGCGGAGAACGGGCGCGGCGCATGCGCTGAGATCGAGCCGTTATTGATGATGCGGCCGCCGCGGGGCGTCTGATCCTTCATGATGCGGAAGGCGTGCTGCGTGCACAGGAACGGTGCGGTGAGATTGGTGTTCACCACAGCCTGCCACTGTTCGAGGCCGAGGTCTTCGAACGGAATCGCGGGCGCGCCCATGCCGGCATTGTTGAACAGCACGTCGAGCCGGCCGAATTCCTGCATGATCCTGGCGAACAGCGCGGCGATGGAGGCGGGGTCGGCCATGTCGGCGCTCACGGGGAGGCTCTTGCCGCCATTGGCCGCGCCGAGCTTCTGGGTCTCTTGCAGCAGTTCGAGCCGGCGACCGGCGAGCACGACGGTGAAACCGGCATTCATCAGCGCAAGCGATGCGGCACGGCCGACGCCGGTGCCAGCTCCGGTCACGAGTGCGATCTTGTTGGTCATCTGTTTCGTCCCTGTTTTCTTTTTACGAGAGGTCTTTTTGAGTGAGGTCCCGGACCATGAAACGTGCGTTGTCGCCGTAGCTTTGCAGTTTCTGATCCAATTCGGAATCGCGCATGATGGTGAAATCGTGCCGTTGCCAAAAATGAACTGAATTGTTGACGGCAACAAGCGTCATGTTGGGCAGTTGCATCAGCCTGGCGCGTGCCGCCATCATATCGACGGCCACGGTCGCCGCGCCGGATCTGCGGGTTTCGGGCAGCAATGCGAGATCGTGAATGTAGAAGGTCGAGGGCGCTGCGGGCATTGTCAGCAGGCTGTTCAGTGACGGCGGCTCCCTGAATTGCCAGGGATGGCTGACGAGATAACCCTTGATCCCGTCCTGGGCCTCGAGCACGGCGCAACCGTTTGGATCGAGCGCCAGGCGGTTCGCGAACACGACCTCATCTTCGGGAAAATCGGGATGAACGGCATCGGCGATGGCGAGGACGGACGGCAGGTCTGCCTCCGTCATGATCCGCCATTTCATCGGGGCTGCGGTCATCGCGGCCGCGCTCAATTGTCTTTCTTGTAGGGCGGGCGCGGAATGTTTTGATGTGCCGCGCGCAATGCTGCCGACCAGCGCGAGCGCAGGTCGTGGAAATAGGGCTCGCCGGCTTCAATACGGTGATTGAGATCGGCGTCGCAGACATCGGTGCGCACCACCAGCACATCGATCGGCAGGCCGACGCCGATATTGGAGCGCATGGTCGAGTCCATCGAGATCAGGCCGGTCTTGAGTGCCTCATAGAGTTCGACGTCGTAATGCATCGCGCGGTCGAGCACCGGCTTGCCGTATTTGTGCTCTCCGATCTGCAGATAGGGGGTGTCCACCGTGCATTCGATGAAATTGCCGGCCGGGTAGATCATGAACAGCCGCATCTTGGCGCCCTTGATCTGGCCGCCGAACAGGAACGAGACGTCGAAATTGATATCCTCGGCCTCCAGCGCCTTGCCCTCGGTGGCGTTGACGTGCCGGATGGCGCGGCCGATGCGCTGCGCAGCCTGAAACATCGTAGGTGCGTTCAGCAGGGTCTCCAACTCACCGGTGGTCGGGTTCTCCAGCCCCTCGCTCAGGGTGGAGAGCACCGATTGGCTGATGGCGAGATTGCCTGCGGAGGCCACCGCCATGATGCGGTCGCCGGGCTGGTTGAAGATATGCAGCTTGCGGAAGGTCGAGATGTTGTCGAGCCCGGCATTGGTGCGCGTGTCCGCGATCATCACCAGGCCGTCCTTGACGAGAATTCCGCAGCAATAGGTCATCGTCGGTCCCTTGGTCAGGGAAGCGTCTTACGCGGTGGGTATCGACCGGGCAACCTCGGAAAGCCAGTTTGAAGGTTGTTCAGGACTGGCTCTGCGACTGCGACTGGCCGCGGCCATTGGCCTGATCGACCTTGACGGCGACCGTCAGGGTTTCCGTGCCGCCGCCATAGCGGGTGCCGCGGACGGGGGCTGCGCCGAGGTAATCCAGGCCGATGGCAACGCGGGCATGGGCGTCGGTGGTGCAGATGGCATTGGCGGGGTCGAAGCCGACCCAGCCGAGATCCGGGACATAGGCCTCGGCCCAGGCATGGCCGGCCTGCTGGTTGGTCTCGCCGTCGGCACGCCAGAAATGGCCGGAGACGAAGCGGGCAGGGACGCCGGCCGAGCGGGCACAGGCGATGAAGATATGCGCGTAATCCTGGCAGACGCCACGCTTGCCGATGAAGGCCTCGCTCGCCGAAGTACCGGTGCTGGTTGGATCGACGTCGAAGGTCATGTGCTCGTTGATGGCCATCATCAACGCGTGCAGGAAGCCAAGTACGTCGGTCTCCGCGCTTGGTGACAGATCCTTGGCAAAGGTCTGCATCGCTGCGCTGAGGTCGGTGAGATCGGTCTGACGCAGGAAGAAGCTCGGCGGAAAGCGCTCGTCGGTGCCCTTGAGCACGCCACCGGTATCTTGGGTGTCGATCAGGCCTTCGACGGTGACCGTGAGGTCCGCGATGGGCCCATGGGTCAGCACATGGGTGACGTTTCCGAACGCGTCCTCATGCAAATCCAGGCGCGAATCCGTGGAGACATCGATCTGCCACTCGGCAACATACTGGCCGTCATGGCTGCCCGGCGTCATCCGCAAAATCTGGATCACGCCCGAAGCCGGCGGTTCGTAGCGATAGGTGGTTGAATGGGCGATACGCAGGCGCATGGCAACGTGTCCGAATCTGCAGATGAGCCGGGACGCTAGCTCAAATCAGGTATTGTTTGGCAATGATGTCGCCCAGACGGCTGTTATCTGCAATGAATTCCTGGATGAATTCATGCAACCCATGCTGGAAAATATCCTGCATGTTGCTGTGTTCGAGCCGGTTTCGGACGCCGCGAGCGTGGCGCTGCGCGGCGCCCTGACGGCCATAGGACACGCCGATCTGGTCGAGGTTGCGCACCAGATTGCCGTAGCAGCTCGCCAGCGAGCGCGGCAGCGTGTCGTTGAGGATCAACAGGTCGGCTATCAGCCAGGGCTTCAGCGTCTCGCGATAGACCCAGTGATAGGCTGTCAGCGCGGAGACCGAGCGTAGGATCGAAGTCCACTGATAGTAGTCGAGCGGGCCGCCGACATGTTCGTCCTCGGGCAGCAGCAGATGATATTTCACATCGAGAATGCGCGCGGTGTTGTCGGCGCGTTCCAGATGCAGGCCGAGCCGCGAGAACCAGTAGGCGTCGTTGCGCAGCATGGTGCGGTAGGCTGACCCGTCGAAGCGCAGCGATGTTTCCTGCACAAAGCGCAAGAAATTCGCCAGCTGCTCGCGTGTCTTGGCACCGCCGCTCCAGGCGGATTGCAATTCCAGCCACGCGCTGTTGATCGTGTCCCACATCTCGCCGGTGAGTGCGGTGCGGACCGAGCGCGAATTCAGCCGCGCGGCCTCGATGCAGTTGCGGATCGAGGAGGGATTGGCCGTCGAGAACGAGAGATATTCGACGACATTGGTCTCGTTGGCTTCCTCGTAGATCTCGTAGAAGGCTGCGCTGACGCCTGCGGTCAGTAGCGCCGAATCCCATTCGTTGGTCTGGCCGATATAGGTATTCGGCAGCGCGGTGACGCGCAGTGTCGCCTCGATCGTGCGCGCGAGATATTCGGCGCGTTCGACATAGCGGGCTAGCCAGTAAAGGTTCTCGGCGGTGCGCGACAGCATGCGGGGATGTTACTCTTTGAAAAATGGGTCGTCGGTCGAAGTCCGGTTGCCTATATCGAGAGTTATTCGTCCAGTATCCACGTGTCCTTGGTGCCGCCGCCCTGGCTGGAATTCACCACCAGCGAGCCTTCCTTTAGCGCCACGCGGGTCAGGCCGCCTGCCACGATGGAGACGTTCTTGCTGCCGGTGAGCACGAAGGGGCGAAGATCGACATGCCGCGGCGCGAGGCCTGACTCCGTGCAGGTCGGGCAGGTCGACAGCGCCAGCGTCGGCTGCGCAATGAAGCCTTCCGGCTCGCGCTTCAGCTTGTCGCGGAACGCTTCGATGGTGGCCTTGGTGGCGGCAGGCCCGATCAGCATGCCGTAACCGCCGGAGCCGTGGACTTCCTTGACGACGAGTTCGCTTAAGTGATCGAGCACATAAGCGAGATCGCCCGCTTCGCGACAGCGCCAGGTCGGCACATTCTTCAGGATCGGCTCTTCGCCGAGATAGAACTTCACCACTTCCGGCATGTAGCTGTAGATCGCCTTGTCATCGGCGATGCCGGTGCCGACCGCATTGGCCAGTGTAACGTTGCCGGCCATATAGGCGGACATCAGGCCGGGGACGCCGAGCGCTGAATCCGGGCGGAAGGTGAGGGGATCGAGGAAATCGTCATCGACGCGGCGATAGATCACGTCGACGCGTTTGAGGCCTTCGGTGGTGCGCATGAAGACTTCATCGTTCTTGACGATGAGGTCGCGGCCCTCGACCAGTTCGACGCCGAGCTTGTCGGCCAGGAACGAATGTTCGTAGTAGGCCGAGTTGTAGACGCCGGGTGTCATGAGCGCGACGGTTGGCTCCGTCGAGGCCGAGCGCGGTGCGACGGAGCGCAGGCAGGATAGCAATTCGTCCGGATACTTCTCGACCGGCGCGACGCGATGCCGCGCGAACAGGTCGGGGAACAGCCGCATCATGATCTCGCGGTTCTCCAGCATGTAGGAGACACCGGAAGGCGTGCGGGCATTGTCCTCGAGAACGAAGAACTCGTCCGGATTGGTGCGGACAATGTCGATCCCGGCGATGTGGACGTAGACGTCGTGCGGGACGTCCTGACCGTTCATCTCCGGACGGAACACCGGGTTCTGGAAGATCAGGTCATCGGGGATCAGGCCGGCGCGGAGAATTTCGCGGCCATGATAGATGTCCTTGAGGAACATGTTGATGGCGCGGGTGCGCTGCTTCAGGCCCTTTTCCAGCAGGGTCCATTCCTTGCCGGAAATTATCCGCGGAATGACGTCAAAGGGGATCAGCCGTTCGGTGGATTCGGAGTCGCCGTAAACCGCGAAGGTGATGCCGATCCGGCGGAACAGCAGCTCCGCTTCCTGGCGGCGATGTTCCAAAGCGTCCGGAGGCGTCTCCTTGAGCCAGCGGGAGAGTTCTTCATAGGCCGGGCGGAGTTCGCCTTGGGGCCCGTTCATTTCGTCGAACGCGACTGCCATGTACCCTGACTGTTGTTTCGAGGCCGTACGGAGATTGCACGACTGAAAGGGATGGTAGCAAGGGGCGGGCCAGCACGATATGCATTCAACAAGAGCAATTCGTATGAGATGCGTGTAAAGCTGCCTGAAAAAACGGCTGGACGCTGCTCGTTTCGGCAGCAAAACCCCGTGACATCAGGACTTTGCCTGCGCATGGTCCCGGGAATGGTGAGGAACGACAAATGACCGAGATTGTGACCGCGGGCATCCTGGTGATCGGCGACGAGATTCTGTCAGGTCGGACCAAGGACAAGAACATCGGATTCATTGCCGAGTACCTCACCAATATCGGCATCGATCTCAAAGAAGTCCGCGTCGTCTCTGACGATGAGCCGGACATCATTGCTGCGCTCGATGCGCTGCGTAAACGCTACACCTACGTTTTTACCACTGGCGGCATCGGCCCCACCCACGATGACATCACCGCCGATGCGGTCGCCAAGGCGTTCGGCGTCAAGATCGA
Organism: Tardiphaga sp. OK245; assembly: GCF_900108575.1. Lineage (NCBI taxonomy): Bacteria > Pseudomonadati > Pseudomonadota > Alphaproteobacteria > Hyphomicrobiales > Nitrobacteraceae > Tardiphaga > Tardiphaga sp. OK245. The sequence goes on along the minus strand of NZ_FNWZ01000001.1, from coordinate 124,078 downwards.
TCACCATCCCGAAGTGGTCGCGCGCTTCCAGGAGCGCTTCGGCGCCGACCTGAACGAAGCCCGGCTGCGGATGGCCCGTATTCCCGACGGCGCCGACCTGATCCAGAGCGCGACCATCCTGGCGCCCGGCTTCAAGATCGATAATGTGATCGTGATGGCCGGCGTGCCGACGATCATGCAGGCGATGATGGACATCGTGTCGCCGAAGCTGAAATCTGGTTTGCGGATGCTATCCGATACGGTGAAGGCCAATGCGCGTGAAGGTGATGTCGGCGGTCCGCTACGCGATATCGCGAAGGCGCATCCCGACACGATCATCGGCAGCTATCCGTTCACGGACGAACAGGGCAAGCCGAACACCAATCTGGTGGTGCGTTCGCGCGATCAGGATAAGCTCAATGCGGCAATGGAGGCCGTCAAGGCGATGTTGGCGACAATCAACGCGCCCAAGTGAAATCAAGAGTGAACTAACGAGTGGATCAACATAAGTCCGGCCGCCTGAGGGCGACCGATGTGAGGAGACGAACATGGCCGATCATCCGGAATTGAGTGCTGAGGAGCGCGCCGGGAAGGCATTCCCGGTGTCCTGGGATCAATTCCATCGCGATTGCCGCGCGCTGACCTGGCGGCTGAACAGCGCCGGTCCATTTCACGCGATCATCGCCATTACCCGCGGCGGCCTCGTGCCGGCAGCGATCGTGGCGCGCGAACTCGGCGTCCGCGTCATCGATACGGTGTGCATCGCCAGCTATGAGCACAACAAGCGCGGCGAGTTGCAGGTACTGAAGGGGCTGTCGGCGGATGCGTTGAAACTCGGTGGCGGCGACGGCAAGGGCCTCCTGATCATCGACGACCTCGTCGATACCGGCAAGACGGCGCGTATCGTTCGCGACATGCTGCCGAAAGCGCACTTTGCGACTGTCTATGCCAAGCCCATGGGCCGGCCGCTGGTGGATACGTACATCACCGAAGTGTCGCAGGACACTTGGATCTTCTTTCCGTGGGATCTCGGTCTGTCGTTCCAGCCGCCGATGCGCGAAGGCGCAGGCTAGGCGCTCGTTGCGAGGAGACGCGATTGCCGCTGCAAAATCGTGTCACGCCGACAGGCGACATCGTCGCGACACCGGAGCGCGGGACGTTCACCGGCAATCGTGGCATCATCCATGATCCCTCAAGCAAAACACTCCTGAACAGGCGCTGGTCCAATCCGGCTTGGATCACTTGCGTCTGCGAGTTTCGCGGGCGCCGCCGCGATGTGATGGCGACACGTAGCTGGACCGAGCTGTTCTTCCTCGACGAGGCCACATCCTTCGCCGCCGGTCACCGCCCATGCTTCTATTGCCGCCGCGACGATGCCAACCGCTTTCGCGCGGCGTGGGAGGAGGGCAACGGCGTTACGCGTGTGCGGGCGACGGAGATCGATGCGGTGCTGCATCGTGAGCGGCTGGATAACAGGAAGAAGCGGGTGCATCCGCTGGATGGACCTGTCGAGGCATTGCCGGATGGGGCGATGGTGCAGGCGGGTGGTGAGAGCTTTCTGATCGCGCAGGGGCGTGCGCTGCAGTGGTCGTTTGCGGGCTATCGCGCGGCGGATGTCGAGCTCGTCGGCGCGCATTTCCTGACGCCACCTTCGACGCTGAATGCATTTCGCGCCGGCTATCGTCCGGTGCTGCATGTGAGTGCTGGTCTGTAATTAAAGCTCGTCATTCCGGGATGCACGTAAGTCGGCGTAGCCGGCTGAAGTGCAGACCCGGAAGCTCGGCATGATAGAGCCGCTCGGGATTCCGGGTTCGCGCGCAAAGATGTGCGCGCCCCGGAATGACAGTGTGGGCGGCGAAGTACCTTACCCCAGCTTCTGCCTTGCGAGCTTCGCGCCCGCACCCAATGCCCGCAGTTTCGCTTCCGCGATATCCCGTTGCATTGGGGCCATGCCGCAATTGGTCGTCGGCACGATCTTGTCCTTCGGCACGTGCTTCATCACGGCCTCGATGGTGGCGACGACGTCTTCCGGCGTCTCGACCTCATCGCTCGCGACATCGATCACGCCGGCCTGCACGATCTTGTTCTTCAGCAGTCCCAGCAATTCCAGCGGCACGCGCGAATTGCGGCATTCGATGGCGACCTGCTGGATCGGGCTGGCGTCGATGGCCGGGAAGATCTCTTCATATTGTCGCCACTCGCTGCCGAGGGTTTCTTTCCAGTCGGTATTGGCCTTGATGCCGTAGCCGTAGCAGATGTGAACGGCTGTCGCGCAAGTGAGGCCTTGCGCGGCGCGCTCGAGCGCCTTGACGCCCCAGTCGGCGGCTTCGTCCATGAAGACGTTGAAGGCCGGCTCGTCGAACTGGATCATGTCGACGCCGTCGGCCTGCAGTGCGAGCGCTTCCTGGTTCAGCAATTCGGCGAAGGCGAAGGCCATCTTGACGCGGTCGCCGTAATAGCTGTCCGACAGGGTGTCGATAATGGTCATCGGGCCGGGCAGCGTGAACTTGAACTTGTTCGTCGTATGCGCGCGGGCAGCCTGCGCCTCGAAGGCGTGCACGCGGCCCTTGAGCTGCAGCGGCGCGATCACCTGCGGCACCATCGCTTTATAGCGATCCTTGCGGATGCCCATCTCGACCTTGTGGGCGAAGTCGATGCCGTCGACCTTTTCCAGAAAGCCATGGACGAAGTGCTGCCGCGCCTGTTCGCCTTCGGTGACGATGTCAACGCCGGCGGCTTCCTGCACTTTCACTGCCAGCAGCGTCGCGTCGCGCTTGGCGCGCAGCAGTTCGTCGCCGGACGAGCGCCAGGTTGGCCACAGCTTGTTCGGCTCGGCGAGCCATTCGGGCTTCGGCAGCGAGCCGGCGATGGTGGTTGGAAACAGCATTTGTTCGCTCCCCGGAAATTGTGTTTTGCGGAGGCCTATCTGCCACGTTCCTGACCCTCCGTATATGGGATTGGCGCATCCATAAGGGAGGGCTAGGATCGCCCAAAACGTATCGAGGACGCCGGGAAAATTACATGATCGACCTGCATTACGCACCGACGCCGAACGGCTGGAAAATCTCGATCATGCTGGAGGAATGCGGGCTGCCCTATACGGTCGTCCCGATGCAGCTCGGTCGCGGCGACCAGCACCAGCCAGAATTTTTGAAACTCAGCCCCAACGGCCGCATGCCAGCCATCGTCGATCATGCGCCCGCCGATGGCGGCGCACCGGTCTCGATTTTCGAGAGCGGCGCAATCCTGATCTATCTCGCGGAGAAGTCCGGCCGTTTCATGCCGGCCGAGATGCGAAAGCGTTTCGACGTCATGCAATGGCTGATGTGGCAGATGGGCGGGCTCGGCCCCATGCTCGGCCAGAACGGGCATTTCCTGCTCTATGCCCCCGAGAAGATTCCCTATGCGATGGATCGCTATACCCGCGAAGCCAAGCGCCTGTACGGCGTACTCGATGCGCATCTCGGGGAAGACCACGATTACATCACCGGCGACTACTCCATCGCCGACATGGCGTGCTTTCCGTGGATCATGACCCATAAGGCGCAAGGGCTGACGCTGGATGATTTCCCGAACGTGAAGCGCTGGTTTGCGCTGGTCCGCGCACGGCCGCAGGTGCAGGCGGGGCTTGCCGTCGGCAAGCAGGAGAAGAAGCCGATGGATGAGCAGGCGAGGAAGATCATGTTCGGTGTCGATGCACCGGCACATGCGCAGGCGCAGCAATAGAGCTCGTCATTCCGGGGCGCGCGCATGACGAAGAAAATAATAACAAAACGAGGAAACACCCATGATCGAATTCTTCTTCGACTGTTCCAGTCCCTGGACCTACCTCGCCTTCCACAACATCCAGCCCCTCGCCAAGGAGTTTGGCGAGGAAATCTCGTGGCGGCCGATCCTGGTCGGCGGCATTTTCAATTCGATCAATCCTAGCGTCTATGCCTCGCGAGAAACCCCGGTGCCGGCGAAGGCGCGCTACATGAAGAAGGACCTTGGCGACTGGGCGCGCTCGGCGGGTCTGGCGATCAAGATGCCACCGACGGTGTTTCCGGTGAACAGCGTCAAGGCGATGCGCGGCTGCATCTGGCTTGGAAGCGATGCGATGGTGCCGTTCGCGCGCGGGGTGTTCGAAGCCTATTGGGGCGACGACAAGGATATCTCGAAAGATGATGTTCTCACCGAGATCTGTACGCGCACCGGTATCGATCCCGCGAAATTCTTCGCGGGCATCGGCGATCAGGCGATCAAGGACCAACTCAAGGTCAATACGGATGACGTGATCGCACGGGGCGGCTTCGGCTCGCCGACCATCTATCTCGACAAGACCGACATGTATTTCGGCAATGATCGCTTGCCACTGATCCGCGAGGCGCTGCAGCGTCGCGGCGCTGGAAGCGCCGAGAGCGCCGCCTGATGCCGAAAGCAATCGTTTGCCGCGAGCTCGGGTCACCTGAAAGCCTGCGCCTCGAACAATTTGCATCAGTGCCGCTGAAACCCGGGCAGGTCCGCGTTGCCGTGCGCGCCGCCGGAATCAATTTTCCGGATATCCTGATGGCGGCCGGCGAATATCAGCTCAAACCGGAGCTGCCGTTCACGCCGGGTATGGAAGCGGCGGGCGACGTCAGCGAAATCGCCAGCGATGTGCCCGGCATCGCGGTCGGGGATCGTGTCATCGTCAAGCTGCGTCATGGCGGCTATGCGGACGAAGTCGTGGTGACGCCGGCGCAAGTCACTCCACTGCCGTCGACATTCGACTACGCGGAGGGGGCGACGTTTCTTGCCGCCCACGGCACCGCGCATCACGCGCTGGTCGATCGCGGCCAGATCGGGGCGGGCGAAGTGCTGCTGGTGCATGGCGCCGGCGGCGGCGTGGGGTTGGCAGCGGTGGAGATCGGCAAGCTGCTTGGGGCTACGGTGATTGCGGCGGCGTCATCTGAAGAGAAGCTTGCAGTCGCCAAAGCGCGCGGTGCGGATCACGGCGTGCTGTATGGCTCGGAGCCGTTCCGCGATGCCGTGAAACGCATCACCGATGGCAAGGGCGCCGATGTGGTGTTCGACCCGGTCGGTGGCGACATCTTCGAGCAGAGCCTGCGCTGCATCAATTGGGGCGCCCGCCTGCTGGTGATCGGCTTCACCGGAGGCATCGGCGTGGCGAAAACCAATCTCGTGCTCATCAAAGGCGCCAGCGTGCTCGGCGTCCGCGCCGGCGAGGCGGCGCGGCGCGATCCGAAGATCGGCGAAGCCCGCATTGCGCAGCTCCTCGCATGGGCAGAGGCAGGAAAGATCAGGCCAAACGTTTCGCATCGCCTGCCGCTGGCGGATGTTGCGGCTGCCATGCGGCTGCTAACGGAGCGCAAGGCGATCGGGCGTGTGGCGCTGACCATGGGCTGAGCGCTCAGCGCCGAAACTGGCCGTCCTTCAGGAAGGCGATGGTCTGCATGATTGCTTCCCGATTCCGGATCATCATCGCATGTGACGCATGGATGATGAGGTGGTCGGTCATGCCTTCAAGTTTCGTACGCGCGACGGTGACACGGCCATCATTCGGGCCACGCAACATCAAGCGCGAAGCGATCGGATCGAGCGTACGATCGCCGGCGATGATGCCGACCGGATAGTCAACTGGGGGAAGCATCGCCTCAGTTACGTCATCCCGCATCGTAACGAGTTGTTGCCCCGCCGGGCCGAAATACTGGCGATAGGGCAGCCAGTTCTTGAACAGATCGGCGATTTCGCTGCCGCCATTCGGCGTGCCCAGCATCACCACGCGGCCCAGACGTGATGGACGGTGGCGCGCCAGATAGACACGCGCCAGCAGGCCCCCCATCGAATGGCAGACGAAATGCGTGCAGCCTTCGTTGGCTTCAGCAAACGGCGCGATGGCGGGGTGGATGTCATCGGCCAGTGCAGACAGCGTCTTGCGCCGGCTGGGATAGCCAATGTTCCGCGTGGCGAAGCCTGCGGCTTCGACCGCCTGCTGCATCTTGATGAAAGATCGGAACGACCGGCTGATGCCGTGCAGGAAAATGACGCCCTCGAGTGGACGACCAGAGGGCGTCGGATTCATTCGTCGTCCTATTTGTAGTCGCGCTCGTCCCACCACGGGAAATAGCTCGGCATGTCCGTGCTGACCTTGTTCTTGAATGCTGCCGGGCGCTTCTCGAGAAAGGCTACGACGCCTTCCTTGACGTCCTCGGAGCGACCGCGCGCATAGATGCCGCGGCTGTCGATTTTGTGCGCTTCCATCGGATCGTCGGCGCCCATCATGCGCCACATCATCTGGCGGATCAGCGCGACAGACACCGGCGCCGTCTTGTCGATGAAGGTCTTGGCCAGCGCGCGTGCGGTCGGCAGTAGCTCCTCGGGCGGCACGACCTTGCTGACAAGTCGGCCGGCGAGGGCCTCCTGCGCCGGGAACACGCGGCCGGAGTAGCACCATTCCAGCGCCTGCGAGATGCCGACGAGGCGCGGCAGGAACCAGCTCGAGGCGGCTTCCGGCACGATACCGCGCTGGGAGAACACGAAGCCGAAGCGTGCGGCTTCCGAGGCGATGCGGATGTCCATCGCGAGCTGCATGGTGACGCCGATGCCAACGGCCGGGCCGTTCACCGCGGCGATGACCGGCTTGAGGCATTTGAAGATCCGCAGGGTCACCTGACCGCCACCATCGCGTACCATCGGATCGCTGTAATCGACATCGCCGCTGGCGAGGCGCTTCACCGGGCCGCGCCGCGCGTCGCGATCGAAGGTGTCGGCACCCGAGGAGAGATCCGCACCCGCGCAGAAACCACGTCCGGCACCGGTCACGATGATCGCCCGCACATTGTCATCCGCATCGGCCTTGTCGAAGGCGTCGATCAGCTCGGCCTGCATGCTGGCGTTATAGGCATTGAGCTTTTCAGGGCGGTTCAGCGTGATGGTGAGGATCTGGTCTTCGACGCTGTAGAGGATGGTCTCATAGGCCATGATGGTTTCTTCCCTGTTTATTTTTTGTTGTCGTTGAAATCGTCATTCCGGGGCGCGCCACTTGGCGCGAACCCCGGAATCCCGACGTGTTTTCATTACTACTGGATTCCGGGTTCGCGCGCGAAGATGCGCGCGCCCCGGAATGACGTGCTAGGTGGATTGTAGGATGGGTAGGGCTCTTGCGAAACCCATCCTTCGCACACAAGCGTGACGGGTTTCGATGCTCTCAACCCATCCCGCGGAATTATGCCTGCAGCGTTGGCTGCCGCTTCTTACGCCGGCAGCCGGGTTTCGACGATGCGGGCGAACATGCTGGCGCCGATGGGCAGGATTTTATCGTCGAGATAGTAGCCGGGATTGTGCACCGGCACCGAGCCTTCTTGGCCGACCCAGAAATAGGCGCCGGGCACGGCATGCAGCATGTCGGCGAAATCTTCGGAGCCCATTTTCGGCTTCGCGCGGGTGATCACATTGGCGTCGCCGACAATGGTGCGGGCGACGTCTTCGACGGCCTTGGAATGTTCTTCCTGATTGACCAGCACGCTGAAGCCGTCGCGGATATCGACTTTGATCTCGCAGTCGAATGCCGTCGCCATGCCAGCAGCGAGCGCATGTATCCGCTCGCGGATCTGCATCCGGACCTTCTCGGAGAAACAGCGCACGGTGCCGCAGAGCTTCGCATCATCCGGGATGACGTTATAGGCCGAGCCGGAATGGATCTGGGTGATCGACAGCACCGCGGATTCGAACGGATTGACATTGCGGCTGACGATCGACTGCATTGCCTGACCGAGCGACATCGCGATCACGACAGGGTCCTTCGAGCGCTCCGGCATCGCGCCGTGGGCGCCATAGCCCCGGATGGTGATGTCGAAGAAATCAGCGGCGGCCATTGCAGGACCCGGGAAGATGCCGACTTCGCCGTGATTCATGTCCGGTGCATTGTGCAGGCCGTAGATCTCGTCGCAGGGAAACTGCTTGAAGAGACCGTCCTTGATCATCGCGCGCGCACCGCCGAGGCCTTCTTCGGCGGGCTGGAAGATGAAATGCACGGTGCCGTCGAAATTGCGGGTCTCGGCGAGATAGCGAGCGGTGCCGAGCAGCATGGTGGTGTGGCCATCATGACCGCAGCCGTGAAAACGGCCGGGAATGGTGGAGCGCCAGGCGAGGTTGGTGTTCTCTTCCATCGGCAGCGCGTCCATGTCGGCGCGCAGGCCGATGCGCTTGGTGCCCGAGCCTTTGCCCTTCAGCACGCCGACGACGCCGGTACCCCCTAAGCCGCGATGCACTTCGACACCCCAGGAGGTCAGCTTGTCGGCGACGATGCCGGAGGTGCGGACTTCCTCGAAGCCGATTTCCGGATGCGCGTGCAGGTCGCGGCGGATGGCGGTGAGTTCGTCGGCGAAGGCGTCGATACGTTCGAGTGTGGGCATGGGTCTATCCGTTCACGGCACGAGGGCAGGTGATGAGGTCTGGGGCGTAAATGGTTCGCCGTTCGGCTTCAGGCGAATGCCCGGACGCAAATGCTTCCAGGGCAGCACCGACGTATCCGCCGGCATCGCGCCGGGCGCAGCGCAGATCAAAAGCTTGCCGGCGATCGGCTCGAAGTCGGCACGGAAATGCACCGAGCTCTTGTTGACAAGAATGTTCTGCTCGGTCGGCTCTATGCCGACATAGCGATACATCGACTGGTCGGCGAGCTGGGCCTTGTGCGAGCTGATGACAACGCGAACGTCGTCGATACGCAGACAGGCCGAGAGGCCCATATCCATGTCGCGACCGCCATAATAGGGGCCGTTGGCGACGAACTTGCCATCGGAGAGTTTCTCGACGACGAAGGTGTTCTCATAAGGCGCATCGCCGGGAATGCCCGACTTGCCGCCGATGGAGAGTTTGACCGTAGCGCCTTCGCCGGCCTGATGGGCAGCCTTCGCCGCCGCGGGATCATAGATCACGCCGGTGGCCGCCTTGATCGCCTTGTTCTTCACCAGCGCGCGCAGCATGCCGGTGGTGTCGCTGTCGCCGCCGGCGCCGGGATTGTCCTGGGTGTCGGCGATGACGACCGGCTTGGTGAGGGTCTTCGCCAATTCCATGGCATGCAGCACGCCTTCGTCTGGCCTGTAGATCTTGCCGTCGAAATCGTCTTCGTGGCCCATCACCAGCTTGACGATGGTGTCCGCTGCGGCGTCGGCATCAGCCTGTGTCACGCCATAGGCGAATACGCTCGGGCAGCAATGCGGGAAATCGGCGGCAGGAAAGCCCGGGCAGAACGACAGCGTTGGCACCTGGTCATGTTCCAGCGCGGCCAGCTTCAGATAAATGCTCTTGGTCGGCTCGTCATTGGTGCATTGCCAGCTGATCGGAATCAGGAACGGCAATTGCCGGAATGCCTTGGCGAAGCGATTGCCGGCCAGCAGCAAGTCCATGTGGCGTGCGCAGGCGCGGCCGGTGTCGGCCATGTCCACATGGGGATAGGTGCGATAGGCGATCAGCGCGTCGGTGTACTCAACCGTTTCCGGCGAGATGTTGCCGTGCAGGTCGAGGCTGACCACGAACGGAATGTCCGGCCCGATCACCTCGCGTACGCGCCGCGCAATCTCGCCTTCGCCGTCGTCGAGATGTTCGGTGACCATGGCGCCGTGCAGATCGAGATAGACCGCATCGAGGGGCAGCGCTGCCCTGATGCCGTCAATCATCTCGCCGACAATGCGCTCGAACGCGTCCCTGGTGACATGCGCCGAAGGGCTCGCGCCGCAGGCGATGGTCGGAATCAGCTCCCAGCCGCGTGCCTCGGCTTCCTCGGTAAAGCCGGCGAGGCCGACATTGATGCCACGCATGACCTTGAGGACGTCGGCGCCATGCGTCATCGACGGCCAGCCGCCGCCATGTACAAAGGCCTCATAGGTCGCCTTGGTCGGCGCAAACGTGTTCGTCTCGTGCAGAAAGCCGCCGACAGCGATACGGGTCATTCAGAATCCAGGGTCAGTTTCGGTATGGGCTCAGGCCGCCGGCACGGTGGTGCTGCCATCGACCGCGCGGAAGTTGGCGAAATCCCATCCTCGTCCGGGCGCCGCGTCAAGCAGCTGGCGCGTATAGGGCTGTTGCGGATTTGCGAGGACTTCCGCTGCCGGGCCCTGTTCCACCACCCGGCCATGCTGCATCACGGCAACGTCATCGCAAATCTGGGCGGCGACGCGCAGATCGTGGGTGATGAACAGGATGGCGATGCCGAGGCGGGTCTGGATGTCGTCGAGCAGCCGCAGCACCTGCGCCTGCACCGAGACGTCGAGGGCCGAGACGGCTTCGTCGGCCACCAGAACTTCCGGATCGAGGGCAAGCGCGCGCGCAATGGCGATGCGCTGGCGCTGGCCGCCGGAGAACTGGTGCGGATAGCGCGACACTGCGTCAGGTGGAAGACCGACCAGTTCGAGCAATTCACGCGCCCTGGCCATTGCCACCGAATGTTTGGTGCCGAAATTGATCGGACCTTCGCAAATGGACTCGCCGATGGTGATGCGCGGATTGAGCGAACGATAGGGGTCCTGGAAGACGATCTGTATCTTCTTGCGGTGCGGCTGCAACGCGTGACGTGACAGGTCGGAGATTTCGCGTCCGGCGAGACGGATGCCGCCCGAGGTTGGATCGATCAGTCGGACGATACAGCGCGCCACGGTCGATTTGCCGGAGCCACTTTCGCCGACGATGCCGAGCGTGCGGCCCTTGCGCAGTGTCAGCGTGACGTCCTGGGCTGCGTGGACCTCGCGTGGTTTCCCGAACATGGAACGCTCGCGATAGACCTTGCCGAGCTCATTCGCTTCGAGCACGACTGGATTGAAGCCCACTTCCTCGCGAGCCGCGCGGGGAATGAGGCTCGGCACCGACGACAGCAGGTTACGAGTATAGTCCTGCGTGGGCGCGCTCAGAATATCCTTCAATGCTCCGGTTTCCACCAACCGTCCATGACGCATCACGGCGACGCGATCGGCGATGTCGGCCACCACGCCCATGTCGTGAGTGATGAACAGCACGGCGGTGCCGTGATCCTTCTGAAGGTCGCGCATCAGCTTGAGAATCTGCGCCTGGGTGGTGACGTCGAGCGCTGTCGTTGGCTCATCGGCGATCAGCAGTTTCGGCTCCAGCACGAGCGCCATGGCGATCATGATGCGCTGGCGCTGGCCGCCCGACAGGCGGTGCGGATAGGACGCGAAGATGCGCTTCACATCGGGAAGCCGCACTTGCTCCATCATGTCGAGAATGCGCGCACGGCGGGCGCTGGCGCCGAGACTGGTGTGGGTGCGTAGTACTTCGTCGATCTGCTTGCCAACGGGGACGACTGGATTGAGCGCCGTCATCGGCTCCTGGAAGATCATCGCCATGGTGGTGGCGCGGAGCTCGCGCAGCCGCCGGTCGCTAGCCTGCAGCACATCTTCGCCGACCAACTTAATGCTGCCGCCGATGGCTTTGAGTGAATCTCTCGGCAGCAGGCCCATGGTGGAGAGCGAGGTCACCGACTTGCCGGAACCACTTTCGCCGACCACGCAGAGCGTTTCGCCCTGGCGCACCTGGAGAGAAATGCCGTCGATGATCTTCTTGCCGGCGCCGCTCTTGCCGACGCCGACGACGAGGTTTTCAATTTCCAGTGCGATGGGGCGGGTATTCACGGTGGGGTTCACTAGTTCACTCACTTGCCGGCCTCACGCTGTTTCATGCGGGGATCGAGCGCATCGCGGGCAGCGTCGCCGATCAGATTGACGGAGAGGATGGCAATCGAGAGCAGTAGTCCCGGCCAGAAGATCAGCGATGGCTTGACCTGGAAGAAGGCGCGACCCTCGGCCATGATATTCCCCCAGGTCGGGGTTTCCGGGCTGATGCCGGCGCCGAGGAACGACAGGATCGCCTCGGTGAGAATGGCGGATGCAGCGATGAAAGTGCCCTGGACGATCAGCGGCGCCACCGTGTTGGGCATCAGATGCTTCCACATGATCTTCGGCATGCTGGAGCCGAGCGAGATCGCCGCCTCCACATAGGGCTCCTCACGCGCCGACAGCACCACGGAACGCACCAGTCGCGCGACACGGGGGATTTCCGGAATAGTGATCGCAATCAGCACCGTCGTCAGGGTGGCGCCTGACAGCGACACGACGGCGATGGCCAGCAGCACGCCGGGCATCGCCATCAGGCCGTCCATGACACGCATCATCACAGCGTCGGCCAATTTGAAAAAGCCCGAGAACAGGCCGATGAACAGGCCGATGACAATACTGGTGACGGCAGCGCCGAGGCCGATCAGCAGCGAGATGCGACCTCCATAGAGGATGCGCGCCAGCACGTCGCGGCCGTAAGCGTCGGTGCCGAGCAGATATTCCGAACTGGCCGGCTTCAGCCGCAAGGCGGGTGCCAGCAATTGCGGATCGTGCGACGTCAGCCACGGTGCGAAGATTGCCGACAGGATCACCAGCGTCAGGCAAATCGTCGCCAAGGCGATAATCGGCGTCGCGGTGAGAAAGCCGAGCGACGGACCGCTGCGGGAGGGGAGGGCCGGGTTGGGAAGGGATTCGATCGCCATCAGATACAGATTCCTAGTAACGAATTCTGGGATCGAGCAGTGCGTAGGCAAGGTCGATAAGCAAATTGACCCCGACATAAACGCCCGAGGTCAAAAGGATCATGGCCTGGATCACGGGAAAATCCCGCGCCAGCACGGCGTCGACCGTCAAGCGACCGATGCCGGGCAGGTTGAACACGCTTTCGGTGACGACGACGCCGGAGATCAGCAGTGCGAAGCCGGTACCGATCACCGTGATGACCGGCACAGCGGCGTTACGCAGCGCGTGGCGGAACAGCACACCGCTCTCGTTGATGCCCTTGGCGCGCGCAGTGCGGACATAGTCTTCGCCGAGCACTCCGAGCATCGCCGCACGGGTCATGCGCGCGATCAGCGCGACATAAACAAAGGACAGCGCGATGGTCGGCAACGTGATGCGCTCAAAGAACGGCCCGAAGCCACGCGAGATGCTGCGGAAACCCTGCACCGGAAACCAGCGCAGTTCGATCGCGAACACCTGGACCAGCACGTAACCGATCACGAACACCGGCACGGAGAAGCCGATCACTGACAGCGCCATCACGAAACGGTCGATCCATGTGCCGTGTTTCCATGCGGCGATGACGCCGAGCGGGATTGCAACAAGGATCGAAACCAGCATCACGCTCAATGCAATGCTCAAAGAGGGCTCGATGCGCTGGTTGACCATCTGCAGCACAGGCACGTTGGAGATCAGCGAGGTGCCGAAGTCACCGTGCAGCAGCCGCCAGACCCAGCTGAAAAACTGCGTGTAGAGCGGTTCGTTGAGGCCGAGCTGCGTCCTGATGCGGTCGAGCTGCTCGGCCGTCGCGTTATCGCCGGCGATGATCGCGGCAGGATCGCCGGGCGTCAGTCGAAGCAGCAGGAAGACAAACAGGGCCACCACACCCATAACGGGTATGGCCGCAAGAATCCGGCGAATGAGGTATCCGAGCATGGCGCTTTCCTAGTGGTGGTGTTGATCGAACGTAACTGGACCGCGTCGGTCAACCGGAAACGTCACGGGCTCGCTGCTCTTGGTCGTCATGGTCCGCGAGAAACACAGATTTTTCGAGAAACAATGATTCACTGTCGCAACTTGCCTCAACCCGAAGTTCGCTAAACTTAAACGTAAAGGTAGCAAGTCCTGTGCCACCGCCCGATTTGCGCCATGCGATGCATGTGCAAACCGGGCGACGTTGCATCAATCGAGGGTTGCCAGCAATCCCGCCATCAGGCGGCCACGATCAACAAGGCTCTGCGCGACGATATATTCGTTGAGCGTGTGCATATCGGCGCCATGAACGCCGAGCCCGTCGAGGGTCGGGATGCCCATTGCGCCGGTAAAATTACCATCCGAACCGCCACCCTTGCTGCCATGGGTCAGTTCGGGCAGGCCGAGGCGACCATTGATGGCCTTGGCTTTCTCGAACAGCGCCATGGTCGCTGCGCTCGGTTCCCACACCGGGCGGGTGACGCCGCGGGTGACGTTGAAGGTCACGTCATTCTCGGTGCCTGAGAGAGCGAGCATGCGCTGGACGCCGGCATCGAGATCCTCCTGGCGCTTGGCCATGCTCAGCGCTTCGCCGGTGCATGACGAGGCAACGCAGTTGACCCATTGTCCGCCATGCACGATGCCGACGCTGAACGTGCAGTCCGGTCCGGTCATCTCGTCGATCTGCACGATCTTCTTCGCCATTTCGCGAATCGCGGAGCGGCCGTTTGACAGCGTCGCGCCCGAATGGCTGGGCCGGCCGATGGTTTCGAGATTGAAACGGGCGATCGCATAGCGGCCAGTGGTGACACCGTTGCCCGCACTACCGGGCTCGGGCACCAGCACGTATTTGTTCCGCGCGGCTTCAGCTTCGATGATGTCGCGGGTCGATGGCGTGCCGACTTCCTCGTCGGGCGTGAACAGCACGGTGATCGGTAGCGGCGTCGTATAGGAGATGCGTGCGAGCTGGCGGATGGCTTCCAGCGACAGATAATTGCCGCCCTTCATGTCGCAGATCGCCGGGCCATAGCAGCGCTCGCCATCGCGGCGCCACTTCAGTTTTTCGATGGTGCCAACCGGGTGAACGGTATCCATGTGGCCCGCGATCAGGATGCCGGGTTCGCCGAATTTCGGATGTGGAAAACGGGCGCGGATGCAGCCGCCGAATCCCTGACGTCCCGCGATGCGCTCGATGGTCGCACCCATGATTGCCATGTCGCGTGCAGCGAGGTCGAGCATGCTGTTGACCGCATTCGCGTCCCATGTGGGGCTCTCGCATTCGACCCAGATGCGCAGGCCCTGCAACATGTTCTCGAGATCAAACGGGAGTTCGGCGGGGTTCATCAAGTCATTCCTCTTGGATGAGAATTTCGTCACGGATGATCAAGGCGCTCCGTGCCTGCGCACATTGCGAGAGTTTGTCGGCGAGAGTTCGCGCATGACTTAGCAGCAGCGCAATCGCCTTTGCAAATCGACAATGTGCATTGCAATGCATTCTACACCGTGTGGATGTATCGCGTGGACAACACGATTGACGCGCATCACGCTTGATGCCAAGTCTTTGAAGCCTAAATGATAAAGGCAATACGCGAAGGCGCCTAAAATTCTATCGCCTTGCATAATCGATCATCGATCGATGATCAGATTCCAGTCAGGAGAGATTGAGTGTCCTACATGTCACGTTGGCAGCATTCTGCGGCCTTCACGAAATTTGCGCTGCCCGGTCTGGCGGTCGCCGTTGCGCTCGCGCTGCCGGTGCTGTCGTCGCCCGCGCATGCTGCAGGCAAGACCATCACTGCAGTGATGCATTCCGATCTGCGTGTGATCGATCCCGGTATCACCACCGGTTATATCGTCCGCGACCACGGCTACATGGTTTACGACACGCTGCTCGGCATGAACTCGAAATACGAGATCAAGCCGCAGATGGCCGACTGGAAGGTCTCCGACGACAAGCTTGTCTATACATTTACCCTGCGCGACGGCCTGCTGTGGCATGACGGCAAGCCGGTCACCGCCGAAGACTGCGCCGCGTCGCTGCAGCGCTGGGGCCGCAATGACGGCATGGGCCAGAAGCTCATGGATTTCACCAAGAGCATCGAGGCGCCCGACGCCAAGACCATCGTGCTGACGCTAAAGGAGCCCTACGGCCTCGTTCTGGATTCGATCGCCAAGCCATCGTCGCTGGTGCCGTTCATGATGCCGAAGCGTCTGGCTGAGACGCCCGCCGGCAAGGCGATCGCCGAGCAGGTCGGTTCGGGTCCGTTCAAATTCGTGCAGTCGGAATTCCAGCCCGGCGTGAAGGCCGTCTACGAGAAGTTCAAGGAGTACAAGCCGCGCTCCGAGCCGACCGACTGGCAGGCCGGCGGCAAGGTGGTGAAGGTCGATCGCGTCGAATGGATCACCATGCCCGATGCACAGACCGCGGTGAATGCGCTGCAGTCGGGTGACATCGACTTCATGGAAAATGGTCCCTACGACCTGCTGCCGGTCCTGGCGAAGGATCCGGAGCTTAAGATCGAAGTGCTTAACCCTCTGGGCTTCCAGACCTTCGGCCGCATGAACTTCCTTAACCCGCCCTTCGACAATCCGAAGATTCGCCGTGCCGCGTTTTTGGCAATGAGCCAGAAGCCGGTGCTGGATGCGCTGGTTGGCGATCCCAAATATTACAAGGTCTGCGGCGCGGTGTTCGGTTGTGACACGCCGAATGCGACGGATGTCGGTTCGGAAAGCCTTGTGAAGGGCAATGGCGTCGAGGAAGCCAAGAAGCTGCTCGCCGAGGCCGGCTATGACGGCACGCCGGTGGTGATCATGGCGCCGACCGACGTGACCACGTTGAAGGCGCAGCCGATCGTTGCGGCGCAACTGCTCCGCAATGCCGGCTTCAAGGTCGAAGTGCAGGCCACCGATTGGCAGACAGTGCTCAGCCGTCGTCCGAGCCAGAAGCCCGTCAAGGAAGGCGGCTGGAACATGTTCTTCTCGAACTGGGTCGGTGCCGACATTCTCAATCCCATCAGCAATGTCGCGACCTCCGGCCGCGGCAAGAGCAATGGCGGCTGGTTCGGCTGGAGCGAAGATACCGAGCTGGAAATGCTGCGCGACAAATATGCGCGTGCGACCACGCCGGAAGAGCAGAAGAAGCTCGCCGCCGAGATCCAGAAGGAGATCTATGACAAGGTCATCTACATCCCGCTCGGCGAATACAAGGTGCCGAGCATCTGGCGCACCTCGCTGACCGGCGTCACCCAGGGCGCTGCCATTCCGATGTTCTGGAACATCGACAAGAAGGACTAACCGGCGCCGCTGTCGCGGTTCGTGTGAAGTAACAGAACGCCGGCCTGAGTGATCAGGCCGGCGTTCTTGTTTTTGCGAATGACCTCTCCTCGAGCGATGCGTTCGATGGTCGCACCCATGATTGCCATGTCGCGTGCAGCGGGGTCGAGCATGCCGTTGACTGCGTGCGTGACTTGGCAGCAGCAGGTAATTGCCTTTGCAATTGACGATGTGCATTGGAATGCATTCTGCAGCATGTGGATGTAGCGCGTGGAAAACGCGATTGACGCGCATCACGCTTGATGCAAGTCTTTGATGTCTAAAAGATAAAGCCAACGCGTGGTGGCGCCTAAATTTCTATCGCGTTGCACAAGCAATCATCGACCGATGGTCAGTTTCAAGTCAGGAGAGATCGAATGTCCTACATGTCACGTTGGCAGGGTTCTGCGGCCTTCACGAAATTGACGCTACCAGGTCTGGCGGTAGCCGTTGCGCTGGCGCTGCCGGTGCTGTCGTCGCCCGCGCATGCTGCCGGCAAGACCATCACCGCAGTGATGCACTCGGATCTGCGCGTGCTCGATCCGGGTATTACCACGGCCTATATCGTGCGCGATCACGGTTACATGGTTTACGACACGTTGCTGGCGATGGACGCAAACTTCAAAGTCCAGCCGCAGATGGCGGAGTACAAAGTCTCCGATGACAAGATGGTCTATACTTTCACGCTGCGCGACGGCCTGAAGTGGCACGACGGCAAGCCTGTCACTGCGGAAGATTGCGCCGCATCGCTGCAACGCTGGGGTCGTAACGACGGCATGGGCCAGAAGCTCATGGACTTCACCAAGAGCATCGAGGCCCCCGACGCCAAGACCATCGTGCTGACGCTCAAGGAGCCCTACGGTCTGGTGCTGGATTCGATCGCCAAGCCATCGTCGCTGGTGCCGTTCATGATGCCGAAGCGTCTCGCCGAGACGCCCGCCGGCAAGGCCATTCCGGAGCAGATCGGTTCGGGTCCGTTCAAGTTCGTGCAGGCTGAATTCCAGCCGGGCGTGAAGGCGGTCTATGAGAAGAATAAGGACTACGTGCCGCGCTCCGAGCCTGCGAGCTGGGCGGCCGGTGGCAAGGTCGTCAAGGTCGACCGCGTCGAATGGGTCACGATGCCCGATGCGCAGACGGCGGTGAACGCGCTGCAGTCCGGCGACATCGATTTCATGGAGAACGGTCCCTACGATCTGCTGCCGATTCTCGTCAAGGACAAGGACCTCAAGATCGAGGTTCTGAACGAGCTCGGTTACCAGACGTTGGGGCGTATGAACTTCCTGTTGCCTCCCTTCGACAACGTCAAGGTGCGCCGCGCGGCATTCCTCGCGATGAACCAGAAGCCGGTGCTCGATGCGCTGGTCGGTAATCCCGACTACATGAAGATCTGCGGTGCCATGTTCGGCTGCGGCACGCCGAATGACACCGACGTCGGTTCGGAAACCATGGTCAAGGGCAGCGGCATGGCGGAAGCCAAGAAGGCGCTGGCCGAATCCGGTTATGATGGCACTCCCGTGGTCATCATGGCGCCCACCGATGTGTCGTCGCTGAAGGCGCAGCCGATCGTTGCAGCGCAGCTTCTGCGCGATGCCGGCTTCAAGGTCGAGGTGCAGGCCACCGACTGGCAGACCGTGGTGACGCGCCGCGCCAGCCAGAAGCCCGTCAAGGAGGGCGGTTGGAACATGTTCTTCACCAATTGGGTCGCTGCTGATATTCTTAACCCGGTTTCCAACGTCTCGACGTCGGGCCGCGGCAAGAATGGCGGCTGGTTCGGATGGTTCGAGGACGCCAAGATCGAAGAACTGCGCGACAAGTATGCGCGCGCAGCGACGCCAGCGGAACAGAAGGCTGCCGCTGCGGAAGTCCAGGCCCGTGCGCTCGAGCAGGTCGCGTATCTGCCGCTTGGCGAATACCGGATCCCCAGCATATGGCGGAAGTCGCTGACCGGCGTGCTGCCGGGCGCCGCCACTCCGGTGTTCTGGAACATCGACAAGAAGGAGTAACCGGCGCCGCTGCGGCGGGCAGGTTTGAATAAGAGAGCGCCGGCCTGAGTGATCAGGCCGGCGTTTTTGTTTTGAGGCAGGCTTTGCCCGTCCTGCGGTGTTGGTATAAACAGATTTAAAGTTGCTCTCGCCCACGCCCGATCTGTTCGACATGCCTATGGGAACGAAGCGCAAAGCCCAGCCAGCAGCCGCTAGCAAGAAGAGATGGCCACATGACGTATGACGAGCGCGTTGAGCAGGCGATCATGGCCCATGACGTCGATGCGTTGATTGAATTTGCTTATGGTTATCCCTGCAAATGCACCACGCGCAGGGGCGAGCCGATGTGCGTCTGCAAAATGCAGGCACAGGCCTTGCGCAAGAAGGTCGCGCCGCGCGCGCTTTTCAGCGGAAGAATTGAACGCGTCTAGGAAACTCAGCGCTCGGGCGAGGCGGCGGACACGACCAGCAGCACATCGGCCTTGGGCTTGCCGATGCTGCGCACCCAGTGCGGGGTCTCTCCGGAAAAGTACAGGCAGTCGCCTTTCTTCAGGACGATCTCTTCGTCCTCGATCTTGATCGCCATCTTGCCTGATATGACGAACAGGAACTCCTCGCCCGCATGCGATGCGCGCGGCGCGAATTTCAGCGGCGGCCGGATCAGGAACGGCTCCATCATCTTGCGTGTGCGGCCCGCAGCCAGCGCCAGCAGATCGACGCCGTCGTCCTGCATGGGCGTTTGCTGTTCGTCCTGCCGGAACAGCGTGTAGCGCGGGGCCGGCGTCGGGTTGGGGTCGAACAGATAGGTGACGTTGACATCGAGCGCGGCGGCGAGGCGCAGCAGCGCATTGACCGACGGCGTTTTCAGGCCGCGCTCGACGAGGGAAATGTAGCCGCGTGTCAGTTCGCTCTGGGTGGCGAGCTGATCCAGTGTCAGTCCCTTTGTCGTGCGCAGCTGGCGCAGGTTGAAGCCAACCGCATTCTTGCTGACGTCGAGCAACGTCGATCTCCTGATGAGGTGCTTGTTCTTTTAGAGGGCGCGCGGCGATGGTGGAAGGGCCGTCTCGCTGATCTCTTTGAAAGAGCTCCAGAGCGATGCCGGAGTGTTTCTACAGGAAAACATTGCTGCAGATATTTCCAGCACGAGCAAGGATAATTTAGGCAAAAGTGCCGGAAAATGCCGATTTTCAGCCTGCGTTATGTGCATCGGCTGCCCTCTGCCGATTTAGGCATCAGATGCCGATTTTCGTGACGTTGATTTCTGTCAGTAAACCTGTTGGATTTTGATGACGGGAATATGTCCTCAGAAAACGACACGAAGGCAGATATATGATCAAGCGTTTGAAGCCCGGTAAGCGGCTCAGCATGGCTACTGTTCATGGTGGTCTCGTTTATCTCGCAGGACAAGTGCCGGACGATCTGTCTGTCGGCGTCGAAGCACAGGCCGCTGAAGTGCTCGCCAAGATCGATGCACTGCTCGGTGAAGCCGGCACCGACAAGTCATCGATCCTGAGCGCCACGGTGTGGCTGCCCAACATCGCGGATTTCGCGGCTTTCAATACGGTCTGGGATGAGTGGGTGCCAGCAGGCGCATCGCCTGCACGTGCCTGTGTCGAAGCGCGGCTCGCCAATCCCTCGATCAGAGTCGAGATCGCAGCCATCGCTGCGATTCTCTAGGGAATCGCTGCCATTCCTTAGGCGTCACCACCGCCTGCGCTGAGGCGACTGAAGCAACAGCGAAAGTTCACGAGAAGACCCGGACTGTGCCGCGAGATGTCGCGGCACGGAACGAGCCCACGCGCCTGAAACTGAACATGTCTTTTGAAGGAGTGAACATGACCGTCGCAGAAGAATTCAATACAGTCACCGCCACGGCGGAGAATCCCGACGATGCGGCCATGCGCAAGATCGTCTGGTCGAGCGTGATCGGCACCGCCGTCGAATGGTACGACTTCCTGATCTACGGCGCGGCAACCGCGCTGGTGTTCAACAAGGTGTTCTTCGCTGCCGGCGATCCGGCACTCGCAACTATCGCAGCCTTCGGTACCTATGCGGTCGGCTTCCTCGCGCGTCCGCTCGGCGCGGCGATCTTCGGTCACTATGGCGATCGCGTCGGCCGCAAGGCGATGCTGGCCATCACGATCATGGTGATGGGCCTCGGCACATTCGCGATCGGTCTGCTGCCGACCTATGCACAAATTGGAATCGCCGCGCCGATTCTGCTCATCGCTCTGCGCTTCCTGCAGGGCATCGGCCTTGGCGGCGAATGGGGCGGCGCGGTGCTGATGGTGGTGGAGAATTGTCCGACACATAAACGCGGCTTCCTCGGCAGCATGGTACAGGTCGGCAATCCCGTCGGCAATCTCGCGGCCATCGGCATGTTCGCGCTGGTGTCGCAACTGCCTGAAGAAGACTTCATGAGCTATGGCTGGCGCATTCCGTTCCTGATCTCGATCCTGCTGGTCGGCGTCGGCCTCTGGATCCGCATGAGCATGGAAGAGACTCCGGCCTTCCGCGCGCTCAAGGCGAAGAATGAAGTCGCCAAGATGCCGATCGTGGACATCTTCAAGTATCACCGCCGTCCGTTCTTCACCGCCGTCGGTCTGAAGATCTCGGAGATCGCCTATGCCAGCATCGCCGGCGTGTTCATCATGTCCTATGCGACGTCGAAACTCGGCCTGTCGCGCGGGCTGGTGCTGAACGGCGCCTTCATCGCATCCTTCGTTGCGCTGTTCTCGATCCCGTTCTTCGGCTGGCTGTCGGACAAGGTCGGGCGCAAGGCGATGTTCTATGCGAGCTGCCTCTTTTGCGCGGCTTTCGCATTCCCGATGTTCTGGCTGCTCGATACCCGCGATCCGACCATCGTGATCCTCACCATCGTCGTCGCGATCTCCTTCGGCCAGATGGTGATGTTCGGCATCGGCGCGCCCTGGTATTCGGAACTGTTCACCGCGAAGCTGCGCTATAGCGGTGCCTCGCTCGGCTTCCAGGTCGGAGCGGCTATCTCTGGCGGTCTCAGCCCGCTCATCGCGGCGTCGCTGATGACCTGGGCCGGTGCGACCTGGCCGGTGTCGGTGTTCCTGATCTTCTGCGCCTGCATCACCGCGATTGCGACGTCCTTTGCGCCGGAAATGGCGAACAAGGAACTGACCTGAACGCAGTCTTTGTCATGCCCGGCGCATGCCGGGCATCCACGTCTTTGACCGCATGAAGACGTGGATGGCCGGGACATCCAGCGAAGCCGCGCTTCGCGCTTTGCCCGGCCATGACGGAGCGATGTGTCGCCCAAGCCTCTACAAGGACGAATGCAATGCTCGATACCGTTACTTCCGCATCCACTGCTGTGGTCCCGTCATGGACCGGCGTGGTGCGCTATCTTCACATCACGCCGCGCGCTTTCCTGCCGATGCGTGAAATGCCAGAACTCACACTGATTGCCGGCAAGGGCATCGAGGGCGATCGCTACATGATCGGCCGCGAGGAGGGGTTCTATTCGCACAAGCCCGAAGAGGGGCGTCAGGTCACGTTGTTCGAATACGAGACGCTGGTAGCCCTGAAGCGCGATCACAATATCGATCTCGGTCCCGAGGAGCATCGCCGCAATGTCACCGTATCCGGCGTACCGCTGACGCATCTGGTCGGTCGCCAGTTCTGGCTCGGCGAGACGCTGTTGGAGTCGACGCGTTTGTCGATCCCGTGCCGACATATCGAGGAGATCACCGGCAAGGCAATCTTCGATCCGCTGATCAATCGCTCTGGCCTCAACTGCAGGATCCTGCAGGGCGGCACCGTCCGCGTCGGCGATGCCGTGCGGAACGTGCAATGAGCGCGGTACCGATCACCAGGGTCAGGACCATCGTCGACAAGATCGAGGATGGCGGCCGGGGCATCAAGCTGTTCTCGCTGGTCGATCCCGATCACTGGGAGCTGCCGCCGTTCCGGCCGGGCGCACATATCGATCTGCATCTGCCCGGTGGATTGGTGCGGACTTACTCGCTCTGCAACGATCCCGCCGATGACAAGCGCTATGTCGTTGCAGTGAAACGCGAGGCCGAAGGGCGGGGCGGCTCGATCGTGCTGCATGACGCGGTCAAGGTCGGCGACACCATCGGCGTGACGCTGCCGCGCGGCGGGCTCGATCTATCTGCGGATGTGACGCGCTTCACCTTCATCGGTGGCGGCATAGGCGTGACGCCGTTCCTGTCGGCGGCGGCATGGCTCAAGCGCATGGGCCGTTCGAAATTCACGCTGCACATGATTGCGCGCGGTGAGCCGCCGCTGGCCGACTTGCTCGCGCCGCTGCGCAAGTCCGGTCATGTGGTGATCCACGATACGTCTGCGGGCGGGCGTCCAGATATCGCGGCACTGGTTGGCAGGCCGTTGTCGGATGTCGCGCTTGCCTGCTGCGGCCCCGACGGCATGATTGACGACTTCGAACAGGCGTCGCGCGACTGGCCGGCCGATCGCGTTCATATCGAGCGCTTTGTGCCGCCGCCGCTGCCGGTCGACCCCGACGCGAAGCCCTATGTGCTCGCGCTGGCGAAGTCGAAGCGGGAAATCACCGTGGCCGCAGGGCAGACCATGCTGTCAGCGCTGACAGATATCGGCATCGACGTGCCGGCATCCTGCTGCGGCGGCATCTGCGGCTCCTGCAAGGTGGACTGGCTCGAAGGACAGCCGGTGCATCGCGACCGCGTGCTGTCGCCGGCGGAGCGCGAACGCAGCCTGCTGGTCTGCGTGGCAGGTTCCGCTGGGGATCGTCTGGTTCTCGATCTCTGACGTCCGATCTGACGGCCAAACAGGCGGCAACGGCTCCCCCGTTGCCGCCTGTTTGCGTTCGCTTCCGTGCGCCATGAGGCGCGACGTTCCGGTCAGCGAACCGCTCGCTTTGGATGGCTTACAAACATACCTTGATCGTTTAACTAATTTTTAGAAATTGCGCAATTTGCGCAAAAAGTGTTTGATGTCTGCGTAATTTGCGCATATCGGGCAGTGTGCGCAGGGGCTCCTGAGGGAAATTGCGCAGAATAATCAGTGATGCGCACGGCGCGGGAAGGAAATAGACCATGCAGATTCCAATTAAGCGGGCGATTGAGAAGGTGCCGGGCGGCATGATGACGGTGCCGCTGCTGATCGGCGCGCTGTTCGCGACCTTTGCCCCCAACACCCCGAAATTCTTCGGCTCCTTCACCGGCGCGCTGTTCTCCGGCGGCGCTCTCAGCATTCTCGCCGTGTTCTATGTGTGCATGGGCGCGAGCATCGACTTCAAGGCGACGCCTTACATCGTGAAGAAGGGCGGCGCCCTGATGATCGTGAAGGTCGGTACCGCAATTATCTTGGGCCTGATCTTCGGCCGCTTCCTCGGTGAAGCGCCGGTCACCGCCGGCATCTTCGCAGGCGTGTCGACGCTGGCGATCGTCGCCGCCATGAACGACACCAATGGCGGTCTCTACATGGCGCTGATGGGCCAGTATGGCCGTCCGCGCGACGTGGGTGCCTATAGCATCATGACGCTGGAAAGCGGTCCGTTCCTCACCATGGTGACGCTCGGCGTTGCCGGTCTGTCGTCGTTCCAGTGGCCCGCGCTCGTCGGCGCAATCCTGCCGCTGGTGGCCGGCATGATCCTTGGTAATCTCGACCGCGAACTGCGCGACTTCCTCAGCAAGGCTGTGCCTGTGATGATCCCGTTCTTCGCCTTCGCGCTCGGCACCGGCCTGAACCTGACGCAGGTCTGGCAGGCAGGTCTGCTCGGCGTCGGCATGGGCGTTGCCGTCGTGATCGTGACCGGCATCCCGCTGTTCTTCGTTGACCGTCTCACCGGCGGCAACGGCGTTGCGGGTGTTGCTGCGGCGTCGACCGCCGGCAATGCGGCGGCTGTGCCTGCGATCGTCGCTGCGGCCAATCCGGCCTATGCGGCTGCTGCCGGCCCGGCGACCATCCTCATCGCGGCCTGCGTGGTCGTGACGGCGATCCTGACGCCGATCCTGACCTCGTGGGTTGCCGGCATCGTCGGCCGTGATGTCGAGCCGGAAGCGGAGGCGACGACGCCTGCCGCGCCAAGCATCGCATCACCCGCACCAGTGGCTGGGCACTAAGATGGCGGGACGCTGGCTGATCCTCGCCGATGATCTCACCGGTGCAGCGGACTGCGCCATCGCCTTCGGTCGCCGGGGCCTTGCGGCTGCCGTGACTTGGGGCGACGTCGCAAGTGCCGGGGATCGCCAGCATCCGGTTATCTCCTATGATGCAGCGAGCCGCGGCCTGACGGCCGAGGCCGCTGCGCGTCGCCACGCCGACGTGTTGCAACAGTTGATGGAGCCGGATCGGCTCCTGTTCAAGAAGATCGACTCCACGCTGCGCGGCCAGCCGGCCTCCGAGACGGCGGCTGCGCTCGCGCATCTCAAGGCGCAGTCCGGTTCGGCCTTCGGCATCTTCGCGCCAGCCTTTCCGGCGACCAACCGCACCACCATCGATGGCCGCGTCGTCGTCAATGGTCGTCCGCTTGAGGAAGCCGAGGTCTGGAAGCGCGATCACACCTACGACAATGCCGACATCGCTGATGTATTGGCATCGGCTGGTATTCGCAGCGAGAAGGTGTTGCTCGAAATCATCCGCGGTGGGCATCTCGAGACTCACCTTGCGCGTATCGCGTCCGGCGACAGCGTCGTTGCGATCTGCGATGCGGAGACCGAGCACGACCTGCATCTGATCGCCGAAGCCAGTCTGAAGATTTCACCGGCGACAGTGTTCATCGGCAGCGCGGGCCTTGCACATGCGCTGGCGGCGCTTGATGACACCAGTGCTGCCGAGAAGCTGGAAATTCCGCCCGGCATCTACGGCACGCTGATTGTCGTCGGCTCGCTCGCCGGCGCGTCGCGCTCTGCAGCGCGCAAGCTGGTCGCCAGCGGCACCGTGACCCATCTGCCGGTCACACCGGAAGTCCTGCTCGGCGACAAGGCAGGGCAGGCGGCGCTGGCTGCACGCGTGACCGAAGGATTGACCGCAGGCGGCGATGTCCTGGTTGAGATCGTGATGGACGACAATCCGAAAATGTCGCTCGGCCCGCAGCTCGCGCAGAATCTTGCCGATGCGCTGATGCCCGTGGCGTCCAGCATCGGCGCCTTTGCAGCAACTGGCGGCGAGACTGCCGCAGCACTCTTGTCGCGCTTCGGTGTCAACGGCATCCGTCTGGCGGACGAGATCGAGCCCGGCGTTTCGCTCGGGCTTACGCTCGGCGCATTGTCCGTGCCGATCGCCACCAAGGCCGGCGCCTTCGGCGACGAGAACAGCCTGATCAAAATTCGCGAACGTCTTCACATCGTCCGAACTCAAGGAAGCTTCACATGACCCGTCCGACCATTGCGATCACCATGGGCGATCCCGCAGGCATCGGGCCCGAAGTGATTATGAAGGCCTTCGCGCATCCGGAAATGCTCGCGATGTGCAATCCGCTGGTGATTGGCGATGCCAATCGCCTGCGCAAGGCCGGCGAGATCGTCGGCGCCAGGATCGGCGTTGACTCGCTCAGCGATGCAAAGGCTGCGAATTTTGCGTCGAAGAACGTCCAATGCGTTGACTTGAAGATCGTTCCCGACGATTTGCCGTTCGGGCAGAACTCCCCGATCGCAGGCGAGGCGGCTTACCGCTTCATCGAGAAGGCCGTCGAGATCGTTCAGGCCGGTATCGCCCAGGGTATCTGCACCGCACCGCTCTCCAAGGAAGCGCTGCATGCAGCCGGTCACAAATATCCCGGGCATACCGAACTGCTCGCACATCTGACCGGCACGCCTGAAGTGTCGATGATGCTGGTGTCGCCGAAGCTGCGCGTCATTCACGTGACGACGCATATCGGCCTGATCGATGCCATCAAGAAGATCGAGCCGGGCCTGGTCGAGCGCGTCATCACCCGCGGCCATGAAGTGCTGGTCAAGGCCGGCATCAAGAATCCGAAGATCGGCGTTTGCGCCATCAATCCGCATGCCGGCGAGAACGGCCTGTTCGGCTATGGCGAAGAAGCCGAGAAGATCACGCCCGCGGTCGAAGCCTGTCAGAAGAAGGGCTGGGACGTCCGCGGTCCGCTGCCCGCCGACACGCTGTTCTTCCTCGCCGGCCGCGGCGACTACGACATGGTGGTGGCGATGTATCACGATCAGGGCCATGGCCCGATCAAGGTGCTGGGTCTGGAATCCGGCGTGAACATCACGGTTGGCCTTCCTGTCATCCGTACCTCGGTCGATCACGGCACCGCCTTCGATATCGCGGGCAAGGGCATCGCCGATGAGCGCAGCCTTCTCGAGGCCTTGCGGCAGGCGGTCGATCTCGCACCGGGCGCCAAGGCGGCCTGATACCGGCTGTCATTCCGGGGCGCGCGCTCTTGCGCGCGAACCCGGAATCCCGTTGTGCTCTAGCCATGACAAGGTTCCGGGTTCGTCGCCGCGAAGGTGCGGCGACGCCCCGGAACGACAAGTGTGATGAGAGGGCAGGGACATCCATGTCGATGCGGAGCAAGGAGCGGCACGCCCGCCTGTTGGACGCCCTGAACGCCGGCGAGATCGATGTCGACGATCTCGCACGGCGCTTCGGTGTGTCCGGGTCCACCGTGCGGCGCGACCTGCAGCATCTCTCGAAGAACAACGCGGTGCGCCGTACTTACGGTGGCGCGATTCTCACCGGCCATGTCGCAGAGACCACGCTCGACCAGCGTTTCGCGGTCCAGGGCAAGGAGAAGCAGGCCATCGCGCGGGCCGCGATCGACCTGATCGAGGACGGCGACACGCTGATCCTCGATGCCGGCTCGACGGTCGCCGCTTTCGGCAAGCTGCTGCTGCAGCGCCGCCTGCGCATCATCACCAACAATATCGCGCTGCTGCCGTTTCTCGCCAAGGCACCAAGCATCGAACTCGTAGTGCTCGGCGGCGCGCTGCGCTCAACCAGCATGAGCACCATGGGACCTCTGGCCAGCGAGGGACTGCGGCGCCTGACGGCCGACCGCGCCATCATGAGCGCCGACGGTGTCGTGAGCGGCCGCGGGTTGTGCGAGGCCGACCTCGATCAGGTCGCCTTGAAGTCCCTGATGATGCAGCAGGCCAAGGAGGTCATCGTGCTCGCCGACGCCGGCAAGCTCGGCCGCGCCGAACAGGACGCCTGGGCGCCGTTCCCGCCGCGCTGGACGCTGGTGACGGGCGCCGGTGCATCGGCGGAGCAACGCAAGCTGATGGAGGAAGCAGGGGCTCGTATCGTGCTGGCGGGGGCGTAGCGGGGCTGTATGCTGTTCTGGCGCCGTGCCGATATGGGTATGATATTTAATTGAACAGTCGCATCAGTAAGGCTTTGCCAACTGGGACTGCTCGGACACCGTGAAAAGCGCGAACATATTCTCCTGCGTAAAAGGCGCGTACGACGCGAATTCGCGTTGCAGCGGCTTCTTCGAAGCGAACGCCGAAACCATCGCTCGTTCGTCGCATGACCGTTGCCGACACATTCTGACCGTATACGTTGCACTTGAGAACAGTCCCCACCTGCGGCGGCGCAGGATCGATAAAGCGAGCGCCGGTTATCGAGATGTCTGCCATGCGAACCAGCCGCGGGGCGCTGTCCTCGTGAATGAGGACGGGCTCATTGCGCTCAAATCGCTCGGCTTTCCGACGGCGAGGCTGCTCGATACAGATGAAGCACACGATGGCGAGGACGACGCAGTTGTACAAACTCCAGCCAAGCGCCAGTCCGCCGTATGCAATACTCTCTCCCTTCAGATTGATGATGAAAGCGTAAGCGATCGCCAGCATGGTGATCAGCAGCGCGGATCCATAAAGCCGCAGAAGCGGCCACTCGATGAACCTCTGATTGCGATCGCCACCTTTGGCGGTAACCTTGAACTTGTGACCCTTTGGTTTGATCAGGCCCGTGATGATTGCTTTCAGGACCGCTGGCGCCGCGATGTACTGCGAGACGTCCGTCATGATCGCCAGCGAACGACCACGGGAAATCCAGGTCATCGTAAATGCGTGCCAGACGTAGAAGGGCAGGAAGTATGTCAACAGTTCGGAGAGATCGGCGTAAATCGCCTTGATCCCGAACAGGAGATAGAGCCACGGCACGATCAGGCCAAGCATCTTCGTTCCATAAGCCCCGGCCCAGCTCATGAAAGCGTCGACGAGCGAAAGCCGGTCGATCAGGGCGAGTTTTGATTGCGATGAAAAGGGCCCGCTTCGGCCTCTTACGATTTGCATGAAGCCGAGGCACCATCGACCGCGTTGGGTGATGTATTCCTTGAGGCCTTCGGGCGCCAATCCAAGCGTAAGCCGTTCATTCAGATAGACCGTGAGATAATTGCGTTCCTTCAGACGCAATGTGACGAGATAGTCCTCGGTCACCGAGTCCGTCGGGAATCCACCGATCTCCATGAGGCCTGAAAAGCGGATCACCGACGATGTGCCGCAGCAGAAAGCCACCCCCCAGGCGTCTTTGGCCGGCATCAGAATATCAAAAAAGAAACGTTGCTCGTCGGGCCATACCTCGGTGGCGGCCAGATTGGACTGGATCGGATCCGGATTGATGAAGTGCTGCGGCGTCTGCACGATGCCAATGGTCTTGTCTTCCATCAAACTGGTCGCGCGCGTGAGAAACTCCGGCAGAGGGACGAAGTCGGCATCCAGGATGGCAACGAAATCCGGTTTGTTTTGTAGTCCAGCGACATGGCGCAAAGCGTGATTGATGTTACCTGCTTTTGCATGCTGATTGTCTGGACGAGTCAGGTAATGACAGCCGAGCACTTCGGTCAGGCGTTTGAGCCATAGCCGTCGCCCATCATCCAGGACCCAGACACGATAGTTGCCGTAGTCCAGTCCCGTGGCGCCGATGATCGTGCGTTCGAGGATCGCTTGCTCCTCGTTATAGGTGCAGATGAAGACATCGACGAGCGGAACCCGCGCGGCGGCCGCGGCTTTTTTTATTCCGACCTCGACGTCGGCAGAGCGATCAATCGTTCGGCTGAGAAACAGCATCGACAGGCAGACGCCAAATAACGAGGCAGCCTCCGCCAGCATGAAGGGGTACCCGACGAAAAAGTCGGCGGTAAAGCCGGGTGGCGGAAGCGTCTGCGTGACACGCCACGTGAAGTATCGGATCAGCAGAATGACGGATATCCCGGTCATCAATGATCGGGCGAACGTGCTGTCGCGCCTCAGCATCGGCGTGATTGCGAGACAAGCACCGAGAGCGGCGATGCCTGGTGCGAAGGCTGAGATCATGGTTTTGACGTGTCGTGATTGAATACGACCCGTCCCGTGCGCCCGACTGCGCAGTCTTTGCCCGTGGTATCGAGATTGGGCATCGAGACCGTCACACGATAGGGTTCCTTGTTCAGCGTGTCGGGATTGATGGCCAGGTTCGCGGGCGCACCAGACGCGCCAGTGAGATTCACGATCGACCCCTCTATCGCCGGACTGCCGTCATTTGGCTCAAAAGTCGCCTGCTCGCCCAGCCTGAGCCTGTTATAGACACGTTCGGTGACATTCGCCGTTACCACAGCGCCGCTGCAATCAAGTAGCTTCAGCAATGGTTGTCCGGCCCGGACATCCTCGCCCGGCGACGTCATCATCTCCCAGATCCGGCCAGTCACGGGCGCTTTGATGTCCGCTTCAGATCGGCTGACATAAAGCAGTTGCTCGGACGCGATCTCGCTCGCGAGCCACGCGATCTGGGCATTCGCATGCGCCAGATCGGCTTGGAGATCATTTGCACGTTGCCGCATCTCTTCTTCGCGCTGGACCGAACTTGGGCGGTCATTGTAGCTATCGCCCAGATACGTGCCCTTCTGCGCGGCAATGAGCTCGATCTTGGCGCCATCAAGTCTGCGACGGGCGCCGATTTCGGTTTGCTGGGCGACCGATTGTTCCCGGGTCAAGCGGGCGAATTCCACGCTGGAGACGCTGCCCGACTTGATCAGCGACGATGCTCGCTCTACGGCGGCGGTTGCCTCTTCCCGCCGGGACGCAGCGGCTTCGATCACCGACTGTATTTCAGCGATGCGCGCTTCCAGTTGGAGGGTACGGCCTTCCCTGAATTGGGAGGCCTGTCGCGCGAGATCTTGCTGCGCTGCTTGAGCCGAGGTGAATTTGGTCGCCAGACTTGGGCGCTCATTGTCCAGTCGCGACATCTGTCGTCTGAGATCATCCAGCCGATTTCGATCGCCCCGTGCATTCACGACGCGAAGGAGGAGGTCACCTTCATTCACTGCGCTCGACGTCGAACGGCCGGACTTCGAACTGACTTCGCCATCGATCGGCGACCTTAGCGTCACGAGTCTGGCGTTGACCACCGCCTCCACGCTGGAGGTCTGCAGGATTGCCCTGAGTGGCAGCCATCCGAACACGGCAACAATGGTGAGACCGGCAGCGATCTTCAGCACCCGCCGAACGGTGCTATATGAGCGCGGAGGCGTTGTCTGATCAGGCGAACCGCGGTTTGCCGGCTCGATATCCGGCTTCAGTCGGTCTTCCAGATCGCGCTGCAATCCTCTGGCGCCGGGATCGAAGGATGGAACATCTTCCTCGACAACGGACGAAGGTGCGAACCCCGAAGGAAATTGAGTCTTTTGCGCACGATCCATGGCAGCCGAACCCAAATTGTCGGTGAGCGGACCAACTCGGTCCTTCGAAGCGATTCCATGTCAGGTGAGTAGAGTGTGCGCCCGCTTAAGAGCCCGCTAAGGTAGACCCCGCATCTTTCGATAAAACTGCGCAATCTCGGAGGCCGGGCGCTATGATACCTAGGAAGGGAGGCATTGCTGCTGCATTAGCGATCGTGCTTTGCATGCCGTCGATGTCTCTTGCAGACAACAGGAATGGCGAGCGGATTTTCTTGAGCCGCTGCGCGATGTGCCACGGAAATGACGTTAAGGGCACAGGGCCTTTGGCTGATAAGAGCAATCCGCCTGCACTCGATCTCACGACACCCGAGTTCAAGAAGCGCCTGCTTGATTATCCCGGCGTGATCGTATCGTCCGTCATACTCCGTCCCAACGGCGATCTCATTCCAAGAACCTTGCGCGAAAACGGCGTGAAATTGCCTCCGTTCGCATGGACGGTCAGGGACTTTCGAGATCTGAATGAGTACCTGACTGACAAGATCGCCAAGGCCAAATAATCTGGATGTCGCGCAATTCCCGATGACTCGTTGCTGGCGGGGCTCAGTGCAGTCTGCAGAACACGACGGAAAAGCTGCAAAACATGCGTTGACCGGAAGGCCAAAAGCCTAGAAGAAACAACGCGCGCGGACGTGGCGGAACTGGTAGACGCAAGGGACTTAAAATCCATATTTTAGCACGCGTCTTATAAATTATGACAACAATATCAGTATATTAATGAACGTTGACTGATCCATAAACTTAGCACATTGTTAGCACAGAGCCTGTAGCGAGGAATAAATTCGTTGCGTGCTAACGAAAGCCAAAGCCATGGAAATTGCGACGGCGCGCAGCGATAAGCAGAAGAGCCACATCATCCTTGGCGGCAAAGTTCATCTATACCGGCGCGGGACGCGCGGCCGGTATCATTGCTCAGCTACGATTGAAGGGAAGCAGTACCGTTCCGCTACGAACAAGGATGACCTGCGGCTGGCCGAGGAAGTCGCCGAGCAGTGGTACTTGAAGCTACGCGGGATGGTAGTCAGCGGGGACCTGGAAAAGGTCACCGCCAAGCGTAGGGAGAAGACCTTCCAGGCCGCAGCAGAGAAGTTCCTGGAAGAATTCCCCGTGCTGACGGAAGGTCAACGCAACGCCATTTACGTCAAAGGCCACGAACGTCGGGCGCGCAAGTATCTCATTCCTTTCTTCGGCAAGAAGGGATTGTCGGAGGTCACAGGTGGCCTCGTGAACGAGTACCGCATGCATCGCATCGCGCAGGCTAAGGAACGATGGGGAAAGCCACCCGCCCGCACGACGATGCACCAGGAGATCGTTTGCCTACGGCAGATCCTGAAAACCGCCTTACGCCATCAATGGCTCAATTCGCTTCCTGACCTTTCAGAGCCATACCGAAAGAACGGCAAGATCTCGCACCGGGCCTGGTTCTCTCGCGACGAATACCGGCAGCTTTACCAAGCGACCGGGCGGAGGGCCCGGAAGCCGATGAACAACAAGTATCGCTGGTGGGGCGAGCAATTGCACGACCTCGTGCTCTTCATGAGCAATACCGGCCTACGACCAGACGAAGCTTTGCGCCTTGAATACCGCGACGTTACCGTCGCATACGATGAGGGCAGCGGTGAAACCATCCTTGAAATCGAGGTGCGCGGAAAGCGCGGCTACGGACCATGCAAGAGCACGCAGAATGCCGTACCGGTGTTCGAGCGCTTGAAGAAGCGCAACAAGCCTCAGCCCACAGACAGGATTTTCCCAAAGTCGCACCATGCGATGTTCAACCGGATCCTCGTGGAGCTTGGCCTGAAGGTTGACCGCGAAGGCAGGCCCCGCACGCTTTACAGCCTGCGTCACACCTACATTTGCTTCCGCCTGATGGAAGGCGCCGACATCTATATGCTGGCGAAGAATTGCCGGACCAGCGTCGAGATGATCGAGAAATACTACGCTGCCCACATCAAGGACGTGCTTGACGCCAGTGCGATCAACGTCCGGAAAAAGAAGCCGCCGAAGAAGGAAGTGGCGGAAATCCGCCGCGGCGAGCTGGCGACACTGCGGTGAACTGATTAATCCGTGAGCGAATCGGACTGTATTCTCTTTGCCTCCGGCGATTTGCACCGTATAGATGGGGGCATGCGGGCGTGGCGAAACTGGTAGACGCATCGGACTTAAGTCATTGAGTGCCCTGGGGGAAACCCTGGGTGCAGAACTGCTCAAAGTCGGGGAAACCTTCACTGGCAATCCCGAGCCAAGCCCCCGCCAGGGGGAAGGTGTAGAGACTAGACGGGCAGCACCTACAGCTTCGTGCCAAGGTGAAGGGATAGTCCAGACCACAAACGCCAGATGGCGGCGGCGAAAGCCGAAGTGGTACGAAAATCCGTGGGGCCGCAAGGCCTGTGCCGGTTCGAGTCCGGCCGCCCGCACCAGTAAAATTCCAATCCTGCATCAGCAAGTGCCACCGGCTGTGCCGGTTGCGCCCCTTTCAGGATGTAGCCGGCGAAACAAGCCTATTGTCGATCTGGTTTCGGTACCCTCTGGTGAGAGCGGCCGCCCCGCCCCCCCCAAAGATATGGCAACTTTGCGCTGCGATTTACAGAAGGCCGCCAGAGGAAAAATGTCCAGATACTTCAACGACAGTCCGATCGAAAAAGCCATTGACGACCGATACGGTATTACGCCCTTCGCTAAGGCAATCGCGACGAGTCTGCTTTCTATCGACAAGCCGGTAGGCACCACAATCGCTATCAACGGACCGTGGGGTTCGGGAAAAAGTAGCGCGGTCAATCTCATTCGCACTGAATTGGATGCACGTAAGGACGAAACGTTGAACATCGTCGATTTCAAATGCTGGTGGTATCGCGGCGAGGAAGCGATCGCGCTGGCTTTCCTTCAAGAGCTAAATACAGCCTTGAAACCGGCACTTAGCCACAAAATCAAAGACGCTATTCCTGAACTGGGGCGTTACATTCTACAAGCTGGTCCGGTTATAGGAACTGCAGTTTCGCTCGCAACAACGGGTGGGGTTGGAGCTCTGGTTTCAGGCGGCGCTGCTTTTGCAAAGCGCTTTTTCCCTGAGAAAGACTCATTGGAGAAGATTTTCAAGAAGATATCGATAGTTCTTGAAAACCAGACCGGCCGTTTCCTCATCATCATAGACGATATCGACCGGCTCTCTCCCGATGAAGCATTGGCGATTTTTCGCCTGGTCAAATCTGTCGGCAGATTGCCCAACGTAATGTACTTACTGGTCTTCGATAGGCAACTCGCTGATGCTGCCGTGCAGCTGCGGTATCCATCGGAAGGGCCGCACTTCCTGGAAAAGATCATTCAGGCAAGCTTTGAGCTACCCGCGCCAAGCCAGACTGATCTGAACAGTGCGGTGCTATCGGCGGTCCAAGATGTCTGTGGTTCGCCGTCAGAGCAGCATATGGTCCGCTTCATGAACCTCTTCTATGATGCTGTGGTCCCCTTCATGAACACGCCCCGCCACGTTACGCGGCTTATCAACGCGATGAGTGTAACCTGGCCGGCGGTCGCGAACGAAATTAGCCGAGCAGACTATGTTGTTCTAGAGACCCTGCGGCTCTACGAGCCGCTACTTTTCGCTGCTATACGGCGTAATCGCGAGATTGTAACGGGGCAAACAACGATCGACCAAGCCAACCATCGAGATGGTTCCAAGTTTCTGCCGCTCCTGAACGGTATCCCGGAAGGCAAGAACGGGATGTTACGCGTCATCCTTCAGCGGCTATTTCCTGCTCTGGAAGACACCAGCTACGGCGCAGGCTTTGCCGAGATTTGGGACGGGGAACGGCGCGTTTGCCTGTCCAAGCACTTCGATACGTATTTCAGGATGTCGCTGAGCGACGAGACTATATCCACGGCCGATTTGAATGAATTGATAGCGCGTTCGAACGATCAAACGTTTGTTCGGGAACGGTTGCATCGTGCGCGCAATCAGCTTCGCAAAAGTGGAAAGTCCATGGTTCCGGTCGTTCTTGATGAATTGACCTCACATGGAAAGGAGATTGATCGAGAGAAGGTTCAAGATTTCCTATGTGCACTCTTCTCTGTCGTGGATGACATTACCCGCGGGGAAGATGACGAGCGGGGTTTCGCGATGGCAAATACCAAGCTCCGTGTTCATTGGTTAATCCGCCGCGTCACCGCGGATCGTTTTTCCCTCGAAGAGAAGACAACCCTATATCTCAACGCAACGGAAGTGGCCTCTATTGGGTGGCTGATCGATTTTGTGTCCTCGGCCGTAGATGATTATCTGCCACGAGAAGGTCGCTCGGTGGACCTTTCGACTTGCCTTGTCACCGAAGACGCAATTCCAACACTTAAGGACCGCGCCATTGAGGCGTTGCGGCAGGCCGCGAAGAGCGGCGCGCTACTCCGCGAAGGTGATTTGATGTACAACATCTATCGGTGGCGTGATTTCAGCGATGATGGCGGTGTAGAAGTAAAAGCGTGGCTTAACGAAATTATGCAGGATGATGCAGCCCTGGTTATCATTGCAAAGAGCCTCACTGGTGAATCATGGTCAACAGGTCTCGGGGGCTTCGGTGGATTAGGAGATCGGGTATCACGTCGAAATGTTCGCGCACAGATCGGGCATGATTTCGATCTTTTTGATACTTCAATCTTTAAAATGAAGCTTGAGCGAATTGTGCAGGAAAGTAAGCAGCCCGAGGCCGATATTGAGGCGGTGCAGATATTCTTGAACGCGTGGGCGAGTCGCCGCGAAGATCGAGGCGACTAATGATGATTGCCGACGGGAATAACAGGCACCTGGGCTGGGATTGACACTGTTACAGTGTGACGCGATTTAGTTAGCGGGCCTGCAATACGGTATTGTCGATATCCTGCACCGCGAGGCTTTCTCTGGTAGCCGTGGAGTCCATTTTATCTGTAGTGCACAAATGCTCGCGAAGCGGAGTCTTCCAAAGAAGGCACCTTGGCTTATCTCCCGGAATTTTCCAAGAAGGACTAGATGCCGTGAGCGAGATCATTCGGGCAAACACAATTTGGGCAGTTTCCGTCGAAGGAGACGAGAACGACCTGTTGGCGGCATCGCAATACTTTTCTGAGGTTGCCGATGGTCGGATAATGCAGATAAGCATGAACGCCGGTGCGCCAAGATGGGTCATGATCTCGGAGCGCCTTGGAAGCCTCGCCGATGAGTTTGAGATTGCCTCTGAAGCTCAAGCGATCCTGAATGTGATGAACGGCGTGTTGTTTGTTGATGACCATCGAAGCGTGCCGATTCGGCTCGCCGGCAGCATTCACAAGCGAGCTGCAAACGGTAACTGGGGGGTGGCGATACTTGCGCCGGCTGCCCATGCGCGGATGGAATCGCGTCGCGGCGTGCCGGTAGAGCAGACTGCGGTTCTGGCTCGAGCCCTAAATGGCGCCGATGACTTGCGGAAAGTGCTCGCTTGCATTGCAAACCAGCCCGGGTGGTTTGAGGTTTACATAGCAATTGAGTATTTGGCGAAGATGTTTGGGGGCGAGCACAATCTGTTGAAGCAGGCCTGGGCAACAGGACTGCCAATAAAATTATTGAAGGAGAGTGCGAACTTTCACCGGCACGCCAAAGCCTATGATCCACCCGGTCGATTGAGCTTGGCACAGGCTCAGCGATCAGCAGCAGAAATTGTCCGTGCAGCACTTAAAGCAGCGTGATTCCGTTATTTAGTCTGACCAGCTAGCGACGTATCAGGTTGTGATAGGCGACGCGGGCATCAATGGCGTTCGGCTATTCTGAGAGGGCTGCGACACGCGTTTGGCGCGGGGACTTTGGCGGCAGGAGCATCCGTGCAACGGCGTTATTCCTCGATCAAGACAACAACGATCTATACGGAAGCGCAGCGCCGATGTCCCCAGGATCTTCATTGTCAGCTCCCTCTGCCCTTATCCCAGCGGATGAGGCTCGCTCTCAAAGGCTGGGCCGACTGAAAATAGAGCGCCGTTAGGCCTTGTATGCGAACATTGGAAACCGCGCTTATTTCAGAGTTGCGGGTCACATGAGCTGCCTTTATTTTCCGAAGTAAGGAGGCTCCAATGCCAGTCCAGCGATGTAAGGCATGCCAATCACTGCTCGTGGAAACGGAAGATTCCAAAGGCAGGCCGATGAAAATTTGCCCGCAGTGCGACGCAATCGACCCCATGAAATCTTCGGCTGCGAAATGGGCGGCAAGCGGCCTTACACCTCCAAAATAGATAGATCGTTGGTATTCGTGGCATCGAGAAAGCGCGGGCCCAGCTAAAGTTGTGTGCATCCGAAACATGTGTGCAGGCGTCGATCCTTTGCACAAAATCTCGTCTTGAAGGTTGGTTCAGAAGGGTGTGTTGTTTAATTGCCGTCCTCGAAGGATTACCGGAGCAATCCGCTGTTCGACGTCCACGTGCACAACCGCAGTCGGCTTAAACCGGCTGCGGTTTGCGTTTGAGAGCAACGGCTGATGTCGGACCGGATAGGGCGTCAATCGGTTTCCGCAGATCGCAACTCGCGCTCGAAATCCCGGCCACCATATGCAATCGTGACGATCTCGACGCGCGTTTTAAGCGCCCGAAAGGCGATGGTCGCCCGGCGTTCAAATCCGATGGTGCGCAGGCCAGGTAGAATGTCATTGCGGAGCGTGCCGCGTTTGGGAAACGTTGCCAGCGCCATGCACGCCGCTTCGATCCGATCGATGTACCCGCCCGCAATCTTGGTGCCAGCTGCTTCAGCGATATAGTCGTAGAGGCCTATGAGGTCTGCTTCGGCTTGCGGTCTGAAGAAGACCCTAAGCGCCACGCTTGGAGGCTTTCACCTTCTTGGTGTGGCGAGCGCGGAGGCGTTTGAATACGTCCTCTGCAGGTACGCTCGGGCGCGCATCCTTAATCGAGGCCTTCACCTTGGCACGGAGGATTTCATCGAGTGCCGCGTCCTGGCGATCCAGAGCACGCAGGGCCGAGCGCATGACTTCGCTGGCCGAGCCGTATTCGCCGGATTTAAGTCGAGCCTCCAGGCTCGCATGTTGCGGCCCGAGGGTGACCGATATGGGTTTACTGGTACGCATGGGCATCTCTCCTTTAGGTCTTTATACCATATTATATGACACTGTCATACTCCCTCCTGACAGGGGTGTTGCGCGACAGCGGGGCCGTCCGACCCAAAGGCTGCCCAACCGAACAACTTGTCGCTAGCGGCAGAAAGCAGGGCGGGGCTCAGCTTGCGCCGGCGACAATCGCCGCAGGGCACACGACATCGAGCGTCTTCTGATGGGACGGGCGCGACAGCTCGCTGCCTCTAATGCAGGAAATGTCCGACCTATGTGTTGTTTTTGCTACGCGGGGGCTGCTCGTTATTGGCAGTCAAGCTGTCGTTGATTGAGGGCGTTTGCCTGACGTCCTAATCTGACATCACCGCTTGCCGGCAAAGGCCGGCACAGGAAACGTTTCTATCTCCCGGCCGATCATGTCTCTCGCGGCATCATCAAACAGGAGAATACAATGGCTACCAAATCGAAAAAACCGACTCACGAAGCCTTCGTCGTCAGTGGGGAAGGGGAAAGCGCGTTCTGGACCAAGATTGGTGCGGTCTGGTCGCATGATGACGGCAAGGGATTCAATGTCGATCTGATCGCTTTGCCCGTGAATGGCCGACTGGTCATTCGGGAACGCAAGGAATCCAAAGAGTCCTGAGCTTTTCTTTAATACGATCGCGAGTGCCCTCTCGGGGGCATTCGTTGTTTTTGGACCGCGTCAGTAGCTGACCGGACTCTACGCGCAAGCGCGCCGGGCCGAACTCCCAGCCTCCGGTCACGATCCCTCGCGGAAAGGACCACCGGCCCGCAGAAGCCGTCGAATCGTAATGACGACGACAGGTGCAATGCCGGATACGCGGATTCACTCCTCACTTGTGCGTCCGCCGGCGCCGGGAATTGCGAACAGCTGATGACATCTATATAACCGCACTCGTAATTCGAGTATTCTTGATTAATGCGCGGTTTGAGCGAGGGCAAAAGGGGGCACTTAATGGCCATTCGTCCGCTTGACGATTTCAAGACCTATCCGAGAATGGTGCACTGGTTTAACCCGGTACTACTAATCAAGCTGCTCAATAATGTCGTGACGTCGGCTATGTTCGGCCAGTACGCCGACCGCCGCCTGATCGTTGCCGCTCTCGACACCGTCGATGCGAAGGTTCACGAAAAGCGTGCACGCTCCATGCGCGACGAGAATATCCTCCCACAAGTCGGCCCGGTCTGGTTCGATTTTGTTGCCGATTTGGGCGACGGGTTTGACAGCACATATGCGGTCGCGAGCCTGCTCGCGCGCGAAAAGCTCGAAATCGACAAAGAAGAGGTGCCAAGAGGCCAGTTTCTTCTCATGGGCGGTGATGAAGTCTATCCACTTGCGGACAAGCAGACCTATGCCAATCAGCTGAAGCAGCCTTACAAATGGGCGTTTCCTGATCATGACCGGAAATCCGACCACGGTGTGCCA
Organism: Tardiphaga sp. OK245; assembly: GCF_900108575.1. Lineage (NCBI taxonomy): Bacteria > Pseudomonadati > Pseudomonadota > Alphaproteobacteria > Hyphomicrobiales > Nitrobacteraceae > Tardiphaga > Tardiphaga sp. OK245. The sequence continues at coordinate 84,149 of NZ_FNWZ01000001.1, read as the reverse complement.
ATCTTTGCGATTCCCGGCAATCATGATTGGTATGACGGCCTCGTATTGTTCCTCGCCTATTTTTGCCGCGAGAAGCCGACGCACTTCGGCTCCTGGCGCTCGCGCCAGCGCCGCAGCTACTTTGCCATACAGCTCACCGAAACGTGGTGGCTCTGGGCCACGGACATTCAGCTCGCCGAGGACATGGATCAACCGCAAGCCGATTACTTTGAGCAGATCGCGAAGGTCATGGGAGATAACTCGCGCATCATTCTTTGTTCTGCGGAACCTGGCTGGCTTTATACCGACACCAACACCGCTTCGTGGAGCATCATGGATTTCGCGATTGGCATAGCGAAGAAAGCGAACCGGACTTTCGCCGTGCCGATCTTGTTGTCTGGTGATACCCATCATTACAGCCGTTATGCGACTGAGGACGGAACACAGTTCATTACGTCGGGCGGCGGCGGCGCCTTCCTGCATCCGACCCATCAGCTGGAGGAAAGGGCGGACATCAGATGGTGCGGAACCAAGCGGACGTTGAACCTTGCCAATAAAGCAGGGACAGAGGAAGCCGCTGTCTATCCGTCGATGAACGTCAGCCGCAAGCTCATCTGGGGTAATCTTCTATTCGCCTTCAAAAACTGGGATTTCTCGATCCTGATGGGCGTCATCTACTTTGTGATCGGTGTCGTGGTCGGTTTGCGCGACGAGTGGGACGTGTACGCGATTGTCGCGTTGCTGCTCGGCTATGGCATCGTGTCTTATACAACCGACCAGGAAAAGGTCTCGTTTTTCAAGACTCTCAAGGCGAGATCACGGCTCGATCAATTTCCTGACAGTAACCCAGAGGCGCAGAGCGCTCTCGTCAAGAAAACCGATATCCAGCTCAGCAAAGCTACAACGGTTGTCACCGCCAGCCTGTGTCACACGGCTGCGCACGTCGCTGCCGTGTTGCTGGCGGCCCACTGTTTTGCGCAGTTTAATGGGGAGACCTTCACCCTCACAGGTCAGTGGTGGTACGTCTGGAAATGGCTCGGGTTATTGCTTGTGGAAATGGGGGTCGTGGGCTTCTTTATCGGGAGCACCATTTTCGGCCTGAATATGCTGATTACCGGTCTATGTTTCCGGATGAGCCGCAACGATTCCTTCAGTGCGCTTCGTATCGGCCGATACAACAACTTCCTGCGTATTCGTATCGATGGCGATACTGTGGATATTTATGCCATCGGCCTTGAGAACGTGCCGGATCGTGAGGACTGGATCGACAATTCTAAAATGAAAGAGCCTGGCCAGCCGCATTTTGTTCCGGCCAAGGGCAAGGAGCTTAAACACCACTTGATTGAAAAAGTGGTTGTCTCTGGACCCTATAGACCTGCATGAGGGGACTTTGATGAAGAATCCAAGGACCGTTCTGGCAGCAACAGCGATCATCGGCCTGTTGTCGCTGGGGGGCGCCGCTGCACAGGCGCCAGCGGCACAGGGCGCGGCCGCAGGAGACGGTAACGCGACCGGAGTGAACGCAAAAGCGGTCACATCGCCGCAAGCCAAGGCGCAGGGCAGCGCACAGCCTCCTGTTGTTACGCCACCGGATGCCGACAAACCCGATCCGCAGCAGCAATGCGTGAAGCCGGGCGAATTTGCGGTAGAGCTCGGGTCCGGGCGGCATCCGGTCGGCGATACGATCGTCTTGCCGTCGACGTTTCTTCCGACCGCTCAGCGCGTCGAAGTCGGCATACGCACCGCCTACGTCGACAATCTGCGCTTCTTTGCGGCTCTCGACCGCAATGCTACGCATCGCCGCATCCTGACGCGCCAGGATGTCGTCACGCGGCGCGCGGTGGCCGCCGATGAACTCGTCAAGGACGGTGAACTAGAAGCTAATCAGACCATCGTCAGCTTAGCTCTGCGGGATAGCGACGCCGGGTGGTGGCAGAAGTCAGATCTCTACCTCTACACATGCAGCGGTGAATACTCAGGACCAGCACGGGTGTCACGAGTCAACGTGAGACTCAGTCCGTATTGGAAAAGCTTGGTCGCTTGCACCGGCGTCACCCTCATCGCCTATCTGATGCTCGGTTTTGCGCTGCGCAGACGTGACGAAAGATACTCCCGCTTTTGGAGCGCGCTTAATCCAGTGAAGTTGTCGTCAGGACCTGATGGAAAGGGAAGCCTCTCGAAATTCCAGGTCTTGCTATTTTCTGTTCTGGTGTTTGCGCTCATTGTTCTGTTTATGCTGAAGACGGGCATGCTGTCGGAGCTCTCCGGCACCATTCTGACATTGCTCGGTATCAACGGCCTGGGAGCAACTGTCGCCAAAGGCGCCGACGCTAGCCGCACCACGCTTTCCGGCGAGAACTACGCGTGGCTATTGCGGCGGGGTTGGATTCAGGCACGGCGCGATCTCGCCGACAACTCGCAAGCCGTCTGGAGTGACTTTTTCACGACGAATGGCGAGTTTGACGTCTATCGTTACCAAAGTTTCTTGTTCTCACTGGTCGTCGCGTTTGCCATGGTCGCCGCAGGCATAGGCCAGCTCAGTTCGTTTGTTATTCCGGACACAGTGTTGGGCATCGTCGGCCTTAGTCAGGCCGTCTACATCGGCGGCAAGCTCGTGACCCGGACCAATATGACGGACCTTAACACGGCCATCGCAGACCTTCGGGACAAGGAGAAGAAGCTGCGCGACGCAGCCGTTGCCGCGCGACAGGCTCTCGCTGCGGGCGCCGCGCCAGTTGGCGTTGCCGCTCTGGTTGGCGCAGTCGCGTACAACGACTATCGCGAGAAGGCCCGCGACGTGGCGGCTTTGTACACGATAGAAACGGGCGTTCTCGTCGCCGATCAAAATCTGGAGCCGTCGATCGGGTAGTCGTCTAAGAGACTATCTTACGTCCAGCGGGGCTCGCAAACCCCGTGGTCGGCTGCGGGGAGGTTCGTCTCCGACCCTGAAACACGCTGACGCGCTGGCACAGGCGGTCTCGTTGGATATGGCGGCGCATTGGCAGCCCACCGCCGTCAATTATCTGGGGCAGGTCACCAAGACGGTGATCGTCGAGGCCGTCCGCGAGGGGGTGTCGGAGCAGGCGGCCAGCCAGCTGGCGGACTTGAAGAAGTCGGCCATGGCCGAAGCCGCCGAGCGGTTGCTGGCAGACAAGGGCTGGTTGCCGGTGGTGCTGCGGTTGCCGCATGTCCTAGATAATAGGGCGCTAGCTGCAGTGTAGCTCTGCCGTGGTCGGTGGCGAAGCCGGGACCGCTTGCGGTCTCGGCTTATTTGCATACAAAAAATTCGCTGCGTGGCTTGGGCACGCAGCGGCCTCGATCTTCGATCGAGGCTGGTGGATCTAAAACTTCCGCGTGAGGCGCTGAATTTACTTGGATGATTTGTTGTTTTTTCGCAATTTTAACCGACGGGGCGGGCTTGATGCCCTTAAAGACCAGGCTGATGGGGAGAACATTTGCCCGGCGAGCCTGGGCGTAGAGTCGGGTCAGCTTGCTCACGCGGTCATTGGCAGACTTGGCGTTTTGCCAGAAAAATGCTCAACTGTCGGTAGCAGGGGTGAATATACGATGAAACTCAATCACGTGCGTGTGCTGTCTGCCGCTGTCTTTCTGCTTTTTGCGAGCAACTGTTATGCTCAAGGCGTTGCAACCATCGAAATTTATAAGACGACCGTTCAAGACGTGTGTGGTAGCAGGAGCTACGCAGAAGCGAACAGTTGCCGTGGTTTGACGGCGAGGCGCTTTGATGAATTGCAGCGTCGGGGGCGGCTGCAGCTTTTGTATCAGACGGATGTAATACCACCCGATAAGCGCTCGTTCAGCGAACAGTTGATAATGGACTCCCGAACGATAAGTGAGCTCACATCGGGGACCAGCATCTGGGCGGCGCTTATGGTGGTCAAATGGTCGGGCCGGTCGCCCCGGTCGATCACGGTGAGCCGCGATGATCGAGACGGAAATTCGTTGGCCGATCCGACGGCGTACAATCAACCTCCAGAAAATAAGCGGTTTTTTTATCACTTTCCGTACGAGCAAGTCAGCCGCGTTGTTCTGACTATGGAAGCCCGGATCCCGAATTACCGGATTACATATCACCCCTGAGGCTGTATGTGACAAAGCAGAAATTCATTGAATTAGTCGTTGAAAAGATAATTCTCGCTTCGGTAGTGGCAACATTTTCGACTGCTATCCTCTTTAGCTACAACCTTTTCAGCAGATCATTCGACGCGGCCCGGGAGCAATCGCGCAACTTTTCTTCGTTTGCCATCAAGAGCAAAGAGACGGTTCTGACCGCGACTGCGGAAGTGGAAGTGGCGTTGAATGGCCTTTTCCACGTGTTCAGGGACAAGTCCGAAGCAGCAGGTCGCCGGGACATCGCATTCAGGATGTATAGCCAGCTGGCTCAGTTGAATTCAGCGATAAACGTGCTGGCAGGTTTCCAATACCAATCTGGAGAAGGGCCCAAGGCGGCGTTTCCTAAATCCGTCGGATTTGCAAGAAGCATAAACACGCAGCTTCGTTCGCTGGCCGCATCATACGATCAAAAGACGAACAGACTCATCGAAATTGATGATCTGAAGAAGCCATTGGACAAGATCGATGCGGACGAAAGCCAGTTTGTCGTCGCGTTCAACAATGAGTTGGGGGCGGCTCTGTCCAAAGAGTTCGAGCAATTTTACGGATCTTATTATCTGGGAGTGCCGTGGTATGCGCGCCCCACAGTATTGTTCATCCTTGCCTTGGTATCGCTGGTCGCTTGCATGGTGACCTTGCTCCTGCTTCCAGGCGAGAAAAGTTCGACCGCGAACGACATAACTTGAATGATCGTCACGCGCTTGCAGTACTTGAGGTTGGCAATTTCTTGAATAGGAACGTCTTTTCAAGGCTATTGAATATAGAGCTCCGTGTGCTGCGCCGGACATATTTGGAGGGTTTGTCGGCTCTTGCAGTTTTGATCGACGGGTTGGGCTTGATGCCCTCAAAAATCTGGCTGATCGGGAAATCGAGTGTCGTGCAGATTTCGTACAGGCGGCCTGCGCTGACCCGGTTGGTGGCACGTTCATATTTCTGAATCTGCTGGAAGCTGACGCCGATGGTTTCGCCAAGGTGGTCCTGACGCATGTCCTGCTCAAGCCGCATCCTGCGAATTTGCTGAGCAATATGCTCATCGATGGAGCTGGCCTTCCTTTGGTGACGCTGGCTCGGCTTTCTTCATCCTGGGTCACCTCGGGTCCGGCGCTCGGCGCACGGGAACCAGCTTAGTTGACCGGCAGTTCGGGTCGACCCACCCGCAAGTGAAGCCACAGCTTTCCTCGCCGTTGGGCAAGGCTTTCCCTTTGATCCGGGCGGGCAGCTTCTCCTCCAGCGTCCGCGATACCCGCTTTTTATCAGGCTCCTGCTTCGTCTCAGGGCCTCATCCCGTTGTGGGGCTAGCTCCAATACACGGCCGGTGATGACGGGAAGTTAGGACCGAGGCGCCCCGGCGCAAGGCATCCAACCGTATCCCGGAGGGTCCCTCTGCCGGAGCCTCCTTGCGCCGATGCTTATGACCTCTAGTCCTTTTGCACTCCCGTCCGGCCGCGATTGGCGCAGCTGGACTAACAAACGGGAGATAGTCCGATGAAGACGAACCAAAAGAGCCAGAAACCATTTGCGGTTTACGTGGTCGAAGGTGAAGGCGAGAAGGCCTACTGGACCAAGATCGGCGCAGCCTGGCCGCATGAGGACGGCAAGGGCTTTAATATCAAGCTCAGCTGCCTGCCCATGGATGGCCGGCTGGTCGTTCGCGAGCCGAAGGCAGACAAGGAAGACGCGGAGGCAGCGGAATAAGCCAAGCCGGTACGCGGCAGAAGCGCGAAAGCGCTCCTGCCGCCGCTATCGATACATGCACCGGTATAAAGCTAACGCAATTCACGCGTGAAGTCGGAATTTGTGAGCCAGCCGACCACGCTCTCTGTTGGTAGTCCACTGTCGGTCACAAATACGTCCTGAGCACCGTTGACTTTCATCATCGCATCTCTCGCATCCGCAAGAGATGCATCTAATTTTGTCATCGCAAATTGGGATGCCGTTTTTCGGATTTCTTCATTGCCGAGCTTATGAGCGAGAAAATCCGCCAATTTCACTTCCTTGAGATCGAGGCGGGCTGTGGTTGCCTGTCTTGACACCAAGTATTTGTTGAATGTGCTCTCATGCACGACGAAAGCGATCTTCTGATCCGCGAAAATCGGGATACGCGTAATTCCCTTATCGAACAGGTCTTTCAACTGTTGTGCGTTCAAATCGGTTTCGGGCGCTGTTGCGTTGAGCACCTCGATCCTATTGCGTGGCTTCATCGCCTGCCTTACCGAAAGTTGGTCTAGCTGTTGGTCCGGCGTGAGACGAGTAACCAGCTCTCGAACGCTCTGGTTTGCGCTCGCGAAGTTCTCGCGAGCGAAATAGAACGCAAGGATGGTTCCAGCCCAAGTGCCGAACAACGGGACAAGTCCGGTAAATACCTTGTCCATTGCATTATTCGTGGGAGCATCGGGGCCGTATTTGAATATAATGAGACCTCCAAGCACAACGCAGCCAAGGAATGAGCAGAGAAAGACAGTCCAAGCCAAGCGGTCTTGGAATGGCTTTGGCGACTTAGATTGATAAGTATCGCTCATAGTCGCTTACTCAAGCCGCACGCAGCCCGCCAAGAATGGCGTCAACCGTTTGCTTTTCTTGATCTATGAGGCCCGTGATTTGTTTTTCGAAATCTTTCCCGATCTGTATTTTTCGCTCAAGCAGAGCAGAGAGCTGAGTTTCCATATCTGCCGCTCTAGCAGATGTTTCGTCGGAGTTTATGCTCCGCAACTTTGTGGCTGTGTCGCGAAACATTACGATTGATGGCTCAAGAACGGCTAGAGTCTGATCCTTCTTCATTTGGATATTCGTGCGAAGACAGGTGAATAGCGTGTTGGTGGCCTTTGTGATCTCCGTTCCACCGCTATAGGCGACCTCTTTCCGTCCGGCGTCCACCTCGGTCTTCATCTCTCCCTGTAACCGCTGCGCCCGCTCTTCAACTTTATGAACCTCCGCACTGATGCTCTTTACCGTGAATTGCGGTAAATTCAGCTTTATCTCCTGAGTTTTCATAGTGAACTCGGGAATGTCCAGCTTCACGCTGACGCGCCCCATCCGGAACTCCGGAATGCCCATGATGATCTTCTGCTCCTGCATAAAGGTCACGGGAACATCAATAAGGATGTCTTTCCAGGAAACGCTGAAGCCGTGAAACTCCGGATATTGTCCAACCTTCCTTGTTTCCATTCGGACAGACGGGGTGTGGAAGACCATCTCGCGTTGTACCAGTTCCGTCTGAGGCACATCGAAGCTCCACTCTTGGAGCTTCATTGTTACTTCGGGCAGATCTAGTTTGATTACTACGACGTCCCACGTCACATCGATATCGATATCGACGCCAGCCTCTACCGGATTATCAGGGGAAGGGCCGTCATCTCGCAATTTTTCGAATTGCTGCTCATACTTCCCTGTTATGGACTTGATCTTGTCTTTGAGGGTTTTGCTAAGCTCGTTTGATTTGTTCAATAGCGCAGCTTGGTATGCAGCGCAGGGATTATTGTCTTCAGCCATTGTCACAAATCCTAAGCAGATTGCAAAATTGATTGGATCGGAGGCAACCCAGAACGGTTGACCGTGAAAAAGCATCGATATCGTCTTGGCGTATGGCTCGACGGGAAGTCGAAGCAACCGTACCGGGTGCATGCGTGTGGTCAAGAAGACTAGCAATCTAAAGGTGTGTCGTTTTGACGCACGCTCTGATTGTGGCCCTAGCGAGAGGATCATTCCAGGCGGCCGTTGTCTCACGTTCACTGCCAGTCGCCAGACGCGACGCGCGGCAGAGGGGGGCGAAGAACTTCGTATCCCAACCTTCGTGTTGCGACCGCGTGGAGCTTAGGATCAATGGCGGCATACGCGCATGCGAGTGGACACCGTCGGGAGGGTGTCCACTCGGCCCAAGACATTTTGCAGGTTCAAGTACTTAGAGTTTTAGGAATTCCCGGCTGGTTCAAGGTCTGCGTCACAGGCGACAGTCGCGGACCATAACGCATCGGTGGCAGGAAGAAATCCTGGGACTTCTTTTCGATACTCTTCGGCGAGCAGGGCGCGGCCGCATTTTGTTCGAAGTGCTTCCTCAATAGGTGCCCGAAGTTCGGTGAACGGACTCCAAACTTCTTTGAACTGTTTAAGTACAGAAGTAGCTTTTGGTCCCATTGAACTGAAGAGACGCAAGGTCAGAAGCCGTAAACGGGGGCGACAGAGATCGTCTTCTGCTCAAGAAATGATGGCATCGAGCGCAATCATGCTCTTCTGCGGTCGTGTTGCCTGGTCAAACTGCGGTAGTCCGAAACTAAAGCCGTTCGTGTTGCTTGCCATCTTTGTATCGGCGAACTGTAGCGAGCTGCAGCCCGCACTAAGTACGTTATCCATAAGAGTATAGTGGAAGTGTCGGAGTAGAGAGTTACCAACTGATCTGAGTAACTTTGCTTCTCAGCGCAATTTCCCGCCGCCGATATTGAATTCGACTTCGGCCTGACTTGCTCGCAAGGCGAGCGAAATCAGAAAAGCGCAAACAACCTCAAGAGAGAGCGTCTTGAGGCCTCACGATGTGCAGCTAAAACCGAATGAAAGAAACAAAATACTGGGATCAGTCGCGTGCTCGGCATATCCCTGTCGGCCCTACTAACCCTTCAAAGCTTTATGTAGTGCTCGTCGCCTCCGACATAAGCCTCAAATACCAAGTCCAGTAGCGCTCAGAAGCACTTCTTGCAGTCCGCGAGTACACGCGAGAAACGGATTGCCCTCGGTCAAACCATTGCCACCGAGGAAGTCACTAGAAAACCCTCCTGCTTCATCGACTAACACTATTCCCGCTAGTACATCCCATGCCCGTATGTGGGTTTCACAATATGCATCAAGCCGCCCAGCGGCTACATAGGCTATGCCAAGGGCACCCGAACCAGCATTCGTCACTCCTGCGCCAAGATTTGCAACACGGTGAGCAAGTTCGAATGAGGTATCCGTCCCGCTATGAAGACTTGATCCAACTTCAACCTGCGAGTGCTCTAGCGCGCTAGCGGCCGAGACTTGCAGCTTCAAGCCATTCAGGAAGGCGCCACCACCCGAAATTCCCGTGAACATCTCATCTCTGATCGGGTCGAATGTCACTCCGAGGATCGGCTTTCCATCGATCAGATAAGCCATCGAAATGCAAAAATGCGGGATGTGTCGAGCGAAATTTGCTGTGCCGTCGATCGGGTCTATAACCCAAAGAGACCTTGAGCAAGTGCCGCCTCGCTCCTCCGCGATGAATGTGTCATCTCTAAAAGCTTCCCGAAGACCTGATATGACTAACTCTTCTACCTCGTGATCGACGCTGGTGACGTAATCTTGAGGACCCTTTGAGGAAATTTCAAAGGGATCGCGCTGATAAAAGCGACGTTTCATTAGGTCGCCGCTTTGCTTTGCGATTGCTTGAGCAGCAAGGAATCGCTGAGCAATGCTATTCAGCTCTGCAGCCATCAGAATATACTGACTTTCCTACAAGATATCTGCGATATGAGATGAAGCGGCTTGGTATTCAACCATCATCACGAAATCTCTGCGAGAGTAACGAGCTGAACCGATCCTGGCCTGCGTACATAACGAACGATTTCGAGATCACCAACGCGTTCCATACCAAACGCCGTCTCGCGCCATCTGGCCGCCAAGATTTTGATCTTGTCTGCGTCTAGGGGAGACTCTTCGTATACGAGCAAGCTCGCATGCGCCGTCTTCCGCATATTCTGAATAGAGTCTTCTCCCGATTTCGTTTTGATGCTGTCGCCCGGTATTTCGCGGAAGACCGCCTCCCGAAGCTTCTGAAGGCTTTCATTCGGATATCCCTTGACGATCACCCCACTGGGAGTAACGGCTATCCCACGAAATGAAATTTCGATTTCTCGAATTACACTTTTGTACTGAGAGATGCTTTTGGCGTATGCAGCAATCGTCTCTCTAGGAGTCTCCTCGGAAAACCCTTCAATTGATCGGATCGTGAGGTGAATGTTTGATTCATTGTAGAGAACCGATTGCGGGCCTATTGACGCTTTTAACTGCTCGCCAATTGCGAATACCGCTCTTCCCAGTGTTTTCGGTCTGTAGATTAAACTGATACCCCAACGAGAAGATCCTTCAGTCGGGATAGGATCAATATCAAAATTACGATTGCTCAGGGCCGTCTCGCCCGCAAATTCAATCTTCTGATATATCTCTTCGATTGATGACATAGACTCCCTATATCACAATTTGTGATAGCTTTCATCCCTTAAAAGCATCTTTCCAATTTTCATTTTGCAAAAGTCGTCGGTGGGGCCCATCAACGATCCAGCTAAAGCGTCGCGTAAATGCCGTTCGATAGGCAGAACATTACGGACGTACGACAAGCCGCCGCACGCAAGCATGCACTCTCTGCAAACATCCACGGCCGTCTCTGCGGCCGCAACTTTTGTGGCGGTCATAGGAACGGCGATCTTCTCGAAGTCCGATTGAGTGGACATCAATCTCGCAAGTGCCGTCACGGCCGATTCAAGCTGCCACAATTTTATCGATATTCCGCCAACGTGGGTCTGGGCCGTAGGATAGTCACTCAGACTCGTACCAAAGCCCGCCGCGTCGGCATGATACTTGCGATTGCGAACCCGCTCAATTGTCGCATCACGAGCTGCCTCGGCAATTCCGAGATATATAGACGATAGTCCCAAATGATAAATTGGTTGGTTCGCCTCATTGTATTGGCGAAGCCCATCAGACCCTTTCCCAAAAACGAGGGCATCATTATCAACGAGGGTATCAAACCTCATCCAGGTGCTCATATTTCCGGAAAGACCGAGGCCACTCCAGCTTCCAAAAGAAATTCCTGGTAGATTAGCGTCGACTACAAATACGGCATGATCCCTATCACTTTCCGCGCCTGGAGCTCGTGTGGAGACTACATAGAGATCCGCGTGGCCAGCTGTAGTGGCCCAGCTCTTGTCCGCGCGTATCCGATAGCCGCTTCCAATTGCTTCGGCTGTGCTGGAAAGAGACCACCATTGCGACCCTGATCCTGGCTCACTTATTGCTTCTGTGACTAAACACTTTCCGGCGACAATGCGGGATAAGAATCGATCTCGTTGCGCTTGGCGGAAGTGTGCAACTAGCGGGCTCACGCTGGTAACGTGCATCAAAAAGATCATGGCGGTTGATGCGCACGCGTTGCCGAGAGTGCGCATTACCTGCGAGAACTCCATTGTGCTTGCGCCAAGGCCGCCAAGCTCGATAGGAATCATTAACCCCAGAAGTTCAGAATCTCGAATCGCGTCGATGCTAATCCGCGGGAAATCGCCAGCCCGATCGACCAGCGGTGCATTTGGGCGCAGAACTGAATGAGCCAATTCTTCGGCGACCGCAATTGCTCTATTCATCGCCGAATCTCCGATAATCGACCAAAAATGGTCCTACATGGTTGCTCTTAATCTGCGCTTCGAACTGCCTAAGCCATCCTGTGTTTGTCGAGTACCACTCCAGTGTTTGCAACAGATCTCGATCGAACTGGGCTTCCGGTCTCCAATTCAGCGCGCGTGCGGCTGCTGATGGTGACGAGGTTAAACTTGATCCGCGTCCGTCCGGATTAGCGAGCGTTAAAATCTGAACCGGAAGGTGCGAGGCCACTTGACTGACCGCGTCTCGTATCGACCGGGCTATGCCTGAACTGATATTCAGGACTGTGTGGGGTATGCTGCGCGTTAGGGCGAGCCAAAAAGCGCGACAAACCTCATGAATATGAAGAAAATCTCGCGTTCTTGCCTCATCCGCGAATAACGGAAGCTCATAAAGACGTCGTGCAATTGAGCGCGGAATTACCCGATCTGGCGATTGCCAAGGTCCGAAGAGGTTGGTCAACCTGACCACCGTTACGTTCAGTCCATATGAATTTCTGTATAGAGAGCACAGGTCTTCACAACAAACCTTGCTGGTGGCGTAAGGCGAGAGGGGCCTACGATCGTCAGACTCCGTGTAAATGCGATGATCTGAGCCTCCATACACCTCGACAGAGGAAGTAAAGATGGTTGGGCGAGGGTTGCTACGAAGCGCTTCGAGCACGGTAAGAGTCGAATTGACATTGTTGGCGATGGTCAGATTGGGATTTCTAACAGAGAAATCCACGTGGGCTAGCGCGGCCAGATGAACTACATGCGTCACCGAGTTATCGATCTGAATTGGATCAATCGCGATATTTGATCGCACAAAAGAGAAGTTCATGTGATCGCGGATGCCAGAATCTTTTAGTCGTAAAAAATCATCGTTGATATCGTAACCAATAACTTGAGCCCCGTGTGATAGGGCGTAGCTGATAAAATTGGTTCCAACAAAGCCCGCAGCACCTGTTACAATTATCTTCATGATCCGATAGTTTCCGTAAAACATGCATCGGTTAAAATCGAGGCCGCTAGGGATGTTAGTTAAACGCTACCACCGAATTCGACCCGAAAGCGCTCGAATTTTGCCCCAGGGAGTTTAACGGGACCAAATGCTACGGTGATTTCGGCTGACTCCCCGAGCTTCTCTTCAACAAAAGATGCTAATTGGTCTGAGCAGGCGTCCACGTTGTGGTGTAGCTCGACTTGAAGGTGAAATTCATTCAATCCCCGCTGAGTTAGCTGGAATTCGCTAATTTGTGCAATCTCGAACAATTGGTTGAAGCGAGTAGGCGAAACTAGTTTGCCAGATAGTAGTCTAAAATTCTGGACAGTGCGCCCTTCAACTTCGATTAGTCTTGGTGTGACCCTTCCGCATGTGCAGATGGCTCGACTGATACGACCCAGGTCTCCGGTTCGGTAGCGTACGAACGGCATTACCTCATTTCGAAGGCTAGTCAGGACAATGTGGCCGACATGGCCGTCGTCTAACAGCTCACCGCTATCGTCCAGCACCTCCACGAGGATATCTGGATCAAAATGCATTCCATTTCTTTTGTTGCATTCTGATGCAACGATCCCAAATTCAGTCAAACCGTATGCTTCGATTATAGGAGTTCCCAAACAAATAGCCGATCGAGCCTTGAGGGCGGGATCCAGATTGGCGCCACTGACGATGGCGGCCCCGCAATATCCCGAAAACAGATCATCGCTGCTTGCGAATTCAAGTAAAAATTCTAGGAGACTCGGTCTAAGCGAAATAGCGTCAGGTCGCAGACATCGCACTAAATTGACAACCGCATTCAATGCTTCGACTGATCCCGCTTCTGTTACCCACTGGAGAAGTCCTCCCCCCCAGGGATCGAGCCAAAGCTCGTTTTCGCTTATTGGGTTGTCGGAGATATAGATTGCAAACATTGAGGGTTGTTCAGCTGCGAATACGTTCGCGCGCAAGGCGACCCTCCGTGCCGTCAGTAGCAGATAATCGAAGTAGTGAAGCTCATCAAAAAGAACTTCTACCGGAGTTCCTGTCGTTCCTGATGTCGTTTTGACCCACAATGGATGATGCAGGGCCTTCTCGTTAATAATTCTGTCCCTAGCGCTGCGAAGAAACGTCTTGTCAAACGGAGTAATCGATCTCAGATGATCTATTGAAGAAGATAGTAGGGGAATAGAGAAGCGAGCGGGATTTGAAAGCGTACTCTCTATCTCGTCCCAGTTCATCGGGAAGTCTTCGCGAGCCCGGCGACCGTCGTCGCGATCACGAAGTAATTGCTGAATGGACGTGGCCCGCAGTGGACACGTCAGATCAACCAAAACATTTGGAACGGCTTCGATAACCCGCGCTGCGAGGTTGTACTTGGCGGCAATCAAATTGCCATGCCACCCTTGGCCAGCTTTGCTGCGATACGCAATTCTCCAACCTTTATTGTCTTTAGTCTCTCCGGACCTGCGGTTTCAGCGATATTTGTCATAAGTGCATCAACGCCCAATGCGGTCAGCACCTTCGTCACGTCCGCCTCGGTAACACCAGTCTGCTGCGCGAGTGATGCCGATAGCCCTTGAACTACACTAGCCCCGTTTCCCGACATGCGGTTTACCCCATTTTTTTGAAGTACACTGAACGCCTACTAACGTTTCACAGAGGCAAGGGGCTGTCTAGAGCGTGTACTCATAAATTGAGGTTCGCAAGCAAGCTCAACCCGTTTCCGGTATTCGGCACATTGCAGACTCTACATCGGCTCAGGCCCCTTTTGTGCCAACAGGCGACATTAATCCGCGCGGCCCACCTATCCTGGCCGCCCATGGCTTCCGCGCACTTGGAGGGCGCCGCCGAGCCACCTGCCAAAGGCGGCGGTCGCGAGAACGGGCACCAGCATCAGCGGCACGATAAAGATCGCGATATAGGCTTGGCCGGCATCGCGGACACCACTGGCGATTGCGGCGCCCCAGATGCCATGCACCATGGCGACCATCACCAACGCCATCGTGGCGACGACACCGCCGAAGCTGCCGGTTGCAGCCACGGCCCCGAGCGACCACGCGAGCATTAAGAGATAGAGCCCGATCCCGACCTTGTCTGAGCCATGCGTCACAAAGAGCAGAACAAATGCTGTCGCGGCGAAGGCGATGCCGACGGCGTGCACGATTGCCGTCCGCTCCGTGCCGAGGCGTCGCGCCTCCGCTCCGATCAGGCGCACGTAGCCGCTGCCGGCCAACGCCACTAACCCGTTGGTGACGCCGTCGACTCCTAATCCGTAGAGCGCGCCCGACAAAGGGCCGCTTAGTGACAAGCGAGAGAAGTACAAGCCTCCCCAAGCGCCGAAGCCGAGGGCGGAAAGGCCTGCCGCGATCAAGTGGGAACGGGTCAGCATGAACAGGCCGGCGCCGGCCAGCAGCGGCAATAGCGGCTCGACGACAACGAGGTAGAGCAAGTCGAGAAGGGGCATTGACGATTTCAATCCGCCAAGGTGACGTCCGAACCGTGCCACAGCCGAAAGCGATGGCAATGGAAACCGGCCAAACTGCTGTGCATTAGTGGCCCGGTCCTGCGGTTTGGTTCATGCGGGCGAGTATCGGGGGTGGCAAGCATGTCGGCCCGGGGTCATTCGCGTCGCTTTTGGCATGTCGGCGGCATGTCCGCTATCCGACCCATCTCCGACCTGCAGTTCGGTGTTACGAACACCAAGATAGACATGATTCAAGCTCCCGGACCGGGGCCTCGAATCATGAGATACGAACTCACGGACTATGAGTGGACTGCCATCAGGCCGTTCCTTTCGAACAAGCCGCGCGGCGTGCCGGGGGGCGACGACCGGCGGGTCCTCAACGGCATCTTTTGGGTTTTGCGGTCGGGAGCGCCATGGCGCGATCTTCCAGAGACCTTTGGCCTTTCACGACCTGCTACAACCGGTTTGTTCGTTGGCGGATAGCTGGAATCTGGGATTCGATCATGGAGGCCCTCGCGGAAACCCATGATGGTCTGTCCAGGTGATCGACACCTCCATTGTCCGCGCACATCAGCACGGCGGCTGCGCGGGAGGGGCCGAAACAAGGCTGATGGGCAGGTCAAGAGGTGGGCTGACGACCAAAATACACGCTTGTGGCGATAGCAACGGAATGCCGGTTCGCCTTGAACCGACGACCGGTGAGGCCCACGACAACCGGCTCGTCACCGAGCTGCTGTCTGATCTAAAATCAGGCGCGATGTTGTTGGCTGATCGAGGGTACGATGCAGACTGGATTAGGGCATTCGCCGGTGGGCTAACATTCCTCTGAAGCGAAATCGCAGGGACCCAATCTGTTTTAGCCCATATCTGTATCGGGCACGCAATTTGGTGGAGCGTTTCTTCAGTAGGATAAAGCAATGCCGGCGCGCCACCCGATATGACAAGCTCGCCGTAAATTACCTCGCCTTCATAAAGCTCGCAGCCATTCGGATTTGGCTGCGGGCTTATGAGTCCACGCCCTAGTCCGAAAGAATAGTCCAGAAATCATTCTCCTGATTTTGTTCCTGCACTGAGTCCCTTATTTCCGTTCTATGTCGTTCGCTTTCCAAGCTATAAATAAGTTTTCGGAGGTTGCTCGATGAGTAATTATGATTTCGCGTGTTGGAATACCAATTAAATGCAAATTCAGTTTGGTCAATTGATGAAGTATCCCAGTCTGCGCCGACAATTCGTAAATCTATGTTGATAGTATTATGCGTAAGTATCTCCCGCAGTGATGCTTCTGTATCGTATACTATTACTTCGTCAACGAACCTGATTGCTTTTAGGATGATGAGACGCTCCTCCACTGACATGATCGGCTTATTCTTTTCCCTTCCCCGATCTAGAGTGGGGTCAGATTGTAGTCCAACAATTAGGTAATCGCAGACCGTCTTGCATTCCTCGAACATCAGAATATGACCTGCGTGGCATAAATCGAACGTTCCGCATGTGAAGCCCCGCTTTCCATGCACATTGGATTGCGGCAAGAGTAATTGCGGTGGTTGATGTGACGGGGGAGAATGTAGTTCTTCAAATTCGTCTCGCACCAATAGTGGGTCGTCCTCAAGCGTTTCATGCGCTGATGGCTTGCAGACAAATGCAGATGTTGGCGCCGGCGTTTGGATGTCGCTTAATGTGCTGGCGACAGTTGCAAGTTGCTCTTGTGTAAGTTCATTTAATCGTGCGACGAAATACTTAAAGGCTTCTGGATTCATCAGCGTGGCCATGCGCAAAAGTTAAGAATGCACCCAGTAAGGCTTAGGTATAGGACATCAAGACAGCACCAAGTACTCCGCCTGTGTCGCCAAGGCTTGCTCGTGTAAATCGCGCACCTTGCTTTGCCAAGGGCATCAGGCGCCCGCGAGTGCCTTCGACAACAGTTTCAAAGAAGCCATCGGTCGATTCCATTACGCCACCTCCAAGGACCACGATCCCTGGATCATAAAGGTTGATCAGGCTAGCTAAGCTCATCGATAGCCATTGAGCGGCTTCACGATAGGTTTGGACTGCTATCGCATCCTTCACCCTAAGTGCCTGAAGCAAGGAAAGTGCCGTCTCAAACGAAACTCTGTCCGAAGTGCCCGCTAGGTCGTTGGCCCTTCGCAAAATTGCCGTGCCAGAGGCATACTGTTCAACGCAACCACGCCCTCCGCATGGGCATGGATATCCCTCGTATTCGACTGCGATATGTCCGACTTCGGAGGCGGCGCCGTGCTCGCCCAGAAAAAGCTTTCCGCCGCAGACTGCTCCGCCACCTATGCCGGAGCCCACGAATATGGCGACGAAGTTATCAGTCTTCGGGCTTTCGGAAACATGCCATTCGCCCAACGTTCGTGCATTTGCATCATTATGCGCGGTTATCGTGAGCCCAGCAAAATTCTCGACTAAATCTTCTAGATGTCTGCCGCGTAAGCTTGGGATCGTTGGTGAACTAACAATAACGCGGCTAGTTGGTTCAATATTGCCTGCCAGCGCGATGTCAATTTGCTCAACGACGAGATCTAAGCGCTTGGCGAGATCGAGATAATAAACAATTACGTCATTGAGTGCAGTCGCAGCATCGTCTTTGTAGTCAGTTCGCTGGAATGTCTTTGGTAATAGAACGCTTCCGTGAACCAAGGCGGCGCGGATAGCGCTGCCACCCAAGTCTATTCCCAGATGGACGGTTTTACCTAAGGGTTTCAACAGCATCTCTTTTGTCCAGGCTTTCTAAGAAATTGCCTCCAACACTTTTCTTAGCCGAATGGTCGTGTCTTCAGCCAGTGACGCGTCAAATGTCAGACTTGGGTTAATTCTTACAAACGGACTTTGAAATATTCCGTATAATCCAAATTCGATTGCAGCGCGAAAAAGTTCGTCGCTTGACCGAGCGGCATCAGAGTTTCTATTTTTAGTGCAGAAACCGAGCATAAGGCCGCGGCCTTGGATTTCACGCGACAATTCGAATTCGTTCATTAACGCAGAGAGGCGATCGCGTAGCAATTTTCCGACTGCGCTAGCGTTGGCAATAAGATTGTTTCTAAACAGCATGTCCAGCGTGACATTTCCAGCGCTAATCGCCAGCAAGTTCCCCCCAAAGCTCGTGGAGAAGCCCAGTGTGAAATTCTTTGTTACGTGGTCAATGTAGTCGCTGTGGGTGAGTAAGATAGATAGCGGAATTCCGTTTCCGATCCCTTTTCCAAGCAGCAGAAAATCAGATGGGATTGGGTCGTCATCAATCGATAGGAATTTTCCAGTTCGTCCGCCGCCCGTCAAGCACTCGTCGATGACGTACATTGAGCCGGTGCTGCGGCAAAAATTGGCTAAGCCCCGGAGCACGTGACGCGGGACGGGGCGATTTCCATTTGTTCCTTGTATTGGTTCGACGACCACACAGGCGATTTTGGAGCACCCGAGATCTTCTACGCTTTCTAAAAAGCTATGTAAGGCTAATAGAAATTGGCTCTCGTCGAATGATTGCTCAATCAAGGCCCAAGGCAAGGTCAATGCGGGAACGAGTTCCGGATGGTGCGTACCCACAAATTTGGGGTTTGATAGGTGTCGTGCGTACGCGCCGCGACCATGATAGCTGCCTTCAATGCTGACTACAGCAATGCGGCCCGTCAGTAGCTGGCTTATGTGAACTGCAGCTTCGACGGCTTCACCGCCTGTGCTTAGTAGGACGGCTTCATCAAGTTCACGAGGGATGAGCGGAGCAAGCTTTGAAATGAATTCATCCCTGAGTTCGCTCCTGTAGGCGTTACCGATAACTCGTCGAAGCTGGGAGGCCACTGCGTCATTGAATTCAGGTGCATTGTGTCCCAGAAGGATCGTTCCTGCTGACGCAAATAGATCAATATATTGGCGGCCAGCGGAATCGAAGACCGAGCAGCCCTCTCCATGCATAATGGATGGTCCGCGTCGCGCAACTTGGCCTAGCGTCCGATCAAAGCGCAAAGTTAATGCTCGGTTTGAGTAGATTACTAGTAACGGTATTCACGGCAAATTGGCAAGCCTTGACCGGAGTGTAGTCCCGTTCAGCTAATAGCAGTTTGTTTACCGTCGTTCGCAACGCCGTGGATGTCAGGCCCCGGAGATAGGAAGATAAGTTTTTTAGGCTTTCGGATCGTGAACTCAATAGCGATGGGTGGATTCAGGTGAAAAGACGATCGTTGGTATAAACGCGCACTTATACATCGCTACGCGACATAGGTGCACGGCCGACACAAATGTGTGTCTAATGGCCGTAAGGGTCGCTGCCGCGACTAGGATCTAGGAGGGGAATGGCTTCATATCATCTTTCGGCACAGCCGGTGAAACGGTCCGAGGGGCGCTCGGTCGTTGCCATGGCCGCCTACCGGGCAGGGGCCCGGTTGAAGGATGAGCGACGAGGCCATGAGGTTGACTACCGGCGCCGCCGTGGTGTGGTGCATGCCGAGATCCTCGCGCCGGCTGATGCGGCTGAATGGTTGCTGGACCGCGAGAGCCTCTGGAATTACGTAGAGCGCATGGAAGTGCGTAAGGACGCGCAGCTCGCGAGAGAGATCAACATGGCGCTGCCTCATGAGCTCACAGACGGTGAGCGGTTGGCGCTGGTACGTGCCTTCGTTCGGAAGCAGTTTGTATCGCTGGGGATGGTCGCGGATTTTGCGATCCATGCGCCGGTGGTGGAGAAGGGGGATGACCCGCGTAATCACCATGTCCATGTGCTGCTGACCCTCCGGCAGGCGGGAAGGGACGGCCTGCGGCGCGTGAAAACACGCGCGTGGAACAGTGATGCCATGCTGATCGCATGGCGCCAGGCGTGGGCCGAGTGCCAGAACCAGGCGCTAGGGCGCAGTGGGCATGCGGCGCGGGTCGATCACCGGAGTTTGTCGGTGCGACATGCCGAGGCTGTGCATCAGGGTAACAGGAAAGAGGCCATCGCATTGCTGCGCGAGCCGGAAATTCATGTCGGACCTAAAGCCAAGAAGGTTGCTCTCGTACGGTCACCGAAGAGCGTGGTGCGTGAGGTGGGTCCGAAGCGGAAGCGTGCGCCGGGGGGCGTCGCGGAGCGACGCGCGTTACGCTATGCCGAGTTCGATCGTGGCAGTCGGGCGGAGTGGACCATGCAGCGGCTCAGTCGCAATGCGCGGTCCTATGCGAAGGTGGCGGCTCGGGCCGAGCGGCAGATGGCACAGTTGCGCCAGCGGCAGATTCATTATGCGAACATCACCCGCGAGGTGGAGCGGGCGCCAGCGCGGGCAGACCACGCCGCGCGGCGGGCGCATGCGCTGAAGCGGTTGGCAGAGGTCGCCTATTGGCTCAACGAGCTCGACCTTCTTTTCTTCGCGTTGCTGGGATTCCGCGAGAGTCAGTTGGTGAGGCGCACTGTCTGGTCCAACAGGGTGTCGGCCTGGCGCCTGCGGGGACTCACGCGCGGACGTGAGCGGGTTTGGATGCCAGACTAGGCCAGGTGTCGTATTTTCCGCGCCATTGCCAGTTGCGCCACGAGCGATAGTTGACCTTCGACGCGAGCACCGGGTAGCGCAGGATATCGCTGCGATAGATGATAATGGAGCGCCGTCCCGGCAATCGCATGACCTCCGAGGGGTCAAGCAGCCAGCGGCCGGTCTCGGATTGTCCAAGGGAATGCTGCTGGCGGATGGGATCAAGATTAGTATGAGAAGTGCCCGCATTGTGTGACAGCGAGGTGGTCTGGCCGATGATCTCGGAGACGAAGCGGGCGGCGTCGAGGTCGGCGACGTTGAAGAACACTTTGCAGGTGGCATTCGCCAGGAACGAACCGGCGCGGCGGTAGATGGCGCGAAGCTGGCTCATGTCCTGGAACACGAGCAGGGGCGTGCAATAGGCGCGGAGATAGCCCACGCCGCGTTCCAGCGGCTCCAGGTGGCCAAGGGCGGCGGCTTCGTCGAGCAGCAGCAGGACCTTCTGTTTCGGGCGCGGCAGATTCTTGGCGCGCACCAGCGCGTTGATGACGCTGCCGACCGTCACCCGCAGGAAGCCCGCATAGATGTCGAGCTTCTCTTCATCGACGACCAGATAGATGGTCTTGGTTTCACGCACGAGTTTGCCGAGGTCACAGTTGGAATCGCGGCTGATCTCGCCAGCGGGGCCACCGGCCGTCCACACGCGGGTGGCTTTTTCCGTGTTGGAGAGGATACTCCTGAATTCCTCGCTGCCATCCATCGACAGGAAGCTGGCGGCGATTTCGGCGGCGGCGCGGGGACCCTCGGTACTTATTGTTTCCAATAGCTCCTTCAGTGATTCCGGTGGGAGGGTGGAGAGAGTGCGGACGTGGCAGAGGTTGCGGCGCTCCGGCTCAAGGCGCAGCACATAAAGAATGAGGCAGGCAAGCAATCCTTCGGTCTTGGCGTCCCAGTGGCTGGTCTTCTCATCCGGAACAATCATGAGGCGCGCAAGCGCTTCGGCGTCGTCGCGTTCATGGAAGGTGCCGATGCGGATGGGATCCAGCGGATTGAAGTGGTCTGAGGTTTCAGGGCTCGCGGTGTCGAGGATACGGACGCCCCCGAATTCTTCGCGGCGGCGGCGGGTGATGGCGCTGTTCTCGCCCTTGATGTCGATGCAGACGATCGAGCCGCGATACTCAAGCAGGTTCGGGATGACCACGCCGACACCTTTGCCCGCACCCATAGGCGCGAACACAGTGATCATGCCATCCCTGTTGAAGCGCAAAAAAGAACGGCCCTTCCGGCCGACGATCGGTCCACGTCCTCGTCGTGCGCCCGACAAGAACAGCTCCCAATTGGTCGCGAAGCGCGCCGAGCCCAGGGCGCCGCCAGTGCCAAGGCCTGCCCAGCGGTAGAGTGACAGCGTCAGCCGGAATAGGTGTTTGAGGATGAGAATGCTGATGCGCAGCGCAAGCCACGCCGCGTGTACTATCCAGAGCACCAACCAGATCATGCCGCAGTGTTACACCGGGAACGGACAGCCGCCGAAATTGGCAAGCGGAAGATCTTTAGTTGCCCGACGGCGCAGTTTGGCCGCAAGCCGCCCTTTTTGCCTGCTTCCGAGTAACAAGGTCGTTTGATACGACAGATATCCGATGTCGGATGGCGCGGCCTTCCCAAGCCGTCAAGGGTTGCACGAGCAGCAAGCTGCCCTTGACGGCTCGCCCGTCCGCGCCGGTGGCTTGCATGCCTCTAAGCGAGGCCTTGGCTATCTGCCCAAGATGGACCGGATCAGCACGTCGCCAATGACGTTGCCAGCGTTGCGCTTGGCGACCTCATCCTTGGCACCCTGGTGTCCCGCTGCGGCGGCCATGTCGTAGAGTGTGGCATCTTCCCCAGGCGTCCTCGTGGGAATTTTGTTGTCGCGTATGCGATCCGCCAAAGCCACCATCGCATCGGGGTCACCGAGACGAATGCCACGGCGATAGAGCACTTCCGCTTCGGGCCATCGCTGTGCGTCGGCTTTAAGCTGCGCGGCGTTGTCGAAAGCGGATGGATATTGGCTCGCCATCAGCTGGTCGAGGATTGGCACGACGCGCGCGTCGCGGGCGGCGTGCAAGGCGCGGGCCTTCTGATAAAGCAGCCGGAGCTCGCCCGGATTGTCGTTCACAGCCCGGTCGCAGGCTTCAATGGCAGGCTGCGGATTGCGGCGGAGTTCGGGAAATTTCACGCCGTTGGCAATGCGCCGGGCGTCATTGGGGTTCGCCGCGAGCAGGTCGCAATCCGTGACGGCGGCGGGTGCAGGTGTAGGCGCTGCCTGGGGAGCGGGGAGCGTGGCCATGGGCGCGGCGTTCGCAACCTGCGGAAACACCGAGGGCGCCGGGGCGGTCTCTCTGGTGATCAGTGTCACGATCGGCCCGGATGGAGAAGTCGCGCTAGACGATGAGGTGCCACTTACCTGCGGCCTTCTGCGTTCGGACTCCAATTCCCGGAGCGTCGCGGTGTGAGCCTGTTTTTCCCGTTGGAGGTCGTTCCGTGCGGCGTCGGCCGTTCGGCGGGCTTCGTCGCGCTCGCCTTCAGCGATGCGGACATTCTGCGCCATACGGTTGCGCTCATTGGTGAAGGACGAGGCGGCTTGCTGCCCCGTCGCCAACGAAGCTTGCAGATTGACAAGCTCGGCCTGAACCTTGTGGCGTTCCTCTGCCTGGACCATCCCCCACACCGTCGTAAGGGTCGCCAGCGTGAGCAGACCGGCGCCTAGGACAATTTCGCGTCTGTTGAAAGGGTGTCGGAAGCTTTGTTGCGGCAAAGGCGCTGCCGCGCGCGTAGGAGCAGTCTGAATGCTAGGCGCTGTGTCGATAGCATCCCATGAGATGGTCGCCTCGTCCGAAGCGGGGGCCTTTTGCGAGAGCAGCGCCTCGACTTCGGCCGCGACGCGGGCGATTTCCGGCCGCTCTGGCTCCGACTGCTTGTCCTCACCTTCAATGCGGGCAACGCATACCGGGTCTTCATAGGAGGGACGCTTGTCCAGTCGGGCAGGGGGCTGGCCGCGCGAGAAAACGACAATCTGTTTTGCGAATTCCGTCCCGGTGAGCTGGTGTGGTTCGACCAACGGTTTACGGCGGCCATCAAGCAGGCCGTGGCGTTGGCCGAGGTTCTCGGAGATCCAGCGGGCGGCATCCTCGTCCGGATTCATGAAGCAGCGCACCGCGCAGTTGCTCATCATGCCTTGGGCATTTGGATAGGTGGTCTGCAACTGGCCGGTGTTCTGGCAGAACATCCAGAGCCGAACGCCATAGCCGCGACCGGCATCCAGCGCCTCTTCAAGGACGTCCATGCGGCCCAGCCGAGGCAGTTCGTCGAGGAAAAACGTAACCGGGACCGTGTTGGACTCCGGTGGTTCGCGGTAGAGCTCCGCCACCGTCTGGCCGATCAGGACGCGCAGAACCGATGCGAACTTCTTGATGTCCTCCAATGCGACCGCAAGATAGAGGGTCGCGTTTTGGGCGCGCAGTTCGCCGGGTGCAAAGGTGGAGTCGGCGCTGATACGCGCGATCGCCGGTGACTGCCATATCTCAAGCTGGCGGCGGGCGGAGTCGAAAATGCTCTCGCGTTGCTTCTCGGGCATTCCCTCCAGAGCGGTGGCTTGCCGCTCCAGCTGTGCATTGCCGCTATCGGCGAGGTCCGTGCACCATTCCTTGATCTTGGCGCTGTCCGACAGGTAGAGCCGGTCAAGAACCGCCGACATGCTGCGGTCCGGGCCTTCTTCCGTCAGGGCGACATGCAGCAGGGCGGTGGTGATCATGTCGCGGGCGCGCGCTTCGAAGTACTGATCGGACTTCTGGGAGGCAGGCACCACCAGCAGGTCGGCCAAGCGACGTGCATCTTCCCACGCGAGCTCCGGATCGTTACGGATGCCGTCGAGCGGATTGTAGTGGATAGATGTGTCGGGAGATTGCGGGTTGAATGCGTAGGTAGGTCCGACAGCGCTTTCACGCCAAGCACGAGACCCCCGCAGCATCTCCCCCTTAACGTCGAGCACCACAGCGGGCGCCCGGAGATAGAGGAGGTTCCGCAGGACATGCGATTGAGATTTTCCAGCGCCGGACGGCGCGACGGTAATCAGGCTCTCCCGCTGGTCGTAAAGCATCTCGACCTGCGAACCCGGAAACGTGCCAAGCCGCAATGCGGTCGGAGAGTCCGCCTTTGCAGTCAGCGCTTGGCCTTCGCTTTCCGCCATCCAGCGGTTGCCGCTAAACAGATAGCGCTCAATAATATTGCGGGACTCCGCCGGTGTGGTTGAGGAAGTCGTGGCGGTACGAACCGCCTGGTTTAAGCGCTCACGGGCACCGGCAGCGGTGCTAAGCCCGGAAGCCACCAGCGGCTTGAGGTTCTCAAGCATCGCTGCGCGGACGCGGAAGTCGGTCCTGGTGTCCCCGAATGCGATATCGCACTGCCCGTCGTTCCAGACCAACGGAACCGTGATAGCCAGGCAATCCTGCTCAGTGAGGAGGCCGAGGGCCACCAGGACGTCTGCCATGCGCAACGTCGCGCGTTCGCTGTCGTCCATCGAGACCAGGGAGCGCCGTATCACAAGCTTTGAGAGTTCGGCGGCAACGCCCCGAGCGTTGCTGTCATCGCGCATCTTGTTTTCGGCGCTGGCCAGCATCCCAAACCAAAAAGATGCCTGACCGCCTCCTTGTTGGGCCAGGCTGAGGTTCAGTTGCCGCGTGTTTTTCTTGTGCTCGCTATAGCTATCCAAAGCCATGCGCGTGGTCGCTTGCTCAATCGACCTGGACCCTATCAAGCCCTGGAAGTCGGCAAACCGGAAGCTTCGCTCATTAAGCTGGTTGTCGTGGAATTCGTCGATGGACTTGAGGCGGTGACGAAGGCCTTCGGACGCTGCGGCGGCCTGGGCAGCAGCTCGCTCCTCATCCAGCTTTTTACGGTTCAGTTTGTCTCGCTCCCGCTCATGCTCGATGAGCTTGAGTACCGCCGGAAGCCTTGGGTCGCTGACAAACCGCCGGACCTCAGCCCTGGTTGAGCGCTTGACCCTGAAGGGCCATGGGGGGAGCGCATCTGCCACGTCCTTAGGGACGAAGCGCAAGCCGTCGCTATAGCGTTGGAAAAGGGTGAACTCCTCGTCCGTAATCGGCGGTTCGGTATCGTCTGCCCCAAGCCACTTTTGATAGAAGCGGGCCGGTCGGTCTGGCGAGTAGTGCTTCATCTTGCCCCCAAGAGAAGATTCCAGTCGCACTATCCGAGGTTGTCGGGCCGGATGCAACGTTCTGGGCGGGTGTCGCGTAACAGTGGTGAACCGGCGGCGTGGAGCATCGTTCGCGGCGGCATCGGTGGCACAGCGGCTGCGGTTCTGCGATTGGCTTGCGGTGGAGCGGGCGCGTGGTTTATCGTGGCGGCTTGGCGGCAGTGCGCACTTATGGGTTTGCAAGCAAACCCGGCGCACCCGAGGGAGTTTCGTGTGGCTATCTACAGCCTGCACCATAGCCCTGTCGGCAAGTCCACGCAGGCCCAGCCCTACACGGCTGCGGCCCACATCGGTTACATCACCCGTAAGAACGCGATGAGCCAGATGCGCTTCGAGCGTATTCCAGCTGCATCCCCGCGACAGATGGCGGCGTACCTAAGGCAGTGCGAAGACACCGATCGTAAGAACGCCAGGGTCATCGACAAGCTCATGCTGGCCCTTCCTCGCGAGCTCGACAGTGCCCAACGCGCGGAGCTTGTCCGTGGTTATGCCGAGGACATCACCGAGGGGCGGGCGCCCTGGCTGGCTGCTTTCCATGAGAAAGGTAAGGATAAGGCCAACCCGCATTGTCACTTAGTCCTGAGAGATAGGGACTTCGAGACCAATAGGCGGGTCATCGGCACCAGCGAAAAGGGGAGCACCGAGCGACTTCGTCAAAAGTGGGAGGAGCACGCCAACCGGGCTCTTGAACGAGCGGGCCATCGCGAACGCATAGATAGGCGGACCCTTAAGGCTCAAGGGCTGGAGCGGGAGCCGACTATCCATGAAGGGCCGCAGGCGCAGGCGATGGACAAGCGCGGAGCGCGACCCACGTCCAAGAGACGGAGCCTGCGCAACCGTCCTGGTTCGCGCGATAGTCATCGCACGGTTGACTATCGGTCTATAGACCGAGGTGTCAGTCGGCCGCAGGTTAACCGGGCGATCCGCCAGGGGAGACCGGAGAGTGAGAAGGATCTTTGGGAGGCGGTCGACCGCGACAACGTCAATCGTGAACAGCAGGCCTTACGGGACATTCATCGGCCACCTGATAGCGGTAAGGTCGTCCCGTTTCCAAAAGGCGCCCAGAAGACTACTGAGCACCCTCGGCTCCATTTGCCTGCCAGGGAAGCAATACCAAAAGAGGCGAGGCGCGTAGAAGCCGATAGAGTTGAACGCCCGCCGTTGGGAAATCCAGTCTATCAAACGCGGCATAGTGAGATCAAAAATGAAACCGCAGAACCATCGGCGAAGGGAAAGCGCCCCTCATTTAGTCAGCGGCTGAGGCAGGAGGGTGCAGAGTCACGACCGCTGTCCCTCGATCGGCAGGGCGCGCAGAATGACCAGCCCAAGGAAAAGCGGTCGTTCAGTAAATGGCTACGGAGTCCTGAAGCCAAGAATACAAAGGCTCCACCTGCCAAGGACAAGTCGCGGGATCAGGACCAAGAGCGGGAACGCTGACGGTTAATGTACCCATCGAAACTCCTGCTCCGTATGATATCTGGCAGAAATTATAGTACGAGAGGTGAGTGACACTCTCACTCGGCGTTTCGCGCGCTTGAATGCGTCGAGAAAGCCTTTGCCGAACTGGCATGCGCTGCGCGGTTGCAGTTGCTGAAATTAGCTACTAGCCTTTCTTTGCGCCGCTCGCGGCCCGCGTCAAGGGGCGAGACGAGCGGCAAGCCGCCCTTGACGCGTGCCGCTCCCGACGCAGGGGGCTTTCCAACGCCTATGCCGAGGTATTGGCACAGGCGCCAGACGCATTGAGCGGGCCTTTAAGTGCGTTTTCGATACGGGCGAGACTTGGCCCTCACTTATAGAGCGCATCCCAGCCGCCATCGTCCCTCTTCACGAGACGACGTGTTTGAGAATAGCCCCGGAGATTGAACGTGCAGACGTGCCCAGGTAGGCCGGTTGCCTGAACGCAGTTCACGTCAGTGATGTCGGGATAGCCCACCGCCATCAGAACGTCGGAAGTTGACGGGCCCCCGATGCATCCGGCGAGCAGAGTGGAAAGGCCAATTGCCGCCAATGCGTACGGTAGCCGGTGGGATTTAGTCGATTTTAGGCGCGCAGTGACTTTGCTCATTTTGCTCTCTGTGGTTGGGGAGGTGAATTCAGTTGAGGTCGCGAGGCTTCAATTCCAGCGCGCCGCCTGACAGGGTGACGTTGAAACGGGCCAAGAACGTCATACCCAGCAGGCCGTCGATACCTGGCCCGTAGGCCGAAGCGTTGCCTATGGAGATCGCAACCGGAACGTTGGCTGCCCTCGTGTTGCCCACTTCCATGAGTTGGGCATTGCCCGGTGCCGACTGGACCGTTCCGCCCACCACCTGGAAGGTCATAAGGTTGCTTTCGTCCGGCATGACGCGGGCGCGCGAGGCGAAGCTGGGGCTCAGCGCCACCATCGAGGCGCCGGTATCGACGATCATCCGCCCTTGGGCGCCGTTGATGGTGACTGAGATGATGTTGCTTGGCGGGATGAGAATCTTGTCGCTGCCCGAGGCATAAGTGGCCCGGCAGTCGCCGCTATTGGCGTATTCCTTGATGAGCTGGGACAGTTGCGTGGTCTGGCGCTTCGCCACGTCGTAGGAAAGGTAGATCTCAAGTGGAGTAATCGCGTCGCAAGGTCGGCCAAGGGCCGCGTACATCCTTGAGACCCGGTAGAATTCGCTGACTGCTACATTCGAAAGGCTGGTGAACAGCTGAAGCGTGCTGACATAGTCCGATAGCGCGGCTTTGAAGTTCTTCAGCTCTTCATGGGCAAAGCCGCGAAGGTAGCGATACCGGCCCCGCGCCTGATCGATCTTGATGAGTTCGGATGCGGCGTTGACGGCGCCCGAGAGATCGCGGACGCGTACCAGTGAATGATAGGCATGTTCAAGCAGGTCAGCTTTCTGGCCACAGCGTTCGCCAAACTTCAGTGCGCTGGTGGCAGCTTCCCTTGGATATCCGCCTTGGCTCATCAGCTTGACGAGGGGAAGGATAGCCTCGCCATCACAAGGTTCACGCCGTAGCTGGTCCAACAGGCGGGTGGCGTTGGTGTTCGTCCTCTCGAAATCCACTGGCAGTGATGCGACGCCTAAGCGCTCATAGACGCCGGCATGCTGGTTCTGAAACGCGGTGACGGGTCGAGCCGGTTGGAGCTTGGCCTTGAGCTCGTCTGAATAAAACCAGAGGCCGCCGCCGGCGATGACAAATAGTGCGACGATAATTGGCGTAATGAGGCTGCCGCGCTCATCGAGATCAGGGGCAATTCGCTCGGGCATAATACGACCACCAGCGATGCGCGACGTTGCGATAGATGTCTAAGGAGTGCGCATCTACCCGTAGTTCTAGCGAAACTCCTGATTTACGCTTCTAGGCGTTAAGCGCAGAATCCAAATCAATACTCAAAGAGAAGCAATATTGAATGGATGGCCTAACCCCCGGAAACGAATCGAGAATTACCGAAGTCTACAAATTACGACAATTGCGGGATCTCGGACTTGCAAAAATCAGGATATCTGGAGGGACGGAGTATCGTCTCAGAGGAGGCTCCTGATGGCGATCTTGGGATACGCGCGTGTGAGCACGCAGGGGCAGGTGCTCGACATTCAAGAGCTGCAGCTGCGCGCTGCCGGATGCGCTAGAATCTACTCGGAGAAGCAGAGCGGGGTGAATGATCAGAGACCGGTACTCAGGCGGCTCCTCCACGATGTGCAGTCCGGTGACATCGTGATTTTTGCGGCCCTTGACCGCCTAACCCGTGGTGGGCCCTACAAAACATTGCAAGTGCTTCAGCAGATCACATCACGGGGAGCCACGTACAAATCTCTTGCCGAACCGTGGGCCGATACCACGAACGATCTCGGAGAGGTTATAGTGGCCTTGGTAGGTTACATTGCGCGTAAGACCCGTGAAGACATTATCCGACGCACCACGGCCGGAAGGGAGCGAGCGTTGGCTCAGGGGGTAAAGTTTGGTCGCAAGCCAAAGCTTGGTCCGGTCGAACGGTTGGAAGCACTCACGCGGTTGCAACAAGGTGAGTCACCTATGTCCATTGCCTTGGCCTTTAAAGTGAGCCGGACAACGATCTCTCGATTGATAGATAAATAGGCGTAGTAGCCGAGAAGCTGCCGAGCGTGCATCAAGTGTGGCTGTTACGCTCGAAGCTAGCTCAAAAGAGGGGTAAAATGCGCTATAGCCCCGGTGTCGGGCCTTTTGGAGAAGGGGCAGACCGGCTGAGCTAAAACGTCGCGAGACGAACGTGTGAAGACGGAATTGGCTACTCCTTCTGATTCCGCGGAGCCTTCTCAGTCGAGCTGTTTCAAATAGGAGTCGAGCTTGGACGCTTGCCGAGATAGTTCGTTGCGTGAGATGGGGGGCTGGCGCTTGATCCGACAGTCTCCAAGCCGGGCATCGACGCTGTCGTCGTTGCCAACCGAAACGTCAACGATGTCGCCGACACACCCCTGACCTAAAAGAGAGGTGTCGATAACCGGGCTTACCGCGGTGCCGTCAGACGCCAAGACCAGGCGAAGATTACTTCCGTTAAATCCAGCGACCAGGCCGCCGCTGGTGTTGATTGCGATGCTGGGCACGCCCGGTCCGGGAAAAGGCAAAACCCACCGAATGGAAATGCCTTCGCTGCCGCGCGGGGTGATAGCCCAATATCGCGTCAGCTTGCTTAGCCATCCGGGCGGATCGGCCAGCTCAAGCCCGAGAATAGCTTGGGGGATGCGAAATATTATATCCTTTCCGACTTTACTAAGTGCCGGTATTGGATTTTTGGATGGATCTGCGCTTGGAGCCTCCGGTCGCGGTGCCCTAGGTGGTTCAAATCTGCGACGGGAAACGAGCTCAACACGACCGCCGCGTAAATCGTAGACAAAAACCTCTGAAGCGCCTTGCCAGCCAACGACCTCCGCTGCAATTGCGAGCAGGCCACGTTGATCGTCAACAACAGCGGAACGGACACGTCCGTCCGGTGAGACATCGGGCCGGCCAGAGGTGCCGTAGGCCAAATCGACTACTCTGAAACCATCCGAGTTAGTCTCTGTGATCGCGTCACCAATTATGAGAAACCGTTGACCGCTCGCGTGCCAGAGTGTGCCGCCGCCCTCGGATGCAAACGAATAGAGCCTACAGTTCTCGATCCATTTCTCATTGCTCAATTCGCAAATATTCCATCCGCCGATCCAAAGACCGAGCGCGGTGCCTGTGAGAACATAACTTGATGTACGCGGTCCTTCGAGACGAATGAGACAGGAGACGCCTTCAAAGTCCTCCTTCAATTGTTCAACAGATCGTCCGCTCTCCTCGCCGCGCGCCCATGCCAATCGCGAGAAGTCCAGTCTTGATACTTCACTGATAACACTGGCACCGCGAGTTCGTTCATCAACCGAACAGGAAACGTCGTCGTTGGCCTCGATCTGAGCTGGTTCTGGTGTACTCCTGATCAATCTTGATTCGTCTATGACTTGCGGAAAGTGTAGTGCAGAAATTCCCAGAGGAGTAAGCGCGTTGCCGCAGTTCTTGAGATTTTCCAATGAGTACTGCGAATTGACACTGTCGTCCCAATCGACGTTGCGCGTCTCCAAGTTACCGGTGAACAGGTCCGCCAATCTGAACAGCCTGATCGTTTTCCTGTCTTCGTCGTTCGTCCAAGCTGCCTCGATGCAGTTGCGGTGTACCCCAAAGTCTTCGCCGCTGAAGATGGAGATGGATTTGGCATCAAGATCGATGGCCGCGAGGAGCACGTCGTCGTCATCACCCTCGATCTCCTCTTGGACGAGCCTGAGAAGCAGCTTCCCAGGCTGGCCGGTTAGGGCATAGCCCTCGAAATCAACGCTTAGTCTTCCGCCATTCAGATCAAGTTCCCGACGAGCGATTACGGCGCCTGAATTTGTATCAAAGATAAAAATCTCCGCCTTGCTGCTTTGGTCTTCACGATCGGCCTTACCTTGCGAGACAACGATCGTCGCCTGATGTGCCGGATACAGAAGTTGTACGAGAGGGGTCGTTAGTCTAGTCCGCGTAACGTTGGCGCCCTTCAAATAGATCCCGGTGCCCGACCGGACGAGTTGTCCTGTTTCGACTTCGGAGAGCACCTGATCCCGGCTTGCCAATCTTTGTAGGCCAAAGCGCGCCGCGTCGATGGAGTTTCTCTTTTCGTCTTCGGACGAAAATGCTTTTGAATCGACTAAGCGAGCCAGCGTTGTAACTGCTGTAGGAAGAAAGTGTTCAGAAGTCAGTTGGGTTGCAGCAGCTTGGTATTCCCGCCTACTCAATTCTAACTTTGCCTCGCGTCTAGGTTCAATATAGCTATAGAATGCAATGACCCAGACGATAAGTGCGTACGCTATGATCTTGATAGGATCGGCAATCCGCATGATCGCGTAGGCGACGCCTTGCAGCGGCCCACGACTCTCGAATTCATCGTATTCTTCGGGAGGACAGCCATGCGCGAGAATGGGGACCCATCTGAGACGCATGAAGGAGTCGATATCAGTGGCCCCTGTAGGCTCGAAATAGTGGCTGTGGCCGCCGCGGAAAAACCGGTTGATGAACTGATCGCCAGATAAGCCGTAAAATCCGACCCTGCCGGCCATGCCTGTAAAGAGTACTAAAAGCTGACTGAGTAAAAGGACATTGTCGTTGGTTCCGCAATCGTTGACGATACGTTTCAACTTTTTCGATGCCAACAGTGATCCGAAATCAAAATTGGATCGAAGGACGCTGCCCGCCAAGATAAGGGCGGGGATGATAGGCAGATCATCAGTTCGCATGCTCTTGAGAGCATGTGAAACGATATGCGTTCCGAAGGAATGTGCGACGATCGATATCGGTGCGTCAGGATGGGACGCAATTAACTGACGAAACCGCCGGCGAAACGATATGATGGCGAACCATCTGAATATCGGAATAATAAATGCGACGACACTGAAGTACCCATACCGATAGGTCAGAACCTCAGCGTTTGAGTTTTCTTTCTTTATTAGGGTTCGTAATCGGTTCTGCCATTGACCAAACGTGCGGATTCCATGGACCGTGATGATTACCGGTCGAGGTTGGTCCATGGCTATTTACCCCAAGATAAAATGATGAACGTGGACATTCTAGCTGCCCCTTCCGTGCTCAGATCAAGCGCACCTGGAACCGGACAAGATGCGCTCGACGACACAAGCCGCTTTCGTGCGCAATCATACTGCGACACCTTCTATTAGACTGCAACTTGTAGTAATTCGCGTTCGCTGTATTCGCGAGCTCCGACGACCTGACCGGAGGCGATAACACCTGGCATCGTTTGAGCCGATTTACTGCCGAGTCTCTCGCCGGAGGCAGTCGGTCCCGCGTTCCGCCTTCGTCGGCGCTACGCTGATGCTCCTGTGGCTGCTTGGGTTAACCGGTCTCGGGAGCAGCCGCCGGCCTCTGCCCGGTTCGCTTGAGGGCCTGGCGAAGGCGCAAACCCGGCGCCACCTTCGACGGCCTTTCTATTGAGGACGAAAGAGGGACATGCAGGTGTTTTCGGTCGGTTCTACAGCACCGAAGACCTGCCTCGTTGTTATACAATACGTGTTCGCGCCGTCACTTAGCAGCGCAGCTTCTGAAAATTCGGCATAGGCGCTGTTCTTGGTTTTGCTAAACTCAACGTAACACTGAGAAGCTATCATACCTTCCGTATCGCCATGGTACGTTTGAGCCTGTGTTAAGTCAGCTGCGCTTTTTCTTTGGCTTGTGCTCTGCCACGATGGTCTTCACCAAATCCACGATACTCTGGCGGAGCTTCCTGTCCTCGACTTGCGAAAACGCTGTAATGAGAGCCAGCCCGTCCTTGGTGGACAGGAACTGCTCGATAACGTTCATCCCAACTTCGGAAGCAGCGCCACCCTTATGTTGAAGTCCATCATACAGAAAGGTAACCGGTACTTTCAGGATAGCGGCGATCTGCTGCATGCGACCGGCACTGATCCGATTTGCGCCTTTCTCATATTTCTGCACCTGCTGGAACGTGAGCCCGATTTCATTTGCGAGCGCTTCCTGGCTCATGTTCATCATCAGGCGGCGCATCCTGAGGCGCTTCCCAATATGGACATCGACTTCATTGGCATGCCTTGGTTGCATTTGGGCTCCGCCAGATGGACCTAAAAGAAGTGGATATGAGCATGGCCGAGACACAATGTTCAAGCCGATCCGCTACAATGAGCCGATCAATTACTGTATTCCGTCTGATTAGGCACAGGCTCACGTGGGACGTTTCGACGCTATATTTTCTGCGTTCGAACTTCTGGACAAAGCCAAAACTGAGGTGTCCCTGCGCGATACCTTTGCGGCGGCCGTCCGGCAATTCGGCTACGACTCCTTTATGGTCGTTTCTTCGCGTATCCAGCCGACCGCCTTCGACAAGATGTTCATCCTGGATCATTGGCCGCGCGCTTGGCGGTTACAGTATCACCGCGAGAACTTGATCCTAGTTGATCCTGTCGCGAACTATGCCCGGAAGAGCTTCGATGCCTTTGGATGGCATGACGCACCGGTCATCGATCAGAGAGGCCGTCGGGTTCTTGAAATTTCCGCGGTCGAGCACGGCCTGAGGAGCGGCTTGTGCGTCCCGATCCAGGGCACCAGCGGTTATCAGGCGACCGTATCTCTTGCCGGTCACGCAGTCGATGAGAGCAAGGAAGGTCGCCGGGCTGTCGAAATGATGGCCCTCTACCTCTACAGGACGAACCTCAAACTCAGGTCTGAATTCCGGACATTCACGTTGACGCCCCGGGAGCGCGAAGTGATGAGATGGGCCGCCGTCGGAAAATCGGCCTGGGACACCGGCGAGATCCTCCATATCTCTGAGCAGACCGTTAAGTCACACATTTCCTCGGTGCTTTCAAAGCTGGGTGTCTGTTCCAAGACCCAGGCCGTCGTCGAATCGATCCGGCGCGGCGAGATCCATCCCTAGTCAATCCCTCTCCTGAGCGATTCTGTGACCGCCTCCTGTCGTGACACTCCGCCGTGGGTTCACGGCAGGAGGCGGCATGATCAGGGTCATCGACCAATCGAACAGCGCAATGTTCGCCCCTACGCTCGATCAAGTCTTCAAGCTAAGACACGTCTGTTTCGTAAAGGAACGGGGATGGCAAGAATTTGAGAAAGACGGCGTCTACGAACAGGACCAGTACGACGACGACCATGCCATCTACCTCGCTTCTCTCGACGACCAGCATGAAGTCGTTGGTTGCCTCAGGCTTTATCCGACGGTGCTGCCACACATGCTTAGCGAACAGTTCGCCTATCTGGTTGATGGGCCCGTGCCGAGCTCGGACCAGGTCATCGAGATGACCCGGTTAGCCATCAAGCCGGGAAGACGCGGCGGCGAAACCTATCATGAGCTTCTTATCGGAGTGCAGGAGTTCTGCATTGCCCGCGATATCGTCAATGTGACCGCGGTTGTCCGGGCGCTTCGCATGCCGCTCGTCCAGAAGATGGGGTATCAACTGAACCCCTTGGGTTCTGTTCATCAGATCGACGGCGATGCCACGATCGCGGTCATGTTCGACACGAGTCATTCAGCCCTCAAGCGGATACGCGCCCGCACGGGTGTGACTCACCTGGTCTTGGAAGACCCTTGTGTTCCGATGATGCAGAAGAGCGCTTAAGTGGCGGAAGAATCCAATCAGGAACCGCCAAAGGATCACGACGAACTCGTCGATGGACTGATGGCCCTCATACCGATCGCCCGATTGGTCGGCAATCCTATGACCGTGAAACTGCTTGAAATGGCACTCCTCAACGAAATCGGCGGCGCGTCAGATCCAAAATAACATCATATCTCACCTTGGCGCCGCGCGGCTTTTGGTGCGAGATCGGGCCCTGTTTGCCCGGCCCTGATTAGCATCCATCAACCTTGCACGCCGGCTGACCTGAGGCGGATACCCTGGACGGCGGCATGATCATCGATAGCGCACGTTGAAGGCGGGCGGCCCGAACTCGCGCCGAGACGCCGTCCCTTGCTTGCGAAGGAATGCAATAGTATCCGAGTGAAACCGCCTGTGGAAATCCGCGCGGTCACCCCCCCCCGGCGCATCAGTGTAAATTGTAAAGGTCTCCTATTTCTCACCCGGGGGATTGTTCGGGATGAATTTAACGTTGGCATCCTCCACGAAATAGTAGTCCAGCCTTACGGGGGGTGAACATTAGCTGCAGCACAGCACGCGGATGAACCGTCTGCTTCTGCGTCGACGCAGAACCCTATGAACCTCCGTTAGGTGTTCTGGATTTCCTCCTTAACAAGGTCTGTGAGGGTAGCTCGCCATACGCAGTACGATACGCGCGTGCAAAATGTCCCATGCTTTGAAAACCGCAGCGAATTGCAATCATCATGACTGTGTCGGAGTCTTCAGCCACCTCCAACATACTCCGCGCTCTCTCCAGTCTGAGCTGTCGCATGAACTCATTAGGAGTCATGCCCCGAAGTGATCTGAAGTAGCGGAAGATACTTCTGACGCTCATTCCGAACTCGTCAGCTATATCCTTAATGTCGATGTCCTTCTGCCAGTTTGCAGCAAGATAGCTCTCAACCCGACGCAGCTGGTTCAACGAAGGAGATGATACGTGGCCTTTAAGCCTCGGACTAAATTGTACCGAGCAACTCATTAGCAGCCGGACGAGAAGCGCCTGGCCAAAAATCTCAGCAGCAAACGAATCGCCTTCCATCACGGTGTCCAGATCAGAAATAAATTGGGCGGCGGTAGCTCTCATGCTGTTTCCGAAACGATCGTTTGTCCATGGCTCGGCATGAAGTTGCTCGGCCGGAACATCCTCTCCGAGCATCGCGCTCACAACGGTCTTCAGTGCAGCAATCTCGATTCGCAGGGCGACAACCCCGTGCTCGCCTGACGCGATTCCCCGAAACGAAGAGCCTGCAGGTATTACGACTGAGGCATTCGACGCCGAGAGCTCATCCAATCGAGCTCTGTGGTTGAACGTTATGTGTGTTTTGGGACGGGCTTGCAGAAATTGCCGGACCACCGGGGCTGCATCATACGTTATGTCAGTTGACGTGCTGCAAAATGCACTCGTGATCCGGACATACTTGGTATCAACCCAATTTGCTTTGGCGACAAATGGTCGTTCTCGAAATTGACAATCAAAATGACTAACGTTGAAGTTGGCAAAAAGTATTTCACGATTGACCTCCGGATTTTTCGTATGAAAACCGGGGAAACGCTCAAGCATAGGTGTCATCCAAATGTTGCAATGTCGGCGCGGGTTCCCGTTCGTGTACTAATTTTTCCATCGTAGGGCGATAGGAGACTCTACGTTTCCGATATCCAAATGCCGCGATGCTATGCGGATCTCGCCTGTTTTTGATTTTCTGCCCCATGACAAGTTAAGGCTGCTGATGGCGATCAGCCTGCGATGTTGGTTCTCTGATGCTGGTAGTAACGTTGTGGATTACAATGATACCCATTGGACCACCGCAGCAGAAATTAGCATGTCACTCCGAGAACTCGCCGGGCATTGTAGGGACTAACCGAATCTTAAACGCGTCTCTTTATACCTAGTCGCGTATTTATGTAGTCGAGTTCAGAGGAACCCATGCGCCCGCGCGGTAATCATAAACTGGGTGCGACCGCAATGGATTCTAAATTTCAAGCCTGTGAAGCGCGAGCGCATTTTCGTTGAAAGCGATTGCATAGGATCGCTGGTGCGCCCCGCAGCTCGCATTCAAAGCGCTACATTGCAAGCAAGGGACCGCACAAAATGGCGTTCTGGCGACAACATTCCGAGTCCGATAGCGCATCTGCCCAGTTGGCGGCGATCAACAGATCGCTAGCGGTTGTCGAATTCGATATGAGCGGTGGGGTCATCACAGCCAATCAGAATTTCCTTACTGTGCTTGGATACACGCTTGCCGAAATCCAGGGCAAGCATCACAGCATGTTCGTCGAGCTGGAAATCCGCGATAGCTCGGCATACCGAGCGTTCTGGGCGAGCCTCAACCGCGGCGAGTTTCAGTCCGCCGAGTACAAGCGGGTCGGCAAGGGCGGTAGGGAGATCTGGATTGAGGCGTCCTACAATCCGATCATAGATCGTAGTGGAAAGCCAATTAAGGTCGTCAAGTTCGCGACCGACATTACCGCGAAAAAAATCCAGAGTATGGAGGAAAGCAGCAAGATCGCGGCAATCGAGCGCGCTCAAGCCGTGATCGAATTTGATCTTGACGGGACGATTGTCACTGCGAATAAAAACTTTCTCGACGCGCTTGGTTATGCCTTGACCGAAATCCAGGGCAAGCAGCACAGCATGTTTGTCGAGCCAGCGATGCGCGATAGTGTGGAATATCGAGAATTTTGGGCGCAGTTGAACCGTGGCGAATACCAGGCCGCTGAGTACAAGCGGATCGGCAAGGGCGGCAAGGAGGTTTGGATTCTCGCCTCCTACAACCCGGTCCTCGACGAAAGAGGTAAGCCATTCAAGGTGGTGAAATTCGCCACCAACGTGACCGAGCAGAAGCTCCAGACCGTGGACCTTGCCGGACAGATTGCTGCGATTGGAAAATCACAGGCTGTGATCGAATTCGGTATGGATGGCATCGTCTTGACGGCGAACGAGAACTTCCTGCAAGCGCTGGGATATTCGCTGGGAGAAATCAAGGGCAGCCATCATAGCCTCTTCGTCGATCCTTCGGAGCGCGACAGTGCTGGCTATCGCGAGTTTTGGGCAAGTCTGAACCGTGGAGAATACCAGGCTGCCGAGTATAAGCGGATCGGCAAGGGCGGCAAGGAAGTCTGGATTCAGGCGTCCTACAATCCCATCCTGGACCTCAACGGTAGGCCGTTCAAAGTCGTCAAATACGCCACCGATACAACGGCTCAGGTAATCGCCCGCATGAAGAGCGAGCGGGTTCGTTCGATGATGGAGTCGGTTGCAGCAGGTGCCGAGGAACTAAACGCTTCCGTACGAGAAATCTCCGAGGCGATGGTCAAGTCGAGGAATACTGCGATGTCGGCGGTGAGCAAGGTTGAATCCGCCGATGGGCAGGCACAACGCCTCAGTTCGGCAGCGCAGGCTATGAGCGGTATCGTCGAATTGATTGGAAACATCACAGGGCAGATCAACCTCCTTGCCTTGAATGCCACGATCGAATCCGCGCGCGCTGGCGAGGCAGGGCGCGGTTTTGCGGTTGTCGCTTCCGAGGTTAAAAATCTTGCCAATCAGGCCAAGCAAGCCACTGACAAGATTACTCGCGAGATTGACAGTTTGAACGGCATATCCAGTGACGTCGTCACCGCGCTTGAAGCAATCAAGCAAGAAATTCAGAATGTCAGCGAGTATGTTACCGCCACCGCGGCTGCGGTTGAAGAGCAAAGCACCGTGACCGGCGAGATGTCGTCAAGTATGCAACGCGCCGCGGCGGAAGCTGCCAGTATCGGACGGTAACTCGACCCGCCGCCACGTTCGAAGCCTGGATCTAGCACTTCGTTGTCTTCTGATGAACGACGAGCCATAAATGTCAAAAGCAACGACCGTCCTGAAAGCTCCTATCGCCGCAGAAGCAGATGCCGAGATCGTCATGAAGAACTGACAACTTGCTGAAAGATAAGTCCGCGTTCAAATCCAGAACCATGCATCAACGCCAAGACGGGCCGCTACCAATAGGATAGCCAGATAGGTCAAGATCATTCCAAAGCCGCGCATTGGCCCGGAAGCATGCAACATGCCGATGGCATGGAGTACTCGGCCACTGGCAAGCGCGCCTCCGACTATCAGAACCATCCAGACCGGAGCCGCGTGGGCCTCAACCAATCCCATTCCGATAACGCCAAGCGGAACGTACTCGATAAAGTTGCCCTGCGCCCGAATGCGCTGGCGCAGGATTTCGTCCACGCTGTCCCCGACCATTTCTCCGACCTTAAGGCGGCGCATGGTGACAGGAACGGACAGAACAATCAGGGCCACGGAGAAGGCCGCCACGAACAGTGAGGTGATGGGAAGAAAGACCATGATGATCAGCGCCCGCTGTCGATGATCATGCCGCCATCCGCTGCAAGGCTGTAGCCCGTGAGGAACTGTGCATCCTTGCTCGCAAGGAACAGGACTACAGGTGCTATATCGTCCTCTGGCGAGCCGAACCGTCCAAGGGCGCTGAGCGGCGGCGGGGCATTGGCATGTGCCGCGCCCCAAGTGTCCGCGACCGGGAGCATATTGTTTACGGTGATGTTGTCCGGGCCCCATTCGCGCGCGGCCGTACGCGTCAACGCGCGCACTGCTTCCTTGGCCATGTTGTAGGGTCCGCAGCCAGCCATGCCCAGTACGCCAGCCATCGAGCCGAAATTGATGATGCGCCCTTCGCCACTTGCCTTGAGATGGGGATAGCAGGCTTGCATCAACCGCAGATAAGCGACCGGCCCCATATCGAAGTTGCGTTGCAGCTTCTCGACCGAAAGGTCGATGAGCGATGAGGAATATACACTTGGATCGAACGCGTTATTGACCAGAATGTCGATGCCGCCAAATACCGCAACCACTTTCGCGATGGCCTCTTCGATCTGCTTCGCATCGCCGACGTCGCAAACCAGGCCGAGAACAGTGCCGTCCTTCGCAGCAATGTCTGCCACGACCGTGTCCACGTTTGTGGGCGTGATCGACAGCACCACGACCTTGGCACCTTCGGCTGCGAAGAGTTTCGCAACGGCGCGGCCGATTCCGCGACCTGCACCGGTGACTACGGCGACTTTTCCTTCAAGGCGTCCCATATTCATCTCCATGTTCTGTGTTGATAGATCGCAATTTTAGTGAAACGCCGTGAGCGCGTAGGGTGACGGCACCGCATGAGCAAAATTCTGCGTAGCAAAAGAGAGTGCGAGCAGCACAAGGCCGACGGCTGCCGGAACGGTACCCAGCGACTTTCGAACCCCGAGGTGCGCCAGGCCTGACAGCAAAAGGTGGTAGAAGATGCCCGCGTAAGCGAGGTCGCTGAGCGCCACGTTAAACCGCAAGAGGATCATGGCCGGGCCGAGGATTTTCATCGCGGCCATGAATGGTACGAGGTACCCAGGGTACCCAAGGTCGGCGAGGGCCTGTCGAGTCCAGGTGCCCTTCGCGACGTACATGAAGGCCGACGATATGTAGAGCAGGCACAACAATGCCGTGCTCGCCCAGTAGATATAAATTTCAGTCATGACTTATCCATTCTTGCTGCCAAGGCAGCGTGGCTCTTCTTCATCAACACGATCGATTGGAAGAAGCCCGTGTTCGTCTTTGCGCAATTGATGCGTAAATTAAAAATGTCAGCTAAGATCGATATCGACAAGTAGGATGAATAACTTGTAGTTAGTATGGAAAACCAGACCAATGGCTAAAGACGGCATCAACATGCATGAAGAAATGCGGCGCGCTTTCGCGTTGCTCTCCGGCAAATGGAAGCTGGAGATCATGTGGCTGCTCAATCAACGGGTTTACCGTTTCGGCGAGTTGCGTAAGGCGATCCCCGGTATCACCCAGCACATGCTGACGGCGCAGTTGCGCGAGTTGGAGGCCGACGGCCTGGTGGATCGTACCGTGTTCGCAGAAGTGCCGCCACGGGTTGAGTACGAGATTACGCGCAAGGCACGGGGGCTCGGTCCGACGATGGAAGCGCTTACAGCCTGGTGGCAAATCTACGGAGGGAGCGTGCCAGAGCGGCCGACTTCGCGCGGTCGTAAGGCGTCTAGCGGCAAAGGCTAGGGTCAATTCGAAGCCAGGCAAGCGGATTTGACCGCCGAGTGCGCATAGCGTTGCTAACT
Organism: Tardiphaga sp. OK245; assembly: GCF_900108575.1. Lineage (NCBI taxonomy): Bacteria > Pseudomonadati > Pseudomonadota > Alphaproteobacteria > Hyphomicrobiales > Nitrobacteraceae > Tardiphaga > Tardiphaga sp. OK245. The sequence continues at coordinate 42,791 of NZ_FNWZ01000001.1, read as the reverse complement.
GGGCCAATTGATTCAAGCGGATGGTTGGTCAACTGGAGAGATCATCGCCGTCGCGAGATCCGCTCTATATCGGCCCGGAGCTAGCAGTAGACAATAACCGAGATGTTGAGGGCAGAAGGAAATGGTAACCCGGACAGCGGAGGAGGCAAAGAAGCACAATATTGAGAAGATGGGAGATCCACTAGGAGAGCAGTACTCCGCGCTTTGGCAAGAGATAGTTCGTCTTCACTCGGATTGGTCGGAGTATGTGGAGCTGTTTGGGAAGAAGCCCGAGCGAATAACCTTACTCAATCAGGCCGCTTCAAGCTTTTTTCGTCTTGTTCAAGACGGGCTTTGGGAGGCGACTCTACTTCATATCGCCCGTCTGACCGACCCACCAAATTCTCTGGGGCAAAAAGGCAAGTCGAACCTTACGGTCCGGAATTTGCCGAACCTTATCGATGACGCTGCCACCAAGGCAAAAGTGGAGAAGCTCATCGAGGATGCCTTGAAACAAGCGAGCTTCTGCCGGGACTGGCGGAATCGACGTATCGCCCATCGTGACCTCGGCCTTGCACTCGATCAACCGGCAACCCCCCTGGAAAACGGAAGCAGGCAGCAGGTGAAGGCTGTCCTGGAGACATTCTCCGCCATCCTCAATACGGTGCAAACCCACTATCTGGAATCAGAAACGACCTTTGATTTTGTCGCTGCACATCACGGGGCGTTGTCGCTTCTTCACGTAATACACAGCGGCCTCAAAGCTAGTGAACAGCGCAGGGAGCGGCGGCCTAAAGGCGGCTATCTGGAGGAAGAATTCCCCCGCGATATCTGAGACCATGTCGGTCAGTTCGGCGCGCCACCGCGAAGAAGATGGCGATAGCCATGCTCGGCTAACCATTGAGCGCGCGTTAGATAGGTTTCCCATGCCCGGTGTGCCCGGTCAGGCTCAAGACCGGGATCAATCTGAAGCACCATCTTTGCGACTTCCTTCCAGTCCGCCCCGTCAGCGTCTGCATTAAGCAGCCTCAGGTAGGTGATAAAATGCTGCTCATCATAAGCAGTAAGCTGGTCAGCTACCGGTGCCATATTGGCGACCTTGGGATCGGCTATTGGCTTTTGCATAAAATTCTCTCCCGCTTTCTTTGCCAGGCTATAGCTGCTGACCCAATGGCGGTAGTCCTCTTGTTTGCATCACACGTGATGCCGCGCAGGCATCACCGTCTCACGGTGCGTGCGAAGCTCTTTCGCATCAAGGCAAAGCCTTACGGGCGCTATGCGGCTTTGACCCAGCAGTGCTGACGCGGCTATCATCGAGCCATGGCGCTCGATCACTATGTGTCTCAGGTTCACCTGAAAAACTTCTACTCTCCGGCGTTGGGAGAAAGATTGTATGCGATGCGCAAATCTACGTTGAAGGCGTTTACGCCGCGCGCGCAGGATATTTGCCGGATAGCCGAGGGGAGCACCAATCGGTTTCTTGATGATCCGCGCACGATTGAGGATTTCCTGAGAGATGTGGAGCCTGCATACAACTTGGCTGTTTCGCGGCTCCGGGAGGGTAAGCCCGACCCGCAGGCGGTGTATGCGATTGCGGGGTTTGTGGCTTATGTGACCAGTTGTGCGCCTGCTGCGATGCGGATTCATGCGGCGCCGTTACGCGGTGCGCTCGAGAACACGGCGGCGCTGCTGGAGGGGCGAGGGGATTTGCCTGCTGCGCCGCCCGAGTTGGGTGGCAAGTCGCTCACCGAGTTGCTGGCGGATGGCACGGTACAGTTGGAGATTGACGAGAAGTATCCGCAGGCACTTGGGATCAACTCGATTCTGCAGCGGGTTTCGATATTCGGTAATTCTCCCTGGGAGGTGATGCACAATACGACAGATAGCCCGTTCTTCACGAGCGACTATCCTGTTGCACTCGAGGCGAGCGGGCGTCCTGGGCTTGTGAACTGGATTGTGCCGCTGGCGCCGGATCTTGCCGTTCGCATTCGTCCTGATGTGCGGTTATCGCGGGCGCCGGTGGATTTGACGTTTCCCCGGTTTTCTTGTGAGGGGCGCCCGGTTAGCCGGTCCGAGGTCATGCAGGTGAACCGGCTGATTGTAAGGAGTGCCGAGGACTGCGTGTTCTATCGGGACCAGCATGGCTGGGTGGCGGCGTTTATTGAGAAGAACCGGGCTTACCGGATTGAGTCGGTTGTGAGCCGCATTCCGACGGGAAGGTCTTTTTTTACGTCGGCGAGCCAGATGATTGTTTCGGTGCCGGTCCGGACCGCTTGACTGGATTCTTGTGACTAGTTGAATGCCAGGCAACGCGTGCATGTCAGGGGGCGAAATGCGCAAGGTCATCGATACGAACTACATGAAATCGCCCGAGCTACGCGAGTATCTTTCAGATCCGGCCAACTCCGCCGTTATTCCGGATTTTGCCATCATGGAAACGTTGAGGGGACGTGATCCAGAGTCGATTTCTCAGCAGGTTCAGATTCTCTCCGAGCACCCTAATCAGGTACTGCTGTTGAAGACGACACATGCGATCTGCGGGCTTCGGCCGCGAAGGCGTGGGCGTGGGTTGCAGAGACGTCTCATCGACAAGAAGCAGTCGGCTGCGTTCAAGCCTTTCTGCGAAAAGGTATCGAAGGCGAAGGATGGGGATGCCGTACTTCGAGCGCAGCTCTCAGAGAAGAGCGACAACGCCGAGGCTGATCTTGTCCAGATAGCTCAGGGGCAGGAGACATTTGTAGCCAACCTGGCCGAGCATGCAAAAAAGTATACGGAGGCTGAACTAAAGATCCTTAGAAAAGGTGAGCCGGTCACACCCGAACTGCTGGACAAGATAACGCGAGAAATCCTCGGTTTGGCAGCGGCGCTCTTTGCCGCTCATCCTTATTTCAAGAAGCTTCCTCGCTATGAAGACCTGCCAAACTCTTTCATTTTCCGCTATGCGGTGGTGGGCTATGTGATTGCCCTCCGTTGCATCAAAGAGGGCGGTGCTGCAGGCGCTTCGCCCGAGAACATCCGTAACCAGATGGTCGATGCGATGATGGTGACTTATTCAACTTTCTTCGATGGCTTTCTGAGTGACGACAAAAGGGCGAATGAACTCTACGAAACGGCAAGGGATCTGCTGAAGATTACACACTAACGGGTGCCGGAAGCCGTCTGCCCGCCAAAGCTTGTTTTGAGATGTATGACAACTGCGAGCGCTCAAGAAATCATCAGTCGAGGATGTCGGCTCATTTGGTCGTGTTAAAAAGACGGGCCGCGAGGCGTAGCGCCGTCAAATACATAACCAAAAAAGGAGCGATGCTATGCAACTCAGCGGCACGCTCGCTGTCTGGTGGCACCGATTGCAGGTTTTTCTCGCAATCAGTGTCCGGCTCAGGTAGCGACACGAAAAAGGGGCCGCTCTAACGGCCCCTTTCAATACATAACCGCTTCAAGAGCGATGCACATTATATAGAGCGCTTGGATGGGATGGTCAAGGAATTTAAGCCTGTAAGGCGGCGTGCGGGAAGGCTTGCGGGCTGAATTCTCATCGCTTTTCGTAGTTTTTTGGCGCTGGACGGGCTATCCGCCTTGAAGCTGCGGGTGCGCAAGTCAAAGCCATTGACCAAAAACTCATACACATTTACTGTGTGCGACATGAAGAAGCCCCTGGCCCCATATTCCGCGTTCGGAAGCCTCCTTACCACGCTGCGCCGTGCTCAAAAGATTGATCGGCAGGATGATTTGGCGACCTTGCTGGACGTCAAACAGCAGACAGTCAGCCGCTGGGAAGCGGGCACATCGCGTCCGCGAGAGAAACAGCTGCCGCTCATTGCGAGTAAACTCTCTGCTAACCTCGGCGATCTTCGGGCTGCGGCGGGCTTTACGGATGAAACGGTTGTCGCCAGCTTCGATCAACCGTTCCCCATAGATGCATTATCTCCGGAGAGCTTCGAAAGATTCACAGCGGCGTTGTTGCAGCGCCTGTACCCCGAAGCGGCGGTTCACCAGATGGGTGGTCGCGGTCATACGCAAGATGGCACCGATATTCTGGCCACCATGTCGGATGGGGCGGTGTACTCGTTCCAGTGCAAGCGAACAGAGGAGTTTGGGCCGCAGAAGGTTCATGCGGCCGTTTCAAAGCACACCGTGAACGCGGTCAGGAAGATCATCGTTCTGAGTCGCGTGGCCAGTCCGCAAGCCCGGGAAGCCATCGCCTCTTACAAGGGATGGGACATCTGGGATCGGGATGATCTGTCGTTGAAGCTTCGCGGCCTAGCAAAGGTCGATCAGCTCAGTTTGGTTGATATCTTCTTTAGCGGCCGACGCTTTGAATTGCTGGGCATAACCGAAGAGAGTGTATGGGAGACGGCCCAGGATTTCTTCGCGGCTTTTGAAAATGCCGACGGGCTATTCAACCATGTGTGGAATCTCGTTGGGCGTGAAGGCTCCTTAGCAGAGCTTACCGGTCATCTTACGAACGATAAATCCCGTGTGATTTTTCTTACGGGATCTGGCGGATCTGGAAAAACGCGAGTTCTAAAGGAGGGGATTGCTCGTTATGGGGCCTCCGGCAAGCGGCAGATTGTTTTATTTCTGAGCCGCACAGCTGAGATCACCAAAAAGAGTCTCGAAGAGCTAGGGCACAGGCCAGCGCTCCTCGTTGTTGATGACGCACATGATCGCACGGACCTTTCGCTTCTGTTTCAATATACGGCCGTCACTAAGGGTGTTCGGCTAGTGCTTGCTCTGCGCCCTTACGGCTTGAGCCATCTCAAAGCCCAGGCTAGCAACTTTTCTCTGCTGGAGTCGATTGGAGAGGTCGTGCTTCCAGCTTTGACAAAAGATGAAGCTGAGCAGTTGGCCCTTCAGGTGCTGAAAAAAGAAGCCGGGCCACTTCACGTCGCCAAAGATATCGCACGCCTTACTTACGATTGTCCCTTGGCCACCGTCGTGGGTGCCCAGATAGTCGCGAGAGAGAAGAAGCATCTTGATCTCGCTAAAAACGAAGAAGATTTTCGCATTACGCTGTTCGGTCGTTTTGAGGACGTGATTGCCGGCGAGTTGGGGCAGAAGGCGGACGCCGAGCCTTTGAAGCGGCTTTTGAAAGTTCTAGCGCTCTTTCAGCCCTTTTACCTGGATGACAAGTCGCTATTTGCAGCGATCCAAAACCTGGAAGGTCTTCAGCCTCATGACGCAAGCCGGTTGCTGAAGCTGCTGATTGATAGCGGTGTATTGTTTAAGCGGGGTTCACGGTACCGCCTTTCACCTGATGTGCTCGCGGACTACATCATCGAAGCCAACTGCGTTGGTCTGGGTCATCAGTCAACGGGGTATGCGGAAGCGGCATTCGACAGTGCCAGCGATGGATTGGTTGAAAACCTCCTCCTTAATCTTGGAAAGCTTGATTGGCGGCTTTCAAACGGGAACGCGAGTAACAGCCGGTTGCTTGACGGTATCTGGGCAAAACTTAAGCCCCGGTCTGAATACAGTGACCCGCATATTGGTGCAGTGAAGGCTGTTGCATTCTATCAGCCGCTCAAAGCGATTGAGTTTGGCGAAGGCCTCATCCGGCAAGGGAAGTTTCTGAAGCAACTCCCACAGATTTTCAGATATGCCGCCTACAATCTCGAACATCTTCCGAGGGCAGCAGCGGCGCTGTGGGAACTCGGGAAGGACGATGAGAGGCAAACCAACCAGCACCCAGAGCACGCCATCCGCGTTCTGGCGGAGCTGTGCGAAGTTCAGCCAAATAAGCCCTTTGCTTACAATCAGGCCATTCTGGAGTTTGGACTCGCTCTAGCTGTTGAGCCGGGCTGCTGGAATTGTCGTCATACGCCGTTGGACATTCTTACCCCGATCTTCAAGACCGAGGGGCATACCACGACCTCTCAAGCTTATACGATGAGCTTTAACCCGTTCACTGTTCACGCGGACGCCGTGAAGGGAATGCGTGGGCGAGTGGTCGATCTCATACTTGAGCTCATGGAAAATCCGAACATCCGCGTGGCCACCCGCGCTGCTGACGCTATTGCAGATGCCTTGCGCTATCCAATGGGCCTATTCGGCGCGTCGGTGGCTGATGACGCTCGTGCTAAGTGGACAAAGGTTTTTTGCGAGACGTTGGAGTCTCTTGAAAAGGCTATCCGGTCGCGTGCCTATGACCCCCTTGTATTGGTCGGAATTGCGAAAGCTGTCTCTTGGCACGCGAACTACAGCAAGTCTGAAACGGCAAAATACGCCAAGGGCGTTCGGGCTGCTTTGGACTCGTCGCTTGACTACAAGGTGCTGGCTACGCTGACGGATGGTTACGGGACGGAGTTGCGCCGCATTGACGCGAAGAATTATCAAGCTCTTCTAGACAAGCATCTAAATTCTGTCGCTGCAGAGTTGCTCGACGCTTACCCGGATAGCGCACAACTACGCAATTATATCGAAGGTCATCTTTCGCACATCCAGTCGAGTACCATTGCTGGGCGTGCATCGCCACATGTGCTTTATGGTGCCGTGTTGCTTCGGTCGCCATCGCTGGTCACCGTTACTATAGAAGATGCGTTGCAAAACCCCGATTCCCTCACGGCGCGCTTTGCATCGGAAGCTCTGCGTATCTTATGGGGGCACGATGTTGTCGCCGCGCGTCGCAGCGCTAAAGCCTACCTCTCATCAAACTCAGACGGCCTCAAGGCTGCGGTAGGAGGGGCCCTTTCCAGGCTGGACTTTGCGCAGGTGGAATATGGTGACGCCGAAAGGTCCGCCATAGAGACGCTGATAGCCGCCGAACCTACGGGGTACGGCGTTGGTGTCGTGTCTTCGGGCATCTATGCTGTGCGATCGCTATCGCGTTTTCAGCCAGATGAGGCGCTGCGTCTCGCTCTCCAGGTCAACCTGGGCGAATCGGCCTGGCTGGCAGATGATCTGCTCACGATGTTTAGCTTCGGTGTGGAGCTTCCGTTCTCGCGACTCTCGGAAGCCGACGTGGGCGTGTTTCTACAAAAGCTGATGGCCTTACGTGAGCTGGAGGGCCATTGGATCGAGACCTTCCTTGCAGAGGCGTCATTGGTCCACCCTCATCGAACCTTTGATTTCTTCCTTGATCGCATTGCGCGCGCGATTGCGGAGGATGCTTGGGGATATCGACCAATAAATCACGGTCCATACGTGCATATACCCCTGCGCTTCAAAGAAAGCGCAGAGTACGGGGCGCTGTTAGCCAAGTATACCAAATGGATGACCTCAGTCCAATATGACGGTAAGGAGGACATGCTCTTCCGTTATCGCTCCCGTGAGTTATTTGAGGCTGCGTTCGGCTTTGACGACGAAGTCATTAGTTTCATTGTTCAGTGGTCGAACAGTGCCGACGAGGCTGAATTTGGGTTGCTAGCAAACATCTTAGAGGAAGCCCCTGCCTCGTTTGTCTTTACGCACAAGCACCTGGCGATAGATCTTCTGACGAAGGCGAAGCGTATGAGCGAGAAAGTGTATAAGTCACTTGAGAGCGCTTTGTATGCATCAGCCCACGGAGGCGTACGGGGAGGTGTCGCTGGCGAGCCCTTCCCGCGAGATGTTGAAATGAAGGCGAGCTGTGAGGAGATTCTCGCCAGTCTCTCGAAATTTTCACCGGCTTATGAACTCTACAGCGAGCTGCACAAAGGTGCGCAGCAAGAGATCGAGCGGGCGGTCCGTAGCCGAGAAGAGTTTGAGGACTAGCGATGGAAAAATTCGAGCTAACCGTCGTGGCGCAAGGTTCTCAGTCCATATGGGTTGCTGTCTTGGTGATCGCAATAATTTGTCTAACCATCACCGCCGTGGCCGTGTCGATGGCGGTTATTAGGACATCTCCTTCGGTCAAGCGGGTTGGAAAGCGCGCGAAATAGTATGTGGAAGACCTCTCATCGTTGCTGGGGGCAGGCTATGCCCTTGGACGAACTCGCGGCCTCGCGCGCAGAAAGTCCATTTATCATTTCATGAATGCGGCAAGTTCTTCCGGCGTTCCCGTTGGGAAAGCTCCTTTCAGATAGTCCAGAAAAGCTGAAACACGCGCGCTCAGCAGCCGCCGAGAGGGATAAAGAGCCCACAGGGCGATGTCTGGTCCGCCTACGTCGCCCCAATGCACTAACGTGCCAGCAGCCAGATCATGACTTACGAGTGATATCGGAAGGCGCGCTGCGCCGACGCCCGCGCGGACCGCGTCGCGCACCATGACCAGCGATGAAAGAGAAAGGACCGGATCGACCGTGATGCGCGATTTTCCTGTTGGTGTTGTTACATCCCAGGATGTGATCTGGTCGCCCGCACCACGCACGACAGCCGGGACAGGTGAGTCGGCAGGTCGAGCCAAACTTGAACTTGCAACGACCACCAGCCGATCGCGCAGAAAGGCTCGTCCGACGAGGCTTTCATCCGGATCTGGATTGATGCGGATGACCAGGTCGTAACCTTCTTCCACCATGTCGACGGGGCGGTCTTCGGTCGTGATCTCCAGCCGTACCTCTGGATATTTAAGCGCGAACCCGGCGGCCAGCTTGCCCATGGCGATCTGAGAAAAGAGCAGGGGAGCACTAACCCGCAATTTGCCGCGCGGCTTGTCGCCGCCCGAAGCGATCGCGGCTACCGTTTCGTCGAGCTCGGTAAGCAGGGTCCCTGTCCGCTCGTAAAGTGATCGCCCCTCCTGAGTAAGCTTCAACTCCCGCCCGCCGCGCTCAAACAGGCGCAAGCCGAGGATGCTCTCCAATTCTGCCACCCGCCGCGACAGGGTTGCTTTTGGGTGCCCCGTCGCGCGTGCCGCACGGCCAAACCCGCCATGGCGGGCGACCAGGTTGAAATCGGCGAGAGCAAGTAGATCCATCTGTTCCATCAGTGAGACTGTCTGTCTCTTTATGCCGTCTATTGGACCATTTGTGAACCACTCATATTCAGGGGGTGATCAACCAATAGGAGAATATCCCATGACCATCCTCGTAACAGGCGCGACCGGCAACATCGGCCGCAATGTCGTCGAACAGCTCGCAAAGCGTGGCGCCTCGGTGCGCGCCCTCGTCCGCGATCCCTCTAAGGCTAACTTTCCAGGCGGTGTGGAAGTCGTTCAAGGCGACCTGCTTGACGTCGATTCCCTCCGGTCAGCCATGAAGGGCGTATCCACGCTGTTCCTGCTCAACGGTGTCGTGGCCGACGAATACACTCAGGCGCTGATTGCGCTGAACGTCGCCCGCGAAGCCGGCATCGAGCGGTTCGTGTACCTGTCCGTCATCCACAGCGACCGCTACGTGAATGTCCCGCACTTCGCAGGCAAGTTTGGCGTCGAGCGCATGATCGAACATATGAAGCTCGGCGCCACCATCCTACGCCCCGCCTACTACATGGACAACGAGATCACCATCAAGGACGTGGTCACCGGCTACGGCATCTACCCGATGCCGATCGGCGACAAGGGCCTCGCCATGATTGATGCACGCGACGTCGGTGAGGTCGCCGCGATCGAACTGATCCGCCGTGAGCAATCGTCCACGTCCCTTCCGCTCGATTACATCAATGTGGTTGGGCCCGACACGCTCACCGGCGCAGACGCCGCGGCGATCTGGTCGGATGTCCTTGGGCGTACGATCACCTTCCCCGGCAATGACACCGCGGGGTTCGAGCAGAACTTGCGCCAGTTTATGCCGAGCTGGATGGCCTTCGACATGCGCCTGATGGCCGAGCGGTTTCTGACCGAAGGCATGGTCCCTGACACTGGCGACGTCGCGCGGCTGACCAAGCTGCTGGGCCGTCCGCTCCGCTCGTACCGCGACCACATCGCTCAGATCACGGCGTAACCCGCCGCGACGTCATCTAACAATCCAAGGAGAACTATCATGATCTATTCCACAGCAACCGTGCCGGTGAATCCGGCCGGTGAGACTAAGCTTACCCGTGAGCAGGCCTGGAAGGGCCTTGAACTGAAGGCGCGTGATGCGCGTCAGTTCCTCCCGCCGGGACTTTGCACGCGCTGCGACGTCGTCGAGGAAAGCGCAACGCACTTCGTGCGCGAAGCGACCATTGCCGGCTCCGACCTGCGCGAGATCATCACCCTCGAACCGCAGCGCAAGGTCACCTTCTTCCAGACGACTGGCCCGCGCGAGGGCGCGATCATCAACGAGCTGTTCGAAGATGACGCAGGCGAACTGCAGCTTCGCTTCTATTGCTACACCGGCCTGCGCGGCAAGAAGCCCAATGGCCCGGAGGAGCAAGCTGAGCAGGCTCAGTTCGACAGCGAAGAAAAGGGCTATAAGGCCGCTCTGTTATCGACCTTGAAACGCACCCGTGAACTGCTCGCGGAAGGGCGGCTCTAACTATCTGTAAACAATAATGGGGGCTGCCTCTTAGGAGGCGTCCCTATTAGCTAGCATCACATGCGTGGACTTGCGGACAGTCTTGATTGATGAACTAGTCATGATTGGGCTGCAGATACTTTAGAAATTTCACACCGATACGCTTTTCTTTCCTCCAGACGACAATGCACGGGTACCTGTGGTGGTCGGCTGGAATGTACAGTACCGCTTCATTGGGGATACCTACAGGGCTCGCGACGTCGAGAGCTGCGCCACTTTCCGAGAAATTGCGAACTGTGCAATCCACAGCGCCGCCGCCAAATTCGATCGACCCTTTCTTCAATACACGCTGCCGTGACGCCGATCGCTTTTCATCCATGATCGTCTCACCAGTCGGTTATTCTGTGAGAAGATAATTCCGTGCTTTCCCGATTACTAGACATCGAGCGGTTTACGGCTTCACCGGGCCTTCGTCACCGTATCGGGATGCCCTATAGCTCAGCTCTCCTCGACCGCCATTAGCCTTGCATACCGGCTGACCTGACGCAGACATCCGCTCACTGCAAGGGTCATGCCCTCGCGCAGGCGCGCCCTGCGGGTGCAGCTCCCGTCTCTCTCCGTCCTTTCGGTCGCCGGCAAGGCCCAATGGCCGCCAGCGAAGGAGAGATACATGAGCAAAGATCGTTTCGACATTCACCAGCACCTTACGGACCGCATCGTTTTGGCCATTGAGGCCGGGGCAGGCGAGTGGCAAATGCCTTGGCATCGCGGCAGTGGTGGTCGCCATCCTGTCAACATCGCGTCTGGCAACAAGTATCGCGGGGTCAACGTCCTTGGCCTATGGGTTGATGCCCAGGTGAATGGTTACAGCTCCCATTTGTGGGGCACTTACCGGCAATGGGCCGACAAAGGCGCTACCGTCCGCAAGGGCCAGAAGGCTTCTTACGTTGTTTTCTACAAGGAAATCGAGGTCAAGGCCGACGGTGATGCGGAAAATGATTCCAAGCGCCGTCTGTTCGCCCGGGCGACCCCGGTCTTCAATGCCGATCAGGTTGAGGGCTTTGATAACGCGACAGTTGAAGCTGCCGTTGAAGAACTTGATAGCGTGGACAGCTTCATTGCCCGTACCGGCGCCACCATCGTTCACGGTGGAAGCCGCGCCTGCTTTATCCCGAAGCTGGACGAAATCCATATGCCTAAGCGGGCGTCCTTCACCGGATCGGCCACGTCGACAGCCGCTGAAGCTTACTACTCAACCCTACTGCACGAGTTGACCCACTGGACCGCGCCTGCGCATCGCTGTAACCGGGATCTGTCCGGCCGATTTGGCAGTGATGCCTATGCAATGGAAGAGCTCGTTGCTGAACTTGGTGCGGCGTTCCTTTGCGCGGAGCTTGGGGTCTCGGTTGAGCCGCGTCCTGACCATGCGCAATATCTGGCGCACTGGCTGACTGTCTTGAAGGCCGACAAGCGGGCGATCTTTACAGCCGCGTCTAAGGCAGCAGAAGCTTCGGTCTTTTTGAGCGGGAAGGGCGCTTAGTGCGCAGGTGGCATCATGCCCTCCAAGGACCAGCGCTTCGCAGGGCAAGAGCGTGGCGCCTAGTGTTGGGGCTGTATGCTGCGCATCGAGGGGAAGGTGTAGAGACTAGACGGGCGGCACCTAAAGCGAGTCGCTAGGTGAAGAGATAGTCCAGACCACAAACGCATTAAAACGCGGCGGCGAAAGCCGAAGTGGTACGAAAATCCGTTGGGCCGCGAGGCCTGTGCCGGTTCGATTCCGGCCGCCGGCACCAGCCACCAGCACGAATGAATTTCGTTTGCATCTTCCGATGCTCGTCAACACCTACCGTTCTGCATACAATATTCACGGCCTTCCTTATCGGTCTGGAAAGACTCAATGTATCCACCCTGCCGCTGGCTCACGAAAACCGTCCGGCCGTTCGTGCCACCAAACGCAAGATTGGTTGGGTCTTTCCCTTGTAGGACGATGTCTCGCAGCAGTTGTCCGTCCGGCGTCATGACGGTGATCGCTCCCTTTTGGATTCGCGCGATCAGCAGTTTTCCATCGACATCGGTGCGCAGACCGTCAATCGTGTCGGGTTCAAAGGTCTTGAGGAGCCGGGCTGAGGCCAGTTCGTTTCCACTTATACGGTAAGCCCATAGTTGGCCGGTGAGCGATTCACCGACGTAAAGTGTCTTGCCGTCAGGGCTTAAATCGATACCATTCGTGGTACCCATGGCGCGTGGAGCGGTCATCACCTGGCCCTGCACCTGCCCATCCGCCCCTTTTGAAATCCGCCAGATCTGACCAGTGCGGCCCTTCCAGTTCGGGTCGCTCGCATAGATGGTGCCATCGCGGGCTATCGTTAGATCATTGGGCTGGTTCATGAGATCGGAGTGAAAGTGGACCTCCGGCTCAAGGCCGCCTTTCCTGATCGCAAAGACATTGTGCTTCTTGTAGTCGACGATGAACATCGTTCCATCGCGATCGAATCGGATAGCGTTGCCGACACTTCCGTCAGGAAGGCTGATGAATTTCTCGGACTGCGCGCTTCCAACCACCAGCTTCCCGATTGCACCGGGCTTTCCCAGGTTGACGACGAAAAGATTGCCATCAACGTCCGCGGCGGGTCCCTCGATGCCGAACGTATACTCACCCGCTGGCGTCACCTGACGGCTTTCGAACAGCTTTGGCTCAGCCCTCGCAGCGGTTGTCGTGGCAGCGATCAAAAGCAAACTACAAAGGCACCAGAAACTCCTGCTTGATGTAATAGCCATCTGCGTCCGTGCACTCCCCGTTGAGGAATTGGTCGGCCGGTTTGTAGAAACGGCTATAACCGGGTTTATCTACGGCCTGCCTTTGTGTCACCACGACGACCTTCACTGTCGGAATCTCGCCGCATACCGTGTTGGACTTGCTGAAAAACTCCCGGCTTACCCGGCCAGGCTTCACCCGCATTCTTATGCCGGGAACCATTTTTCCGGCAAGGTAGTCTGCAAGGTCAAGCACTCGCGCATAGCCAGGCTCAGTCTTCGGAAGGCTTTCTCCCCCAGGCGGCATCAGCTTCTCGGACCCAAAGCCCCTCAGCCGGGTGCGCAGCCTGCCTGAATCGGGATCTCCGGGATAGATCCAACCATCCTGAGACAACATAAAGCGAAGGACAGCGTCGTCTTTCTCGGCGTCGGACTGGCCTTTCTTCACGCCGAAATCGGAATGGCAGCCGACGCAATGCTTTTCGACCAAGCCGGTACGAATAGCCGTCAGGCGCGTCTTGTTTTGCGCGTCGTTCGCGACGAACCGGACCAATTCATCAATCTGGGCCTGGGTGCGCACGTCACACGGCTGGGGTTCCGGGCGCTTCGCTGTGCTTCGATCGATCCGGATAACGGATTTGTTCTTGTCTTCCACCAGCCAAATGGCACCGTCCACCGCGACAGTTAGGCCGACGGGCGCGCCTTGCGGCCGGGCCCCGTTCACCCGGAACCATCCTGAGATCAATTCCTCAAATGGCGCAGCGGCAACTTCCCCCTTGTCGGTCTGGAAAGCGCGTGTCGGCTCGGCCCCACAACTCACCTTATAGCGGACCGGTGGCGGGCTCACCTTGGGGAAACCGTGGTCATCCACGTCGTAGACCAGCAATCGGCTGCCCGTCGGGCGATAGCCATGGAGGCCAACGATCAGCTTGCCCTCCAACTCCGGGAATTTGTTTCCGTGATAATAGAGCATGCCGAGTGGCGCACCATGCGGCGGTAAAAGCGAGTGCGGTGGTTTGTAGGTTGTCGCGTCATTGCAAAGGTTCTTATAGGGACCCGACTGCAAGACGAGTTTGAACTCCGGGCTTGCGGTGGCGTTGTCATAACAGTACGGCCAGCCGTAGTGCTTGCCTTTTTCAACTGCGTTGAGCTCTTCGTTCGGCTTGAACACATCCTGCAGGTCCCTGGCATTCTCCCCCTGCAGAAACGCAAAACGGGGCTCCGGAAACCGCGGATGAATGGCGAGCGCCATCGAGTTGCGAAACCCGCGCGCATAGATCTCGCGGGGTGGGTTAGGATTGTTAGGTTTGAGGGCCGGGAAAATGCCACTGGCTGGCGGCGTGAACATCCAAATCGATGCCCACGGTGACGCCCCTTCGCCTGCCGAGCAAGGCTTGGTGATAGGCGCCGGCACGAGGCAATTATCGCTATGCGAACCGACGTTGATAAATATCCGGCCGGTCTTATCAAATACGAACTGCTTCAGCGAATGGCTGCTCTCCATCACCTTAGTTCCGTCGGGAAGTGCGACGTTGCGGCCAGGCAGATCCTTGATAATCAATTCCACGGTGGCTCGTGGATTTGCTGACAGCGGGTCAAAGCGAAAGATGGTCTCGGCGGTCGACGCATAGACTTTCTTGTCTAGACCGATCGCCAGACCAAAGGGATACTCCTGATCGGTGAGAACCTCCCGGATCCGCTTTCCTTCGGCTGCGTGCGGGTCCAGCACCAGCAATCGTCCGTCCTTGCGGCCCCACCCGCCCATATCCGAGATCACGAACAGCTCATGGCCTGGAATTTGGATGATCGAGCGCGGAAATTCGAGACCATCGTCCTGACTAGCGACAATCCCGGCACAGAATCCTTCCTTCATGTCGATCTTCAGTCTGGGAAACGACAGCGCGCCGCTACCACACTGCTCCGGTCCGATTGCGTAGCCACTTCTTTTCGCCAGTTCTGCCGACGTCTCGGGGGAGCCGCAGAGTACGAAAGCAACGACAGCGGCCGTCCGTAGCCCGATCTTTTGCAGAGAAACGGTAATGCCCTCGATCATAATTGACCCTTACCCCTAGAAAATTAGAAATCTAGCAAAAGGAATTTGTAGGACTGTCTGGAGTCGCTCCCGCTTCGACGCATAGTCCAGATTAGGCCTGTGCCGGTTCGATTCCGGCCACCCGCACCAGCCATCAACGAGCGATAAGTTCGCCGATTAGCTTTCGAAGCGGCGATTCGTCGCCGTTGAAGCTCACAATCATGGCGGTGAGCATGGCCTTGGGCTTTAGTTTCGTTAGATCCAAGGGATGACCAGCCTGATCTACCAAAACCCCATCAACGTTGGGTTTTTGCATCAGCAAGGCGCGTTTCATACTCGCGCAGCCGCTGTGCCAATTCTCCTCGCTCTTTGGAGTCCTCCTTCAGGAGGTTAACAGCCTTAGTTTGCGTTGTGACGGCTTCTTGAAGCCGGCCAAGCTTAAAAGCGGCCAGTGCATGGGTATCCAGGAAATTGTACTCATTAAAATTCGAGAGTTCGTTTGATTTTCTGCTCAGCTGATATGCTTCGTTCAATACGCTAGCGTTGGAACTGCGCTTGGTCAAAAGGAACCAAGCCAGACCATTTAAGAACGTGCCCTGGTCCTCCTTAAGCCTCAATGTATCGAGGTGAGTGAGTGCCCGGCGGTACATCGCCTCTGCCAAATCAAGTCTTTCCAATTTTTGATATGAAACGGCCATGTTAAACTCGGGCCATCCATCTACACGCCCCAACTCCAGGCACTTCTCAAATGCCGCTATAGCGTCTGGATACCTACCACTATCCGCCTTCGTGTTGCCCAAGAGATTCCAAGCTATCACGCTAGATGGATTTGTGTTGACGGCTTCAAATGCGAAAGCCTCGGCACGATGGAGGTCCGCACTGTCGCGAGCCAGTTCGCCTACCGTCTCAATAATTCTGCTACGGGGCTTGCCACTGACCGCCAATGCAAAGGCTATCGGTGCAAGCGTCGACGATACTTCCGACCCCCCAGAATACTTGGCCGCAGCTCGCACGAGCGCTTCGGGCGACCGATCCAGTTTCAATTCTTCGATTTTAACGAATGGGATCGCCGATTGCGGCAACGTGAAAAAAGTTTGAAACTGAACGCTCCGAGGGTCCGAGGCGCTGGCCCACCGCGTATCCCTGCCTTGGCGCGTCAAAATCGCGTTAGCCCAAGCCCAAACCTCCGGGCGAACTGCTTTAGCCTCTGAGCTAGAAGTCAGGATGTCAGCTGCGAAACGATCACCACTTATCGCAAGAACTAGGACAGCGTCTTCATACCGGACCGCAATGCGGTCTTGAAGTATTTTTTTTGCCCACCGGATTTGAAATCCGGAAAGTAAGAGCGGGTTCGTAGATACAATTGTTGCATAGCGGCGTCCAAATTCAGCATCGTCAGGATTTTTCCGGATGATATCGCTCATTAGCTGCCGCAATTCCGGAATAAATGTCGGATCGTATGACCCAGAGTCCTCGTCGAATCCGACGGCAACGTTCCATTTATAACTTGGAGGCTCGACGCTCGGTGTTTTCAGATTGTCGACGCTTGTGATTGGCGCAAGCTCCCAGCGTTCGATCTGTTCAGAAGTAAGAGATTCCCGGGAAACGCCTCGCGCGGCGTTCTTGAGATCGTCGTCCGTCCTAAAGCGAGAGGTTAGGTACCGCGAACCCTCTTCAGGCGTGTACCGTAAACCACCGAATATGAACTGGGCGACCATTTGCCCACCATTCTTGCCGAACAAAGTTTCCTCCGCCGCAATTTTCCACGTCCTAACTTGGCCGGTCATGTCGGCACTAAGGACCCGGTCTCCCCGAGCAGAAAAATCAAAATCAACTATTCGGGCGGGCGTTGGCAGCAAACGTTGGCCACGATGGATATCTCCGTCCCGAGAATCTACTTCGCGCGCATACCACAACGACGCTGAAGAGGCTTTGGCCCCTTGTTGTTCGAGAGCAGGCGAATGAGCTGTAGCGATGTAGTTTCCTAGAGGTGAATGCCAGACACCTACAGGCTCACCCAATCGTTCAGGTCCACGCTCCGGCGACCAGTCTTCACTGGGTGTTACCTGCAATTTGTCGCTTCGAGCAAGTTCAAAAAGAGCCGTCTGTGTGGGTGTTACAATGGCTAGTGAACGACCGTCGTTGCGAACGTCGATTTTGGAGAATAGACCTCTGAGACTTAACACTGCTTGGCTGGAGGCTAAGTCCCAAACTTCGACCTCATTCAGATAGCCATCGTCGGTGATAATGATTGCGGCGTTGGAATCTGGCCCCGGCAGGACGCGCGCAAGTGGGGGTTGTTTGTTCGTGGTGAGCTTGTCGGAATTCATTATGAGCTTGGTCATCTCACCGGAAAGGCTCAGGCTTGGCACCGGCAATCCGAGAATATCTGTCTCGAACTCCCTGCGCTTCTGGTTGGCGGTCGATAGGGCGATTTGAAGTTCTTTGATTTTGGTCGCAGGCGTTTGGCTATCCCGCTGCGCAGTTTCGAGTTCTTTTGTTGCCTTTAATTGAAGTTCTATTACTTCAAGCAATCCAAAGCCGGGTCTTCTTGGACGAAGAGCGTCGGTGCGAACCCTCGATACCTCCGTTCCGGAGTTCATTTCCCAAGATGTGAGATCACCACCTTTCTCAAGGAGAAAAACTCGGCTCCCGTCGAGGCTGACATGACCTGCAACAATTTTTCGACCATCAACCGCAAGAGTTTGTTTTTGTCCTTCTCGAAAAACAACGATGTGCGGCTCGCTACCAAATCCAAGTAGCGCGCTGCCGCTCTTGGACAGGGAAAATGAAGTGAAATTTCGTCCAAGATCCGCGACTTCACGGAGCTCATTTGAGTTCGTAAGTTCGAAAAGTTTGACGGCGCCATCACGGCCGAGGGTGGCCAACCGGTCACGATCAGAGGCAACCGCGATCGCCTCCAAGCCCGTCAGTAACACCGTGTTATCGGTCCCAGCAGCGATTCCAACATTCCAAAAATGGAGGCCGCCATCCTTGTCAAGTATTGCGGCAACCTCGCTGCGGCCTATGAATTTTGCTTGCTTGACGGGCGGATTGACGTTGGTAGATCCACGCTGTGAATCCGCAACGTTTCTGCTGGCGGGTGAATAATTCCAAGTATCGAAAACAGGAACATTTCGGATCGCACGGTTGACTAAGGATCGGGCCGAATTATTTGACGACAACTCAAGCGAATGCAGACCGAGAGCCATCGCAACGGAAGGCTCTGATTCGAGCAGTTGATTGCCGATGGATACAGCGAGGTTAGCCCGGCTTCGATTTGCATTTCCAAGTGCGATGTCGCGCTTCTCGATTGCATCTTTTCTTTGTATATCAGCCTCTGTGTAGAGGCCCAATATCCAAAAGAAAGCCAGAGCGACGGGGGTCACATAGACGAACAGTTTTATAGGCTCTGAGTTGTTCGCGATGGTATGTATGAATCCGTCGAGCGGAGTGAGTGCCGGGCGTAAGTCTAAGGCCGCAACAGCGCCATCGCCGGTCAGTACTGGCAGCCAGTATTGACGCATCCAATCGTCGATCGGTTTGCCGCCATCGTCGACGAAATAGCCACTGTGACCGAATACAAAAAAGCGATTGCGAAAGCCTCCATGAGTAGCACCGCTGAATCCGACGCGCCCGGCCATTCCAGTAAATAAGACAAGCAACTGGTTGATTAGCAATACGGAGTCTTTCGACCCGCAATCGTTTACGACTCGCCTGAGGTTAGGCCCGGTGAGGTCACGCCACGGAAAATTTATCTTAAGAACTGAGCCCGACAAAATAATGGTATGTATCGCCGGCTTCAGGAAAGACGGAAGACTGGCAAGGCCCCAACCGATCAAGTGCGTTCCAAAACTATGTCCAACGACGTCGATGCGGTCCCAGGTTTTCTGTTTTGACCAATGGACAAGTTCTTGCCGAAAATTTCGGACGACTAACCAACGTAAAGGTGGAATCAGGAAAGCGAGGACAGAGAAATACCCATACTTGTAATGCACGAAGAATATGTCGTCGTTTTCTGGCTCGGGGCTCAGTATTTGTTCAAGGCGCTCCTGCCAGTTACCGAATGTCCTGATGCCATGAACCGTAATAATGAGGCGCTTCGCTGCTACAGGTATCAGCCCGCGTTCATTGCTGTCAGTTGATTGACCGGTTTGCATGATTGTCCTCATGAATTCGGGAATTTCGATTGAAATGCTCGTTAAGGTAGCAATTATTTGGGTCGTTATAAAGCTCGTTTATTTTTCTAAAGCCCGAAAACGTGGGCTTATTTGAATGTGTGTGGCTGGTTTTCGCTATGGCTTGAGCGCGACATCGCTTAGGGACGCGCTGGAACATCTTGGTTACACGTGCTGGAATCGCCCTTGACGGGCATCCTTTGATCTTCCAATTCAGCTCGCAAATGAAAACATTGTCTTACATTTGGTAGTTCAGCCGCAACACCTCGCGCAGATTCTCGTTGCTCATGATGGGCGTCGTTTTGCGGCTTTGATAAAGTGGCTTTAACCGCTTGCCGGCATCGACCGGCACAGGAAACGTTTTTATCTCCGGCCAGTCATGTCGCTTGCGGCACCGTCAACGGAGAATGCCAATGGCTGCTAAGCCTAAGAAGCCCACCCACGAAGCCTTCGTCGTTACCGGCGAAGGAGAGAGCGCGTTCTGGACCAAGATCGGTGCGGTCTGGCCGCATCAGGACGGCAAGGGATACAATATCGATCTCACTGCGATGCCTATCAGCGGTCCCCTCGTGATTCGCGAGCGTAAGGAACCGGAAAAATCATAATGAAGATGCCCTTTCGGGGGCATCTTCTCTTGTAGGTCACATCCGAACGTGGGAGCGCATTTCGACAGCTTCCGACCCCATCTCGGTCTAAGCGGCGGCGCTTGCGTGTGATCGAAAGCAGACGTTCGAACCAGAGCAGGTCATGGCGGCTTCGCACCACAAGTCAGCTTCTAAAAATGGCTGATGTCGCTATAGTCAAGTCACAACTCCTTGTTGCGCCCGCCCCCCAAGGATACTAGTTCTAAACCCCGGTGATTTGGTCCAATTGTCCAAGCCATCGACACGAGCGCGAGTTGCCAAGGAAGTGTTCATGACGCCTAGGGCTGTATACGCATCGCTGCTTCATCGCATCTTCGGAGCAGGATCGGCAACATTCGATGTGATCGACGCGCGATCGAACAGCGTGATCGGCGCGCTAGCACATCCGACAGACTTCCTCCAATTCAAGAGTAACTTCGAGGAGAGGCTGCGTCGACTGAGTGTCGCCATCCAAGCGGATACGATGCTGGGCAAAGAGGTTCTGGCTACAGTGAATCGGATCGTGGACGCTGGCTGGGACGGCGCTTACGCAGAACTGTGCGCGCTAGACTACTTTCTGGCCGCACCAGAGACCGGGCCAGGCAAAATTTTGCTAGATCGAACCGTGTGCGCTGCCAGTACGCTCGCGTCCGAGATGGGGATGCAATACGCGAACCACGACATGAGCTTCCTAGATCTGGGAATCTCTATGGACACCAAGCTGCTGTCGGACAAGACGGGCGAGATTTTAAATGGCATCTTTAGCGACTATCGCGCGGCAAAAGGGATCAAGCGCTTGCTAATTGTCCCTTCCTACGATCTCGATGACGACTTCGAGCAGTATTCAGCTAACCGCAAAGCGCTCCTCAAAGAACTCATCGACGGCGTTGATACGGCGGCGCGGCCTGACACGTTCCGGAGCGCGGTCATTCCGGGACTGTCCTACGCCTTTGCGTGGAACGCTGGCGTTTACTTCGGGGAGGGCGTTTACTCTCCACACGAACACGCGAAGAACCATCATCCTCTGCTGTTTGGGCACGCGAAGAAGTTTTCCCGAAACGAGCCCAGCCTTATCACTTTTGTGATCTTCCCTTGGTCGGGAGAGAAAGTCTTTCCCTTCGACGACAGTAAGCGAACATTTTTCAAGAAGCTTGGAGAGCACTTCTTCAACGATTATCTCAGCTCGGGCGAGCCCGCGACTAAGTTCAACAAAAAGTTCAAATCTGCGATGTCGGCTGGCGACGTGACCAAGTACCTCTCAGGGGTCATCTACCTCGAAGACGCCTGCATCACGGCTTCCGATCCAAAGCAGTTGAACATAGACGCGAGCTTCATATGGAATGCTAACGCCGCGCACTCTTTGGCCAACCATGCGCTAGAGGCTGCGTTGCGGCATCGAGGCGCTTGCGATCTGAGTGCGTTCAAGTGACTGACGAAGCTCTGGTCCAGCCGTTGCCTTAACTTTCGTCTTCTCGCGCCCCTGTCACGACACCAGTCGTCTTAGTGACCACTTTTGCTGGTCGCTTTCAAACAGCCGTCCTTCCGCTTTCCACCAAATTAGGCTTTCCTCGAAGCGCTCTGATCATGCCGAACTGCCGCATGGCCGGACATCGGCCTATCACCCGTCAAACTCAGCCATGCGGCATAATCCGACTTACGGCGTAATGACCGTTATGCCGATATCGGCATAAGACCCATGGACCGCGCTGGCACATCGCTGTGACCGGGACATGTCCGGCCGCTTCGGTTAGCGAGGCCTATGGGATGGAAGAACTTGTCGCCGAGCTGGGTGCCGGGTACCTCTGCGCAGAACTCGGCATCGCGACCGAGCCGCGTGCTGAACACGCGCAGTATGTCACCCATTGGCTGAACGTCCTCAAGGCCGATAAGCGGGCCATCTTCACCGCCGCGTCGAAGGCCGCCCAGGCGGCCGCCTTTCTTCGTCGGGACGACTAGGCACCGTTTGCCCAAGACTGGGGATGTCCGACAAAAGGCGGCCGCTCATCGCTGTGTTCGCGGGAAGAAGTGACGTGGTACAAATGAAGTGCCGCTAGGCATGGCTGCAACCAGAATAAAATCCGTGGTCAAAACGTGCCCCGTGACTTACAAACCCAGGCCGTCCCATGCGGGTGTGGCGAAATTGGTAGACGCAACGGACTTAGACCAAGTTGAGTGCTCCGGTGGAAACGCCGGATGCAGAACTGCTCAAATTCGGGGAAACCTTCGCTGGCAATCCCGAGCCAAGCTCCTGTGCAGGAGAAGGTGTAGAGACTAGACGGGCAGCACCTAAAGCAGCCATGCTACGGTGAAGGGATAGTCCAGACCACGAACGCCGATGGCGACGGCGAAAGCCGAAGTGGCACGAAAATCCGTTGGGGATTCCCCATGCCGGTTCGAGGCCGGCCTCCCACACCATTGTTTTTCAAAGACGGCAAGTAAAATACGACGACTTAGTGAACCGTGACTTGAACGAAGCGATCGGATGCCACCAAATGACTGAGCCCACGATTATATGCCCGAACTGCAAGACCGAGATAAAGCTTACGGAGTCGCTGGCAGCGCCGCTTCTTGACGCGACCAAGGCAATCTACGAGAAAAAACTTTCTCAGAAAGAACTTGAGGTTGCCAAGCGTGAGTCATCAGTTCAAGAGCAACTGCATAGTATTGAGGAAGCAAAAAGCTCAATAAACGATGAGATTTCGGCGAGGCTTAAAGGTGAGCGAGAGCGCATTTCGGCTGAAGAGGCAAAAAAAGCGAAATTGCTTATCGCCACTGATTTTGAGCAGAAAGCGAAAGAAGTTACTGAGCTCCAGCAACTCTTAGAGGAGCGAAATAGCAAATTGGCCGAAGCCCAAAAAGCTCAGGCAGATCTGTTGCGCAAACAGCGCGAACTGGATGATGCCAAACGCGAGGTAGAGCTGACCGTAGAGAAACGGGTTCAGGAGTCTCTCATTCAGGTTAGAGATAAAGCGAAACAAGAAGCTGAAGAAGGCCTGAAGTTGAAAGTCGCGGAGCGTGAGGAGCAAATCGCCTCAATGCAGCGCCAAATCGAGGAATTGAAACGGAGGTCCGAACAGGGATCTCAACAACTTCAAGGCGAGGCTCAAGAACTCGAGCTAGAGGCAACTCTCCGTGCTAAATTTCCGGGAGACATCATCCAGCCCGTACCCAAAGGTGAATTTGGCGGAGATGTCTTGCACCGAATTGTAGGCCCTCTTGGTGAATGTGGAACTATTCTCTGGGAAACAAAGAGAACCAAGAACTGGAGTGATGCCTGGCTTGTAAAACTGAGAGACGACCAACGCACAGCGAAGGCCGAAATCGCTCTTCTCATTTCACAAGCCCTCCCGAAGGACGTTATTGGCTTCGACTTAATCGATGGCGTCTGGGTGGCAGAAACTCGTAGTGCCATCCCGGTGGCAATTGCTCTCCGCCAATCACTTATATCATTAGCAGCTGCCCGCCAGTCGCGCGAAGGACAACAGACGAAAATGGAGCTCGTTTATGAGTATTTGACAGGGCCTCGTTTCCGGCACCGCGTAGAAGCAATTGTCGAAAAATTCTCAGACATGCAGGCTGATCTGGATCGTGAAAGGAAGACAATGACGCGCTTGTGGGCGAAGCGTGATGCCCAAATACGGGGAGTGATTGAGTCGACAGTTGGCATGTACGGAGACCTCCAAGGCATAGCGGGTCAAACCTTTCAAGAAATAGACGGGTTGGACATGCAGTTGCTGAACTCACCAACAACTGAAGAAAAGGAGTAAGCGATGGCAAAGCCCACGGAAGCGCCTGCTCCGGCAGCTTCGGCACCATCTGTAGCGCCGCCCGTCATTGGTCCGCTTCATAGCCCCCACCGCCGGGTCACAGATCTCCTTCAGAGATTGGCGCCCGGAAAGATGCGAGTTGGATTCTTCATTGGTGCGGGGTGCCCGCTCGCCGTAGCCGACGAGTCTGGCAAGAAACCACTTATTCCGGAAATAGCGGGGCTTACTAAGATTGTAAAAGATGATCTGGCGGCCAACCCAGAGCTAAAATCCGCGGCAGAAACCATTTGGTCCCGGATAGTCGCTCGCGGCGTAGCTCTCCCCACTGTTGAAGATGTCTTAAGCCACATTAGGACGCTGATATCGCTCTCTGGCACAGGTGGCATAGATGGTTTCTCCACAGACGATCTTAAAAAGGTGGACGCTGCCATCTGTTTGAAAATTAAGAGCGTGGTCGGAAAGAGTCTTGCGACGAATGACACGCCCTACCACATTCTCGCAAGCTGGATTCAGGCGATTGCACGGGACAAACCTGTCGAAATCTTCACGACCAATTATGATCTCCTCCTTGAGCAAGCTTTGGAAGCACAGCGCGTTGCGTACTTCGATGGCTTTGTTGGCTCCGACAACGCGTTTCTTGATCTTGAATCGATGGCTGTGGATGATTTGCCAGCGCGTTGGGCGCGGCTTTGGAAGCTTCATGGCTCAATCAATTGGTGGATGACGTCAAAGAATAAGATTCGGCGGAGCCGGGATGTAATCGAGGGCGAGCAGTTGCTGATCTACCCTTCGCACCTGAAATACGATCAAAGTCGGCAGATGCCGTACTTCGCCATGCTTGATAGACTGAGAGTATTTCTAAGGTCGGATCAATGCGTTCTCCTGACGTGCGGATACTCTTTCGCAGATGAGCATATCAACGCCTATATTGGGCAAGGCTTGTCTGGAAATCCGAACGCATCATGCATCGCTATGATCTGGAACGATCGTGCGGATGCCCCAAAGGCAATTGAATTGGCTAAGCGTCACGCGAATCTTACAGTGCTAGCCGCAGACGGCAGTGTCATCGGAACGATTAATAGAAGTTGGGATAGCACTATCAAATCGAATAACCCTGCCTTTCCAATTGCAATTTGCAACAGTGCGCTGGCGGGCCGTTCGAAGGCTGATGCAGACCAGTGTAAATGGCTGTTGGGTGATTTTGATGCATTTGGACAGTTCCTGGCGCACCAGCTTTCCACTCGTGACATAGAGCAGGATATTCCCGATGCGCCCTGATCCTACAAGAATTGGGACGGTTCAGGATGTCGCGGGGACAGCAGTGAGCGTTTCGCTTACAAGCGAGACTGCTACTGGCCTGAGCTTTTACAAAGGTGAATCATACAGAATCGGGCAAGTGGGAAGTTTTGTCCGGATACCGCTCGGCTACACGTCACTGTTCGGTATTGTATCGCAGGTCGGCGCAGGAGCTGCCCCCAAGGCAGATGGCGATGCTCATCCTTGGGGAAATCAGTGGCTTAAGGTTCAGTTGGTCGGCGAAAGGGGTCGAGACGGCAAGTTTGAACGCGGGGTGTCGCAACATCCCACGATCAACGATCCTGTTCATATTGTAACCGAAGACGATCTAAGAGAGATTTATGGCCCCGGCGATCCGATCGACTTTGTATCGGTTGGACATTTAGCCAGTGCCGAATCTATCCCCGCACTAGTGAATATCAACAAGCTCGTTACAAGGCATTCCGCAGTTGTCGGTACAACTGGAGCTGGAAAATCAACTACGGTAGCTGGTTTGCTAGCGGCTCTCTCTGATCCAAAGCCTTATCCTTCCGCAAGAATTGTTGTTCTTGATATCCATGGAGAGTATGGCAAAGCACTGTCTGATCGAGCCACCGTCTTCCGTATTTCTGCCGACCAGGCAAAAGAAGAGAAGCCTCTTTTTATCCCTTTCTGGGCCTTGAGTTTTGATGAACTTGTCAAACTGGCCTTCGGAGGTCTCGGCGAGGAGAATTACGCCGTCGTTGCAGACAGTGTGATCGCACTTAAACGAGAGGCGTTGGCAGCTCAGCACCCTGAGGGAGTTGAGTCTGACCGGGTCACTGTCGATACACCGGTACCATTCTGCATCCATAAGCTGTGGTTCGAACTCCACCAGAGGCAGCATCGCACAATCATTCCAAGTCCTGGTGCCGCAGCTGGAGAAGTCGAGCCAGCTTATGTGCTTGGTGCCGATGGCCAACCAATTCAGCGTGGAAACGCCATGTCTGTTATTCCGCCACAATACAGGAACGTCAAAACGACAGGCCCGGCGGAAGAAAGAGTGCAGCTCGGCAACGATCCTATCAATATGCGCAAGCAGCTTGCGGTTCTGGCTTCCAAGTTGCGGGATCCGCAGCTCGAGTTTCTATTCAATCCGGGGGAGTGGCGACCAGGTATCGATGGGAAGGTTGGTCAGGATTTAGACGCCATGATCGCTGATTGGGTTGGCTCTCCAAAGCCAATCTCAATCTTGGACCTGTCCGGTGTACCGCCAACGGTCCTAAATGACTTGGTCGGAGCTCTGCTCCGAATTCTGTACGATGCCATGTTTTGGGCGAGAAATTTACCTGAAGGCGCGCGTGAGCGGCCCCTCATTTTTGTTTTGGAAGAAGCTCACACTTATTTGGGCAAGGAGCACGCCGGGCCTGCAGCCAGTGCGGTCAGGAGAATTGCTAAAGAAGGCAGGAAGTACGGCATTGGCGTTATGATTGTCAGCCAGCGTCCTTCGGAAATTGATCCGACTATTCTCTCACAGTGCGGCACAATTTTCGCGATGCGTTTAGCTAATGAGATTGATCGAGGCCAAGTTACAGGCGCTGCCGCAGATAATCTGAAGGGGCTATTTGATATGTTGCCCGTGCTCCGAACGGGAGAAGCTATAATTGTTGGTGAAGCCGTGAGTTTGCCGATGAGAACCCTTATAGATCCGCCAGATCAAAATCGTCGCCCCGATAGCGGAGATCCGCGGGTTGTTGTTCGCGGAGATTATGAGGATGGCTATGAGGGAGAAGGTGGCTGGTCTGTTCCTCGACATGTGGAAGACTATGGGATTGTGATGAAGCAGTGGCGGAAACAGAGCGCTCACTATGAACATGTGGCGAAAGCTGCTAAAATTGCTGAGCCAAACAAGGGGAAGGCAGACAAATGAACTGGATCGAAACTCCCGATTCTTCAAACATAGCGCGTTTCGCGTATACGAAAGAGACGCAGGTTCTGACCGTTGAATTCAAAAAGGGCGAACGCTACGAATACTTTGACGTTCCAGAGACAGTATTCGAAGCAATGAAGGCGGCGAGTTCGAAAGGCCAATACCATGCCCAGAATGTGAAAAACAAATTTCGGTACGCCAGAGCGTAAGCTCCTCGATCCTGCGCTTTACAGGGAGAACACCGTAATCATTCGTCGTGCGGTCTCGGGATCGAGACTCGGTGCGACTGCCAAAAGTTCTTCAGCCGTAATCTCGCAGAAGCTCCGGCCACGCCGGGCCGCCCGTATCGCGTCAGGATTGATGGACAAGAGAGTTCGGACATCGTTTTCTGCCCTTGCGTAGGCAGCGTATTCACCAACTAAGCCAGCTCTGGTTCGGTCAAGATAAGTAGCGTCGATATACTTGGGAACGACCATACTGAAGTAGGTCGCGGCACCTTCTTCAATGATGTGCGTCTCGTGGACTTTAACGGGCCAGAGGGTATGCACTGTTTCGTGAGAGAGCTGCGCCAAAGTTTTATCATGATCCCTTTTCGCCGATTTCGAGAGTTGAATCTCAATATGATCATCCAAGGCAAACATGATTCTGTTGGGTGTAAATTCGTAATCAACATAGCGGATGCTGTCGAGCACAAATGACCTATTCGGAGCGCCGAACATTCGCTCAGCCTCAACAAGAAACTCTCGAAACTGTTGGTCGAGATCCATCGCTGAATACTCCTGTTAACTTGGTTAAACTTAATCGTATCGAGAATAAGCCGGGGGCGGCGGGCACCCAAATGCCATACGCCTCAGCGGCATTGGTAGTCTGAGTCCAAGTCCGTACACCGTCAACAAGACAGGTTCTGTTAAGCGACTCGCTTTATAATCAGTTCGCATTGCGGGCGCTCGTCCTTCCGTTGGTCGATAGCGCTCCTGCCGCCCAGCTGGGTGCCTGGTCAAGCCGGCTGCATACGCGGCAAACATTGTCCGACCATCAGCACACCTTGTCGGACAAAAACGTTGGAAAGACTCGATTTCCAGCACGTGTTTTAGTACGAAAATCCGTAGGGCATATGCCTGTCTCGGTTCGAGTCCGGGCGCCCGCATCAAATTATTCATATTGGGGGTTTCAGCTTTGGTAGAAGAACGAATTCTGAAGCGCTTCGAAGAAATGCTGAAACTGGGCGACCAAGTGCTCGCTACTCGACGCAGTCCTTCGCCAGGCCATATCACCTCCGATTTTGTAGATGTTCAGCTTGCCAACCAATGGTTCGCGAGTTCGCTGAACTTGCTGGTTAGAGTTCTTAGCGAAAGTAGCGAGCACTACAAAGCAATGCAAAGACAGTACGCGGATTACCCCAAGTGGCCCAATGCGCAGCAAGCATATGGGATCCTCAAGGCTGCTCACGAAGACGTTCAAGCCGGCGCACTCTTCGAGATCAGGAGCATAGTCGCAGCCGAGTTGTTTGATGACTTTCTTGAGCAAGGGAAGGCCCTGCTAGCGGCTGGCTACTTTGCTCCCGCGGCGGTGGTTGTGGGTTCCGTACTGGAAGATGGCTTGAGAAAGCTCTGCGCGAAACATTCAATCGCTCTCTCTGACAAGCCAAAGCTCGACGGCATGAACTCAGCCTTAGCTAAGGCCAGCATTTACAATGTTCTCACCCAGAAGAAAATCACTGCTCTAGCTGGCATCAGGAACGATGCCGCTCATGGGAAGTGGGACACATTTAGTTCCGCTGATGTTGAGAGCATGATGCAATGGACGGCCGACTTCATGCAAAAACACTTCTCTTAAAGAAGATCGCAAACGCATCTGAAAGGCGGCGGAAGGCGTGAGGGGAAGAATCTCCGATAAGAGTAGCGCCATCGCGGTCCGCTTCCGAACTTATGAGTGTTTACGCTGAGTTGCCCAATTCCGCCGATCAATGATGCTTCGTAAGTCCACAGTTCTCTCTTCATCCCGGGTAAAGCGGGTGTTGATCAGCGACACTGGCGCCTGAGATACCCTCTCGAGTTCCTCGATAAACTTGATGGTGTTCTGCGAGAGTTGCTCAAACCGGCGCGCATCCTGGTTCTTCGCATCAATATAATCCGCAAAGGTAAGAACAATATCGGTAGGCGCATTCAGTACGCAGGCCTTCCGATACTGATCCCACTCAAACCAACCAACCCGCCGTGGCCGTTTGGTCGTCGAGGTAATTTCCTGTTTCGTTACCTCCACGGGGTCAAGACCGGCCTCGTTGGCTACATCTGCAAAGGTCACTTCGTGTTTTAGGGGGCCCGAGGTCTCGCCCTTTTTATCAGGGTTACCAACCCTGATTGGTGTCGGTCGGACCACCATTAAAATCCGTCGTACCCGTGCTGGCGAAATCCCTGCCTCGGCCAAGCAGCCCGCTACGTTTGTGTCTCGCGAAGTCACATACGGATGAGGACCATGATAGAGGCTAAGGCCGCTGCCTTGTGTGCCTTCAAGAAGGATCGACGACCCGTCCCGGTATGCTTTCTCAAGGTTGGCCACAATAGAGCCCCGATATGGCTCCTGTTCGCCAACATAGCGTGTTAATTCCTTGATATCTTTAGCAAGGCGGATCGCTCCGGGTTTCCGCCCATTGATACGGCGAGCTGCTGCCGCTCCGCTTCCTCGTCCGGTAGACGCGATCTTATCTTTCAGTATCTTCTCGGTGTCGAGGTCCTCATCTTCGATAATCATCGCTTGCGGGTCGATGTAGAGTCGATCCGGGGTAACCTTGCACTCTTTAATTTCCTTGAGGAGATCATCAACTTTGATCGTCATACCCGGTCCGAGCAGGAGCTTGGCGTTGGTATCGCGAGCGCCTGACGGCAGTTGGTGGTACGTGTAGACCCCAGATTCACTTGATACAGTATGACCAGCATTAGGGCCTCCTACGCGGACGAGCACGTCATAGTTTCTGGCAAGGTATGCTGCGACGTGCCCTTTGCCCTCACTGCCATACCCTCCACCAATGACGACATCCACACATCGGGTCGTTGATGGGCCGTAGAGCCCCAGGCGGGCAGCCA
Organism: Tardiphaga sp. OK245; assembly: GCF_900108575.1. NCBI lineage: Bacteria > Pseudomonadati > Pseudomonadota > Alphaproteobacteria > Hyphomicrobiales > Nitrobacteraceae > Tardiphaga > Tardiphaga sp. OK245. The sequence continues at coordinate 12,902 of NZ_FNWZ01000001.1, read as the reverse complement.
CCCTAACCAAAGTATCTCTAGCATCTGTACGGACCGTATTGATCCTAACATCGGCATCCAGCTTGAACTTGCCGATGTCCTTTTCATTTTTGATGTGATCTGCCTCTGAGTAAGTCTCGGTCTTTTTACCCGCTCGCTTCGCTTGCCGTACATTGAACCGTTTTTCCAGGACCGTCCGGTCAAGAACGTAGAGGTGGACATGGACGACATCGAACTCATGCTGATGACGGAAACATTCGAGCTGGTCCCATGTACGCACATTATCCACAACGATGGGGAGCCCCGTGGGCAACCCTTTCGCTTCCTTTGCAACGGTCTTGAACAACCACTTATGCTTGGTTTCAGAGTCGAGCTGATCTCCTAACGCTTGCAAGGAGCGACGGTCGGCCTTCTTTTTGCGTTCTTTGGCTTCAGCTCTAATAAGCTCGCTCGTGCGTACTACGTGATAGCCGAACTCCGCCTGAAGCTGTTCCGCTAAGGCCGTTTTACCGGTACAAATATGCCCGCTAATCAGGACTACCTGGCGCATCTTTCCCCCCCATTATCCCATTGTTTTAAAATTTCAGCGGCAGCCTTCTCCGGGCTTTTTTGGCCGAGATCTACAACGACATCCGCCACATCAATCAGGCTGCGGGATTCAATTTCGTTGAGATGACTCTTGGCAACGTTGTACGGGGTGTTACCCGCATACTCTCCGCCGTTAGCAAGGCGTGCTTGGTAGCGTTGCTCAAGTACTTCTTCGGGCGCATTGAAATGCACGTGGAGTGCCAGGCGCCCATAAATTTCTTTGAAATTAAAAACTTGCTTGCGCTTCCGAACACTATCAAACAGCCAGGATTCCTGCTCCGGCGTTGCTGCTATTCTCACTTTGGCGATCTCGTCAACCAGCCAGCGATAATCCGTTTGTTCGTCGAGCCTGTCACCTAGCAGCTGAAGGTCTGCCCGGCTTGTGCCAGTACCCTGTTTGTTAGCCAGAGCTGTCAGATACTGTCCTGAACCCATTTTCTCGAACTTGTGCTCCTGAACAAGTTGCTTCGCCACAGCAGATTTGCCGACAGCGATAGGACCGCTCAGGAGCAGCAGACGTTTCATTTTAGCCGATCAAACTCCAGTCCATTTCCTCGCCATGTTTGGTCGGCCAAGGCCTGGGTCACGAAGTCCGTTACGGACTTACCGTGGACTGGACTACGCGGATAATGCGCAGGCGGTTTTTGAACCTCCACCTGCCAGGGGCAGTTTAGTTGCGCCAGAATGTTTTGAGCCGCGACGGCATCCTCGTTGGAGTAGCAAATGATCTTGGTGTTATCTGGCAGAGGTAGATCGCCATGCACCAGGACCTCGATCATTGTTCGTGCGTTCAACGGGTGGGTCAGTATGGCCGACTTCTCTGCTGGAGATCGGCCAATCGGGATTTCGTGACCAGCAAAGTACTTCCCGTTTCGATCATTCTCAGTATGACCGGGCTTCCCATTTCGTTTGAGCTTGCGGGTCATAGCAACGTTAAACCGGCAAATGCTGGTTTGGACCTTGTCGATGGCAGCCACAGGCACACTGATAGCAACGTGAGGAAAACCGGCCGCCAGCTTGGCTTTGAGAATGCGAGGCTCCTGATCCAGCGTCAGGTGAGCGTAACCACCAAAACCGCGGGTTACGTCCTGGCCGTGAGACATCGATCGGTAATGCGTCGGCGCAAACCCTGCGGCAGCAAGAGAGGGCTTGCACATCAAGGACTGAGAACGAGCAATGAAGGGAAGGTAGTGCAACGGAGCGTAGTGACGTACTTCCGTAATTCCTTGATCTGAAAGAATACCCATTCGCGACGTTATCCCCCTCTACACCCAAAGGTAGCATAAGCTTAACCGTAGGTCAGTTCCAAAATTGGGAAGTCCGTCGATAACCTCCAATACGAAGGCGAGTGCTGCTTTGCCCCAGGATTGGACAGGCATGCCTCGTCGTATCAGGGATAAACGATCTATTAGGGAGAGCTCGGCAGAGTCGCTGGAATCAGGCAATAGCTTCGGCAGTTGCGTCCATCCGACGCTAACGCCAATGCGGCCCAGATGGGTGCTCGGTCAAGGGTTGTGCTGGCCGTTTCAGCAATTGTCCGACATTTAGCACAAGAGGGTCAAAGAGGCTGAGAAATCCGCCAGTTTTTAGCACCAATAATAGCTCGTGCTAAATTTCTGATTATTTTTTCTTAGTAAAATCAGTTAGATGTGACTGGCTCAGAGGACTTAAAATCCCTCGATGGCAACGTCGTGCGGGTTCGATTCCCGCCGTCCGCACCAGCCTTCAGGGGAACTTTAGCCTCAATCCGGCCACCGGCGGCTGCTTTACGCAACTTCAATCCTGCCCGGCTAGAAAGTCCCGATGATCGTTTGTCCTTCCCGTTCCCGCCTGCCGACGCGTGCTGTTGCGATAGTGTCGCTGTTTGTCCTAGCCGGCTATCTCGGCGGCTGCGCCAGCATGGGCGATGGCATGGTGTCGGGCGCCTTTGTCGATCCTGCGAAATATGACCTCTATGACTGTCCGCAGCTTGAGATCGAGCGCAAGACGCTTGCGACGCGGACGGCCGAATTGCAGGGGCTGATCGACAAGGCGCAGACCGGCACGGGCGGCGCGGTGGTCAGCGAACTCGCCTATCGCAACGACTACATCTCCACGCGGGCGCAGGCCAAGCTGGCAGAAGAGAACTGGCAGAAGAGCAAGTGTGTGGCGAGTGCGCCGGCCGCTCCTGTCAAGCCAGCGCCTGCCGCGGCGAGACGATCCGGCGCGCGCTCCTGAACGGTCCGGCTCAAAGCTTCCAGTTATAGATCCAGTCCTGCCGCACCTGCAGGCGCTCGGTGCCGAGCGCGCGCATCGTGAGATCACGCGCCAGCGCCATCGGGCCGCGCAGGTGATAGATCTGGCCTGATTGCCGGGCGGTGCGCTGGACGCGGGTGACGCGTGGCTGGCGTAGCGCGGCGTAGCGCGCCAATGCGGGCGCGATCGCTGCGGCATCGTCGCCGACCGGGCCAAGGCATTGCGCCAGGACCGCCGCATCCTCGATGGCCATGCCTGCGCCCTGCGCGGCGAAAGGCAGCATCGCATGGGCTGCATCGCCGAGCAGCGCCACGGATCCCTCGTGCCACATGCCGCCGTCCGGCAGTGTGAACAGCGGCCAGCGCCGCCAGTTATCGACGCTCTCGATCATGGCGCGTGCATTGGCGGGCCAGCGCGACGCTGCAAAATGTCGGCGGATCTCGCTGGCGTCGCCAGCATCGCTGCCGCCCGGCTGCATCGCGGCGCCGGGCATGATCGCGACCATGTTGATCCGCTCGCCCGATGACACCGGATAGACAACGAGATGGGCCTTCGGCCCCATCCAGAGCTGGACGCCATGGGGGACCAAGTCGCTTTTCAGCCGGCTCGTTTCCAGCGTCCCACGCCAGGCGATGAGACCGGAGAAGTGCGGCTGCGTTTCGGGAAACAGTTGCCGTCGCACGAAAGACCACGCGCCATCGGCGCCGATCAAGGCCAGCACCGACTCGCCGTTGACGATGATACCGGCGGGCGTGGCGCGGAGGTTGTCCACGGGACAGCCAAGGCGCAGTTCGATGTCGGAATGCGCGGTGACCGCACCAAGCAACGCCGATTGCAGATCGGCGCGATGCACCAGCCAGTAGGGTGCGTCATCGCGGGCGCTGCCGAGTGGCAGGCGGATCACTTCGCCGCCGCTGCGCGCGGTCATGATGCTCACACTGGCCGGCGTCGTGACATGGGGCGCAAGGCGTGGTTGCAGGCCAAGGCCGATCAGTATGCGGGTCGCATTGGGCGAGAGCTGCAGTCCGGCGCCGGCTTCTTCAAGCCGTCCGGTCTTCTCACAGATGAGGACGCGAAAGCCCCGGGCGGCCAGCGCCAGCGCGGCCGTCAGTCCACCGATGCCCGCACCAGCGATGACGATGGTGCGCGGCGCCGTCACGGCCGGAAATCAGGCAACCTTGTCTTTCACCACGCATTCCGGCGGACGTGACTGGCCGGCGCCTAGATCGGCGGCAAAGCGATAGAGGGTCGAGCAATACGGGCAGATGATCTCGTTATCGTTGCCGAGGTCGAGGAAGACATGCGGATGATCGAACGGCGGATTGGCACCCACGCACATGAATTCCTGCGAGCCGATCTCGATGATCGGAACGCCGGCGTCATTGTGAAAGTGCGGAACCACGTGGTCGGACATCTTCTCTACCTTTGCTCGCAACAGCCGCGGGCGTATGAGCCGGCGCGCCATTCAGTGCGGCGCACCATACTGGTCCGGAACCATGATTCCTAGACCGTGCAGGGGTCATTCATTCGTACAAATTCGACACAATTCGGGTGTCTCCGAATAGCCCTTCTTTCGTCGGGGCAGTTGTGTCCACGATGTGACGCACCATTTCTAAAGAGGTGCAAGGATAGGGTTTTCCGCCATGTGGTTCCGGCTCGACACAGCTTTGACGGGGGTAGCGGTCTGCGCGACCGCCGGCCTGCTGTTGCTGCCGCATGCGCGCGACGCCGGCGCCGTGCTCGCCGCGCAGGATGACCCCGTCGCTCTGGCCGATGCGCAACTCAGCTCTGCATTGCGGAACGATCCCGCGGTGCTCGCCCGCAATATCGAGGAGGCACTCGCGGCCCGGGATGCCGACCTCGCCAAGAGCTTTGCCGATGTCGCCGCTGCGAAGAATATCCAACTGCCGGACGATCTCGCCAGGCGCGTGACCGAGGCGGTTGCGGACGAGAATTCCGCCTCCCATTTCGCCAGCCGCTTTGCGACTGGCTTTGTCACCGGCACGGCCGATGATGTCGGCAGCCTGTCGGGTACCGTCGCCGGCGATCTCTTTGTGTTCGGCGATATCCGCGACGTGGTGCGCGAGGGCAAGCACATGGCGTTGGGTGAGGATACCGATCACCTGATCCTCGGCCTTGCCGCGGCCGGTCTTGCCGTGACCGCAGCGACCTATGTCAGCGTTGGCGGCGTCGCGCCGGTGCGCGCGGGCCTCACACTGGTGAAGGATGCGCGCAAGGTCGGGCGGATCGGCGAGGGGCTTACCACCTGGGCGGCACGCTCGGCGCGCGGCGTGGTGGATGGTCCGATGCTGCGCGCCGCGGTGGCCGATGCGTCGATCCTGCGGCCGGGGCAAACCATCACTGCGGTGAAGGCGGCGTTCCGCACCGAGAAGGCCGGCGGCATCGTGCGTCTCGCCGGGGATGTCGGTCGTGTCGGCGAGAAGGCCGGCACGCGCGGCGCGCTCGATACGCTGCGTATCGCCCAGAGCCCGAAAGACGTCACGCGCGCAGCGCGGCTGGCGACGGCCAAGGGCGGCCAGACACGCGCGATCATGAAGATGTTCGGCCGTGGTGCGCTGCTGCTGGCGGCGGGCGCATTCAATCTCTCGATGTGGGTGTTCTGGGCGCTGTTCGCGCTGCTCGGATTTGTCGTGTCGATCAAGGCAACCACGGAACGCATCACCTGGTCGTGGCTGCAGCGCTCCAAGGCGAGGCGTGCGCGCCGCGAGCTTGCGGTACGGCAGGACGCTCTGCTGCAGGACATCTCACGCAAGGACGCATTACTCAGGGACATGGCTCTCCGCCATCCCGCGCCGGCTCACTCACTGGCGCCGGTGCTCGTCCACGGGTAAACTGAGCGCTTCCCATCACCACCATTCATTCTCTCAATCACCCCATCTCTCAATCGTAACGGAATTCTGGATGCCGAGCTTTCACAACGGCGCTGTCGAAATTGCTTATCTCGATGAAGGCGAGGGCGATCCGATCGTTCTCGTGCATGGCTTTGCATCGAGCAAGAACGTCAACTGGGTCTACCCGACCTGGGTGTCGGAATTGAAGAAGCACAATCGCCGCGTCATCGCGCTCGACAATCGCGGCCATGGCGATTCCAGCAAGCTCTACGATTCCGAACAATACAGCATCGGCGCGATGGCCGCCGACGTGCGCGCGCTGCTCGCGCATCTCGGCATTTCCCGCACCGACATGATGGGTTATTCGATGGGCGCGCGCATCACTGCCTATATCGCCTATAGCCATCCCGAATTGATCCGCAGCGCGATCTTCGGCGGTCTCGGCATCGGCCTCATCAAGGGCGGCGGTCCCGGCGAGAACGTTGCCCTCGCGCTCGAGGCGGACTCGCTCGACGACGTCACCGATCCCGTCGGCCGCACCTTCCGCGCTTTCGCCGATCAGACCCGTTCGGACCGCCGCGCGCTCGCAGCCTGTCTGCGCGGCTCGCGCCGGCTGATGACGAATGAGGAAGCCGCCGCCATCAAGGTGCCACTGCTGATCGCGGTGGGAACGACGGACGAGATCAGCGGTTCCGCGCAGGAGTTGCAGAAGGTCATCGCCGGCTCTGAAGTGCTGGATATCCCCAACCGCGATCACATGCGGGCGGTCGGCGATCGCGTCTACAAGGAAGGCGTGCTGGATTTCCTGTCCCGCCGCCCGTGATGACAATTGGCGAGGGGCGCACCTTGTTTTGATCACACGAGCGCCCACTTCTGATGCACGCCCGGTTTGTGGGCGGGGTGGGGTCGTCCCGGGAATGTCTGCGCTTTCAATGTGTTAGCGGAGGATTGCCGGGTAAGCCACCGTTCACGATGGCAGGAGCCGTGTCACGACAGCGACGCGTCTTGTGCTATAACCGATGCACTATTCAGGAAATTGCGAGTCCGCCATGGCCGTGCAGAGCATCAATCCGCAGAATTCAAAACTCGCAACGCTGGATCCGATCTGGGATCGCATCCGTTCCGAGGCGGAAGACATCGTCCATCGCGAGCCTGAACTCGCATCCTTCATCTATTCGACCGTGCTGCATCACAACCGTCTGGAAGATTCGGTGGTGCACCGCGTTGCCGAACGTCTCGATCACGCAGCGCTGTCCGGCGACCTGATCCGCCAGACCTTCGACGAAGCGCTGCGCGACGAGCCGGATCTTGGCAATGCGTTCCGCGCCGACCTCGTCGCCGTGTTCGACCGCGATCCCGCCACCACGCGCTTCATCGATCCGCTGCTGTACTTCAAGGGCTTCCACGCCATCCAGGCGCATCGTCTTGCGCATTGGCTCCACAAAAAGGGCCGCAAGGACTTTGCGTGGTATCTGCAGAGCCGCTCGTCGGCCGCCTTCCAGACCGACATCAATCCTGCCGCCAAGATCGGCCGCGGAATCTTTCTCGATCACGCGACCGGCTTTGTCGTCGGCGAAACCGCTGTGATCGAAGACGACGTGTCGATCCTGCACGGCGTGACGCTCGGGGGCACCGGCAAGGAAAACGAGGACCGCCATCCGAAGATTCGCCACGGCGTGCTGATCGGCGCCGGCGCCAAGATTCTCGGCAATATCGAGGTCGGCCATTGCGCGCGGATTGCCGCGGGCTCCGTTGTCGTCAAGCCTGTGCCGCACAACGTCACCGTGGCGGGCGTACCGGCGAAGATCGTTGGCGAAGCCGGCTGTTCGGAGCCGTCGCGCACCATGAACCAGATGCTGAACGCGATCGGGCTCTGATTTTCAGGGGCTGAGACTTCTGGGCTTGCGATTTGCAAGCGCTGATATTGCACGCGTTTTCGTTCACTTGTGGGATGGCGTGATTTTTCGAGAAACGGCCTAGCCGTGGACGCCATCTCGCATTAAAGCTTCTCTCCATCAGCTCAACAGACATCAACTGCATTGGAGACACCTGTGGACGTTCAGGAAGTCAGAAAGCTCGACGCCTATCTCAAGCGCGTGTTCGGCAACCAGAAGCTCCGCGTGGTGCCGCGCCCGAAGAAGGACGACTCCGCCGAAGTCTATATCGGCGAAGAATTTATCGGCGTGCTGTTCGTCGATGACGAAGACGATGATCGCTCGTTCCAGTTCCAGATGGCGATCCTGGAAGAAGACCTCGTCGATAACGGCTGAGGAGGCACCTTGCCCCGCTTGCCGGCGGCGAGATCAGCGCAAGCACTGCGTGGGTCGTCGCGCTCTGTACATCACACGCTAGGCCGCGTTGTCCGGCGCGACCAGGCCGGCGGCGGTGGCAAGCCAAACCAGGTGCGCGTCGGTGCGCGCGCCGATCTTCGATTTGATCTGGTAGTGATAATTCTGCACGGTCTTGGTGCTCAGATTGAGCGACGTCGCGATCTGCTCCGTGGTCCAGCCTGACGCCACCAGCCGCAGGATTTCCGTTTCGCGCGGCCCGAGATCTTCCACCAGCGACCGTTCGTTGCCGAGCCGCTCGCTGGCGATTTCGCGCGCGATGTCTTCGCTCAATGCGCGTCCGCCGCGGGCGACGGTGGCGATGGCGCGCACCAGTTCGTGCGGCGCGCTGCTCTTTGTGATGTAGCCGCAGGCGCCCGCCTCGAACGCTTTCAGCGCGAACGCGGCGCTCGCATGCATGGTGAATACCAGCAGGCGCGCGGTGCGATCCCATTGCCGGATATGCCGGATCGCTTCCAGCCCGCCGGGGCCGGGCAGCGACAGATCCATGACCACCACGTCCGGGCGCTCTGCCTGATAGGCACGATAGGCCGCAGCGGCATCCTCGGCCTCGGCGCTGACGCGAAAACCGGCCTGCCGCTCCAGTAGCCGGCGATAGCCTTCGCGCACCACCGGATGGTCGTCGACCAGCAGGATGCTGACGGCGGTCATGCCGCCGCCTGTCGTGGCAGCAGCGGAATCACCGCGGCCACGCGGATACCGTGTGCCGCCGGGCCGATCGACAGGCTGCCGCCAAGCGCTGCGATGCGTTCGCGGATGCCGAGAATGCCGTGACCGGAGGCGGTGTGGGCCTGTGCGGCGTCGCCGCCGCCGTCATCCTCGACACTGACGGCGATGGCGTCGCGGACCTCTTCCCCATGGCTGACGCGGAGATGAACGTGCTGCGGCCGGCCGTGGCGTGCGGCGTTGGTGAGGCACTCCTGCGCGATGCGGTAGATGTTGACGGCGGCTTCTGCGGGGACGGCGGTGAGATCGCCGGTTACGTCGAGATGAAACACCGCGCGCCGCGTTGTGCTCGCATTCCACTGCGCCACCAGTTGCGCAAGGCTGGCCTGCAATCCCAGTTCCTCGAGATCCTGCGAGCGCAGCCGCGCCAGCGCGCTGCGCAGTGTCGTCATCATCTGGCCGGTAATGCGGGCGATGGCGCGAGCATCGTCGGCGAGATCCGGACGGGACGGCGTGGCGCCGGTCTCGATGGCGGCGGCGAGCGCCGCGGTGGCGGTGAGGCACTGGCCGAACTCGTCGTGCAGATCGCGCGCCAGTGCGCGGCGTTCTTCTTCCTGTACTTGAAACAGTCGCTTGGTCAGCGCCACGCGTTCGGCGGTGGTGGCCGCGAGACGGCCGGCGAGATCGTTGACGGCGCGGGCGATATGGCTGAATTCGGTGGCGCCGAAAGCGGGCAGGCGATGGCGGTGGTCACCATGTTCGAGGCGGCGCAGGCCGCGTACGATGCTCCGGGCCGGCATCAGCGCATGGCCGATCAGGAGGATCGCGAGCAGACTGATGCCCAGCGCCATCGCCGCGGCGATGCTGACCATCACGGTCACCTGCCGCCATGCCTGACGCACGGCGGTGGCGGGGTCGACACGGGCTTGCACGGTGCCGGCATCGCGCTGCCGCACGGTTAGCGGCCGCGTCTGCGTGGCATGTGGCCCGAATAGCGCGCCGTAGAGACTGACGAACCATGATGGCGCCGGGCTGCCGATGTCTTCGGTCTGGCTGCACAGGTCGAAGGGCGGCGCGCTGCCGAGCCGGAAGTCAATGCATACGCCTGGCGCGATCACCTTCATGGTCGCAATGGATTTCCAGTCCGGCAGCGGCAGCAGTGCATCGCGGTAAGTGCCGTCGCGCCACAGCAATTCGCGCCAGTACAGGTTCTGCAGGGTTGTCGCGACGCGGTCGGCGGAGGCGGCGGTGTCGGCCTCGATGGTGCGGTGCGCATCGACCAGAATCCATCCGATCGTACAGGCCAGACAGAGCAGCACCACGGCGACGAGACGAAGAACGAGATGTATCAGCAGGCGCATGATCGCATTCCCCGCGGTGAGACGTTGATATTAAAGCGGCACGCGCCGTGGTCTGGCAAGCGGTTCTGCATCGTTTGGGCAATTTGCCCGGTATGTCGCGGGTGCGATGCCCTTGGAGGCTCAGTCGTACAGGCGGCAGATTGAAGCCAACCGCCGATCGTGATCGGTGAAACAACCAGCAGGAGGGACATGTGGTGAGCCGGCATCATCTCGATCCGGCGGATCGCGCGCCGCTACTGCACTGGTTGATCTTTACCGGGCTCTGTCTGTTCGCCGCGGTTCTGCTCTGGCACTATGGCCTGGTGCGGCAGATGCTTGCCGTCGATCGCACCTATATATCGTCAGTGATCGTACTGCTCTATTTCGGTGCGTCGCTGCATTGCCTGTGGCGCCTGATCGCAGTGTCGCGCGAAGCCGACGCGGCGCGGGGTGCAGCGCAACTATTCGCGGAGGGCGGCCAACGCATCGTCGTGGCTGGCGACGGTGTCGCGATCGACGGCGTCGGTGCGTTACCGAAAGGCCTGATGGCGTCGCATATCCGCGACCTCGCCGTGAAGTCCGCACTGCAAAGTGGTCGGCAGCTCGACCAGACGCTGCTGCTGCGTCGTCTCGCCGGAAATTTGCGCGGCTCGAACGGATTCGGCGGCTTTGCCGGCGACACGCTGATGAAACTCGGCCTGATCGGCACGATAGTGGGCTTCATCATGATGCTGGCGCCGATCGCTGGCCTCGACACCGGCAATCAGGGCGCCATCAAGGCCTCCATGAACCTGATGAGCGAGGGCATGGCGGTGGCGATGTATACCACGCTGGCGGGGCTAATCGGTTCGATCCTGATCCGCATCCAGTATTACATGCTGGAGGACGCAACCGCCAAACTGTTCGCCTTTGCCGTCGGCGTCATCGACGTCCACGCCGTGTCGCTGCTCGAACGTGAAGCGGAGCATGCGAGGTGATCGACGAGTTCGAATTCGAGCCTCCTGCGGCGGCGTTCGATCCGCTCGGCGTCATGCTGTTCAAGGCGCTGCAGGTGATTGCCTTCCTGTTCTTCATCGCGCTGCTGGCGATCAAGACCCATGACGACGAAGGCAAGGTCGATCCCAAGCTGGAATTCATGATCACGGTGAGTTGGCCCGACAAGCACCCGGACGACATCGACATGTTCGTGCAGGATCCGCTCGGCAACATTGTATGGTACCGGCGGCGCGAGACCGGCTTCATGGTGCTCGACCGCGATGACCGCGGCGGGCTCAACGATTTCATCATGGTCAACGGCCAGAAGGTGCTCTCGCCGATCCGGCAGGAGATCGTCAGCCTGCGCGGCATCGTGGCCGGCGAGTACATCGTCAACATCTACCATTTCGCGGCGTTGACCGGACAGCCAGTGCCAGTGACGGTCAAGGTCGAGAAACTGAATCCGAAAGTACAGGTGGTGCACTACGACACCGTCAATGTCGATCATGGCGGCGCCGAGACAACCGCGGTGCGCTTCATCATGGACAAGGCCGGCAATGTTACCGAGGTCAATCACGACCAGACATCGCTCGTGCAGATGCTGAACAAGCGGTACAGGGAGCGCAAGGCCGGATGAAGCGATGAGCCTGCAAGCCAGCATTATCGGTCTGTCGCTCGGCTACGTGCTGCTCGGCCTGTTGCTGTTGCTGGCGGTGGTGCGGACGCGGCTGCCGTGGCCGGTGAAGGCCGCCGCGGTGGCGGTGACTTCGGCGTTTTACGTGCTGGTGTTCTTCCGCACCCAGGGCCTGCTCGGCTGGTCGGCGGACGATCCGCTGCCGCCGAACTTCCAGTTGTTGTGGGTGCGCAGCGTCGAGCCCAACATCGCCCAGGGCGAGCCCGGTGCCATCCACATGTGGGTCGAGGCCCTCGACGACGACAATCTCCCGAGCGGGGCGCCGCGGGCCTATCGGCGGCCTTACTCCACCGCGCTCGCGCGCAAGGCCGAGCGTGCGCGCACTGAGATCGCCGCGGGTCATCCGCAAGGCGGGCGTGCCGCGCAATTCGGATCCGGCGAGGGCGAGTTGCCACCTGGTGGGCCGCCCGGTGCGCTGTTCGCCAGCGGCGAACCGGGCGGCGATCCGTCCGGCGGTGGCCTGCTGGACCCCGCTTTCATGCGCGGCGACTCCCAGTCCATCACATTCGCCCCGCTGCCCGTGCCCGTCCTGCCAGCCAAAGATGTGCCGTAGCGGCGATGGCCGGTGCGAACGTTAACTCCGCGCAGCTCCGCTTGGGGTGGCGGGGAATCCTGATCCAAGCTCGTCATTCCCCGGCAAACCAATTGGTTTGCCTGAGGGCGTGCGTCGCCGGCGAAGCCGGCAGAGCGCGAACCCGGAATCCCGGAGTGTTTGGCTCTACGGAGACTCCAACGTTGGGATTCCCCGCCACTCCAATTGGAGTGGCTGAGGTTCAGTCCCGTCGCCTGCGGCGCCGGTCCCGCCCCGGAATGACAGTATGGGGCGATATACAGCACCCAAACATTTATTCCTATATCCCGTTGACAATATCTCCATCAGGTTTATATTCCCCTCTGTCCTGCCCCACCGAGAGGGGCGATCGCGATCGTCACGTTCGCGGGGTGGGATGCGGTGGACGCCGGAGATGCGGCGTCACGCGGTTCATGGGGGAACGTCTGTCTTCGGGCAGGACGGATCTGCGCCAGCACTGCCACTGGCAAGGAGACGGCCGATCTTCGGATAGACAAACCCCTGGACAGTGTGACGGACGACCAAGTCAAAACGCGTTCGGCCAAGTGCTTTGCGGCTACCCTGTCCCTCCGCCCTGGGACATTAATTTTGGTGATGGGACCGTTCGCCATGGCAGATGTGCAAGCAACCGAAAAAACACCGCAGGCGGAACGT